>DAOUFI010000014.1:0-97110 GCA_034430175.1 Anaerolineaceae bacterium | reverse complement strand
ATCCTTGGAGAAAGTTCAACCTTAAATCAAATGCCCCCTCTAAAGGGGACATTCTTACTTTGTCTAACTAGGTGACATTTTAACTTTGGGCTAACAGATGGACTTTCAACTTACCCTCACCCTAATAAGTTACTTATCCTGCAACGCTGCCACACCAGGCAGTTCCAATCCTTCGAGCATTTCAAGGGAGGCACCACCACCGGTGGAAATATGAGTGATCTTGTCAGACAGACCAGATTGTTGGATCGCTGCCACAGAATCACCGCCACCAATGATGCTGACGGCTTTGCTGGCTGCAACCATCTTAGCAATGCCGTAGGTGCCTTCAGCGAATTTTGGCATTTCGAAGACACCCATTGGGCCATTCCAGACCACAGTGCCTGCGGCTTCGATCACTTTGCCGTAGGCTTTGACGGTCTCAGGACCGACATCCATAATTCGCCAGCCATCGGGGATGGGACCGACGGGCATCGTCTTGGTGTTGGCTTCCGCATCGAATTTATCAGCCAGGACAACATCAACAGGAAGGCGCAGTTTCGTACCACCTTCTTTGAGCAGTTCTTTCGCGGTTTCAAGAGCTTCATCTTCAACAAGAGAATCGGCCACAGGATATCCCTGTGCCTTGAAGAAGGTATTGGCCATACCACCACCGATAAGGATGGTATCGGCTTTTTTGAGAAGGTTCTTGATCACACCGATCTTATCACTGATCTTGGCACCACCCATGATGGTGATAAAAGGACGCTTGGGGTCGGCAATTGCCTGACCCAGGTACTGGATCTCTTTTTCCATCAAGAAACCAGCCACACCGGGGAGGAAGTGCGTCACACCCTCTGTGGATGCGTGAGCGCGGTGAGCTGTACCAAATGCGTCATTGACATAGAGATCAGCAAGAGATGCCATCTGTTTGGCCATGCCCATGTCATTGGCTTCTTCCTCGGGGTGGAAACGAGTATTCTCGAGCAAGAGTACTTCACCCGGTTTAATAATTGCTGCGGCTTTTTCAGCTTCGGGACCAATGCAATCGCTGGCGAAAGCGACTGGTTTACCCATCAATTTCGCCAGATACTCGGCCACAGGTTTCATCGTGTATTTGGGATCTGGTCCGCCTTTGGGACGTCCAAGGTGTGAACAGAGAATCACGGCAGCACCGTTATCGACCAGATACTTGATTGTGGGTAATGCAGCGCGGATACGGGTATCATCTCCAACCACGCCGTCTTTTGTGGGGACATTAAAATCTACGCGGACGAGTACCTTCTTGCCTTTTACATCGATATCGCGAATCGTCTTTTTGCTAAACATGGAAAAACCTCCCGTTTATATATGAAACATGATGCGCAATCATTCCAGAATTGAATGTCGATTACGCATCATGCCAGGTTCTAATCAAAAATAGGGAATTACAGGCTCTTCCCCATCAAAGCTGCCAGATCGGAAGTTCGGCAGGAGTAACCCCATTCATTATCGTACCAGGTTACTACCTTGATCAAATTGCCGTCCATCACCATGTTGGTGGGCAGGTCAACAATGGTCGAGCGGGAATCGCCCTTGAAGTCCATTGAAACCAACGGATCGCCATATTCACCGGTGGTGACACCCAAAATACCCTTGAGAGAACCCTTCGAGGCTTCTACGAAAGTGGCGTTCAATTCTTCCTTGGTGGTGGATTTTTCAATATTTGCGACAAAGTCCACGATTGAGACAGTCGGGGTCGGGACACGCAGGCTGAAGCCATCGAACTTACCCTTCAACTCAGGAATGACCAGGGCAACAGCCTTGGCGGCACCGGTAGTTGTGGGGATGATGTTCTGGCCAGCAGAGCGGGAGCGGCGCATTTCCTTCTTGTGACCCTGGTCAAGGATGACCTGGTCATTAGTATAGGAATGGATGGTAGTCATCACGCCATGAATGATGCCGAATTTCTCGTGAACGATCTTGGCAACAGGAGCAAGGCAGTTGGTGGTGCAGGAAGCGTTTGAGACTACATGGTGTTTGGAAGGATCGTATTTGCCTTCATTGACACCAAGAACGATGGTGATGTCTTCATTTTTGGCAGGAGCGCTGATGATGACTTTCTTGGCGCCACCTTTTTCAATGTGCACGCGAGCGCCGGGTTTGCCTTTGGCGGGATCGCCAGCAGCATCGGTGAACAGACCAGTTGATTCGATGACAATATCGACACCGAGGTCTTTCCAGGGTAGCGCACCGGGATCTTTCTCAGCGAATACTTTGATCGCTTTACCATTCACGGTCAGGCTATTCTCGCCGGCAACGACTTCACCGGGGAAGATCCCGTAATTGGTATCGTATTTAAAAAGATGGGCATTTGTTTTTGTATCAAAAAGATCATTGATTGCGACAACCTCGAGTTCAGTGCCGTGGCGTTCGATGATCGCTTTAAGCACCTGGCGGCCGATGCGGCCAAAACCATTAATACCAACTTTTACTGCCATAATTAAACCTCCTTGATGAATTACCGAATTTTACCATGTCTAGACATGGCTTGATTGATTACAGCGATGAGGAATCTTCCTTGGAACTTAACGGGCCTGTCTTTTCAAACAACAAGTCCATCACAGTTTTTGCAAGTTTTGCCGAATCATGCCGGCCTGGAGATTTCGTGTCTGCCAGATCTGCCTGAAAGACCGGATAACCTGATTCTCTCAACGGATTTAATTCTACCCACTCCATACCTTCAGGTAAACATCCAAAATATTGATTATTGCAGATAACAAGGTCGAAAATGTGAGCGCCGATCTGCCGATCCAACACTTCCACATGGTCTTCAACCGAAAATTCATCCGTTTCACCGGGCTGGGTGGCAATATTACACACATAGAACTTGTATGCCCGACTTGCCCGTAGCGCGTCGACAAGATCGGGAACAAGTAAATTCGCCATCAGACTGGTATAAAGGCTGCCAGGACCAACAATGATCAAATCTGCATTCAAGATCGCCTGGATTGTAGGGGGATACGCGGCAGGGTTGCCCGGTTCGATCCAGAGGCGTTTAATCCGTCCACCGCTTTTTGGAATTTGACTTTCACCTTTTATACGAACTTCAATATTCTTATCCGGTAATCGTACGTCCGCAACCAGACAAACATTGTGAAGCGTAGAAGGTAAAACCTGACCTTGAACCGCCAAAACCTTGCCCATTTCAGCGATCGCGTCTTCGAAACTTCCCGTCAATTCGGTCAATGCTGAGATCAACAAGTTACCAAGCGAGTGACCGTTCAACCCCATGTTTTCCGCAAAACGGTACTGAAATAGCTGCGTGATCAATTCCTCATCGTTTGAGAGAGCTGCCAGACAGTTCCGCAGGTCGCCTGGAGGTAAAATACCGATTGATTTTCGGATTTCACCCGAAGATCCGCCGTCATCGGCAACTGTAACGATAGCAGTAATATTCCTCGAGTATTCTTTCAGTCCACGCAGCAAAGAGGAAAGGCCAGTTCCTCCCCCAATGACTACAATTCGAGGCCCTCTCTCTCTTTTGCGAAAATCAGCCACAGTGTCGAGCACATTTCGTCCTGGAATCATGAAGGGTTTTAAAAGGGTACGATTCAGACGAATAATTCCATAAACGATCATCCCCAAACCGATGCTGCCAAAGATGAATGCCCGCAAAGTTCGGTCCAAAAAACGCAGAGACAGAAAGGAGATGATCGGCAACCACCAGGTAGTCGGTGCTGTCCGATATACATCCAAAACAAGCACTGCGAGACCAATAGCGAGGAGAGTTGTGCCTAGCAGGATAACCAGCACCCAGCGCTTGACACCAATCCCGGGAATGAACCATCGCAGGACTCGAGTAATGAATTGTGACAATTGTTGAAAAAAGTTTCTGCGCGATTGACGCATATGTTCCGAATAATAGCAGTCTTTAAGGAAAGCGTCAATTATATTTCAAGACATGCTATAATAGCGCCGATGAAAAAATACATTGCGATTGACATTGGCGGTACCCAAATACGTGTCGCAGTTTTCCCAGAAAACAGCGTTGATTTTGAAAAACAAAAGAAGATTCCCACCCAGGGTGATGGAAAAACTCCAATTGACCGTTTACTTGGTCTTCTGGAAGAAATCTGGCCCTCAGAAGGTGATGTTCAATCAATTTCCATGGCAGCTCCAGGCTATCTCGATCCGGAAGCCGGCATTGTAATCACTGCTCCAAATATTCCCGGTTGGAAAAATCTGCCAGTCTCCTCATTAATTCAAGAAAGATTTACTGTTCCGGTTTACCTCGGTAATGACGCGAATCTTGCCGCTCTCGGTGAGTGGAAATTTGGTGCAGGCAAAGGTCATAGCGACTTACTCTACCTCACCATTAGTACCGGAATCGGCGGAGGAATCATTTCTGGCAATCGGTTGATCACGGGTACCCGCGGAATGGCAGGAGAGTTAGGTCACGTGGTGGCGATCCCTGATGGTCCGATGTGCGCGTGTGGAAAAAAAGGCCACATCGAAGCGGTCTCCTCTGGGACCGCCATTGCCCGTTATGTGAAAGAAAAGATCGCAGAAGGTATTCCTTCAATTTTTCCGCCAGGAAGTACACCATCGTCGAAAGAAATTGCGTCGGCTGCCGCTCATGGAGATGAGCTTTCCATACAGGCATTCAGGCAGGCAGGATATTACCTCGGTCAGGCGATCGCGGATTGGATTCATATTCTGAACCCCTCGATACTGATTCTGGGTGGAGGGGTCAGCCGGAGTGGCGACTTATTAATGAAACCATTGATTGCTTCACTCAAAGAGCATATCATAACGGAAGAATATATCAAGGATCTGAAAATAGAATTCGCCGCTCTGGGTGATGATGCAGGCCTCCTGGGAGCGCTTGCCCTTTCTCTTGAAAAATGATTAGCGAGTGTTTTTGACACGATGGGCCTGACGTTGGCCCATCGTTTGCGTTAAACTCCTCATGGTATAATAGAAATATACGTCACTTTATTAATGGAAGAAGATTGCTAAGTTACTGACGTAAGCTAGTACATCAGCACAAACCATAAAAAAGGAGGTATGCTATGAAGGTGCTAAACTTACCAGGGCCAATGGCAAAAAGTCTCATTGAACGTGACCGGATGGTGATTTCACCGTCTTATCCGAGGGGATATCCCTTCGTTATGGATCACGGGCGCGGCGTTGAAGTTTGGGATGTTGACGGGAACCGGTTTCTAGATTTTGCCGCAGGGATCGCCGTAACATCCACGGGGCACAGCCACCCCACTGTAGTAAAAGCTATACAGGAACAGGCTGAAAAATTTATCCACATATCTTCCGATTTCTATCACCAAAAATGGATAGAATTAGCAGAATATCTTGACCGGATAGCACCTTTTCGAGAAGATGCCATTTCGTTCATGACCAATTCAGGCACTGAAAGTGTGGAAGCTGCCATCAAGCTTGCGCGCTATTCGACTGGTCGTTCGCAATTCATCGGTTTCCTTGGTGGATTCCATGGACGAACAATGGGCGCAGTCACTTTCACTGCCAGCAAACCAGTTTATCACCGGGGCTTTTTCCCGTTAATGAATGGCGTTACCCATGTCCCCTTCCCTGACCCTTACCGGCCGATCATCCAGGCTCGCCCTGGTGAAGATGAAGGAATTGCGGTTATCCGTTACCTAGAAGAAGAGATATTTGGTCGAATTATCCCTGCTGATGAAGTCGCTGGAATTATTGTAGAACCCATTCAAGGTGAAGGTGGGTATATCATTCCTCCTGATTCTTTTTTCCCGCGGCTCCGTGAATTATGCGATCGCAATGGAATACTGCTCATCGCTGATGAAGTTCAGGCTGGCGTAGGCCGCACTGGAAAATGGTGGTCGATCGAGCATTTTGGGGTAAAACCTGACATCATCACCGTTGCCAAAGGGATCGCTTCAGGGATTCCCATTGGTGCCATGGTTGCCCGTAAGAGCATAGTCACCTGGCCGAAAGGGTCTCACGGCAATACTTATGGCGGTAACCCCATTGCGTGCGCCGCGGCTCTCGCGACATTGGGCTTGGTGGAAGATAATTACATGGCCAACGCTGGTGAGGTAGGTAATTATATTCTCGATAAACTTTATGAGATCAAAGAGGAACATCCTTCGATCGGTTGTGTACGCGGCATTGGATTAATGATCGGTGTTGAATTCGTTAAAGATCAAGAGACTAAAACACCAGCGACTGAGCTTCGAGACAAAATCGAAAAATTCGCCTTCGAACGTGGCCTGCTCACTTTGGGATGCGGTAGAAGTACCATCCGCATCTCACCCGCCCTTTGCATCACCAAAGAGGAAGCGGATGAAGGTTTAGAAATATTTGAGGAGGCAATTTCGCTGGCTGAAGAAATGGAAGAATTATCTGCGGATAACTCAGAGGTATCCATCGAAAAGGGCTAAATGTTCATGCTACCTGATTTTCGTGTCCGCCAGCGGGATTACCTGCTCGAAATATCCCGCGCATTGACGCAGGAGCTTGATCTAGATAAACTTCTGGCACGTATCCTCCACATCTCCATCGAGATGTTAGCCGGTCAATCCGGATTAATCGCGCTACGTTCAAAATCGCAGGGATGGCAAACCCGGGTTTCTTACGGGTTGCCACCTGCTTTTTTGCAATATCTGGAAGATCAATTCAGACAGATCCCGGATGACAGCACAAAAGATCACGCCGAGATCTCTATCATTAATCAGTTACTCGGATTTTTTACCCAGGCAGTCACCATGGGTCGATTGAGCAGTATTGGTCTTCCCTTAATCACTGGCAATCGGGTAGTAGGGGTGATTTTCGTTTTCAGGCAATTTGCTGGCTTCAGCCCGACAGACCGCGGATTGCTGTCTAACTTTGCCGACCAGGCAGCCATAGCTGTTAACAATGCCCAGCTTTACAACCAGGTGGAAACCGACAAGAAACGTGTCGACGCTTTGTTGGAATCAGCGGGCGATGGTATCGTGATCCTTACCCATGATTTGCGTATTGAACGAAGCAATCTAGCTTTTTGCCATCTGCTTGGCAAAAAGCCAGCAGACCTGTTAAATCAACCTCACGAGTCGATCATTAAGTGGGCAAAGAAGCCTCAACAAATGACTCTGGAAGAAGCCATTGCCGGCGGTTGGCCACTATCGCCCCATGCGAACCTGTATGTTGAAGGAGATATGGAACGCTCGAATGGTCTCCCTTCTCTTCCAGTTGGCATCACCTACGCTCCTTTGCTCTCCGATGATGGTATGCTCCTCAATATCATCACCACCGTCCGTGATATCACCCGTTTCCGCGAAGCCGAACAAGCCAAATCAACCTTTATCTCGGTGATCAGTCATGAGTTGAAAACACCAGTGGCTTTGATCAAAGGTTATGTGGGGACTCTCCGACGCGATGACACCAACTGGAATAAAGAGATCGTAGAAGAAAGTCTTAAAGTTATCGAAGAAGAAGCCGATCGGCTGAGTGGATATATTGAAAATCTTCTGGATACTACCCGTCTACAAGCGAACGGATTCAGTATCAAGCGAACCGATTTACAAATCGCCGACCTCATCAAACACATTGCAAACAAGTTCCTCACTCAAACAAAAAAGCATACGATCGTCGTCAATGTCCAAGATGATTTACCAGTAATCCTGGCTGATGAAACGAGGATAACCCAGGTTTTTTCAAACTTGCTTTCCAACGCGATCAAGTATTCACCCAGTGGCAAAATCACCATCTCCGCCGAATTAAGAGGACAAAATATCATTTGTTCTGTCGCCGACGAAGGTCCCGGAATCAACCCCGGAGATATGCCTTATGTTTTTGATCGATTTTATCGTTCTTCCAATGCCATTCGTCAGACCAAGGGTGCCGGCCTGGGGTTATATCTGGCAAAAGCGATCGTTGAAGCTCATGAAGGGCGAATGTGGGTAGACTCTGAATATAATAATGGCGCGAAGATTTGTTTCTCCTTGCCTATAACAAAAAGTTAATACTGTTCATGTACAATGGTAATCTCTCCCGGATGGTATAATCTCCGGGAATAAATTTTGAACAAGTGAGAGTGTCATGCCCAGAATTCAAACTACCTGTCCACGCTGTCATCAACCGATCATGGCTGAAGTGCAACAGCTTTTCGATACCACCTCCGATCCAACTGCGAAGCAACGTTTCTTAAGCCGGTCGACAAATGTTGCCCGTTGCCAGTCGTGCGGGTATGAAGGGCTGCTGAATCTGCCAATCGTTTACCACGATGCTGAAAAAGAGCTTTTATTGACATTTTTTCCACCGGAAGCGGGCCTTTCCATCAACGAACAGGAAAAACAGCTTGGTCCACTTATTAACCAAGTGGTTAACGCGTTGCCGGTCGATAAACGAAAGGGATATCTTTTCCAGCCCCAGACCATGTTGACATTCCAGACAATGATCGATCGCATCCTCGAAGCAGATGGTATTACCAAGGAAATGCTGGAAGCCCAACAAAAACGTGTCAATCTCATCCAGCGCCTTATCACGAATCCCAACCCCGAAGAAAGAAAAGAAATCATGCGGCAGGAGGATGAACTGGTGGATGGGAGTTTCTTCACAATTCTTTCTACCATTATTGAATCTGCCATGATGCAGGGAGATGAGAAATCAGCGCAGATGCTGGGAGCGATCCAAAGCGAATTATTGCAAGAAACCAAGTTCGGTCGTGAACTTTGGGCTCAAAATCAGGAAGCGCAGAAAGCGATTAAGGCATTGCAGGAAGCCAGTAAAGAGGGATTGACCCGCGAGAAGTTGATCGAAATCCTCGGTTCGATAACCTCCGATTCTGCCTTAACTACTGTTGTGAGTATGACCCGCAGCGGTCTGGACTATCAGTTCTTCCAATCATTGACTGAGATGCTGGAAAAATCACCTGAAGCTGAGAAAAAGAAGTTAACCGATCTACGTGACAAACTACTTAAGATTACACGGGAATATGATCTCGAATTAAAACGCCGTATGGAAGAATCCGAGAAACTATTGAACGCCATCCTGAACGATTCCGATATCGAAAACGCCGTTAAGAAACACCTGCAAGAAATGGATGAGTTCTTCACACAAGCGATCCGTGCTGAATTCGACAAAGCCAATCAGGCAGGTGACCTGGCCAGGATCGAAAAAATACAAAAGGTCACCGCGATCATCGAAAAAGAAAGTGCGCCCCCTCCCGAAATCGAGCTAATCCAAAAGCTGATGGACGCCAAGGATGAGACTGAACAAACAAAAATTCTTGACGAGAACTCTGCCATGGTGACCGATGAATTCGTTCAGGCGCTGAACTCAATCGTTTCTGAGGGTAAATCGCGCAGCCAATCTCCAGAGATGATGCAATCACTCGAAAGTATCTACAAACTAGTTTTACGCTACAGCATGCAGAAGAAGCTCAAAGAATAATTGACGAATTGATGAAGTAAAAACCGGAGATAATTTCTCCGGTTTTTTTATCTATTTTCAAATCGTAATCCATGCCCCCTGATGGTGACAATATAATTATGATCTGAATCCACCTCTGCCAGCCTCTCCCGCAACCTTCTGATGAGAGCATCCAGCGCCTGATCAGAAACACCAGCCGATTGGTCGTTTCCCCAAATAAAATCTACCAGCTCATTTCTTGTAATCACCATTCCTGGACGTTCAAAGAGTACTTCCAATAAAGTGAATTGTGGCACGGATAACGGCGGGAGGATTTCTTTCTTCCCGATCCAAACTCGATGCGATTTTTTGTCCAATAATAGAGCCTCAGCTGATCCATCCGTTTTTATCGATGCCAGATAATTTACATCTTCCATAGGCATCGTCGCATCCGTGAGGTAAAAAACGAATTTCTGGACCAGCGCAATTTGGAAAACAGTTCCATCAGCCAATGACGTTCTTTTGGGCAGCATCTCTCCGAGTAAAAAAGTACCATTCTTGCTTCCCATATCTTCAAGTTCAATAACTTTGCCGTTAAAATGGATTTTTGCGTGAAGTCGTGAAACCTGGCGATCGGGAATGACAATATCACAACCGGGATCACGGCCTATCGTTAAGCTTTTATCAACAGCCCACCTTTGTCCTTCAAGCGGTCCCTGCTGAGCTATCAGCACAGGATATTGTACCAGTGGGGCTTCTTGAATTTTATTCTTCAACAAATCACTTGATTGCATTGCTGACTACCTCTCCTCAGGTATAATATATCAGATATTCGAAATTAACGCATTCCTGTTTTTACGAAAATAATTAGCAAGAGAGAATCCAAGTATGCCCATTCCTATAAAGATCGGAGAGACATTAAGGGGCCGTTACCGCATCCGCCGAATCATTGGCCAGGGTGGAATGGGTTGTATTTATCTTGCTGATGATCTCCGCTTGGAGGGCAGGCAATGCGCGGTCAAAGAAGTGGAGCACGACAAAACCCTGCCATCGAAAATGGTCCAGGAAGCCCGCGCCCAATTCATGCGTGAAGCAACAGTTCTTGCCAGGCTTGATCACACCAACCTTCCTAAAGTCTCTGATTTTTTCACGAATGGTCCACGTGATTATCTAGTCATGGATTTTGTGCCAGGAAAAGATCTCCGTTCTTTGATGACTTCCTCCCAGGAAAAGAAAACCTTTTTGGAGGAGGCTGAGGTTCTGGATTGGGCAAATCAACTTTCGGACGCGCTGACCTATTTGCACCAGCAAAACCCACCGATTCTGCATAGAGACATTAAACCCAGTAACCTTAAGCTGACCCCCGCTGGAGTTTTAAAACTGGTGGATTTTGGGCTTGTTAAATTACTTGCCCCTGGTGAAGTAACCATAACCATCCTCCAAGGGCAGGGTACAGCTCTATACACGCCTTTTGAGCAATACGGCGGAGATATTGGCCACACGGATGCGCGCAGCGATATTTATGCCTTTGGAGCAACACTATATCACTTATTAACCAATCATCCACCCGCTGACGCACGTGAGCGCTTCCTGAACCCATCATCACTCATAGAACCAAAATTGATCAATCCCGCGATCACCTTGCGAACACAAAGAGCCATTCTCTGGGCTCTTGAGCTGCACCCCGATGATCGGCCTGAGAATGTGGAGATCTTTCGTGATTCATTAATCGGCAGCCGCCCGATCTACACTCCGACCGGCAGGCGTATTCAACCAAAGTTTAACATTTTCCAGTCTAAGACAGAACAGATATTGCTGATCCTGACCTGCGTGGTGGCAATCTTGTCTCTCCTTATAACACTGCTACATTGATACTTACTTTTTAACGAACCACCATATCACTGAAGCAACTGATCCAATAGTCGCTCCAATTACACTGACCAGTGCGATTCCGGTCGATCCATGATTTGAGATTAAATTCATACTGCCAGGCAAACTGAGCGCCAAATAAATAAATGCCAGGTAACCTGACAATGCAGAACAAATAGCCCACCTTACTGCCCACCTCAAATTTACTTTAGTCGATCCGATCCAAAACATGATCGCTGCCAAAGCAAGGATGATGATTGTTGAAAGCAACCAATCTCCCGGAGTAGCATACCCTTCAGCGTGAACGATCTGTGTCGTAGTGGGTGGTTTCGCTTCCGTTGGAGCGACAGTCTGAGTTTCAACATTACTTGTAGGAGCCTCTGTTGGCTCAATAGCGGTCAACACGCCACCCTGAAGCGTGATCTCCAATTGGAGAGTCTGTGAGAGTAGAGCGGGATCCGCTTGAACAGTAATTTTCAGCAACCCCGTATTTGGTATTCGATAGTTCATCCGAGCTACGCCATCACTTGTGACCGTTTCGATCGTTTCCACCGTCCCGCTATTTGAACCAGTATCAATCAAAAAATGGACGACCGTATTGTCAGGCACAGTGTGACCATTATGGTCGATGATCTGACCAGTTTTAACGGACAACGTATCACCGACGTAATAAACAACTGGGGTTGGGCTCAATTCAAAGGTGGGGGTAACAAGAGCTGCTTCTCCCTCGTCGATCATCAACTGGATGACCTGATCAGGATCCGGTTGTGTTGCCGAAATCAGGTCATACCCCACTCCAGGGACAGATACCGGCGAACTGCCCTTGGGGATCACTTCCTGGAATAACACCCTGGCCGCGACATCGATAAACGGTTCCGTTTTTCCGTAAATCCCATAATATGCGGTCATTTTGGAAATATCAGTAGCATCCAGATAATAAGGCGCATTAAAGGCAAACCCGATTACCTTTTTTTCACGGACCAACGAAGTTTTTTCTGAAAGGAACCTGCGTAAAACTTGTTGACCGATTCCACTCTCCGAATTCCCAAGAAAAGAGAAGACAATCCAGTTTGCTGAGAAGAGGTCTTCCTGCAATTGGGTAGTATTACCGGTTTGGTCCAGATAATTCATCAAATCATCAAACGAATACGCGCTCAAACGATAATCTTGAATTTGCCCGGTAGCATTTGGCCCATATAACTTGATCACCGCATTGCGAAAATCTTCCGCAGAAAAGGAAGTCGAAGTTTTACAAAAACTACATTGCTTCTGAGTTACAAGATCTGAAATAAAAACAATTCGATCAGACAATTGGGGAGGATTAATCAAAATCGAATCCAACTCGCTTTGTTCCGGGCTGATCAAGGTAACTGCTGATTTAGCGATTTGAAAAGTAACAGCCTCCCCATTGCCAACATCATTAAGGTCGCTGGGATCCGGGGTCACGCTTTCAGCATCGAAATTTGGATAGATCTTGTATTTCAAAGTCAACAAGCGCAAGACCGAATCATCCACTCTTTGTGCAAAAGCGGCATCTTCAGTGTATTTTTGCAAAAATAACTCAAGGCAATGTGTTATCGTGGTGTAATTATCTTCGCCGCCCGATGAAGTAAGGTTCCCAATGTACAGTAAATCGTTTCCAGCCAGAAATGCGTTCTTGGCAACCTGCCTCGCGTCAAAAGAAATACCTGTGGGGTCAAAAAACTTCTGGATGGAAGGGACACCCAGATCGTCACTGACCATGATACCCCCTGAATTTCGCCATGAGGTAAATTCAGGTAAAGCTAGGATCTGACCTAGCGCTGTATTATCCAGAGAGATCGGACGTGTAGTCGCGCGAATATTTCCCTGAAAGCCCTGGTACCGAATATGCGATACTAAAAGGCCATCCGTCTGTTCTTCGATCGGAGTGGATTCAGCGGTTACTGCGAAGAACGGGGCTAACTCGATCTGCTTTAGCTGTTCCAACGATTTTCTTACCGTCGCGACTTCATCCTCTGCCGGGCGATCTGCGCTACCGCGACCTGGGAAATCTTTCGCGATCACTAAAACCTGTTCATTGCTACCTGTGTGTAAACCCCGGATATATGCCTTCGCCATTTCAGCTACCCAGTACGGATCGCCACCAAAAACGCTCACTCCCAGATCCTCATTCCCCACAACTTGGACTGAATCAGTAACGTTTAACGAAGGCCCAATCAGCAAATTAACTCCCAAGGCCCGCAATTCTCTACCCAGGATGATCCCGGTGTTTTCTGCATATTCAGTCTGCCAGGTCGCTCCAATAGCCATTTCATCGGCAAGGGGTGTCATTCCGCTTAAGAGTTGATCTCCCGGATACCCATCACCTTCTTGTTCAATGGAGATAAAAAGTGGAACATATGTTGAATTTTCAGCGGATGAATCCTGTCCCTCCGCTGGTACCACCCAGGCAATATTCTGTAATCCTCCAATTAATGATTGAAGATCTGCCAGATTAGTCTCACCATCTGAAAAATTATCCTTTTCGCGCTGCAGCATGACCCCACCAATATGCTTGTTCTTGATCAGATCATATATCTGCGTTGTATCGGAAATATCAGTCCCATTGACATTGACCAAAAAAAGTTGACCTACCTTCTCTTCCGGAGAAAGTTTATTAAGTAGAATCTGGGCTTTTTGTTCAGGGGTAAGGTCAACAGGTATGGAAGAAGCATTAACCATCGAGACTGGCAGAACCAGACTCAATAGAAAACTGGCCAATAGGAGTGATGAAACGAATCTTCTTCTCAAGGCAGCTCACTGAAAACTTTATCTATTTATATCTTGAAACGCTGAAAAATCAACTCTTTTTTTGGAAATTGTTTAACAATTGGCGTGCTTTCAATGGATCATCAGTGAATATTCCATCCACTCCGGCTTCAAACATACGGATGATATCCTTGTCTTCATTTACTGTCCAAACATTTACTCTTCTACCGCGCCGATGTTCCTTCTCTACAGTTTCCCGGGTGACATCCGCCAGATATGGATGAACAAGCTCTGGAGAAACACTCATCATCAGTGAAGAACGAGTAATAAATCCTGCCGAACCCTCCAAACATAATATACCAACGGGAGCTTCGGGCAAGAGTTTATGCGCTTTGATCAGATTCCCAGGGAAGAATGAGGAGAAAAGAACCCGTTCTTCCATCTGATTGGCCTTTACCACTTCGATGACCTTCCTCACGAGATCATCAGCCTTCGATTCGTAATTGGTCAATTCAACGTTAACAAAAACATCCTTCCCCACGGCCTTAAAAACTTCATCAAGCGTCGGGATCTTTTCTCCGGCAAATTTTTTGTCGAATTTGCTTCCGGCATCCAATTTACGCAGATCATCGAATACGATCTGATTCACTCGTCCCTTGCCATTGGTAGTACGATCCACGGTCTGATCATGGATGACGACCACCACCCCATCCTTTGAGAGTTTAGCATCTAATTCTACGAAGTCGGCTTGATGCTGTACAGCTAATTTGAATGAAGCGATCGTATTCTCAGGCGCAAGCGCGCACGCTCCACGGTGCCCGATGATTATCGGATTTGGTAAGTTTTTAATCATTTTATAACTCTACAAAATATGAATCAGCAGCGGTATCGATCATTTCCTTGCTCATCACGGGTTCAACACCCAGATAGCGCGAGATATCTAGTATTTGATCGCAAAGATCACGGGGATGAGAAGCGCGCATTTTGCGTTGTGGTTTGATATACCATTCTTGAAGCAGGTAAGCCAATCCTTCATCGGAGTAAGCCACCCCTTTCCCCTGGGCTACGCGCTTGAATATTTCCCGATATTCGTCATAGCTTGGATCCCCAATCTCAATCTTATGACGAAGACGTCGCAGAAAAGCTTCATCCACCAGGTCTTTTGGCGGCAGGTTTGTCGAAAACATAACCAGCACATCAAAGGGGATCTCGATCTTTCTTCCGGTATGTAATGAAAGATAATCGATGCGGTTTTCCAGAGGGACGATCCAGCGGTTCAATAAGTCGCGTGGACGTACCTGCTGGCGACCGAAATCATCGATCAGCAGAATGCCGCCATTCGCTTTAACCTGGAAAGGTGCTTCATAGAATTTTAGCGTATCGTCAAAAACAAGATCCAAACCGGACAAGGTTAATTCGCCACCCACCATAATAAAAGGCCTGCGGATGTGTACCCACCGCGTGTCTCTTCGCGGTCCGCCGCGTCCGGGAGTGGTTTCTTCTTCGGGAGCAAGTTGGTGGTTCACCGAATCGAACACCGTGATCACCTGACCGTCCACATATATTGCGTATGGAATGTACATGGTTTGTGAAAGGATCAGATTACCGATGGCTCTGGCAACACTGGTCTTGCCATTTCCCGGAGGGCCATAAATAAAAATGGATGTGCCGGAGTTCACAGCCGGTCCCAATCGATGAAAAGTTTTTTCACTGAAGGTTAGATCATTGATCACCTGCCGCATGTGCCGGTTGGTCACCTGGATACGTCCGCGGCTTTGGCGCCGTACTGAATCATTATAGACTTCCAGCGGAATTGGCGCGGGTCCGGCATACTGGCTTCGATCCAGCGCTTCACGTGCTCTCGTGATGCCAGCGCCGGTGATCGCGTACAGATAGGCACCTTCACCAAGGCCCATTTGCGAAGATCTGACTTCGATCGCTTTGTCGCGTTTGAGACCTTCAAGAATCTGTTCAACTGTTCCAGAAAAGGGTAATGCCATCGCTTCCGCGATCTTAAAACCTGTCAGGTAACCCTGGAAGTAAAGAATCTTTAATGCAAGATCTTGCAACCATAGCAGTCCGAGACCGGTATCTTCAACGCTGTTGATCTGTCCCGGTCGGAATCCTCCCCCCCCTGCGGCATTTGAAACAACCGGAACACTTGTCGGAGGTTGCGCAGTTTCATTTGACATATCGAGCCCTCCAAAATGCTACAAACAAGAATAATGGCAAGGTAATTATAGCACCTTGGTTTTTAGGTTACCGTATACCATTAGTAAAAATCAACGGGTTACAACTAACAAAACGGTAAGGTTTATGCCTGCATTTTTGAATTTGAAAAATTGACTTGAACGATCAAAACACCAAAAATGGCCAAAACCAATCCAATCATTTCTTTCAGATCAAGCTTAGTTCCAAGGAACAAACAAGAGAGTATGGCTACTTGAACCAACATGGTACTGTTTATCAAACTCGATTCCATCGCAGTCAAAGTCTGGAATGTGTAATTCCATACCGTGAAAGAGAATGCGGTATTTACTACTGCCAGTAGAAGGATGATCCCCCAACTGGTCAGGCTAATGACCGGAAGTCCTTGAAAGATTATTCCAACAGAGAGTAAAAGTACCGATCCCACCCCCATACTGATCACCGTCACCAACAGCGGAGAAATGTGATTTCCCCGATTTACGCTCCTGCCCATTAATGACCCACCGATATTGGCAGCCAGACAAATCAGAGCAAAAATCAATCCCAACCATTCTGCGTTCTGGAACCCGCCCGGATAGAAATAAACCACGATTCCCAATAGGTTTAGTCCTACTCCTATCCACTGGATGGTTGTTGGTCTCTCTTTAAGGACAAAAATCCCAGCAAAGGCAACAAAGATAGACGTTAGGTTAACGATCAAGTTGACTGAGACAGTAGGTAATTGCGCCAACGCGAGATATTGTCCCCCCTGCGCCAGGGTATAAATCACCACACCCAGTAAAACCAGATTGACCCAATCAGCGGTCTTTAGTTGCTTGATTTCTATCCGGTATTTCCTTGACAGCGTGAAGGGTAGCAAACATAAAAAGGCGATGAAATAACGAAGTCCAGCAAAGGTGAGAGCTGGTACATTTTTCAGACCTATCTTTATAAATATCCAAGATGTAGACCAAATAAATGTAATGAGTAGAGCCAGCAAAATCGCTTTTAACCGCGATGGAGGGTGACTCACGCTTGTTCTTCCTGACCACTGGGATGCATATCTCGAACATTAATCTGCAATGTTCGAGAACCCTTGTATTCATTTTCTTCAATCGCGTAGACCAAATCAAATTTACCTGGCAAAGACCGTATCCAATCTGATTGACGCCATGCCACTGCATCCAGCAAGTAATCTCCAGCCTGACAGGTGAATTTCAGGTGCTGTTTTTCCGCACCGATCAGCCGTGGATGGATAATTTCGACATTGCGGGAGACAAAAACAGCGTCCGGGTTTCCCATGCCGGTAGGTTGCAACTTCTCTAAATCTCGTAGAAGAATATTCCTTACCTCTGAAATCGGGATTTCTAGGTCAGCTTTGATGGTTTTCCGCAGATCCTTCCCCGCCAGTTCACGCGTAGCGATCTGACTCAACCGCTCCAATAACAAAGGAACGTTTTCATTGCTTACAGTAAATCCCGCGGCCATGGAGTGACCGCCGTGCCTCACGAGTAAATCAGCGCATTCATCCAAAGCTTGCGTAATGTGGAACTCGCTGATGCTCCGGCAAGAAGCCCTAATCAATTCGCCTTCCTGACTTCCCACCACGGCTGGACGGTAATATGTTTCCACCAGACCAGTAGCTATCAAACCAACAATTCCGCTATGGTAATCGGTACTAAAAGTGGAGATCAGATCAAGTTGCGGATCAATACCAATCTCCTCCTCGGCTTTTCTTCTGGCTTCTTTGGTGATCTGTTGTCTTTTGCTGTTCTGGTTATCGAGCCTCTGCGCGAGTAAAGCTGAATCCTCAACCGATTCTGACATGAGTAGTTCATACGCCTGCATGGCAGATTCGATTCTGCCGGCAGCGTTTAGACGCGGACCGAGTATGTATCCAATATCACTCGCCGTTATCCGTTGTGGGCTCCTACCACTAACCCGAATTAATGCCTGTAAGCCGATTCTCTTTCCCTGGCGGAGCAGGTTGATTCCCCTGCGCACCAACACACGGTTCTCTCCAATCAAAGGAACAACATCGGCCACGGTACCCAGAGCAACGAAGTCAAGCCAGTCATCGGCCGAGAATCCGGTTATGGGTCTCTTTGCGAACAATCCCTGCGCGATCTTGTACGCCAACCCGACCCCAGCCAATTCTTTGAAAGAATAAGGGTCACCCTCCCTTTTTGGACAAATCACTGCGTAAGCCGAGGGAAGATCACCCTTGGGAAAATGGTGGTCACTGATGATCAAATCTGTGCCTAGATTCCTGGCCAGGGTTGCCTCGCGCTGAGAACGAATACCGCAATCGACAGTCAGAATCACCCTGACACCTTTCTCGGTCAATTCCTGGACTGCCTCAGAGTTCAGACCATAACCCTCATCGAACCTGTTGGGTATATATGCACTGACATTCGCTCCAAAAATCTTTAAAACTTGAACCATTAATGCCGTGGCGGAAACCCCATCCACATCATAGTCACCGTAAACAACGATAGGCTCATTTCGATCAAGCGCCTGCAATATACGATCAATCGTTTTATCCATATCCAAAAGTGAAAATGGATCACCCAAAACGAGTGAAGCGTTCAAGTATTCAACGGCTGATTGCTCGTCGGAGCATCCGCGGTTGAAAAGCAATTGGCGCATATATGGTGGGAATGCGCTTAATTTTTGATCGACTTCTTTGTCAATCCTTGGATATATCCACCACTTTCTTGGTCGTTTTTCAGGCAGCAATATTGGACTCTTTCAAAAAGAAGTTATAGGTTAATTTTTCGAACTTAAAAGTGACGACAACAGATTTTCTAGTATAAACGACCTGTCAATCCCGGACAAGTCTGTTACTCAAATTACTTCATCTGAGGGAAATATCACTTACCCAGAACCCTGTTTTTACAGGCTATAATTGCTGGAATGGATAAATCATTATTCACATTTGAATTGAAGGCAACTGAAGGCAATGCGCGTGCCGGAGTTTTTCAAACCGCGCATGGCCCCCTTGAGACACCTGTTTTTGCGCCGGTTGGGACTCAGGCTACGGTAAAAGCCGTAACCCCTGCCCAATTGAAAGAATGCCAGGCTTCGCTTGTCCTTTCGAATACATATCACCTTTATCTTCGACCCGGGGCAGATCTTGTTGCTGAGATGGGGGGGTTGCACGAGTTCATGCAATGGCCAAATCCCATGTTGACTGATTCGGGAGGTTTCCAGGTGTTTTCTCTTTCTGACACCCGTAAAGTAGATGAAGATGGGGTTACCTTTAAAAGTCATATCGATGGCTCAATCCATCGCTTTACACCTGAAAGTTCGATCGAAATCCAGCAAAAACTTGGAGCGGATATCATCATGGCCTTCGATGAATGCGCTGACCCGAATAATGCAACTTATATTCAACAATCGATGATCCGTACCCACTTATGGGCTGAAAGATGCCTGAAAGCCAAAAAGAGCACCAACCAGGCTCTATTTGGCATTGTCCAGGGTGGAATTTCTCCTGAGCTGCGTAGGCAGTCCGCCGAGTTTATCAGTTCGCTCGGGTTTCCGGGGCACGCCATTGGTGGGCTCTCTGTGGGTGAAACCAAACCCGAAATGCACGCCATGCTCGAGGTGGTGAACAGTATCCTACCCCTGCAAAAGCCGCGTTACCTGATGGGGGTCGGCTCGCCCGAGGATTTGATTAACGGAATATTGCGTGGAGTGGATATTTTTGATTGCGTCCTCCCCACCCGCCTGGCTCGTCATTCCGCCGCGTTCACTCCAACCGGACGTATCAACTTAATGAACGCGAGTTACGCTCATGACCACAATCCCATCGATGAGACTTGCGATTGTTACACCTGCCAGAATTTCACCCGCGGATACATTCGTCACCTTGTCGTCGCCAAGGAAATGCTGGCTTCTACTTTGATCTCGATTCACAACATTCGCTTCCTCATTTCGCTGGTCAAGCGAGCCCGCGTAGCAATCCTCAAGCGCGAGTTTGCTCGTTTTGCGGATGACTTCCTTCACAATTATCAACCTCGCGGTAGGAAGGTGGAATCATGACAACAATTCAATATTTCATTCTTAGTATCCTCCAGGGTATAACTGAGTTCCTGCCTGTATCAAGTTCCGCTCACTTCATCCTGGTTCCCTACTTTCTAAATTGGACTCTCACTTCTGAGCAATTAATCTCTACTAAAGTAGTGCTGGAACTTGGATCCCTTTTTGCGGTGATTATTTATTTTTGGCAGGAATTGGTCACAATCATCAAAGCCTTCTTCCATGGTTTAGCATCCAAGGAACCCTTCAATGAATTTGAATCCCGCCTGGGGTGGTACATTCTCCTCGCGACAATTCCCGCAGCCCTGATCGGGATGACATTGTCCAAATTAATCAATTCCATTTTTTCCAAACCGATGATTGTAGCGCTGATGTTGTTCGTCTCCGCAGGATTTCTTATTCTAGCTGATCTATATGGCAAACGATCAAGAAATCTATCGGAAATCTCCTGGTGGGATGCCCTTTGGATTGGGTTATTTCAGGCGCTTTCGATTGTTCCCGGCATTTCCCGTACTGGATCCACTCTCGCCGGGGGGATGACCCACCATCTGGACCGTACTTCCTCAGCCCGTTTTAGCTTTCTTCTGGCCATCCCGGTAATGTTGGGCACGATCATCGCCAATATAAATAGCCTTTTCCACCTGACCGATGTTTCGTCTGCAATATCCGGTTTGTTGTTAGCATTTTTCACCGCGGCCATTATTGGATATCTCTTTCTTCATTGGTTCTTGAACTTCATCAAACGTCGAAAACTGTATGGGTTCTCTATCTATTGTGCATCCCTGGCTTGTATTACGTTACTTGTCGGCGCCTTGCGGAGCGACGCCACTGCTAGTTCGATTATTTCACCTTCTTCCACGAAATCAGCCACAAGTAGTGTAAATGCTACAAGTACTGCCCTGCAACCCAATGGATTTAGGATCATTGACATCAGCTATACCCCTTCGGTTGAATGGATCGTCCCAACCATGAGCAGTTGCGCTGATGTGATCGGTAATTCAGGGCTGTTGACCCACGAAATCCCCACTTCATCCCTTAATACTACATCGAGTGATTTGACCTTCCGTTGGGGACCCCCCGAACCGCTCGCTGTTCCTGCTTATCAGATCGGTGAGGAAGAGTTGATCGTAGTGGTGAACAAGGCGAATCCCCTGCAGGAATTGCCTGCAAAAATCGCCAGGAACCTTTTTAGTGGTGACTATGCCACGTGGGGGGAACTACGTACTGCGTGCCCAGACTGCTTCAGGAAGAATGCCGATAAATCCCTTGATTCTTCGGCGATTTCGTTGGGGTTCTACCCTAGAGATGAAGATATCCAGATGATCTTTATCTCTGCAGTGATGAACGGTAGACCAGCCGCAACAGGCGCCGCGCTCCTGATCCCTGATCCCCATGCGATGGTTGAATTTTTGCAAGGAGATAAAACCGCGATTGGTTTTCTTCCCGCGCATGCAACAGACCCGTCGCTTCGCAAAATTACAATAACTGATATCAACGCAGACAAGTTGACCCAACCCATTCTGGTAATCTCCTCTATACCACCCACAGGGGCTGAACGCGAATTACTGCTCTGCATGCAAAACTTAATCAATCCCAAATAAAAAGGCACAGCTTGTTGAAGCTGTGCCTTGTTGCCTATGCAAGTTCGAGGTACCTTTCCACTTCCCAATCCATCACCCGCAAGCGATACTCTTCCCATTCCGCTTCCTTGGCGCGGATAAAAGCTTCGAATACCGTCGGGCCCAGTGCTTCTTCAATCACGGAATCTTTCTTCATCTCTTCCAACGCTTCATGCAGTGATCCTGGTAATTCACTCACTTTGCGTTCCTTTCGTTCTTGCGCGGTCATCTCGTATACATTGATATTGTTCAAAGGCGCTGGCGGTGTTAATCCTTTTTCAATTCCATCCATAGCTGTCGCAAGCATAACTGTGTAAGCCAGGTATGGGTTGCAGGAGGGATCCGGGCAGCGTAATTCAGCACGGACAGCCTTGGTATTGCCGGCTTTATACCGCGGCAATCGGATAAGTGCTGATCGGTTGGTCTGCGCCCAGCCAACATAAACTGGCGCCTCATATCCTGGGACGAGACGTTTATACGAGTTTACTGTTGGTGCTGTAACCGCTGAAAAACACCTGGCATGAGCCAATTGCCCGGCGATGAATCCATAAGCGATCTTCGATATGCCAAATTCATCATTACCATCGTAGAAGAGATTCTCACCTTCTGTATTGAACAAAGATTGATGACAGTGCATCCCCGAACCATTGATACCAAATACTGGTTTTGGCATAAATGACGCCACCAAACCGTTTTGGGCGGCAATCGCCTTAACAGCGCATTTCATTGTGAGAACATTATCTGCGGATTTCAGCGCGTCGGCAAAGCGAAAATCAATCTCATGTTGCCCAAGAGCTACTTCATGATGCCCAACTTCGATCTCAAGCCCCATTGTATGCAGAGCATGCATCAATTCGCTGCGTACGCGGGCTGCTTCGTCATTGGGAGAAAAGTCGAAATAACTGCCTACATCGTGGGGAACCGGATGGACGCTGCCATTTGTGTTCGGGTTAAACAGGAAGAATTCCGGTTCTGAACCCACATTGTAAATCCATCCCCGTTTTTCAAGTTTCGCCATCTGACGTTTTAAGACACCGCGCGGATCGCCATCATATGGTGAGCCATCGGGGCGGAAAATATCGCAAAACAAGCGAGCACGACGCCGATCCGTAGAGGTCCAGGGGAGAACCGCGTAAGAATCAATATCCGGAGACAATAACATGTCACTTTCTTGAATGCGTGCAAATCCTTCGATCGATGAGCCATCAAACCACAACCCATTTTCCAGGGCTTCTTTCAACTGGTTCAACGGAGCATCAACACTCTTTACCGATCCGGTTACATCGGTAAATTGCAGAGAAACGAACTCAACACCATCTGCTTCGATCCGTTCAAATAACTCTTTCTTGTCCATAGCCTTCTCCTTATTAAAAAATAAAGGCATGCGTGGGCATGCCTTGAAATGAAAACAATGCATCCCTTCCAATAGAAATACAAACAGGTAGACTTCGTCACCTGACCACTGATCCCTGCTTGTCCCATCCGTCACCGGATGGTTTTCGTATTGATCTTCTTTGGAAGAGAGAAAGGAGTCTGTAGCAAGACTCCAGAGGCATCCGCTGATCCTTCGATTTTCCCTGCTCTTCTCCCCGCAGGTTAACCTCTTCTCGCGAAAAGGAACCTCCACCTCGTCATCTCGTTTGAGATGCAGCCGCTAGCTCTCACGTATTTAATTTTAATATTGAAAAATAATACAGATGTTTCTCCTGAAAGTCAATAGGTTTTCATAATTTTAAGTTTTCTAATTGGTTGACTTTACGAACATATGTACTATAATAACATTTGTAGGGAATCATATATAATTCTGAAAACGAAGTAGAGGAGAATACCATGGCGAAGAAACCCATTCAAAACGGACAGGGTGTCCCCCCGGAAATGAACGAAGCCAAACGCGCGGTCTTAGATAAGGCTCTGGGCGATATCGTGAAACGCTACGGTGAAGGTTCAATCATGCGTCTGGGTGAAACCCATTCCCTTGAGGTTGAAGCCATTCCTACCGGTTCACTCTCACTGGATATCGCACTTGGAATAGGCGGTATTCCCCGAGGCCGCATTACCGAGATCTACGGTCCTGAATCATCCGGCAAGACCACCCTATGCTTGCACATTGTAGCTGAAGCTCAGCGTTTAGGTGGAACCGTTGCCTTTATTGACATGGAGCATGCTCTTGACCCGGCTTACGCCGTCCGTTTAGGCGTGAATATTGAAAGCCTTCTGGTATCGCAGCCCGATACTGGGGAACAAGCTCTGGAAATCGCTGAAACACTCGTTCGCTCCGGAGCAGTCGATGTGGTTGTGGTCGATTCGGTAGCCGCGCTTGTTCCACGCGCGGAGATCGAAGGGGATATGGGCGATGCCAGCATGGGTATGCAGGCCCGTTTGATGTCACAAGCGCTGCGAAAACTTTCCGGCGCCATCAATCAAACAAAGACAGCGGTCATTTTCACAAACCAGTTGCGCCAGAAGATCGGTGTAATGTTCGGTAATCCTGAGACCACCCCGGGCGGTCTTGCCTTGAAGTTTTACGCTTCAGTTCGCCTTGATACCCGCCGTATCCAATCCATCAAAGTGGGACCTGAAATCGTTGGTAATCGCACTCGTGTCCGTGTGGTCAAGAACAAGGTAGCTCCCCCCTTCCGCACTGCTGAATTCGATATCATGTATAACGAGGGTATTTCCAAAGAGGGTGACATTATTGATCTAGCTACTGCGCTGGAGATCATCACCAAACGTGGGGCGTTCTTCTCCTATGGTGATGTGCGTCTTGGTCAGGGTCGCGAGAATGCCAAGGATTACCTCAGACAAAATCCGGAACTATGTAAAGAGATCGAAACAGCTGTGCGTCAACGCGCCATGGGCGGTGAAATTCCCTTGACGGTTGGTGTTACCAGTGATGATAGTGATTCCGATTCAGATGGTGAATAATTTCACTCATGCGGATCTATAAACAGGTTTTCAAGAAATCGCTCACATTCTGCGCCATAGCCATGCTGATGAGCATGGCTATGGGTTGCAGCGCGTTACGACCACAGTTTGCTCTCCCTTCTGATAAACAAGCCCCAATTTTCATCCCTCCCACTCTTGTGTCTGCATTCACTCAAACCCCAACTCCGGATCTTACCGATCCATTAAATTCGCAGGTTAAGGATTGCAAGAATGATTTGGAATATCTCAATGACCTTAACTACCCGGATGGCACTTTTGTAAAACCCGGTGAGACACTCGAAAAACAATGGAAAGTCAAAAACTCCGGAACATGCAATTGGAACGCGACTTATACCTTACGCCTGATTGATGGGATCGAACTTGGTGCTGTAAACCCCCAGTCGATAACACCTTTGCGCGCCGGTGTTGACGGTACCATTCAGATCGTTTTTACGGCGCCAACTGAACCCGGTAACTACATTTCCACATGGCAGGCTTTTGGCCCAGACGGAAAATCTTTTGGCGAATATATTTCGATCGAGATCAATGTGGTGCAGGAATAACCAATAGTCTTTCAATGAGTGAATCCACCCGTTCCAGAATCTGGAAAAGGTTACTTCTGGCCGTGTTTATATTTTTATTGATCGCAGCCAGTGTCATTTACTTATTATCGTCAGGAATGCTCCAGATTAGCTTGTCATATAACATTCTTACTCCTTCCCCTACGATCATTGTTTTCGATCAATTTGCTGCCTTGCCTGCAACAATGACTCCCTTCCAACCACTGCCGACAAACACAGCTATACCAACTTTCACGCCCACCACTACAGCAACCGCCACGCCAACTAAGACCCCCAAACCAACCAAAACTCCCACACCCATCCCCACCAACACACCTATTAATCCGACTGTTGAAGATCTTCCACCGAGCTACTTGATCAATGGCATGTATGGTTTTAACCAGAGCCATTCACTATCTTGTGAGTCGCGTTCCGCTGTCGATTGGGCGAGCTTTTTTGGAGTTACGATCAGCGAGAATGAATTCTTGTACGCTTTACCACAATCGGATGATCCAGATGCCGGTTTCGTTGGCAGTCCAGATGGCACTGAAGGTCAGCTTCCCCCAAATTCATATGGTGTCCATGCTGACCCGGTCGCCGCTTTGCTCAGGAGATACGGCCTCGGTGCCAAAGCTGTCCACAACTATTCGTTTGATGATCTACGCATGCAAATCACCAGCGGTGAACCCGTGATCGTATGGGTTTACGGAAATGTCTGGGCTGGCGGTGTCTCGCAAAATTATGAAGCCTTGGATGGTCACACGACTCTTGTGGTTCGATTCGAGCATACCGTGATCATTTATGGATATGACGAAACCAGTGTCTGGGTTTTGGATGGTGGCATGACTTACACCCGTCCAATCTGGATTTTTCAGGATTCCTGGGCGACTTTGGGAAATATGGCTGTAATTATGAAGTAAACATTGATTGATAAAAACAGGCTTCGTTATTAGAAGCCTGTTTCTTAATATCTCATCTATTCTCGGGTTTAACCGATACTCGCCGGATTAGGTTCCTTCTTCCCATGAACCCAGGTACTTCACCTGCTCGGCTGTTAACTCATCGATCTCAACTCCCATCGCGGTCAGTTTAAGTTTAGCGATGTTCTTGTCAATTTCATCTGGAACACTGTAAACTTGCTTCTCAAGTTTGTCAGCATTTTTCGCCAGGTATTCCAATGACAAAGCCTGGTTAGCAAAAGACATGTCCATAACCGAAGCCGGATGCCCTTCAGCGGAAGCCAGGTTAATTAAACGACCTTCTCCGAGGATATAGATACGGCGTCCATCGGGTAAAACATATTCATCCACAAATGGGCGAACAAGCCGCTTGGATTTCGCCATCTTCGCGAGCGCGGGAATATTGATTTCAACATTAAAATGACCCGAGTTAGCAACGATCGCGCCGTCTTTCATCAGTTTAAAGTGGCGTTCATCGATTACGTTGATATCGCCTGTGAGGGTAACAAAGAAATCACCGATCTTAGCTGCTTCATCCATCGGCATAACTCTAAAACCATCCATGGTGGCTTCCAACGCCTTCAGCGGATCAACCTCAGTAACGATCACGTCCGAGCCCATACCTTTTGCCTTGCTAGCCAAACCACGTCCGCACCAACCATAACCAGCGACCACAAACTTCTTGCCAGCCAACAATACATTGGTAGCACGGATCACACCGTCAAGGGTTGACTGTCCTGTCCCATAGCGATTATCGAAGAAGTGCTTGGTCATGGCATCGTTGATAGCAATGATGGGATAGTTCAGAGCTTTGTCGGCAGCCATGGCATGAAGGCGGATG
The DNA here is from genome assembly GCA_034430175.1 of Anaerolineaceae bacterium. Classification (GTDB taxonomy): domain Bacteria; phylum Chloroflexota; class Anaerolineae; order Anaerolineales; family Anaerolineaceae; genus UBA6107. Next base: position 70,034 of record DAOUFI010000014.1, on the reverse strand, counting down.
ACGCCCGTGGTGGTTTCTTCAGTGCCCGCAATGACATTACTCAATAATTCACGGCGGTCCTTGTGAAGCACACTTACCAGGTCAGCACCGTCATCCATTGTGAATTGTGGCTTGTGGTCGAGAGCCGCGTTGATGTGCTTGTAGTAGACTACGTTGTCTTCACCCTTGATGGCGTAAACAGGAATCTCATCATGGGTAATGAGAGATGCTGCCACATCGTCCTGGGTTGAAAGCGGATTGGACGCGGTCAACACAATATCTGCTCCACCAGCCTGCAAAGTCTTCATTAAGTTGGCGGTTTCGGTGGTCACATGCAGACATGCAGAAATACGTAGTCCTTTCAAGGGACGCTCTTTCGCGAAACGTTCTTTGATTTGGCGCAGTACGGGCATCTCACGCTCGGCCCACTCAATACGTAAACGGCCGCCGTCTGCCTGCTTTAGGTCCTTCACATCATAATTTGACATCTATTCCTCCAGAAATGACATTACTTCAACAATTTATCCAAAGCGCCGTGATCATCGAAATGAGCGCGGTAACGCTTAATGAACTCGGGAATGGTATAGTGATGGTTTTGTGTGCCTTTTTGCTCAAGCACGTACGTCGCTGCAAGGGCTCCCATTTGACCGCAGGTCTGCAAATCCAGATTCAAACGATAGCCAGTCAAAAAACCACCGCGGAACGCATCGCCCACACCCGTAGGATCGGCTATGAAATCAGCTGGAACAATGGGAATATCATACTGTGTTCCGCCAAACTTTACGATCGCGCCTTTTTCTCCGCAAGTGACCACCAATAATTTAACTGCTTTCTCAATCTCCACAGCATTCATGCCTGTATGGCTCTGTAACAACTCGAATTCGTATTCGTTAACGAATAAAGCATAGGCATTCTCAACGCCACGTTTTAACTGCTCGTGGTCATTTCGCGCGACTTGCTGAGAGGGGTCATACAAGTACGGGATTCCCAATTCAACGCATTCACGCACGTATTGATCCATTGCTTTGGGATCGTTAGGTGAAATGACCACAAAATCAGCTTCGCCTTTATTCATCTGTTTGAGTGAGACCTCGCAAGCATCTGCCATCGCTCCGGTATAGAAACTGGCGATTTGATTGTTATCCAGGTCTGTATTGGCGAAGAACGAGGCCGTGTATTTGTCAGGAATTTCTTTCATGTAATGCGTGTTTACTCCCTGACATTCCAACCAGGCACGATATTCGGCAAAATCCTTGCCCACTGTGGCCATCACCATCGGTTTCTCACCGAGAAGAGCTAATGTATAGGCAATATTAGGTGCGATCCCGCCGCGCTGGCGAGACATGGAATCCACCAGGAACGAAAGACTGATCTTGTCGAGTTTATCGGGCAAGATCTGCTGGTTGAAATGACCTGGAAAGGTCATTAAATAATCAAATGCAACAGAACCGGTTAATACGATTGACATCTTTCACCTACCAGACCTTGAATTATAAATGATTTGAGGGAGATTTAGCGAAAATGGAGGGTAGCAAATCCCTTGATCGGTCACAAGCCCCGTAATCAACTCATGCGGTGTGACATCGAAAGCGGGGTTTCGAGCCGCCACATCTTTGGGATATACAGGTTCCCCGTTGATCGACACATTGACGACTTCTTCCTGATTTCGTTCTTCGATCGGAACCAGATCGCCGGAAGTCATGCTCATATCGAGGGTGGAAAGGGGGAAAACTGGATAGACAGGAACCTCGTTACTATACGCTGGCAGGCTAAGCATATACGTCCCTACTTTATTGATCACATCTCCGTTTGCTGTGACCCTGTCTGCTCCGTAAAAAACCTTTTGTACTTCACCTCTCCTTAGGAAATAGCCAGACATGTTATCTGTAATGACCTTGAATGGGATGCCATATTGCTGGCACTCCCAGGCTGTCAGCCGTGCGCCTTGAAAACGCGGGCGAGTTTCATCCACCAATAGTTGAATTTTCTTCCCCTGCTCGTGCGCGAATCGGATCGCGCCCAACGCGGTTCCCCAATCCACCGCTGCCAGTGAGCCAGTATTGCAATGAGTAATAATCGTGTCTCCGTCATTGATCAGAGATGCACCGAATTCAGCCATCCGCAAATTTGTAGCCACATCTTCTTCAGCCATTTCCCTGGCAATCTCTACTATCCTATGGACTTTCTCTCTTTGATTCAAACTTGAATCATCGACAATGGAAAGCAGACGTTTCACTCCCCACGCCAGGTTGATAGCTGTCGGCCGCGCATTGACCAACTCTTCAGATGCTTGGTGCAAACGCTTTTGGAAGGTCTCTTCGGGTGCTGTTTCATACAACAATGCTTCTAAAGCTATACCAAAGGCACCAGCAACGCCGATCGCCGGAGCTCCTCGAATTGCCATTGTTTTAATCGCATTCACCATCTCGCTTGCTGAATGGATACGTAGGTACTCCATTCGACCAGGAATCAACCTCTGGTCGATCAGTTGGACACTATTGGAGTCATTCAACCATTCAATCGTTCGCATCACGCACCAAAAAACGCCCTCCATGAGAGCGTTACTACTTATCTAGTTTAACATGGCTGGTGATCCTTGACAATGTTTTCATTTTCCCACTTACCCACCAAGGAATATCTCGATGAGTTTTTTGCTTTTTCCGGGTTACAATTTGGTCAAGTAAAGAGTATTTTGCCATTTATGTATTGTTTAGGAACGCAATATGAAAATTAAAGTCTTCATTCTGGGATTTTTGATCTGTGCCTTACTGGCTTCTTGTAGTAATGGTGTTTCAATTGTTGCAAACGACACAGACCAATCCACTGCTATCCCTTTTACCCCAACTCCAACAGCCACGCCTACACCTGAAGCACGTGTTGTTCTCGGTGAGGTGGCCATGCGTAATGGCGACTATGACACCGCCCTCTCGCAATTCCAGATTGGTCTTACCTCTTCAGACCCCGAAATTGCCGCCGAAGCCCAACTTGGGATCGGAAGGATCTATCTTCTCAAGCAGAATTTCACCAAAGCAGTTCAGGAGTTGGGATGGCTGATAAATTCAGGCCCCGCTGGTGATTCACGGAATAAAGCCTTTTTCTTTCTTGCCAAAAGTTATGAAGGAATGAAATCTTACTCTCGGGCTGCAGATGCTTATCAAGGGTATCTCAACCAGGTACAGACTGTACTTGAAGGGGATATCCTCAAAATGCAGGGGGATGACCTTTTTACAGCAGGCGAGTATTCTAAAGCACTCCAGGTTTACACAGATGCACTGGACGTTGCCCGTCCGGAATACCAGGACGAGCTTCAATTGAAAATCGCGCAGGCAACAGCGGCTACTGGTGACGAAGAAACCGCGCTGTCACTCTACCAGGCATTGTACGAACGGACGTCAAATAAAAACACCAAATCAACAATCAATCTATACATGGGACGCATCTATCTGGACCGGGGGGATGCCGAGAGCGCGTATGATCGTTTTCAACTAACTGTGAATGGGGGCCTGGTCAACGCAGGTGATAGTTTTAGCCAATTGGCTGCGCTTGTGGATGCCAATCAACCAGTCAACGAACTGATGCGTGGTGAGATCGACTATTTTGCCGGACAATATGGCATGGCGGTTGCTGCTTTGGATCGCTACATGGCTGCCAACCCCAATCACGATGATACTCCACATTACTTTAAAGCACTGAGTCTGTATAACATGGGAGATTATCAAGGCGAGGTTGCAGAATGGGATACATTAATCAGAGATCATCCCAACGGTCAATACTACGCTAGTGCTTTCCTTGAGAAAGCGACCACTCAGATGTATCACCTTTCTCAATATCGGACCGCGGCCCAGACTCTGTTGACTTTTGTTACCATTTCACCTGATGCTCCGGAAGCAGCAAATTATCTCTTTCGGGCTGCACGTATCTATGAACAAAACGGCGATCTTGATTTAGCAGCCCAAACCTGGGAAAGAGTAATCATTGAATATCCCTCAAATGAAGACGCCATCCTGGCACAGTTTGAAGCGGGTATTTGCTTATTCCGTTTACAGCGTTATTCGGACGCTCAAATTGTGTTCCAAAAGAATTCAATGCTCGCTTCAGGAACAGCGGATCGCGCTCGTGCCTTCTTGTGGGTTGGGAAGAGCCTTGAAAAGCAGTATCAGCATGATGAAGCCTTAACCTATTATCAGCAAGCCGCTTCTGCGGATCCCACCGGATACTACTCTATCCGTGCACAGGAGATCCTCAATAGTCAGCCTCCATTTCCTAGTGAGACAAATATCAATATCGGGGTAAATTGGGCCAGAGAGGAAAAATTCGCGGATGATTGGATGCGTGAGAAATTTAATATCGCTAATGATATCGACTTGAACTCTGCAGGGGATCTGGCAAATAATATCCTCTATCAACGCGGAGATGCATTCTACAATCTTGGGATGTTGTCGAATGCTTCATCAGAATTCGAATCATTGCGGTTGGAATTGAAAAACGATCCTTTGAACTCATATCGTTTGTTGAAGCATATGGTTGATCTGGGAATCAATTACACTGCAGTTTATACCGCCCGCCAGATACTAGACTTGACTGGATTAGACCAATCCTCATTCATCGATACTGCACCAGCCTATTTTAACCACATACGCTTCGGCACGTATTACAGTGACCTGATCATTCCCACAGCCAATGAAAATGGTATTGATCCATTATTGCTCTTCAGCTTGGTTCGGTTGGAGAGCGTTTTCGAACCGGAAATCGTTTCTAGTTGGGGTGCGGTGGGGTTGATGCAGATAACACCTGAGACCGGAACAGAAATATTCGCCGATATAGGTTGGCCTTCAGATTACACTTCGAATGACTTGTATCGTCCAATTGTGAATATCAAATTTGGAACCCATTATTTTGCCAAATGGTACAACTACTTCGATAAAAACCCCTATGCAGCGCTGGCTGCGTATAACGGAGGTATTGGAAATGCCATGACCTGGCAAAACATCTCTGGAGATGATCCTGACCTGTTCCTTGAGGTCATCCGTGCCTCTGAAACACGTGATTACATCAGATATATTACTGAATATCATGAAATTTATAAAAAGATTTATTTCGACAAGAATCAATAATAAAAAAAAACCGCCTGATCTCTCAGGCGGTTTTCATTACTTACAAGGCTACTTTACGTAGGCTTTCAAGGCTTCTTTACGGGCTTTAGCCAGCTCAGGTTTGAGAGCGGCCTGGGCGGCGGCAAGTCTGGCCACAGGTACGCGGAACGGGCTGCAGCTAACGTAGTTATTACCGATGCTGTAGCAGAAGGCGATTGATTCTGGATCACCACCGTGTTCACCGCAGATACCCACCTCAAGTGCCGGGCGGGTGGCGCGACCATCAGTCACAGCCATCTTCATTAATTTTCCAACACCGTCCTTGTCCAATGTCTGGAATGGGTTCTTGGGTAAAATGCCTTCTTCCACATAGCGGACGAGGAAGCTACGTTCCGCATCATCACGGCTGTAGCCGAAGGTCATCTGTGTCAGGTCGTTGGTACCAAAGGAGAAGAACTCAGCGATAGTGGCGATTTCACCAGCAACCACTGCGGCACGCGGGATTTCGATCATGGTTCCAAACTTGTAGCTGAAGGTGACCTTCTTGGATTTCATTACATCTTTGGCAATGGCTTCGAGACGAGGTTGTATCCACTTGAGCTCATTGATGTGACCAGTTAACGGAATCATGACTTCTGGCTTAACCACGATCTTCTTCTTGGCGCAATCGGCTGCTGCTTCGAAGATCGCGCGGACCTGCATCTCAACGATCTGTGGCATGGCAATGGAGAGACGTACACCACGCAGCCCCATCATTGGATTGGATTCGTGCATTCCTTTAACGGCCTCAAGCAGGGCTTCTTTCTCAGCAAGACCTTTCTTCTCGCCTTTGACGCGCATAGTGATTACCTCTTCGAGGAGGCTTTCTTCAGAGGGCAGGAACTCGTGCAGAGGAGGATCGATTAGGCGGATAATTACAGGATAGCCATCCATGGCTTCGAACAAACCAGCGAAATCTGAACGCTGGAATGGTAAAAGCTCGTCCAGAGCTGCTTTCCGGGTGGCATCGTCTTTAGCCAGGATCATGCGCTGGACGATTGGCAGACGCGCGGGTTCAAAGAACATATGCTCGGTACGGCAAAGACCAATGCCCTTGGCGCCATATGCACGGGCACGTCGCGCATCCTTCGGGTAATCGGAGTTAGCCCAAACCTGCATGCCAGCAATTTCATCAGCCCAGCTCAAAAGAGTCAATAGATCGGTCTGCTCTTCAATGGATGGGGTGGTCAAGTCAATCTTTCCGGTATAAACCTCACCTGTGGTGCCATCAACGGAAATCCACTCGCCTTCTTTGATGGTGACGCCGTTACATACCATTACTCGTTTCTCAAGGTCGATCACAACAGAGGAGGCGCCAACAACACAGGGAACACCAAACTGACGAGCAACAACTGCAGCATGTGAGGTAGCGCCACCTTCGCTGGTGAGGATACCCTTGGCAGCCAACATACCGTGCACATCATCCGGCTTGGTGAACGGGCGCACCATGATGGTGTCCTGTCCTTCTTCTTTGCTCTTCTTCTCGGTGAGGTCGGCATCAAAGTAAACCTGACCCACTGCGGCGCCCGGAGAGGCATTCACGCCAGAAGCATAGAAACGGCCGTCTTTCTTGGCTTTCGCTTTTGTTTCGGCAGTGAACTGGGGATGAAGCAGTGTGTCAACATTTTCAGTAGAAACACGTTTGATAGCTTCTTCCTTGCTGATGAGGCCTTCATTGACCATATCCACCGCGATTTTCACAGCAGCCAGGGCAGTGCGCTTGCCGTTGCGGCATTGCAGCATCCATAGGCGTCCGCGTTCGACAGTGAACTCGAGATCCTGCATATCTTTGTAGTGCAATTCCAGCTTCTTGACAACTTCGAGGAAGGCTTTGTTCGCTTCGGGGAGTGATGTGCCAAGCGTTTCGATCTTCTCAGTATTGCGAATTCCTGCGACAACGTCTTCACCCTGCGCGTTCAGCAGGTAGTCGCCATAAAGTTTTCGTTCGCCAGTGGAGGGATTGCGAGTGAAAGCAACACCTGTGCCTGAATCCCAACCCATGTTGCCAAAGACCATGGTCACAATATTGACGGCGGTGCCCAGATCATCTGGGATGTTGGTGGCGCGGCGATAATCGATGGCGCGCTTGCCCATCCAGGATTTGAAAACAGCTTCCGTGGCAAGTTTGAGTTGTTCCAATGGATCCTGCGGAAAATCTTTCTTATAATGCTTCTTGACAACAACCTTGAATTTTTCAACCAAAATCTTAAGGTCTTCGGCAGTCAGGTCGGTATCGGCTTTATAACCCTTGTCTTTCTTATAACCATCGAACACTTCCTCGAAAGCTTCGTCGGGTAATCCAAGGACAACGGTGCCGAACATCATAATCAAGCGGCGATATGAGTCGTACACAAAGCGTTCGTTGTTTGTCAGTTTAATCATGCCCTTGGCGGATTCATCGTTCAAACCAATGTTCAAAACGGTGTCCATCATGCCAGGCATTGAGAATTTCGCGCCAGAGCGGCAAGAAACCAACAGGGGGTTCTCATTGCTACCGAATTTTTTCCCAGTATCCTTTTCAACCACTTTCAATGCGGCAAGCATCTGGTCCCACATACCTTCTGGGAATTTTTTGGATGCAGAGTAGGCATTGCATGCTTCGGTAGTAACCGTAAAACCGGGGGGAACAGGAAGTTTAATACGAGCCATTTCGGCGAGGTTGGCTCCCTTTCCGCCCAATAAACCGCGGACGGCTTCCCAGTCGCCTTTGACATACTTTTCAGCTTTTTCGATCTCGCTAAAAAGATAAACCCATTTTTTTTCTGCCATCTTGACCTCCAGAGAAAATTATTAGAGCGTTTTTGTTACACCGCGATGCGGGGAACATTAACTTTTCCGAATTTTGAAATTTTACCATTAACCCGTAACGCAGGGATGACTTCATCATTTATGTTGAGGAACCACATTTTTGATCTTTTTGTAAACACTTTGCAAGGTAGAATCTGCAAAATATGGTTCATAATACTGTTGTAATACAAATAATATTTCGGAGTAAAAATGAAGATCCTCGTCATCGATGATGACCCGGCTATGACAGATATTATTCGTTTAATGCTAGAGCCTACAGAAGCCAAGGTTATTACCGCGCATTCTGGCGATTTTGGTCTTGAGAAGCTCAAAACGGAAAATCCTGATATCGTCCTCCTTGACTTGATGATGTCGGGTATGGATGGTTGGCAGGTGTGCGAAAAGATACGCGCGATCAGCCGAGTTCCCATCATGATTCTATCAGTCCTTGACAATCCCGGTTTGGTTGCCAGGGCCTTGGATATGGGCGCGGACGATTACTTGATTAAACCAGTTAAAAGCACCACCTTAATCGCGCACATCAATAACCTGACTCGAAGAAATATGGATATTAATCCAAACACTTCTCCGTTAAAACTAGATTCGATCATTTACCACCAATAACAAAAAGGCTACTTTTCAATGGCCTTTTTGTTATTCCCAACTATTTCTTGCCGAAATTCCCGTAAGTCGTTTTTCCACCCATTCCATCGCTTCGCTTCTTGTTTGAATACTGCCAGCTGCTTGCTCTTCTCGTAGCCCTTCAATCAACTCTCCCACCAAAGGTCCAGGTATCAGATCAAAATTAACCATCAGGTCATTGCCATTTAAAAGAAGAACCGGATGTGCCACATTCGGCTTCTCAAACCAAAATGCAATCGTATGCTCACAAATTGTCTGCGCAAGATCCAGATCATCCGATTGACCAATCCCCATTCTTCCAGACCATAGCTCGGCCATAATTATCAGGGCAATGTCAATACCTGATTCTCCATTCACCCGAAAATAATGATACAACTCGCGATCACTCGGAAGACGTCTCGTTTCCCATAATTCTTTGACTCCGATGCGCTGTTTGATTAACCCGATCTTGTCGATTTCTTCCCTCGATAAGAGCAATCGGGATGCGACATCTTTTGCTTCGCTTGAGTTCAGTGAACTCAAAATCACGGATAAAAAGATTAACTGTCGTTCATTTCTATCCGATGAATTCTTCTTCGTTACAAAAGCGTGAAGCTGTTCGGCGGTCTGGTCTCTCAATTTTATTTTTGTTTGGAATAGACCATTCGTTTCGACTTTTTCAGAAGAGAAATTAGAAATTTCACAAAATATTGATTTTAGGTAAATGAATTCTTTTCCAAACTGATCATATTTAATTTTTTCAGGCAAATCGATCCATCGATGGATCTTTAATTCGAAAAGTTGTTTGACTGCATTCTCGCTATCGAGAAGATCCAAAATTTTAAACAACTCGTCGCGTTTTCGTTCTATCGATACACTTTTTAGTAACGGAATTGCCTCTTTCAAGATGGATAAGGTTTGATCCTCGATTTTTAAATTCAGTAAATGACTATAGCGGAACGCACGTACGATCCTGACCGGATCATCTTTAAAACTTGTTAGGGAACAACTACGCAATATACTTCGTTCCAGGTCAGCTTTACCGTGTAGTGGATCGATGATCCGGTAAGGTTCATCTAAATCGAGCGCCATCGCATTGATGGTAAAATCTCGCGCTCTCAGGTCACCCTCAAGGTCAGTTGCCCGCAGGCGCGCGAAATCAAAGATCCTTTTCCCCGATTTTCCAGGAATGATCACGCGTGAAATATTCCTGCGAGCGTCCATTACGAAATAATCACCCCTTTGCGTATCCGCGAACCTTCTCGCAATCAATCGTGTGTCGAAATTACATAAGATATCCACGTCCTGGTTCTTTCGCCCGACGTAAAAATCGCGGATAGCACCGCCGACCAGGTAAATTTTTTGTCCCTCTTGTTTTAATCCAACCAGGTCTTTGATTTCTTGCGAAAGTAATTGCGAAATATTTTGCACTAACCAGCCTGATATTTATTCAAATCCACGACTCCGATAAATGGTAGGTTTCGATAATAATCATCGATATCCAGTCCATAACCGAAGACAAATTTATTTTCGATCGAAAAACCAGTATACTTGACCGCCACAGGAACTTCACGTCGATCTACTTTATCAAGAAGCGTGCATACACAGAGACTGGCTGGTTTTCGAGTAGACAACATATCCAGTACAGCTGCGATGGTATGACCGCTATCGATGATATCTTCAACGATGATCACATCCCGATCGCGAATATCTACACCCAAATCAAGCGTGATGCGTACTCTACCCGAACTCTCTCTGCCACCCACCCCATAAGAAGAGACCGCCATGAATTCGATAGCATGAGGGATCGATATCTTCCTCATCAAATCGGTGAGAAACAATACCCCTCCACGCAGGATGCAAACCAGGATTAATTTATTTGAATCGGCATAATCAATGCTGATCTGTTTTCCCAGTTCAGCAATGCGACTCTGAAGCTTGTCTTCAGGAATCAAGATCTCTGCGAGGAATTCATGGTAATCTTGCATTTGCACTCCAATAAGATTAATCTCTTGGGACAACGTGATGCTTGCGGCAACGTGCCTCATACATTTCTGATGCTCCAACGATAATGATCGGATCATCATAACGTGCCGGTTTCCCGTTGACCAGTCGTTGCGTTCGGCTGGCTGGCTCACCGCAAACCATACAGATTGCTTGAAGTTTGTCCACGCGTTCGGCCAGGGCCATTAAGGTAGGCATGCATCCAAAGGGTTCACCCTTGAAGTTTTGATCCAATCCGGCCACAATCACACGTATTCCCTTATCAGCCAATTCTCTGACCACTTCAACGATCCCTTCGTCAAAGAATTGTGCCTCATCCACACCAACGACAGTGACATCATCTGAAATTTGCTTAAGGATATCGCTGGAATTGACTACCGGGATAGCATCAAAGGTTGACCCTGCATGAGAAGCAACACGTTGTTCATCGTAACGGTTATCGATGGCAGGCTTGAAAACAATCACTTTTTGTCGAGCGATGGTTGCCCTGCGTAAACGCCGGATTAATTCATCGGTCTTTCCACAAAACATCGAACCACAAACCACCTCGATTGACCCAGCGTGATGCTCCATTTACATCCTCCATCCCGTTAATTGTTTAACCCATATTATCAATATCCGACAAATTTCACAAGCGAATTGTGCATTATGCGTCTTAACAAAATCAACCTCCGGAAATCCGGAGGTTGATCTAATATCATGAAAATTAGACGGCAATGTCGTCAGCAGCAGCAGGGAGATTGTAACCAAGAGCCCGCAAACTCTTTTTCATATCAATAAGTGATTTGCGGCCGAAGCCTTCGATTTCAAGTAAAGCAGCTTCGCCGGCGCCGAGTTTCTCGATAACCTGACCTACTGTGTTCATTCCGGCTTTTACCAGTGCTTCAGTCGCACGGGCAGAAAGACCGATCTCAGCCACAGGGCGATCGAGAGAGAGCTTCGATGTCTCACGAGCGTTCTTCTGATCAACGTAGTCCTGACGGGCCTGGAGTTTCTTATAGAATCGATCGACCTGACCTTCAATATCAATCAAACGCTGTTGCTGCCCGGTAAAGAAGGGATGGCATTTTGAGCAAACCTCAGTACGGATCTCTTTCTTGGTCGAACCGGTTGTCCATGTATTTCCACAGGCGCAAATAACCTTTGCGTCATAATAATATGTGGGATGAATATCTTTTTTCATTCTTCGTGACCTTCCTGTTTCGGTTTGTTTTTACAATTGCGCAATGGCGGATATGTAAAAACCAGATTATTTGGATTCGGTCTGTTTCACATGTACCCGTTTTTGACCGGTGGGAAGTGTTTCATATTCCACAACACCTTCAGCGACAGCAAAAAGGGTATCGTCGGTGCCGACCTTGACATTCAAGCCGGGTTTGATCTTGGTGCCGCGTTGGCGAACAAGGATGTTGCCAGACAGTACTGCTTCGCCGGCGAATTTTTTTACGCCAAGCCGCTGTGCATTACTGTCGCGACCGTTACGACTGGAACCACCACCTTTTTTATGAGCCATTTGTCCTACTCCACTTTGATTTTTTCAATTGAAAGCTGGGTGTATTGCTGGCGGTGCCCAGTTTTGGTGCGGATACGTTTCTTCGGTGAGTACTTGAAGATTACAACCTTGGGTCCCTTGACCTGTTCATTTACTTTGGCAACAACTTTCGCGCCTGAAACAGTTGGGGTGCCCACTTTGATTTTGTCATCATCGACCAGCAACAACACTTTATCGAGATCGACTTTTTTGCCAACCTCTACGTCCAACAGGTCCACTTCAATTGTGGAACCTTCGACGGCGGTATACTGTTTACCGCCACTTTCAACAATTGCGTACCTCATCCTGAAATCCTCTCCAATCTTCACTTCACCGTTTTCCCGCGTTCACACGCCGGTACACGGGGAAGTTGGGGATACAATAACTTACCCCAGCATCTCTCGCCGGGGCAAGGCAGAACGTATTATACAGGCTGAGTCCAAGTCTGTCAATACGATATCGTTTCTTTAGCGGATGTTAAATGTCTGGTTAAACGATTCCATCAGGTCATGCAACACAGAAGTGAATGCTTTCAGACGTTTATCCGTCTCCTCATTAATTAATTCAAGTGTATCTCTGGCTTCTTGAGCAGCATCTTCTAATGATTCAATCCGATCGATCAGCTTGGCCATTTGCCGGGTATCATCCTGCTCTTTTTCTTCCAGAGTTAGCGTGTAATTCGTCCAGCGTTTCTGATCTTCATTCCTAAAGGAAATCCATTCCTGACGGAATCTCTCCTCAGATAGTCTATGCATCTCAGTTAATTCATTAATCCTGCGGTCAAACCTCATATTGACGTCATCGAGCTCCGCCTGAGATTTTTTGATGGCCAGATGAGTAGATTCAAGAGAATCCATCTTCGATTTAAAATTATCACCCATGCTATTGATCTCGGTAAACCGTTCCTGCCAAATTTTCCACTGGTTATCACGTTCCACTTGGGCAAGAGAAATTTTCTCATAAAACGAAGCCTGGTTTTGTTTCCGCTCGACTTCTCCAGCTTCAATACTGTTGATCCGAGCTTCAACCTTTTTCAAAGCTTCTATCGAAACTTCAGAACGGTTGCGTTCTTCATCCAACCGTTTTCTAATGGCCGCCAATTCAACCTGAAGATCAGATATCCGCTTGTATTCCAATTGCATGTCGTCCATTGTACGTTTACTATTTTGCAAGAACTGGTTTAAAGTATCCTTGATTTCGTCGGATTGTTTTTCGTAAACATCCATTCGCTGAGCGAGGCGGTTTTCTTCATCAATCCGATTCTGTAGATTTTTCCGTACTTCTGAAAACACAGGTACATACCCCTGAATTTCTGAGAACTTCCCAGCCAATTGAGCCACCTCGGCTTTTAGCTGTTTTTCAGAAGCTCTTATTTGACTGGCGTGTTTCTTCTCAAAACTATCAAGGGTTTTCATCACCTCGGTCTGGTTCTTCTCAATTGCCTCATCCATCTGGGTCAGGCGATTGCTTACATTCACCGAGGATTTAATATCCTTTTCCAGCACCAGTATTTTTTGCTGCTGCGCGTCAATCGTTGCCTCAAGTTCAGCGATACGATTCTTGTATTCTTTCACCTGCTGATTGGTCTTCTTTCTTTCAGACTCCAACCATTCAATTTTCTTTTCGATCTCATCGAGTTCCATAGATCATCCTTAATGAGTTTCTCTAATCATAACCGATTAATCTTACTTCATAGTAAGTAAGACCGATATTTTACTCCATAGTGTTTGATTTATTACGGATGGGAAAACCCCAATGATTAAGATGATGATCAATCCAGCACCGATCAACAATTCCTGCAACCTTGTTTCCTGCAATGAACCATGACTTATTCTTCCCCCAAAAAAGTGGCGTAGAATGCTACAAGTGATCAGCAATACCGCAATACAACCTGCCAAATTCCAATAGATTATGTTTGGAGTATCGGTCAGGCTTGTAAACAAGATCACCCGGGAAGGAAACGAGGCTAACAGTGGTAAACCAGCACTGGAAAACATGCCCACCAACAGTCCAATGGTTGCCAGGGGATATTCTTTGAATTTCCCATCAATATTGGATAAGTTGATCTCCTGATCTTCCCCTTGCAAAATTTTGAGCGCTAGAATCAATAACCCCATCTCAAGGCCGCGGCTCAATATCGAAAAATAAAAGGGTTTTGTCCCCAGCTCAGTTTGTAGACTGATGTCAACAAGCAAAAATCCAGTCTGCAAGATTGCGACGTATCCAATGACTCTGCGTAGGTTCTTCTGCATGGCTGCCCAGATACCGCCAGTTGCGATCATTAGTGTTCCACAAACTCGTAGGACTGGAACCAGAAAAGCTGAATCACGCAACCAGGTCAGACCATTAATGAAGTCAAGCATGATTAATATGATCGATGCGGGAAAGATGCTTAGAACAAACCCGTTCGCAAAGAAATCATTCTCTTCGCAAAATTCCGGTATCCAGAAATGGAAGGGAAAGATACCCAACCAAAAGGCGAAACCAAGTCCGAGGAACAATGCGGCCAGATAAAGTTGACGCAAATCTGAAAAACTGGTTTGTACTCCTGAGAGGATCCATCCTGCCAATAAAATAAATGGCATGGCAAGACTCTGAAAAATCAAGAATCTCAGAATCCCTTTACCGACAGGTTTCCCGCGTTTCACTAAAATTGGAAGACATACTATAACTGCCAATTCAACAAAGATTGCTGAGTAAAGGAAAGGTTCCACAGCCAATGCCGCTATCAAAAACGAAACAACTGCAAAACTGATCGGTATGAACTTGGAAGATGTACCAACCGCTTGTGCGGAAAAACACCAAAACACCATTGAAAGAAAAATGAATGCGAGAAAAATTCGGTCATCATTTCCCAGAATGAAATTTCGACCCAAAATGGTCATCGTGGAAGGAATATTGATTACAACCGATCCGATTCGAAAAGCAGAATTAATATTTTGGAATAAAGCGAGTAACCCCAGAAGAAAGCTGAGGCCAACTGATATCAGTAGACTCAATCGTCGCTTATCCTGCAGGAACCATAAAACCAGGGCGGCGATGAACGGAATAACAATCCAAATGACAGGAGCGCTCATTCGTTTGCCTCTTGTCTGGTGATTGTGATCAGATACGCCCCAACAAAAGCAACCAGAAGGTCAACCGCAAGGATCATTGCGTTGACCAAAATGGAATTTTCCAGGTCGGCAAACAGAATTTCAAAGCCAAAAAAGAAAATCAGAATACCAACAATCACCGTGAAAGTTTGCGATGAAAATCCAAGTTGCAGTAAACCACTGCCAATAAGCGCCAACGCTGTAAATGCGATTTCGGGACTAACACCAAATAAATCGTTGATCCGGGACGAAATCACATAAGCCACCATCCAAACCATGATCAGTGCCATGATTTTAAATAACCGTTTTGGAGTAATACCAATCTCCTCCACGTTGCTCTGATACGCTGTAGTAAATGACAGAATAGCAGCACACATCCATCCGGTAATTAGTTTTGCGCCAGTCATGAATATATCCCAAATTTGTAGATATAAGAAAAAAAGGCCAAAGACCATGATTGCCATTGCAACCAAAATGGATCGCCAACTGGTTCCCAAGCAAATTACCAACGAGGTAAGCAAGATAAAAAAGATGGGAATGAGGTTCAGCCAATTTTGCATTATCCACCCACCATGCTCATCAAGAGCGATAAGAGCAACACGAGCAATACAAAAGCCCAGAGCAAACCACCTTCACCTTCAAGGACTTTATTGATCGTATTAATTCCTTGTTGAATGATTTCGTAAAGTATATCAACCAAACGATATACTGATGCTGCCCGGTCAGGACTTCTGTATCCATTTATCAGTCCTCTTTGGATTCTTGGAGGTAACCACTTCATACATTTTTCGCGGATGAGGTCATTGGTTCTGATCAGGATGATCGTGAATGCAATAACAAAAATCACGATCGACTGCCATAAAAACGGGTTCCTGTCAGCACTCTTTACCCCCCAGAAACCAGGAAACCAAGGCAGAAAAGAGATAATCACGACGCCAATTGTGTATAGGACAATCATCCAAGCCTCTGGCTCTTTCTCTTTAGAGGGCTTAATTAAGTTCTGGATCATACCACCCAACATGTATGCCAATCCAATCCAAATAAAAATATTAAAAAATGACAATGGCCCATGACTCAGACTCAATATTGAAGAATTCGATATCGAGATCGGTAAACCTATTGCTGAAAAGCCGATCAATGCAATCATCGGGATGAAGCCCATTTTTTGATAGGTAAATATCTGAGGGAGTCCTAATAAAACCAACATCAATATTGCCCAACCAATAACACCTTCCGCGTCACCTCGCAAAACAGAAATGACCGATAATCCGGAAAAAACCATTAAGGCGTTCTTGTTATTTTTTTGATCAAAACCTGAAAATGAGGCAACTATCACAATGCAGGAAGCCAGAATAAGAATCATCAATGGAAATCCGTTCAATGAACTAAACTCGGGCAATCTAGCTAGCAAGACCATTGCCAAATATGGAAAAAGAATCTGCCGTAAAGACTGCAAGGCTTTATCGATCGGTTCCTTCTCTTTGGATAAGTTCTTGCCATCGTAGACTGGCATCCGCAAAGCTGAAGAAAGAATCAATAAAGTGACATTCTGTGGTGCCAAAGATAATTCGGAAAGAACAGCCGTTCCAGTGGATTGAGAGACAAGTACTGGTAAGATCAAGAAAGTTCCAATCAGATGCGCGAAAAATACAATCACTGATTGATCACTGACAGAAAAACCACCTGTTCCTGTTATGTGGACGATTAACTCAACCACATCAATAATCGTCCAGACAAGAATGAACGCCATCAAACTGTTGGCTAGTGCTCCCAAAACGCCCATGCAAAAAAGGAGAATAATCCTCGACCAAGAACGAAGGTTGGAACGTTCGTGCAGATGGATTGTATCAATGAACATCATCGCGGATAAAAATGCCACCAAACCAAATATGAACACCCACGATTTATCGTCTAGTTGAAAAACGATTTGGTTCGCAGAGCCTTCCAACCAATTTGAGATCACGATTGGTGTTGGCAAATGAGCCCTTAAGAATATCGTAGACCCGAAAACCAGCGTGACCGCCAGGATCAGAATTAGCCACTGGTTTCCAATGTTCAACTTGCTGCGTGAGATTATCTCCACCAACAGCACAATCAAGAGTAACAAGAAGAGGGGTAAAAATGTGAGCATCAAATTATTGGATTATCTACCGCAGCGTGAAGATATTTACCACGTCCGGGCTTCCCAAACCACTTGCCATCATCTACGATCAATTCGCCGCGGGAAAATACTTTGGAGGGAAAACCGGAAAGCTGCCAGCCTTCATAAAGGTTGTAATCCGTGCGGTGTTGGGCAATTTTTCTTCCATAGGTGACATCTTTGCTTGGATCCCACAAGGTTATATCGGCATCTGAACCCGGTAACAGTGTTCCCTTTTGAGGATAAAGTCCGAATATTTTTGCGGGGTTGGTACTATTTAAGGCAACGAATTGATTCACAGTGAATCTATTGGAGGCTACCATTTCCGTCCACAGTACTGGAAGGCGATCACCCACACCAGGCAGACCATTCGGAATTTTGGTGAAATCATCTTTTCCAAGTTCTTTACCGGCGATTTTGACTGGTTTTCCTTCATACTCGATAGCAGTACTGCCATCGTAGAAAAATGGACAGTGATCCGTAGCGATGGTTTGGATGACACCTTCCTCCAGCGCTTCCCAAAGTCGTTCGCGATCATAATCGGTACGCATCGGTGGTGAACAGACCCATTTAGCTCCATCCGGCCTTTCCAATTCTTCTTCTGTAAAGAAAAGGTATTGCGGACAAGTCTCACCCATCACCGGAATCCCCAGGCTGCGGGCATATTCCAATTGATCAACCTCACCCGCAGTATTCATGTGGACGATATAGATCGAAGCGTCTGCGGTCGCAGCCAGGGCGGCTGCCCGGGCGACGGTTTCTTCCGCGCCCCATGCTGGACGTGTCCTGGCATGCCAGATGGGAGATGTATGGTGCTGTTCAAGCGCCTCACGGATCAGAATATCGATGACGTCACCATTTTCGGCATGGACCATTACTAACATGCCATGATCTCTCGCGATTCTAAGAACTTCGAATATCTCACCATCTTGTAAGCGCAGGCGGCCATTATAAGCGGTGAACACCTTCAGGCTGGTGATCCCTTGCTCTACCAACAACGGGATTTGTTTTGCTACATCTCCAGTAAAATGGGTGATATTCATGTGAAAGCCAAAATCGATTGCGGCTTTTGCTTCAGCTTTTGTAATTGCTTTCCTGGCCAGGTCAACCAAATCGTCTGAATCCTGGGAAATGAAGTCCAACACAGTTGTCGTACCGCCAAATGCAGCAGCTTTGGTCCCCGTATAATGATCGTCGCTTGAAACCGTACCTGCCATTGGTAAATCCAGATGGACATGCGCGTCCACCCCACCGGGAAGGATATACATGTCTTTAGCATCGATCACCTGGGTAGATTCCGGCACTGTCAATGCTTTGCCAATCTCAACGATCTTTTCGCCTTCTACGCGTATATCAGAGATAAAGGTTTCACTCGTTGTAACGAGCATGCCGTTCTTGATCAGAAGAGACATAGTACCTCGATTATTGGTAAAGGATTTCCATTTCAATTCTACCAGCGAATGCCTTCTCTAGAAATCAAGAGAGTCAATATCCGGTGGCTCCCCTTTTGTAAGAAAAGATCCAAAAAACTCGAGCATGACTGGATCTGAAAGGATCTCTGGCTCATCCATGCTCTTCAAGTAAGCATTTGCATGCGTGGCCCGGTCGCGCAGATTGCGCCACAAGATTTGTCTTTCATCAGATTTCACAACCAGGTCATTAATGATCCTGGCCTGGTTAAACAATTGACCAGTGGTATAAAGAAAGGTAAGCCGCTTCCATTTATCAGCCTTGATCGGTTCTGACCGGCACAGTAAGCTTCCAAGTTGTATCTTGTAGTACTCCTCTTCAGCCCGTGGGTGATCGGGTTCTTCGCGGATCAACTCCTTCCTGGTGGTTAACTCATACCCTTTCACAGGCGCGTACCAACTTATCTGCCAACGCGCGGTTTTTCCGAACGCCGCGGTCTGGTAGAAAGCAATGTAATCCACGTCGATCACCTTGGGCGCCATCCGGAATGGAATGCGATACCAACCTAACAAGCGGGCGATTTCAAAATCTTTCCTCGCTGGTATAACACCTACCAGCATTAATGCCGAATCAGCTAGGTTTCCCTCCATAAACCATCTCCTCGATTGTGTTTATTGTACGGCAGAATAAAAAAACTGGAGCAGGTATGATCTGCTCCAGTTGTGGTTTTGTTATGAAGATCAGGCAATTCCAACTTTGCCGTTGAATTCCTTGATCAACTCATCAATTTCGCCAACCTGAGATTGGATATCGGTCCAGTAATTTGGTTCGTACCATTGGTCCTGGATCTCATCATAAGTCTTGCCCTGCTGCTCGACCCAAGTATAGTACTTGAGGTTGTGAACACGCTTGCGTGATTCATAAGTCAATTCAAGCAAGTTATCATTAGTAACGCCGTGTAAATATCGCGCGAAAGTTTCTGCGGCATCGGTTACCGTGAATTCTCCGAATTGCTTACGCATTTCATCAATACGGCTGCCGTAGAGCTGCATGGAATCGGTGAGAACTGTCAATACAACATCATTTTCGCCCAACTCATAATACTTTGCAAATTTGATGGCTGACAGGGTATTGGCGATACCAGAAAAGCCAAGAAGATCGAGTTGATTGACAATGGCTTCTGGAACGCCTTTCTTAGCCAGGTACTTTTTCCCTTCAGGCTCGTTGAACAAGCGCATGATGTTGACCACAGCATTGTCGTCAATAGCCACGACCATGTCGGTAGTCTTGATGTTATGGATCCAGGGCACGTGCTTGTCGCCGATGCCTTCAATGCGGTGAGATCCAAAACCATTATCAAGCAGGGTTGGGCATTGCAACGCTTCACTTGCTATGATCTTGCTTGTGGGGAATACCTGTTTCATGTAGTCACCGCAAGCGATCGTACCGGCAGAGCCTGTGGTTAACGCCACACCCCGATAATTGTCCTTCGGACCCATGACGCGTTTAAGGACCTCTTCCATGGCGTGACCCGTAATCTCGTAATGCCACATGTAATTACCAAATTCTTCAAACTGGTTAAAGATCATCAGGTCCTGACCCGATTTACGCAGTTCCCAACATTTGTCGAAAATCTCTTTAACGTTCGATTCACTACCTGGGGTAGCGATCACCTCGCTGGCAATCTTTTTTAGCCATTCAAAACGCTCACGCGACATGCCTTCTGGAAGGATGGCAATGGAATCACAAGCCATGAGAGCTGAATCATAGGCGCCACCACGGCAATAGTTACCGGTAGAAGGCCAGACCGCTTTTTGTGTCGTCGGGTCGAACTGACCGGTGATTAACCGAGGAACCAAACAACCATATGCAGCTCCGACTTTATGAGCGCCAGTCGGGAACCACTTACCTACCAAAGCAATCACACGGGCTTTGGTGCCGGTAAGACTGGGGGGGAATTCGATGTAATTGACACCATTAAATTGTCCGCCATTGAGTACGGGTTCATTATGCCAGGTGATTCGGAACAAGTTCCGTGGATGAACATCCCACAAACCAATCGAGCGCAGTTCTTCTTTTACCTTGGCTGGAATTAAATCAGGATTCTTCATCTGAGCGAAGGTGGGCAGGATTATGTTACGCTCGCGCATACGTTTAATCGCGCGTTCCTGTCTGTCTTTGATTACAGTTAAATCAATCTTAGCCATTTTAGGTTCTCTCCATTAATTTTTAGATTCGTCATCAGGCGATTCCACTGTTGTGTACAGGGGGCGCCCTTTGGCTTCATCATAAATTCGGCCAATATACTCGCCGAGAATACCTAAACAGATCAATTGGATTCCCCCCAGGAAAATAACAGCGATCAGTGTCGCTGCCTGCCCACTCAGGAATTGCGATTGAAAAGTTCGCAGAATAATGACCACGATCAGCAAGAGCAGACTTATGCCAGATAAACCGGCTCCTAGCCATGTTGCCAGTTGAAGTGGAAAGTACGAAAAGCTGGTGATGGCGGTCATAGCCAATTTGAGCATCTTCTTGAAAGGGTACTTGGTTTTTCCTGCGTACCTCGCAGCTCGTTTATAGGGCACTCCAACTTGTTTGAAACCCACCCAGGCAGACATCCCTCGCAGGAAACGTTGCCTTTCGCGCATACCGTTCATGACGTTGACTACCTTGCGGTCTAACAGGCGGAAATCACCGGTGTCCATGGGAATCTTAACATCGGTGATCATGTAGATCATCCTATAGAAAAGCGAAGCTGTTTTTAATTTAAACCAGGTCTCCCCTTCCCTTTCTGTGCGAACAGCATAAACCACTTCATTTCCTTCTCTCCATTTGGCGATCAGTTCCAGGATCACCTCAGGGGGATCCTGCAAATCAGCATCAATCACCACCACTGCCTTTCCCCGCGAATAATCCATCCCTGCGGTAACAGCAATCTGATGACCGTAATTACGGGCAAAGATTACTGGCCGAACTCTTTTATCGTTTTTTGCTAAGGCGCGGATCATTTCGGTTGACCCATCGGTCGACCCATCATCAACAAGGACCAGTTCCCAGGTCTGTCCAGTCTGTTCCATTACTTTGCCAACACGTTGATATAACTCATCCAGACAATCTTTTTCGTTGTAGACCGGCACAATTACAGTAAATACAGGTTCCATAGCGTTCCTTTGTAATTATTGGTTAAGGTACTTTTTCAGTGAGGTCATGGTGGGTTCAATGACAGGGGCTTCCTTGACTGCCATCATTGCAGCCCGGATGTCTTTGAGACCATTACCGGTGTTAATCACCACCGTTGGTTCATGTGGATCGATCTGTTTATTAGCAAGGGCTTTCTTCATCCCCATATACGAAGTAGATCCAGCAGGTTCCACAAAAATACCGTAAGGTCCCAATTCACCAATTCCGGCGATAATCTCTTCATCCGACACGGTGATATAACTACCGCCAGTCTCTCTTGCCGCCCTGACGGCTCTGACGCCGTCACGTGGCAGATCAACACTAATCGAGTCGGCAATGGTCGTCGCTTCAATTGTAATGATCTTTTCATCGCCGGCAAAGAAGGTATTGGCTACCGCGGCGGATTTTTCTGACTGCACGCCAAAAATTCGTGGCATTTGCTTTAGCCAACCCAGCGTCATCAAATCCTTAAAACCCTTATGCAGGCCGGAAATAATATTCCCATCGCCCACTGAGACGAAAACGTTCAAAGGCAATGAATCATCCGGTAGATTCAGGCAAATTTGCTCCCAAATTTCAAGCGCGGCTGTCTTTTTTCCCTCAGCAGTGAATGGGTTGAATCCAGTGTTACGGCAGTACCATCCAAATTCTCTCGATGCTTCGATCGTTAAATCGAAGGCGGAGTCGTAATTACCGTCTACAAGGATAACCTGAGCTCCATAAATAAGAAGTTGAGCGATCTTTGCCTGTGGAGCTGTTTTCGGCGCAAAGATGATGGCTTTTTGCCCAATTGCCGCTGACATACCCGCAAGCGCCGCTCCAGCGTTTCCGGTGGAAGCAGTAACAACAATATCAGCGCCAATCTCTCTGGCACGAGCGACCACCACCGAACTGGCGCGATCTTTAAAGGACGCGGTCGGGTTCTTACCTTCATCCTTAATCCATAAATGTTCCATTCCCAGTTTCTTCATTAATGCGGGGGGTGTGTAGAGAGGGGTCCAACCCGCGCAGCGTAATGTTGTTCCTTCTCCACCGGGGTCATTCACCGGGAGTAGAGGAAGGTATCGCCACAAAGAGAAATCGGTCCGGGTGGTGATATCTTCAACCTGATACCTGGATTGGATTGATTTGTAATCCAGAACCACATCCAGGTTCCCATCACAATGGGGACAGGTATACATAATTGAAGCTGGCGCGAATTCTTTTCCACAAATTGAGCACTTATAACCAATATATTGACTCATTTTCAAATCCTATTCATTTTCGAATGGTATACCAAGCGCTGCTGGAGGTGAGGTCCGCATTGCGCGTAGTACTTTTGAGATCGTTCTACGCACAGATTCCGGTAACCCCGCCAGAGTCCGATCCACCCAATCAGCATTACCGATATTGACGAACAGTAAAGCCAGTATCATCAATGGGAAAGGTGCCACCTGGAGGACGCGCGAATTGACGTTAGGCATCAGAGGTTGTAAGACAATACCCAGGTATTGTAATACAACAAAGAGATACGAACCCAACGCGCCTTTGATGGGATGCCAGCCGCCAAAGATAGTAATTGCCAGGATGATCCAACCAATACCATCCAGACCTGAAAGTTGTCCATTCCACGTTTTTACGCTCAGTGAGTAAAGCGCACCGCCCACACCCACCAAAGCGCCCCCAATGGCTGTGTAAATGTAGCGCAGCCGGTTGACGTTCGCGCCTCGGATATAGGCTGCTGAAGGACGTTCACCAATACCTTGAAGCACCAGACCCTGATGCGTTTTGAATAGCCAGATATAACAGACAATAATCAACAAATAACTAAGATATGTCACCAATGTTTGGTCGAACAATATTGGCCCAACAAATGGAATGGATGAAAGTAGAGGGATCTCAATTTGTGGTAACGCCAGTACCGGTTTGCCAACATAAGAGGCGCCGAGAAAATATGCCAGACTTTGGGTCGACATTGCCAGCACATAACCCACCGCGACCTGTGATTGTTTCAGTTCGATGTTCAGTACGGCGATGAGTAACGCAATTAGCGAGCCCACCAGAGCTGCAATGATAAAGCCAAGTAAAAAACTGCCCGTATTGGTGGCTACCACAAACCCCACCATGGCAGTGAGGATCAAGCTTCCGTTTAGCGAAAGGTTCATAACCCCCGCCCGTTCTGTTATTGTTTCGCCGATCACGCCAAATATCACCGGCGCTGACCAGGCAATAATCGAAGCAATACTGTTGATTACCGCGCTGTCCATTTTGCTCCTTTATACTTCTTGGTCAGAATCTTGCGCACGCCATTCATCACCAGCACGAATAAAACCAAAGTACCTTGAATAACACCAGACAGATTTGAATCAAGGTGCATATCCATACCCAAACCCGCTGCACCTTTGGTCAATGCGACAAAAACGAACGCGATGGGCGCAGTTACCAATGGCTGGATATTCGCCAACATGCCCACCATCAAACCCATGTATCCATAACCGCCAGAAATTTTATAATTCAATACATGGTTGAAAGAGGTCACTTGCATGGCACCGGTAAGACCCGCAAATATGCCACACAAAATGAACGACAGCAACATATATCTATTGGTTGGTATACCCAACAAGAAAGAGGATTTATTATTTTTACCAACCGCTTTCAATTTGAGACCAAAATGGGTCCCCTGTAAAACGATGGTTACGATTACCACAGCCACCACTGCGATTCCAAGAGACCATAAACTCAAATAGGATCCAGTTAATTGGGGCATCCAATATTGTGCCGGTAACATTTTCGTGCTTCCATTGGCCACGCCGGTAGGCTTCCACGGGCCATAAACGAGGTAGAGCATTATTGCATGAGCGATGAAGTTGAAACCTAATCCCCCGAAGATCTCATTTACACCGCCAAAATTCTTCAGCAGTCCAACAAGCAAAGCCCAAATCGCCCCTCCAAAGATTCCCGCTAGAATTGAAAGGACAATAACCCATCCACCGGGGACACTTGCCAGATTGCTGGTCGGGTCAGCGAACATGAAAATGCGCATTACCCCATAAGAGAAAATTGCACCAATTTCAATCTGGCCCTCCATACCAATATTCCATAATCCTGCGGTAAAAGTGAACATTAAACCAAGAGAAGCCAAAACCATGGGCACCCAAGATTGTAATACCTGTGTTATGGCATCCATCGAACCCAAAGAGCCTGTATATAGAACTTTGAACAATTTAATTGGATCGGCTTTGATCACAAGGATAACCAAGCAGGTAAAGAGCAAAGCCAGAATCACAGCAATGAATAATGATGAAACCCGGTTGGTCAATAACCAGTAGATCCAATTGGTCCGGTTGGGTTTGGAATTTGTTTCGTGAGTGGTCATCTCCATATCCTTTCGCAATTATTCCCAACCTTTTCCGCCAATCAACTGCCCCAGGTCGTCAACTGTCACTTTGGAAGCATCCAATGGTTTTGAAACCCGACCACCATAGAACACCAGAATTCGATTGCTGTAATTAATGATTTCATCCAGATCAGACGACACAAAGATCACGCTTGCACCTTCCGCGCACCTTTTTTGCATCTTTTGCCAAATATATTGCGCCGATTCGATATCCAAACCACGTGTAGGATGCTCAAGTAAAAGCAATCTCAATGGTTGCCTTAGAAGTGCCAATTCCGCCCGCTGTTGATTTCCACCAGATAACGATTCAATTGTATTTTCGCCTGTGCCTTTGATGTTAAAATCTTTAATCCTAGTTTGTGTCAATTGTTCAGCTGATTTATTGTCAATGAACAAACCTTTCTGTTTCTCCGCAAGGATAAAATGTTCTTTTAAATTTAATCCAGCGATCAGTGCTTCTTCCAAGCGTGCCGCCGGTAAGAATGAGATGCCAGCATCACGAAAAGTGAAATAATGCTTACCGACCAGGTCTTTCTTACTTCCCTTATCATCCTTTATCCAAATATGTCCGCCAGACGGACGGACAAGACCAGCCAGGGCTCGGAGAATGATTGACTGACCCGATCCTTCCATTCCCGCAAGACCAATCACCTCACCCTTGTTAATACAGAAATTGACATTCTTGATAGGCACACGGATATCATCTATCTTCAGGTTTTCGATTTCAAAATTTGAACAATCCTGAGAGTAAGTACTTCTACTTTTTCTGTCCAGAGTTTTTCCAAACATCATCGAAACTAATTTATCGGTATCATAAGGAGGGAGCACTTGTCCCACATTCTTCCCTTGTCTGAATACCGCAATTTGCGAACATAGTGATTCAGCCTCTTCTAGTTTATGCGTGACGAAGAAAATAACTTTTCCCTGCTTTGATAGTAACTTAACCATGGAAAACAACTGCAGTTTTTGCTCTGCCGAAATACCAGTAGTTGGCTCGTCGAGAATCAAGACTTCAGCTCCCAACCATAATAGCCGAAGTATTTCCAATTGCTGTCTCTCACCAACCGTCAAGGAATCAACATAAACATCGGGAGAGATGGTGAAATTGAATTGCCGTTGAAGTTCTTGAAATTCACGAAGAACTTTCTTTCTGTTCGGGAACATACCCTCATGGCTACCGGTAATCAGATTATCCAAAACCTTCATGGGTGGAAAATCCAATGGATCTTGATGAAGCATTCCAATCCCCAACCGGACGGAATCTGCCGGAGAGGAAATCACGACCTTTTTTCCTCCAAGTAAGATACTCCCGGAATCCGCCTTGAAAAAGCCAGAGAGGATTTTCATCAGAGTGCTTTTTCCAGCCCCATTTTCACCCAGAATGCCTTGTACTTCACCAGACCGGACGATCATTGAAATATCGTTATTCGCATGGACCTTGCCAAATGTTTTCTGAATGTTCTGTAATTCAACGTCCATCGAACCTCACTCTTATTCGAACAAGGATATATTGAGGGAAGGCAAGTTCCCTTGCCTTCCCTCCTCAGAACACGTTACTTGGAAACACTCTCGCCGGTCATGCCTTCGAGTAACTGCGGCATGTACCAAATTTCTTGATCAGTGGCAACAACACCATCAGCCAGGTAAACAGTCCCATCCTGGTAATTGATCGGGCCAGTCCACAAATTCAAACCACCTGCCAGTTCGGCGATAAAAGCATCAAGTTTGGCGGCTGCATCGGCAGTCAGGCCATCGCTCTTCTTGAAACCTACGGCAGATTTATCTGGATCATTGATGTTAGCCCAATAGGGGGCGCCCCATGTGAATGAACGCTCGTAAGTACCATCCTTTACGGATTGGATTACGGGCAGCATCATGACACCCCAGTTGAAATACGGAACGCCAAGGCATGCTTTCGGAGCGCCATCACAGGCATTTTCATAATCATACTGGACTGCGAAGACCTCCTTACCCTGATCCTGGTATTTCTTTGCTTCGGTAACCGCTTCGGTTGAATCGATTCCGGAGATTACAACATCATAATTGTTATTGAAGAAATCGTCAGCAACCTGCGTAGGATCAAGTGTTGTACCTGGAATATTGAACCAGTTACCAATCCAAACAACTTTGAAGTCCAACGCGGTGGTGTTACCAAGGACATTCTTCCAGCAGTAGTTGGCGCCTAAATAAGCGGCATTTGCCAGACGTCGTGTTTCATCATTGGTCAACGGGCCAAGGAAACCGATTTTGCCGGTCTTGGTGGTCAAGGCGGCTGCGCAGCCGGCCATCATCTTACCGTATTCAATTTGACCCATGATGTCGCTTTCCATCTTCATGGAAGCATCATAGTTCTTGCCTTCTTTCCAGGCGAAATCGCCGGAGAGGAAGATCACGGGAACATCGGGGTGTTTGGCAGAGAATTCGATCACTCCGTCTTTCATGGAATCCGAGTTGAAGATGATGACTTTGGCGCCGCGGGAAAGCAAATTCTCAGCGTATTGGGCAACTGTTGTATTCGGATCAGAGAAGACATTTTCTGCATACAGGAAGGCTGATTTTTCAATGTGGTCGACCACATATTTCACGCCTTCATAGGTCGCCTGCGACCAACCGCCGTCTGAGGCAGGACCAACCAATAGAATACCGATGCAGAATTCATCAGCACCACAGGTGGCTTCCGATGTAGCAGTTGCTGCGGTTTTACCGCAAGCAGTTAATACAAGAGCCATGATAAGGAACAGACTAACAACGAGCCAAGCACGTTTTGAAAACATTATTCTCCTCCTGGGAAATTGAACATTGGTTTTAAAAAACGAAAAACTGGAAGCAAGCTAACTTTGTTAACTTCACCTCCTTTCTTGGCTGAAGTTGCATTTTTATCAAACGAAGAGAATGTTGCAAGCCTGATTTCTATTCTCTTTCAGAAACCATACCCAATATTGTACACAATCAACTCGTCTATACAACTTAAAATATGAATAATTTTAAGGTTCTAGTCTGACATTCTATCAGAATTACAAGCTCTGCCTGTCGTATCCGACAGGCAGAGCAATAGACCACTAATCTTGTACGATCCAGGTACCGGTCTCACCTTTCAAGGCGCGCCCGATGTTTTCTGGGTTTGTAATAAGGGCTTCCTTGCCACCGTTCTCAAGATACATGATGACAGCCTGAATCTTTGGAGCCATCGATCCCTTGGCGAAATGCGTGCCTTCAGCGAGGTAAGCTTTGGCTTCCGACAGGGTGAGGCGGTCAAGCCATTTCTGATCAGGTTTTCCAAAATTGATTGCTACTTTTTCAAC
Organism: Anaerolineaceae bacterium; assembly: GCA_034430175.1. Taxonomy (GTDB): domain Bacteria; phylum Chloroflexota; class Anaerolineae; order Anaerolineales; family Anaerolineaceae; genus UBA6107. The sequence goes on along the minus strand of DAOUFI010000014.1, from coordinate 41,474 downwards.
AGCTGTCGAGATGACAAAGAGATCAGCCTTGATCAAGCGGGCCAATAGGCTGCTCGCGAAATCTTTATCGATCACAGCAGCGGTACCAATGCAGCCCCCCTTGCCATTATCGATAACAGGAATGCCGCCGCCGCCAACAGTGATAACTACTGTACCTGCATCAATCAATTCCTTGACAGCATCGATCTCAACCACTTCTTGTGGGATTGGGGAGGCAACAACACGGCGCCAGCCGCGACCGGCGTCTTCGACAATATTCCATCCCAACTCAGCTTCACGTTTCTTGGCTTCAGCTTCTTCCATGAAACCACCGATGGGTTTTGTTGGGTTCAAGAAGGCTTTATCGTTCTTATCAACCTTGACCTGGGTAACAACTGTAGCGACAGATTTTTTAATCCCGCGGCTGATTAATTCGTTTTGCAGGGTCTGCTGGATGGCATACCCAATGGCTCCCTGGCTGTCAGCACCGCAAACATCCAGAGGAACCTCGTGCATCCCGGCTGTCTTTGCTGCGATCTCTGATCGTCGCAGGATGAAACCCACCTGTGGGCCATTGCCATGACCAATGGCTACATCCCAACCAGCTTCAATCATATCTGCAATATGTTTTGAAGTTTCTGCGGCGGCTGTGTACTGATCTTCAACGGTGACTTTCTTTGGATCAAGAATGAGAGAGTTACCGCCAATTGCGACTACTGCTAATTTTTTTACCATTCGATTACTATCCTTTATATAAATACTTTAGCTCATAGTTAAAGCCATGACCGCTTCCTGAACATGCATGCGGTTTTCGGCTTCATCATATACCACAGATTGTGGTCCATCCATCACGCCGTCGGTAACTTCAATATTACGGTCAGCAGGTAACGGATGCATGTAAATCGCATCCGGTTTGGCAAGCTTCATACGGCGTTCGTCAGTAATCCAGCTCTCATATTTCTTAATGATCTTGGCACCCTCATCCGGATCGGGTGTGTGAACCATGGCTCCCCATGACTTGGCATAAATGATATCAGCGTCTTTGAAAGCCTCGTCCATGTCATCGACAATAGTGAAGTTGGTACCGAATTTCTTGGCTTGTTCACGAGCCTGATCCATGATCTCGGGCATGAGTTTGAATTCAGGTGGATGGGCCAGGACGACATCCATTCCAAAACGTGGCATTTGTAATACAAGCGATTGCGGAACGGACATTGGTTTCTGGTAAGAAGCGGCGTATGCCCAGGAAACAACCATCTTTTTGCGACGCAGATCACGGCCTTTCTTCTCCACGATGGTCATCAAGTCAGCCAGGCACTGGAAAGGATGGTAAATATCACACTGCATATTCAAAATGGGTACTCGGGAGGCCTTGGCAACTTCATTCAAATATCCATTACCAATTCCCCAGTCGACATGGCGAATGGCGATACCATCATAATAACGACCGAATATCTCACCAATCTCTTTGGGTGTATCGCCGTGGCTGATCTGTGTAGTGCGTGATTCAATAAAAGCAGCGTGCCCTCCGAGATGTGCCATGCCGGCTTCGAAGGAGCCGCGGGTGCGGGTACTGCTAAAGAAGAACAGCATTGCCAGCACTTTATCGCGCAGATAGGGGGTAAGTTCATTCAACGCGCGTTTTCGCTTTAAATCAAAAGCAACGTCAAGTACGGTTTCGACTTCCTCTTTTGAGAAATCAAGATCACCGATCAAATCTCGTCCATGTAAAAAGCTTTGCATAATTCCTCCAGTATCCTTTTCCACCTCGGAGAGGGCTAATTCCCTCTCCGAGGTGATTTTGAACTCTACTATTCCATTTTACCCAAAACAAGAGCAAGCAGTGCCATACGCATGACTACACCGTTGAAGGCTTCTTGCCAGTAACGAGACCAGCGGGTGATATCGACATCCGGAGGAATCTCATCCATGCGGGGCAGCGAGTGCAGCAGGATGGCATCAGATTTTGCCTTGGTGCTCAACAACTCACGGGTGATCTTGTAATTCGCGGGGGTCATTCCGTGTTCGCCGGCTTCCTGGCGGCTCTTGGTGTAATCAGGCTGAACGACTGGTTCAACGAGTATGACGTCAGCTTCAGCAATGGCCTGTTCCACGTGTTCTGCTTCTTTGAAGTTCAGGTTGTATTGTTTGAGTTCAGCCTTGAACTCGTCGGTGAGGGTCATTTCGGGGGGAGCTACGTAGGTGATCGGGCAATCAAACTGGGTCAGAGCATAAGATAGAGAGTGCATGGTGCGCATGCGCATATCACCGACAGCAAGCCATTTCAACCCATCGATGGTACCTTTTTCGGTTAGCACAGTGTAGAGATCAGTAAGGATCTGGGTGGGGTGTTCACCCCAACCATCGCCACCATTGATGATGGGAACTGATGACCATTTGGCGGCTTCCATTGGAGCGCCCTGCTGGAAGTGACGCATCACGATGACATCACCGTAGTATTCGAGCATTTTTACGGTATCTTTGATCGATTCCTGATACCAATCACCAGCGCGAGTCATTTTGGCATCAGAGAAACCGGTCACGTGACCGCCAAGGCGGTGCATGGCGGCTTCATGAGCCAGGCGAGTGCGAGTGCTGGGCTGGTAAAAAGCGGTTACCATGGTTTTCTCAGCCAAAAGATCAGAATTGCGGCGGCTCTTGGCAATCGGTGCCATTTCATCCGCGGTTTCGAATACGTGGAAGAACTCTTCACGTTCGAAATCTTTTAATGACAGAATATCACGACCTGCAAAACTACGCATTTTAAATCTCCTATTAAGTGGTTTATATAAGCAATCATCGCTGATAATTTTTCAGCCAAATAACTTTATATAACTGTTCCTCCTCTCCTGCTACTTATTCCTATCCAAGACCATTCGACTGTTCGACTTTGCGAACGACATGGAAGCGAAAATAACCCGGCAGGAAATAGCTACTTGAATAATCGACAACATGTCCAGATTCATCATACAACCGGGCGATAAATTGAAGCAAAACATCGCCGCGTTGAATCTCCAATTTTTTAGCGATCTCAGCTGAAGCTGAGACTGCCTGAATATCCGTGAAAGATTTACTCAACCGCGGACTACCTTTGCGCAACATCAGGTCAAGCACCGAACCGGTGAAACTAGCAAGTAGATCGGATTCCGGGATCTGATCCTTGAAAAGAATATCTGTCAGGTAAGCCACAGGACGATCGTCTGCCAGAATGACACGAGCAACTTTTAATAGTGGAGTTGCTTCTTGAATATTAAAAACTTCGCTTTCTTCTCTATTGGCAAGTACTTCTGTGACCAGAACTTCGCCCATTGAAACTGGCAAGCCGATTTTCTTCGCAAGAGTTTCAATACTCTCCAGTACTTCCAGCCCGGTGTCGATGATTTTTGCCTGTCCAACCACAAAAGTGCCCACACCCTGTCGTCGTCTAACTAATCCCTGCCCTTCGAACGTGCGCATGGCTTCTCGTAACGTTGCCCTCGAGACTCCGAGTAGTTTGGCCAGATCCGGTTCTGCAGGTAGACGACTACCAGCTTCTGCGTTATTGATCAATTGCGCAAGTTCATTTTGCAATCTTTGAAATGGATGATTTGACTCCAATTTTGTTTGCTTTTCTACATCTATCATCATTAGTTTCCTGCTTTCATTTCTCCGCTTCGGTTACGGGTATAAAATCGAAACGGGTTACATCGACCAATCCAAGGTCGCTGATTCTCAATTCCGGAATGACCACCAATGCTAGGAGACTTAACTGCATATTCGGATTATTCAGGCTACATCCACATCTAACATAACCATCTAGCACTGTCGCTGCCTTTTTTGCCACAGCGGCAGCTGATTCGTTCGACATTAAACCTGCAATGGGTAAATCAACTTTCCCTATCACTTTTCCATTCTTGACAACTACCTGACCTCCCCCGCATTCCGCCAGCGAATTTGCCGCAAGCGCCATATCCATTTCATCCGTCCCTACCACGATCATCTGGTGACAATCATGGGCAACAGTTGTTCCAACAGCGCAGTGATCAGTGAACCCGAATCCTGAAACAAATCCTATTTGCATCTTACCTGTGGCAGCATGTCGTTCAATCAGAGCGATTTTCGCAATATCACGCGATGGATCAGCTTTGACCTCTTTGTTTTCGACTGTCATTGAAAATTTCAAATGCCTGGTCGGTGCCTGATTCTCAATCACTCCGATCACATGAGCGGTTACTTTCCCCGTGTCGTCTGTATGATAAACAAAATCATCAGGGGTCAAGGGTCGTTTCAAATGGACGGATTGACACACCCAATCTTCGTAAACAATTGTGGGCATATCGATAAGTAATTTACCATTATGCGCGACTTCGATTCCTTTAGCAAAGACAACCTCTACCTCGAATTTCTTCAAGTCATTCACGATGAGAATATCTGCATATCTGCCCGGAGCTATCAACCCCATCTCTCTCGATACCCCAAAGTGCTCGGCAGTGTTGATCGTCATCATTTGGATGGCAACGATCGGATCTAGGCCTTGCTCAACCGCATGGCGCAATACCCTATCCATGTGACCCTCATCCACAAGGGTTTGTGAATGGCTATCATCCGTGCATAATATGAAACCACGTGGATCCAGGCCTTTTTCAGTGATGGCTCTCACCTGAGTTGCCACATCATGCCAGGCTGATCCATAACGCATCATCACCTTCATCCCCTGACGTGCCCGGGCTACTGCATCCTCGGTTGTAATCCCTTCGTGGTCATCCTGCGGCCCCCCTGCCAGGTAACCATGGAAAGGTTTGCCCAAATCCGGTGACGCATAATGACCGCCGATGACTTTCCCTGCGCAGCGGGTGGCAGACATCTCTGCGTGAACTTTGTCATCACCCATAAACACACCTGGGAAATTCATCATCTCACCCAACCCAATGATTCCCGGCCAGGTCATGGCTTCAGTTACTTCAATCGGTCCTAAAACCGCTCCGGGAGTTTCGAATTTTGGGGCTGAGGGGACGCAAGATGGCATCTGTACAAACACATGGATGGGTTGTCTGGCTGCTTCATCGACCATCAATCTGACACCACGCAGACCAAAAACATTGGCGATCTCATGCGGATCGACAAACATGCCTGTCGTACCGTGGGGAACAACCGCCTTGACGAATTCGGTGACGGTTACCATCCCCGATTCCACGTGCATGTGGCCGTCCAGCAATCCCGGTACCAGGTACCTTCCTTTGGCATTGATCACTCGCGTCTGCTTACCGATCGTATGAGTAGCGTCCTCGCCTACATAAGCGATACGACCGCTGCGAATGGCGATATCAGTCCCTGGGATGATCTCGCCGGTCTGGACACAAACCCATTTACCATCGCGAATCACTAGGTCAGCCGGTAATCGCCCCATGGCACAGTCGACGAGTTCACGAGCGTTTTGAAGCCAGAATGAATCCATTCCCATTTAGTACACCATCCGGTGATCCATTTGAATTATGAATTCCATTTCTATCCTTCGAGCAAGCGCCGTGCGGCCCGGTTATGTTTTTCAACATGCCTCGGTACATCTAAACCAACCAGTTTGCCGTTCTGGACCACTGTTTTTCCGTGGACAACATTCAGATCGACTCCCTGAGGTTGGCAAAAGACGACTGCTGCCAGGGGATCATGCAGGGCACCGGCGTAATCCAGGCGGTTCAGGTTGATTGCCACAAAATCCGCGCACTTGCCAACTTCGAGAGAACCAATGTCTTTGCGACCAAGAACACTCGCTCCTCCACGAGTGGCAAGTTCCAATGCCTCTCGGGCAGTGAGAATTTCGCTGCCGGTCGAAGACAATGATGCTCCTTCCAAACCTGCGCGTAACCGAGCCAGAAGCATTGCCTGACGAGCTTCAGCTAATAAATGTGAACCATCGTTGCTGGCTGAACCATCCACACCCAATCCTACCTTTACCCCAGCTTTCATAAACTCTCGCAGAGGCGCGATACCAGATGCTAAACGCATATTTGAGGATGGGCAATGAGCCACTCCGCACCCTTCTCGAGCATAGACTTCGACTTCTTCTTTTGAAACATGTACCGAGTGAGCGAACCAGACATCTTCACCCACCCAATCCACAGACTGCATATAGGCGACCGGTTTATAACCAAATTTCTCGATCGTGAATTGCTCTTCATCCTCGGTTTCTGCCAGATGGGTGTGCAGGTGGACACCATACTTGCGCGCCATTTTTGCAGATTCCTTCATCAATTCACCGGTAACACTGAAAGGTGAACACGGTGCCAGAACGATCTGCACCATCGCACCCGGTTTTGCATCGTGATATTTGCGGATCAATCGTTCACTGTCTTCGAGAATCTTTTCTTCTAAATCTACCACGCTGTCAGGGGGCAATCCGCCTTTACTTTGCCCCAGGCTCATCGAACCGCGTGAAGCGTGCAAACGGATCCCCACTTCAGCGGCAGCCTCAATCTCATCATCAAGCTTTGAACCATTCGGGAACAGGTATAGATGGTCAGAAGCGGTCGTGCAGCCCGAAAGAGCCAGTTCGGCCAACGCTGTTTGAGTCGAGATGCGAATGTCTTCCGGGGTCATCCGCGCCCAGATAGGGTAAAGGGTGGTCAGCCAGTTGAACAGATTGGCGTTTTGTGCCGCCGGAACAGCCCTTGTCAATGTTTGATAGAAATGATGGTGCGTATTCACCAATCCGGGCAGGACGATATGCCCGGTCAAGTCGAGAACGTCATCGGCATTTTGGGGGAGATCACCCGTCTTTCCAACCTGCTCGATGAATCCATCGCGAATAAAAAGACCACCATCCGGAATTTCCCGGCGGTGGTCATCCATGGTCACAAGTAATTGAGCATGCTTGATCAACAGAGTGGTCATTTTTTTCGATCCTGTGCCAAATGTAAATAAATAAATGGATGGACTTGTCAGACAATTACATAATCAGTTTAACACTTTTTCTGTAATTGTCAATTGTCAGACAATAAGTAATTATGAATAAAACGGCAGGTTTTGTAGCCCGCCATTCGTCAATTATCAATCTGCGAGTTCAGCAGCGTGAAGAGTGCTTTTTAGTAGCATGGCAATGGTCATTGGCCCAACTCCGCCAGGTACCGGCGTGATCGCTCCGGCAACCTGGGCAGCTTCATCATAAGCTACATCTCCCACCAACCTGTACCCTTTTGGACGGCTGGCATCTTCTACACGATTGATCCCCACGTCAATCACCACCGCGCCAGGTTTGATCCAATCTCCACGCACCATTTCCGCTCTGCCAACTGCCGCTACTAACACATCCGCCTGGCGAACAACATTTGCCAGGTCTTTGGTGCGAGAATGGCAAATCGTCACCGTCGCATTGGCGCGTACCAACAACAATGCCACCGGCATTCCCACAATATTCGATCTACCCAAAACAACCGCATTTACTCCCTCGAGCGTCGGAAGCTCGCGGTTAAGCATGTACATCACCCCTGCGGGTGTACATGGCACAAAAAAGGGATCACGCCCTTTTTGCGCCAATCGGCCGATATTGACTGGATGAAAGCCATCGACATCTTTCTCGATCGAGATCAACTTGAGTACGTCTTCCTCGATCAACCCCTTTGGAAGGGGCAACTGGACCAGGATGCCGTTCACCCGGGGATCTTTGTTCAACTCAGTCACCAGATTTTCCACCTCTTTTTGGCTGGCATTCTCAGGTAATTCATGACCAAAGGATTCAATCCCAACCTCTGCACACGCTTTTTGTTTTGACTTTACATAAGATTGCGATGCCGGGTTCTCCCCCACCAAGACAGTAGCCAGTCCCGGGCGGGGTTTTCCAGCTTTTACTCGCTTGTCGACAATTGTCGCAACTTCAATACGAATTTGCTCGGCAATTGCTTTTCCATCGATCACTCTCGCAGGCATAGGTCATCCTTTCAAAAGTCTTTTTTAACTATTATACAATCGAGGGCAAATATGGTCTTAACCACACGAAATGATATCTTCTAAAATTTGAAGCCCTCCTCATGGTAGAATTACCGCATATGAAATCTGTATGTACATTGGAGTGAACTTATGAGCAAATTGTGCGTTGTAGGGACCGGGTATGTTGGCTTGGTTACCGGGACTTGTTTCGCGGACTTGGGCAACGACGTGACCTGTTTGGACGTAGACCATACCCGTATTGAAAAACTGAAACAGGGTCAAATGCCAATCTATGAGCCTGGGCTCGAGCAGCTTGTGGAACGCAACGTTCAAGCTGGCAGACTCCGCTTCAGCACCGATTACCCCGAAGCGCTGGCAAATGCAGAATACGCGTTTATCGCTGTGGGCACACCCTCCGGAAATGATGGAGAAGCCGACCTTCAATACGTCCGCGCTGCTGCAGAAGCCATCGCCGATCATGTTGATTGGCCAATTATCGTCATCAATAAATCCACTGTTCCCGTCGGTACCGGAGACTGGGTGGCGGATGTAATCAAGGAAAAGAGGGGAAATCGCCCTCTCGAATTCAGTGTCGTCTCCAATCCGGAATTCCTTCGTGAGGGATCCGCGATCAACGATTTCATGATCCCCGATCGTGTTGTTCTTGGCAGTTTGCACAAAGAAGCCGCTGAAAAAGTGGCTGCGCTCTACCAACCTCTTCGTTGTACCATCATGATCACAGATCTACGGACAGCAGAAATGGTGAAATACGCATCCAATGCGTTTCTTGCTACCCGTATCTCTTTTATTAATGAAATCGCAAATATTTGTGAAGAACTTGGCGCGGATGTATCAGAAGTCGCCCGTGGAATGGGCTACGACAAGCGCATCGGCCCAAGTTTCCTCGATGCTGGCCTGGGCTGGGGTGGATCTTGTTTTCCAAAGGATGTGAAAGCGTTGGAACACATGGCCGTATTGCACGGTACCCATCCTCAATTATTGCAGGCAGTGATGGAAATTAATCGCAATCAGCGCCGCCGTGCTGTGATGAAATTACGCAAGGCGTTGGGCAGCTTGCAGGGCAAGACCATCGGTGTGTTAGGTATCTCCTTCAAACCAAATACGGACGATATTCGCGACGCCCCTGCTATTGAAATAATCCACTTGCTACAAAATGAAGGCGCTCGAATTCGTGCCTACGATCCTCAGGCAATGGAAAATGCTGCCAAAGTATTCTCACACGTTGAGTTGTGCGACAATGCTTATTCTGTTGCAGAAAATGCAGATGCGCTCCTTCTGGCCACGCAGTGGAATGAATTTTCACAACTCGACTTCACCAAAATCCACGATGCCATGAAAACTCCCGTGCTGCTCGATGGGCGAAACCTTTGGGACGCGGACACTATGAAAAAGCTGGGCTTTAAATATATCGGTATGGGTCGCGCGGTCAACGGCAATACCGGAAAAGATTAACTTTAGAGATGATTCGCAAAAAAAATCCAGTGACTTCACTGGATTTTTTTGTATAGGGTTTTTGCTCTACAGATAGAATATCGAGGGGATTATTGCTAGAATGATAAGAAAGAGACGGAGGATCTAATGTCAATTTATGAATTCAAGGTAAAAGCTGCTTCAGGGAAAGAAATATCCCTTGCAGATTACAAGGGTAATGTTCTTCTTATTGTTAATACTGCCAGTAAATGTGGATTCACTCCTCAATACGAAGACCTGCAGAGGCTTTATGAGAAATACCACGCCCGGGGTCTGGAGATTCTTGCATTTCCATGCGATCAATTCGCTCACCAGGAACCCGGTTCAGATGATGAGATTCAAACTTTTTGTAAAGTAAACTACGGAGTCACTTTTCCCATATTCTCCAAGATCGAGGTCAATGGCAAATCCGCGCACCCGTTATTTAAATTTCTAAGATCACAGAAAAAGGGATTATTGGGTAACAACATCAAATGGAATTTCACAAAATTTTTAATTGACCGAAATGGGAATTTCATAGATCGATACGAACCGGTTGTGAAACCATTTGAAATGACTTCTGTTATTGATTCGTTGCTCTGAAAACACAGATTAAACGCATTCACCGGCGGAGGAGAGCGCCGGTGAATTGCTTTAATCCCTAAAAGGAGAGACATGAGATTGGGTTCCCGTTTCCCAATACATTAATGATGATACGGGAATTGCCTTGGGAAAAGCTTTGAAATATTTAATAATTTGATTAACTTTTAAGGGAACCGTACAAATGGCTGACTTGTAACTGCTATAATTAATTCATAAAAGTCTTTGGAGGCTATAAATATGAATATTGGCGCTTGGATCGTAATTGGACTGGTAGCAGGATGGCTTGCCAGTAAAGTGGTCAAAGGACACGGTTCCGGATTGGTCAGCAATTTGATCATCGGAGTTGTTGGTGCCCTTTTAGGTGGTTGGATTGCTGGTTTCCTGCACCTTGGTGTGGCAGTCACAGGGTTGAACTGGACCTCTCTGTTGGTCGCCTTCGGTGGAGCAGTAATCTTGCTTCTGATCATTAGGCTAATCCGCAAGCATTGATTTACTATAAAAAGCCCTCGCGCATCTCGAGGGCTTTTTATTAGCTTCAAGTCAACTTACTTAATTTCTTGATGATGTAATTTCAAGTAATCCTGTAAGAATTTACCCGTATACGAGTTCTCTGCCTCACAAATTTGTTTTGGCGTACCACATGCGATCAGCTCCCCACCACGGTCTCCACCTTCTGGTCCGAGATCAATGATGTAGTCAGCCACCTTAATGATATCCAGGTTATGTTCAATGATCAGTACTGAATTCCCAGAATTCACCAAACGCTGCAAAACATCGATCAGCATGTGGACATCAGCGGCATGCAAGCCAACTGAGGGCTCATCCAATACGTAGAGCGTTCTCCCGGTCGCCCGTCTTGACAGTTCCTTGGCCAGTTTGACACGTTGCGCCTCACCTCCGGACAGGGTTGTTGCCGGTTGTCCAATCTTGACATACCCCAACCCCACTTCCTTCAATACCTGCAACTTGGATTGAATCGATGGAATGTTCGTGAACAAATCCAGTGCTTTTTCGACTGTAGTATCCAATAAATCGGCAATGGATAACCCTTTGAACTTAATTTGCAACGTCTCGTGGTTAAAGCGGGCACCATGGCACACATCGCACGGTACGTAAACATCCGGCAAGAATTGCATCTCGATGCGTAACTGCCCCTGCCCCTGACAGGCTTCGCAGCGTCCGCCGTGGATGTTGAAAGAAAAGCGTCCGGAGTTGTACCCGCGCATTTTACTTTCGGGTAAGCCTGCATACAGCTTGCGGATTTCATCGAACATGCCTGTATAAGTTCCTGGGTTTGATCGCGGTGTACGGCCAATTGGCGATTGATCGATATTAATCACTTTGTCCAGATACTCTAAGCCTTCGATCTTTTCGAATCTGCCTGGTTGGGTATGGGCGCGGTTAAGCTCTTTAGCAAGGAGATTGTAGAGCACATCCACCATCAGGGTGGATTTACCAGAGCCGGATACCCCAGTGATGCAGACAAATTGCCCGAGCGGAATCTCGACGGTAAGGTTCTTCAGGTTGTTCTCGGTCGCTCCGATGATCTTGAGCATCTTGCCATTGCGTGGGTGCAGTTTCTTCGGGAGGGGTACTTGTTTTCGACCAGAGAGATACGCGCCAGTCAGGCTTTTTGGGTGAGTCAAAATTTCTTCGACAGTTCCCTCCGCCACGACTTCACCGCCATGCTCGCCCGCTCCTGGACCGAGGTCAAGGATCCAATCCGCAGAGCGGATGGTTTCTTCGTCGTGCTCCACCACCAGAACACTATTCCCCTGGTCACGCAGATGTTTCAGAGTCTCAAGCAAACGGCCATTATCGCGTGGGTGTAAACCGATGGAAGGTTCATCCAGCACGTATAGCACACCCATCAGGTGAGAACCGATCTGAGTGGCCAAACGTATTCGTTGGGCCTCACCGCCTGAAAGCGACCCAGCCGGCCGGTTGAGCGTAAGGTAATCCAGCCCAACATCCACCAGGAAACCCAACCGCGCTACGATCTCTTTAAGGATACGATCAGCAATAATGATCTGGCTCTTGGTTAGAACCTTACCGGGTTCGGATAATTTCTTCGCAAATTCAAGTGTTCGATTCACAGGCCAGGTGGTGACTTCCACGATATTGTGACCATCAATAGTCACTGCCATGGCTTCAGGGCGTAAACGGTCACCCTTACAAGTTGGACAGGGTCGATCGCTCATAAATTCACTGATCTTGTTGCGAATGTACTCGGAGTTCGTCTCCCGATAACGCCGTTCCAGATTTGGGATAACGCCCTCGAAAGCAGCCTGGAAAGTAGTTTGACGTTCATTCCTGCCTTCCATTTTGACTGTGAGCGCTTCCTTGCCAGTCCCGTACAGGATCAGGTTGAGTTTCTCTTCGCTTAGTGAACTGACCGATGCGTCCAGATCGATATGGTGCGCCTTAGCAACGGCTTCGACCATCTGCCAGTAGTAACCACCCTGATCGCGCGGGCCGTTCCATTCGAGGGCAATAATGGCTCCGTCGTTCAGAGAACGATCACGATCCGGAATGAGCATCTCAGGATCAATTTCGAGTTTACTACCCAAGCCCTGACAATCGGGGCAGGCACCGTGCGGGGTGTTGAACGAAAAGGTACGCGGTTCGATTTCGGGAATACTGATACCGTGCTCCGGACATGCCAGATGCTCCGAAAAATAGATGTCTTCGTTGGGTTCCACCGAAAGGTTCTGAAGGGTCAGATAACCTTCCCCAACTTTCAAGGCAGTCTCAACGGAATCGGTCAAACGAGAGCGGAAGGTTCTCCCTTCCTCGGTCTCTTCTGATGAGCGAATCACCAGACGATCTACCACCGCCTCGATGGTGTGTATCTTGTAGCGATCAAGTTCGATCTCCTCTTCGAGACCATAAACTTTATTATCAATACGGACACGTATGAACCCGGCTTTACGAATTTCATCCAGAACTGTCTGGTAAGTGCCTTTGCGCGCCCGGACGATTGGCGCCAGGATCAGCAGCTTGGTTCCTTCAGGCATCTTTTGGATCTTCTCGACAATTTCCTGGGCGGATTGTTTTTCGACGACACGACCGCAGATCGGGCAGTGCGGAATGCCCACGCGTGCGAAGAGCAAACGCATGTAATCATAGATTTCGGTTACTGTACCAACGGTCGAACGCGGGTTGTGCGAGGTGGATTTCTGGTCGATCGAAACCGCCGGCGACAGACCATCGATCGAATCGACATCCGGTTTTTCCATTTGCCCTAGGAATTGGCGAGCATACGCTGAGAGAGACTCAACATATCGGCGTTGTCCTTCAGCAAAAATCGTATCAAAAGCCAGTGAGGATTTTCCCGAACCCGAAAGCCCGGTGATCACCACCAGCTTGTCGCGCGGGATTTCGACAGTGATATTTTTAAGGTTGTGAGAGCGAGCGCCAACGACACGAATACAGTTAGAGGTCATAATTAATCCATTTGAACAAATTTTCTACATCCCCATTCTATCACAAAAATCAAGCCGTGATTATATCATCCTTATAAATTCATCAATTTTTCCAGTTGTTTATGAATTTGCCTATTTAGATAATTATTGTATAATATATCATAAATAAGGAGCCGCCATGAAGAATGTCTCTGAACCCCGTGTAAAGATCGCTATCGTCGGTGTAGGTAATGTTGGAGCCACGTTTGCCTATGCCTTGCTAGGCAGTGGATTGGCATCCCAGATCGTGTTGATCGATAACAACCAGGCACGCGCTGAAGGCGAAGCCATGGATCTCAATCATGCCGTTCCTCTCACCCACTCCACCAGCATCCGTGCCGGGACTTATGCAGACTGCGCTGGCGCAGCCATTACCGTGATCACCGCTGGATCAGCTCAAAAACCTGGCGAAACTCGACTTGATCTGGTCAAACGCAATTACGCCATTTTCCAATCGATCATTCCTCAGATTGTCCAGGCGAACCCCGATGGCATCCTGCTAATCGCTGCCAATCCGTTGGACGTGTTGAGTTACGCGGCAATGAAATTGTCTGGTCTGCCTGCCAACCGCGTCATCGGTTCTGGTACGATTCTCGACACCGCCCGCTTCCGCTACCTGCTCAGCCAGCATGCCGGGGTAGACCCGCGCAGTGTGCACGCCTACATTATTGGAGAACACGGCGACAGCGAAGTACCCGTCTGGTCGCTGGCCAACATCGCCGGCATGAACTTGACCGATTACTGCAAGATGAACTGCGAATCATACGATGAACAGGCATATGAACGTATCTTCGAAAATACCCGCGACGCAGCTTATCACATCATCGAACGTAAAGGAGCCACCTTCTACGGCATCGGCATGGGATTAGTGCGAATTTGTGAAGCTATCCTACGGGGGCAAAACACTGTTCTCTCTGTTTCCACGTTGATCAACGATTATTACGGAATTGACAACGTTTACCTTAGCCTTCCCTGTGTCATTGGCCACGATGGGGTTAAAAAATTTATGCGTCTTCCTTTGAATGAAAAAGAGGTAGCCGGCTTGCAAAAATCAGCCACAATCCTGAAAGACACCATACAATCAATTGGGTTGTAAAAAATCCGTCGTAAAAAAAGGGGAATTCCATCGAAAATTTTGGCAACTATACATCGCACAGACTGTATAATAATTCAAAACTCTTATGAAAAGGAAGATATATGGCCATCGCTAGCAAGACTCAATCAGAAAGCATGATGGAACATCGCCGGGCAATTTCCGCCTGGACGATGTACGACTGGGCAAATTCAACCTTTGCCACAACAATCATGGCAGCCGTTTTCCCGGTTTACTATGCCACCCTTGGCGCTCCTGGTGACGCTGGCGCCCTCATGACCAGCCGATGGGGATTCACTACGGCGATTGCCGCTCTTATCGCCGCTGTGATCAGCCCGATCCTAGGCGCGGTGGCTGATTTCCGTGGTTCCAAGAAAAAATTCCTCGGCTTCTTTATGGGACTTGGCGTGATTTCCACTGCCCTTCTCTTCTTTGCAACCGGTGAAGGATCATGGTTCATCGCTTCGATCATTTTCATCTTTGCCAATATCGGTTTTGCTGGCAGCCTGGTTTATTACGACGCGCTTTTACCCCACGTCGCCAACGCAGACGAGATCGATCAGGTTTCTTCCAAAGGCTACATGATGGGTTATATCGGCGGTGGTTTACTCCTAGCGATTAACCTGGTTATGATTATGTTCGTTCCTACCTGGGTTCCCTCATTGACCACAGGTCTTATGACCCGTCTCTCGTTTATTACTGTTGCCATTTGGTGGTTGGGTTTTACTATCCCGCTGTTTCTACGTGTTAAGGAACCTGAACGTCGCATCGATGTAGGTGAAGATGAAGCTCACCCCATCCAGGCCAGTTTCAAACGGTTGGGGCGTACCTTCTCCGAATTGAAGAAATACCGTGACCTTTCCCTTGGGTTACTTGCTTTCTGGGTTTATGCCAACGGCATTGGCACCATCATCACCATGGCCACAATCTACGGCAAAGAATTGAATTTTAGCAATACTACATTGATCGGCACCCTATTGATGGTCCAATTCCTGGCCGCGCCATTTGCTTATCTATTCGGCTGGTTGGCAAAGAAACTCGGCACTAAGAAATCGATTTACCTCAGCTTGGCCATCTATTCATTGATTGCCGTCGCTGGGTTCTTCCTTTATCATGAATGGCAATTCTGGGCGCTCGGTGCAGCCGTCGCTACTGTCCAGGGCGGCAGCCAGGCTTTAAGCCGATCGATGATCGGTAAAATGATGCCGAAGAGCAAGTCCGCTGAATTCTATGGCTTCTTCAGTGTCTTCGAAAAATTTGCCTCCATCCTCGGCCCGTTGATCTTCGGCGTGGTTTCGCGCATCATGAATCAATCACGCTGGAGTATCGCCTCGTTGATCGTCTTCTTCATTGCTGGCGTCATTATTTTGACTCAGGTCAACATGGAACGCGGCGCAAAAGTCGCGTTAGAAGAAGAATCACAGATGGTTGCTGCTGAGTAACCAAAAAAAATTAAGAATAAAGGGGCCTTCGTTTGAAGGCCTCTTTTCATTTACTTCGTTACTTCATAAAGCTCCAGCAGCACGCCACCAGTGGATTTCGGATGGATGAATGCCATCTTACGTCCGGGCATCACCTTGGGTTCCTCATCAATCAAGCGCACACCTTTTTCTTTCAGGTTCGTTAGCATGGCTGAGATATCATCAACCTCGATACACAGGTGATGGATACCACCGCCGCGTTCTGCGATGAATTTGTTGATTGGCGCGTCTTCTGAAGCCGGGTAGACCAGCTCCACGTCGCTATCACCTACTGGTAAAAACGCCACTTTGGATTTCGAGCTGGGCACGTCCTCCACGTGGTCAAGTTCAATTCCCAAAATATCACGCCAGAACTTGAGGGCTTCGTCGACGTTGGCAACAGCGATACCGACATGATTGATCTTCGTAACTTTAGCCATTTTCTCTCCTATGCTTTCAGCCCCAAACGGGCGGTTGGTATTCACCCCAAGACTTACGCAGTACACCACAGATTTCACCCAGGGTGAGGTCATTTTCCACGCAGGTGATTAAAAGGGGCATTAGATTGTCATTTTTCTTCGAGGCAGCTTCGAGTGTGCCCAGTAATTCAGTGGCTTTGGCAGCGTCACGCTGATTTCTCAATTCTTCCAGGCGCTTCTTTTGATTGGCTTCGATGGAGGGATCGACCTTAAGACGTTCAAGCTCCATTTTTTCTTCCATCTGGTAGGCGTTGACGCCCACCACGATTTGTTCTTTCTTCTCGACCGCGAGCTGTGCCTTGTAAGCGGCATCGGAAATCTCGTTCTGCATGAACCCCTTTTCAATAGCCGCGAGAGCACCACCCAGATCATCGATGCGCCTGATGTACTCCATGGCACGGGTCGCAATTTCGTCCGTCAGGTATTCGACCACGTATGATCCGGCCAACGGATCGATGGTGTCGGCAATACCAGATTCGTTTGCTATGATCTGCTGGGTACGCAGCGCTGTGCGGACCGACTTCTCGGTGGGCAACCACAGGGCCTCATCCATCGAGTTGGTATGCAGCGATTGCGTGCCTCCCATTACAGCAGCCAAAGCTTGCAGGGTGACGCGAACAATGTTATTTTCGGGCTGCTGAGCGGTGAGTGTGGAGCCGCCAGTCTGCGTATGGAAACGTAACATCATCGACTTTGGGTCTTTGGCGCCGAAGCGTTCGCGCATGATTTGCGCCCACAAGCGCCGCGCCGCGCGGAACTTGGCGACCTCTTCAAGGATGTCGTTGTGAGCGGCAAAGAAGAATGAGAGTTGAGAAGCGAATTGATCCACTTCAAGACCTGCCGAAATGGCAGCTTTGACGTACTCAATGGCATCGGCTAAAGTAAAGGCCACTTCTTGCACAGCGGTGGAACCCGCCTCGCGAATGTGATAACCTGAAATGCTGATGGTATTCCAATTAGGCACGTCTGTCTTGCAGAATTGGAAGATGTCAGTGATCAGACGGAGCGAGGGTGCCGGTGGAAATATGTACGTGCCACGGGCCACGTATTCCTTGAGAATATCGTTTTGAATCGTGCCTCGCAATAACTTGGAATCCACTCCCTGACGTTTACCAACAGCGATGTACATCGCCAAGAGCACCGCAGCAGGAGCGTTGATGGTCATACTGGTTGAAACCTTATCCAGCGGAATCTGATCAAAGAGGGTTTCCATGTCTTTCAGCGATGAGATGGACACGCCCACCTTGCCTACCTCTCCAAGAGACATGGGGTCGTCAGCGTCGTAACCGATCTGTGTGGGCAGGTCAAATGCTACCGAGAGTCCAGTCTGCCCCTGTTCGAGTAAATAGCGGTAACGCTTGTTGGATTCCTCAGCGCTGGCGAAGCCGGCATACTGGCGCATCGTCCAAAAACGGCTGCGATACATGGTCGGTTGTACGCCGCGCGTGAATGGATATTCGCCGGGGAACCCCAATTTCTCCATGTAATCGAACTCAAAGGGAATGGCCGCGTCAGGCAGTGGAATGCCGGAAGGCGTGGTGAATGGATCCTTCCTCTCTTTGAACTTCTGGGAGACTGGTTTAACGACCTTCTCCTCCCAACGTGCTTTCTCCTCATCGAGACTCATAATTACCTCGTGTGCAAAATTTGGGACGCTCTCAAAGTATACCTTAAGTGTATATCGGTTCGTCTTGTATACACCGGAAAAAGATAACCGATAATCAAGAGATTTGTCAGATTCAAACTTGGCTCTTCACGATTTTTTGAAAAAAGTATGCTATAAATAACTGAGAGGATAATGCGCTTGATAATGGCAAATATTATTGGATGTCGAATGAGATGGATCCCGGATCCCCCAACGCTTCTTCAGGACAACGTTGAGATATCGCATTATTCTCAAAAAGAGCTGGATCAGCTTTCTATTCATACTACTGACCATCCTCAGGGATAACCCTAAGACGAATTTTTGTTTGATCAGTGATTGGAGAGCAGCCAGGCTGCTCTCCAATTATTTGGAGGATAGATGCCTAAGACCCTGATTCTCGCCGCTCTAGGCGAATGTGTTCATATAGCCGGAATTAGTAAGGTACAACGTTTAGCTGAATCTGTTGGTTGGCGTACAGTGATGCTTGGTCCTGCAGTTCGGATTGAACAGGTGATTGCATCCGCGATAGCGGAAAAAGCTGATCTAGTAGGGATTTCATACCGGCTAACTCCGGAGACAGGTGAACGACTTCTGGCTGAATTCGCAGAAGCAGCGGATGACTTGCACAATAACGGCGTTCGTTTTGCTTTTGGAGGCACACCAACACTCGCTGAAAGAGCCAGAAATATGGGTTTCTTTGAAAAGGTGTTTATGGGCGGCGAACCAGAAAGTGAGGTTGTGAACTATCTTTCAGGGAAAACAGAACCCGCTAAACCGGTTGTTTCTTTCCCTGATCGGGCGATCGATCGAATCAAATGGAGGTCCCCTTTTCCACTTCTTCGCCACCATTTTGGATTACCTACAATGAATGAAACACTGGCGGGGATCGCGCAGATAGCTGACGCTGAAGTTTTGGATGTGATCTCACTTGGAATCGATCAGGATGCGCAAGAAAACTTCTTTCACCCGGAGCGCCAGGATCCGCGCCGAAAAGGCGCTGGTGGGGTACCGGTCAGATCACGAGAGGATTATGCGGCATTGTTCGCAGCAAGCCGACGCGGGAATTTCCCATTAATGCGAACGTATTCAGGAACAGATGATTTTATCCAACTCGCTGAAATGTATGTAGAGACCATCAACATCGCCTGGTGCGCCATTCCCCTTTTCTGGTTCAACCGCATGGATGGACGCGGGCCCTGGGATCTCGAAGGCTCGATCGCGCAGCATCAACTGGTGATGCAGTGGTACGGCCATCAGGATATACCGGTGGAGTTGAATGAACCACATCATTGGGGAATGAGGGACGCACCCGATGTGGTATCGGTAGTGGCTGCTTATCTTTCAGCGTACAATGCAAGAGCTTTCGGTGTGAAAGATTACATTGCCCAATTCATGTTCAACAGTCCGCCGGGGCTATCAGACGCGATGGATCTTGCGAAAATGCTGGCGATCATAGAACTGATAGAGCCGCTCGCGACAAAGGATTTTAGAATCTGGAGACAAACCCGCACCGGCTTGCTCAGTTATCCACTCGATCCGGCTGAGGCCAGAGCCCACCTGGCTGCCAGTATCTACGTTCAGATGGCACTTCACCCCCACATCGTCCATGTGGTTGGTCACACTGAGGCCCATCATGCCGCAACAGCTGATGATGTGATCGAAGCCTGCACCATGGCACGCCGTGTAATCGAAGGTTCGTTACGCGGCTCGCCAGATATGACCTCTGATCCAAAAATCCTTCGTCGAAAAACTTTATTGGTAACAGAAGCGCAAAGCATCCTGGAAGCAATCCGACAACTTGGTTCCAAGGCTAATCCAGACCCGCTAATAGATCCTGCAGTTTTGGCGAAAGCAGTTACCAGCGGCATTCTGGACGCTCCTCAACTCAAAGGGAATCCGTTTGCAAGGGGGATGATCCAGACACAGATCGTAGATGGCGCGTGTGTCGCGTTTGAACGATCTACCATTGTAGAATGAACCGGCCGAGGAATCGAGCCTGTTCAGAAGGAGATGAAAATATGAATAATAAGACCAACTACACAGTAATCGGTGCCGGTCACGGCGGTAAAGCCATGGCAGCCCATCTGGCGATGATGGGATTCCCGACAACCCTATATAACCGTACACCCGAGCGGGTGGCGGCGATAAAAGAACTAGGCGGCATTAATCTTGAAAGCCAGGATCATACACTAAAAGGTTTCTGCAAGCTGGATCGTGTCACATCAAACATGCAGGAAGCATTGGAGAAAGCCGAAATGGTGATGATCGTTGTTCCTTCGTCAGCTCACGCTGATATCGCCAAAGTGGCCGCTCCTTACCTAAAACCAGGCCAGATAATCATTTTACATCCGGGGCGTACTTGCGGGGCTATCGAATTTGCCAAGGTGTTGCGCGATGAAGGCTGCAAATCTGAAGTGATCATCGCTGAAGCGGAAACCTTTATTTATGCCTCCCGGTCAGATGGGCCCGCGGAAGCACGTATCTTTCGGATCAAAGAAGCCGTACCATTGGCGGCTCTTCCCGCGTCGAAGACCCGGTTGGTTCTTGAGAAACTACACGATGCTTATCCTCAGTTTATCGATGGAGTCAATGTACTGCAGACAGGACTGAATAACATGGGAGCAATCTTTCACCCGGCTTTGACCATTTTAAATACCGGGCGGATCGAATCGACGAATGGCGATTACCAGTTCTACATTGATGGTGTAACGCCCTCGGTCGCCCGCGTGCTCGAAGTGCTTGACCGGGAACGGGTAACCGTTGCTTCATCTGTCGGAGTTCGTGCCCGGACCGCGCTTGAGTGGCTGAAATTGGCATACGATACCACAGGCGAAGACCTGCATGAAGCCATCCATAACCAGCCCGGATATTATGGCATCAAAGCTCCTCCAACCATGAACCATCGATACCTTTTCGAAGATGTACCGATGAGCCTTGTCCCAATCGCTTCCCTGGGGCAGCGATATGGCGTTTCTGTCAAAGCTATGGATTCCATCATTCGTCTGTCTTCGATCATTCACAAAACAGATTATTGGCGCAGAGGAAGAACGATCGATAAGTTGGGCATCGATAACCTGAGCGTGACTGAGCTCACAGAATACGTAAATACCGGAACGTTGCCCGGAGCAAACTAATGAAGATATTGATTTTCAATAACCCTCCACTGGATCGAATTGATCTTGATAGAGAGCGTTTTTCATCCATGGTATCCATTTTGGGAAGCATTGGTTTGTCCACTGAATATCAAATGATTAATACGATTATGGAGCTTGAAAATCAGCTCAGCCAATTAAAACCAGATCTGGTTTATTCAGCGGACTATTTTCTCCCCGATATTCGCGGAGAAAAGGTAAGCATTCATGAATTTCTGGAAGATGCGAAGGTGCCCTTTGTCGGGTCTGACGCAACCGCATTAGCCAGGGTACTGTCAAAATCGGAAACTAAAGATACATGGAAATTCTATGACATTGCCACTCCAAATTTCTGTCAAGTTTTAACCACGGTAGGAGCTGAAAGAGCTTTGGATGGATTTCTTCGGACAAGCAGTTTCCCTTATATCCTTAAACCGGATAAAGAGGGGAATAGCCGCGGACTGGACGAATCCAACATCATCTTCAATAAAAAGGACTTGCTTGAAAAGATCGATGGTTTGTTAAAGAACCACGATAGCATTCTGGTAGAAGAGTATCTTGGCGACCGGCCAGATATACGAGAGTTCACTGTAGCCATGATCGGCAACAAAAATCACCGCTTGCTGATGCCTGCGGAGATCTTATTGAAAGAAAAGAAGACGCATCGCTTGATCACCACCTATGATAAAGACCAACACCATTGTCTTGCTTCTATCGTTTCTGATGACAAGTTACGAAACAGGTTATGCGTTTTCGCGGAGGAAGCCTTTACCACTACCGGGATGGTCGATTACTCTCGCTGCGATATTTTGATGACTGACAACAAATTGTTCGCGATTGAAATCAACGGCCTACCGATGATCCCTGACAAGTGGTTCGAAGTATGCGCCGCTGGAGTCGGCTTGGATGAAAAACAATATCTCATCGCTATTTTCATGGCCTCAATATGCAGGCATTTACTTTCAGGAGATGAATCATTTATTTTGACTGATACAATGATGCGTTCTCTCCCCCCGTCCGCCTGGCATACCTTTTGTGAAGGCGGTTGTGAAAAGAATAGACCGACCATCTAACAATCTCGAAAAAGCTTGAAGTAAAATAAACTAAATATGTCTTCTGGTGACCATAATGAGTGAATTCTTACAATTGTCTGTCGTCCTGGTAATCATTTTGGTGGCAGCCAAAACTGCCGGTTATATCAGCACCCGCTTTCACCAACCGTCTGTTTTTGGTGAAATGATCATAGGTGTTTTACTAGGGCCATCACTGATTAATCTCCTTCATTTGTCCATTTTCACCAGCCCAAGCCTCTCAAGTACAATCACTGAATTGGGTGAGATCGGTGTATTGTTGCTGATGTTTCTGGCAGGACTTGAATTACATATCAAGGATCTAACCAAGAACACCCGTGTTGCAGCCTTTTCAGGGATACTCGGTGTGATCTTTCCAGTCGGGTTGGGGCTTGGACTGGGCGATTTGACCGGGATGGATTTTAATCACAGCCTCTTCCTCGGATTGACACTGGGTGCTACATCGGTGTCCATTTCTGCTCAAGTGTTGATCGAATTGAAACAACTGAAGAGTAAGGTTGGTCTCGGATTGTTGGGCGCGGCGGTATTTGATGATGTTTTTGTGATCTTGCTGCTTTCAACCTTTCTGGCGTTCCTTTCCGGTGGGAACAGCGCTGGAGATATCTTCCTGGTATTTCTCAAGATGGTTATTTTCATTTCGCTTTCTGCAGCTATTGGAATCTGGCTGTTACCCAGGATAGTCAGGTTTGTCAGCAAGCTTTCGATCAGCCATGGACTGACAACGCTTGCCCTCGCGGTGATGTTGATCTATGGTCTGGCTGCCGAATTGGTAGGTGGTATGGCAGCGATCACTGGCACCTTTCTGGCCGGGTTAATGTTTGCCCGTACCCCTGAGAAGAATTTGATCGAACCTGGATTACATTCGATCGCATATTCGTTTTTCGTTCCAATCTTTTTTGTCGGCATCGGATTAGAGGTAAACCTGCGGGAAATTGGATGGGATTCCCTCTGGATATTCCTCTTGGTCACCCTGATCGCGGTCATCGGAAAAATTGTCGGCGCTGGCGGTGGGGCGTGGATGTCGAAATTTTCGTTCAAAGAAGCCCTGCAATTGGGTATCGGAATGGTATCGCGGGGTGAGGTGGGATTGATCATCGCCAAGATCGGTTTGGATAATAAATATCTCTCGCCTGAGATATTCTCCATCATTGTGGGTGTGATCCTGGTAACAACTTTGATCACACCACCCATGTTACGCGCGGCTTTTTCTGATAAAAAGGGAAAAGACCCTGATCCCCAGTTTTCGATACCGGACGTAGTGCCGGAAAAGGAGACAAAGTGATGTACATGATCTTTTTCGTTCTGCATGATCCCTCACGATTAAAAGAGGTGCTTAATGCCTGGCATGAGACTGGAGTCAGTGGGGTGACCATTCTGCCCAGTACCGGCCTTAAACGCCTTTCCGAAACCACTGTCCTACGCGACGACCTGCCGCTCATCCCCAGCCTGGAAGACCTGCTGGAACACGAAGAGAGCTTGAACCGCACCCTCTTTACCATCGTCCCCAACGACGAGATGGTAGACAAGGTATTGAACGCCACCCAAGAATTGATAGGCGATCTCAACCTGCCCAATACCGGCATCCTGGCAGTGATCCCGCTGGCGCGCGTTTACGGGCTGGACCGAAAGGACTACGAAGCGAGTGAAACTCCTCAGCGTTGACATCGGCACCGGTACCCAGGACGTTTTTCTGCTCGATACCGAATTGAGCGTGGAGAACGGCTACAAGCTGATCCTGCCCTCGCCCACCCTGATGATCCGCAAAAAGCTGCACCGGGCGGCACAGGAACGCCGCGACGTGCTGCTCACCGGCAAGCTGATGGGCGGCGGACCTTCCGGCTGGGGCGCGCTGGATCACATCCGCACGGGGCTGAAGGTCTATGCCACCCCCGAGGCCGCGCAAACGCTCGACGACGACCTAGACGCGGTGCGTGAACAGGGAGTGGTCGTGGTCAGTGCAGATGAAGCCGCCGCGCTGACCGGGAACATGCAACTTGTCGAGATGCGCGATTTTGATTTTGCATCGCTGCAGCAGGCTTTCGCTCTCTTCGATGTACCGCTGGACGACCTGGCCGCGGTCTGTGTAGCGGTTTTCGATCACGGCGCCGCACCTTCGGGGGTCTCCGACCGCAAGTTTCGCTTTGATTATCTTGACCGCTGCATCCACGCGAAGAACAATCTGAGCACTTTTGCCTATCGATCTGAAAACATTCCCGCCATCATGACGCGTCTGCAGGCCGTAGCCGACAGCGCGTCTGACCTGCCCTGCCCACTTGTGGTGATGGACACGGCCCCGGCAGCCGTGCTTGGGGCCACGCTTGACCCACTTACCCAAAACCACGCGCGCGGATTGTTCGTGAACGTCGGCAACATGCACACGCTGGCCTTCAGGCTCGGAGCCGGCGGCATCGAAGGCGTTTTCGAACACCACACCGGTTTTCTCGACCAGACACACCTGGAGGAGCTGCTGCTGGATTTCGCCGCAGGCACGCTGACGAATGAATCCGTCTATGGCAGTCACGGCCACGGCGCGCTACTCAACAGCTCCGTGCCCTTGCCGATGGACCATGAGGACTTCAACCTGGTGGTCACCGGTCCGCGGCGCGGGCTACTGCGAAATTCACCGCTCAAGCCGTACTTTGCCGTGCCCTACGGCGATATGATGGTGAGCGGTTGCTTCGGTCTGTTGCGCGCCGCGGCTGATTTGCTGCCGGAGCATGGCGAGGCGATCCTCAACGCACTGCAGGGAAAATCCGCGGCGCGGGCGCCCTGGGAATTGGTCTGACGAATTCTCACCAATTTCTTGACCAATCGTGAAAGCCTGTGATAAAATCTGTCCGTTGTTGCCCCCATCGTCTAGGGGACCAGGACGCAGCCCTTTCAAGGCTAAAACCAGAGTTCGAATCTCTGTGGGGGCACCTGACAAACTACCGCTTTCGAGCGGTTTTTTGTTTAAGTTCCCGAATCTCTGTGCCCCCAAGGGGGGGCTTTGCACGGGGCACCTGGAAAAGAAACCGCTGAAAGGCGGTTTTTTTGTTTTATTCATTCGAATCTCTGTGTCCCCTACGGGGAGGCTTCGCACGGGGCACCTGGATCGAAGAATCGCCGTAAGGCGATTTTTTGTTTTTGGATTGTCGTTGGGGCACGACCCTAAAGAGCAGGGTGCAAAGTTCGCAACACGCCGTGCCCGTACATTTGTGCCGAATCTCCGTGCCCCCGACGGAGGTGCTGCGCAAGGGGCACAGAGACACACTAAATCCCCGAAAGGCGGTTTTTGTTTTTGGATCGTCGTTGGGGCACGGCACGCCGTGCCCGTACATTTGGGCCGAATCTCCGTGCCCCTAAGGGTGCGTTTCGCGGCCCTCTACGAGGGGACTACGCACGGGGCACTGACAATGAATCGCCAAAAGGCGGTTTTTTGTTTAAAAACAATTCAATAATCCACCAATGAATAATGGGCCTCCGTAGGGGCACAGCATGCTGTGCCCCTACCCTCTGACGAAGGAATTGAATTGTTTGAAAATCAATTCGGAACAATTCCTCAATGGTTTCGATAGCTATTGGAACGAATAAGAAACGAATATTTACTGACACAATTTGCAATAATTCGAATTGATAAATAGAATTTATGTTCCATATATCAATTGTGCAATACCTGTCAAGAGAAGACAATTAATAGGTAAAAACACAAGCAATTATTTGGTCAATTAATCCTATATAATGGATGCAAATATTTGAAATTCTAGTGGGAAATTTGTAAGGGAGGAAAGTGATGGTTGATTTAGCACAAAGCAAATGTACATCTGATTTAGTTTTTGAAATTAGATATGTACCCAATCCAAAAATATTAGATTACAGGGGAAAGTGGGTTAGTGAAATATCCACTGAAATGCAATTACACAAATGGGAAATTACAGATAATCGCATTTCAGTCACAGATGCGGAAAAATCTGAACTTGGTTTTGTCTCATTCAAGAATGCTGGTTTTTCAACAAAAAATCGGCAGAATCCAGAAGCTTTCAAGAATAGAGTGAAAAAATTTTTTAGATACTTCATGGACGATTCAGATTTTCGCGAGTCATTAATAATTGAAAGAATCGGCTTAAGATACCGATATGCGTTCCCATATTCATCCTTTGATGAAATACTTAATAAATTCAGAAAGAGATTCTGTATATATTCTGAATCTTTAATTGACAATTTTGCTGGGGATATAGTTGATGTTGGTTATAACACGACAATCCAATTACCAAAAAGTTTTATTACTACGACTATAGGTCCAATGAAATCCGAGCAGATTATTGAGTACTTTGATTTTGAAAAATCACCACCCAATACTGCTCTTTATCTCGATTTTGATAATTGGAGTAGACCAAAAAAAGAATTCAACAAGAATGAACTTTTTTCCTGCCTTGATCATTTTTCAGACGAGAATAAAGAAAGGATTACAAGAATTGCAGATTTATTCTTGGAGTAATAATGGCAAGGAATAATTACGAACGATATCATCCTCATGTGATAACAAATGAAGAATCTTTCGCCGATTGTGACGAAACGGGTTCTGTAACGAATAGCGATCTTAATAAAATTGAAGTTTCAAAGAATACTATAGCAGATACATCGGACCTAGAAGAAGAAACTAGCGATAAGAAAAAAAATCATCACTACACCACAGTTACAGATGGAGTTATTGGGTATGTAAAAGGCGAATTTACTGCTCAGCCATGGAACTTGGCTTCCATATTTTTTACTCTCTACATCATATTTCTAGGATGGATTTTTCTACAAGATAATAGCCTGGGAAGATTAATCGATTGGGCTGGGATTCTTATATTTGTTAAGAAATTCGTCGTCATTACTGTCGTTTTTGGATTATCAATCATCTTTGTTCTTTGTTATTCAAAGCGTACAAAAAACACCAAGAAAAAATAAATGCAATTATCCTCTCTCTGGTAGCGCGGACCTCAGCAAGAAGGCTGCACCAGGTCCGTGCTCCCAGCGAATGGTGGAATTTGTATCGAAGTAAATCAAATGCCGTGGAAAAGGCGGATAAGCAAATCTACCACATCAGTCCATTCAAGGTTAAAACCAGAGGTCGAATTTCCGTAGGGAAAAAACCAGAATTCTCCCTTACAGGGGTCTTTGCTTTGCTCGAGAATTTTTGTTTCTCTAATAATTAAAAGTAGGGTGTATTGTAAATGTGCTTGTGACTGACTTGATACGTGGGTTTGATTTGGACATTCAAAATACTGCCCTTTTTGAGAAATTTGGTATAGTATCGTTCAAATATGTATTTTTTCATCTGAAAAACTTATATCTATAATGGGAAAACCGTTCTGAATAGGAGGGTAGAGTTGCCTTTTCACTTTCGTAGATCTATCAAGACCATCCCCGGTGTGCGCTTGAATTTTTCAAAAAAGGGTGTCGGGACCAGCGTCGGAGTCAAAGGTTTCCATATCTCAAATGGGCCATCCGGTTCAAGAATGACCAGTTCTATCCCCGGGACTGGAATCTCATTTTCGACAAAATTGGGAGGACCTAAACGATCAAATCCCAAAGGATCTGGCGGATGCCTTACAGTTTTTTATTGGATAACCATAGGTTGGATCATTTTTATTTTCAAATGGATGTTTATAGGAATATTCCGTCTCTTCAAGTATTGCTGGAAAGAAGTAAAAGCCCTCTTTGAAAAGAATTCCCCTTCGACTGATCCGTGGACACAAAACTCTTCTTTACAGGGCAATACAGGAGTCGAACCGCTTTCCGGCAATTTGGTTTCGCAAACCGCACTTGATACACAGGCCACACCATCTGATGGAATAATTCCTCCAATCCCACCAATTCCGCCATCAATTCCGCAAGGATCGATATCTACACAGCCTAAACGGTCCAAATGGAAAGCGTATATGATCCTGGCCTTTGCTGGTCTATTGATGATCTGCTGTGTGATCAGTTTGATTCAAACAAGTACGCCTGAGTATAAAGCCACAGCGACCGCCGAGGCAATTTTAGCTGCAACCCAGACTTATCAAGCAATACCCACAAATACCTGTACATCGACTCCAACGAAGACGCTGATACCTACAATGACGTTGACTTCTACAATCCTTCCCACGAACACAGCCGTTTTTAAACCGAGTCCTCAACCAACGCAAACAGGCGGCGTTTGCAACTGTAAAGAAAATTATGATTGTAGCGATTTTAAAACACAAAAAGCAGCTCAAGCATGCTTCAACTATTGTGGTGGTTCAGCTTCCTATAATTTTGCTAGATTAGATGGAACTGATAATGATGGGAAGGCTTGTGAGTCACTGCCATAATAACCTTGACTTTCTTTGTCTGAAAAAACGGGAAACTTAGAACTTAACTATGCCATCGCATTTATCTCCTACCCTCCTCGAGCGCCTGCGTTCCATGCCCAAGGCAGAGATCCACGTGCACCTGGAGGGCGCCACGGACGCGGCGACGATCTGGGAGCTGGCGCGGCGCAATCATGTCTCCCTGCCCGTCCGCAGTCCGGAGGAATGGCAGGCGCTCTACGAGTTCCGAAATTTCGAACACTTCATCGAGATCTATCTGCTGGCCACGCATTGCATGCAGACACCTGAGGATTTCGCCTTCATGGTCGAGCGCTTCATCCAAAAGCAGACGGAACACAACGTGCGTTACTGCGAAGTCTTCCTGAGCGCGTCACAGATCGAGGGCAAATTTCCGGCGGATGAGTTCTTCGCCGCACTCTCTGAATCCGCGCGCATGGGCGAGGCCAGGCACGGAGTGCGGGTGCGCTTCATCCCGGACATCTCTCGCCACGAACCAGAGATGGCACGTGGTGTGCTGGATTTTACCCTGGCAGGAAAAGAAAAAGGGATATTCATCGGGCTGGGACTGGGCGGCAAGGAGATCGGCTACCCGCCGGAAATGTACGCGGACATCTTCGCCGAGGCACGCCGCCAGGGGTTGCATGTGGTGGCCCACGCCGGCGAGACGGATGGCCCGGCCAGCGTACGCGGCGCGATCGAGAGCCTGCACGCCGAGCGTATCGGTCACGGCGTGCGCGCGATCGAAGATCCACGGTTGGTGGAGTACCTGGCAGAGTCGCAAATACCGCTTGAGGTATGTCCGTGCAGCAATTACCGCCTCAAGGTGGTGCCCGCGGACCAACCGCACCCGATCCGCGCGCTGCTGGACGCCGGTGTGAACGTGACGGTCAACTCCGACGACCCGGCCATGTTCAGCACCGACCTGACAAACGAATACGCGCTATTGGCCGGTCAGGGCTTCTCGTGGGACGAGTTGTGGAAGCTCAACCTGAACACGCTCGAGGCCACGTTCTTATCCGAGGATGAAAAGGCCGCTTACAGGCGGGAATGGCTATCATTCCATTCCGGATAAGTAAATAATCCTCTTTTTAGCCGAATCAACTTTAAACCTTGGTCAATCTATTTGATATACCCGTTTGCCTTGAACCACTCCAGCGCCTTGCGGATGGTGTCTTCAATGGGAGTCTGCGGCAGACCAAGCTCATTGATCGCCTTGGAGCAGTCGTACCATTCGGTCATGCGTCCGATGCGCACCTCGCTGGCGGTGACGATGGGCGGTTTTTGGGTGATCGATGAAACAAACTCGAAGATATGTCCAAGGGTCAGCGCGAGCGGATATGGCAACCTGATCTCAGGCGGATTAACCCCGGCGATCTTCGCGATGAGGAACAAATAATCGTGCACAGTGACATTGTGTCCGCCGAGCAGGTAGCGCTCACCAACCCTCCCCTTCTTGGCGGCGAGGATATGTCCACGGGCGACGTCTTCCACGTCGATGATGTTCACGCCGCCGTCGATGTAGCCGGGCATGTTTCGAGTGGCCACGTCGATGATCATCTGTCCCGACGGCGTGGGTTTGACGTCGTTGACACCGATCACCAGGGTGGGGTTAACGATCACCACCGGAAGACCGCGGGTGATAAAGACGCGCGCTTCGTTCTCGGCGATGTATTTTGACATCGAATAATGGTCACCGGATTCCCAGTAATTGAAGATCTTTTCCTCATTCGCCGGCGTCGGACCGGAAGCCGCGATGGCGTTGTTGGTACTGGTATATACGATCTTTTGGGTACCAGCTTCAAGAGCTGCCTGGAGGGTCGCTCGCGTACCGCCGACATTCACCTCGTAAAGCTGCTTCGGGTCAGGCGCCCAGTGGGCAAAAAAAGCCGCGGTGAGGTAGAGCGTGTCGCAGCCTTTGAGTGCGGCCTTTATCGAATCCGTATCACGGATATCCCCAGTCACCTTTTCAACGTCGAGCCCATCGATATTGCGGGTGTTGCTGGTGGGACGCACAAGCACCTTCACCTCTTCGCCGTCTTTGAGCAATTCACGCATGATGGCTGAGCCAATGAATCCGGTCGCGCCTGTAACGAGTTTTTTCATGATTCTCCTCACGAATTTAATTGAATGTTCTACTCAATTTATTTTGGCATCATTTCCAAAGATTTACCAGATGCGGCAGGCGGAAATTATTGTTCACGCAATCTTCTACATCCGCTTAGGTGTGTTGACTCAGCCTATTGGGAAAAAAGACGGACCAGATGTGGCCCGTCCGATTTGACACTATTGAAACCGTAATCTCTTAGAAATTCTTGACCGCGTTGCCCAGGATCAATACCAGCAGACCCACAAATACGAGCCAGAAGGCATACGGTTCGATGGCAGGGATCACTTTAAATTTGGCCAACAATCCCAAGGCTCCTAGCCCTACCGAGATCCAAAATGTTACATTCTTTGGTCGACTGAGTTTCATTTTCTCCTCCAATCTGGATATATCTCAAATTATAGCCTTCCGCGATCGAAATTCCATGAGCTCAAGCTCAATAATTCCCTGCGATTCCCTTAAAATTGTCATCGAAAAAATTGACAAATTATCCAATATTATTGAATTTATGCATTGAAGCCAATTGCCCACGCAGCAGCATTGTGCTATATTATACGGGAGCAAGTACTCATGCACGAGAACAATCGAATATCGCAGGCAATTTCATAGGTCATTCCTGAGACACCATGAAATTATGCCAACACCGCACTGCATCGGAGGGAAAACATGGAAACTTACGTGATCAGATCTGTGCATAAAAGCGCGGACCATTCGACCGTACTGAGCGTCAAGGGATCGACGCGTAACACCTATGGCTTCACATCCTTTGAGCATCAAAAGCAGGACGTTGTCGCGCGCATCAATTCCAAACTGGCCGAGTACCGGGTCTATTCAACCTCGCACGGGTTGGAAGTGCTGGGGCCATTGGTGAACGTTGTGAAAAGTAAGAATGGTAGTTATCTTCGTATCGATTACTCAAACGCCGAAGCCGACAACCTGGGAGAACTCCCGGAATATTGATCTACCTATCTGGATAACTCTGCAAATCAATCTGAAAAACTCAAAAGATCAGATCCAGTCGCTGAACACGCTGGATTTGGTTTGCCATCCCCTCGTCCACACCGGCAGCGGCAGCGCAGACCGGCCACTCCTTGACCGCATCCACCACGCGCTCCAGCAAGTCATGGGCACGCGCCGCCTTGATCCCGGCCACGGCGGCCAAAGCAATGAGATCATCGCGTGTGATGCCCTCGCGTTTACCGTTGAGGCTCATCTGGTGCAGGCTGGTCCAGCGGCTGTCTGGATTGTAGGCATAGGTCACGTCAAATGCCGGCGAGAGGCGCCACTCTCCCTGGCGGTCCATCAGGAACGCGATATTCTTGACGTGGTCGTCGTTGTTGGCGCCCACCACATTGAACATGGCGCGCAGCACCTGTTGCTCCAGGTCTGATTGCGGCAGTCCCAGGCGCTTCATGGTCTGGAGAGCCTGTTCGTAAGAGAACAACCCCGGCGTATTGAAATCGACGTGGGCTATTGCGCACAGCGACTGCATGTGCACCTTGCCGCCGTCAGGAGTGCGGTCGAAGCGGCGCGTCATGAAGTGGCTGCGTCCCCCCTCGTGGTGCAGACGGCATTCGCTCATCTCGATGCCAGCCTTGACTGCCATCAGATGGTAAGCGTATTCGATCTTGCCGTAGCCACGGGGATCGGCGACCTCATGGTCGCGGTTCTTGCTGACGCCGTCGAATTTCATGATCCATGGCTCAAAACCCGGCGGCGGCTCGATCTGCCCGGATCGGAATTCGTTGGTCTGCGGATTCCAGGCCAGGATGGCCTTGGCGCGCGCGCCGCCCGCGGACGAGCCCACGCGCAGGATATCTTCGATGGCCTTGCGGTCATCGTCGCCGGTGAAGACACCAGCCAGGTTGGATCGGTGGGACAGGATCAAGCTAGAAAGTTCGACCAGCTTCTTCACCTCCACCTTTCTGTCGCGCGTGACCGGGGCACGCAGCACCGGTTCGAATTCCAGACCGCCCATGCCGCGCCGCCCAATGTAGCATAGACGCTGCACCGGGTTGAAGTCCACCACAGATTGCCCCGTCGAGGCCAGCCAGGCATCGATGACCGCGTTGCCGAACTTGTCGGGGAGTGAATCAGCCAGCAGCCCCGGCAGACCCTTGAAGGTTTCACGGGGCAACGCCGGGAACTCGTAGGGCAGTTCACGCAGGGGCATCATCAGCGGCGCAAGCTGGATGCCGCTGTCGAGAAACGCCGGAGCGTATTGGAAAACGCCAACTTGGCGCTCGTCCAACCACGAGACCGCGCCGATCTCCGTCCCCCACAAGGTCACGCGTGCGTCGGTCATGACTTCTTCTCCTTCTCATCCCCCCAGGTGAACACGCCCTTATCAGCGGCAGGTTTGACAGGCCGAGCGCGCCGGCGTTCGTGTCCGCGCTCATTGACCCGTTCCACCGGGCGCACGGAGGGGTCGGGTAAGAGCGTTTGCAGGTGGCCCTGCAGCCCAAGCGCGATCATCACACGCAGAAAGGTGTCGAGGGAAACCCCCTGGCCTTTTTCAAGCCGCCGTATGGTTTTTTCGTTTACTCCGGACAATTGAGCCAGTTGAGGCTGCGTAAGATTACGCGCCAGACGAATCTGCGCCAGTTTTTCGCAAAGGACCTGCTCGATTTGAACACTTGTAGCAATAGAGAAATCGATATCCATTTTGTCACCTGCTGATCGCTTATCCTCATGATCAGTATAGCACAAAGAAATTAATATTCAAATGATAAAAGGTAATTTATTGCCGTTTATTGGTTATTATATCTTTTTATCGGGTAAATATTGCCATTTATATATGTGAATATCGCTAATAACAATAAATGAGAACTACTTTGCCTTCACCATTTTTATAGGCTCTTGGTCAAGATATGACAAACAGAATGCATATTGCTGCACTTTTTTGAAAAACTGTAACTTGCTTTTCTAATAGATCAGCCTGTCCCAAGAACAAGATCAAACCCTACGAAATTCTATTTCATGACATATAGGTCCCCCATACCGAATGCAATGTTGTCGGGGTAATTAAACCAGGTGTCCCCCACAGAATTGATGATCGAAGCTGTTGTAGCATTGACTTGGAAGCCAGATAATAACTCAACGGAAGTAGAGCTAATAAGGTCAATCTGCTTAATTCCGCCATTTTCAGATAATAATTTGAGAGCGTCATCTATGTAAGGTAGTGGTGCCCAGGATCCGCCTAAAAACCCAATACAAAAAGTTTGATCCACTTCTTTAGGATCAAAACGTGATACATTTATCACGATTACTGGATAAGTTGTACCTGAATTAATGAAGTAAAAGAAGCCAAGTTGTCCTTTGGGTACACTTTTGGTATTCGGCCAGGCGCTGTACATTCCTCCACTCTGGCCTAATGCGTCGACTTCAAGGTTTACTTCTCTTTCCTGACGTAGGCCGATCACAGGGACTAATTGCCCGGTAAACCATCTATCGAAATCATCTTTCTCTGTAACAGGGTCTGGCACCAGGATAAATTCATCAGGATGAGCAATGAGATAATCATAACTTGAAGGGAGAGTGTGGTATTTCTCCAAATCGATCGGCGTTTCGGCCAGAGTCAGCGTTGGGGTCAAGGTAGGTGAGAGAGTCGGAGCAGGAGTATTCGTTGGAAGATCAGGAACCGGTGAAGTTGCGGCGGGATTGGTTGTTATCTGTGGCGCCGCGCAAGCGGAGATGAAAAAAAGGCAGACCGCCATTATAGAGACTGCAAGCTTAACACGTGCTCGATGGTTCGATTTGTTCATGTTTCCAGCCCTTCTCTCGATAATTCGATCCCGATAATTCAGTCTACACCTTTATTCCTGGTGAGTCGGCAGCCTCGGCATCTCGGGGCCTTCTTTGCCTAACAGCTCCCCCAAGGCGGCGCGCATGGCTATTCGGTCGTCCCACGGATACTCGACGGTGCCGAAGCACATGGATTGCTCGTGCCCTTTGCCACAGGCTACCACGAGGTCGCCCGGCTTGGCCAGCTTCACTCCCATACGGATTGCGTCACCGCGGTCCGGTACGCGGAAAAAGGTCTGCCCTTCCACGCCACCGGCAGTCACGGCTGCCCCGGCCATCTCGGCCAGGATGTCATCCAATGACTCGGTGCGTGGATCCTCCGCGGTCAGGATGGTGATGTCAGCGTTTCGCACCGAGACATCGGCCATCATCTTGCGTTTCTCGCGATCACGCAGCCCGGCTGAACCGAAGATAGCGATAACGCGGCTTTTGGTCATGGGGCGGACAGCATCCAGCGCCACCTTGAGGGCATTGGGCGTGTGAGCAAAGTCGACGATGGCAGTGAAATCCTGTCCCAGGTCAATGACTTCCATGCGCCCGGGCACACCGGGCAGGGCGGCAATTCCGCGCGCGGCAAGTTCGGGAGCGATGCCCAGGCCACTCACAGCCGCGCAAAAAGCCGCCAGACTGTTGGAGACGTTGAACATGCCGGGGATGGGACAATGCACGGGCACGGAGAAGCCCTGCCCCTTCACGGTGAAATCGATGCCATCTTCCATGGGCTGGATACTCTCGGCGTTGACGATCCCCTTGCCGTCCACGCTATAGCTGACGAAGTTATCCTTAACAAGATCCTTCAGGTAATCGTAGGAGCGGTCATCGGCATTTAATACACCGAAATAATAATTTCCACGTTCCTTTTTACCGGTAACTGCCAGGTGCTCGAAGAGTTTTCCCTTGGCCTGCAGATAAGCATCGTAAGTGCCATGATAATCAAGGTGCTCATGGGTCACGTTGGTGACCACGGCAATGTCATATTCACAGCCGGTAACCCGGTGTTGCGCCAACCCATGCGAGGTGGTCTCAAGCACCACATGGGTCAGCCCAGCTTCGACCATCAGCGCCAAATAGCGCTGTACATCGGGCGCCTCAGGTGTGGTGACGTGGAAACCGGTGTCGATGACGTCGTTGCCGATCATGGCGTTAACCGTCGAGATTAACCCAGCTTGTAAACCGGCGGCCTTCAAAATCTGGTAAAGCAGGTTTGAGGTGGTTGTTTTCCCATCCGTGCCAGTGACACCGATGACTGTCAGCTTGCGGCCTGGATGATCGTACAACCCGGCGGAAAACCAGGCCAACGCCTCTCGTGTGTCGGCAACCCTTATATACGGAACAGTAAGGCTATCGATCGCCTGGCTCCCAATCACAGCCACAGCTCCAGCCTGAACCGCGTTGGGAATGTACTTATGACCATCCGTGTTGCCTCCGCTGAGACAAACGAACAGGTCACCCGGTTTGACCAGGCGCGAGTCAGATTGCACGCCGCTGATCAAGATGCCAGAAACATCACCAAACACACCAGCTTTAATGGGCAGGTCATGAATCAATGTAGAAAGTAGTTGTTGATAATTCTTCATTATGAATCAAAAAGGGGAGTTTCCTCCCCTTTCGTCCTTTTTGATCAGGATTCCAGGCTGCTTTCTGTCTCAGCTTCGGCTTTCTCCGAGCGCGTTTTGAGCAGCTTGAGGCGGAAGGTGTCTTCACGTTCGCGCTCCTCCAGAGAGCTGACAATGAAGCGCACGGTCTCCTCATACTCAGGG
Source organism: Anaerolineaceae bacterium (assembly GCA_034430175.1). GTDB lineage: Bacteria > Chloroflexota > Anaerolineae > Anaerolineales > Anaerolineaceae > UBA6107. Next base: position 5,172 of record DAOUFI010000014.1, on the reverse strand, counting down.
ATGAATATGTATTGTAACGCATTCACGCGTCGTTGGGTCTTGCGTAATTCACCTGCCAAACGCCACACGGTGGTCATCACCATCGAAAGTTCTGGGATGAGCCTGGTCACTTCAGCAAATTTCGCTGTTGCTTCATCCAGGGCAGCGGTGGTATATCCCAGGCTATAGGGCATTTCTGATGGGGCTCCACTCGATTCTATGTTGGGAACAGCCACGCCCATTATTCCGCGGAACTTGAGGGTAACCTCCACGGTTTTATTAGCGGCCAGCGCAGCCCACTCCACCCGCTCGCGCCCCATTTTCAACTGGGCGTTTTCCATGGCTGAGTATGCTTCAGCCAACAGGGTCCACACCTTCGATTGCAACTCCTCGGCGTTTTTCGACATGGAGATCAATTCGGTGGTGAGCACTTCGCGTTTGCGGTTGAGGATCTCGTAGCCCTCTTTAGCAAACGTCAGGTCCTGCTTAATCCGAATCAAGTTGCTGCGGGTGGGCGGAACATTGATCTTAGCCATTGCCAGCCTTGTAGTATTTCGCGATCTCAGCTTCTGAAACGCGGGTCAATTCTTCCTTAGGAAGGAGCGCGAGTAATTTCCAGCCAATATCGAGGGTTTGTTCAATGGTGCGGTTTTCGGTAAGCGCCTGTGAGACGTATTTCTCTTCGAAACCGCGGCCGAATTTCAGATACATCTTATCCACATCGCCCAATTCTTCTTCACCGATAACCGAGGCCAGCGAACGAACTTCCTGAACGTGGGCGTAGGCGGCGTAAAGTTGCGCGGCCAGGTGCGGATGATCTTCGCGGGTCATCCCTTTGCCAATGCCATCTTTAGCCAGTCGACTGAGACTGGGCAAGACAAAGATTGGGGGATAAATACCATGCTGGTACAGGGAACGCCCCAACACGATCTGCCCCTCGGTGATATACCCGGTAAGGTCAGGCACCGGGTGGGTGATATCATCGTTTGGCATGGTAAGAATGGGAATCTGCGTGATCGAACCCTTGCTGGTGCGTACACGGCCTGTACGTTCGTACATAGAAGCCAGGTCAGAATACAGATAACCAGGGTAACCCTTTCGGCTTGGCACTTCACCGCGGATGTTGGAGATCTGGCGCAGAGCTTCGCAATAATTGGTCATATCGGTGAGCACCACAAGTACGTGCATTTCCTTCTCGAAGGCCAAATACTCGGCCAGGGTCAGCGCTGCGCGCGGGGTGATGAGGCGTTCCACCGGGGGATCATCGGCCAGGTTGAGGAACATGGCCACTCTGGAGAGCGCACCGCTCTCAGCAAATGAATTTTTGAAGAAATCAGCCACGTCATGTTTGACGCCCATGGCGGCGAACACGATGGCGAAATCGCCTGCGTTCTTGTTCACTTCACCAGCCGGAGCACCCAGGGTAGCCTGGCGCACAATCTGGGCGGCAAGTTGGTCGTGCGGCATGCCCGCACCGGAGAAGAGAGGTAGCTTCTGCCCCATAACCAGGGTATTCATGCCGTCAATGACCGAGATACCAGTCTGGATGTAATCGCGTGGGTAGACACGCGCGGTCGGATTGATAGGTTGACCATTGACATCTGCGAAGCGGTCGGTGAGAGGCATGGGACCTCCATCAATAGGAGTGCCCAAGCCGTCAAACACGCGGCCAAGCATTTCTTCGGTTACCGGTATATGTAACGGCGAACCCAGAAAGCGCACATTGGTACCGTCGATCGAAAGCCCGGTGGTACCGGCGAACACCTCGACAACCGCTTCTTTTTCGCCCACTTCAAGGATACGTCCGCGGCGCAGATCACCGTTCGAATCGACCACTTCGACAACTTCGTCGTAGCCAATCGATCCGGCTTTTTCAACCACCAGGATCGGACCTTCGACACGTGCGACGCCATTTACTTCCTGTCCACCGCGATCAGTTCGTTCACTCATTTGTAATCTGCCTCCAATTGAGTCATCTGCTCATCGATCGCCTTGTGGATCTCATCGAGCTTCTCCAAATTTTCGTTGGGTACTTCCGTCTTCATACGGATCAACGTGTTCACCACCGGCAGGGCATGGATGACGCTGATGGTAGCGCCCATTCGGATTATACGCTGGCCACGTTCATGGAAATAAAGCATCAGCCCGAGCATACCCATTTGTTTCTGTACCGTCGAGTAGGCGTCAACCTTGTCCATGGCGTTCTGCTGCAAGAAGCCTTCACGTAATAGGCGGGCGGTTTCGAGAACGAGACGCTGCTCATCCGGCAGGGCATCCGGACCAACCAGTTTGACAATCTGTGACAGGCGGTTTTCCTCGCTAAGGATACCCATAGCTTCGTTACGCATGCGGTACCAGTCAACTTTTGCGCTGTTCTTCCACCAGGGAGCCACATCATCCAGGTATTCGCTGTAGCTGTCGAGCCAGTTAATGGACGGGAAGTGGCGGGCTGATGCCAACGCCTTGTCCAATGCCCAGAAACAACGAATGAAACGTTTGGTATGCTGAGTGACCGGTTCGGAGAAGTCGCCGCCCGGAGGGGAGACCGCGCCGATGATACTGACGGAGCCTTCCTGGTCTGAAAGGGTTTTAACATATCCAGCGCGTTCGTAGAACTCCGCCAGACGACCGGCCAGATAAGCCGGATAACCTTCCTCGGCGGGCATCTCTTCAAGGCGGCCGGAAACTTCACGTAAGGCTTCCGCCCAGCGTGAGGTCGAATCGGCCATCAACGCCACATGATAACCCATGTCGCGATAATATTCCGCAATGGTGATGCCGGTGTAGATACTGGCCTCGCGGGCAGCCACTGGCATGTTTGAAGTGTTGGCGATCAACACAGTACGTTCCATCATCGGGTGACCGGAACGTGGATCGATCAGTTCAGGGAACTCCTGCAACACCTCGGTCATTTCATTGCCGCGTTCGCCGCAGCCGATGTAGACCACCACCTGAGCATCAGCCCATTTGGCAATACTGTGCTGGGTGACTGTCTTGCCCGCCCCAAACCCGCCGGGAATGGCGGCAGCGCCGCCCTTTGCCATTGGGAAGAAGGTGTCAAGCACGCGCTGCCCCGTGATCAAAGGTATGCTGGCACCAAGGCGCTCCTTATAGGGGCGCAGCTTGCGGATTGGCCAGCGCTGCAACATGGAGAGCTCTTTTTCACCGTTGGCAGTTTTCACCTTCGCGATCGTCTCTTCGATCGTAAAAGCTTTTTCAGGAGCGATCCAAGTGATGGTGCCAGAAATATCGGGGGGAACCATCACGCGGTGTTCAATGATGGGTGTTTCGGGAACCGTACCAAGGATGGATCCGCCTTTGACCTCATCACCCACTTTAGCAGTCGGGGTAAAATTCCAGCGGTCCTTGCGATAAAGGGGAGTCAAATGTACACCCCGGCTGATAAATGATCCCGTGCGCATTTCGATCACCGGCAGGGGGCGTTGGATGCCATCAAAAATACTACGCAATAAACCGGGACCCAACTCAACAGAGAGGGGCAATCCCGTACCAAAGACCGGCGCGCCTGGGCGCATACCTGCTGTTTCTTCATATACTTGAATGGTGATCGTGTCGCCATTCAACCCGATCACTTCACCGATCAAGTGTTCTTCGCCTACTTCGACCAATTCCATCATACCCACCTGGCGAGAACCGCGGGCGCGTAGAACCGGGCCATTGATCCAGGTGACAGTTCCTACACGTTCGCTCATAAGCTTTCTCCCATGAGAATATGATAAACTGGCGCGCGCAGTTCATTTTCGAGGTGAGCCATTCGCGTTTCAAGAGTATTATCGAAGGTCAGGTGACCGTCTTCGGTGCTGGCAATGATGCCGGTGCCTTTTTCAAGGGGTTCCGCCATACTGATCTTGCCGCCGAATTCTTTTTCGATTTCTTTCAACATTTTATCGGTGATGTGTTTCGCGGTCACTCTATCGGCTCTGATCTTGATATTCTTTGATTCCAATTGTGAAACGGCTTCAAGGATTAGTCTTTTTACAATGACTTCATAATCGCTCCATTGTTGGACCGATGCCATTTTCTTTTCAGCGGTTTCAAAAACCTCTTTGAGCAATCGCTCTCGAGAATCGAGCAGCATGGTGCGCGCTTTCAATTGGGTCGTTGCCAAGGCCTGGCTACGCAACCGTTCTGCCTCGTGCCTGGCCTGGTCAAGGATACGGGATTTTTCTTCTTCCGCGTCTTGCTGAGCCTTTTTGCGGATTTGATCAGCCTTGGCACGGGCATCAGCGATGATCTGACCCGTTTCGGATTCAGCCTGCGCGAAAATTTCTTTTGAAAGCCTTTCCAAATTATCATCTGGTGTCATACAAATACCTGTTCCATTCCAGAGAGTTCGCTCGAACGATCGTGTTAAATCTTCACACCGATCGCCCGGAGCAATACATCGCTAAGTGAAGGTTGTCCAGCACCCACGCCTTGAGGACCAGGGATCTCGACGACAAGAGGGACAGTACTGTGCTGCCTGAGGTCATCCATCCTCCCCTGTACCAACGTGGACACATCCTGTGTGACCAGGACAATGCCTATATCATTTCTGGCCAGGGCTTCATCAAGGGCTTGATTGGTTTCATCAGCCGTCGTTACGGCTATCCCTTGCACCCCTGAAAGGGAGAAGCCAAGCACCGCTTGTGGGTGTCCGATCACAAGAACTTTCATATCATTACGCGTTGATGATCATGAAGGAAATGATCAAACCGTAGATAGCAACACCTTCTGCCATACCAACGAACACCAGAGAACGGCCAAAAGTCTCAGGCTTTTCGGCGATCGCGCCGGTGGCGGCTGCCGCGGAACTGGCTACGGCAATACCCGCACCGATGCAGGCCAATCCTGTTGAAAGCGCCGCGGCGATGTAGACCAATGGATCCTTGGTTGTTGCAGTCTGTGCTACAAGACCAGATGCCAGTACTGTCTCAGGCGAGGCCAACCACAAGAAACCCACAGCCGCGACCATCAAACCAACGATGATATTGAACCCGTTCAGACCAAAGGCCAAACTGCGGGGGGCTCTTTCAGGTTGAGTCTTGCGGTCGCGAAGGAAAAAGATCACGGCAGGGATGATCGGGAGCAATCCAACTAAAACAGCGATTATCAGGTACATTTTGACTCTCCTTGTATTTATATTTCGTTCTCGGCGGGTTGAATGGTAAACGGTTCAAACCGCGTGCCACC
>DAOUFI010000013.1:0-29472 GCA_034430175.1 Anaerolineaceae bacterium | reverse complement strand
CGATTCTCGCACATAAGGACTTATGGGCTTTTTTGACGGACTGGACGCAGAAAAATACGACCGCACTTACTCAGACAGTGAGCTGTTCAAACGCATCCTGGCTTACTTCAAGCCGCAGTGGAAGCGCCTGCTGGGTGTGCTGGTCTTTACCTTGCTGATCGCCGGGGCGGGAGCCATGCTGCCCATCACCGTTTCAGACAGCGTGGAACTGCTCAGGGGTGCGCCGACGGTTACCCGTCTTCTTATTGTCGGGCTCACCGTGCTGGTTATCGGCGTTATCATGTGGACAAGCAACCTGTTCTCGCGCCGACTCATCACCAAAGCCATCGCCGACGTGGTTGCCAACCTGGCCATGCAGGCGTACGAAGCCTCGGTGCAACACGACCTGTCCTTCTTCGACGAGTTTTCTTCGGGCAAGGTGGTTTCGCGCATCACCTCTGATACGCGCGATTTTGGTGAACTGGTGGGGCTGGTGACGGATGTCATCGCCCAGTTCATCGAGGCGCTCATCCTCGCCGTGGTCATCTTTACCATATCGGTACGCCTCAGCCTGTACGTGATGGCGCTCATCCCCATTGTGCTAGTCTTCGGGGTAGCCTACCGCACCCTGGCTCGCAAGGTGACACGGCAAGGCATGCGTGCCATGGCAAACGTCAATTCCACCATCAAGGAAACCGTCAGCGGCATCGCAGTGGCCAAGAACTTCCGCCAGGAAGCCAGCATCTACAACGAATTCTTCGAGGCAAACACCACCTCGTACAAGGTCAACGTCAAACGCGGACTGGTACTCTCCTTTGTCTTCCCCTTCCTTAACGCTCTGAACGGTGTGGCTACGGCTGTGATGGTCTACGTCGGCGGCATGGACGCTTACCATGCCATCGTCAACGTCGGTGCCTGGTACCTGTTCCTGCAAAGCCTCGACCGCTTCATGTTCCCGATCATGAACCTGACCTCCTTCTGGACCAACATCCAGAACGGTCTTTCCGCCTCCGAACGGGTGTTCGCTCTAATCGATACCCCCAACCGCGTGGTCCAGTCGGGCAAATTGCCTGCCCCGCGCTTCAAGGGTGAGATTGTCTTCGATCACGTTGATTTCCATTACAAAGACACCGAACCCATCCTCGAGGACTTCAGTCTTAAAATCCCTGCGGGTCAGAACCTGGCCATCGTGGGGCATACCGGCGCCGGCAAGACCTCGGTAGCCAAGCTGATCGCGCGTTTCTACGAATTTCAGGGCGGCCGCATCCTCATCGACGGTCAGGATATCCGCGGCTTCGACCTCACTGATTACCGCCGTCATCTGGGTGTGGTCAACCAGGTGCCGTTCCTCTTCTCCGGCACGGTGGCAGAGAACATCCGCTACGCGCGCGAAGAAGCCACTGATGATGAAATCTTCGCGCTTGCCCGCCAGATCGGCGACGGCGAGTGGCTCGACACGCTGCCTGAAGGATTGGCAACCGAGGTGGGCGAGCGTGGCGCAAAACTTTCGATGGGGCAGCGGCAGCTCGTTTCACTTATGCGCGTCCTGGTACAGCAGCCATCCATCTTCATCCTCGACGAGGCAACCGCCAGCATTGATCCGTTTACCGAGTGGCAGATCCAGCAGGCGCTCAACCTCATCCTCAAACAAACCACCAGTATCCTCATTGCCCACAGACTTTCCACGGTCAAATCGGCCGACCGCATTCTGGTGATGGAGAATGGCAAGATCATCGAAGAGGGCAGTCACAACGGTCTGCTCGCCGGTGGTGGTCATTACGCCACCCTGTATAATACCTACTTCCGCCACCAAAGTCTGGAATATGTCGAGAAGGCGCGTCAGATGTTGACAGGTGATTTGCCGGCGTAACTCTTTTTTTTGAACCTCCTCCAATAAAAATCAATGAAGATCACATTTAAGGGCTAAACCTGCTGTTGGCTCAGTCATTCATAAGGCGCGTTTCATTTGGAAGCGCGCAATTGATCGATTTGCGAGCGCTCCTCAATCAAAACTGGTGCGTCCTTTTTAGCAAAAACATGCATTTGTTTCGACGAAAGCTAAACAATTTCTCGACAATTGGTGGGTATAACTAGAATCCGAAGACACTGTTATTGAAATGATACAAGTTGGAAACGCTGGAGGTAAGATGCAAGAGAATAACAAATTTTGGATCTGGTTCGCGGTGATGATTGCAGCCGGCGTGGTCAGCTTCGCGGGTGCCCTGATTGGAAAGGCCGTCATTGGTTACATTCTCTTTGGGGTTGGACTGGCTGGCGTCGTCGCGTTATTGATCTTTTCATTTCTTAAGAAGGATTTTTTCAAGGATGGGCGTGCGAAACCCCTGATCTATGGGTTTTTGATCGGCCTTTTGCTTCTTTCCGGGTTGCTTCTGCTCATCAATACCGGATTAGGTATGTCTGCTCAGGTACCGGCGATGGGCAACTCCGGGGTTATGCCGCAGATGTCCGGTGACAACTCGGGTTCCTTCCCGCAAATGCCGGGAGGAGATACTTCCGGGTCATTCCCACAGATGCAGGGGAATGGCACAGGCAGCCGTCCCAACTCGAATTCGGGCAACACTTCATCCGGGAACCTTCCTTCTGGCGTCATGCCCACAGGTAGAAACAGTACCAATAGTTTGATGAAAACCATTTTTGGATGGGTTCTTTTGGGTGGAGCGGTACTCTTGCTCGTCCTGACTCTGCTTCCGCTATTGCGCAAGCGATCGGACCTTAAAGAAGGACGTGGTCGGGTTATGCTGCTCGGATTTGTCCTCGGCGCGTTGATCGGCGCGTCCGCTGTCTTGATGTTCGCTCCTACTTCATCTACCGCGTTCACTACCCCACAGAGAACGAAAGGGCAGACCCAGTCAGGCGCGGCTGCGGCGAATGCGGTCACACCAACCGCTGAAGTTACCGCGACTGCCACGATTGCGGTTACAGCCACACCCACCAGGACTCCCGAACCTACTGCAACAGCCACGCCGGCTGAAGAAGTGCGTCTGGTGGTTTGTATCAGTGCCGATTATCGCGCAGGTTTGAATATACGCGATTATCCCAGCGAAACCGGAAAAATGATGGGCACCATCCCTGCCGGTGGCTGCTTTATCATCAACGGACGTTCGTCAGCTCACCCCGGCTGGTACCGTCTGGCAAGCGGACAGAACGGATACGGCGGCATCAATATTTACAACGATGACGGTTCCACTGACCTGTGGATCTACGGAGGCAATCTCGACGCTTCCGAAGCCAATTTGAACACGTTGCTGGATATCGAAGTTCCTGCCCAATAGGCAGTTTTCCTGGTTCACCTTTTTTAAGAATCCCGGTTTCAAAAGAAATCGGGATTCTGCGATTGGGTCTATTTCTCGAATTTGTGATCGAATTTTTCTTCAGGCAATCCTGTGAAAAATGCCAGTGCCTTGCGCCAGGCGGTCGCTTCTTCAGGGCTGATCTTTTCATCGCGGTAGTACCAGTTATGCTTGCGGATGTACTCTTTCATCCGGGTCGAGCCAGTGAGTAGGCGGTCTCTGGTGCCTTCAACGAGGAAAGCAGCGGCATGAGGGAAGCTGCCGCCAAATTCTTCAAGGCCGCCGCGCAAATGACTGTAGCATAAACCATTGGACTGCGCGTAGGTGGCGCGGGTGGGGGAGGTTTCCTTTTCCAGTTCCTCGAACAACGCGTTAAGATAATTTCTTGCGCTTTCATCGGCCAGTTCACAGAATGGACAGGGAGGAAAGGATTCGGTTCTTTTCCGCAGCAGAGAGGGTCTTTTTACCATCGCTGGTTGGGTCAGTTCTTCGGCCACAATACGGGAGAGTTGTTCATAAATATAATTTAAGCCGAGAGCCGATCCGTCGGTCGAAAGTTCTATCGCGGCCAACAACCGGGTATGTTCTGCGCAGAATCCGCGTGATTTCAGTATGGGTTCGCGTACTTGCGGGTCGAGTGTGTTCTCATAAAGGAACCCTTCAGCCGATTTTCGAACGGCGGACGCAGTTAATCTGCAGATGGCACATCCAGTTTGTTTAAGGGCTTCGTCGATCTGAACGAGGGTGAGGGCAAAGGCCATGGGGTACCTCCAGTTGCTTCGATATGCTGGGGATTGTCTTAATACTAGCATGAGTTGCGATATTACAGGTGTAAATTGATTTTGACCATTTACTTTAATCAAATTATTTTTCTTGGAAACTGGTACAATCTAAATTAATATAGATTGTATTCTTTGGAGTGTTGATGAAAAAGCGATTCACTTCACGAGTTTTCAGAATACCATTGATCTATTTCATCTTTTCCCTTATCTGGGTTTTTACAACAGACCGCATCAACCTGGCAATCAACACCGATATGGTCAGGGCAACCACCATTGCAATGATCAAAGGGACGCTCTTTGTGGTGATGTCAACATTGCTCATCTACATCCTTCTCAAGGTGGATGAAAGGCAACAGGCTTCACTGAATACTGAATTAAAAATGGTTCAAAGTGGGTTTACTTCCTTATTCTCTAAAAACCCGCTCCCGATCAGGATCTATGACCAGGCAGATGGAAAATTCCTGGCTGCTAATCAGGCGGTATGCGATCTTTTTGGATGCTCCACTGAAAAGATCATGGAAATGAGATTGATAGAACTCTGTGATCCGCAGGATTGCGATCGTTTGCTAAACGAGTTAAAGAAACCGGATATTTTCCTACACCGTTCCGGCCCTTGGAAGATGCTGACCCTAAAAGGTGAGCCAATAACCAGCGACCTTTTCCCCATGCAGATCGAATATTCAGGCCGATCGGTTGTGATGATGATCGTTTTCGATCTCAGCAAACAACTCGAAGTGGAAGCGGCGCTCAAGACTACCACAGACGAACGGGATGATTATGAAGCTTTCAGTTATTCGGTCTCGCACGATCTACGTGCTCCCCTTCGTGCCATCAAGGGCTACAGTTCCATCTTGATGGAGGATTATGCCTCCAAACTTGATGAGAAGGGGATGGGCTATCTCAATGGGTTGAGCCAGGCCAGCGGCGAAATGAACCAGATGATCGATAACCTGTTGATGTTAACGCGTCTTAAACGAAGTTCGCTCAACCTGGACATTGTCGATCTCGCGGCAATGGCCGGTGAGATCATGAAGCAGGTTGCTTCGCAGGATGAAGAAAGAAAATTCGAGTTTGTTAGCCCAAAAACCGCGATTGTCAAAGCGGATCGCTCGCTCATGCGCAACCTTCTGGCTAACCTTTTAGAAAACACATGGAAGTACACTGCCAATCGCGATCTTGCCAAGATCGAGTTTGGCTGCCGCAAGGATCCTAAAATGGGGTGGGTGTATTTCATTAAAGACAACGGCATCGGCTTCGAACCGGACGAGGCCGCTAATCTGTTCAAACCATTTTATCGCACCCATAGCTCCGGAGAGTACCCGGGGATGGGCATTGGGTTAAGCATCGCCGCGCGCATCATTGAGCGCCACAACGGGCGCATCTGGGCTGAAGGTGAGCGCGATAAAGGTGCCACATTCTACTTCACTCTTGGGACGGAATAAATTTTCGTAGGGTGTGCCCCTGTTCTTGGGGCGCACCGATTATGCATCTTCGTTGGTCAATGGTGCGCCTCCAGTTGATCCTCAATCAAAATTCCTTGAAATCGGAGGCGCACCCTACACCTTCGTTGATCTACAAAAATTTGTGAAAATTCGTGGATAAATTTCGCGTTTACACATCCGTGGAGCGCAAAGCCTCCCGGTCTGGCCCAAAACTTGCACCCATTCCGGTAATAATTCTGCAAGGAATGGCTCATGGCACATAAAAACCTCTCACAAAACCTCTTCCGAGCGACCATCCTGGTCCTCTTTCTCACCGGACTTCTGGCCGGCTGCAAGGTAGCGCCTGACACCTCCGATGGCGGGTTGCCCTCACTGCCGCAGCCCAAGACCCTCAGTGATCCCACCTGGATCGAGCTGCAAAAGGTCATTCAGGCCGCCGCGGAAGGTCGTGAGGATGTGCTGTCGTTTCTGCTCTATCGCGTTTCCATTGACGACGTGAAGCTTTCCGAAGACGGCAACCTGGCCGTAGTCTGGATCGCGCTGGTGGATAAGAAGACCGGCGCCGTCCAATCTGCTGAACCCGGCATGGTTATCTGCCACAAGGGCTCCGACGGTTCCTGGAGTGTGGTCTTCCAGGCGGACAGCAACTTTGCCGCCGAACTGCAAGCCGTTCCAGACACTTTGCTAACCAAGGAAGACAAAATGATGTACATGCCTGCCATCCAGCAGGAATCCAAGGATGGCACGGTATACAAAGGATATAAATTACCCTGGCCGGGCGGTCAATCCAAGTATCTTACTGGCAGCATTGGGCACGTTTACACCTATAAATCATGCCCGTCCACCTGTCGCTACGCTTACGACTTTGCAGATGGTACCCAATTTAATATTGTCGCTTCCAGGGCTGGCACGGTGAAATACGCGGTTTGGAAATACGCCGATGGCAACACCACCAACGCCAACTATATTGTCCTCGAAGACACCAGCACCACTCCCACCACGTATCAGGTCTACTACCACCTGGCTCAGAACAGCATTCCGGTGGCGTTGAGAACCATCGGCGCGAAGGTCAAGCAGGGACAGTTCATCGGTCGTGTCGATGACACCGGCGCGAGCACTGGCAACCATCTGCACTTCATGGTGCACACCAACGCCACCTCCTACTGGGGTACTTCGGTGGATATTCGTTTTGACGAAGTGACCATCAATAATGGCACCCCCCGGTTGTGTTCCGAGGCTTCGGCTTATCCTGAGCTGGGCAAAGGTTGTCAATCTAAATACACTTCACAAAACTACGAGCAGACCAAAGACACCGAGGCTCCCACCGGATCGATCACCGCGCCGGCTGCTAATAGCGTCATTACCACCCCCGAAATGACAGTCAGCGGTACGCTATATGATAATGACGAGGTCGCCTCCGCTCAGTTGCTCATCACCACTGATGGCAACTGGACCGCCATCGGCGATACCCTGAGCGGCAGCAGTTTTTCCACCAGCATCAACCTGTGCGACGCCGACATCCCCGACGGCGAGTTTTTCCTCGCGCTCAAAGTCATCGATGCCACTGGCAACGTGTCAGCCGAGAAGACCGCCATGATCGAATATACCAAGAGTTACGCCTGCCCCATTGACCCGCCCGTTTGTACCCCTAGTGAGAATCAGGTGGCGCTGACCAGCGAGATCAATTACCAGGGCACTTGCCAACTGCTGGATATTGGCGATTACCCGAATTTAAATCGACTGGATAACATCCAAATAGATCAGGTAAGTTCGGTGCAGGTGGGCAGCGGTGTTTCGTTACTTCTTTATCCCGACAAAGAATTCGGCGGCAACCTTGATTTTTACCAATCCGGCGACCCCGACCTTTCGGATAACACGATCGGCTTAAAGAACGCAGCTTCAGCCAGGGTGGTGGCGCGCATCGAATTGCCCGCCGCCCCAACCATCACTGTTCCCGAAGGCGCCGATTCTGATACAGATATCCAATTCTCATGGACCACCGAAGCCGATACGACTTATCAAGCCGCGTTGACCGGTCCCGATAATTACAACTCGACCACCGACTGGCTCGACACCGGGCTGTGGCACGTGGGCGCTCTCCCCGTTGGTGATTACACAATGACGGTGACAGCCAAAAACCTGGCGGGGACGGTGGCCGCGACGACCACCTTCACTGTGGTTGAGCCGGTACCGGCTCCTGTGGCCGCGCTCGATGCCTTGCCTGAAGTGACCCAATCCACCGCGGTCAAGCTCACCTGGCAGGTGAGCAGCGGAGCGGACCTGATTGACCATTTCGAGATTCGCTATCGCCTCTATGCCACCCCCGATTGGTCCGACTGGAAGAAACAGCCAGTGGCGGACGACCGTTCAGCGATCTTTTATGGCGAAATGGGCAACACCTATGAGTTCCAGCTTCGCGCGGTGGCCAAAAACGGAGACGCGCTTGATTTTGGTACTGATGCCCAAACACGCACCTACCTGACTAACTCCTGTGTGGATGATGCCTTCGAGGGAAGCGATCCCGGCGACGACGAACAGACCAGCGCCGCGCAGTTGACGGTCTCCGTGGAGCAGACCCACAACTGGTGTCCTGCCAATGACGTCGATTGGCTGACTTTCCAGGCCACCCAGGGTCAGAGTCTGGAAATCAGCGCGGTACCAACCGGTACGAATTCCGCCGCTGTGATCTATTTGTACGACACCGACGGAACCACGCTGCTGGGTGAGTACCATCCCAGCGACGCCAACGCTACTTCTATGCTCGATTGGACTGTACCATTCGATGGCGTTTATTATCTCAAATTGGTTCCGAGCGATTCCAAAGCCTATGGCACAGACGCTACGTACACCGTCAAGTTCATTGCTGCCAGTACCGCGAGCACGGGAAACATTATCTGCGGTTCAGTGACCATCCCGGCTGTATTAGGTGGGGCGTTTGCCATCACCAAGAGCATCCGGGATAAAAAGAAAAAGGCCGCCAAGCGGCCCGGTTGGAATTGATCCATTCCATCAACCCTGGAAACCAACCGGGGTTGATTTTTGTCGATTCATTAGGTCACAATAGTTTTTCTGATTTCTTGGTGAACATAGAATGAGGTTTTGACAATCCAAAATTGCAATTTACCTTCTAGACAATTCAGATATTGTTCATTACTCCTCAGCGTTCTTCGCGTCTTGAGAACTTTGCATACCCGAGCTGCTTTTGCGAGTGGTATTGCGTGAAATGATTTGTTACAAAATTTTTCTCTCTTTTGAACGGTTTCCCCCCAGCGAGAGGCGCGATTTGAATACACCCGAGGGCAGCGAAAGGTAGAATAGGCTGAGGGATTTTCTTTCGGGTTTTTGGTGATTTTCGTGGTGAATAATGGTTTTACCCCCCAATTATTCCTTTGTGTTAACTCAAACCGTTGACATCCGTGCTTTTTGGTCTATAATTTGAAACATGGGAGCGCTCCCAGTACATTTCAATCAGCGCACATATTACTAGTAATTATCAATTGAGCACAGGAGCCACGAATGGATCGTGAAATACTGGATATCGTCGCCTACACCGGCGAGGGTTACAAACCCCTGATTGATTTTAATGGTTGGAGAGTGGCTTACCTGCGATATCTTGATGGACTGTTTCCCCCGAAGATAGATAGAATTGAACGTCACATGCAGACCGATGAGGTCTTTGTTCTCATTGGCGGGCAGGCGACATTGTTGATGGGTGGGAACAAAAGCAGCGTCGAGGCTCTTGAAGCGGTGACTATGGAGCCACTCAAACTTTACAACGTCCGCCAGGCAGCCTGGCATGGAATAATCCTCAGCCGTGATGCTACCATCCTGCTGGTGGAGAACACCAACACCTGTGATGCGAACAGTGAATACTTCACCCTTACCCCAGCCATGCGCGCGCACCTGATCGACGACGCGCGCCGGATGTCAGATTGGGCTGACCTCAAGGGCTGACCTGACATATCTTCCCGATACCATCTGCACGAACCTCTTACTGGAGTGAATCAATGACCGAAGTATATCCATTCCCCTCGGGGTTTCTCTGGGGAGCAGCCACCGCGTCGTACCAGGTGGAAGGTGGCGTCCGCGAGGACGGCCGCGGCGAATCGATCTGGGACGTTTTTGCGCATACCCCCGGCAAGGTCAAGAACGGTGATACCGGAGATGTAGCCACCGATCACTACCACCTGTGGAAGCAAGACGTGGCCCTCATGAAATCACTCGGCATTAAAGCGTATCGTTTCTCGATTGCCTGGCCGCGCATCTTTCCCACCGGTGTGGGTCAATTGAACGAAGCAGGTCTGGCCTTCTACGACAGCCTGGTGGACGAATTGCTCAAGGCCGGCATCCAGCCTCTCGTCACGCTCTACCATTGGGATTTGCCCTCCGCGCTCCCCGGCGGCTGGTTGACACGAGATACCGCGCAGGCTTTTGCCACCTACACCGACGCGGTCACCCGCTGCCTTGGCGACCGGGTGAAATACTGGACCACACTAAACGAGCCTTTCTGTTCCGCTTTTTTGGGCTACGCCTACGGCTGGCACGCTCCTGGTGAAAAGAGCCAGGAAAAGGCGCTGCGCGCTGCTCATCACCTGCACCTGGCCCACGGAATGGGTGTGCAGGCTATCCGTGCCAATGTCAAAGACGCGTCCGTTGGCATCGTCTCGAACCCGTTCCTGATTTACCCGCGTTCACCTTTCCCCGCGGATAGGAAGGCCTGCCGCTTCTACGATGGTCTGGTCAATCGCTGGTTCCTCGATCCGATCTTCGGCATGGGGTACCCGCAAGACATGATTGCTGACTTCGCGCGTATGGGTGTTCGTCCCGAATCTCCCGATTACGTCCAACCCGGCGACATGGACATTATTGCCGCGCCCATGGATATGTTGGGCGTGAACTACTACACCCGTAGCGTCATCGGTGCCCTGCCGGGTATCTCGCGTCATCCAGACCGCATACGCCACTACAAGCCGCGCGGGAAAGAGTACACCACCGTTGGCTGGGAGGTATTCCCGCGGGGCATCTTCGAACTGCTGCGACAGCTCAACGATCGTTATCACCCCAAAAGCCTGTTCATCGCCGAGAACGGAGCCGCCTACGACGAAGGCCCGGACGAATCTGGCCATGTTCATGATACAAAACGCGTGGAGTACATGCGTACCCACCTGGCTCAGGTTTCACGCGCCATCCAGGCCGGGTTACCCGTCAACGCCTATTTCGCCTGGTCTCTGATGGATAATTTCGAGTGGGCGCACGGTTACAGTCAGCGCTTTGGCATCGTCCATGTGGATTACCAGACTCAGAAACGCACCGTCAAAGATTCCGGATTATTTTACAAGGAAGTCATCGAGAAGAACGCGGTCGAGGGTGAATAAGCAACCATATTATTGCATACCCACGGTAGGGGCGCAGCGCCGCTGCGCCCCTACAACGATTCCGGAAACCGATTGAATCATCCAGCAGATTTCTCTGTACAATGAAGTCATGAACGCGACAGGATCCCAAACGCAGGAATCAGAGCTCACCCCGCGCGAGCTGGAGGTGATCAGCCTGCTGGTGCGTGGAAATTCCAACCCGCAGATTGCGGCTGAACTGGGCTTGAGTGAGCGCACTGTCTACGGAGTGATCGATGGGATTAAGCGCAAACTGGGGGTATCCACCCGCGCCGAAATGCTGCGCCATGTTCGCGCGCATGGAATAGGCTAGATTCGCGACCTTCTGTTGAGTTTTGCTTGACTTCATCGAACGCTTTATGATATACATGAGGTTGTTCCCATTAAACTGATTAATGCAGGTTTTCAGTATGCCAGTGATCACATTATTGACCGATTTTGGGTTTAAGGACGGCTTCACCGGGGTAATGCGCGGTGTGATCCTCACTATCCTTCCCGAAGTCCAGATTGTCGATATCACCCACGCGATCAGTCCGCAAAACATTCTTGAAGGATCATTGGTGCTGGCCAACACAGCACCGTACTTCCCACCTGGCACCATCCACGTGGCAGTGGTCGACCCCGGGGTGGGCACAGCCCGGCGTCCGCTGGCTGCCCGGATTGGTGAACAATACTTTATCGGTCCCGACAATGGACTTTTCACCGGGGTCATCGAAGCGGCTGAAAAAGCCGGCGATTCGATGACCTTTTATCATTTGAATAAACCGGAATACTGGTTGAAGGAAGTCTCGCGCAGTTTCCACGGTCGCGATATCTTCGCGCCGGTAGCCGCCCACCTGGCAGCAGGTGTGCCCGTGGAGAAGATGGGTGAACCCGTCACCGACCCGGCGCGCATCATGATCCCCCGACCTGAAGCCACCATCGAAGGCTGGGCGGGTCAGGTGCTGGCGGTCGACCATTTTGGCAACCTGCTCACCAACCTGGGGCCGGAGCATCTCTCCGCGAACAAAAGGGTTGTAATAAAAGTGGGTGAAGCCAGGATCGATGGTCTGGTGGAGACCTTTGGTGAACGTGAGCCCGGCAGCCTGGTTGCCATGATCAATTCATCAGGCGTTCTCGAAATCGCCGAGGTCAATGGCAGCGCTGCTGAGAAGCTTAAAGCTGGCTCGGGTACAAGTGTGTTCTTGAAAAATTGTTAGTAGTTCATCATCATTTAATTACTGGAGGTTTGTTTGTCTTTTCTCACGCTTACCACAGATTTTGGCACCAAAGATGGTTTTGTCGGTACTATGAAAGGCGTCATCTGGAAAATCTGCCCGCAGGTACAGATTGCCGATATTTCGCATGAGATCGCACCGCAAAATATCCTCGAGGGTGCCATTGCTTTGTGGCGCGCCTATCCCTTTTTCCCCGACGGCACCGTCCACGTAATCGTGGTTGATCCGGGTGTGGGAACTACCCGCCGCTCGATTGCCGCTCACCTTGGCACTCAATACTTTGTCGCTCCTGATAACGGTGTGCTTACTCCCATCATCGAAGACGCAGAAGCCAAAGGTGGATTGGTGGAATTTGTTAACCTCACCAATACCAAATACTGGTTACCCAACGTCAGCCACACCTTCCACGGGCGCGACATCTTCTCGCCTGTAGGCGCATGGTTGGCTAACGGTGCAGATTTCCACGATATGGGAACGTTGATCACCGATGTGGTTCGTAAACCGCTACCCTGCCCTGAAAAGACTGCTTCCGGATGGCGCGCCCAGATAAGTGTGGTGGACGCGTTCGGCAATTGCACCACCAACCTGCCAGCCAATGCCATTGCGGGTATTGAGAACATCGATTTCAAGGTAGCCAATACCACAGTCCATGGGTTGGTAACCTCGTATGGTCATCGCCACCCAGGTGACCTGGTAGCCCTGGTTGATAGCGAATCCTTTATTGAGATTGCTGTGGTCAATGGCAGCGCCGCAAAAACCCTCGGCTTGCGCGTGGGTGATCCTGTGGAGGTGATTGTAAAATAATGATTAAGATGACCCCACTGCAACCGGTCATTGCTTTTGGGGTTTTAATCTTTGATTTCGTAAACGATTTTTGATTCAAAAATAACCAAGGAGGAACGATATGAAAGGTATTTTCAAGGTAACAACTAAAACTATCGTGGCAGCAGGCATCGGCGCGGCCTTATTCGCGCTGTTGTTCATGTATGTCAAGATCCCGTCATGGGTTCCCGAGACCAGCTTCCAGACCGCTTACGGTTTAAGCGCCTTCTTCGGTGCCCTCTTCGGCCCCATCGCTGCTGGTTTGATGGCCTTTATCGGTCACGCGGTCAGCGACGCTGTCCAATATGGCTCTCCCTGGTGGAGCTGGGTCATCGCCAGTGGTGTCGCCAGCTTCATTTTCGGTTTCGCTTTCAAACGTACCAAGGTGGAAGAAGGCGAGATCAGATGGCAGGATATTTTGACCTTCAATGTCATCCAGATCATCGGAAATGCCATCGCCTGGCTCGTGGTTGCCCCTGTGCTTGATATCCTCATTTATGCAGAACCCGCCGCTAAGGTATTTACCCAGGGCGCGGTTGCCTGCATGTTGAATGTTATCAGCGCCGGTGTCATCGGAACGCTGCTGTTGATTGCCTACGCTGCCACTCGCACCAAGAAGGGCAGCCTCAAGAAAGCTGAGTAAGTTTCATTCCATGTCACGCCAAGGATGGCAGTGAGTTTGCTGCCATCCTTTCTTTTTGGCGGCTTCTGCCCTTAACTGGTATACTTGGGGCGGATTCTCTTAGACCTCAAAATTGAAGGGAGCAATCCCCCAAACGATGGAAAATGCACCGATCATCGAATTTGATCATTTCACGTTTCAGTATTTTTCCCAGGCAGAACCCACTCTTCACGATATCTGTTTGAAGATTTTTCCGGGTGAAAAGATCCTCATCGTTGGACCCAGCGGCAGCGGTAAGAGCACGCTTGGACATTGCCTCAATGGGTTGATCCCTTTCTACTATAAAGGCAATATCGAAGGCAGTCTTAAAATCAACGGCAAAGAGACCCGCGACCTGGATATCTTTCAACTATCCAAGATGATCGGCACCGTGCTGCAAGATTCCGATGGTCAGTTCGTGGGGCTCACCGTTGGCGAAGACATTGCGTTTGCCATGGAGAATGATTGTGTTCCCAACCCTGAAATGGTTGAACGGGTGGATCGGGTGGCCAGGATGGTGGGGATGGAGAATCTTAAAAAATCCTCCCCCTACGAATTATCCGGAGGGCAAAAACAGCGCACTTCCGTCGCGGGAGTCATGATCGACGATGTGAACGTACTCCTTTTCGATGAACCATTAGCCAACCTAGACCCGGCTACCGGAAAAACTGCCATTGAGATCATCGACGATATCCATAAGAAGTTAAAGAAAACCATCCTTATCATCGAGCACCGCCTCGAGGATGTATTACATTGCGATGTAGATAGGGTGGTTGTGATCAACGACGGACGAATTATTGCGGATATGAACGCGGATGAACTGGTCTCATCGGATATTCTGAAAAAGAATGGCATTCGTGAGCCGCTCTATGTCACCGCCTTGAAATACGCTGGGATTAAGGTTACCCCTGATATGAAACCCGGCCACATTTGGAGCCTGGATACCGGTAAGGTGAATGAGGAATTACGCAAGTGGAATTGTTCAGTAACGCATCCAGATTCAAGCAATAATAATTCGTCCATTCTAAAAGTAGACCATCTCAGTTTTTCCTATGATGGTGTACACAAGACCCTGCGTGATATTGATTTTGACCTGCGTGAAGGGGAAATGATCTCGATCGTGGGCAAGAATGGCGCCGGAAAATCGACTCTATCCAAGATTATGGTTGGATTTGAAAAAGAGGATAAAGGAGCCATTCTCTACCAGGGGGATGACCTTAAGAAAAAATCAATTAAACAACGCGCTGAATTTATCGGTGTAGTCATGCAGAATCCCAATCAGATGATCTCGAAGGCACTCATTTTCGATGAGATTGCCCTGGGGTTACGCCTGCGCCATGTACCCGAGGAAGAGATCAAGCAGCGTGTGCGAAAAGTGCTCGATGTCTGCGGATTGGCTCCTTTCATCGATTGGCCAATTTCTGCCCTTAGTTACGGGCAAAAGAAACGCGTTACCATCGCTTCGATCCTGGTACTCAACCCTCGCATCCTCATCCTTGATGAACCCACCGCCGGGCAGGATTACCGCCATTACAGCGAGATCATGGAGTTTCTGCGTGAAATCAACAAACTTGGCATTACCATAATCCTCATCACTCACGACATGCACCTGATGCTTGAATATACTCCTCGCGCCATCGTCTTATCTGAGGGCGAGATGGTCGCCGACACGAGCGCTTCGATTGTACTTACGAATAAGGAATTAATCGAGAAAGCCAATCTAAAAGAAACTTCACTCTACCATCTGGCAGAGCTGGCTGGTATCCCCGACGGCACGCAGTTCGTCCAAAACTTTATCGATTATGAGAGGAGCCTCGCCTCATGAAAGCCAGACTCTTTTCTTACAATTACGAAGATACCTACATTCATCGCTTATCGGGGCTGACCAAACTGGTCTGCTTCCTTCTGCTCACTTTTGCGGTTATGTTCTCATATGATATCCGGGTGATTTTGGGTGTGCTGGTATTTTCGGTCATCATCTTACGGGTTTCGCGTATCAAGTTCAGTCAGATCAAGTTGATGATCTATTATGTGTTGGTATTCATAGTAATCAATGCCATTATTACCTTTCTGTTCGCGCCAGAACAGGGAGTGGAGATCTATGGTACGCGGCATGTAATCTGGCAGGGGATAGGTCGATACGTTCTTACTCAGGAACAGCTTTTATACCAGGTAACGCAATTCTTTAAATACCTCTCGGTTATTCCACTGGGCATCATCTTTTTGCTTACAACTAACCCCAGCGAATTTGCCTCATCGATGAACAAGGTTGGGATGAACTACAAAGCAGCCTATGCCTTTTCGCTTACCCTGCGGTATTTTCCTGATGTGCAGCGTGTTTACCACGATATCAGCCAGGCACAGCAGGCACGTGGTCTGGAACTGGGCGCGCAGGCGAGTATGGGTGATCGATTCAAGAACTCACTCATAATTGTCATTCCGTTAATTTTCTCCACCCTGGAACGCATCGAAGTGGTCACCAATGCCATGGATCTGCGTGGTTTTGGTAAACTGAAGAAGCGGACCTGGTATACCATCAGCCGTCTGACTGGCAGTGATTACTTTTCTCTCACTCTTTCAACGATCATTCTTGCGATAACGATTTGTGTTTCTGTGTTTATCAACCATAGCCGGTTTTACAATCCGTTCATCTGATCGATTAACTGATTAATGCATAGACGTACTCAGCCATTCCGGTCAGGAATGGCTTTTTTATAACGGAATAAATTCTCTGATAAAGTTTATTCCGCGGATGGTTTGGCGAAGGTTAAAAATTTCTTGTTAAATGTTTCTTCCAATTCTTCTTTCGTCAATGGCAGCGAAAGGAGAAACCCCTGACCATATTTGCAGCCCAGGTTGATCAATTCCTGAAGTTGATGGGGGCTCTCGATCCCTTCGGCAACTACTTCCATATCCAGGTTTTTCCCAAGCGCGATCATTGTCTTGATCAGGTCCATTGAATTCTTGTTGATTCCGATCTCACGGACGAACGATTGATCGATCTTCAATGAAACAGCCGGTATATCCTTCAAGTATGACAAAGACGAATACCCTGTTCCAAAATCATCGATCGAAAGCCAAATACCGAGAGCGTGAAGTTGTTTGATCTTCTTGATCACTTCATCGCTATATTCAATTAATGTGTTTTCGGTGATCTCCAGACGGATCTTCGTCGGATCGACCCCTGTTTCGTCCAGGATATCGCGCAACCTGCTAACAAAACCACTGCTCGTGAATTGCTTTACTGAGACATTAATACTGAAATAGCATCCGTTAATTTCCGGCCAATTATCCAGACAAAATTTGGCTTGACGGCAAGCTTCCTTGAAACCCCATTGCCCAATCGATTGCAGCAGCCCGGTTTCTTCTGCAACGGGCAGGAATTCATTTGGATAAACTACCCCGAAGAATGGGTGATTCCAGCGGATGAGCGCCTCAAATCCGACGATTTCATTCTTCTTTAAGTTAAAGATCGGTTGGTAGTAGAGTGCCATCTCTTGATTCTTGATTGCTTTGCGCAGGTTCTCTTCCAACTCCAGGCGCGATATTGCTTTCAATCTGAGTCCATCGTGAAAAACCTCAGCCCGATCCTTGCCTTGGTGTTTGGCGTGATACATCGCCAGGTCGGCATCGCGCAAGACATTTTCAGCTGATTCATATCCGCGCAAAGACCATACCACCCCAATGCTGGTTGTGATGTAAACCGGGTGATTGGCGAGTATGATCGCGCTCGAGAGTTCACACTTGATCCGGTTGATGATAACGTCCACTGTATCCGAGTTAGGAACATTTTCGATCAGGAAGACGAACTCGTCACCGCCCAGGCGGGCAACCGTATCGGTGTTTCGCAGGCAGTTACGCAACCGCAGGGAGATCACCTTGAGCAATTCATCACCCATGTGGTGCCCAAGGCTGTCATTGATCACTTTAAACTGATCGATATCCATGTAAAGGACCGAGTAATTTTCCACCCCAAGGGTTTTATGGATCGCTTCATTCAATTTTTCCATGAACGCGGCGCGGTTGGGAAGATCGGTCAGTGAATCATGACGCGCGTCGTACGATAATTGCTCCTCCACCTTGATTCGATTGAGTATTTCACTCTCCAATTCCTGATTGGTGACAGCAAGCACATTCGATTGAATCTGGACTTTGTCCAAAGCGTTGAGCAATTGCTTGTTCAGAGCCGAGTTTTCATATAAAGCCACAAATTGCCTGAAGATGACCAGAACGATGATTACACCAACACCGATATAGAGCGAGGTGAATGTTCTCGTGTGAGATAAGCCCGAGCCAAGGAAAAGGAGAAAATACGCAAAAATCATCCAAATGTAAGGCAGGTAGGGAATGGCTTTCCTGAAAAATTTTTGGGTTCTTTGTAGATAATATTGCTGTTTTCTCAATTGATTGTCACCTGCTGAAATTGCCTGGTGGTAACCGGCGAGGCCGATAAAGAGATAACTTACTATCCAGCCCAGATCGATTAGATTCCCGCTCTGATACGTTCCGATATAGGATTGATAACTGTAGATCGTGTCAAAGATCATCGTTAAAAGGATCCCAACGAATATTAATAACACAGGGACCGTGGCAAATCGTTTGGGATCGCGATTGAAGAGCCAGACCAGTGATAAGAACAGAACGATGTCACCTGTCGGGTAGGCAATGGTCAGGATTGATAACAAAGGAGATTCAGATGCCGCTATTCTAACGAGTGGTTCCACCAGGAAAAACCACATTCCCAGTACGGCAGCTACCATAGTGATGAGGATATCCAAAGATCGTTCGAAGTATTCGATAGGGGATGTTTTTTCTTCTGTAATGAGAAATGCTCCCACCATAAAGAGGGGATAATTCAACAAGTAAAACACATCGGCAATCGATGGATATGGAGATGTCTTTAGCGCCAATTCAAGCAACGCCCAGATCAAATCTCCAAGCGTGTAAACCAATTGAGCAAGAGCAAAAAACAGCCACGCGTTTCCCAGTCGTCGCGAAGATAATTTTGTTCTTTTTGCAGCCCAGAACAGCATAACGGTCGCGAGGGCGTTCGTCAGGACCGGGACGATATCGAAAAATGCAAGTTTCGATTCTTCGTTCTTGAAAACCAGGGCGAAGAGATGGCTTAATGTCAGCGTGGAAACAAAGATGAAAGCCGGTATGAACCAATTTCTGAACCAGTTTTTGTTCAAATTTTCTCTAATTGTAAGGTTGATCTTCTCAATTTACTTGAGAATATCATACAACAATATGGTAATTTATTAGTAAAGAAGTTGTTAAATATTATTGAGATTTTATTAATAAAATTTCTCAAGACATCAACGATCTCCAAAAAATTGATTCGATGCAATTTGTTTTGAAATTACAAATAAGATTCTTTTTGTAGATCTATAATAATGATTGTTATCTGTGAAAGGAAAGAGTATGAGAATTTTCAAACTTAGCCCATCAGATTTAACTTTTCTGTGGGATGAATGTCCCTGTTGTTTCTACCTGAAAGTGGTCATGGGAATTTCACGACCATCGATGCCGTTCCCGGGGATATTCTCCAATATTGATTCATTGATGAAGGGTATGTTCAACGAGAAGCGTACCGAAGATTTGCTGCCCCAATTACCACCTGGTCGCTTTGGCCCGATGGGCAAGTGGGTGGAATCCAGCCCAATCAGGTCTGGCGGGGATGTGTCATGCTACATCAAGGGCATCTACGATTCGCTGATCTGTTTCGACGATGGATCATTCGCGGTGATGGATTTTAAGACCTCACAGCCCAGCAAACATCACGTGGAATTCTACGGCCGCCAGTTGGCTGCGTACGCCTATGCCCTGGAGCATCCCATCCCGGGGAAGGAACCCCTGGGTTCGGTGACGAGGCTGGGACTGCTTTGTGTTGAACCCATCGATTTTGCCCGCGATGAACACGAGCGTATCCATTATGTTGGTGATGTGACCTGGATGGAAGTGCCAAAAGATGAAGCAAAGTTCCTGGACTTCATCGACCAGGTCATGCAGGTGCTCAGTCTGCCAGAACCACCTCCTCCTGCCGAGAAATGCGGTTTCTGCAAATACCGCGCCGATGCGCGCGAACACGGCTGGTAAAAAGGGAAGGAGCACAGCATGCTGTGCCACTACGAAAACTTCACGGATGATCGCAACTCCTTCGCCCACTCGGTAGCACGATCGATCTCGCCCTCTTTGAGCGGACCCTCGATGTCTTGGACGTAAAAGTTCACGGCTTTGCCGAGCGGGGCCGCACCGGCTTCGTGAAGTAGAATGGACATGATCTGCGCAGCATGGCTGGGTAGGATGAGCGAGGGCGGAGACGGAAGCATGGCCCGACTGAGGGGAAGCTTTTCTTCCACTTCAGCCAACCTATGCTGAACTTCCTGTGGTAACGATTGCAGCACATGTTTCGGTAATTTGATTTCTGAGTGCCGGTGTGTTTCCAGCATACTGAACCCACGGTCGATCAGGCCTAGATCTCTGCCATCCACGCATGTGGAAAAACACGTAAAGTTCACGCCCGTGAGTACGTTCCCTGGAAGTCCGATCAACAGATTGATCATGGCGTCGCTTGGACGCGCCATGTGCGTTGGCGTCCCCAGGATCACATGTTCGTACGCCAACAACCGTTCCGGGGGGATTTCGCTCACCGGCATGGCTTTATATTTTAGCGTACTGGCGATGGCTTCAGCGATCAAGCCGGTATTCCCGTATTTTGAATCGTAAACGACCAGACCCTTCATTTCTGTATCCTTTTTATGAGAAGCGATACAGGAATTCTAAGAGGTGTCTATAAGAAATTCCTAAGAGTATTGTTTTTCTAATCTAAACTGTGAATCACGTCAAAGAAAGCGAAAATCGCGAAAAATTCTGATCAAAAGAACTTTCAGCGATGATTCGTTGATATTCGCGTAATTGGCGGATACGGCTTCTAGACTTGCAGTGTTTTCGCCCAGGCAGCCGCTCGATCCAGTTCGCCGTCGCGCAGTGGGCCTTCTGACGCGTTGACGATAAATCCGTCCGTCTTGCCCAGCAGAGTGGCGCCCTTCTTCACCAGCGACTTGGCCAGGGGTTCAGCCGCGTAACCGAAGATGCCCACCATGAAGGTGAGGAATTTGTTATTGACCTCTTTGACGTCCATGCGTGTGTCAAACGTGGAAACTTTAATCCCCGCCAGCGCGTCCTTCGGCAACGCCTTGATGAAGTTCTGCATGGGCTCAGTAGCTCTGAACCCGCGGGTGGGGGAACCCCACACGATGTGCTCGTAGTCCTTCAACATCTCCGCCTTGACCGAGATCACCGGCATCAAGGGGTATCCGAGCGTCTGCGCGATCACTTCCGCTACCAGCTTGGTGTTGCCAAAAACCGAATCGTAGATCACGAGACCTTTCATGGTTTCCATCCTTGTTGAGTTTGATATTTATTATACGGAAAAGCAGCAAGAAGGTTTTGTTGGCACTGGCTCCCGGCACTAACTTATATCGCGAATGGAGCGGATGATGGCGAATATCCACCAAACATTAAAAATCATTCGTGAGAATTCGCATGAATTACGAAAATTCGCGGTTAAGGTTTTTTTGTAGAGGTAACTCATCTCATTCGATGTGTGCGCTCAGGGACGACGTGAATTACATCTGCCGAATCGTTTACCAAACTGGTTCTGCGAAGGAAACAGAACCCCCTTCGGGGGTTGACTCTCCCCCGGCGGGAGGGTGTATAACATACGCATGGAGACTTCCAGATGATCCGGATCGGAGACTTCTCAAAACTCAGTTGTGTCACCGTAAAGACCCTGCGTTTCTACGACGAGATGGGGCTGCTCAAACCTGTCCAGGTGGACCCGTTCACCGGGTACCGCTACTACAACTACGACCAGTTGCCGCGGTTGCACCGCATTTTGGCGCTGCGCGACCTGGGCTTCTCCATCGAGTCCATCGGGCAATTGCTCGAACAGGACCTCGGCGCGGAGCAGATCCACGGCATGCTCCTGCTGCGGCAGGCCGAGATCAGAGACAAAATGGCTGAAGAGGAGCAGCGTCTGCAACGTGTGACAGCATGGCTGAATCAAATTGAACAGGAGGATAAAGTGTCTGAATATACTGTTGTGATCAAAAGTGCCGAGCCGATCCGGGTGGCCAGTATCCGTGAGGTAGTGCCCACTCCGACTGATCAAAGTGTGTTATGGAAGGAATTGGGGACTTACCTTGAAGCTCAGAAGGTAAAGCCGGTCGGGGCGTGCCTCACCCTCTACCATGACAAAGAACATCTCGAGAACAATTGGGATGTGGAAGTGTGTGAGCCTATCACCGATGCTCTCAAGGAGACCGAGCGGGTAAAGGTACGAACCCTGCCTGCCGCAAAGAAACTGGCCTGTACTGTGCATAAGGGACCATTTACCACCATCCCACAGGCGTACGATGCCATCCTCAAGTGGATCAATGACAACGGCTACCATATCTGCGGCCCCTGCCGCGAAGTGTACCTGGCCCCCGCCGGTGATGGTT
Organism: Anaerolineaceae bacterium; assembly: GCA_034430175.1. Taxonomy (GTDB): domain Bacteria; phylum Chloroflexota; class Anaerolineae; order Anaerolineales; family Anaerolineaceae; genus UBA6107. Next base: position 7,358 of record DAOUFI010000013.1, on the reverse strand, counting down.
CTCAAAACGACCCCAATATCGTCACTGAAGTTCAGTATGAGGTCGAGAAGTAGATAAGAGCATCGCCGACTGAACCATAGGTAGTTACATCAACAGAGGTACGAGATCGTGCCTCTGTTGTCATGATTTTACAAGCGACATTAATACCCAGTCAGTGAATGCGCCTTTGAACCAGCGATAATGCTTGAGCACACCCTCGGTGGAGAAACCAAATTTTTGTAATAATTTTATGGAACGCAGGTTAATATCGAGGATATATGCCTGGATGCGGTGCAGTCCGAGCCGCGTGAAGCTGATTTCCAACACGGCGGTGAGTGCTTCGCTCATCAGCCCGGTGCCCCAGTGCGCGGGAGAAAGATCGTAGCCAAGTTCGCCGCGATGATCGTATTCGCTGATGGTCTCAAACCCGCAAGTTCCGATCACAGTCGGGTCGTTGCGAAGGGTGATCGCCCAGACGATTCCTTTTCCGGATTGGTAGATCTCGCGGTACTCGTCTAAAAGCTCCTGCGCTTCTTCCAACGAGATGATGGGAGTCATCATATATCTTGTAAAACGGGGGTCTGAATAAAGAGCGAAAATCGCTTCCACGTCATCCGGGCGGAACTCGCGTAAGAGTAAACGGGGGGTTTGAAGCTCAGGGAATGGATCCAATTTCATTGATATTCTCCAAAATTCAATCAGGAACGTTTTGCAACAGGCCGGTCATGGCACTGCGGTATCTCTGCAGGGCTTTCACGCCTTCGTCACTGATGCGGACGAGGGTGTGTGGTATCTTTTCAACGAATTCCTTTTTGATCTCCACGTACCCGGCAGCTTCAAGTTTGCTCAAATGGGATGAAAGGTTTCCCTTTGTCAATCCGGTTTGCCGCATGATATACAGAAAATCAACACTTTCCACGACCGATAACAGGGTAAGGATATGCAGGCGGGCAGGTTCATGGACGATTGGATCGATGGCATCGAATGGAAGTTCAATCATCCTACCGCTCCACATCTTCCAGGGGGGTGTATTTCTTGATGAACCGCAGCAGCAGAATGATGCCCCAGGGAAGAAGAAACAAGCTGATACCAGCCAGGTACAGCGAGAGATTCCCAAATCTGCCTGGCAGATTCGGGATCACACACACGATACCCAGCACCATCGCAATGACTGCGTAGACGTAGTAACGCGCCAGCCCTGATTTGATGCCCGTGGGGATAAAGCCGCCCTGGAAGAGAATCGCTGGCAGGAGTGGGAACCATTTGTAGATGACCAATTTCTCGTTCGTTTTATTCCAAAAAACTACCAGCACCAGAATGACGACCACCGCGAACCCAAGCAGCAAGATCATTATCCTGCCCAATTTTTTGCTTTCGTCTGGCAGGTTGACGTAACCCGTGCGGGGGTAGGTGATGCGCGCTTTCAATTTTTTAATGATTGGTGGCGCAATGATGGCTATGATGATCACAAGGCTTGCCAGGGATGTTTGCAAAACCAGGGCAGTGATTAGCATACCCACGCCGATGCTTAGTTCATACAAACCATCCTGCAGCGAATCGCGCCAGACCTCTCGGGCAAGTTGTTGGGGATCTAATGATTTTTCCATCTTTTTATCCTATACAAACCAGTTTGTGGCGCAAACCACGTATAAATAATATCATAAATCTGTATCCAATTCAAGACCCAAAAGTTGGTTTGCAAGATTTTAAGACAAGTGAAAATCCCTCTCCATCCGATAATGGAGAGGGATTTAGGGGAAGGAAAAAAATTCTATTCGTATCTCAACGCCTCGACGATGATCGTACGCGCCGCTTTGCGTGCCGGCGCCAGCGCCGCTAGAATACCGAAGCTCAATCCGACCACAATGGCCACGATTACACCCAAGGTGGGGAAGTAGAATTCGAGCTTGAAGATCCCGCCCATCGCCTGGACGATGAAATCGCTCAAGAACAGCCCCACCGCGATCCCCGTCAGCGTGCCCAGCGTGGAAAGGAGCAGGCTCTCCTCCACGATCATGCGCTGCACCTGTGGGCGGGTGGAGCCGACGGCGCGCAGCATGCCGATTTCGCGCGTGCGTTCGATCACATTGATGCTCATTGTGTTTGCCATGGCGATCAATCCGGGGATCGCCAGCATCAGCACGAAGATGTACATCGCCGAGATGGCCACCGAGAAGAGGTTCTCCTGGCTGGCTTTGAATGTGGTGATATCGTACAACGTGAAAGCCGGGTAGGCGTTGGCCAGTTTCTGCAGCGAGGTCATCACCGCCGCGGCGTCCGCTCCAGCGGCACGGTCGATCAGGATCAGCAGGTCATTGTTTGTGTTGAAATCCGTCGACAGGTTGGCCTGTGAGATATACGCCGTGGCAATCTTGGCGTTCAGGTAGTCCATGCCCGCGCCAACCACCAGATATGTCTGATCGCCGTTGGAGGTTTTGAGCGTCACCTGGTCGCCGGGGCGCACTTTGTAGGTGGAAGCGTAGAGACCGTTGACGATCAGCGCGCGGCCGCTTGCCAGTGCCGCGTAAGCCTCGTTTGGATCGCCCTGAGTGAATTCCAGCCCCGCCACCTGAGGATAAGTGGCTGGATCAATGCCAATTACCTGAATGCTGGCGCCGTCGATCTGGCTGGTAGCCTGGCGCAGCGTGGTGACCGCGCCGACCCCGTCTACGCTGCGGACTTCCTGCGCCAGCGACGGGTCTGCCCCCAGGTTGCCGCCGCCCAGCACCAGCGAGGTCGGCAGCAGGATATAGTCGGAGCCGAGGCTCTTGTCGAGATAGCCCAGGAACCCCGAGAATAGACTGGTGATCATCCCCAGCATCGCCACGCACAACGCCAAACCGATCATCATAGCCGAGGCGGTGATGGCAGCGCGTCCGGGCTGGCGGATGAGGTTTTCGCGCGCCAGCAGGCTCTCGCGCTTGAAGACGACCGAATAAATCCAACTGAAGGCAACCGCGACTGGTTTGACGAGGGCGGGGGTGATGAGGACGAGTCCGATCAAAAATGCCAGCAGCCCAACCGAAAGCACGTACTGGTTCTTCAGGGTCAGGCAAATCACTCCGGCAGCGCACAGCCCCAGTCCGAGCCAGGCGCGAACGGCGTATTTATGTTGCTCTGGCGCGGTGAGAGTGGGTCGCAACGCTTCCATGGGTGTCACCTTCATGGCTGAGCGAGCCGGGAAGTAAGCACTGGCAACGGTGAAACCCACCCCCAGCAGGATGGACATGATGAAATTCGACGCGGTGAACGTGAGCCCACTGATGGAAACGTGCACGTACTCACCGATGAATGAAGCCATCGCCTTGAGCAGCCCGGCAGCAAACAAACCGCCAAGCAATATACCGAGCGCGGTACCGATCAGCCCCTGCAACACGCTTTCGGTGAGGATCATGCCCATGAGCGTGCGTTTGGTGGCGCCGATGGCACGCAGCATGCCCATATCGCGTTTGCGCTCTGCCACCAGCGTGCGAAAAGTATTAAAGATGATGAACCCGGCCATGGCCAGCGCGGCCACTCCGAAGAAGAGCATAATGTTCTGCGCCATGCCCATCATGGTCAGCAGTTCATCGCCGGTCTCGACCGCGCCCACCTTGAAGGCGCCGCCCAGCTTCTGCGCCAGGGCGGACTCGACGGTGGTCTTATCTGCCGAGGCGCTGAGGATAATGTCAATAGTGTTGATCTGACCGGGCAGGTTGAGGATCTCTTGCGCGGTGGTCAGAGGCACGAGCACCTGGGTGGCCGCGTCGGGAGAGGTGTTGATGAGGATGCCCACCAGCGTCAAACTGGCAGTGCCTTTGGAAGACGGGATCACCAGCGCGTCGCCGACCTTGAGATTCAGCGCCGTCGCCAACGACTGCGTGATCAGCGCCGTGTACGTGTCGCCACTTTCTAAAAAACGCCCGGATTCGAGCGAATAGACGTGCGTCGATTGCGCGGAAGCCACGTCCACCCCGGTGAGGGTGATCGAGCTGACCCCGCTGGTCGAGTTCGTCGATCCGCCCAGGCTGGCGGGCAGTACCACTTCTTTGGAGAGATAACCGCTGGCGTACGAGATGCCGTCGCTGCTCTTTACTTCATCCAGCACCGACTGGTCGAACGAGCTGTTCGACGCCGAAGAGATGGTGATGTCCACGGTGCCGGCGCTGGTGTACATGCTGTGCCTGAAAGACTCGATCACCGGCGGCAGCAGTGAGTTCATGCCAAAGAGGATCGCCACGCCCAGTACGATGGCCAGCGTGGTGAGCACGGAGCGCTGCATGCGCCCCTTGAGATAGCGTGATGCCAACAGCCACTGGATTTTCATAGCCGCTCCACTTTCTCCTTCAGGCGGAGCGCGTTCTCGGCTTTGCCGCCGTCGAGCAGCGTGTCGTCCACGATCTGACCGTCTTTGAGGAAGATGATGCGGTCGGCGTAAGCGGCAATGCGCGGGTCGTGCGTGACCATCAGCACGGTATGCCCCCACTTGTTGACGATATTGCGCAGCACGGTCGCGATCTCGTCCGAGGCGCGCGAGTCAAGGTTGCCGGTAGGTTCATCAGCCAGAATGATGATGGGGTCGCTCACCAGCGCGCGCGAAATCGCCACGCGCTGCTGCTGACCGCCGGAGAGCTGGTCGGGTTTATGGGTCAGGCGTTCACCCATCTGGTTGCGTTCCAGCCATTCGCGCGCCCTGGCGCGGGCGGTATCGGGTTTGACGCCATCAAGGATGAGCGGCAGGGCCGCGTTCTCTTCGGCGCTGAGCACCGGCAGCAGGTTGTAGAACTGGAAGATGAATCCCATCTGGCGGCGGCGCATCTCGGTGAGCGTGTTATCGTCCATCTTCGAGATGTCCTTGCCGTCGATCGCCACTGAGCCGCTGCTGGGGCGGTCCAGCCCGCCGATGAGGTGCAGCAGCGTAGACTTACCGCAGCCGCTGGGGCCCATCACCGCCACGAACTGCCCTTTCTCGATATTGATTGTGACATCTTTGAGCGCCGTCACCGCGGCTGTGCCCTGCCCGTATTCTTTGCTGAGGTCTTTCACTTCGATAATTGACATGCTTCACTCCTTATTCAGAGATCATTGCGATTTATGCGCCGGACGCCCGCGCGGTTTCATTTCGGGGTGGGGCACTGGCTGTTTCTTCACTTCATCCAGGCGGCTCTCGATCATGTCCAGCCAGCGCAGGTCTGCCTCCAGGTGCATGATGGCTTTGTCCATCAGCAGGATGCGCGCCAGCTCGCTACGAGGGTCGAGCCCCGCCCGCAGGGTGGTAACGCGGTGCAGCTCCTGGTAAAGCGCGCCGCGCTGCGTTTGGATCAGGCGCGCCGCGTCCACCTCGGGCAGCTCCAGCGAGAGCATTAGCTTGAGGAAGAACGCGTCTTGCTGCGGGTCGGAGAGCGCGCCCTCGCCGAGCCACTTTTCCAGCTCCGCCTTGCCCGCCGGGGCGATCTGGAAGAAATCCTTCTCGTCCGCGGCGCCGTCGGGGGTCACCCTGCTCACCAGACCGGTTTCCACCATGCGGTTGAGCGTGGTGTAGATCTGGGCTGGCTTCACCTCCCAGGCTTCCGCGCCGCCCGCGAGCGCCATGAAAGACGCGCGCAGCTCGTATCCGTAGCGCGGACCTTTGGAGAGAAGACCAAGGAGGGTGTGTCTGACTGACATAATTAAATACTCTACTGTTTACTAATTAAAGGACATTATAGCGCGAGTATATGGATTGTCAAGAGGGGGGTTCGTAGGGGCACAGCATGGTGCGAATGATGCCCCCTGTTTTGAAGGGCTGTGCCCAAACCGATCTCACGCAGAGCCGCGGAGGTCGCAGAGAAAAACCTTTAACCGCGAAAGGCGCGAAAATCGCGAAACAAAACAAAAACAATCTATGTAGGGGCGGGTTCTAAACCCGCCCTGGGCAGGCCATCCCCTCTCGCAGAGAACGCTCGGGGGGTGCGACCACCGCAAGGACCTACCCATACAATTGAACCAGAGGTAGGGTGGGTTCGATCTATGAACCCACCATTACGTATGGGGAAAAACCATCAACCACGAAAATCACGAAATTTGTTTGTGTATGGGCACGGCATGCCGTGCCCTTCGTGGTGACTACATGATATTTTCGAGAATGTTGAACTTTTTTTGCTATGAATGAATTAAATTTTAAATAGCCAGGTAGCTGTGTTGCTTTGTTTAGGGCCAGATCTCTGAATAAGTTCTACCTTTGCGTAAGTTTGGAAAATATCCGCATCAATTGCTGAACAAACCTGAGGATGTCTATTGCTTAATCCCATTTGATCATGAATATCGCCGCATTTCAATTTAACGGTTCTCAAACCCCGCTGTCTGGCAGGTTCAATAATTGCTTCTAATACGTACTCCCGAATATTGTCGCTGATTCCCATTCTTTCCTCTTTGGATTTTCTCTACCCCATTATTGCACGCCTATTCCTTTACTACAATTTATCAATTTACTTTGTAATTTAATGTATAGGCTCATTTATTGTTTTCTGTTTTCGTGAATTTCGCGTTTTTCGCGGTTACACCATATGGTTTTCTCAGCGGCTCTGCGTGAGATTGGAAAATGTTATACAATAAACCTACATTTATCCACGGGGAGCCCTCATGTCCGAAGCTTTCGACACCTACATCAAATCCATCGAACGCGATCTGCGCCGTGGCAACGCCACCGAATACACCTACCGTGCCGCTCTTGAAGCCTACATGGAATCGCTCGGTAATGGCATCAACGCTACCAATGACCCCCGCCACAGTGACGTCGGCGCCCCGGACTTCATCGTCGAGAAGGGCAGGGTCCCCCTCGGCTACGTCGAGACCAAGGACATTGGCGTCAACCTCGACCAGGTTGAGCGCTCCGAGCAGATGAAGCGCTACCTGCCCGCCCTGCACAACCTCATCCTCACCGATTACCTCGAATTCCGCTGGTACGTCAACGGCGTGCGCAAACACACCGTCCGCGTGGCAGAGATCGGCAGCAACCATCGCCTCACCATCACCACCGGCGCGGACCTGCTCCTCGAAGCCTTCTTCAAGAACTTCTACGCCACCGAGACGCCCACTGTGCGCACCCCCAAAGAACTTGCCCAGCGCCTGGCTGGCATCACCCGTTTCATCCGTAAACAGATCATCCAGGTGCTTGCTGAAGGCGCTCCCGAACTCAAGGCAGCCCTCAACAGCCAGTACAAGAACTTCGCCGACCTCCTCCTCCCCAACCTCAAGATTGAGGAGTTCGCCGACCTCTACGCCCAGGCCATGACCTACGGACTCTTCGCCGCCAAGCTCTCCGCCGGTGACGCCGCCTTCAGCTTTGAGGACGCCTACAAGTACCTGCGCAGCAATCCCTTCATGCAGCAGCTTTTCCAGGACGTCGATCGCAACATCGA
>DAOUFI010000012.1:0-114427 GCA_034430175.1 Anaerolineaceae bacterium | reverse complement strand
CACCAAGTTTATGGCGCAGGTCTACATTCTGAAGAAAGAAGAAGGCGGACGCCACAAGCCGTTCTTCAGTGGATATCGCCCGCAGTTCTACATCCGCACAATGGATGTGACCGGTTCGATCAAGTTACCGGAAGGTGTTGAGATGGTCATGCCAGGCGACGATGTGTCTATGGAATGCGATCTGATCATTCCGGTTGCTTTGGAACAGGGTTCAAAATTTGCTATTCGCGAAGGTGGTCTGACGGTTGGCGCCGGCGTGATCACAAAAATCATTGCATAGGTAGAGTATGATGGCCAAACAAAAAATACGAATTCGTCTGAAAGCTTATGATCACCGCGTTCTTGATCAATCCGCCAAGAGGATCGTCGAGACTGCGGAACGCAGTGGCGCTCACGTTGTGGGTCCTGTTCCGCTGCCAACCCGTATTGAACGCTTTACGGTACGCCGTTCTGCATTCATTGATAAAGACTCACATGAGCATTTCGAAGTCCGCACACACAACCGCTTGATAGACGTGCTCGATCCAGACGCCAAAACCATCGACATGCTGATGCGTTTGAATCTGCCTGCGGGTGTGGATATTGAGATCAAGATCTAAGTGACCAGTTACCGACGATTTCGTAGTTAGTATCGGTAGATCACCTTAAAATTTGGCAGTACACTGGCTATTTGACGCTTAATGCGGTAAAATGGTCCGGTTTGGGTACTTTAGTACCTGAAAGTGGCAATCCAAGAGCAGTTTTGTAGGCGCACAAACAATGACTGTAGACGCAGCAAACTGCTGACTGGATTGTTCAGGGATGATGCAGCCTAGCCCAGGCTGACAGTCTCTTTATATATTTTTGAAGGAGTACAACTGAAATGTTAAAAGGGCTGATCGGGAAGAAAATCGGCATGACCCAGATTTTCGATGACAACGGCGCGGCAGTTCCTGTCACGCTTATCGAAGCTGGGCCGTGCTTCGTTACCCAGATCCGCTCGGTTGAAAAAGAAGGTTATTCAGCCGTGCAGTTGGGTTACGAGGAAGTCAAGCCGAAACGCTTAACTGGTGGCGAAATTGGTCACCTCAAGCGTGCTGACCTACCCCCACTTAAGTTCTTGCGCGAATTCAAAGCCAGCGAAATCGACCTCAAAGAGGGCGACAAGCTGGATGTTTCTGTTTTCGCGGTGGGCGAGAAGGTCGATGTCTCAGGTACGAGCAAAGGTAAAGGTTTTGCTGGTGCAGTGAAGCGCTATCATTTCCACGGTGGACCGAAAACACACGGTCAATCCGATCGATTGCGCGCGCCCGGTTCCAACGGCGCCACGACCACTCCTGGCCGTGTTTACAAAGGTCACCGTAGAGCAGGTCATATGGGCAATGACGCTGTAACTGCGCAGAATCTTAAAATCGTCCTGGTGGACGCCGAACGCAACGTCATCGGCGTGGGTGGTTCTGTACCCGGCGCGCGTGGCGGCCTGGTCGTGATCAAAGAATCACGGAAGCAGTAACCAGACTGAGAACCATACCTGGATGAATGGAGCATATGACTATGAAAGTTGATGTCGTAAACATGGAAGGCAAGAAGGTCAAATCGGTGGAATTACCTGCCGAGATCTTTGAAGCCCCTATTAATGTCGATTTGATGCACCAGGCCTTTGTTCGCCAGACGGCAAACGCTCACCTTGGTACGCACGAAACCAAGACCAAGAGCGATGTTTCGGGTGGCGGGCACAAACCCTGGCGTCAAAAAGGAACCGGCCGCGCCCGCCAGGGTTCAACCCGTTCTGCGCAATGGAAGGGTGGTGGAAAGATTCACACCCCGCACATGCATTCATACAGCTTCTCCATGCCTCGCAAGATGCGACAGGCGGCCTTGCGCTCAGCCCTGTCTCAAAAAGCTGCGGAGAATATGATTGTCGTCGTGGATGAATTGAAACTGGATGAACCGAAGACCCGCATTATGGCTTCTGCCCTGAATAAAATGGTTGGTGAATCAAGCGCCCTGGTTCTGATCCCGTCAATAGAGTCATACGAAGACGTGATCCGCTCGACGAACAACATCCCGGATGCCAAGATACTGCACGCCAGCTATCTAAACATCCGCGACCTGTTTGTCTTCGATAAAGTATTGATTCCGGTCACTGCACTTGATCTGATCAAGGCGAACCTGGGATAGGCGGAGGATGAAATGAGCTCGATTTATGACGTACTCAAGCGTCCCATTGTGACTGAAAAGTCGAATTACCTGGTAAACCGAATGCATCAGTATGTTTTCGAAATCTCTGATGATGCAAACCGAACCATGGTAAAAGACGCTGTTGAAACGATTTTCAAAGTGAAGGTCGTAAGGGTCAATATTATCAACGTACCGGCCAAACGCGGCATGAAACGCAGCCGTCGGGTGGATGTAAAGAATCCCGGTTACAAGAAAGCTGTTGTTACCCTTAATTCAGAAGACCGAATCCCCATTTTTGAAGGGGTTGAATAATGGCTATCAAGATCTATAAACCCACAACTCCCAGCCGCCGTAACATGACCGGTTACAGCTTTGATGAGATCACCAAAGACAAACCGGAACGGTCGCTGATCGTACTGCGTAAAGCTCGCGCTGGCCGCAATAACATTGGCCACGTCACCGTCCGGCATCAGGGTGGTGGGCAGCGCCAGTACATCCGTATCGTGGATTTCAAACGCGATAAGTTGAACATTCCGGCTCGTGTCTCTGCGATCGAATATGATCCCAACCGCACGGCTCGTCTGGCTTTGCTCGTCTACGCCGATGGTGAAAAACGCTACATCATTGCTCCGTTGGGCTTGAAAGTGGATGATACCGTCATCTCCGGACCGAACGCAGATATCCGTCCTGGGAACAGTCTGCCGATCTCGAACATCCCCGTCGGTACCATGGTGCATAACATCGAGATGAAAGAAGGCAAAGGCGGCCAATTGGTCCGTTCAGCCGGTACTTCAGCTCAACTACTGGGCAAAGAGGGCGATTACGCCCAAATCCGTATGCCCTCCGGTGAAGTGCGCCTTATCCGCCAATTGTGCTATGCCACCATTGGTCAGGTCGGAAATACCGATCACAGCAACATCAAACTTGGAAAAGCCGGTCGCAAGCGCCATATGGGTATTCGCCCGACCGTGCGTGGAACTGCGATGAGCCCGCGCGACCATCCGCATGGTGGTGGTGAAGGCCGTCAGCCTGCCGGTATGCCCGGTCCGAAGAGCCCGTGGGGTAGACCCACCCGTGGTTATAAGACTCGCCGCAACAAGCAGAGCAACCAGTTTATTGTTCGCCGCCGCAACGCCGGTAATCGGTAAGATTGGCTAAAAAGAGATCTTAACCGAGAGGAAGGAACGAGATTATGTCACGATCGCTTAAAAAAGGGCCTTTTATCGCCCCTAAGCTGTTGAAAAAAATTGAAGCAATGAATGCCGCTGGTGAAAAGAAAGTCATTCGCACCTGGAGCCGGGCAAGCACGATCTTCCCGCAAATGGTGGGGCATACCATTGCTGTTCATGATGGCCGCCGTCACGTCCCCATTTACATCACCGAAAACATGGTTGGCCACCGTCTGGGTGAATTTGCACCCACGCGCCATTTCCGCGGTCATGTTTCCTCCGCCGGGAAGGCTGAAGGAGCTAAATAACCATGGCACACGATATTCGCGCTGAATTGAAGAACTGTGGTGTTTCAGCTCAAAAAGCTCGCCTGGTTGTCGATATGGTTCGCGGTAAATCTGCAGTAGAAGCCATGACCACATTAAAGTTCACTACCAAGGCTGCTGCATATCACGTCAACCGCCTCATCGCTTCGGCCGTTGCCAACGCTGAAGAGAACTTTGGCGTGAGCCGTGACGACTTATTTGTTTACCAGATCATGGCCGATGAAGCTCCCACCCGCAAGTGGCGCCGCTTCGGTGCTCGTGGCCGCTTCAAACCTTTATTGAGACGGTCATCGCACATCACTGTGATTCTGCGAGAGAAAGAGTAGTTTCAGATGGGGCAGTCCGCCAAAACGCTCTGCTCCGACTGAACAAGGACACCAGGAGAGATTATGGGTCGAAAAATTCATCCGATTGGTTTTCGTCTTGGAATAAACCAGCCCTGGGAAGGTCGCTGGTTCGCCGAAGGAAGCGAATACCGCGATCAACTTCACCAGGATATGATCATTCGCAAGATTATCCACAAAGAAGCTGACAAGGCGGGCATCTCTAAAGTTGAGATCGAACGCTTCCCTGGCAAAGTAAAGGTTGTCGTTCATACAGCCAAACCTGGCATCCTCATCGGTCGCAAAGGCGATTCTGTAAAAAAGATCCGCACCGATTTGGAAGCCCTCACTGGCAAAAAGATCGATCTCGAAATCAAAGAGATTAAAAATCCCGATTGCGACGCCTATTTGGTGGCCGTGAATATCGCTGGACAGATCGAACGCCGTGTGAGCTATCGCCGCGCAATGAAGCGCGCGCTGCAGCAGGCCATGCGCCAGGGAGCACAGGGTATCAAAGTCTCGGTTTCGGGACGTTTGAGTGGTGCTGATATGGCTCGTATCGTCTGGCTGCGTGATGGACGTGTTCCATTGCAGACACTGCGCGCCGATATCGATTTTTCACGCGCTGAAGCCCTTACCACCTACGGACGCATTGGCGTCAAGGTATGGGTATACAAAGGTGAAGTATTACCGGGTGTGGAAGAGAAAGTTGAATCCACCGAAGGTGTGTACGTAAGCGAATAGACTCCACGTAGAGCAAAAACTCACGTGAAACGAAAGAGGTAGCTGCTATGTTGATGCCAAAACGTGTAAAGTGGCGTAAAGCTCAACGCGGTCGTATGAGAGGTAAGGCTCTGCGCGGCGCAGATATGATCTACGGTGAATATGCCCTCCAGGCATTGGAACCGGGGTGGGTGACCGCCCGACAGATCGAAGCTGCCCGTCGCACGATCGTCCGCGCGATGAAGCGTCACGGTAAAGTATGGATCCGGATTTTCCCAGACAAACCATATACTCACCGTCCGCCTGAAACCCGTATGGGTAAAGGGAAAGGCGCCGTGGAGTACTATGTGGCAGTGGTAAAACCGGGCAGGATCGTGTTCGAGATCAGCGGTCTGGATCATGAAGAAGCTATTGAAGCTCTCAATCAAGCTTCTTACAAGTTCTCGATCCGCACCAAGATCATTTCGAGACACGAAGGAGCAGGAGAAGCTGCATGAAAACTTCAGAAATTAGAGCACTTTCTACTGAAGAAATCACGGCCAAGATGGTCGATGCCCGCAATGAATTAATGAACTTACGGTTTCAGGTTGTTACCGGGCAATTGACTGACACCAGCCGCTTGAAAATTGTCCGCCGACAAATCGCGCTCTATGAGACAATCCTCCGCGAACGCGAACTCGGCATCGTATCGGAAGGTGAAAAATGAACGAACGACGTCGAATGAATGGTGTCGTCACCAGTAACCGGATGACCAAGACCGTTGTTGTGGTTGTGTCGCGCACTTATCGGCACCCCTTGTACCGGAAAGTCGTCCACACCAGCCACAAAGTCAAAGCCCACGATGAATTGGGCTGCCATATCGGCGATGAAGTGACTATTGTTGAAAGCGCCCCGATCTCTCGTGATAAACGTTGGGTTGTGGAAGCGATTGTCAAACGCGAAGGCAAACTCTTCGATGTCGCTGAAGAACCGGTTGAGGAGGCAGCAGCATGATCCAGCAAGAGACTCGTCTCAAAGTTGCCGATAACACCGGCGCCCGCGAGCTGCTGGTCATCCACATCCAGGGCGGTTCCACCCGCAAGTATGGTGGCGTTGGTGATATTGTTGTCGCAACAGTAAAGTCTGCGGCTCCCCAGGGCTCAGTGAAAAAGAGCGAAGTTGTCAAGGCGGTCATCGTGCGTACTTCGAAAGAATGGCGCCGTGAAGATGGTTCCACCATCCGCTTCGATGACAACGCTGCGGTGATCCTGGACGTTGATGGCCAAAATCCTAAAGGCACTCGTATCTTTGGACCTGTGGCTCGTGAACTTCGTGAAAAAGGTTTCATGAAGATCATCAGCCTGGCTCCCGAAGTGATCTAGGCCAGGAGTAGAGGAGCGAGAGAATGAAAGTGAAAATTCGCAAAGGTGATCAGGTTGAGGTAATCACGGGCCGTGAGGAAGATAAAGGCAAACGTGGTGACGTCATCAAGGTCTTACCGTCAGAAGAACGTGTTGTGGTGCAGGGCATCAATATGCGTACAAAGCATCAGAAACAGGTTCAATCTCAAGGAAGAACCGTGAATCCTGGCAAGATCCGTTTCGAAGCCCCGCTTTCCATTTCAAACGTAATGCTTGTTTGCAAGAAATGCAACAAGCCTACCCGTGTGAAATTGGTCCGCGAAAATGGCAAAGTAAAACGCTTTTGCAAGGAATGCGACGCGGATATGGACTTATAGTCCACAGCGGAGTATGCGATTATGAATATATTGAGAGAAAAATATACAAAGGAAGTTGCACCGGCCTTGATGAAATCGCTTGGAATCAAGAACGTCATGCAAATTCCACAGATCAAAAAAGTCGTCATCAACATTGGTCTGGGCGAAGCGATGGATAACCCCAAAGCTATGGATGCCGCAGTGGCTGATCTCACCGCCATTGCCGGTCAGAAACCCGTGATCACCAAGGCTCGCAAGAGCATCGCCAACTTCAAGCTGCGTGAAGGTCGCGCCATCGGCACCGCCGTAACACTACGCGGCGAGAAAATGTGGGCTTTCTTGGACCGCTTGATGAATATTGTGCTTCCGCGTGTTCGCGATTTTCGTGGAGTATCGGCCGAATCTTTCGATGGCCGCGGGAACTATACCCTGGGTCTGCGTGAGCAGATCATCTTCCCCGAGATTGAATATGACAAAGTGGACAAGGTCCGCGGCATGGAAATCACAATCGTGACCTCAGCCACAAATGACGATCAAGCAACAGCACTGCTGCAAATGCTTGGCATGCCTTTCAGGAAGGATTAGTATGGCAAAGAAATGCATGGAATATCGTGAACAACGGCGTAAGTATGCCGTTCAGGTTCGTAACCGCTGCAAACGATGCGGTAGACCACGTGGTTATATGCGCCGATTTGGGTTATGCCGTATTTGCTTCAGAGAGCTCGCTCTCGAAGGTGAAATCCCGGGCGTAACCAAGTCATCCTGGTAGCGCCAGTTCGGAGGAAGAAACATGAGTGTTAATGATCCAATCGCAGATATGTTGACCCGTATCCGGAATGGTGTTATGGCCAGCCAGTCCGTGGTGGCGATGCCTCACTCCAATATCAAGGCAGAAATTGCCCGCATATTGAAAGAAGAAGGCTTCGTTGAAGGATATGAGGTAGTTGATGGCGAAAAGCCGACCATGAAAACCTTGCGTGTCAAGTTGAAATACGTGGGTGAGCGTCGCCAACGAACTCCAGTGATCACTGGTTTGGAAAGAATCAGCCGGCCTGGACGTCGCGTTTATACACATAAATCAGAAATTCCCTGGGTGTTGGCTGGTATGGGTATTGCCATCCTCTCCACACCGAAGGGTGTTATGACCGGACAGAGAGCACGCCAGCTTGGTGTTGGCGGCGAAATCCTCTGCAAGGTCTGGTAACCCGGTGGGATGAAGGAGGTATGATACTGTGTCTCGTATAGGTCGTTTACCAGTGACTGTACCAGCGTCTGTGCAGGTGAATATCGCAGGCTCTGAAGTCCATGTAAAGGGTCCGAATGGCGAAATGAAGCGCCTTTTCTCATCCGATATGGGTATTAAGTGTGAAAATAATGTAATCACTGTTACCCGTAACTCAGAGGATGCGCCTGTGCGTGCCCTGCATGGAACCACCCGCGCGTTGATCCAAAACATGGTCACCGGTGTTTCCACCGGCTTTACCCGTGTGTTGGAAGTCGATGGTGTCGGTTACCGCGTTGAGATGGACGGCAAGAAACTCGTCCTCTATGTCGGTTACTCACACCCTGTCGTGATCGATCCCCCAACCGGGATCACATTCGAAGTGGATAGTAAGGCTCGTACCGTTGCCATTAAAGGGTACGACATCGAAGTGATCGGTCAATTGGCCGCTGATATCCGCAAGATCCGCCCACCCGAGCCATACCTTGGCAAAGGCATCCGCTATCAAGGCGAGAAGATCCGCCGTAAAGCAGGAAAAGCCGGCAAGGGTAAAGGCGCAGGAAAGTAACAGGTGAATGCATATGGCTAAAAATTCTCGCAGTGAAGCAAGAATCCGCAGACACCAGCGTGTTCGCAAGCATGTCAGCGGTAACGCGTTACGACCCCGCATGAGCGTATTTCGCAGCCTGGCTGAGATTTATGTTCAGGTGATCGATGATGAACAGGGCGCCACTCTGGCAGCCGCCTCATCCATCGATCATGAACTCCGGGAGCAACTTAAAGGCAAAAAGAAGGTCGAACAGGCGAAAATGGTCGGCGAACTTGTTGCCAAACGTGCCCAGAGCAAGGGTGTCAAACAGGTCGTGTTCGATCGTGGTGGTTTCCGCTTTAGCGGACGCGTAAAGGCGTTAGCTGATGCAGCCCGAGAGGCTGGCCTTGAATTCTAGGCAGACAAGATAAAAATGAGGCCTTAATATGGAGCAAATGGAATACCAACCATTAGAACAACAATATGACGAACGTGTCGTTGAGATCGCTCGTGTTGCAAAAGTAGTAAAAGGTGGTCGTCGGTTCCAGTTCCGTGTCACAATTGTGACTGGCGACAACCACGGCAAGATCGGTATTGGTATTGGTAAAGCAAACGCTGTCCCCGATGCCATGCGTAAAGCTACCGAACGCGCCCACAAACACATGCAGCAGATCGTTCTCGCCAATACCACCATTCCCCACGAAGTGACTGGTCGAACCGGCGGTGCAGTTGTGCTGTTGAAACCCGCATCACCCGGAACCGGCGTTATCGCGGCTGGTGGCGTGCGTGCTGTGTTGGAAGTTGCCGGCATCCGCGACATTCTGACCAAGAGTCTGGGCAGTGCCAATGTTTTGAACGTGGTGAAAGCCACCTTCGACGCGTTAGAAATGCTGAAATCTCCCGAAGTCGAAGCTGCCCGCAGAGGCAAACAAGCCAAAGACCTGACGCCCTATTGGGAACGGAGGAAGAATGGCTAAGAAAACAACCAATGAAAAAGTATTGCGCATCACCCAGGTGAAAAGCGCGATTGGTTACTCTGAAAAGCACAAAGAAACCCTGCGCGCTCTGGGTTTTCACCATATCGGTGAAACCCTGGAAAAGGTGGACACACCGGCTCTGCAGGGAATGCTTCGCAAGGTCAATCATCTTATTAAGATAGAAGAGCAGGAAGCAAAATGAAACTAAACGATCTCATGCCAAACGAAGGCGCCAAAAAAGTTGGAAAGCGCAAAGGGCATGGCATTTCTGCCGGTCAGGGCAAGACTGCAGGCCGTGGTACCAAAGGTTTGGGAGCCCGCGCCGGTTCAGGCGGTCACCTGTATCGACAGGGTGGCAACCTGCCATTCTTCCGCCGTTTGCCTTTCATGCGTGGTGAAGGTTTTACCCCGCCAGCGCGTATTGAATACAACGAAGTCAATTTAGATCAGCTTTCAAGATTCGAAGCCGGAACTGTTGTGTCACCGGAAGTACTGGCAGAAGCCAAGCTTTTGCACAATCCCAAGAATCCTGTAGCCATCCTCGGAAACGGCGAGATCAAAGTCGCCTTAACGATTCATGTCCAGCGTGTGACCAAATCGGCTCGCGCCAAGATCGAATCCGCCGGGGGCAAGATCGAATTAATTGCTTAGAAGATCCAAGGAGATTGTCCTATGAAGCGATCCGCCTGGCGTTTTTTGTGGAAATCGGAAGATATTCGGAAGAAGCTTTTAATCACCGTCTTATTGCTGGTGGTCTACAGGCTTGCTGCGAATATCCCGGTTCCCGGAATTAACCGTACTGTTCTAGCCTCTATCGCTGCAGGAACCAGTGCTACATCTAACCTCTTCAATCTGCTGGATTTGCTCTCGGGTGGAACAATCTCCAGTTTCTCCATCCTGGCGATGGGTGTGTACCCCTACATCACTGCTCAGATCATTATCCAGCTTCTGGTCCCCATCATTCCCGCTCTTGAACGCCGGATGAAAGACGATCCGCGCCAAGGCCGTGTCTTAATGGAAAAGTGGACCATGTGGCTTACCATTCCAATGGCTTTGCTCTCAGCAATTGGCCAGGTGAACATCTTTAACCAGATGTCTACATCAGGATCCATCTTGACGTTTAGTTTCGGTTTCGGTGGAGCATCACTGTTGCCGACTCTCACGCTCATCATCAGCATGGTAGCTGGTACGATGTTGGGTATATGGCTGGGTCAGTTGATCTCTGAATTCGGTATCCCCAATCAGGGTCTTTCATTAATCATCTTTGCCGGTATCGTAGCGAAGATCCCTCAAAAAATGATCGCGCTCCTGGCTGATAAGCAAAATGGTTGGTGGATGTTCCTGTTGATGCTTGTCATTCTGGCTCTGATCATCTTCGCGATTGTTTTTGTTCAGCAAGGGCGCCGTAACGTGCCTGTGCTCTTCCCCGGAAGACGTGTTGGCAACCGCATGTCCATGCCTGTACGCAGCAATCTGCCTCTGATGGTCAACATGGCTGGTATGATACCGTTGATCTTCGCGCAAACCATCCTTTCGTTCCCGGCATTGGTGGCAAGTTACTTCGTCAACGCAAAAACCGAATGGTGGGCGAATTTCAACACAGGTGTTTATAACTTGTTCAGCGGCACCAACGGCTGGTTCTACCCGGTGTTGTACTTCCTGATGGTGGTTGCTTTCACCTTCTTCTATACCGACGTCCTGTTCACGCAACAGAATTACGGTGAGACCTTGAAGAAGCAGGGTGCCCAGATCCCTGGCGTGACCCGCGGAGGCCCTACCCAAAAGTACCTGACCAAAGTTCAACGCCGAATCACTTTCCCGGGTGCGTTTTTCCTTGGTTTCGTGGCTGTGTTTCCGTATCTCCTTAAAGCAATCATCCCGGCTCTCAGTACGTCCACTGTGTTCGTTATCTCCGCGGCCGGTTTGCTGATCGTTGTCGGTGTCGTTCGTGATACCTTCACTATCATCGAGACAGAACTCAAGGTCCACGGTTACGACGAAAGCATCATCAAGGGTTAAGATGGCTAAATTCTACGTTCTCATCGGCCCCCCCGGAGCCGGCAAAGGTACCCAGGCAAAGGTTATTGCTGAGAAGTATGGTTTGGTGCATATCTCTTCTGGAGACCTGTTTCGGGAGAATTTGAAGAATCAAACTGAACTTGGCAAGGAAGCCCAGGGTTTTATCACCCGCGGCGAACTGGTTCCTGACGCACTCACAATTAAAATGGTGCGTGAAAGAATCTCACGTCCTGATTGTAAAAATGGTGCGTTACTGGATGGATTCCCCCGTACTCCAGCTCAGGCAGATGCATTAACCGAAATGCTCAAGGAATTCGACAGTAAAGTGGAACTGGTTCCTCTGATTGATGTTCCGGCAGAGATCCTGGTGGAACGACTGAGTGGACGATGGACCTGCCGTGCGCAGGGGCACGTATTCCACGAGAAGTTTAATCCTCCGCAAAAACCGGGGATCTGCGACATCGACGGCTCGGAACTTTATCAACGTGAAGACGACCAGAAGAACACTGTGGTCAACCGAATTAAGGTGTATTCGGAACAGACCGCGCCTCTGATCGAATACTACAACAAGAAAAACTTGCTTGTGAAGATCGATGGCACTCAGGCAATCGACCTGGTGACACAGGATCTTTTAAAGGCAATCGAGAAAGCGTAACGAAATGTCTTGGGATAGACAGATCACCATCAAATCCGCGCGCGAGATCGAGGTGATGCGCGAGGCAGGCCGGATCAATGCGGAAGCATTGGCCGCCGCCAAAGCCATCATCCGGCCCGGCGTCACCACCGGTGATCTGAATGCCGCAGCCGAAGAAGTGCTGCGAAAATATGGTTGCTACAGTCCATTTAAGAATTACCCTGGACCGTATCCTTACCCAGCCAGTACCAACGTCAGTATCAACCATGAACTGGTGCATGGTATTCCTGGAAAGCGCAAGCTGAAGGAAGGGGATATCGTCTCGGTGGACTGCGGCACAGTGTATGAAGGTTTTGTGGGCGACTCTGCGTTCACTGCTGGTGTGGGAGAGGTCTCAAAAGAGGCGCAAAGATTGATGGATGCTACCGAAGGTGCCCTTTACGCGGGTATTGAAAAGATGGTAGTCGGAAATCACCTCGGCGATGTTTCTTACGCCATTCAGGAATACGCGGAAAGCCGTGGGTTTTATGTGACTCGCGAATATACGGGGCACGGTGTGGGAAGGCAAATGCACGAAGGACCGCAAGCGCCGAACTACGGAACTCCCGGCAGAGGAATTGTCCTAAAAGCAGGGATGACCATTGCCCTGGAACCGATGCTGCTGGTGGGAACGGAATGGACGAAAGTCCTCCCGGACCAGTGGACGGTTTCTTCGGAAGATGGTTCTCTCACTGCTCATTTTGAACATACTGTTGCTGTAACAGAGAATGGACCCCTGATCCTGACTACGCAGGGAGACGGATCTATTCCTAGACGGAATCAGTAAGTGCAGGTATAATCAGCATTTCGGATTAGCAACAGTACTTTTAAGGAGTCAGTAACATGAAAGTTAGCCCATCCATTCGTAAAAGATGCGCCAAGTGCAAGATCGTAAAGCGCAGTGGCAGATTGTACGTGATCTGCGAAAACCCAAAGCACAAACAGCGACAGGGATAAGGAACTATGGCGAGAATTGAAGGTGTTGATCTTCCGCGTAACAAGCGGGTCGAAGTTGCTCTGACCTACATCTATGGGATTGGTCCCACACGTGCAGTCGAGATTCTTAAAAGCACACGCGTTAATCCGGACACACGTGTCAAGGACTTGACCGAGACTGAAGTCGGCATGATCCGTGATTATATTGGCAAGACTTATAAAGTCGAAGGCGATCTGCGCCGAGAAGTGCAGATGAACATCAAACGCCTTGTCGAGATCGGTTGCTACCGTGGCATGCGCCACCGCCGCAACCTGCCCGCTCATGGGCAACGCACACGCACGAACGCGCGCACTGCAAAGGGTCCCAAGAAGACTGTTGCCGGTCGCGGTCGCCGTCGCGGAGCTGCCAAGAAATAATCCTGAACGAGTGTGGATGGTCGGGTGGGGTGCCCTTCTCCCCCGCGGCGACCTGGCCAACCCTATCGTACAGGTGATGTTGAATATTTAGACAAGAGGTAATGAGGAATTATGGCTCAAAATGTACGCTCAACGCGTCGCGCAGGCGCCACTCGAAAAACAAAGCGCACCGTTTCCTCGGCTCAGGTACACGTTTTCGCGTCTTTCAACAATACGATCGTAACCGTGACTGACCAGCAGGGAAATACGCTTTGCTGGGGTAGCGCTGGTTCCGCGGGTTTCAAAGGCTCGCGCAAAAGCACTCCCTTCGCGGCTCGCCTTGCGGCTGAACAGGCCATCAAAGCAGCCCAAAACATGGGAATCCAGGAAGTTGACATTGTTGTCAAAGGTCCTGGCCCTGGTCGTGAATCTGCCATCCGTGCAGTTCAATCGACTGGACTAAAAGTTCACTCGATCGCTGATATCACCCCGGTCCCGCACAACGGCTGCAGACCTCCTAAGAAACGCCGCGTTTAATACAGGAGAAGGATTATTATGGCTAGGTATACTGGTCCGGCATGCAGACTATGCCGGCGCGAAGGTGAAAAATTATTTTTGAAAGGGTCCCGCTGTTTCTCTCCGAAATGCTCTTTCGAGAAACGCGGATTTGTCCCAGGTCAACACGGTCGCACCAATCAGGGCCGTTCTGACCGCGAATCGGTCTATGGTCAGCAACTGCGTGCCAAACAACGCGCTCGCCGCGTTTACGGTATTCTGGAGCGCCAGTTCCGCCACTATTACGGTGTAGCACTTCGCACCCGTGGTATGACCGGTTTAAATTTGTTGGTTACCCTTGAATCTCGTCTGGATAATGTGATCTTCCGCATGGGATTGGCCGAAAATCGAGCTCAAGCTCGCCAGTTGGTCAATCACGGCCACTTCCGTATCAACGGCCGCCGTGCAGACATTCCGTCCATGCTGGTAAAACAGGGTGACGTGATCAGTATCAGTGAAACATCCAAAGGTGACACGTACTTCAAAGAACTGTCGGATGTTGCCGAGAAGCGCCCATGCGCTGCATGGTTGGACCGCGACCTCAAGAATCTCACCGGTAAGGTCCTGCGTCTTCCTGAACGCGCCGAAATCGACGGTAATATTAACGAGCAACTGATCGTTGAGTACTATTCACGCTAATGTCCAAAATGCCGAAACCATGATACGAGAGAATGTATCAGAAAGGGGCAAATTGTGTGTGCTTTAAATAATATGGTGACTCCAAAAGTAGAGCGTGAAGCTGAAGCGCGTAACTACGGTAAATTTGTGATCAGCCCCCTCGAGAGAGGGTTTGGCGTGACACTGGGCAATGCACTCCGCCGTGTATTGCTGTCCTCATTGGACGGCGCGGCCATCACATCGATGCGCATCTCGGATGTAACCCATGAATTCATGGACATCCCCGGTGTGCGTGAAGATGTCATCCAGGTAATGCTTCAGGTCAAACAGATCCGGTTAGTCCTTCATGAAGGCGAAACTGCCCACCTGCACCTCGATGTTCGCGGTGAAGGTGTGGTCACAGCAGCCGATATTCAGGTCCCGGCTGAGGTGGAGATTATGAACCCCGATCTCTACCTGTTTACTGTTGATGATGCCAAAACCCGCCTGGATATTGACTTCACAGTCGAGAAAGGCCGCGGTTATTCTCCTTCATCGGATCGAAGCGGCAAGTTGCCCATTGGCGATCTTCCCGTGGATGCGATTTACAGCCCGGTGAAGCGAGTCAATTTCAATGTTGGTTCTGCCCGCGTGATTCAGAGCACGAACTACGACCGCTTAATCCTCGAGATATGGACGGATGGAACGATCAGCCCCGAGAAAGCTCTCGGCACTGCGTCCAAGATAATTATTGACCATCTGCGCTTTATCTCCGGAATCAGCGAAGAAACGCTGTTGGTTGGGGTAGAGAAGGTTGCTACTGGAAGTCATCTCACCAGTGAAGCCGCCGAAACTCCGATCGAAAACCTGGATCTTTCTGTGCGTGTTTATAACTCACTGAAACGAACAGGCATCCAGACTGTCGGCCACGTGCTCGAATTGCTGGAAAAAGGTGATGAAGCAGTTATGTCCATCCGCAACTTTGGCGAAAAGAGTCTTGACGAATTACGCGATAAGATGACGGAAAAAGGCTTCATGCAAAAAGATAATGATGTGGAGTGAGTAAAAAATGCGCCATCAGATTGCAGGTTATAAACTTGGAAGAAATAAAGACACTCGTCTCGGCTTGCGCCGCACGATGGTAAAACAGCTCTTTGATCATGAGCGGATCCAAACCACCCATACAAAAGCCCTGTTTATCCGCGGTGAAGCAGAAAAGTTGATCACAATTGCCAGGCGCAGCAGCAAGGCTACTGATATCGAAAAAGTGAATGCCCGTCGCTTGGTGGCTTCACGCCTTGGTGATGCCGCTCTTGTTAAAAAACTTTTTGATGAAATTGCTCCCCGCTTTGAAAATCGCAACGGCGGATACACCCGCATTTCAAAACTGGGTCCCCGCCTGGGCGACAATGCTGAAATGGTTGTGATCGAGCTTGTAGAAGAGTAAGCCCAACCGCCTAATCAAGGACGGTGAGGGATGGTACATTACCAATTGAGACTTGTTTACGATGGAACCGAATTCTTCGGTTTCCAGCGGCAGGGACAAACACGAACCGTTCAAAGTGTGTTCGAAGGTGCGTTGCGTGAAATCGGCTGGGAGGATGATTCAATCCTCTTTGCCGGACGAACCGACACCGGGGTACACGCTTCGGGGCAGATAGTGGTATTCGACCTGGACTGGCATCATCCGGATGCGCTTCTCATCAAAGCGCTGAACGCCAAGTTACCGAATGATGTCGCCGTCGATTCCCTGCGCAGGGCAGAAGCTGACTTCCATCCCCGTTATGATGCTTCCAGCCGGCGCTATGTTTACAGCATATATCAATCCCCGATTCGGAACCCTTTGCAGGACCGCTACGCATGGCGCGTTTGGCCTGAACTAGACATCAGCTTGTTGAACCAGGCAGCCAGGATGTTCGTTGGCAGGCATGATTTCTCTGCTTTTGGCAGAGCGATGAAACCCGGTGCCACTACCATCCGCGAAGTGTTTATGAGCAGATGGTCACGGAAAGAGGATTCTCTGACCTACGAGGTGAAGGCGAATGCTTTCCTCTATCACATGGTCAGACGGTTGGTGTACGTTCAGGCGATGTTCGCTGAGCAAAAGATCTCTCTTGAGGATCTCTCAGAAGCGATCGATAACGCAAAGCGCATCAAGCCCGGTATGGCACCTTCGCGTGGTTTAAACCTGGCAGAAGTGACTTATTCGGAAAGTAAGCATGTCAAGATTGTAGAGTGTGAAAATTTTGATGACATGGCCTAGAAATTAGGTTTATGGAGAAGATATGGTTGAAAAGACTTATGTCCTGAAAGGGACCCAAGAACCGGAGTGGCTTTTGGTAGACGCAAAAGGTCAGGGTGTTGGCCGCCTGGCTACCCAGATTGCCTCGTATCTGCTCGGAAAACACAAACCCACTTACACCCCCGGTGTGGACATGGGCGATGTGGTGGTTGTGATCAACGCTGCTGAATTGGCTATCACAAACGAGCGTCTGGACACAAAAAATTACTATCACCATTCAGGGTTTCCCGGCGGTTTAAAAACTACTGGAATGCGCGAACAAATGCGCGTTCACCCCGAACGTGTGATCATCTCTGCCGTGTGGGGAATGATTCCTCACAACCGCATGGGGCGTTCGATCATCAAACGATTGAAGGTCTATGCAGGCAGCGAGCATCCGCACGCCTCACAGAACCCGAAACCGGTTGCGTAAAGGAGTAAGTGATTTATGGTTCAGTATTTCGAAGGTATTGGTCGCCGCAAAGAAAGCACTGCCCGCGTTCGCCTTATGAATGGCAGCGGTGTCTTCACAGTCAATGATCGCCCCCTGGAAGACTATTTCCCTCGCACTGGTGATATGGAAGCCATCCTGGGTGCTCTTACTGCTACAGGGCAGGACCGGAAAACATACGATATCACAGCCACCGTCACTGGTGGTGGTGTCACTGGTCAAACCGATTCGGTAAAGCTGGGTTTGGCACGCGCCCTGGTCAAAATGAACGCTGACAACATTGCTTTACTTCGCAAAGGTGGTTTTCTCACTCGAGACGCGCGCATCAAGGAACGCAAAAAACCAGGCCTCAAACGCGCCCGCAAGGCACCGACCTACACCAAACGTTAGTATTTTCAGGAGTGATCCTGATTTCAGCGAGATGCAATCGCTCTGGCTGACCGGGAAAATGCAAGTCAAATAAATGGCTGACATTTTCCCGGCTCAGACTGAAAAGTGATTGTGTCTTGTTGTTTAATTCAAAGAGAAGGTGACTTATGGACAAGAAACCCATCTGGATCATAGGCTATCTCGCGAACTTATCCGAGACAATGGAGGTCTTACAGGCGGCGGATGAGATCTACGCGCGCGGTCATCTGGTGACTCGTTGGTTCGATGATTGTGGTCTCCATGCCCTGAATTCAGTCAAGCAGGGCGAGGGGAAACCTGGTTTGGAATCGACCGTGGAGGCCATCCTGGATGCGCAAGCGGATGACAAGGCTGTGGTCTATGCCACCATGGTTAAACCGCTTTCCGCGGATGTGGTGGTGAAGGGATTGATGGCCCGTCAGCCGGACCTGCCTCTCAGATGGGCAAAGGGGGAGGATTTCATTGATGAAGCCGTCATGGCCCAGGTACTAAAGGGAGGTGGCTCGGGCTTGATGACTCTTGACGGGCAGGAATTGGCAACCGCGTATCATTTGCCTTTCTCGGGCAGCCACGCGGTGCTGATTTATGAACCCGGAGGAGATTCAGGACTATCCGGGGTCGCCAGGTTGTTGCGAGATGTCTACCCAAAAGACCATCCCGCCAATCTGCTAAGCGAATGTGAGAACGGCGAGAAATGCTGGCAGGCAGTCACAATTTCTGAATTGGAAAAGGTCAATAAGCCGGTTGATGCTTTACTGCTTCCGCCGCGTTCACCGGATTGTTCGTTGCCCAGCTTCGAGGAGGTGATCGCGCACCTGCGCTCTCCGGAAGGCTGCCCGTGGGACCGCAAGCAAACTCACGAGTCGTTGCGAACTTATTTACTCGAAGAAACCTACGAAACCCTCGCCACCCTTGACGATCACGATATGCCAGGATTGCAAGAGGAATTGGGAGACTTGTTGTTGCAGATCCTGTTGCACGCGCAGATTGCCGTTGAGAATGGCGAATTCAGCATGGCAGATGTGATCGAAGGCATCAATCGCAAGATCGTTTATCGCCATCCCCACGTGTTCGGTGATGTGCAGGTGACCGATGCCACTGGGGTGGTGCAGAATTGGGAAAAGCTCAAGCAGCAGGAACGCGCCGAGAATGGCACGGAAGAGACAAAAGGGTTACTCGACGGCATACCGGTTAGCTTCCCCGCGTTGGCACAGGCGCAATCGATTCAGGATCGCGCCGCCCGTGTTGGCTTCGACTGGAAAGAGATCGAACCGGTGATGAATAAAGTGATGGAAGAGTACCGCGAAGTTCAGGAAGCTCCCAACGCGGAGGAACGTGCCAAAGAGCTGGGTGACCTGCTCTTCGCTGTGGTCAACCTGGTGCGCTGGTACAAGGTGGACGCCGAGTCCGCCCTGCGTGAGACCAATCTCAAATTCCGCAAACGCTTTGCCTACATCGAAAAGAAATCACGTGAGACCGGCAAGCCGATGCAGGAAATGACCCTCGATGAAATGGACGTTTTCTGGAATGAGGCAAAAAAAACCGAGAATCGAGATTGGCTAAGTCGAGAATCGTAAAATACCGAGAATCGAGAGTGGATAAATCGAGAATCGTCAAAAACTGACAATGGAAGAATCGAGAGTGGCCTGATTAATTGCTTTTACGATTCTCTACTCTCTACTCTCTACTCTCATTGTTTTCCCAATGTAAAACAAACTCAATTTGCAGATCCGATTCCGGCGAGCGGCGATACCAGCTTGCCGATTGCTGCCGAAGCACCTGCAATTGCACCAGCGCCTCCTGCCCGGATAAACCGTGCCTCACCAGGTGACAGGCCACCACAGTGCCGGTGCGTCCGATACCGCCAATGCAATGGACGTATACACGCTTGCCGAGAGCCAGGTGATCGTCGATGCAATCGAGCACCTTTTTCATTAACGCAATGGTGGGGATATCGTAATCTGGGATGGGGAAGCTCACTCGCTCGACCTCGATGCCAAAGTCAGCAGCTTCGGTTGTCAGTGTTTTTGCGTACGTGGTGAATGCGTCGCCGGGCTGGGTGAGGTCAACCACGCAATCGATGCCGGCATTTATGAGCGACTGTACTTTCTTACGTGTCGTCTCCTCGTCAGGGCCGCCGGGATAAGCACCGGCCAGGAATTTATCGGGAATTACCCAGTAAGAGTCGATGTAGGGGATGGCTGTCATGAGTTGGACTTTCTGTCGAGAAATTTCCGTTTGTAATAGATCAACAATACCAGCAGAGGAAATTGGAAGGCGGCGAATGCGATTGTGGAGAACTGGTCGAAATAGAAGGTGATGAGGTTGACCACTACCAGGGTGAATACCAGGTCGATAATCCCGATCCAGGTGGCAGGTCGATCTTTTTTTAGTAGAAACAACACAACCGCCACCAGGGCGGCAACACCCATTGCGCCTTCCATCAATATTTGCGCCTCGAAAGCGTTCATACCGCTGGCGTTACGAATGAGCTCGGCTGCCATGAATTGTTGAACCAGTTGTTCGAGCTTTTCACCGTTATGCGTTGTCAGGAACATCACCGTCTGCGAGCTGATCGCCCATCCGGCCCAGATGAGCAGACCCACGGTCAGTACAACTCGAAAACGTTTTCGCGTCAGCCATTTATTTATGAATTTTCGCCATGTCTCGGCGATCCGTTCCAACAGATCAGGGTGGTGTTCTACCAGCGCGTTTTGTCGGCTTTTCAGGTATTCCTGCAGGTTCCTGGCAAGGGTGACGAGTTGAACTTCTTCATTATCGCGGATGACAACGTTCAATTCATTGATCAGGCGATCGTACTCCACCTTCGAGAGATCATGATCGAGTACTTCAGTGAAATCCTCCAGGATTCCATACATCAATTCGCGTGAATTGACCTCCTTCTTGCGTTTTACCTGAACGAACACCAGCACTGTCAGTAAAAAGAAAGCGTAGATGATCGGAGCGGCGGATGGATAGAAATAATTATTGGTGCTGGTGATGAACTTGCCGACTTCGTCAATAAACAGTCCGACGCCTAGACCGGATAGCAGCGCGCTCAGATTGAGCGCCCAGGGGTTGACCCAGATGAGCGGCAGCAGGCTGGCTATAAAGAGAAATAGTCCTCCCCAGAGCACGTGGGCAATGTGAAGGTTACCACCGCCGATTTGCGGGAATCCGGTAAGGTTGAGGAACACACGTGTGGCCGTGACCGAGAAGGCGAAACACAGCACCGTGATCAACAGGTGTGTGGTGGCGTGCTTACGGCGGACCGGAGAACGATCTTCGAGGAGGTTTTTTACCGGCATAAGCTTCAATACTTCAAAGTCGATCCGCCGATGAACTCGCGGATGACCGAATCGGAGGGGATCATGTTTTCGTCGCCAACTGGATGGACGCTTTTCAGCATGCCGGCCACGCGACTGGCTCTTTCGTAGGCATCCTCCCGAAGTGGATCGCCGCGGTAGTCCGCTGTCCATTCTTCAAAGCTGGTTAGCATTTTTTGCGCGTAGATAGGTAGCTCGAAGGGCATGCCAGAATTAACGATGGCGTCGGTGGTATTGATGTGCGGTAGTATGTTGCGCAACTCGCTGGTACGCACATAATGCCAGTGCTCCAGCGTCTGGCGCGGATCGTAGGCGCGGTGGGCGGCGTCGCGCAGCATGCGGCGGATGAGACGGATGTCGGTCCAGCGCACGTATTCGCCGTCAATGCCCTTCACCTGCAGCAGCGGTTCCAGATAGAGCTTGAACTTTTGCTCATCCGGCACGTCCTGGGTCATGGCGGGGAAGAGCCCATGCAGCGAATCGATGAGGATGAGCTCGTTTTCAGCCAGCTTCATTGGCATGCTTTTGGCGGGGATGCGTTTGCCCGACTTGAAGTCGTAAAAAGGCACCAAAACTTCCTTGCCAGAGATGAGTTCGGTCAGGTGCTGGTTGATGAGCGGCAGTTCGAGAGCGTGCGGTGTTTCGAAGTCGTAATCGCCGAACTCGTCTTTTGGATGCATTTCCAGGTCGAAGAAATAATTGTCCACCGAGAGTGTCACCAGTTTGATGCCGACCTTCTTGAGGTGTTCGCCCACCTTGATGGTGGTCGTGGTTTTACCCGAAGACGACGGTCCGGTGATGATGATGATCTTAAGTTTATCCTTGCGCGCCAGGATGCCGTTCACCGCGGCTTCCACATCGGCGACATAAGCTGCCTCGGATTCAGTCACGATCTGGGTAAACTCACCGGCATCAAGACGCTGGTTGAGCGCGTCCATGGTGTGCACACCATGCGCCACGGACCAATCGAGGATGTGCCAGAGCTTGGCCCAGGGGATGTTCTCGGAAGGACGGGAGGTCTGTGCCTCCTGCTGCTTGCGGTGACGAGCTCGTTCGTCGCGGTAGAGGATGTAGGCTTTAGCTACTTTGGCGTGCCCGTTCTCGATGAGCACTTTCTCAACTACATCCTGGATCTCTTCAATGTGCGGTGGGTGACCGTCGGTGTTGTTCTGTTCCAGCATCGCAACCACCTGTCGGGCAAGGTCTTCAGCGATGGCGCGGTCGCGTCCGCCAACCTCGACGGCCGCGCGGTAAATGGCGTTACTGATACGTTCCTCGTTAAAGGGAACCACCGCCCCCGAACGTTTGATGACCTGCGTGATCTTTCCCATTTCCGCCTCTCGATTGATCAAATTCCGATAGGTTAATTATACCGGTAGAAAACATTATCCGCGAATGGCACGAATTATTATTGGTATATGTACTTGTAGGGGCGCAGCGTCGCTGAACTGAACTGCGCCCCTACCATGGACTCGGATTGTTTCGTGAAATTCGTAGTTAATTCTGCGGAACGTATTGGCTCACCAAGCCGCCCTTAGCGATGAAGATCAACCCTCCCACGTTATAAACACCCTCTGGGCAGGCGCCGCCCTGGATCGCCGTCGTGATCAGCGTTTGCAGTTTGGCGGCATCGCCGTTGGCACTCTCGTCTGTGGGACCGAGCTTGCATTCAAACGCGGTGGGCACACTGTCTTTGTTCGAGACCACCCAATCGATGGAATAATTGGTGGCGGTGGTGCGGGGCAGTTTCATCGGATCGAAATCGTCTGAGTAAAACGACGGGGTAAACCGGGCATCAACTGAATTATAGGCTTCAAAGATGGCCTGGACGAGTAAACCCTCGGGATTCTTGTAGTGCAGCAATACGTCTTTGCCGGCCTGGGTCTCAGGCCAGATGCCGTAGGGCAGGGCGATCATGTTGCCGAGTTTCTCGTTCAGATCCTGCCTTCCTGCCAGGTAAAGGAACTGGCGCACGGTATTATCTTCCATCTGTAATTGCAGCAGGATGTCTTTGGGAACGGTCTTGGAAAGGTCCACATGCTGATAGGTGTGGCTGTAGATCTCCACGTCGTTGTCCAAACCCCAGGCGATGGCCTCACCCAATTTCTTCTTCCAGGCGTTCCCCTCACTGACGATAAACCAATCACCGGCGGCGATATCGGCGTAATACTTATCCCCCACGTCGGAAAAGATCGCTGCAGAGAAACCGAAATCCGGATGATCCTTGGCAAAGCGCCACAGGATACCGATGGCGCAATTCTCCACCGGGGTACCGTCGGCGCCGATGTAGAGCTGATCGGCAAACACCCCGTCGTCCATGGTGAAGACGAGCGGTTTGCGTCCGGCGGGGACCGTGAAGGTTCCGTCGATCCAGGAGGGCAGCGACACCAGGCTGTAACCGGCGTCATACAACTTTTGCAGTTGTTCTTTGAAGGTCGAGAGCTTCACCCAGACCGAGTCGTTGTCATGCTCCTCGCGAAAGCGGTGATAGAGCACGATGGGCGCCTGGATCTTGCCTGAAAGCACCGTCGCGCTCACATAATAGGGCACGGGTGTGGCGGTGGGGGTGGCGGTGGGCTGGGGCGTGTTGGTTGGTAGTGTGGTGGCGGTAGGCGCGGGCGTGGTGGGGCTGCTGCAGCTCGCCAGCAAGGATGCGAGCATGAGGATCAAGATGATTTTGGATGATGACCTGGACATTTGCGCTCCATAAATTAAAATGCGGATAAATTATATCCGCATTTGGCAAGGGTGAAGACAAATCATACATGGGGTAAAAGAATTGTCTGCTGCTTCTGGTATTTGCCCTTGCGGTCGGCGTATGAGACGTCACACGGCTCGTCGCCCTGGAAGAAGAGCACCTGGGCAATGCCCTCGTTAGCGTAGATCTTGGCTGGCAGCGGGGTGGTGTTCGAGATCTCTAGGGTAACGAACCCCTCCCATTCTGGCTCGAAGGGGGTGACATTGACGATGATGCCGCAGCGGGCATAGGTGCTCTTGCCCACGCATACCGTCAGCACATCGCGCGGAATCCGGAAGTACTCCACCGTCCGCGCCAGGGCGAAGGAGTTGGGCGGGATGATGCACACCTCACCCTTGAAATCGACCATCGAGCGCGGGTCAAAGTTCTTGGGGTCGACCACGGCCGAAAAGACGTTGGTGAAGATCTTAAACTCGTCTGCCACGCGAATGTCGTAGCCGTAAGAGGAGAGCCCGTACGAGATCACCCCCTGGCGAACCTGGTTCTCAACGAAAGGTTCGATCATCTTCTGCTCCTGCGCCATCTTGCGGATCCAGTTGTCAGCCTTGATTCCCATGGTCTCCTCCTCGGTTGTCCTTTGATTGGTGCCTCACCCCTGCGTTTCTCTCCATCTTTTGGATGGGGAGGGGTAGCGGTTTTTCCACCCCCGCGCAGCTTTTGCGAAAGGGGAGGGGGTGAGGAATATTCTTATTTCAAATCGAGCCCGGCACGCTGGATGATGACCGCTTTCACTTTTTCTTCCAGTTGGCTTGCCTTGTGCTCGTATTCGCGCAGCCCTTTGACGTACTCCTCCGCGGCAGCGGGGTCTTTGAGGTTTTTGACATTGACCAGAATGTTCAGCCCGGCGCTCTGGATGGCCGCGGAAGCGAGGTGAACCGCGCTGGCGGCGTCCGAGATGGCGTTAAGGTTGCCCAGTTCGGCAGCGCTGGCGGCCAGTTCCATGACCTGGTAAGCCAGCTTGACTGTCTCAAATGGCACCCTCGCTGATTCCAAGGTGGCGGCTTCCATGGCTTGCTCACGCGCTGCGATCTGTTCGGGCGTCTCTTTTGGCAATTTGGTGGTGGCAATGAAGCCCAAGAATGAGGCGGCATCCTCGTCCACAGTCTTTACCAGCTTTTCACGTAAAGTATCAGCAGCCTCGATCATCGGCCACATTTTCGCTTCCACATCGGCGTATTTCTTCTTTCCTACGGTCAAGCGTCCCACCATCGCCACCAGGGCTGCAGCTGCGGCGGCAGTGTGTGCCGCGGCGGAACCACCGCCGGGGGTGGGCGCGGCACTGGCCAGTTCAGTCAGAAAGTCTGGAGCAGCGGATGAGCCTTCAGCGGAGCGGGAGGCTTCGAAGAGGCGTGATTCCAATATCTGCGCCGGTTCAAACTGGTCCATTTGCGTGTACCAGACGGCAGCGTCCACCAGCGCTTCCTGCGGCACCAGGCCGACGAGTTCGCTGTGATGGATGCCCACGCCGTAGCGTTCGGCTTCGCGGCGTACCATCTCTACCACGCGTGCGATCGGAGTGTGTCGGTAATTGGTCAGGTTCATCGAGACCTGGGCGCGCCCTTCCACCATCACGCCCATAGCCTTCACGTAGCGCAGACCGCCCGATGAGTTGCGTACGGCCTTGGCGATCTTCTGTGCCACCGAGATATCGGTAGTGGTGAGGTAGACGTTGAAAGCGATCAGCGGGGCGCGCGCGCCGATGACCGTGGCGCCGGCAGTCCCCAGCTTGGACGGGCCAAAATCGGGCGTGCGCTCCGGATGGGTAAGTATCTCTTCTTTGAGTCCTTCGTATTGCCCCTTGCGGATGTTTTCCAGGTTCTGCCGTTCCGGCTTGGAAGCGGCTTCTTCATATAAGTATACAGGGATGGACAGTTCATCTGCCACGCGCTTGCCCAGGCGGCGGGCCATCTCCACGCACTCGCTCATGGCGATGTCGGCGATGGGGACGAAGGGCACCACGTCCGTGGCGCCGATGCGCGGGTGCGCGCCGGTGTGTTCGTCCAGGTTGATCAGTTCAGCGGCTTTCTTGATGGATTGAAACGCAGCTTCCTCCACAGCGGCTGGAGCGCCAATCATGGTGACGACGGTGCGGTTGTGGTCCAGGTCGGAGTGCTTGTCGAGCAGGGTCACGCCCGCCACGGATCGGATCGAGCTCAAAATGGCTTCGACCACTTCGGGCCGGCGTGCTTCAGAATAATTGGGGATACATTCGACCAGCGGATTCGGCATGTTTACCTCGGTAAAGGATGATTAAGTAATTATAACCGAGGTCAAATCACACAAGTTCTTAATAAGTTGGGAGATTGGAACTTTTATAAATGATCACATCCCAACCTTGTCGTTGTATGATTGTTCCAGCCCATATCCGATGAACACAAACCCGACGCTGATGAGCAGGAACACGAACACTGTTTCCAGGATCATGTAGGCCGGCATTTGAATGCCGCCGTTGGTGAAAATGTAGAACAGCAATTTGCCAAGTGTGGGCAGGCTGGGATCGCTGACGCCGAGGAAGGTCAGCGTGGCCTCGAAGAACACGTAACTCGGCACCAGGATCATCAACTGGGGGATGATCACGTTGCGGATGCGCGGGATCATGTATTGGAAGATGATGCGCCATGAAGGCGCGCCGTATGCCACCGCGGCCTCGATATAGGGCAATTGCATCACCTGCAGGAACATGGAACGGTAATTCTTGACCTGATTGCCAAATATACTCAACCCGACCGTCACGCCGAGGATCACCCAGAAGCTCTTTGAATATAAATAGAAGATCATGATGGCCACTGGCAGCATGGGCATGACCATATTGATCTCGGTGATGCGCTGGATCAGACCGTCGACCCAGCCGCCAAACCAGGCGCCGATGGCTGCCAGCATCACGCTGGTGAGGGTCGTACCCACCGCGGCCAGGATGCCGAACGACAGCGCCACCGCCAAACCCCAGAGCAGGTTCACCGTCAGGTCGCGTTTCGACCCATCCGTGCCGGCCAAACCATACACCTGCCCATACACGATCAGTTCAGCGTCAACATTGGTTTGTTCATCGAAGAGGGTAAAGTCCATGCGTATCTGGTACTTTCCCTTTTGCACGGCTTTTTCATTCCCATCCGCGGGCATGAACAACTCGACCAGTTGTGATTTATTCTTGTTCGTCAGCGCGATCTTGGTATCTTGAGAGAGGTAATACACTGAATCCTTGCTAACGCCAAAATGGCTCATCGGGACCTCCCGCCCGTCGGGAGTGATCCAGGTGAGTTGCACGAAGGGTTGTTTCTGGGGGAGATACGTCGTGAACATGATGACGATATCCTGGGGCAGCGAGGTGTATGGATAATCAAATGGAAAGGTAATCACCACGTGCCTGTTCCCATCTGTGTCGATGGATTCCACTCTTTGAGAAGCGGACAGGTTCTGACTGTAGAGATCGATCGTCTCGGGTTTCTTGTCAGCGCAGAAGAAATTCGTCCAGGCAGGAGGAGCTTCCTTTGGGTTGCGTATCCAGACCTTATCGTCTCCGCGCCAGAGCGAAATGGCCTTGTTGTACGGCATCACGGTCACAGTCATAATGGAAATGACTGCCAGGATCAAGATCATCCAAAGGCCAAGTGCCACGGAGGGGTATTGCTTCAATTCCCGATTCCAGGTATTGATGAATCCACGGAATTCATCCCAGCGGCGCGTCAGGGCTGCCTTCACCCTGATCGGAAGGAGCTGAATCTTCCTGCCCAGGGAAATGCGTTCAGTGGCTGGCGTATTTCCATATCGATACCCAGTTTCTTTCTTGCCAAAGAGGCGGCGAAGCGCGGGCGGAATGATCAGCCCGTGAGATTTCTTTTCGATCTGCTGGGTTTCTCCGATTTTCACGCGTGGGTCGATGACGGCGTACACGATATCGAGAATGAAAACCGCTGCTGCCAGGAAATAGGCAAAAGTGGCCACCAGGGCAACGATCGACATGGTGTCGTTGTTGTGGAGTGCCTGCATGAAGTACCCGCCGATGCCGCCGATATTGAAGAAGTATTCGACGGCGATGCATTCCTGCCAGATGCTGATGAGGATGAGCACAAAATTGGTGACGATCGTCGGGAGAGTGGGGCGCAGCACGTAACGGCTTTGAAGTTGCCTGGCAGGTAATCCCTTGGCTACGGCAAGTTCGACGTAATCTTCTTTCGAATACAGCATGAAATAATTGCGAAGCGTGTAAATGCTCTGGAAGATCTTGCTGAAAACGATGGCGAGGAAGGGCAGCAACATGCTCCGGAAAATTTTTGGAACGGAGTAAAGATCGAAGGTCATTGACCAACTGTTGTAGCCAAGTTGGTACGAAAAATCGCCGATCACGTAATACATCAGAGACAAAAGGATGATTCCCACCAGCCAGCTGGGGATGGACGAAGTCGGTGCCAGCCACATGATCAGCCGATTGGTCCATTTGCGCGGCTTGAGCGCCATGGGCAGGGCGATGAAGATGCTGACGATAAACAGCCCAAGATTGGATACTCCAAACAGCACCAGCGTACGCGGAAGGTACGCCTTAATGATCGTGCCTATGTCATCAGTATTGATCTCTCTGACAAAAGCGCCTTCATAATATTCGGTAGCAATGGAGTAATGTACCCTTGATTGACCCCAGTTGAATGAAATCCCGCGTAGAAACCAGTTAAAAGTCCTCTCAATATAAGGTTTATCCAACCCATAAGAGGCTTCCATCGCCGCGCGGGTTTGGTCAATGATCGGCTGGCGTTGGTCCAACGGGATTTCCTTCAGCCATCCGCCCATCAGCATCCCACTGATATTTTCGCTAATCAACCCTTTTTGGATCGTATCCATGTAACCGCCCAGGTTGGCGATGTACACGATTAGAAATATGCTGACGCAGACGGATGCGAACAACGCCAGACCACGTAAAGCAGTGTATTTGGCAACACGACCGAACGCGCTGGGACGTCTTTCTTTGCGGTTGGTTTGCGTCTGCGCTGGAGGCGCTTCGTGTGAAATTGATACTTCGGGTGGGGTCAAAATTGG
Source organism: Anaerolineaceae bacterium (assembly GCA_034430175.1). GTDB lineage: Bacteria > Chloroflexota > Anaerolineae > Anaerolineales > Anaerolineaceae > UBA6107. The sequence goes on along the minus strand of DAOUFI010000012.1, from coordinate 85,874 downwards.
CTGCGCCGGTGAGGTGGGGAGACTCTCCTGATTCAGGCGGGAAAGCGCCCATTGCATGCCTTTGCGCGCCATTTCGCTGGCTGGATTGATTCGCTGTGCTTTCAGCAGGTAATCCACGCTTTGGCGCGGCTCCGACATGGCTGCAAGGATCAGCAGGGGCCGTTCATCCTCCGGATAGCGAAAGGCAGCGGTAGATGCAATATCCCAGGCTTGGGTTCGGTCTCCCTTGGCCAGGGCGCCGTAAGCCTGTTTGATTAATTCATCGAGTTGCTTGCCTTCCTTGGGGTCATCCATTGCTAAGCAGAACCTTGGTTTGAACTAAGATTTAAATGAAAATAATGGATCAGGTGGTTTTGATATACATCCATGATACCCCAAACCGGCCAGACAGGACACCTACCCGGGTAGGGTTTTTCTTGGACACCTTACTTGATCAGAAATCCGATCCCTACCAGGATTGGGGTCGTGATGTTTGCCAGAACGTTCATGGTCATCGAAGGTAAGAGCTTGATCGGTTCCTCAGGGTGCTGCAGTGCGCCTTTTGCAGCCGGAATTGCAAAGATAAGCGAAATCAAACCCAGCAGGCACCAAACCGGGAAGGCTCCAAAGCCCACCCCAAGGAGGATGACCAGGTAAGTTGCCGCGAGGAATGAAACAAAGATCCACGCGCTGGCTCTGCGTCCGATCAGGATGGGATAATGACGGCGGCCGATGGTTTGATCCGCTTCCACATCGGGGAACTGGTTGAGCAGCAGCAGGTTGCAAACCAGAAAGAATGGGATGAACGACGCCAGCACCGCTGCCAGGCTGAAAGTGCCGGTCAAACAAAAATAGGTGCCGAGCACCATGAGCGTGCCGAATCCGATTCCCGGAGCCAACAAACAAAAGAGGGGTAGCTTATTCAAAACCGACGTGTAGCTGACGATGATGATCAATCCAATCGTCCCGATGATTGCTATGGACCAGCCTTTTGTGATGAGGAAGTAGACGCCAATCGCGGTAACGATCAATGAGGTAATGATCCCGGTCCAAAACGCAATGCGTGCCAGTTTCGGGTCATGTTCCTTCTGCAGGGTGCCGGTGCCTCCGCTGAACGGGGTATGCGTGGTTTGATCGTCCAGTCCGGTCATGTAGTCTTCATATTCATTCAAAGCGTTGACGCTGGCGTGTGCCAACACACCGCCGACAAATATAAGGACAGCGTCAAAGATCGAGACAGTGCCGACATCGTGAATGGCGACAGCCATCCCGATGAAAACACAGGCAACGGCCAGGATAAGGAAGTTGGGACGGGATACACTGATGGCGATTTTCACGGGTAACTCTGCGGGGGAAAGATTAAAGGTTCAACCATTTTGACGCAGCCGAAGGTAATTCCGTCACGGAAGCGGTCTTCACGGTACAGGTGGGCAGGCTGTCGATGAACTGGCGTCCGTATTTCTTAGTCAACACGCGCTTGTCGAGGATGGCGACCACGCCGCGGTCCGATTGGGTGCGGATGAGGCGCCCAAACCCCTGGCGGAAGCGCAGGATGGCTTCGGGCAGGTTGTACTCGTTGAACGGATCGTCGAATGTTTCCGAGCGGGCAGCGATGATCGGGTCGGACGGCACGTCGAACGGCAGCTTGACGATGACCAGCACCGAGAGCGCCTCACCGGGAATGTCCACGCCTTCCCAGAATGCGCGGGTGCCCAGCAGCACGGCCTTGTCAGCTTCGCGGAAGGTCTCAAGCAGGGTATTGGTGGAAGCGCCTTCACCCTGTTCGTACACCTGGATCTCGGCTTCAGAAAGAGCGGACGAGATATTTTGTGAAGTACGTTTTAGCTGCGCATATGAGGTGAATAGCGCCAGCATACGTCCGCCAGTGGCTTTAGCCAGGCGGATGATGGCGGATTCCACCGCGCGTTGGTAGGCGTTCGCATCCGACGGTTCGGGCACGTCGTTGGCCAGGTAGAGCAGTGTGGATGATTCGTAGTCAAAAGGGGATCCAAGTGTCAGCTCATCAGCTTCATCGGCGTTGAGGCGGTTGCGCAGGTAGTCGAACTCGCCGTTGGTCGTCAGGGTGGCAGAAGTGAGCACGATACAGGCTTTCTCGTGCCACAGGTATTGCTCCATCATCGGGCCGATATGCAACGGCGCCGATTGCAGGGTAAGCCTGAAGTTATTGGGCAACATTTCCGCCCAGTAGACGTTGGTCTCTTCAGGTTTGAGCACCAACGCGTTGAGGGTGACCTCGGCTTCGTTGAGGCGACGGGTCACGCTGGCCAGCGAACTGACTGTATCCTGTAAATCTTCGCTCTGCTCTTCCACCCCATCGATGACGTTTTTCTGGAACTCGGAAAGTAGCGAGAGCACCGAGCGTAGCGTGCCGTCAGCTTTGTCCCAGGCTACCTCCACCTCGGACCAGACAGGCAATGTGCGGGTAGCGGGCAGAATGCGCACCTGTTGTCCGTACCCATTGATAGGTTGATTGTCGCGCGCCTCTTCCATGAAGAATTCCATGCTATGGATGAAATCGGAAAAATCGTTTTCAACCCTGAACAGCAGGTCGGTTAGTTTGTTCACCTGTTGGTTAAGAGCAGCAAACTCTGAGGGTGGCAGGCCATGAGAGAGCAAGGTAAGCAGCCGTCCTAACAGACCGCTGGAAGTACCGCCTACTTCCCTTAACAGCCTTACAAAATCCATCTGATTGATATGAAAACTGAGCGCGTTGGTCGTGGCTGATTCCAGGTGATGGGCTTCGTCCACGATCAAATACTGGTAATCGGGCAGCACCCGGCTGCCGGTGATGACGTCGGCCAGTAGCAACGCGTGATTGACCACGAGGATGTGCGCCGATTGCGCTGCCAGACGCGTCTTATAGAAGGGGCAAACACCACCGGTGCGCGCCAGGCAAACCTCACCACGGCAACCTTCGTCTTCGGCGGAAAGGTTGTTCCAGACATCGCGTTCGGCTGGACCGTTTAGGTTGATCTCACCACGGTCGCCGCTGCCGCCCTGGTTGAGCCAGACCAGTACTTTGGCCAGCACGCGCAGTTCATCCGCGTTTTCTGGACCATTCTTACGCAGGTTGTCGAGCCGGCGCGGGCACAGGTAGTTGTTGCGACCTTTCACCACCACGGCACGGACTTCCGTGCCTAACGCGGCTGCCAGGTCGGGGATATCTTTCTTGATCAACTGATCCTGTAAGGTGATGGTATTTGTTGAAATCACCACGCGCGCGGAATTCTTGAGCGACCATTCTACCGCGGGGATGAGGTAGGCATAGGATTTACCGATACCGGTACCTGCTTCAATCATGATGTGCTGGCTATCTGAGAGTGCCTTCGCAATAGTGCGCAACATTTCGATCTGCTGTGGACGGCTCTCGAAATTCTCGAAGTAGTGCGCAAAGGGTCCACCGTGCTCGATTTTGGCAGCCAGATCATCAGCATCGAGAGGAGTGGGGGTTTCTACCGGAATCAGTGGAGGGTAACTAGGCACTCCACCGCCAAAAAGCTCACCATAATCGTCCTGCCGTGCGTGGCGTGCTTCGACCGGCATGTGACCTTTTTCGCGTAGCGCCTGGGTGAACATTAGGCTGCCGTCCCAGTCGACGCCTTCGCTTAATCGGACGATCTCAGCCAGCAATTCGATGGGCAGGTCAAGCACCTTCTCGTAGAGTGCCACCAGCACCGCGTGGCACAGGCGTGCGTCGTCCAAGGCGCGGTGCGAGTTGGGGATCATGATCCCTAGCGTCTTTCCCAGCGTGCCCAGGTTGTAACGGCTGTTGCCTGGCAGGGTAATCGCAGCCAGTTCGTAGGTATCGACTGTCTGGTTCAGCCGCAGCAGGTTTTGTCTGCGCAAAAAGCCCACGTCGAATTGGACGTTATGTCCCACCACCGGGTCATTGCCCACGAAGTCGGCTAATTCCTGCGACACAGCACGCAGCGGAGGCGCGTTGCGCACCATTTCGTTGCTGATGCCGGTCAATTGAGTAATCAAGGGGGGAATAGGGCGTCCGGGGTTGATGAGGTTGCTCCACTCAGCTTCTACCCGGTGCCCTGAAAAACGCACGGCCGCGATCTCGATGATCGCATCTTTGGAGGAGTCCAGCCCCGTGGTTTCGATATCAAGCGCGACCATGGTTGTCATGGAGTGATTATATCATGCGAGGATTATCTCACGTTTAGTACCTGAATTATTCATCGAAAAAGACATCCGATGATATTATTAATCATCTTCCATACCTGTGAGGTCAGCATGATCGAATTGAGCCAAGAAGTACTTAAATTGCATCTGGATTCTGATGCGGGTATTTTTTCCATTTTGCCAGAAGACAACGGATTCCCTGCAATCAAGAACGCCTCTTTTGATCTCTCTTATCACAAGGGCGGCGAACTTCTCCACCATCTAAATGATGGTTGGGCAGGAGCGGAAGCCGATGAGTATGCCCTCAATGGAGAGCAAGGGACGATGAAAGCTACTGCCTTCCACGTACCGTCCAACCCGGATGGTCTGGTCTGCGAGCTGACCTTCGCTGTGGCGGAAGAGTATCCGTTGACATTGTGGAAGATCAAGGTTACCAACCAGGGTCCGATTCCGGTGATAATCGAAAACATCGATTTGTTAAATGCGGGCAAAGGTCGATCAAGTATCACCTTTGATAAAGCGGTTGTTCCTTCGGATTTTGGTTTCTTTCACAATGGCTGGCAATCCTGGTCCCCGGCGGGGTGGGTGAGTGGGGACGGTAAAATGCCGGTCTCGCACATGGGTATCTTCCAGGAACCGATGATCTATAACGACGGTACCCCCAAGGCAGGCAAGCGCGGATTGCACACAAGCGATTTTTTCGCGGCTATCGGCGACCGTAAGAACCGCAAGGGGTTCGTGATCGGCTTCCTCTCGCAGAAGCAGCATTTTGGCTCGATCCAGGCGGATTTCCGTAATGGGTTGAAGTTGCGTGTCTGGGCTAATGGCGACCATACCCGCCTGGACCCCGGTGCCTCGATGGAGACCGATTGGGCAGTTTATACTCCGATCCTGCTCGATCACCGCGAACCGATGGAGAAGTATTTCGAAGCCGTGGCGCGCGAGAACCACATCCGCGTACCCCAAGAATCTCCAGTGGGTTGGTGTTCGTGGTATTACTTCTATACAAAAATCTCTACTGATTGCATTCGAGACAATCTCAAGACGATTGTCGACCAGCAGGAGAATTTACCCATTCAACTCGTTCAGATCGACGATGGTTTCGAGACCCAGGTGGGAGACTGGTTCAGCTTCACCAGGGATTTCCCCGAAGGCGTCAAGCCTTTGGCACAGGAGATCAAAGAAGAAGGACTACTGCCAGGATTGTGGCTCGCTCCCTTTATCGCCCATCCGGATTCAAAATTGATCAAGGATCATCCAGAATGGATCCTGCGCACGGCAAACGGGAAGCCGGTCAACGCCGGACTGGGTTGGGGCAACAAGCTCTTTACCGGTCTGGACCTGACCGTACCCGAAGCGCTCAATTACGCCTGCCGAGTGGTCAGCACCGCCTCTAAAGAGTGGGGCTACCCGTATCTCAAGCTCGATTTTCTCTACGCAGCGGCACTTCCTGGTGTTTACCACGATCCGACGAAAACCCGCGCGCAGGTGCTGCGCAAGGGCATGGAAGCCGTCCGCGAGGCGGTTGGGCCTGACGTGACCCTGTTGGGCTGTGGTGCGCCGTTTGGCCCCATGCTCGGGTTGGTTGAAGCCATGCGCATCGGTCCTGACGTGAGTGGCGATTGGAAAGCCAAGTTTGCTGGCATTGGAGCTATTTTCAAGAACGAACCTTCAATGCCATGCGCGTTTAACTCGATTCGGGATATCCTCACCCGTGCTAACTTGCATAAGCACTGGTGGATCAATGACCCTGACTGTTTGCTCATCCGTGATGACTCCCATCTGAATTTGGCAGAGGTGCAAACCCTTACCACAGCCATCGCGGTTACCGGAGGTTCACTGCTGCTCTCGGACGACCTACCAAAGCTCTCGAAGGAGCGTCTGCGTATGGCGGAGGTATTGCTGCCGGTGATCGGAGAACGCGCGCGGGTGATCGATTGGTTCGATGCGGAAATACCCGCAAGGTTACGCCTCGATCAGCTCAACGACACCGGCGAATGGCAACTCCTTGCCAAGTTCAACTGGACCGATAAATCCGCTGACTTGATTATCGATCCAGAGGAATACGATTTGCCCGCCGCCGATTATTGGGTGACCGATTTTTGGAGAGGCAAGGTCCAGCGTGTCTTGAAAGGCGATACATTCAAAGCTTCTGCCATCCCTGCGCACGGATGCGTGCTGGCTGCTTTCCGCCGGTTACACAAGGATCAACCGCTTTACCTGGGCAGCGATCTGCACTTCTCAATGGGTTGCGAGGTGGCTGAATGGCAGGCAACAGCGAGCAAGGTCACCTTCACGCTGCGCCTGCCGCGTAGAGCGGATGGAAAAGCCTGGGTTTACATCCCCTGGCAAAAGTTCACGGTTGAGGTGGACGGGAAAACCGTTGAGAAACCCAACCGTAAGGGGAGTTTGCTCGAACTCCCCGTCAAGATGGATGGGTTTACCAGGATTAGCATTTCAAAGAGATAAACTCCGTGACTCTTGAGAAAGAGTTAATAAAAAATCGAGATGACCGTAAGGTCATCTCGATTTTTACGATTCTCAATTGTCGATTCTCTATTCTCGAGCTTTTATTTCTTTTCCGTCGGTAATGGAGGCATCACTTTGAGTTTCTCCTCAGCGCGGCGTTTGCGGCGTACCAGCCAGCGGATGAAGAAGAAGATGGGAGCGCCGATGACGAGCACGATCGGCAGCACGTAGATCACCAGCCAGATCAGGAAGTTGACGAAGCCTTTGCCGAAGTTAATCAGCGCCTGGACGGCGTTGCGGGCGACGCCCTTGGGCTGCCAGCCGGCAATGGTCACGGGCTGGACGCTGGCTTTGGCTGAGATCTGTACTGAGATCTCTGAAGTGGCGGAAGCCTGTTCGTAATATTGCATCTGACCTTTAATGACCTCGATCTGTTCACTTACTTGCATTTTCTGATTGTAGATAGCCAGGACATCCTCAGCTTTTTCAGCCTTCTCATACATCTTGGTCAATTCAGTTTCAGCTTCTTCCAGGTTGCGCAGGCGGGATGCCAGGTCGGTGTAGGCCTGGGTCACGTCCTGCCCGCTGACGCTTTCATTGGTAACATATTGGGTCGGATCGCCTGTAAGGGCTTTGATCTGATCAAGCGCTTCATTCAACTTGTCGGCTGGAACGCGGATACTGACCGAGGCTGCTGGTACTTGCAGCCCGGAATTGGTATAAGTCTGGTAGCTGTTTGACGATACCGTAAAACCGCCAAGGTCGCTGGCTAATTTCATTATGTCGGACAGCGATTTCATCGGGTCATCGACGAGAATGCTCAACGATGCGTTTTTAACGATCATCTGTTCGGAGGTGCTTGCGGCTGAAGCAGCGTTCACGATGCCACCACTGGTATCAACAGTGGACGGAGCTGCCATGGGGACTTCACCCTGGTAGGTCAGGGATTCATTGACGCCTTTGGAATAATCTGCCATCGGTGCGGAGGTGGCCGCGTAATCCATGGATCTGGCAGCGCCACAACTGGTGAGGGCAAAGATGAAGATTACCGCGATGATGATCAAACTTCTCTTTTTCATTTCTCCTCCTTCGATTTCTCAGTTCTTATCATCAAGACGCCATCCAGGATGAAATGGTTCCGGTTCACCAGCCTTCACCGAGGCGCGTGGCCAATTTCGCGGGGAGTCCGGCTTTCTTCAGAGCCGCCTGAGTGGATTTGAAATCATATTCCACCCGGTTTAGTTCCCACGTCATGGCTTCCGGGTCCAGAATGCCAAAGGAGGCACGCGGGTCGTGGTCTCTCGGCTGCCCGACCGAACCCGGGTTTAGGATCGCGCGAGAATCAAGCTGCAGAACGTCTCCGGCTTTCAGCAGACGCCTATCGATTTTGTCATTGGTCTTATCCACGACGAATGCCAGGGGTAAATGGCTGTGACCCACAAGGGCGATCTGTGTATCGAAAAAGGCAAAATTGACCATGGCTGTGACCGGGTCGATGATGTATTCCCAGGTGGGGTTGCGCGGACTGCCGTGCGCCAGGGTCACCCAGTTGGTTTCAACCATTTCAGACAGCTTGGAGAGGTACTCCAGGTTGGCATCGGTCAGGTTGCGTCGTGTCCAGTAGATGGCGTGACCGGCTTCATCATTGAATTTGTCGATATTTCGGCTGTCGGTCACCGCAGCGTCGTGATTGCCCGTCAGGCAGGTGAGGTTGGGCAGCGAGGCGACGCGTTCGATGCATTCGTTGGGATGAGGGCCGTAGCCCACCAGGTCACCCAGGCACCAGACCGCGTCCACCGTGATGGCAGCAGACAGAACGGCTTCAAGCGCAGGGAAATTCGCGTGAATATCGGACATCACTAAGATTCGCATAAGGCGGCTACTATGCCTCTTCCAACCAATTGGTCAATTTGGATATGATCATGTCTGCCACCTCTAATTTTGTCATCACGGGTAATTTTTCTTGCCTTCCATCTTTCATCAATAGAGTTACCTGGTTGGTATCCACCTCAAACCCACTGCCGGGAAGGCTGATATCGTTTGCAACGATCATGTCAAGGTTTTTCTTCTTCATTTTGTCGGCAGCGTTCTCGAGTAAATGCTCGCTTTCGGCAGCAAAACCGACCGTGATGCGCGGAAATCCGATCTTTGTCTTCACGGCGGCGACTTCCAGCAGGATATCTTTGGTTGGTTCAAGCTCAATGGCAAGGTTGTTACTGTTTTTCTTGATCTTCTGTTCAGCAATTTCCACAGGGCGGAAATCAGATACCGCCGCGGCCATCACCAGCGCGTCTGCGCCACTGACCTCTTCGAGGACGGCATCGCACATCTCTTCGGCGGAGCGCGTGCTGACAAATTTAACCCCGCGCGGTGCTGCGAGGTGTGCGTTGGCGCTGATGAGCGTCACGTCGGCGCCCGCGTCCAGTGCGCACTGAGCCACAGCGTAGCCCTGTTTGCCCGAAGAGCGGTTGGTGATTACCCTCACCGGGTCGATGGCTTCTTCCGTTCCGCCCGCGCTGACGACAACCTTCTTGCCTGCTAATGGACCTCCACGGCTGAGCAAATAGCGCAGTTCGGCCAGAATGTTGGCTGGTTCCTCGAAGCGCCCCGGACCGGTGAGTCCGGACGCCAGGTGCCCTTCGACGGGGCCGATAAAGTGCGCGCCGCGTTCTTTGAGCGTTTCCACGTTCTTTTGAGTGGCCACGTGAGAGTACATGCCCAAATCCATTGCCGGAGCCAGCACCAGCGGACACTTGGCTGCCAAGGCTGAAACGCTGAGCAGGTTGTCGCCCAAGCCGGTGGCCAGTTTGGCCATGGTCGAAGCCGTGACGGGGGCGATCACCAGCATATCGGCGGAGTGACCCAGGTTGACGTGTACCACGTGCGCCTCGCCGCCCCATAGGTCAGCGTCGGTGAAGGCTTTGCGACCGGTCACCGATTGGAACTGCAACGCCGAGACAAATTTGAGCGCGGACTCGGTGAGGATCACGTCCACCAGAGCGCCGGACTGGGTCAGCTTCGAAGCCAGCTCAACGGCTTTGTAAGCCGCTACTGATCCGGTGACGCCGAGCACGATGTGTTTGTTCGCGAATGGGTTGGTCATGTTATTTGTTCATTTCCCAGATCATACGCAGCCCATCCAGCGTGAGCCAGGGGGCGATGACCTGAAGCACATGTGTTTGTTTCGAGACGAGTTCAGCCAGCCCACCGGTGGCGATCACCTTCATTTCTGGGCCGAGTTGTTTTCTGAATTTCTCAACCATTCCCTCCACCATCGCCGTGTAACCGAAAAGCAGCCCGGACTGCATGGCGTGGATGGTATTCTTACCGATCACGCTCGGCGGGGCTTGCAGATCCACGCGAGGGAGCTGCGAGGTGTACTTGACGAGCGCGTCCGCCGAGATACCGATACCCGGGGCGATGGCGCCTCCCAAATAATTACCCGTGGCATCCATGGCGTCGAAGGTGGTGGCGGTGCCGAAATCAACCACGCAGGCTGGGCCACCGTAGAGCCGTTTGGTCGCGACCACGTCCACGATGCGGTCCGCGCCGACGGTCTGTGGCTGGTCGATCATGATCTTGACGCCAGTCTTGGTCATGTAATCCACGTTGAGGGGCTCGGAATCGAGGTAGTTGTTACATGCCTGGATCACGCGGCTGGTTAGCGGAGGTACCACCGAGGCCATGCAGATACCCTCGAGGTCCTTGCTGTTGATGCCGCGATGTTCGAGCAGGTTCGACATCATGATGCCGTACTCGTCGGGCATGGATTCATGGTTGGTCGCCATACGCCAGTGGCCGCTCAGCGTCTCTCCCTCGTAGAGTCCCAGCGTGATGTTGGTGTTGCCGATATCGATTGTTAGCAGCATAACGCCTCTTGTCCCTCTTATTGTACTATTTTTTGGAAGATTTTTATTTGGCAGCGCGGATGGCTTCGATGATCTCCGCGGCACGGTCGTAGCGACCGAACGCGGGCATGAGGTAAACCCCCTGAGCAACGCGCTTGAGTTTGAGTGCCAGTTCGGTTGCGAGCTTATTACCCATTGCCGCGCCGTTTTCTCCAGCTTCCTGCATCTGCCGCAGCATTTCATCGGGAATGGTGATGCCGGGAACCTCGGCCTGCAAAAAGGCAGCGTGACGAGCAGATGCCAGGGGCAGCAGGCCAACGATCATGGGGACGGGCAGGTCGGTGCCTTCGGACGAGCGGTAAGCGGTATGGAACTGCTCCACCAGGTGGATGTCGTAGATGGGCTGGGTGAGTACAAAATCGGCACCGGCACGCAGCTTGCGGCGCAGATTCTTTAGCTCTTCATTCATATCGTGAGGATTCAAATTGAGCGCGCAGCCCACAAAGAACGAAGTCGGCTGGCCGATATCCGAGCCGGCGTGGTCGAAACCGGCGTTGAATCCCTGTTTGATCAATTTGATCAAGCCGGAGGGGACGAGGTCGTAGTTGTCGTTGGCGTCGGGGTAATCGCCGATGGAGGTCGGGTCGCCCATCACCACGAAGACGTTGCGCACTTCCTGGGCATGTGACGCCAGCAGGTCGCCCTGAACCCGCAATAAGTTGCGTCCGCGAGTGGGAAAGTGCAGCACGGTCTCGATGCCAACTTTGCGCTGGATCAGGTCGCACACCGCCCACGGACTCATGCGCATGCGCGCCATGGGGCTGTCGGCCACGTCGATCACGTCCGCGCCAGCCTCGGAGAGCAGGCTAGCGCCGGCCAACATCTTCTGCGTGGCCAGTCCGCGCGGTGGATCCATCTCGACAGCGATGACGAACTCACCAGCGGCCAGTTTCTGTGCCAGGCGGGTGGGGGGCAGGCTGGACTCACCGCCCTGAACGGTAGTTTTACCGCCGCTGACCACCTGCGCGCGCTCGATCTTGCTGAAATCTTGCGACTGGATTGTTTTGGACATGGAGGCGATGTGCGCCGGGGTGGTACCGCAGCAGCCGCCAATGACGCAGGCGCCTTCCTTCCAGAACGATAGGGCATACTCGCCGAAATATTCCGGTCCAGCCGGGTACATGATGCGCCCTTCCACCTGCTGCGGCCAGCCAGCGTTAGGCATTACCGAGAAGGCGGCTTCAGGCACAGCTTCTCGCATGGCGCGTAACAGGTTCAATAATTGATTGGGACCGCCCGAGCAGTTGATCCCCACCACGTCGGCTCCTGCTTCGTGGATACGGCGCGCCACCTTGGCCGGGCTGTCGCCCAGCAGGGTGCGGTTGTCGCGGGTAAAGGTCATCGAAGCCAGCACCGGCAGATCGGGGTTCACGGATTTAACTGCTTTAATGGCTTCAACAATCTCATAAAGATCGGTGAAAGTTTCGAGAACGATCAGATCAACATTGGTGTTATTGAGCGCGGTCGCCTGTTCCTGGAAGGCGGCGAAAGCTTGCTCGGGCTGGACGCGACCGAAGGGGGCCAGGCGTACCCCCAGCGGACCCATGTCGCCGGCGATCAGCACTTCCTTAAACGAGGCCAGGACGACGCGCTGCGCCAGCTCTACGCCGGCGCTATTGATCTCAGCGACCTTATCGGCCAGTCCATACTGCGCCAGCTTAAATCGGTTGGCGCCGAATGTGTTGGTTTGGATCATCTGCGAGCCAGCCTCGATGTAATCGCGGTGCACGTCGGCCACCAGCGAGGGCTGCTTGAGATTCAACACCTCGAAGCAGGCTTCACCTGAGACGCCGCGCGCGTGCAGCATGGTACCCATCGCCCCGTCCGAAAGGATGGGGGCGGTGCAGCTCAGTAGTTGCTTGAACGATTGTTTTCCGGTCATACGTTACTTCTTGAGCAATTGCTCGATCCTGGATTCGCCGGTATTGAAATACTTGGCCTCGGGGTGATGAATCACGATGGCCGCGGTGGATTGCTCTGGGACAAGTTGAAAAGCTGTGGTCAGGCTCATGCCCAGTTCTTTTTCGGCGGGCAAGAGCTGGAAGACTTTGGCATGGTCGTTTAGCTCGGGGATGGCGGGGTAGCCCCAGGAGTAGCGCTTGCCCTGATCCTCACCCAGCCCCAGTTCGCGGCGGATGTGGCGGTGCAAGTACTCGGCGGTGGCTTCGGCGGTCTGGACTGCCAGTCCATGGGTGAAATAGGCTTCGGTGTAATCCCCGGCAGCTTGCAATTTTTCAAAGCGGTCGGTGGCACACTGACCCACTGTCACCACCTGGAAGGCGACCACGTCCATCTTACCGGATTCGACGGAGAGGAAGTAGTCGGCCAGCGAGAGCGAATCGGCACCGGCCTGGCGTGGGAAGTTGAAACGGGCCAGTATCTTCGGTTGTTTGTCGTTGATGGTGGCGGGGTCATACACCAGTAGTTCGCTTCCGCTCACCTGCGCCGGCCAGTAGCCGTAGATGCCTTTGGGCTGCAGCCATTTTTCTTTGAGCGCCGAGGCGGTCATCTCTTTTAGGCGGGCTTCGTACTCAGCCTGCAACTTCGTCCATTCTTCGCCGTGGGTGTTCTTGGCGCCCCACGACAGGCGGAAAAGTTCATTCTTAGGCAGGTACTGCAGCACCATCTCCAGTGGCATCTGCTCCACCACGCGTGGACCCCATTGAGGCGGCTGTGGAATAGTCTCTGCTGGACGTACGTTTGATTTCGCGTCAGGCACGGCGGACGTGCTGCCCACCTCTCGGCTGTACTCGAACTCGGATTCCTTCTTCAATTGCTCAAGCGCGGCGGAGCGTGTCTGCGGGTCTGAGAGGGCGTCCATGGTTGAGAGCCCTTCGAAGGCGTCCTTGCAATAGAACACGCCCGGCTCGTAGAGCGATCCGTTCTCGGTCTTGAGGATGCGCCGCCCGAAGCGTTCGTTGATAGCCGCGCCGCCAATGAGGACAGGGAACTTCAACCCGCGCCGATCGAGCTCGTTCACCACCAGCGGCATCTGCTTGGATGTGCTCACCAGCAGCGCCGACAGCCCAATGGCATCGGCCTTCTCTTCGATAGCCTTCTGGATGATGGTCTCGGCGGGCACTTGTTTGCCCAGGTCCACCACCTCGTAGCCGTTGTTGGAGAGGATTGTCTTGACCAGATTCTTGCCAATGTCGTGCACGTCACCGTAGACGGTGGCGAGGACGAGTTTACCCTTAGACGTGCCTTCCTTGCGTTCAAGGTAATTCTCGAGATGCGCCACGGTCTTCTTCATTACTTCCGCGGATTGCAGCACAAAGGGCAATATCAATTCACCGGCACCAAATTTGTCGCCGACCTCTTTCATGGCTGGCAGCAGCACCTTGTTAAGCACGAAAATGGCTTTCTCCTGGCGTTCCGTCCCGGCAGGGACAGAAGCGACCAGTTCATCGATATCGTCTTCCACGTTGTCTTTGCAGCGGTGCACGATCTTCCACTGCAGACGCTCATCCGCGCCCATGGATTTGAGCATCTCGGCCTGGGCATCCTTCTTCTCTTCCTCGGGGCCGGCGTTCTGGAAGTGTTCGATCAGCTTCTGCAGCGCGTCAGGGGCACGATTGAAGATGAGGTCTTCAGCTAACGTGCGCTCCTCCGGACCGATCTCAGGGTAGGGCTTGATGGCCGCGGGGTTGACGATGGCCATATCCAGACCGGCCTGGACAGCGTGGTGCAGCATGACGCTGTTGATGACGCCGCGCGCGTTGGGGGCCAGCCCGAACGAGACGTTCGAGACGCCCAGCGAGGTGAGCACGCCGGGCAGCTCCTTCTTGATCAGCTTGATGCCCTCGAGGGTCTCGATGGCGGAATTGAGGAACTCCTCCTGACCGGTAGCCAGGGTGAAAGTGAGGTCGTCGAAGACCAGGTCGCCGGGGTTCAGCCCGAACTCGTCCACAGCAATGTGATAGAGGCGCTGTGCCACTTCGAGCTTGCGCTCGCGCGTCTTGGCCATGCCCTGCTCGTCGATGGTCAGCAAAATGATGGCGGCGTTGTACTTCTTGGCCAGACCCAATATCTTGTCGGCCTTGGTGCGCCCGCCTTCGAGGTGGGTGGAGTTTATCAGGCAGCGGCCCGGAGCGGTCTGCAGCGCGGCCTCGAGCACATCCGGCTCGGTGGTGTCGATCACCAGCGGCAGCCGGATCGACGGCGCGATGGTCTTGATGAGCTTGCGCATCGTACCGACCTCGTCGCCGCGCTCGGTGAGCGCCACGCACAGGTCCAGGCCGTGGGCGCCGTTCTCCACCTGCTGGTTGGCCAGGCTGAGGATGGCGTCGTAGTCGTTATCAAGCACCATTTTTTTAAAAATGCGGCTGCCCTGGGTGTTGAGGCGTTCGGCGATGAAGAAGGGCGCGGGCTCCTGCAGCATGGATTGCGCCGAGAGCGCCGATGCCAGTACCGGAGAGGGCTTCGCCACCGGGACGCTCGGTTTCAGGTCTTTGACCTTCTCGACCAGCGCCTTGAGGTGCGCCGGGGTAGTGCCACAGCAGCCGCCCACCACGCGGACGCCATTTTTACTGGCGTATTCGTAGAGCGCGTCGGCGAAGGGCTGCGGTTCGAGCGGATAGACCGCCTGACCGTCGATATTCAAGGGCAGCCCCGCGTTGGGGATGCACGAGATGGGCAGGGGGGAGTTTGCTCCCAAATACTGCACCGGTTCGCGCATCAGGTCCGGACCGGTGGAGCAGTTCATGCCGATGACGTCGATGGGAAAGCTCTCGAGGATGGCCAGCACGCCGCTGATGTCGGTGCCGAGCAGCATGCGCCCGGTGGCGTCCAGCGTCACCTGCGCCTGGATGGGCACGCGGATGCCGGTCTCGTCGAACGCGGCTTCGATGCCCACGATGGCGGCCTTGACCTCGAGGATGTCCTGCGAGGTTTCGATCAACAGCAGGTCCACGCCGCCTTTCAGGAGCGCGGCGGCCTGCTCGCGGAAAATGTCTTTGAGTTCATCGAAGCTTATGTTCGAGAGTTCGGGGTCGCTCATGGAGGGCAGCTTGCCCGTCGGACCCATCGAACCAGCCACAAAGCGCTGCTGCCCTGTCTTTTGCGTGAATTCGTCGGCCAGGCGGCGCGCCAGTTGCGCCGCGGCCAAGTTGATGGCGGTCGTCTGATCCGACAGGCCGTATTCTTTGAGCGTCAGCTTGTTGGCGCGGAAGGTACAAGTCTCGATCACGTCCACACCGGCTTCGAGGAAGGCGCGGTGCACCTTCTCGACGGCCTGTGGGCAGGTGATCACCAGGTAATCGTTGCAGCCCGCCGTCTTCTCGCCGCCGTAATCGGCCGCGGAGAGGTTCTGCACCTGCAGGTTCGTGCCCATGGCGCCGTCGAAGACCATCACCTTGCGCGACATGGCGTCGAGGTAAGAGCGGTTGGTATAGGTTCGGTTCATGGTAGCCTCCTGTAGTGCAGCGATGGATAAGGGATAGAAATTGCCTCTCAATACGATGAGAGGCAATGGGTGAACGCGGGGACGTCTCTCATCTTCCAGATGGCTCAGTCAAGAGCTCTGCCGGAATTGGCACCAGCGTCTGCCGCGGTTGCCGAGGGTTCACAGGGCCGGTCCCTCCGCCTCTCTGGATGAGCGGGCAGGTTAATCCTACCCGGATTGTCTGGATTATAGCATAAAACAGTAATCCTATTCGTCTTTCACTTGTTTCTGCAATATTTTTCTCAATAGATCATAGTAAAGGACAATTTTGAAAACATAGTTGTTTTGTAATAATGTAGAAATAACAAGAGATATTGCTTCGAAGTATGTGGTTGGGTTTTTAAAGAGGCTATTTATGTGTCTGGCAAATTTTGCACATACACCCAGGTTTTGTAAAATGCCTGACCCCTACTTTTTTACCTTCTGAGTTCGTATCGGCTCGTTTAATTATCAAATCAAAGAGTTCATCTTCATGATTCTCTAAGTAACGCCTTAGTGAATAGGCACAAACATCAGCGATTTGTACCATACTGGTGAGTTGGCTGTCTACAAATAATGGAGTCTCGATAATGTTGTCTATATGTGTCCAAAGCGTTCCTGTTTTGCGGAATTGGTTCATAACATCAGTGTGTTTTTTAGCGACAGTAGTATTGTTATCATAGATTAGTAAACCATAACATTGTTTATCGTTTCTTAAATTTGCCTTTTCCAAGAATTGTTCAAATCTAGATACTAACTGCTCAAATGCTTGTTCATCCGTTCCTTGTTTTGCTTTTTGAGGATCAAAATAGACCTTATCTATACATTCAGCAAAAAGACGAGCAGATCCCCATTGGGAGATGCGCGTGGCAATGTCTAAGATATATTTTCGTCTCTCGTTAAGCGATAAATGTATATATTTCTCAGTGTCTCTGAAATTCTTCTTTACTTGCTTATATCTTGCATTGTTTTTCAATCGTTGAAGGCGAAGTAATTCTCCTCTTCTAAATGATTCAACTTCAGATCTTCTTTGTTTGTAACTCATTGAATCAAAACCTGGTATAGTAGATTGCTCATTGTATGGGCGTAGAATCCAAGCGGTGTGAATTTCTGATCCCTCAAGGTCATACTTTTTTTGAATTGCCCTGATTTCTCTATCACAATTTTTCCAATGCCAGATTGGTATAGAAATACCTGCCAGAATAAAATGCGAAGTATTTCCAGATGCTTCAGGTGTACCAGACTCATCGATATAACACAAATACATATTCCCTCCTTAAAAGAATGCGACTGGGGTTGAAGCATTAAGCTCCACTTCGAGACGCTATGCGACTCTTCCCAGACGCATTTACATTATAGGTAATATGTATAAAAAAAACAAGGGGGAAAAGTTTGGTTGGTGAATCGGCCTGGGTTGAATTTTTATCGGCGGGCGTGCCTTTGATCAACTATATGTAATTAGGTTTGGCCATCTACTCCTCCGCCGAATTATGTTGGTATTATTTTAAAGCGGCTAGATATATTAATTCTTGAACAACGATTCTCAAATCTTCAATGATTTTATCAATATCTGCTTTATGAGCGTTGAATCGTCTACTATGAGCAGAAAGATCTCCAATAGATTTGAGTTTTGGTAAAGCCAATTTCGTTTTTCTGCCGAGATTCCAAATAGTCTCATTAGTCATGTAATCTACTAGGTCGCTCAGAAAAAGAAAATCACCGTTTGAATTTTTTATTTTGTCGGCGATTCCATGTTCTTCGTAGGTTTCAATTATGAGTGTTTCCATGAGACGGCGAATCATAACAGCGCAACCATCATACCATCCATGCTCATAACATCCGTTTATTTGATTTGCAACTTTCTCAATATAACCTCTTGTTCCACGGACAATCGAAAAGGAAATTACTTGATCGGTTTCAGGTATTTGGCCAGCTTCAGGGGGTGCGTCTATCTTTGGTACTTCACTCTGGATGGATTTTGCGGCTGATAGTATGAGATGAGAAAAATCATTCATTGTCTTGGTTAATTAACTTACCTAGATGTTTTGACATACTTGCAAATATTTGATCAATTTGAGTATTTGACGAATCCGCTGCAATATGAATTTGAATATCAATGTGAATTGAAGGAATAGACTTTGATGCTGAAACAGGTTGAGTAGTAGATGATGAATGTGCGATGTTCTTTGTATTTTCATCGTTGTTTCTTTGAGTCCTTGGTTCAGAAGTGAGTTTTGGTTTACTTGTTCTTGGATTTGATTTCGCGGAAGGAGCAATTGGTATATCTTGCCCTGCCTTAGGATCTGCTTCGCAAAGAAGCAAATATAAAGATGCCATCTTACCTACCGCGCTTTGTCCAGCGCCTGTCTTATTTGCAAGCCATCTTTCAACGGCTTCTCTGTTTGGCGAAGGCGGAGTTAATGCATGCACAAGTTCTGATGGATATACTTCTTGGCGAATTTCTTCACATACTAATGGATATTGTTCATCGTCGCGCCATCGCTTAGCTCTTTCGAGGGGTCTCCCGTCGGAGTCAATTATTTTTAATGCTCGTAAAGCAGGCAATATATTGTGCGTGGCTGATTTTTCATCCATATTTAATGCAGCAGCTAAATAGCTTGAATTTATAATAGGAGGAATACTCTGATTGAATTTCGTTCGGATCCCCCACCACTGTTTTGCAGGGATAGTTGGATATGTTTCTTTTTCAGGCATGTAATCACCCTCCTTTGTGAAATGGGATTTTTCACTGAAAGAAATTAAATAATGAGTGAGTAAGTACGGTTAATCATCTAGGCAACTATAGAAGACTTTTTGTTTTCAGTAATTATCTCTCACCCTGTTTTAGTATTTCCGCTATCAATGTATGAATATTATACAACACCACGCAAAATTTATTCTTATCGCGGTGTTTTTGCCTCATTTGTCTTAATTACTGATAGGTTGTTGTCAACTGTATTACCGATGACACTTGTCTTGATTATGCAAATCACAAAACATAGAGATGAAATGTGCCATTATCTCATTGGATCCGCAGGCGTGGTGTCGTGAGTCCAGGGTGGGGTGCTGTCACCCCGGTCCATGGGCGTGGACGTCGCGAGGCCATGCTATTATAACCACACGATCTTGATTTCACCTTCGACCTTCTCGAATTCCCTATCGCCGGTGACCAGGCTGGTGTGATTCAAGGCTGCCACAGCGGCCGCGTAACAATCCGCGTAGGCCAGGCTGCCTCCACGTTTGAAAACTGCCGCCTGTCTGGTGATCTCCCAATCCGCGTCGAGCACCTCGATGGCCATGCCGCGCAACTCGCTGACGTAGCGGTCGGCGGTCTTTGCGTCTTTGACCCTGGCGATGGAGTACCAGATCTCGCCCAGGTTCACTACACATATCAATAGCCTGCATTTGCCGTTTTCGGCGTCGAGCAGCAGCTTCTTGACGGCATCCGCTCCGGGTTCGCCTTCAAAGAAAGCCATCAATGCGTACGAATCTAAAACGATTTCGGTCATTACTTCCCCCTGTAAGTGTCCTTGCTGCGCTCCTCTGCCAGCACCTTGAGCGCCCCGGACCCCTTCAGCGAGCCTTGCAAACTCTCGATGTAGGCCTCGGTTACCGGGGTAAGGGTGATCGAGCCATCGTTGTCGGTGACGATGATACGTGTTCCAGGCTTGATGCCATACTTGCGTCTCAGCGCAGCCGGAATGACGATCTGTCCTTTGGTGGTGGAAGTGATTTCCATAAAGAAATCTCCTACTTTTGAATTATCCTACAATTATCTGTAAAGTAAGTCAAGAGGCAAGAAGTAAGACACTGATTGTGGAATGTCACACTCAAAGGATACACTATCGCGTGTCCATAGTAGGGTACTGTTTCCCAGTTTCGGGGGCACAGACGGCGCGTGTCTTTATTTGATTGGGTGAATGGATTTCTCTACAAACATTCTAATTTTCTACACACTGAATCCATACCCCTATCTGATAATAACAACGATATTCTGGATAATTGCATAAATGATGTGAATGGAGATAGAAATGAAATCCAAAATTCTTTGTAACGCAAAAAAGCCTCTGGTCGCAATCATCATCGTTATGATGCTGGCAGCGTGCAATTCTGCGGCAATTACAAGCACTGTGACCGGTACGGATACCTCCGCGAGTGAATCGACTGTTGCAGCCGCCGGTGCTGCTCCCGGACTTCCTCCAGATGGTGACGCACCGGGTGGCGCGCCAGGTGGAGCACCGGGTGACGCACCGGGTGGCGGAGACCAATCCGTGGACACTGGCACGGGTGCCTATCTGCTCACGGACGGCGAGACCCTCACCGGCGGTACGTATACTTCCCTCAACGCGGATGAAAATGCGATCCGTGCCGAAGGTGCCATCACCGCTTCACTGGTGAACGTGACTGTAGAAAAGACCAAAGGCGCAGCCTCAAGCAACGATGCCAGCAGTTTTTATGGATTGAACGCGGCTATCCTGGCCCTCGATAACGCCATTCTCAATATTACTGGCGGCATGGTCACAGCCACCGCCGAGGGCGCCAACGGTGTCTTCGCTTACAACGGCGCCACCATCTACATCACCGATACCATCATCAGTGTTACCGGTGGTAATGCTGGCGGCATCGAAGTGGCTGGCGGCGGTACGATGTATGCCACCAACCTCACTGTGAATTCGATGGTCAAGGCAGCCATCCGCAGCGATCGCGGTGGCGGCACTATGGTTGTTGACGGCGGCACCTTCATCACCAGCGGAAGCTCCGGTGCTCCGGCCATCTACAGCACTGCGGATATCAACGTCAGCAACGCCGTCCTTACTGCCAACGATTCAGAGGCTGTGGTCGTGGAAGGATTGAACTCAGTGGAGTTGACCGATTGTGTGGTCACCGGTAACATGAGTGGCACCTATGGTGAAAATAGCGGCGAGAACATCCACAACGTGATGCTCTACCAGAGCATGTCCGGTGACGCTGAAACCGGCACCAGCAGTTTCACCATGACCGGCGGCTCATTAACCTCATTGAACGGTGACATGTTCTATGTGACCAATACCGACAGCGTCATCACCCTTAGTGGCGTGGTCATCACCCTGGCGGACGGCACCAATCTGCTCACTGTGGCCGGCAATGACGGCTCCAGGGGGTGGGGCAATGCGGGGTCGAATGGTGGCATTGTTACCTTCAATCTCGATGGTCAAACCATCACTGGAGATATTACTGTGGACGCGATCTCCTCGCTGACGATGAACCTGTCCAACTCCTCCTCCTACACGGGTGCCATCAACACTGATGGGACCACGGCAGCTTCACTGACCGTCACGCTCGACTCGACCAGCACCTGGACCTTGACCGGAGACAGCTACATTACCTCCTTCAGTGGCAGCCTGGATAATGTGAATACGAACGGGTACACCCTGTACGTTAATGGTGTGGCAACCAACTGATAAGCTCCAGCTTTAGCTAGAAGAGAGGTGTGCCATATGGCATACCTCTCTTTGCGTGGTCTGGTTGATTTATTTCAATCGGGTGATGAATTTGAAGGCGATCCAGGTGCTGAAGTTGATCCAGGTGAAGTGCATCAAAAACTGCTTCAAGCTGTCAGCGAAACGGGTACTGCGTGGTTCTACGTCGGCCAATGATTTCAAATGAATGGCATTCATCAGGTCTGCGTCTTTCGCTGGCATTGCCAGGTGCACAGTGACTGTCTTTTCCTCGCCTGGCATCAGGTCAAAGAAGTTGTCCGAAACCGGGGTATCGGCGCCATTAACCACCACATAAACTGAGCGGGCAAAGGCGCTCGAGCTGAGCGTGATCTCCACCTGCGTGCCGTCGGTTTTCACTGATTGTTTAATGACGGCTTTAGGCAACTCGGCGAATTTATCCGCGCTCAGCAGCCAACGCTTGGTATCGATTTCTTTTCCGTTGCTGGTGAGCGTGGCGCTCAGTACCGCGCGGGTTTTCTTCTCGCCGGCCAGGATCTCGCTGAATTTCAAGACGGTCAGCTTTTTCGCCTGCGTGGGCCCGATCTCAACCGGGCATTTCCCGGAAGCCAGAAGCTTCCCCATGAAATTTGTGACCGTCCAAACCAGCTCGCCTGTGAGGGGCTGTGGCAGGTCGTTGGCGAGGTAGATCTCCGCCCGGTCGTCGAAATAATCATTGGAGAGGCAAACCGGTTTGTTGTATTCGCGTGAGTGGTAGTGCACCGCCTTGGGTTGCTGCAAGTAATCAATGCCAGCCCAAGAAGCCACCGGCCAGCAATCGTTGTATTGCCAGTAGATCGATCCGTTGCAGGTACCCATCCTGCGCCGCCACTCGTCTGTGGCAAAACGCATCGCGCCTGCCTGGGTGAGCTGCGAGAGGTAGACAAAATCTTCGAAGTGCTTCGGGTCACGGTATTGGTCGAGCAGATAAAAGAGGATCTTCTGGTTACCACCCGCGGATTTCTGGTGTGTCAGCATCACCGGGTCAAGGTAGTTAATGTCAGGCTTGTCGGTGAACGCGCGGATGGCTCGCATGGAGGGGAAGGATTCCAGTCCAAATTCGGAGGTGAAGCGCGCTGGCATCCTGCGGAAGGTTGTAACAGGCAGCAAGCCGTGCCATATGCCCCACAGGTGGTTGTCTCCGTAATCCAGGTCGACCGATTCGATCTTTCGCTCCCCCGATGAAGGCGATCCCGGCCAATAGGGTGTGGCCTTGTCCAGTTCGCTGGTCCATTTGCTCAGGATGTTGTAGTAAAAATCGTAGTTCGACTCATAGGTGACCTTTTTGCTCTTCCACATGGAGGTCATCATCTCATTCTCGTTATTGCCGCACCACAACGCCAGGCTGGCATGATGCCGCAGCCTTCGCACGTTGTCGATCACTTCCTGGTGCACGTTTTCGAGGAAGGCGGGCTCCTCGAAGGGGTAAGGGCTGCAGGCAAAAGCGAAATCCTGCCACACCAGAATCCCATTGTGATCACACAGATCGTAAAAATCGTCGGATTCGTAGTACCCACCGCCCCATACGCGCAGCATGTTCATGTTGGCCCATTTAGCCTGCTCGATGTAAAACCTCAGGTCATCGTGCGTTGTGCGGTTGATGAACGAGTCGGTCGGGATCCAATTGGCGCCCTTGGCAAAGATGGGTACGCCGTTGATGATAAAGCGGAATTGACCGCCGATCTCGTCTCTGTGAGTATCCAGTTCGATTGTCCGCAGACCAATGCACTTCTTTATTTCGTCCTGGATGTTACTGCCGTCGACCAATTGTACATCGAGGATGTAGAGCGGCTGGTCGCCCAGCCCGTTGCACCACCACAATTTGGGAGAAGTTATCTCGATCTCCAACGCAGCGTCTTGCCCGGAGATTCTCACATGGTGCTTCGAATCCTTGCCATCCGGGTCGGTCAGGGTACAGCGCAGCGTCTGACCGGTGCAATCAGTTGAAAAGTGGCTTGCGATGGATAGGGTTACCTTGCCGGATTCGTGTTTTTGGTAGACCTCGATATCTTCGATGCGTTTGTCGTAGGCTTCAATACCTATATTGCCAGTGATCCCCACCGGTGGCAGCTTGGGACCCCAATCCCAGCCAAAATGGCATTGTACTTTGCGCAAGTGCGCGATCCCAGCGGTGAAACCGATGTTGGGAAGCTTGTTTTTCTTCTGGTGGGCGTCAATATAAGCGTATGGGCTCTCGAACAGAATCTCGATCGAGTTGCCTTTTGCCTGCAGCAGTTGTTTAACGTCGAAACGATATACGCGATGGCAATTCTCCGTTTTTGCGACCACTCTGTTGTTTACTGTGATCGTCGCCAGAGTGTCCACGCCGGAGAGAACCAGATCGACATACTCTTTGCGCAACAAATCGGCTTTGACATCAAAGGACCGTGAGTAGATAAAATCGGATTTTGAAACTAGGGTGCCTTCATTCTCGTTCTGTCCCCAGAAGGGATCCTTAATCTTCCCCGCAGACATCAGATCAAGGTAATTGCATCCCGGAAGCATGCCAGCGATCGTCTCACGGGTCGAAAGGTTGGTCAGATTCCATTTACCGCGTAGATCTAAGGTTTCCATGTTAACCTCATGTCGCAATGATTGGATTGAAAATTGATCCTGTGTTCAAGATATGATTTTACATGCAAACAGAATGGCGGGAGTATGATTTTTTTGAATGTAGGTTGAAAATATCTAGAATTTCGACCTCTCGATCCCGAACGCATAGGGGTTGACGATTCTCGACTCTCGATTCTCTACCCCCAGTTCTCATGTTCATGTTGATGATGAATATCCGGGCGGTGCTCGTGATCGTGCGTTACTTCCTCATGAGTGTGCAAGTGTGAATGACTGCCCTCCACAGGTGACTCATGCGGGTGGCTGTGATGACCGTCGTTGTGGTTATGGGCGTGTTCGTGGGTGACCGCCGGATGAAGATGCGTGTGATGGTGCTTTTCGTAGATAATCAAGAAAGTCCCGAACAGCATCAGCGGCAAACCCGTGTAGAAAGTCCAACCTGGCATATTGCTGAAAATCGCGAATGACATCAGCATCCCGACGAAGGGAGCGGTGTTGAACAACGCGCTAGTACGGGCAGCTCCCAGTCCTCGCATAGCCTGGATGAAGAGGACGATGCTCCCGCCGTAGCTCAAGCTTCCAAGCAGTATCGCGAGTAAAACGGTTTTGATGTCAGGGAAGCCCTGACCAACGAGAAACGCTAGTACCAATGATACACAACCAGCAGCAAGCCCTTTGACCATGGTGATGATGACAGGGTCCTTGGCTGAGATCATCCTAGTGAAATTGTTGTCCATTCCCCAGAACAGGCAGGCCAACAGGATCCCTAACGCTCCCAGTGAGACACCCCAGGCCGCGTTCAGATCGAGTGAGAGAAGGATGGCCGCCAGAGTGATCAACGCGATGGCAGTAATGATGCGTTTCCCAGCAGCTTCTTTGAAAGCCAGGATCGCGATTAGTGTGGTGGCCACGCACTCAAAGTTAAGCAGAAGCGACGCGGTGGCTGCCGGTGTATTCCGGAGACTGAACAGAAGTATGATCGGCGCAGCCACACCTCCGAAAAGAATCGCTCCGGTAAGCCATGGGAGATCTCTTTTATTCAGGCGGGCTTCACTACTCTTGGCCCGGACGAGTAATCGCTGCGCGAAATAGAATGCCAAAAGCCCAATCCCGCTCCCCAAATAAAGCAATGCCGCCAGACTGATCGGTTCCATCTCACCGAGGAGAAGTTTTGAGAGCGGCGTGCTCATTCCAAAAAGAACTGCTGAGATCAGGGCTTGCAGATAGGGAGAGAATTTAATTCTCTTCAAAGTTATTCCTTGAATTTGTGAAGAACTATTGACAACATCCACTATCGAGAACAAGGCAAAGATCGCGGATGACTGTTTTTGTGCGAATCTCCCGTCCGACGTCATTCAGGTGGAAAACGGTATCGAACATGTACTCCTTCGCGAAGAGAGAGTCATCCAAAGTACCCAAAATTGGAAAATCCAGGTTCTCGGTAAGGTACTGAGAAGTTATTTCCAGCTTCGTTTGGACCTGATCTGAAAAATTGTTGGAAATCGATGGGTAGATAAAAAGCATCCTCGCGTTTTGTGTCTCAACATATTTATTAA
Source organism: Anaerolineaceae bacterium (assembly GCA_034430175.1). Classification (GTDB taxonomy): domain Bacteria; phylum Chloroflexota; class Anaerolineae; order Anaerolineales; family Anaerolineaceae; genus UBA6107. Next base: position 60,340 of record DAOUFI010000012.1, on the reverse strand, counting down.
ACTGATTCAAAAAATTTACACTCTGACGGAGCGTTCTATTAGGTACTGACCAGGGAAATGCAAAATGGAATTCGCTGTCTGAACTCCGCTTTGCCGGGTTGGTCATGATATCACCATTAAGTGGGTTAAAGGCTTCGCGATAATAGACATCTTCATCAATCTTGCAGATGAAATCGCAATGTTCCCTGATTCGCAAATCCAGCGTTGTCTTGATCGCGGAAGTATGCACATTGGGGAAAGCTTTGAGCACCTCAAACGCGTCATGTAACGATGTGATATCTTTGATTCCTTCCGGATAAAAAATGAGCGCATAAGCAAGGACATCACCGCCTTTCAGATCATCCACCAGGTTGTGGTATTCAGGAGAGATAAGCACAATATCGCCTTCATGGATATACGGTTTGATATCATTCAATGTGAACCGAAGTCCAAGGCTACCCTGGATACCCATATTTACAACAGGCATCTGGGTCGCTTTGCTGATGGCTGCGCTATCAAAACCAAATGCGGCATTTGACCCACCAACGATTATGATCTTGGGTGAGGGGGTTTTTGCCAACAACTCGTTTTTATCGACAATCGCAGCCAAATAATTATCGCGGTAATGATACCGGTAGTCCACGATCAACTGTTGATTGACCGCGAGGACCAATGTCACGATCAGAAGGATGGTGATCGGGAGTTTAAGATGGTTAAAACTTACCATAGATAAAGGTGCTCCCTCCGGCTTGATAGACGCCAAAAATTGTCAAACACAGGATAATAAATGTAATGACTACTGCTTTCATCAGGAATGGTAAATTCTTAAAGTCGAATTTCTGCGGGCTTGATTCTATAAGTATCTCTGTAATGATCACGATGCCAATGAATACCCAGGAGAGGATGTAATCCAAATGGTATGTGTGCTTGAGAATTTGAACGAGGGTGGTGCTCTTAAGTACAAGACCATGGGAAATCACTAATGCCTGAGCTAGCGAATCCGATTTGAAGATTAGCCAGCCAAATGAGATCATGAAGAAATTTACTATAATCGCTATTATCCTGATGGCCAGCGTTGGTTTTTTATGCGCAGATTTATTTCGATTCTTGGTGACCACGTTGATGGTATAGAACAAAGCATGGTACAGTCCCCAGACTAAAAACGTAAGCCCCGTTCCATGCCAGAGACCACTGATGACCATGGTTACGACCGGAGGAATTACCAGGGCGGCCAGGTCAGAGTTAAATGGTTTCTTTCGTAGAAGCTTATAACGAAGCGGATAAAAGATGTAATCTCTCAGCCAGCTTGAGAATGAAATATGCCAGCGATTCCAGAATTCCATGATATCTATTGAAAGATATGGCCGTTTGAAGTTCTCGGTCAACTTAATCCCAAGCAGTCTGGCTGTTCCAAGCGCAATATTCGTATATCCTGCGAAGTCGAGGTAAATCTGAAAACTCAGGAAGATCAATGCGATGAACACGGTCAATCCCTGATATTCCCCAGGTTTAGAAAAGACTTCATTGGTGAAAAGCGCCAATCGATCTGCAATGACAAGTTTGAGAAACAATCCGGACAGAAGTAACCACAATCCATCTTTAATATTGTTGCTCTTAAAATTCTCTGGGGCGCGCAACTGGGGTATCAGGTTCTTGCCGCGCTCAACAGGTCCTGCTGTGATCTTGGGGAAAAACGCCAGGAAGGTAGCGAAAACACCGATATTTCGCTCTGGTTGGATGAGCCCTGTTGAAATATCCACCAGGTAGCTGATATTTTGCAACGTATAGAAGGATAATCCTACCGGGAATAAAATACTGCCCGTGTCAGATGAAAGAAGCCGGAAAAGCAGCGAATCCGGGCTGATCGTTTTAACAAAATACTTGAAGAAGATAAGGAGTCCAATATTGATCAGTACGGAGGAGAGGAGAAGCAGATTTTTCTTCGAAAATCTCTCTGAAGCCAGTAGTAATCCGGCGATGTAGTTTAAAACCGTGCTGCCCAACAATATTAAAAGCGTCCACCGACCGACCAGATAGAAGAAAGCATAGCTGGCCGTCAGGAGAAGGATCCATCTGAATTTCTGAGGCAGCAGGTAGTTAAGCAAACAAAAAATGAGGATACAGGGAAAAAGGATTAATGGGTTCAGGTAGTCGATTTGCATTTATCTGACCTCGAGGGATCTAAGTGACTCAGAGAGGGGTATTAACCAAAGAGACTCCGAGTCAGGTTGTTATTATAACCAACTCTCTCGACAATCCGGTTACATTGGATGGCTGTTTAAGCGATAAGTTGCTAGAGTTTACCTGATGACTGAGAAAGAAAAAGCCACCGATCAGGTGGCTTTAACAAGGCAAATTTGATGCTAAAACGATGTCTTACCGGCAAGATAATTATTCAATGAAGCATTCGTTATTGATATCGTAGATGCGGTTACCGCCGGTCTTTGATTCATCGCCAAAATAGGCTATAAAGTAATATGAGTAATCCCCCTGGTTTACATACAGAAGGGCAGATTCTCCGTAATTCTGGAGATATGTACCGCCAGATGAGGTGAAATACCCGTAAGTATTATCAACGTAGGTTTCGAGTGAATCCAGTACAGAATTGGCATCATAGAAACTGAATGAATCAGCGCTGACGCCGCTGCAGATATAGCTGTTTGTCAACTCAGTGATCTGGCCATTCAATGAAGCGATCTTTGAGTCTTTGTCCTTAACCTGCTTGTTCAAGTCGGTGATCTTCCCATTCGCCGTATCGAGTTCCGAATTCAAGTCGCTGATTTCTGAGGTTTTCTTAGTAATGTTTGCATTGGCAAGGTTAAGGGCATTGTTCTTGACGAAGAACATCGCCCATCCGCCAATCGAAACGAGAGCCAAAATAACGATCAGGATGACTAATACAGTATTTCCACCCGATTTCTTTTCTGGTGCGCCAGGTACTGAGTATGTAGGATATCCTGTGGATGAGTATTGTTGCTGCGGTGTTTGGACGTAGGGCTGTTGACCGTAGGGTTGCTGGCCAAAGGGTTGTTGACCTTGGGGTGCTGGTTCTTGTGGGGGGTATTGCTGTGCTGGTGGAAATGGTCCTGAAGTCATATTTTTCTCCTATTATAATAATGACCGTTCAAATACTTTTACTTCTAAACCCATTTATTGGGCTTTGAAATCAATTAATATTGTTCTCTCTAAATAATCAAATAATCGCGCGAATGAAGCTTTCCTGTATTACTATGAATACATTTCAATGATTGATTGCTGTAAAACCTTCATTTAGGGTAAAGTCAGAATACTCCCCCCTCATAAATACCGATCAAAAGAAATTTTATAATTCTTTCCTAATACACGTAAGAAGAAAGTATACAAACCCACCTGAAATTCGTCAAGGACAAAGAGAATAAAATTACGATTAATTTACAAAAAACCACCCATCGGGTGGTTTTTTTGGTAAGGATTCTTGATACTATTCCACAGGCGGATAGAGACGCCTTACTGCCTACTCGATGAAGCACTCGTTATTAATATCGTAGATGCGGTTACCGCCGGTCTTTGATTCACCACCGAAATAAGCGACAAAGTAATAAGAATAGTCTCCTTGATTCACATAAAGAACTGCTGAATCACCGTAATTTTGCAGGTAAGCACCGCCGGATGAGGTGAAGTAACCATATTTGTTATTTACATAAGTTTCCAGTGAATCCAATACTGAATCGGCATCATAAAAACTAAAGGAACTGATGCTGACACCACTGCAGATATAGCTATTCGTTAACTCAGTGATCTGACCATTCAATGATGCGATTTTTGAATCCTTGTCTTTGATCTGTTTGGTCATGTCCGTTATTTTTGCATTGGCGGTATCAAGATCGGAATTCAGATTAGAGATTTCAGTGTTTTTCTTAGCAATTTCAGCGTTAGCCAGGTTCAGGGCGTTGTTACGGATGTAATACAAAGCCCAACCACCGATCGCAGCCAAAGCCAGGACGACAACCATAATGATGAGGAAGGCATTTCCGCCACCTGACTTTTTTTCGGGTATGCCGGGATAGGCTTGGGAGCCTGTGGGCGCATACTGGCTGGACTGCCCATAAGGTTGTTGCCCGTAAGGTTGTTGTACGGATGGCTGTTGATATTGGTTGGGCTGGACATAGGTCTGCGAAGTGACCTGCGGGTTGGGTTGTTGTGGTTGTGGCACCTGTCCATAGATGCCTGCACTTGGTGGAACCTGGGAGGGTTGTTCAGGTGAACGCGGATATTGCTCGGGTGGAATTGGTCCTGTTGACATGGTTGCTCCTTATATGGTCATGAATTTTGAATGTGGTGGATAAATGATTACTTAAGAAAGCAGTTCGCTTTCAAAATCCCGTAAGCACATATTTGCAATCCAGTTCAAAAATCCGATTACCGATAATGATGAGGAAACCGTTGCCCAGACGTAGTTGCTGGCATTTTTTGAAGACATCCGGTAAATTTTCCCCCCCAGATAGGTTCTTTTCTGTGCTCGTTGAAGAATACACATGCAAGAAAAATAATGACCAACAACAAATTTGCTTGCTAATAAAAAGTATACAGTGCAATTACGTTTCGTCAAGTTAAACTTTTTTAGGTTCCGTAAAATAATTTATTATTGATTGAAGGAATAGCGCGAAGGTTATTGGCTTTGTGAACGAAAATCGCCAGGTAATAGGTCGAGGCAAACCTTCGACCTCTAAAAAACAAAAATCACCAATTGCTTGGTGATTTTGTCGAGGTTGCGTAGCATACTGGTACAGTGCGAAAGGTTTTGTTGAGCGAAGCGAGAATCTCATGAGGCACCACGTAGTGGGGTAAACCTTCGACTTCTAATAAACAAAAATCACCATTGATTTGGTGATTTTCTGTGTCGGGGCGAAAGGATTTGAACCTTCGACCTCTCGGTCGTTGTACCAAATCCTTAAAGTCTACACTTTCCGATTATTTGAATGCGCAAAAGTGTGACGATGAAATCGGAATTAACCAAAAAGGAGCTCGATGTTTTGCAGCTTTTGGTGCAGGGAAGCACCAGGATCAAAGCTGCTCATGATCTTGGTGTATCTGAGCGTATCATCTACAGGCGGCTGGCCAATATTCGGAAGAAAACGGATACGGTAAATAACGAGCAAATGATCTATGAAGTCACAAAGCGGGGATTAATCTAGGGTTCAGGTTTTGCCATATAGTAAATTACCCACAATTGAATTATTGTCTATCTATAAGAAGCAGGCGTGTGTCTGCTGATTCACTTTTATTGGTTGAGGTGTAAAAATGAAAAAGGCGTTTATTGGTATTTTAGTCGTTCTGACCATATTGATAATGTTCGTTGGTGTTGAGGCCAAAGCTCCGGACGTCCCTGTGGCAACTAACCAGGTGGCGTCCGTTTCTATTTCGGGGGTTGAGGCGATGCCAAACCGGGTAGATATCGTTCCTGCTGCCGACGAATCGACACCATCGACAACCATCGTTATCGTTCTGGTAACGATCTTCCTTTCGGTCCTGATCGAATCCCTGGTTGAATACTTCGTTGCCCCGGTCTTCAATAACTTCCCAAAGCTGGAAAAATTCAAATGGATGCAAATGTATATCGCTTTTGGGATCGCTATTGCCTCGACGTTCATATACCAGTTGGATTTAGTCAGTCTACTCAGTAAATATCTGGCGAAGATTAGCGCTATCGACTTCTCCTTCCCGGTAACGATCCTTGGTCTGATTCTTACTGGTGCAGCCATCGGTCGCGGATCGAATTACCTACATGACCTGGTAATGAAGTGGTTTACCAAGTCCACGCTCACTGAAAGTATCAACCCCACTATAGAGGGCTAATCCCATGCAAGCCGCCACCCATGATTCTCCATGCCAACCATTGCAGGATGTTCAGGAATTCATCAACGGTAATGGAAAGGTAGGCGCCAAAGTGCGCCTGGCTCTCCTAGAGCAGGATGTATTGACCATGAAGCAGAACATCAACCGGGCAACCGGGTGGATCATTGGCGGCATGGTCACGTTGATCACCGGCGTCCTTCTATGGATTTTTACTTCATTGATCCCAACGGCTTTATCTCATTGATCCTTATGCCTACTCGTCCGTACCATCAATGCTCGTATCCTGGCTGCCGTGAATTGATACGTCACGGTAGCCGATGTGTGCCTCATGCCATGGCCTATGACAAGCAGCGGCCATCCTCAACGAAGCGTGGATATGACCGCAAATGGAGAGCGAAGCGTGATGCGTTTCTACAGAAACACCCTTGGTGCTGTGATCCATTTGGAATTCATTGGCAGGGGAATGTACCTGCAACTCAGGTTGATCACATAGTACCGAAGAGAGATGGAGGTTCCGATGAAGAAGAGAACCTTCAAGGCTTCTGTGATAGCTGCCATTCAAGGAAGACATCAACCTACGATGGTGGCTTTGGTAACCGACGGAGGGTAGGGGCATGAAAAAGTTTTCAAACTACAAAAGTAAACCGTGCGTGGGTCATTTGCGCAAAAATTTCCCCGATCGAAACTGAGTTGACGATGGATGCCAACAAAATCTGTAACCCAAGATGTTATGAAAGAGACCGCAGCTGGCAAGCGGCGGGGAAAGCATTGGACAAAAGAGGAAATCAAAGCACGGGAAGAAGCTGCAGCATTGGTCACCCGAAGCAAGGACAAGAGTATCAATCCACCGGAATCGCTCTCTGGGGACGGACGCCGGGTGTGGGCAAGGGTCATGGCTTCAGTGAAAGGCATCAGCCTTTTCGACAATATGGATACAGAATTGCTCGAAGCGTATTGCGAGGCAGTGGCAAAGAGCAGGCAGCTCGCAAAGGGACCAATGTCTTTGGACGATACAAAGCTTTATCAAGGATATCTTCGACTTATAAAATCGCTGGCCGACTCTTTAGGATTATCGCCAGCATCACGGGCACGACTAGTCAAGCAGAAGGCCGATGAGATACAGGATGACTTCGGTAAGGAATTCGATTAATGGCAACAGATAATCTCCACCCAGCTACCCAATATGCACTCGATGTTGTTGAAGGACGTCGGGTCGCTGGACGCTGTGAAAGGATCGCTTGCCAACGCCATCTTGACGATCTCAAGAAACAGGGAACGAGGGGCTTCCCCTGGGTGTTTGATGAAGAGAAGGCGAATCGAGTTTATAAGTTTTTCAAGTTCCTTCGGCATGTAAAGGGACCACTTGCCGGGAAACCCATAGAGCTCGAAGAGTTTCAGAAATTCGACCTGGGAATGATATTTGGTTGGGTGGATAAGAAAACCGGATACCGGCGGTTCTTGAAAGCCTACCTTCAAGAAGCCAGGAAAAATGGTAAATCAACCGAGGCAGCAGGGATTGCCCTCTACTTGATGGTTGGGGATGGTGAGGAAAGCCCGGATGTTTATTCGGCAGCCGTTGACAAAAACCAGGCAGAAATCATTTACAAAGATGCCAAACGGATGGCTGAAAAAAGCCCTGATATTCGCAAGAGACTAAATATTCATAAGGGTGAAATGAGCCATAAAGAACGCGGTGGAGAGTTCAAGCCGTTTTCAAGGGATAGTGAGAACAAGGATGGATTCAACCCACACGGAGCATTCCTGGACGAGTACCACGCCCACAAGGTGTCTGATGTTCATGATGTTATCTGGTCTGCATGGGGGCAAAGAGCTCAGGCATTATTTTTTATCATCACAACAGCTGGCTTCAATGCAGGTAAGAGCCCATGTTGGCATGAATATAAGGAATGTAAACAGATCCTCCAGGAGATCGCAGAAGGTAAGAAAGCTGGGGATCGCTACTTTATCATGATCCGAGAATTGGATCCTGAAGACAATGAGCATGATCCGAAGGTCTGGATTAAAGCCAACCCATTACGCGCTGCAACTAAAGAAGGTCTCAAGTTTTTGAAAGAGCAGCACGATGAAGTTTTCAAATCAAAGAATTCTACGAAGATTCGTAATTTTAGAATCAAGATTCTCAATCAATGGATCATCGGTAATGAAGACTCATTCATGGGCGAGTTGATGTCTAAATGGGACGACCTATGTGTTATCAATAACGACGCCTCACCGAAGAAGAAGCGAGATGCTTTCGTAAATTTGACTAGGGGAATGTATTTCGCATATGGTTTCGACCTCTCCAAATGCATTGATCTTACTGCCGACGCCTGTGTTTTCGCGATGCCAGATGGCCGCGTGGCCGTATGTGCTCATGGCTTTATGCCAGAAGCGGCAGTTGATACACATCAAAAAACTGACAACGTACCATACAGGGAATTCGCAGAAGACGGATGGATGACCATCACCGATGGAGAGATCACAGATTATCACGAAGTACGTGAGCACTTTGAAGACATCATAAGCAATAACGAGTGGTCTGTCTCTGAGATTGACTATGATCCCTGGAATTCCACACATTTCGCGACTGAGTTCATCAATGACGGCTACACATGTGTAGAGGTCCGACAAGGTATTCCAACACTGGGCGAACCTACAAAACTATTCAGGGATCTCGTTGTGAGTGGGAAGCTGGTACATGATGGCAGTCCATTATTACGAATGTGTGTGATGAATGCAGTGGTCAAATCTGATACCAACGGAAATATCAAAGTGGTCAAACCGGCTGAAAATAGCCCAGAGCGGATTGACTTACTGGCTGCTGTATTAAACGCGATGGTGGCATTACCCAGACTTCGAGATGGTGCTGGAAATGATATCAGCGATCAAATTCTGGACAAGGAGTACGGATTTTAATGTCTAAGTCCTTTGACCATCTTCCTGTAAAAATGTCAACTCTGTGTGATCGATACTCAGGGTATCCCGCAGCTGTACTTGGAGGTGGACCGAGCTTGCCTGGCGATATGGCACGCCTGCCGAAAGATTGTCTTCTTATCTCAGTAAATCACCATGCATTTCTACTCTGTGATCCTGATTTTGTAGTCTACAATGATCAACCCGAATCAGATCCAGAGCTCAAGAATATCGTGAAAGCAAGAAAAGCAATTCGAGTAAGCCCGGAGCCTACATCGGATATCGAGTTTGATATGGATGTATGGACCGGTTTCTACAGCTCGAACACCGCGGCGTGGTTTGCTCTCTGGTTGGGATGCAACCCGGTGATCCTGTGTGGAATGGATCTTTATCAGGGTAACGTGAAATATTTCCACCCATATCAGCATGATGTGCCATGCCATCATTATTCACTCAGTCATCACTTGCGACCGTGGATCGAGGATGCCCGGGCAAAGCTCCCGCATGTGGAGAATTTGAGGGCAATGTCCGGGCCACTCGTGGATGTTTTTGGCGCTTATAAGGATTTGGAATGAAATTACTTCGTTATGCCGACGATCTCCTTATGTTTGGCGGTTGCGCCGCGATCGTGTTTGGTGTGGCATTGTGGAGCGTTCCTGCAGCATTCATTATCGGAGGTTTATTAATGATCGGACTGGCTTTCATTATCGGGAAGGTGAAGTTGATCACTGAAAAGGATGGAGAAAATGATCATTGAGCGATTCCTAAGCTCTGCCAGAGCGATCAAAGAAAATTCTCAGGAAAACCCGGTCGCAGATTATGCTCCTTCATGGGGATATCACACAGCAGCTGGTGAAAAAGTAACGGTAAATCGTTCAAAAATGCTGGCTACAGTCTACCGAGCTAAAAATATTATCAGTGACGATGTGGCTAAACTGCCATTTCAGATGATCAGGCGGGTAGGTCGAAATATTGAACAGGTGACACCAGACCCTATTATCAGAAACATGGCTTACCTACTGCAGATTTCTCCAAATATCTGGGGATGGACGCCATTTCAATTCATGAAGGCAATTATTGAATGGCAGATATTCTGGGGGAATGCATATATCTGGGCTCCGACAGTAGGACCACGCCAATTATTAATTCTCCCTGCTGATCATACATCCCCGGTATTTGATCTTGATGGAAACCTTTGGTACAGGCATACCTTTACCAATCAAAAAACTGTTTATATTCCCTCGGTTGAGATTTTACACCTGCTGATAAACCCGGATGAGACGGGATTTATTGGAAGGGGTGTAATCACCTATGCGCGAGAGACATTCGGCAGACAACTGGCGGCTCATAAAACCCAATCGAAACTTTTCTCGCAGGGATTCATGCCAGCAGCTTATATCAAATATAACGAAGCCGTTGAAAAAGCTGAAGCTCGAGAAAAGGTGCGCCGAGCATATGAGGAGCAAATGAGCGGCAGCGAAAATGCCTATCGATTGGCTGTCTTCGACAAGAGAATCATTGAATTTCAACCGATAAATATCCAGCTCAAAGACCAGCAATTCCTTGAAGCTATCGATGCAACAGAAATTGAAATTTTGAATTACATGGGTTTATCTGCGCACATGCTCAATCGAGGTAAAGAAGCTTACAACAGCAACGAGCAGAAATATATTGAATACCTGCAGGGAACTTTAGACGCCTACCTTGTTCCATTGGAACAAGGAGCCAGAATCAAGTGGCTATCCAACGAGGAACAACCTTTTACCTATTTTAAATTCATTCGCGAAGCATTGCTCAGGATGGATAGCAAGGCAAGAGCAGAATCAATGATGGTCAGAATCCAAAACGGCATGATGACGCCAAACGAAGCACGTGAAAAGGACGATATGGGTGCATATCCAGATGGCGATCAATTCTACATGGCGAGTAATATCTCACCAATCGGAGGCAATCAAAATGAACCAGCAACAAAATAATAAAGAATTAATGCCAGTGTTGTTCTCTCTACCGACTATAAACCGGTTAAATCTGCCATCACGGTCAGAGCTTCTACCAAAAATTGAGAGTGGAGAAATCGATCACCTTGATTTTCAGGCGAATGTTTTCAGCCCATCAGCAAAAAACCTCAATCCATATCGTTTCAATGATGAGGATATGCCTGCATTTGCCGCCTCTTTCGAGAGCCAACCCTATCTTCGTGACCATGATACATATTCCATTGATTCAAGAGACGGAACGATCCTTTCATCAGTTTACAAGGATAATTGGATCCAAGTTGTGGTCAGTTTGACGACTCGCCGTGGGATGACTGATTACCTTGAGGGGAAAATGGATCGTTTTTCAATCGGCTGGTATTACAAAGATGCTATTTGTTCAATTTGTGGCAATTCTTTCTTTAGCCGCGATTGCAGCCATTGGCCAGGCGTGGTTTATATTGTTGGGAAGGAAGCAAGAACATGCATTCTTACCTTCGTTGAGCCAAGGGGCAAAGAGGTTTCTGCGGTGAATGTTCCTGCTGTACAAGGAACAGGCATTACAGGGACCTTGATGGAGGCTAAATTATCCATATTTGAAGGTGTTATTTTTGAAGAAACGATCAACCCGCAACAGGAAAAATCCAGCAAAACTGAGGCGGATGAAGAGATCGAACGCGAGGCGCAAGCTCTGCGTGAACGAATCAAAAAAATTTTAAAGAAGGAGTAGCAAAATGTTAGATCTGAAACCGTGTCTTGACGCAGTAAACGCGGCAAAGGACGAGGAGCAGCGAATCGCGAATGAGATCCAGACGCTCCTGTCAGATGGGACGGAAGAGAGCAAGCTCAAGGCAGTAGTCGAGTTGCAGCCAACGCTGGATGAGGCGCAGAAGAAGCTTGCCCAGGCAGAAGCTCTCTATGAGTCGATGCAAAGGGCTAACCGCCCGAACGACATCGCCAAAAATTTTGTCCCGATCAGCAACTCACAGCCTGAAGATGAGGTCGACCACCAATCGACTACCATCAAAAGGAGTGAGTACAACAAGTTGAGCCTGGTTGACCAGGCAAGGTTCATCCGCTCAGGTGGAACCCTGGAGGACTAAGGTTCTCTAAATCACAACCTTTTGGGTTGAATTTATTGGTAATAGGAGAAAATAACCATGTCCAACACATTAACAGGATTGATTCCAACCCTCTATAAGGCTGCAGATGTTGTTTTGAGGGAACTCACCGGCTTCATCCCCGCTGTAACGATGGATGCATCAGGTGAGCAGGCAGCCAAGAACCAGACCATCAGCTATCCGGTGAGCTCCGCAGCGAATACAACCAATGATATCGCCCCAGCTGCTACTGGCCCGGACCCTGCTGCCCAGACCATCGTTCCAGCAACGATGACGATTTCGAAAGTCAAGAGCTCCACCTTCTTCTGGGAAGCGGAAGAGCAAATGGGGATCGGTGGGTTGTATAACACCATCCTTCAGGATCAATTTGCTCAATGTATGCGCTCCCTGGTCAATGAAGTTGAAGCTGATCTGGCAGCGTTGTATGTTCACTCTTCACGGGCATATGGGACCGCTGGATCTACACCGTTCGACAGCACCAACAAACTAACCTTCCTTGCACAGCTTTTGAAGATGCTTAAGGATAATGGCGCCCCCCAGGGAGATCTCCAGCTCGTGATCAATACCACGGCTGGCGCTGCGCTGCGCTCTCTGACCGAGCTGTGGAAGGCGAATGAAGCAGGTGATGTAGAACTGTTGCGCCGCGGTGTTCTTCTCGACCTCATGGGAATGGCTGTGCGTGAAAGCGCGCAGGTAAAAACCCATACGAAAGGCACCGGATCTGGGTACCTGGTTGATCTGACAGCCGGTTATGCTGCTGGAAGCACTACCATCCATGTCGACACCGGTACCGGAACCATCGTGGCTGGGGATATCCTGACCAATAACAAAACCGGACGTGACACGAACAAGTACGTCGTCAAAACCGGTTTTGCTGGAGATGGTGATGGTGATATTGTGCTGCAGAACCCTGGTAATAAGGTCGACTGGGTGAACAATGATCCAGTTGGCGTTGGCAACAACTATACCGCCAACCTGGCATTCAGCCGCTCAGCCATCCATCTGCTCCTACGCACCCCAGCGATGCCAAAAGGTGGTGACTCGGCTGATGATGTGACCGTGATCACCGATCCGCAGACCGGGATCAGCTTCCAGGTGGCCATGTACCGCCAACGCCGCCGTGTTGCCTACGAAGTAGGCCTGGCCTGGGGCGTGAAAGCCGTAAAGCCAGAAGCGATCATGACTCTGCTTGGATAAGAGAGCCGAAAGATGAAAGTAATGGGAGGGGGAACTTCTCCCTCCCATTATCAGAAAGAGGTCCAAATGTCCACTGCACAGATCTATTGCACCGCTGATGAAATCTTGAGAGAATTTGGTCGAAGTGTTTCTCCAGAAACTCTCATGGAGAAAGTCACTTCTGCCAGCATCACCCTCCAGAGAAAGATCGGTGATTTCATTCCTTTAAAGGAAACGAAAACTTTTGTCGCTTCTCGAATGGATGGCCGAACAAATCGTATTTATCTTCCTCCCATGCTGGAGTTGATCAGCATCACGAAAAACGACACAGCACTGGACGAAGATGAGTATGAATTACTTCCGCAGGGCAGACAATGGGAGAATGGGCCTTATATCGGTATCGAATTTGACTCCCTGATCGAAGGTGATGAAATTGAAATTATTGCCTTTTGGGGACTCTATCAGGAAGCCAAAGACCTATTGATCACTGGCAGCCAAGCCACAGTGTCTGAAACCTCCCTGATCGTCGCTGATGGTGGAGTTCTGAGTGTGGGCATGGTAATCCAGATCGAGGAAGAGCAGGAATACATTATTGAAGGTAAGGGATCCAAACACAGCCCGGATCCTACTAAAGCCATTTCGAAAGTCAATGGAGTGATCACTGATACAGAGTCCGAGCAAATCATTGGCGTTGACAATGGGAAAGAGTTCGCAGAGGGAGAGGTTATCCGGATCGATAGCGAGGATCTATATATTGAAAAGATAGCCGGTAATTCGTTGACTGTTAACAGGGGATGGAATGTAACTTTTCCAGCTTCTCACGAAGATAATTCTGAGATCTATGTTTATCGAACATTTACTGTTGTAAGAGGTGTGAATGGGACGACCGCAACCCCCCATACGACGAAAGAAATTTTGCAACTTGTACCACCCGCCGATGTGAACTATATGACCAGGCAAGTGGCGATCCTTATGCAAATGAAGTCGGAGTCCGGATTCCAAGGTAGAGTCGGGAACTCCGAAACCGGTGAATCTGGATTTTATAGTGAATTTCCTCCGAAACAATTGGAAGAGATTCGCAGCCACTATCCAAATTTGGAGTAAACATGGCTGGGGATGATGCGTTGATGGAGATGGAAGGAATGGAACAGGTGCTGCACCAGTTGAGCTTCCTGCAGTCGATCAATATCAATAAGGATTACCTTGTACCGGGGATGAAATCTATTGGCGCGTCGGTGCGAAAGGTTGAAAAAGAGAAGATCGACGTTTTCAGCGGAGGAGAAAATGCATGATCAATCTGTAACAATGGAAATGGTAGGCATGACAGAAGCGCTGAAGGAAATATCGTTCCTCCAATCTATAAACATTAATAAAGATTACCTGATACCGGGAATTAAGAAAATTGGAGGGGTTGTTCGTAAAGCTGAACAAGAAAACGTACCGGTGTTCACTGGTAGCACAAGACGATCGTTAAGAAGCAAAACAACGACCAATGGAATTGGGTCCGTAAAGCTTGAGATTGCCCCATCATCCAAAGGGAAAAATGGACGTTTGCATGTTTTTCGGTTTATTGATGGTGGAGCCGAATGGCATGACAGGTCTACCGATGTTTCTACTTGGAGAGGCAAAGAAGTACAAAGAAACGAAAGGGCTTCAGCCAAAGTTTCTTCAGGCGGAAAAGCAAATTCGTCTTATCTACCAGCCGCAAGATTGGTTGATTGGGTGAAGAAGAAACTTGGTGCCAGCGACGACGAAGCTCTTCATGTGGCTTTTCGGGTAGCAAAAACCATTGGCAGAAGAGGTTTACCAAAACGACCGATCACGATGCCTACTGTAAATCAAATGAGCAATTACGTGATAACAGAACTAAATCGGATCATTCATACGATGGTAGAGGAGATTCATAAATATGGTTAGTTCAAATCTCTGGGGTGTGGAATTATGGGGCAAATCCCTGACCAACCTCTGGGGTACGGTCAAGGACGGCAAAGGAAAGGCGGTAGTTTCTTATCCTTTTGATAAGCTACCTGAGGCGATCCAACAAGTACCATGTGCACTTTCATTCTTTCAGGGCGACTCTATGGACGTGGACTACAGTATGGGTGGTCTGAGTGAAGCGAAATGGCGTGGCTTTACTGAATTTCACTTATCCCAGGATATTAGAAAGACAAGCGAATCGTATGTCTGGCAGTTTTATCGCCAAATCGTGACAGCGGCTGCGAAGAGTCTGACGCTGAACGGGCTGGTACAGGAATTTATTCTTGTCCCAGCCAAATCCATTGAACTATCTGTTTTAACTTATGGCGCCGAGACTGAGCATTGGGGTTTGGTGGTTCACTGGACGATATTGGAAAGCCTGGTCGGAAAGGTGACCGTTGGCGCGTAAATTAATGAATGGGGCGAATGCCATTCGCCCCTACAAACAATTATTGGTAGAGGTGAAAAAATGGCAACTATTTTAGGCAAAATGCAAATTGGTAAAGAGGATCCTGCAGCTCATGGAACCGGGGTGGCGGCAACCGTACTTCTGCCAATTAAGCAGAAGCAAATGCCGGTCGACCGAAAACCGACCACAATCGATCATGACATCGGAAAAAACGTAGAAATCACCGGAAGTATGGTGCAGGGCATCCTGGTAAAGGATACCCTATCATGGGATCAAGGGTTTTTCGAGATTCTTCCCTTCCTTTTCTCTGGTTTTTTCAAAGGTGGAATTACGCCAGTGGAACAAACTACCGATCAAGAAGATTTTCTTTGGTCTCATGAACCAAACCTCGATGAAATAGACAATGACCTTGACTCATATACAATCGAGCGTGGCGATTCATTGCAGTCATACGAACACAATTATTGTCTTTTCAACAATCTGAAGCTCTCCACTCAAGTGAATCAGGATGGTGGTGAACATAGCGTAAAAATCGATGCAGAATATTTTGCTCGCGAGAATGTAACCTCCAGCTTCACGCCTGCACTTAGCCCACTTCCACTTACTTTCATGAATGGAAAGCTGAGCAGGGTTTATCTTGATACGCTCTGGGTGGATGTTGGCAAAACCGAATTGACAGGACTGCTTCGCTCTTGGGATCTCGAAATCGTCAATGGTGTACACCCGAGGTTCAATGGCGGTTCGGTTGAAACTTTCAATGATCATGAATCTGGCGCATTCAGTTTCTTGTTGAATTTGACCCTTCAACGCAGCGCTCTGACAGAAACATTGCGCGCTGCTATTGGCTCGACCCGGGCACTGCGGTTGACAGTTACCGGTCCTAAGATTGGCACCGGGAAGAACCATGAACTAACCATCGATATGTTTGGAATCATCGAAGATGTTGTTCCTCTTGGAAGCACTGATCGTACCAAGAGTCCGAATTTGGATACGTTTGTGTTGCAGGGAAAATATGATCCTGTTGGCGGAAAGTTGATCGTTCCAAGCGTGGTAACTAAACTGGCGAGCATATAAATTAGCTGGCATGGCATGTAATGCCCCTACGGAGGAAATATGGAAATTCAGATCCCAAAAATATTTGAGAAGCTCGAGCTGAAAAATTACGCCAAGGAATTTGGCGAAGCTGCGTTGAACGTGTGGGTGAACCCACCGAGAGTGATGCTGAATGAACGGATTAACCTGATCACCCAGATTGTCGCGCTGAAGGATGAGTTTGAAGCGGATATCAAGCGTTTGAAGGCGGCCAGAGAGCGAAAAGAGCATGGTCAGGAGCTCACAGATCTGATCAGTAAGAAGAGTGCTGCGCTCAACGAGAAAATCGATCCATTGAATGACGCGCTTGAAACCTGGTACGCTGGAGTGCTCTTTGAAGGAGAGAGACCCATTACAAAGGATGAATTCCACGAGATGCTTGAGGCTACCCGTGAGACAGATCCTCAATTTGTTTTCTGGGTGATCGATTCGATCATGGATCTGATTGCCAATCACCGGGAAAAGAAAAAAAACTGATTGAGTCCGCCCTGCTTGAGGCAGTACAGACAGGGCGGACGAGCGAGGAAAAACTGGTGGCGATGATCACCGCAAGCGCAATCAATAAAGTCAGTGGAGGAGCAATCATCGCGCCTTGGCAGATCGATTATTTGCCTGATGAGTGGATAGACGCTTTCAACGCATTGACACAGGATCTTCCGGAAATGCGAGAAGGTCAAAATCGGGTAGATGCCATTAAAGCAAAATGGCGGAAGAACCAAGGTTATGGAAGTTGAAGGAAATTTTTATTGGTAACGCAATTAGCGCGGAGGTTGCTTGCCGATAGAACTGGCACAATGTCGTCGCTTAGCTCCTCCCAATGACTGGAAAATGACCAATGGCAGATAGTGTCATCAACATCATTATTAATACGATGAAAAAGGGTGTTGGGGACAAAGATACCCAAAACGCCTTGAAACAAGTTGGAAATATGTTTCAAAGGGCGACCGGGTTCAGCCTGTCGTATGCCGGCGCGGCCACAGCTGCGGTGGCAGTCGGTAAGAAGCTCTACGATATCACCAAGCAATCGGTTAATGAATATATTGCCGAGGCCAACAGCATTGAAAAGCTGGTATCGCTGACCGGGAGCCGGGCGGATGAACTTTCGCGCCTGGTCCAGGTAGCTGACGATGCAAAACTCTCTGAGGAATCGCTCGAAAAAGCGATGGAGGGAGCAACCAGGAAAGGTACAGATGTCAGCATCGAGTCCATCGCTGCCCTTTCTGACGAGTATTTGAAGCTTAATCCTGGCCTCGATCGGGCCAATTTCCTGACGCAAAAGTTTGGGAAATCCGGCACCGAGATGTATAAGATCATGCAACTGGGTAGTAAAGCGATTAAAGATCAGTCTGCTGCAGTAAATTCGAGTCTAATAATCACCCAAAAGGACATCGATGCATCAAATAAATTGCAGAAATCCAAAGATGATCTAAATGATTCATGGACTGCGGTAAAAAACAATATAGCAAGAGCAGTTATCCCGACCCTGCAAAAATTACTTGATAAAGAAGTTGAGCATATTCGCTATCTCGATCTCCAAAAAGAAAAGAACAATGGGGTAGTTGATGGATATCAAAGATCGCTTGGGTATAGCAAGGAATTGGTTCAACAGGCGAAGGAACAAACAGAAGCGATCAAAGATCAAAGCCAGGCTACTGACGACTTAACCGCGGGAACCGATGCTCTTAATAGTGAAATGGCGGATCTATCCCAAAAATATAAGGATATTTCCGGACTGGCGCAAAACCTTTACCAGAACGAGCAAAGCCTCAAAACAGCGGAAAAGGATCTGTACGATTATCAAAAATCTCATCCCTGGGATACCACAGGGATAAAAGACCGACAGCAGGCGGTGGAAGACCTGAGGACAGCCCAACAGCAGATGGTGGATGAGTGGTTACTGAACGTTTATACCCAGATGCTGACTGCCGATGGTGACCTTTCTGAATCGGATATGCAATTTCTGCTAAATTATCAGGTGAACACTGGAATGATCGACCAGGCAACAGCAGATCGAGCCAAGGCATATTACGATTACGCTCAACAGGTGATCGCAAGTAATGGAGACATGCAGGCTTCGATCGACGCTCTTCATGGCAAAACGATTGTAATTGATGTAAAGGTCAATAACCAGGCAGGCACTGTCACTGTCAATGGAATGGGTGTGGCTAATTTGACCGGCATAAATAATCAATCTGGCCAAGGATACAACTACGATGAAAAGAAAGCGCTGGGCGGCGATGTCTACGCAGGGGTGCCCATTCTTGTTGGTGAAAAGGGGCCTGAGGTTTATATCCCCAATGAAGATGGCGTGATTGTACCAAACAGTTACTTTAGTAATACATCGTCACCAACAGGGATCGGTGGTGGCGCCATCAGTATTGTTAATTACGTTTCGGTTTCCGGTGTCTCAGATCCGGAAAAAGCTGCCGACCTGGCAATAAAAAAGCTGGAGCGCAAATTAGCACTCCAATTGGGATAGGTTTATGACCGACACAATCATTTTGCACGTAGTGCTGAACGGGGTCGACGTCACAGATCATATCGATCTGAATGAGACGGAGATCTCGATCACGAGCGCCCTCAACCAGGAGCTGGATACGCTCAGCCTGACGCTCAAGAATGGGGACGTGTTGGATATCAAGGATTGGCAGGAGATCAAGGTGCTGGATGATACCGCGGCCATCTTTGGCGGTTATGTGATCACCCACGATGGGGTGGTAGACACCGATAAGACCAAGAATGCCTATGAGACAGGCGCCTCGGATTACGCGGCCTATTTGAAGAAAGCACAGCCAATTCAGCACGAATTTTTGAACAAGACTGATAAAGAGATCATCGAATGGGTCTTTGCCAATTCATCAGACCTGTCCGAGTTCGACGGTAGCACGTTCGTCACAGCCATTCAGACCATTCCCAGGGTGGTTTTCAATAGGGAATATCCCTGGGACATCCTGGACTGGCTGGCAGAACAAAGCGGCGGGTATTGGTATGTGGATTATGACAAAAAGGTGCACTATTTTGGCGCAATCGAATTCAGGGCGCCCTTTGGAGTTACCAACAATCCACTTGATATCGCCAATGTACTCGCCGAAAACGTGACCAACAATTCAGACGGGTCCGGGGTGGTCAACGCGGTGCAAGTCATCGGCGGTAACTCGCTGGTAGATCATTCACCATATTCTTTTACAAGGGTCGGAAATTCAACCGAGGTATATCTCAATAAACGACTGAAGCCACAATCCGGGGCTTCAAAGATCGTCGTGAGGCGAAATGACGGAGGCGCTACCACAAATCTACTCGTGAACCCCAGCTTTGAGGTGAATATCACCGATGGCTGGACCCAAAGCCAGGTGGGGAGTGGGGCTGCCTGGGCACAGGACGCGACAAAATATAACCAGGGAAGCAAGAGCCTCAAGATCACAGCCGGCACGGGTGTGGCGAAGGTCTACAGCGCTTCAATCACGCTGGCGCCCGGAGAGGCGCTGAGCGTTCAGGCGATGAGCTTCGTGGCAACGCTGGCTATGGCATCGATCGCGATCTATGACGCCACCAACCTGGTAGACCTGGTTGAGACAGTGAGCCGAAAAACCTCAAGTTGGGAACGATTGACAGCAACTTATATCAATGAATCTTCAGCGTCTTTGAGTGTGCGTGTAGAGCTGAGGAACAAGGCAACCGATTCAAGCACTGTCGTGAATTTTGATGCCGCACAGGCTGAAAAGCTCTCATGGCCATCAGCTTATTGCGATGGCAGCCTGGGCACGGGATACGCGTGGACGGGGACGGCGAACAATTCCACGTCGACGCGGGTGAATATGCCGGTATGGCGGACATTGACTGTAAAAACGGGTAACTCAGACGAGCTGAGTAGCCGGGATGAGGTGCTCTATTTTGAGAGTGATGCCAAGTTGGTTCAGGAAACTTACTGGCCAACGTTGAGCGATGCTATTGAGGTGGATGGCCAGGAAGAAATCCCGGTACGGGCAACCGTGCGTAATTACGCCAGTCATGCCTATTTTGGCAAGTGGTTCTGGTTGATTATCAACGAATCATCGATCGTGGATGTAGAGGTGGCCAGGATGAGGGCTGCCACTGAGCTGGCAAAAAATGCTTACTCAGCCCAGGTATGCGCGTTCGACGTGCGAAAACCAGGCCTGCGATCGGGTCAGACGATCCGCGTCTATTTGCCGCAGCGCAACCTGGACGGCGATTACCTCATTCAATCGGTGCAAACGACGATCTCGGTTGGAGGGCACATTGTATCCAAGGTGAGCATCGGAGCGGCGGATCCCGGGCTGGTGCTGATGCTGCTTAAACTCAAAAAGGCGTCAAAAATCGTCGACCTTGACTCGGACGAGCTGATCGACCAGGTGTTGGACTTTTCGGATGATCTGACGATATCCGATGAGCAGGTTGTGATCACGCACAGCCAGGGGCCATATCTCTATGACGTGGCGAAATGGGATTACGCGAAATATGGGAGTGAATAATGAGCGGGCGAATGCCATTCGCCCCTACAAATTAACCGCGAAAGGCGCATAACTATGGGAAAAATAATCAAGATTACGAGCGATGATGTCTATTTATCCGGGAGGGTGAAGCTGAGCGCGTGGCGGCCTGGGGTGATCAGTTATTTGATGGATAAAGGGATGAGCCTGGATGAAGCAATGGGAATGGCGCGTCACCTGGGAGCGTTGGACCATGAGATCGAAACGCATAACCTGACCACGACTATCGGCCTGCAGTTCTCGGCAAGGCTCTGGAGTAAGGAGGAGCTAGTGGGGCTGCAATACTTCGCGATCGGGACAGGTACGACCCCCCCAACGATCAATGATTCCGCTCTGGCCAACGAGTATATGCGCAAGGTGCTCACCGAGTGTTACCAGGGCGATATCCATGTTTATTCGACGGTATTCCTGCTGGCATCGGAATGCTCAATCCATATCAAGGAGGGGGGATTGTTTGGGGGGGCAGCAGCGCTGTCAACACCTGGAAGTGGATACCTGGTCTGCAGATTTTTGCTGGACGACGACAACAGCGTCAACCAGTTTGACCTGACGCTTCAGCATACGGCTAATTTTGGATTCAAGGTTGAATAGAGGTAGATATGACCATACCGATCACACCAAACGTAGATATCAAATCAACAGAGGTCAAGGGGCTGGCCGGGGTAAGCAACGCGAGCGCGGTACTCACCCCAACCACGAGCTATCAAACACTAGTGGCGGCGCCATCGAGCGCGATCCGCAGGGTGAGCCAGATTATTATGAAGAATTACGATGCAGCAGTGACCGCGGTCTTTTCCATCAAGATAGTTCGAAGCGGTTCGGATTACAACATCATTTCGATCAGCCTGGCGCCGGGCGAGAAATTCGTACTCGAATTCCCATTCTTGCTCGATACGGATACATCCATTCAAGGCAAGGTGGACGTGACCTGCACTGGGCGGATCATCGCGTCGTATATCCCATTCGCCGGTGAAATGGCGTTGGCAACATTCACGGGTACCGGCTGGGCCACTGTTTTGACGGTCCCAGCCAGCCATGCGTATGAGATGCTCGGATTCGTGATCACAAATACGGATACCACTTCGCAGAATATTGTTATCCAGATCTTGGATGCGAGTTCCAACGTCATCGATTATGAGACCAGGACGCTGGCACCGGGAGCGAACTGGTTTTACGGAATGACTCCGGTGCTGCTGGCTGGATACAAGTTCCAAGTGAAACACGGGGCGGCATCGAAGACGGGGGCAGCATTGGTAAGTTACTTGGAGGTTCCCTCATGATCAACCAGATCTATTACCAACCCATTTTCTTTGATGCTGAGTGGGGGCTGCATCACCTGGTGCATCGAATCGTGAGCGCGGCATATACCGGGATCGTGGAAACCGTGCGCCATTGGTGGAAGGTGTTGGAGTTCATTCTCAACCCGAAAGGGGTGAAGATCGAGAATATCTTTACAGGTACCGGGACCGGTACGGCTGTGTCAGTGGCCTGCACCCCGGCGAGCGTGGTGAATTCTGCGCTATTTGTGTATATCTACTCGGCGTCCAATAATGCCATTTCGTCGATCACCTACGCTGGCGCCGCACCAAACACGACTGTATACAATTCAACATCGACCGGCGGAGCGAGCGCGTTCTTTATCTTCAACAATCCAGCAGCGAGCGGAAATTTTGTGGCTACGATCGCTGCTTCATCAACATGGCGGGTGGTGGCATGGCATTGCTCAGGGGTGAACCTGACGACTCCGCAATACGACTATCAGACAACAGGAGGAACCGCATCAACATTGACGATGAACACTGCAGTCGGAACGATTTTGTTCTCACTACCGCGGCCTGATTCAGCTTATTACACTGGGATTTCATTTACCAGTGGAGAAGCCGTGGTGAATGTGGCTGGGAGCCCATGCGCAGGATATTTCACAACGCCGGCATTGCCCACCTAGGTGACGAGCTACACGGTAGCCACGAACCGAAATTTTCACGCGTTCGTGGTAAATCCGGCATAGAGATGAAGCCCCTGCTCATCCGTTACACGGTTTCGCGGGGTGCTCACTATGTTCGCAGTAGAAAGGTTTGAAATGGGTAACACACTTCTCAATTTAGCCAATCGGTTCATGGTTTCGCAGTTCCCGGTGTGGGGTGGGGATGGCAGCCAGCATATGGACCGCAAAGAAACGGCTGCATTCCCTGATCTACACGTCATTCCAGATCTGGGTGGTTCGTTCCTAAGCTGGAAGGGAACCCAGGGTGCTGGGTATCACGGGTTCGTCGACCGTACCTTCCCGGAGGTATGGAGGATCCTGCGAGAATACAACGAAAAATCGGGCAAATTTGTGGCTAGGTTCCCGTTCCATTTTTGGGATTACTCTCCCAAACATTACACAGGATCGCCTGAACTCTTCGGAGCGCAGCAAGCGAAATTCCACTGGAATACGATCAAGTCTGACCCTGGGGAAATCAAGGCTTATCTGGATGCAGAACCTTTTGCGGGATGGTTTTATCTGAACTGGATGAATCAATCTAAACCAATGCAGGTGGCTAAGGGGTTTATCAAAGGATTCTCTGACTGCGCAGGATACGCACCTGGGTTATACACAAGTCCAGGAATGCTGCCATTCTTTGGGGATTTCTTCAAGGATTTGGATTTATGGCTAGCCTGGTATAACGAAACCCGGAAATACGCTGACCTGCAGGCGGTTCTTAAAAAGTACTCCTGGCGAGGAGAGTTGCGCTTCTGGCAATATGCCAGCGATGGAGACATCGATGAGGACGGTGTCGGTGATGGTTTGAAGTTGGGAATGGAAGAAAAGAACTTCGATCTGGATATCTGGGTTGGCGGCGGGATGGAGGAATTCTCGAAGTATTGCGGTAAGACATCCATTCCTGTAGCCAGTGAGACCTCGAGCGAAGATTCCGCAGAGATGACATCGAGGGAAGAACGGACCTACACGATCATCAATCCGACCGGATTGAACGTTAGGGCTGCACCAAGCGCCGGAAATACACAAATCCTCTCCTGGCTTCCTAAAGGTGGATTGGTCCATTCCATTGCAGAGATATCGAACGGCGTCGATGTTTGGTTGAAACGTGCTGAGGGGGGGTACTGTGCCAAGATTTATAACGGAGTGACGTATTTGAAGTAGCCGTACCTCCTTGCGGCAAGAAGTCCCTGCTCGTTCGCTTCGTCCCAAAAAGCAGGGGCTTCGCGATCTCGCGGGATGAGCGGAAACCGCTCAGGAGTTTTGTGGCTCTGGGCAACCCAGAGCCACGCCATTTAACCCATATCGTCACAGGCTGAGGTGTCGGTAGATGCCTTCAGGTAGACTTTTCCGGATACATTGAGGGGGAGAATACGCCGACGCGGGGAGTAGGAAGGCCCCTTGGTGGCCTCGCTGAGGTTGAGCCCGCGCCACTTGTCCACCAGCATGACCTTGAGACCTGAGGCTATGGCTTCGAGAAGATAGTTTCGGTCGACCACGTGTTCCTGCTTGTTGAAAGTCTGATCCAGGTCGACAATGGTGATGTTTTGCATATATTCGCCGGTGGGGTCATAGCTGAAGGCAAGAACACCAATATCAAATTCCATAAGCTCTCCTTGAGAATGCGAGTTACAATCATTATAGATTATTTGTTCTAATATTGGTAGAGGTGAGAAATGGAAAAGATCGGGGAGGCAACATTGTACCTGGGGGATTGTCTGGAGGTCATGCCAACGCTCGCTGCCGGCAGTATCGACCTGGTGTTGGCAGATCTGCCTTACGGAGTGACAGCGTGCGAGTGGGATAAGATCATTCCGTTTGACCGTTTGTGGTCTGAGTATGAACGTTTGCTGAAGACGACCGGGTCCGTGGTGCTGACGGCCAGCCAGCCGTTCACGACCAAGCTGATCAATTCAAAGATGGATTGGTTTCGATACGAGCTGATCTGGAAGAAGAACACGGTGACTGGCTTCTTGAATGCCAAGAAGCAGCCACTGAGGAACCATGAAAACGTGCTTGTGTTTTCACCGGCAAAGACTGGAAAGATGGTCTACCATCCACAGGGGCTGATCGCGGTGGACAAGTGGAAGAAGAATTCAAGGGCTCGTATCTATGGCCAAACAGCAGTAAGAGAAAGAAAGCACGTCACCTGGACGAATTACCCACGCACGGTGATGGAATTCGATTCGGTGACGGATCACAGGCATCCAAGCCAGAAGCCGGTGGCCATGATGGCTTACCTGATCCAGACGTTCAGCGATCCAGGTGCCGTGGTGATGGATAACACGATGGGATCCGGTTCCACGGGGGTGGCGGCGCTACAGGTGGTGAGGAAGTTCGTGGGGATAGAGATAGAGGAGGAATTCTACCATGTAGCCAAAGAGAGGATCGTTTCAATCAAAATACCATTATTACAGAAAGTGTAATAATGGTATTTTTGGTTTTATGGTGGCGATAAGCTCAATTATCGAAAGCGAGTTAATGTCGCCAGCAAGATTTCATGAAATCGGAGGAGAGGGTTATTGTTTTGTCACATTCTGCTTGAAGATGCCTGGAAAGGCAACTTTTTGTCGATGCATTTTCGACATGTTTGCCCAAATGCTTTACGACTTCAACGGCCTTGGCAAAATCACCGTCGCCACTGATGATAATTGCCGTATCATAGCCATTTCGGAATCCCATTTCAAGTACGTCAACCGCCAAAGAGATATCTACACCCTTTTCAACGAAACCGTGCTCTCTTGGTTCAAGGCGACCCAGAACAACCGAGAAATAATCTTTTTTAGAAAGTGCAGCTACAAATTTCTGTTGTTTCTGGTATTTTTCTTGATTTCGAGATTGATCAGGCAGAGCAGTGTAATAATAGACCCTTACCAGAGACCGCCCGCGAAGAAGGGCTTTTGTCAGCAGTTCAAAATCGATATCGATGCGCTTGAAATCTGTTTGCAACGCGTGAAAAAGGTTCGATCCATCGATAAAGATTGCAACTCTCTCGGTGTCCATAAAATCTCCCAATTAAATGAATCGCCCAGAGTTACAATGTAACTCTGGGGAGGCAATCGCCCACCGTTGAGCGGATGGAACGGCGGGGAGTTTTATCTCACTCATTATATGTATAATGACATTGGATGTCAATACACAGTATTCACCCTGTATATACATTGCAAGGTCGCGATTACTCCTGATCTCAACCAACTTTTGAATACCTGTACACATCTTTGATGTGGGCGTGGAAATAAGAGCCGTGAGAAGTGGCGGTCATCAGACCATCATACACAGATTTTGGTACACCATAATATTGATAAACACCCCCGGAGTTGAATTCGATTTCCAGGGTTTGGGTATTTGCATCATACCCGACTGATCGTAAATCACTTGAAGTTACGGGTGTTCGATACATTTTTCCTCCTATGAACTATCCGTTTCTTTGGAAACGGTTAATCAACTTTAATATTTGTATGTTCTTATTTATGAATATAGCATGTTGCATTTCCACTTGCAGTGCGATCAATATCTGACATGACGAATTGGCCATCCAATGTATAAATTGCGCAATACCATTGAACCTCATTGACCATTTTGTTGAACGAAACGGTAATCTCTATTGAATCATCAAGATAAACCTGTTCGCGTGTCTGCTGCCCGCAACCGCTTACCGTTTTTGGATCTTGAGTCCCTGGATCAACACGCATTATGCAAAAACCAGTTTCAAGGATGTAATTTGGCTGTGGTGTTGGGGTCTTGGTTGGAACTAGGGTTTTTGTGGGTGTAAGTGTAAATGTGGGTGTAATTGTGGCCGTTGGTTTGAGCGGTGTTGAGGTAATTGCTATAGCAGTGTTCAGGCGGTCAACCACGATATCATATTTCTTTTGCTGCCCAGAATAAATCAACACAAAAACGACGAGGCATAAGGCGAATAAGGAACAAATCAAGTAAAACAATTTTTTGCTCATTTAATCCTCCCGCATTGAAATTATTATTTGATAATTATTATCGCATTATCTCCCAACCATTGCGAAAAAATCTTGTTCACCAACAATGCGGAGTGGCTGACCAGTTCTGATCAGGTCTTCCGCCTTGCGATGTTTAGAGCTTTTTTCATACCCGGCTAACTGTCGTAGGTCCTGGTCCCCCACAACGAGAACAGTGGTTTTCTTCGTCACCCCAGAATCAATATCACAACCTAGTGAATACGCCAACCGAGATGCTTCCAGTCTGGTTATTGAGAGCGCACCAGTAAAGACGACCACTTCGCCGAAAAGGGGGCCATCTTTGTTTGGCTCAGCGTTGAATACTTTCTGCAGTTCTTGGTCTGAAGCACCAAATAGCTTGAAATTATGGCGTGAATTCTCTACCCACTGATTGAAAGAGATACCAGATTTTTCGATGGCAGCCAAGGTAATCTTGCCGGTAGTGATCGCGTCTTCGAGGGCATCATGAGGTTTAATGTGATCAATACCAAGAAACCGAGAGAGATCGCAAAGTCCATATCCACCGTACTTCACTTCATCCCATGTGCGCCTGGCCAGTCTTGAGGAATCGAACCATTCGCAATGGATTGGTTTCTGGTGGATTTTTGCTGAGAGCTGAGCAAAAGCAGTGCGATCAAAATGGGTATGGTGAACGGCTATTTCTCCATCTAGCTTTTCATTGAGAAGAAGATAGATCTCTTTCAATTTAGGTGCGTTTGTCACCATTTGAGAGGTAATTCCGTGGATGCTGACGTTGAAAGGATCGAACCATGTTTGAGGATTGACCAGACTGCTATATGTATCAATAATTTGGCCGTTTTTGAAGAATGCCAATCCAATCTGGCAAAGGCTCCAAAATTCAATGTTTGCTGTTTCTATGTCAACGGCAACGAAATCATAGTTCATATTCGCCCCTATCCCTGTTGTAATACTAGAATTAGTGTTCTATTGTCTCTTTTAAAACACTGAGAGTCGGTTTGGCTTTGCCTCCGACTCTTTTGCGTTCGATCTTGAATCTGACGAGCTCTTCTATCTCTTGTCTTTCAGAAGGGCTGAGCTGCTCGATCAAAAACACAAGCTCATCAAAATCATTATTACTTTGCTTTTTAGGTGGTAAGAAACCAGCTTTCACAAAAACTATTGCAGGATCAATTTTGAACGCAGAAGCAATGGACTTGCAGACATCAGGGCCTGGAGTCCTGGCCATATTTAGAATATTACTCACGGCCTGGCGTGAAATACCAGCAGCCTTTGCGAGGTCGCTTTGATTCCAACCTCGCTTTTGCATTTCTTCTTGTAGCCAAGCTACGAACGACTCTCCAATTGACATATTGGATATTGTGACACGAAAGTAATCAACATTGGTAGACAATTAGTATTCACCTATTGACAATCAATATATTGCGTGCTAATATGTATTCAACAGAATACAAAACGACAAGGAAAGAATAATGAAAGCCGCAACGTACATGTTGAGCGAAGAACAAATCGAATTCGTGGATAAGCGAGCCAAAGATAATAGTTCTTCCGCGTCTGCTGCTTTGCGCTCGATCCTGGATCAGGCCATGGCGAAGCGGCTGGTGATGTTCAAGGGCCTGAACGGAGTGGTTCAGGTGGATCCTGAATTTGCTCAAACTGGTGATAGTCCTGTTTCATGTGAACAGGTTAGCACGAAATGATCTGCTTTCGAAAAAAGTCATAAAAATGGAACAAATAAAGCACGAAAAAGGAGGAAACCTGGAAGGAGAGAATGGGAGCACCAAGAGAATGGCCAACGAAGGCGGCTGACGACCGCGACTCGGTGGCAGTGTTCGTAAAAAATGGAGCGGATGCCCTGGAAGAGATCAGCGGGCAATTACCACCGGAAACACGGGTAAAGGTGATGAAAGTCCAGCTTGATCTGCAGAAATCCCTGACGATCCTCACAAAGCACGGCGCGAGGGTAAGAATGCCAGAACCGCTCCAAACTTTCAGATAAGGCAGTTCACCGGCAAATAGCCGGTTCGCTTAGCGGTAGAAAACGTTTTACAGCATCGGTTCGCTGCCGGTGAATTGCAAAATGAAGTCCCTGCTCCCTCGCTTTGCGAGGTCGCGGGATGGCCGCAAAAAGCGCGGCTCACAGCGCGGGGTGGAGGAGTGGTTACCTCACCTGGCCCATACCCAGGAGCTCGCTGGTCCGAATCCAGCCCCCGCTACTGGCACCACTGATCTTTGAAAAATGCACAAGAAGGCGCAAAGAAATGAATCCCTGCTCCCTCACATAGTACCGAAAGAGCTGGTACTTCGTGAGGTCGCGGGACGCGCACAAAGTACGTGCGCAGCCAGTGGAGGCGTTGGGCAACACCCGTTCCGCTTCGATCGCGGAACGTGAAGGCAAAGCTGGTAGATCGACACCCGGCGGGAACTTCAACCAGGTTCGAGTCCTGGCCACTGATCATACTTTTACGCAAAAAGTATCTGGAAACGAGAGAACATAGTGCCGTAGCGAAACGAGAAGCCTGTGTCACGGGCATAGCACTGTGAAGCCGTAACTCCTCTACACGGTCAAGCTGGTGGAAGGCCGGTAAACCTGGGCGCGATAGGCCGACTCTTCCCCCCGGAGCTGGCGGATCAGTACCGTTCGAACCGGTAACGCCCAACAAGCCAAATTTACAAGGCCAGATTCGATTGATGCTTACAGTAATGGCTTCCGGTGAAAGTCGTACCGGTGACCCCAGGAAACCTGGTAATTCTGGGCCCAATAGATCGAATCAAGACGTCAACACGTCCGAGCCGGTGGAAGGCCGGCAAGGAGAGCGATAATGACCCAATAATTCCGTGTAGTCGATATCCCCAATTTTGACAAAATGAATACGCAAGCCCAGGAGATCCTTTTGACGATCCCCGGGTACATCGCTCAACTGGCTGAGAGCAATGATCGTGCTTTCAGTTATGAACACTTACCTGAAGCTCTGGCTGGTGAAAGGATTCTGAACACCTGGCTGAGGATAACAATCACTCGCCTGGTTTGGACACTGTTGCTTGATTACCCAATGCAGCAGGAAATTCATCCGGCCATCACCCTGGTACGTGACCAGGGCGGTTATGGACGTGTCGTCGATGTACTGATCGCTGAGGATTTGAGCGCCTGGCTACAGCCTGCATACCAGGCATCAATACCGATTGATTTTAACCGGGGCGGCGATCCTTTGGATCTTGGAGTTGCGGCGAGCGTGTAGATGGCGCCACGCGGACGGATCGGCGGTGCACAGCAGCGCCGATCTCCCGCGGGAGTCGTCACCCGCTCTCCTTTCAAGGCGCCGGGGGAGGTTACACCCATTTCCTCTCCCGGCAAAGGAGGAAACAATGACCACTTATCAAACTAACTTGAATGCCGGTTTCAGTCTGGTCGCAATTGTTGATCAGGTTTCTGATGAATTGTGCATGGCAATTATTCGCATAGTTATCTTCCACATCGGTGAAGAAAACAAAATTCCACGCGTTGAATTGGTGAATGAACTCAGATCCCAGGGGTTCAAAGAAGACGAGCGGGTGATCAGGGAAGCAATCAGCAGATTGCGATTGGTCTACGGCTTCCCGATCGCTGGGACTGGTGGCATCAACGGTGGTTATTGGATCTTGAAAAATGACGAGGAGGCAAAAGCCTACCTGAAGGTCGAGTTGCATACTCGCGCCATGACGATCTTGATGCAGGAATCGGCGATCCGCAAATCGTTTCAACGGTGGTACCCAGGGTCTCAGGTGGCGCAGAAGATCGATCTGAAATGGACCGAGCAGCTTGAGAACGGCGTTCCTGAACACAAGATCCTCGAAGAAATCGAGGAAGAAGAGATCTACTAATCTGGGAAGAACTAAATTTGAGGAGAGCATTCAATGTTGACACTTCTATTTTCAGGCACCAACATCAAGCAGGAAGGCGTAAAGATCGTTGTAAGGAATATCTATCGAAAACGCGGTACGAGACTTCCAGTGAAGGGTGAGTCCATCATCTGCGAGAACAGAACCAATGGAAAGAAATTCCCTGGCCACGTGATCGAGGTGAACCAAGACGAACGCCGGTACGATGCTGAATTTGACCTAAGCGAAGAGATCCAGGATGAATCGATAAACCTAGATGAAACCCTGGATCCTTCTCGCGAATGGGGCGTGACTTTGCAAGGTAAGAAGGAATTATCGCTATGAGTGGTCGGTCCTTCGTCAAGCAGATCCGCAGCTCAGAGACGTTTGGCAGCCTGACATACCGGCAGCGCGATCTCTTCCACGGCCTGGTAGAAGTGGCAGATGATCAGGGACGCCTGGTTGGGAATCCGGCATCGGTTCGCGCCGAGGTTTGGCGCTACGACGAGGAGATCACGGTCAAAGAAGTTCAGGAAGAACTGGACGTGCTGGCTGGTGGTACGGATCCATTTATCAAGATCTACCAGGTAAACGGGAAAACCTACATTCAGATCATCAACTGGTGGAAATATCAACGGATGGACTGGGCAGCAAAGAGCGCCTTTCCGGCGCCGGATGGTTGGACGGACCGCGTGAAGATTAATGAAAAGGGTGGAAAGACCCTGATGCAGCATTGGTATGAGACGGGTGGTTTCAACAGTGTTCCAACAAAAAAAACGGGTGAAAAATTGTCTGATCTAGATACCGAAATAGATACCGAGGTAGGTATCCAGATAGATACAACGATACCTATCGGGATAAATAAATTAAAAGAAATTAAACAAAAAGAAGTTAAACCAAATCAAATTAAGCCTACGGCGATGCAAAGCCAGATACCTACCTGCTCTTCAGGTCCCTCTGAAGCTGTCAAATCTGCCTGGAGCATGGCGCTGGGAGAGCTGCGCGCCGAGATGAGCAAAGCCGATTTTGAGACCTGGGTAAAGCCGGCCCAGTTATCCAGAATGACCGGAAATGTGATCATGGTGAGCGCGCAGAATTCATACGGGGTGACCTGGCTGAACAAGCGAGTGCGGTCCACGTTGGAGAAAAAGCTCAGGACGATCCTGCAGGACGACACGATCGCGCTTGAGTTTGTGCTGGGTCACCTGGAGTACGGCAAGTCCAAGCCTGCAGTGGTGCCGGTTGGAAGTTGATCAATCAGGGAAATGAAAGGAGAAACTACGATGGTAATGCAAGAGACTGAAGTCAAAAGTGTAACGGTTGTTTCCTCAAATGCGAGGATCGTGATGCAGCGTGACGAGCTGGTGAAGGTTGTGAAACTGGTCGCGTCTGCACGGAACCCAAAGTCGACATTACCCTACTTGGCTTGGATGAAGATTGAGCGCACAAAGGATGGAAAGGTGCGGTTTACCTGCACCAATCTGGAGAGGACCTTTTCACTGGTCCGAAATGCGGTTGAGCCGCTTGGAGCGCTTGAATCCTTCTTTGTTGATGCCAAGGCTTTCTCTACGGTCCTGACGGCGATGCGTGGTGAGTGGATCATCCTCACCCCTGGAAAAAACAACCTAAATATCCAGGATGAGATCAGCTCGGTCAACCTCAAAACTGAAATCTACGAAAAAGACTTTCCGGGAACTATCCCTTTCAGGACGAATTGTGAACCGATCGAGATCTCGAGGCTTGTCGAATCTGCAGAGAGGTTGGCATTCGCAGCATCAGTCGATGACGCGCGTCCGGTATTGAAGGGCGTATTCATTGACGGCAATAATTTCATGGCCACCGATGGTTTCAGGATTGCTGTGCTGACAGCCCATGAGAACTCGCAGAAAGAAACCTTCATCCTGCCGGCCAGGCGGATCAGCGAGGTGAAGCGTCTTCTTCATTCACCCAAGAACTATCTTGTCAAATGGACAAACGAATTCGTTGCCTTCGATGATGACGGGTCCGCGGTGATGTTCCAGATGATCGACGGGCGCTTCCCTGATTGTCGGGCAATCCTGCCAAAACAAAGCGTCCTCGAGGTGACGGTCGACCGCAGGCAGATGCTCCAAGCCATCACCCTCGCCGATACGTTCTCAAAGAAATTCGGGAATCATGTCTGCAGGTTCGAGGTTTCATTGGGCACTTTGGCTATCACCAGTGAGTGCGAAGAGTATGGAAAGACCAAGGCGAGTCTTTTTGCAGATGTGAAAACGCTGGATGATGGCATTCTGAAAAAGAACGTGGCTGAAGAGCCATTCATGATCGCGTTCAATGCCGGTTATATCCTCGAATTTCTGCGGCGAATCTGGAGCGAAAAGGTGATCATGCGCTTCACCACTAATAACGCACCTGGTCTATTTCTGCCAGGCGATAAATCAGATGGCCTGAAGTACGTTTGTATGCCGATACATATCGGGTAGGTTATTGTGACAAATTACATTGCGGGATCTCCTACGAATAAACGGATAAAACGGCCTGTGCTCAATTACTTCGGGGCAAAATACCGGCTGGCTCCCTGGATAGTTTCCTTTTTTCCGGCTCATGAAATTTACGTTGAACCATTCGGTGGCGGTGGGTCGGTGATCCTGGCCAAGCAACCTTCCTATCATGAAATATATAACGATCTCGATGGAGAAGTGGTTAACTTTTTCAAGATGTTACGTGATCGTCCGGATGAATTGATTAAAGCTATCCAGTTGACTCCATTTTCACGCGAAGAACAAAAAATGTCATTCATCAACGCACCTGATGATTTGGAGCGTGCCCGCAGGATGTATGTTCGCGCCTGGATGACTCACGGCGGGGGAAGAACGCAATGGTCCAGCGGATGGAGATACGATAAGAGTTTTGTTCGTGGGTCAAGGATGATCGAAAACTGGAACGATATTTCAGGGTTGCAGATGGTTATCGAAAGGCTCAAGACCATTCAGATAGAGAATGATGATGCATTCAAAGTGATTCTAAGATTTGATTCCCCAGAGGCATTATTTTATTGCGATCCACCATATTTGCCAATTACTAGGTCAGAGCGATGGAAAGAAAAAACTTACTTCTTTGAAATGACGGAAGCTGATCATGTTCACCTGGCCGAGTTATTGAATCAAGTGAAGGGTATGGTCGTTTTAAGTGGCTACGACTCTGATTTATATCGAAGCCTATACAAAGGATGGGAAATGCATGCAAAAACTGCAAGAACAAATTATCAAAACTACAAAGTCGAGTGTTTATGGATAAATCAAAACGCGATAAATCGCAGCTTCCAGACCAGAATTAATTTTGAGGTGGATGATGACTAATAAATCTAAATTAATCCCTCAGAGCATCGAGGATGATCTCAGGGCGAACCTGGTAGCCGCCGGCACGGATGAAGGGCGGCTCGAGGAAGCCCGCAAGCTGGTGGTGAAGAAGATGATCATCCAGCACGATCTGGCCTGGTACAACACTCACCGGGCGGAGATCAAAGCAGAGATCGCTGCCGTCGAAAAGGACGTGTTCAACCGATGCGGCACGTGCGGTGTCAGGATGATGGATGCCGAGGAAGAAACAGAATTAGAAAGACAGGCAAAAAAATGACCAATTTCATTCCTGATCAGCCCAAACAAGCCAGGGCAGTACCTTTCTACGATGACGTCAACAGCGAAAGCGGATGGCAGGGGCAAAGCACCACAAAGACCATCGAGACGTTGAAGTCTGAGATCACGTCAGCGATCAGCCGGTTGGGCGGCGTGGTGACTGGCTTCCAAAAGGGCACCTTCGAAGTTGGCAGCCTGAAACGCGAAGGGTACCGGGTATCGTACAACATCGAAACCCCTGACGGCGGCATGGTGCCCGGGCGGATCGATATTGCGGCGCTGCCTGTGAAAGCCGGTGGATCATACCGGGCGAACAGTTCATATCAAAACCGCTGTGAGAAATCGCTCAAGATGAGCCTATACATGTTGAAGATCTCTTTCGACGGCCTGTGGTTCCTACAGCAACTCTCGCCCGGGTTTGCACCGCTGATGCCGTTCATGCTGGCTAAGAACGACCAGACCATCTCGCAGTTGTGGTGTGAATCAGCAACGATGAAGAACCTTCTGCCGCCTGGTGGATCGGATTTCGTCGACGGCGAGTTTGCGGAGGCGAAGCATGGGTGACACAAAGATCGAATGGGCAACGAAGGTCTGGAATCCTGTGGTGGGATGCACACCGGTGAGCCAAGGGTGCGCTCATTGTTATGCGAAGCGCATCTTCGAGCGGTTTCATCCGGGCGAGGATTTTTCAAAGATTCAACTGCATCCTGAAAAGCTTGATGATCCTTTTCACTGGAAGAATTCGCAACGTATCTTCGTCAATTCGATGAGCGATCTGTTTCATCCGGATATTCCATTCGGCTTTATCGATGACGTTTTCGCGGTGATGACAGGATGCTCAAGGCATACCTTCATGGTGCTGACCAAACGACCTGAGCGGATGCTCGAATGGTCGAAGCAATATTATCTGCCGGGTGCGAATAGATCTTCGAATATTTGGTTGGGTGTGACCGCCGAGAATCAGAAGGCAGCCGAAGAGAGGATCCCGTTCCTGCTGCAGGTGCCGGCAGCCGTGAGGTTTATCAGCGTGGAGCCGATGCTTGGGCCGGTGAATCTTGCGAGAGTCAGGTGGGCAAGAATCGCAGTAGATAAATCAAATTATGACCTTTTCGGAGCCCCTGCACCCGATGAAATTTGGAGTTGCAGGAATGTTTTGCAATCAAAACCTGGTGATCAATATAACAAACCTATGATTGGTTTGAACTGGATTATCTGCGGCGGCGAGTCGGGTCCGGATGCGCGGCCAATAAATCCAGCGTGGGTTCGGTCTCTGCGTGATCAATGCGTGGCTGCAGGCGTGCCGTTCTTCTTCAAGCAGTGGGGAGAATGGACACCAGAATATCCACAAGGAATTTCGCTGGCGAACCGCAAGGAAACCTATATTGACGGGTATCACTATTACCGGGTGGGAAAAGCCAAAGCTGGTCGGTTGCTCGATGGCGACCAGTGGGATCAATTTCCAAAAATAGCGGAGGTTGCTTCGCCGCTCCGCTTCTCGCAATGACAAGGAGTGAACTATGTTTCAACAGGTAATTATTATCGGTAGGTTGGGAAAGGACCCGGATATGCGCTTCACGCCGACCGGGCAGGCGGTGACGTCGTTCTCGGTGGCCACTGACCGCCAGTACAACGATCCGGCAGGTAACCCGGTGAAAGAAACGACCTGGTGGCGGGTGCAGGTCTGGGGAAAGATGGCCGAGGCCGCAAACTCTTACCTGGCCAAGGGCAAGCTGGTGATGGCGCAGGGTCGGATGATCTGCGACGCCAAAACAGGCGGGCCGCGGATCTGGAAGGGTCAGGATGACCTGGCGCACGCGAGTTTTGAGATCAGCGCCACGCAGGTGAAGTTCTTGAGCCCGAAGGACGCGGCGCCGGCAGTCGAAGGCGAAGAAGCTGAAGGTGCAGAACCCGCTGGTGAAGAGATCCCATTCTGACATGGTGCTGAAAATGAATTACCCGTCAGAAGAAGCAGAGCTCACCGCGCTTGCAGTCGACCGCAAGAAGCGCGATCTCGCCCTCCAACTGAATCAGAAATATCTGGAGATCGATGCGCGCGGCGCCAAGGATTGCATGCTCGAAGCGATGGCGCTGGTGGCAAAGGGAGAGGATCTGACGCAATCGGAGTGCTTG
This sequence comes from Anaerolineaceae bacterium, assembly GCA_034430175.1. Classification (GTDB taxonomy): domain Bacteria; phylum Chloroflexota; class Anaerolineae; order Anaerolineales; family Anaerolineaceae; genus UBA6107. The sequence goes on along the minus strand of DAOUFI010000012.1, from coordinate 23,824 downwards.
GTGAGGATGGTCACGGTGCTGGTGGAGCGCGGGGATCTCGCTCTGTGGCAGAAGTACAAGCGTGAGGATTGGCAGAACACGGTCTTTGCTACCCATAAATTCAGAACAACCCACTGGTCTATTGGTGTAGCGAAATCAATGCTACTGAGCGAAGAGCGTGAAAAGGTGCGCAAAGAGAGCGAGAGATTGGATGAAGAATGTGCAAAAAGTTATCCAGAATGAACACCGCGTGCACAGAATGACCGAGGACGGCGCCCCAAGGTTCACCAGGTCGAACATTCTCAAGCTCGATAGGCTGCTGAACATGTGGTACAAGCCGGCAGAGATCGCTGAAGAGATCGGGATCTCGGTGGATACGATCTATCGCACTCATTTGCAGGCGGGCTGCCCACACAAGCGCGATGATCATAATCAGATCTGGATCTGCGGCTCGGAGTTCGCAACCTGGGCACGGTCGGTGGCGAAGGAAAAGAAGGCGTTCAAGCTGGAAGAAGGCCAGGCGTGGTGCGTCCACTGCAACCAGGTGGTCGAGCTGGTGGGCGGCAGGGAGCGCAGCGTACGCCGGAACCTGAAGATCGTCCAGGGAAAGTGCGCGGTCTGCGGTGGCAAGGTGAACCGGTTGAAGAGTGGAAAGGAGAAGGGATGAGAACAATCATGAAAAGGATAAGAATTTTGAAACTCACTAAATTTCTGGAATTCTTTACGCACAAAATGGTGGTTTTTTCATGCGCTCAAAACGATTGTATCCATACCATGTTGAAGCTTGAGGATCAGTTAAAAAATGATGATTCCCGAAAGGCAAAATAATGGAACGGCAGGAAGAAAAACTCACTCCCAAGCAGATCGAGAATTGGCGCCGGATCCTTTGTATGATGATCGGTCCGTACGCTTTGATGATGACAGATGAACAGATCCAGCAATACCGCGATCAGATGCAAAAGAAATTGGAGGCAACTTCAAATGTCAGAGCATGATGAACAGAAGGCATTGTTCGATTGGGCGAATTCGATGATCGCACAGGGAAGGCTTCCTGAGTTGGAGAATATGTTCGCCATCCCCAACGGCGGAATGCGCAATAAAGCCGTGGCTGCCAAACTCAAGGCTGAGGGCGTGAAGAAGGGCGTGCCGGATATCTTCCTGGCAATATCAGAGCCGGCATGGAATGGGCTCTTCGTTGAAATGAAATTTGGATCAAATACGCTCAGCACAGAACAGAAGATTTGGAAAGAGCACCTCGAACATTATGGATACCGGATTATTATCTGCCGGTCATGGGTGGAAGCGGCACGATCAATTGTCACATACTTGCGCAGGGATAGGTTTGATTTTCCGGAGATATTTGAGTGAGCACCAAGATAACGGAAAAGGATCTCGCCTCAAAAGTCGTTGAATGGCTTCAAGACCAGCACTGGGATGTTTACCAAGAAGTTCAATTCTCAAGCTGGGGTGGAAGGATTGCGGATATTATAGCAGTCCGTGGAAAAATCGTTTGGATTATTGAATGCAAGGTGTCGATGAGCCTCAAGGTTCTCGAGCAGGCGTCATTATGGCAAGTTCCCATGAGATCAATCGCAATTCTGTCAAGTATTGATTCGATGGACAGGCATTTCGCATATAGGGTCGCGAAAGATTATCTTGGTTTGGGAATTATTTCGGTAAAGTATTTAATCCAAACGGGCACATTTGACCGTTGGGTAATTGATGAAGAAGTTGGTCCAAAAATATTGCGTGAACATTATCCATTTTCACAAAAATATATCCTTCCAAAATTACGGGAAGAGCACAAAACCTTTCTTCAAGCAGGATCGAAGGGAGGAGGATTCTATACTCCGTACAAATCCACCATGATAAATATTCGATCTTTTATTAATGATCATCCTGGATGTACTACAAAAGAAATCATGGATGCGGTAGGAAAAGGTCATTATTGTTCAGAGGTATCCGCAAGATCAGGAATTCCCCACGCACTGAGAGATTTTGAGCATGATTGGTGTCGTATTGATTTTGACGGGAAACAAAATCGTTATTATGTGAAGGACCGGTAATGATCAATCGGGATAACTGGCTGGATACGAAAGCCTATCTGCATTACCTTCAGACCGTACTACAGCGGGACGAGCAGACGATCAAACGCCGGCGTGAGCAGCTCAGGCACCTGTTGGAATGGGCCGATTCAGAGCCGTTCGGTCGGGCGCGTGGGATCGATCCGACGTTTCCGGTGTTCCTGTTGACCTCACGGTTTGATGGGAAGGATGGGTCTCAGTCCCCTGAGTCGTTGAAATCCACTTGCGGGGTAGTGCGAAAGTTTTTTACCTGGGCGCGACGCGAGTGGCCGAGGAAGTACGCAAAACTGAACGCGTCCTGGGTCGATACCATCCGGCCGGCACGGTCCAAAGGGATGCAGACCCGTGCCAAGAGCCATGAATTTTATACGCTCGATGAAATGAGGTTGATCGCTGGCGTTGAACCATCCACGCTGCTGATCGAGCGGGAACGAGCTGCGTGCGCATTTCTGTATTTATCGGGCGCCAGGCTTTCCGCGTTCGTGACGCTGCCGATCTCTTGCGTTCGCCTCGATGAAATGGCGGTCGACCAATTCGCTGAAATGGGCGTCCACACCAAGAATCACAAATCCCGCACTACCTATCTGCTTCCCATTCCCGAGCTGATGGCTATTGTTCAGGAATGGGATGACAAGGTGCGCAGTCAGTTGCCGGAATCGGCAATGTGGTACAGCACCATCCTACAGGACGGCGAAACTCTGGTGCCGTTATATGATCAAAAAGATAGCCGAGGGGATCAGGTGAATGATGGTATCGCACAGATCTGTTCGCTGGCCGGGGTGAAATATAAGAGCGCGCATAAGTTTCGGCACGGCCACACGGTCTATGTACGCAGCATCGCGAAAACGATGGATGAGTTAATGGCGGCGTCGAAGAACCTGATGCATGAGTCGGTGGCAACGACGGAGCGGGTCTACGCTCAGCTCACGGACACCGAGGTCAAGAATTCAATTGCGAAGATGAAGCCGAAGATCTCCAGTCAGGAGGTTGACCTGGACGGGCTATCCGAGCTGGCGAAGGTATTGAAAGAGCATCCAGGGTTGCTGGATGCTCTCAACAGGGAAGAAACTTAAGAAATGCTGGCACTTTTTGTTTCAGGTAGATTGTATAAAAGTGTCGGGGCGAAAGGATTTGAACCTTCGACCTCTCGGTCCCGAACCGAGTGCTCTAGCCGGTCTGAGCCACGCCCCGAACGTTCGTGATTATACCCTAAGTACCGGATTACTCGCAAGATTATTGGAGAATTGCGAGGTTCTGACGATTCTCTATTCTCGATTCTCAATATTCGAGTTTTAATGCGCGAACACTTTTTCGGCTGCGGACGCTTGCGCTGAATTCATGGGCAGGATAAAGGTGAATCGACTGCCTTTCCCTTCCACGCTCTCCACCCAGATCTTACCGTTGTGCATTTCAACCATTTCCTTGGCAATCGGCAGACCGAGACCGATGCCGCCATGTTTGCGGGTGAGATGTTTTTCCACCTGGTAAAAGCGTTGGAAGATCTTTTCGCATTCGGCTTCTGGGATACCAATACCGTTATCAAGAACTGCGATTTTAACGTAGCCGGGTAATTGCTCGGCGGTCACTTTAACTATGCCGTCGGCATTCGTGAAGGCAAGCGCGTTCTTTACCAGATTGCGCAGAGCGATGGCGATCTTCTCGGGATCTCCTTCCACGGCTAAATTGGGTTGTTTCGATTGGTGGCTCAAGTGGATCTTTCGTTCATTGGCTTCCGCTGAAAAAGCTTCAACTACTTGTTGGATGACCTGTGAGATCGATACCGGTTCTTTTTTCAGTTTCGTCATGCCACCTGTCAAATTATCAATATCGCCGATCTCTTCGATCAGATTACGTAGTTTTTCAGCGTTTCTGGCAATGATCTCAATGTCTTCTTTCTGTTCTGGCAACGCGGTCTCATTAAGAAAGGCCGTGTGTCCCATGATCAGCCCTAAAGGAGTACGCAATTCATGTGATGAGATCGCGATGAAGTCGCTTTTCATGCGATCCAGTTCCATGACCTTTTTATAGGCATTTTGGGTGGTTTGGAGAAGTTGTTGGTTCTGAATGGCAGTCGCTGCTTGCGTTGCTAGCGTGTCCAGAAAGGTAATGTCTTCCTCATTGTAATTTGACCCTTTGGCCTTGTTGATAGCTTCGATCACGCCGATTCTTTCTCCCTTATAAATGAGAGGGATTGCGAGGGCGTTATGAGCACCAACTTTACGTTCCCATTCCATGGAATCAACGAATGGCTCCCGTTCTTCATTCTCACGAAAAACGAGGGATTCACCAGTGCGGAATGCTTTTCCAGCGAGGCTGCGGTCAAGTGGAACTCCTACAGTGCGCAAACTTTCCATCATATAGAAAGGCGCAGCAACGACCTGCAGATACTTCTTTTCTTTGTCATAGATTAGAACAAATGAATTCTCACTGTTCGTGAGATCGGACGCGACTTCAATGATCGATTGCAGCAGGGGTCCTACCTCGAGATTGGCCGATAGATTTCGACAAACTTCGAGCAATCTTTCCAAACGCCGGGTATAATCAGGATATCGTTCTGCCATTTGCCACCTTTAAAAGATAAGCAAATTATAGCATACGATGTTTTTAATCACTTAAACAGGAGAAGTACACATGGGCAATAAAAAAGTGAGAGTTGCGATTATTGGCGTCGGCAATTGCGCTTCTTCCCTCGTCCAGGGCGTGCATTTTTATAAAGACGCCAAGGATGACGACCGCATTCCAGGATTGATGCACGTCAATTTGGGTGGATATCATATCAGTGATATTGAATTCTCTGCTGCTTTCGATGTTGTCGATACCAAAGTCGGGCTCGATCTTTCCGAGGCGATCTACGCGTATCCGAACAACACATTCCAGTTCACAAAGGTTCCACACTTGGGGGTCAAAGTTGATCGCGGCATGACTCATGATGGGCTTGGTAAATATCTTTCCCAGATCCTCAAAAAGGCTCCCGGCCCCACCGCTGATATCGTCAAGATTCTTAAGGACACCGGTACCGATGTTGTTTTAAATTACCTGCCGGTAGGTTCGGAAATGGCTACCAAGTGGTACGTGGAACAGATCCTCGAAGCCGGCGTGGGAATGGTGAACTGCATTCCCGTGTTCATCGCCAGCTCCGAATATTGGGGCAAGCGTTTCGCCGACGCGGGTCAGCCAATCATTGGTGATGACATCAAGAGTCAGGTGGGCGCCACCATCCTGCACCGTGTCCTCACGAGTCTTTTCGTTGATCGCGGTGTACGCCTGGATCGAACGTATCAGCTCAACTTTGGCGGCAACACTGATTTCATGAACATGCTCGAGCGTGAACGTCTGGAATCCAAGAAGATCTCCAAGACCGGCGCTGTCACCTCCATGCTACCGTACAAACTCCCGGAAAATGATATCCATGTTGGTCCAAGCGATTACGTGCCCTGGCTGACCGACCGCAAATGGTGCTACGTTCGTATGGAAGGGACTACCTTTGGGGAGGTGCCCTTGAATCTTGAGGCCAAACTGGAAGTCTGGGATTCGCCTAATTCGGCCGGAGTGGTCATCGACGCTTTACGCTGTGTCAAGATTGCTCGCGACCGCGGTATCGGCGGCCCGTTGATCGCCCCGGCTTCTTACTTTATGAAGACTCCTCCGAAGCAATTCAAGGATGACCTCTGCCGTGAGATGACCGAAGCCTACATCCGCGGTGAAGATGTGAAGAAATAGTTTTCTGATTAATACATCCGGCACAAGTGTGTTTTTCTTGTGCCGGTTTTTATTAAATTAGGTAAGATTATTGCAACAACGAGTATCTATGGAAAACTGTATTTTTTGCATGATCATTGAACATCAAGTTCCCGCAGAGATCCTTTATGAAGATGAGGATATGGTTGTCATTCAGGATGCGCATCCATTGGCACCGATCCATCTGCTGGTCATCCCTCGAAAACATATTCCTTCCATGAACGAGATCACCCAGACTGAGGAAGCCTTGTTGAGCAAATTATTTCTCAAAGGGAGAGAAATGGCATTTAACAAGGGGATCGGTGAAACAGGCTACCGGTTGGTGGTCAATACCGGGACGGGTGGGGGGCAGACTGTCTTCCATTTGCATGTTCACTTGCTCGGTGGAGCGCCAGTGGATAATCAATTATTAACGCGTGGATTGAAATGAGATCGCATCGAAGAACGGTCATCTGCGTTCTTATTTGTTTGTTATTTGTCGCATCCTGTGTTCAGCCGGCACAACAAAGCAGACCATGGATGCTCGACTCAGCGACAGCCGTTCCTCAATCGCTTGGTGGATCGAACACGAAAGTGAATCTTCCCACACAGCGTCCGGCTGGTTCGGCGTATTCCACCCCGACACCTGATTCACCTCATAAAATCCCGGATGTGTCGGTAAGCGGCGCGGCTTCTTCAGATTTCAAGATTATCCCCGACTCCGAGCTTGTCTTCGGGCCTGTAAGTTCCACCCTGGACGTTGACGCGTTCATCCAGAAGCAGGGGGGATTTCTCAGCCATTATTCGGAATTCGTTGATGAAAAAGGAACGACATTAACCGGCTTAGAGATCGTCAAGCAGATCAGTTACGAGTATTCTGTTAATCCACGCTTGCTCCTGGCATTGCTCGAATACCAGTCTGGTTGGGTGACGCAGAATGAGATTTCGGAAAAGCAACTAACCTATCCAATGAAACTGATCGATGAAACTCGGCAGGGGTTATACATCCAGCTTTCGTGGGCGGCCAACCAATTGAACTTTGGTTTCTATTCCTGGAATGTGGGCGCGATCAGTTCCGCGCAATTAACCGACGGTACGGATATCACATTTTCTCCCACACTCAACGCCGGTACGGTCGCGGTGCAGCGGTTGCTGGCGCTGCTCAAGGGAAGTGACGGTTGGTTGAAATCGGTTTCAGCTGAAGGTGTTTATGCCACTTACGTGAGCTTTTTTGGCATTCCATTCGATTTGTCTGTGGAACCGCTTATTCCAACGGGGTTAACCCAACCCGATATGCAATTACCCTTCGAAAAAGGGGATACCTGGTCGTTTACCAGTGGACCACATTCCGCCTGGGGGGATGGCGCGGCTTGGGCTGCTCTTGATTTCGCTCCGCCTTCTGAAATTTTTGGCTGTTACCAAACGGATATCTGGGAGGTGGCTGTAGCGGATGGTTTGATTGTGCGCTCTGAGAATGGTGAGGTCGTTTTGGATCTGGACGGTGATGGCCTCGAACAGACCGGTTGGACAGTCCTGTATATGCATGTGGAGGATCGCGGTCGTGTCAGTGTTGGGACTCGAGTGAGAGCGGGAGATCGCATCGGTCATCCTTCATGTACGGGAGGGTATTCCACGGCGACCCACCTGCACCTGGCAAGGCGTTACAATGGTGTATGGATCTCTGCGGATGGCAGCCTACCCTTTGTGATGGATGGATGGACATCACAAGGCAGTGGCGTGGAATATAATGGGTATTTGGTCAAGGGAAACAAGTCGATCGTAGCCGAGGACGGGATCATTGATGAGAACCAGATCAAGCGCTAGAAAGATCCAATTGCTGATCGCTGCGGTCGTGATGACTTGCAGCGTTCTTGCCTGTTCCCAGGGATACATCACTCCCTTCGAACTAACCATGACCGCCAATGCCTCCACTGCGGTTCCCACTTTTGAACCTCCTACTGCAACGAACACGAATGTACCTACTGCAACGGCAATGATCGAAACTCCGCTGCCAACATTTACCGACGTTCCTCAGCGGACGAAAACGCCAATTTTCACCGAAACGATCGATCCACTGGCAACTGGCAAACCTCCTATTATCTATTACACTCAATCCGGCGACACACTGCCTTCGATCACCGGACGGTTTGGGGTAGCTGCCAAGGAGATACAGAGTAGCGAACCGCTTCCGGAAACAGGATTGATCAACCCAGGGATCCTTCTGACCATTCCCGACCGCATCGAAAATGCCACACCCTACCTGATCGCCATGCCCGACAGCGAAGTGGTTTATTCACCTTCTGCATCTGATTTCGACATTGATGTTTACATTAACCAGGCTGGCGGATATTTGAGCCGCTACACCCATGAGGTAGCAGGGAAATTGATGACGGGTTCAGAAATTGTCAACCTGGTGGCACTTGAAAACTCAGCCAATCCGCGGTTACTCCTAGCTATTTTAGAATACAAGAGTCACTGGGTATTGGGAGAGCCAACCAATCTGGCTGAATCGGATTATCCGATGGGATACATCAAACTTGAATACCAGGGTCTCTATTATCAACTGAGTTGGGCGGTTGAGCAACTCTCGATTGGATATTATGGTTGGCGGGCCGGGAATTTGACCGAGGTCACTTTTAAAGATAATTCAGTCAAACGATTGAATCCTCAACTCAACGCCGGAACAGTCGCCCTGCAATATCTTTTCGCTCAGTGGTATGAGCCAGCGGAGTGGAATGGGGCACTGTATGGCGACCAAAGCATGCCTAAATTAATGACTTCAATGTTTGGCGATTTTTGGGCGCGATCAAAAACTGTTGAACCCCTCTATCCGGTGAACCTGGCACAGCCGACACTGGAATTGCCATTCTATCGTGGGCGTACCTGGAGTTTCACAGGTGGGCCACATCCTGCCTGGGGACCCGGCGGTGCGCTGGCAGCGTTGGATTTCGCGCCACCTTCCATAAAATCGGGATGTACCCAATCCGATGAATGGGTGACCGCCATGGCTCCCGGGCTGGTGGTGCGAACTGGCTCTGGCGTAGTGATCGAAGATCTTGACGGCGATGGCGACGAATCAACAGGATGGGTGATCATGTATTTACACATCGAAACGCGTGACAAGGTGGCTCTTGGCACCGTTTTGGATACGAACAGCAAGATCGGTCATCCTTCTTGTGAAGGTGGCCAGGCTGAAGGAACCCACCTTCACGTTGCCAGAAAGTTCAACGGTGAGTGGATGTTGGCTGGTGGACCCGTGCCTTTCAACCTGAGCGGATATGTCGCGAGCAATGGCGCTGAAGAATATGAGGGTACACTATTCAATGGTTCGACCCTCATCACGGCATCGCCGATTTCAGCTCCCAAGAGCTTAATTACACGACCGTAGTGAAGGTTGCGAATGGTCATGATTAAGAAAAAATCACGTATAGTATTCCATCTGCTGGTAGTGATTGCGTTAATCAGCGCATGCAGCCCACAAGTTGAGACAACTCTGCCCACCCCTGTGGTAGTCATCCAGAATGCCAGCACTGAAACGATGACACCCACGCCATTACCAACCAGGCAGGTGTATGAACCTGGCACACTGGTGGATTACACCGCCCAAGACGGCGATACTCTCGTGTCAGTAGCGGCTCATTTTAACACCACCGAAAGCGAAATTCGTCTGGTGAATACCGACCTGCCTGAAAAGGTCACCACACTTCCTGTCGGTTTTCCAATGAAGATACCCATTTATTTCAAAGCACTTTGGGGAACACCCTATAAGATCTTGCCGAATTCGCTTTTCGTTAATGGACCAGCACAGGTGGATTTCAACACATCGGTTTTTGTCGATTCGCAGACGGGTTGGTTGAAAGATTACTCGGCGCTAGCGGGAGACAAGACTCGTAAAGGCGGGGAACTCATCGACTATGTCGCTATGGAATTTTCGATCAGTCCCAGATTATTGCTGGCCATCGCGGAATACCAGGCTGGAGCACTGACCCAATCTGAACTGGCGAATGAAAAAAAGGATTACCCGCTTGGTTATGAAGATGAGTATCATAAAGGCTTTTACTTGCAATTGGTATGGGCTGCTGATCAATTGAACGCTGGCTACTATCAATGGCAAACCGGTCGCTTTAGCTCTTTGTTCATGCTGGATGGCAACATAGAAAATCCCGACCCATGGCAGAACGCGGGTACAGTGGGAATTCAAACCTACTTTTCGCGGGTGATGTCGATTGACGATTTTCATACAGCCATCTCTGATGATGGTCTGGCTGCCACATATCGTGAGCTTTTTGGCGATCCGTGGGTCGATATCCAGACGGTGATTCCTGGCAGCCTGGAGCAGCCCAAACTTACGTTACCTTTTCCGGCGGGAAAAACCTGGGCGTATACCGGTGCTCCGCACGCTTCATGGGGTACTACTGATCCATTGGGAGCACTGGATTTTGCTCCTCCTAGCGTGGTGGGCAAATGCGCACCAACGATTGAACCTCTGGTGGCGGTTGCTGATGGAGAAATTTCGCGTACTGATACTGGTATCGCGATGCTTGACCTGGACAAGGATGGCGATGACCGCACGGGTTGGGTGATCATGTATCTGCATATCAGTTCCAGCAATAAAGTGAGGCAGGGAACGCTGGTCAAGGCTGGCGATATCCTGGGCTATCCTTCCTGTGAAGGGGGCTCGGCGACAGGCACGCACGTACACATCGCGAGAAAGTACAACGGTGAGTGGATCGCAGCCGATAGCGTCATTCCGTTTGTGATGGATGGCTGGGTACCTCATAACGGTTCCGATTCTTACTTAGGAACACTCACGCGCGGCGGGGTGACGATCACAGCCAGTCCCATCGCGGCTCCAAAAAGTTTGATAACAGCGGGAGAAAAGAAATAGGATCCGGTTTCCTGAATGGGACCGGATCCTTATTATACATAACAATTATTTTGCTTCAAGAATGGTGGTCTTGATCTCGATCTGCGCTGACTTGCTGATCATGGCAGAGACGGAGCAGTATTTGGTCTCACTTAATTCGATGGCCCGACGGACAGCCTCAGGATCGATATTGTGGCCGGTCACAACGTACTCCAGAACAATGTGGGTGTACACCTTCGGATGATCCTCGGCGCGGTCGCCGTGGACGCGGATTTCGAAGGCTGTGACATCCTGTTGTTTCTTCTTGAGGATGGGAACGACATCCATCGCCGTGCAGCCACCCAATGCCATCAACACCAGTTCCATCGGGCTGGAACCGTCGTCGGCACCGCCGTGCTCAACCGATGTGCCCATCGGAACAGCATGTCCTGAAGTGGCAATCCCTTCAAACGACATATCCTTTTTCCAGATTACTTTCGCGTCCATCATTCCTCCGAATTACTACTATCCTCTTTCCTGCGATTCCGGTTTAATTACTTCTTCAGGTCATCCAACGACAGTCTTTTATAAAGCCTGCTTTTTACGTCTTCAGGCAATCCCTGACTCTCTTCCGTGGTTGAAGTGTGATAAAGGTCAACAGTCCGTTTCAGGGTATTGACAACGATCGTGCAATCATCGCACCCCGCCATGTGTTCTTCGAGATGCTCGCACATTTCCTCGTTCAGATTGCCGTCGATGTAATCAGAGAGGAGAGAAAGGTATTTTTTACAGTTTTCATGGTTGTGTACGTGTTCAGCCATTTTTCATCTTTTCTGCGAAGTACGCCGAAAGTTCTTCACGGAGCTTAAGTCGTGCTCGCAACAACCTTGTTTTCACCACATCGATGCTCAACCCGAGTACAGCTGCGGTTTCTTCACCTGACAACCCTTCGACATCCCGCAGCAGAAAGACCATTTTAAGGTTGTCCGAAAGTTTTTGAGCTGCCGCGGTCAGTTTTGAGCGAGTTTCCTGGTCAAGCAATTCTCTTTCGGGCAGGCAGCACCAGTCAACAATCTCACGAGGTTCTTCGATTTCTTCGTCATCCTTATCGATCTCGACCGTTTGTGGTTGAGGTTTCCTCTTTCTTAAAACCATCAGGGCTTCATTGGCGGCTATACGATAAAGCCAGGTTTTCAGTGACGATCTGCCTTCGAAGTTCGGAAGCGCCTGAAAAGCCTTGATGTAGGTTTCCTGAAGCGCGTCTTCCGCGTCTTGCTCGTTTACCAGCATGCGCAGGAGCAGGTGATAAATCTGTCCGGAGGTGTCTTCGACAAGTTCGGCAAACGCGTCGCGATCCTGTCCGCGCAAGGCATCGATCGAGTAGGAAATCGTTGAGGAATCAGATCTAATCATTTAGATGATCTCTTTAGGAATTGGTGACATTAAGAAAGTGGCCAGGTGGGTCTGACGTCGATATCCAGTGGGTCGTTTTGCCCGCGCAGATAATGATAATATCCAGCCGAAGCTACCATGGCGGCATTATCGGTGCACAAACTCAGAGGGGGAATGTGAGCGGGGAATTCTTGTTGGCTGAGGAAGGCTTCGCGCAAAGCTTTATTGGCAGAGACGCCTCCAGCTACCACGATCTCGGTCACGTTGAACTGGCGGGCTGCTTTGAGCGTTTTGCTGAGCAGGACATCCACCACGGCTGCCTGAAAGCTGGCGGCGAGGTCGTTCACGGGCAGCGGCCGGCCAGTCTCTTCCAGTTTGCGGACCTCGCGCAGAACAGCGGTTTTCAGCCCACTGAACGAGAAGTCCCAGGTTCCTTCCAACCGGGCGCGCGGAAAAGCGAATGCATCCGGGTCACCATCAGCCGCGGCTTTTTGAACGGAGGGACCGCCGGGATATGGCAAACCGATCAGACGCGCCACTTTGTCAAAGGCTTCGCCGGCAGCGTCGTCAAGCGTGGAACCCAGCCGATGGTAGTGCAGATGATCGGTTAACAGATTCAGTTCGGTGTGACCCCCGGAGACAAGCAGAGCCAATATTGGGAAAGCAGGTTCAGGTGGGGGATTTGCCGCGTCCTGTGGATACACCCACGCTGAGTAAATATGCCCTTCCAGATGGTTGATGCCGATCAGAGGCAGGCTGCGGCCAAGCGCCAGCCCTTTGGCGGCGTTGAGGCCGACTACCAGCGAACCAGCCAGACCGGGGCCGCGCGTGGCGGCGATGGCGTCGATATCTTCCAGGCTAAGGTGCGCCTGCTCGAGCGCTTGTTCGATGATGGCGTAAATGGTACGGATGTGCTGGCGCGAGGCCACTTCGGGGAAGACTCCGCCGTATTTGGCGTGGATATCGATCTGGGTGGCGATCACGCTGGAAAGCATGCGCCTGCCGTTTTCAACGACAGCCGCCGCGGTTTCATCGCAGGAGGACTCAATCCCCAGGATGCGAATTTTTCTTGATCCATTCACTCGATCGTTCTCAGACATTCATTATCCTTTGACCGGCAGCACCAGTTGCTTGGGGAACTCTGCCAGGATTTCAAACTTGCCGTCAGGTGTCGTCACCAGCGAATCTTCAATACGTACTCCCATGCCTTTATCGGGGTAGTAAAGACCAGGTTCCAGGGTAAAGACCGTGCCGGGGATGAGGTTGTCGTTCGGCGAGGCGTTGACCATGCCGGAGAAGGGTTTTTCGTGAACGTTAAGCCCGATGCCGTGCCCCAGGCTGTGACAATAACCGATCTCGGTCTGCGGGGTGTGCAGCGGGGTGGGGTGCCCCATGGCTTCATAGAGCTCGCAGACGCGCTTTTGATAAACACTGAACGGAGTATTCACCTTGAGTTCCGAGGTGATCTGATCGTAGACGGAATGAACCTGTTCGTAGAGTTGTTGTACCTCATCCGGCGCGTAACCCAGGCACCAGGTGCGGGTGAAGTCGTAGAAGTAACCGCCCTGGGCTTCGCAGGGGTAGATGTCAAAAATGATCGTCTTTCCCAGGCGCATCGGGTCGGCATCGTTGCCAACTGAATGCGGGATACCCGCGTCGCGACCGATGGAGAAGATGGTGCCTTCGGGGTTCTCGGCGTTTTTCTCGGCCAGCCAGAGGTTGATGTTGCTCTTGACCTCGCCGACGGTCACGGGGGTGCCATCTGCGTGGACCAGCGTCTCGTCCTTGACGCGCTGACCGGTGAGGAAATCAGCCACGCGGCCGACAACCTCGGTGGTGACCTTTCCCATGGCGCGGATGTGGGCGATCTCGTCCGCGTCTTTGGTCATGCGCGCGGCAAGCAGGATCTCATCGTTGAGAAAGCCTTCGAATTTGAGATCGGGGAGCAATCTCTCCAACCGTTTGAGAATGGCGTAGGTGGCGCTAACGTCCGCGTTGCCGTAAACGGCTGCCCTGCCGGAGGTAACGCCGGCTTTTTCAAAGGCTTTGGCGTAGCGCAGGGCAATCGCTTCGGTGTAATCGCCGCTTGTTTCTTTCATCAATTCTGCCATCGAATAATCGTTGTAATTGACCGTCTTCAGACCGGTGCGCATGGCCTCTTCGCGTTCCATCGGGTAATGGAAGAGAAGCGGCTCACTGCCGCGTTTCTTGATGAGTTCGCCGGCAGAGACGTGGCAGGTGCCGGTGAAATAGACCATCGGAGAGTTGTGCTGGGCAGCTCCGGTGACGAAGAGAACGTCGATGTTGTTTTGCTGCATGATGCGGTCAAGGTCAGTTTTCATTTTTATCCTTTGGAATGTGTTTCCACGAATTTTACGAATTATTCTTCTTCAATGCCAGCATTGAAACGGCTTTGTTCGCGCCAGCGCAGCAGCGCTTCGATAATGGTAAAACCGGCCAGCAGGAAGAAAGCCAGGGCAAAATTCAATACTTTTCCGAACTGCAGCCAGATTACCAGGTCGACGTAGATGCCGAAGAAAACTGCTTCACGCACCATCACCGCCGGGGAGGTGACCAGGCGGTCGGTCAGACGGCGGTTGAGCAGCCAGACGAAGGGCAGCGCAATACCGCTGAATACCAGCGGGACGAGGAAGAAGAGCAGCCAGCGCGGTCCCAGTGTAGGCACTGTCAGGGTGAAGATGAGCACCAGGCCCGTCACGCCGACAAAGAACAGAATGAGGGCGGTGATCAGGATGACATTAAATGGGGGGACTTGTCTCGAATCCAAGGGTTACCTCGCTTCGCTATTTATTATATCGTAGAGTGAAAAAGGATTGCGATTCATAAAAATAAATTCAGCAAAATAACCTCCATACTTATCGATAATTCTCACTCGTTCCTGGGTTAGAATACTTACAGGAGGCAAGCATGCTGGTAAAGGGAGTAAAAAAAGTCATTCTGAATCTTTATCCATATGTATTTGGCGTTTTCCCGGCGATCATTCTGTATCTCCACAACTATTACCAGGTGGAGTTTTTCCGCGTTCAAAGAGCGCTGCTGGTCTCGCTGTTACTGACCGGTTTGATCGAGGGGCTTTTGTGGCTCATTTTTCGCAAAGGCGATAAGGTGCGGGTGCTGACCAGTTACACCGTGTTGGTCCTGTTCAATTATGGCAGTGTTTACTATTATTTGGCAGCGCATCCCCTGGCGGGGATCAACCTGGGTCGCGCTCGGATTCTGCTCACATTCTTTGTGGTTCTCTTCCTGATTCTCACCTACCTGCTCGCCAGAGTAAAAATAGCTGGTGAAACGTTGAGCAGCCTGGGAGGGTGGATCGCGCTGGCAATGATTGTTTTGATTGTCTTCAATTTCATCTTGGTCAGGGCAAGCGGGGTCACCGCAGCCAGCGCGGAGAAGGCTGATTCCTCGGGGCTGGCGTTGCGAACGGAGGGGTCACTTCCCAATATCTATCACATCGTCCTGGATGGGTATACCAGCACGAATGCCCTTCAATCTGATTTTGGATACGACAATTCGCAGATCGTGGCTGATCTAGAGTCGCTTGGTTTCATCGTCCCGGAACACGCGTACAGCAATTATGACGAGACGATCAGTTCGTTGAGTTCTGCTCTGAACATGGACTGGGTGGATACCCTGGTCGTGCCAGGCAGGGAAGATCATGAACAACACAAACTGGTGAACAGCCTGGTGAACAATCGGGTGCGCTCGATGCTGGAAGAAAGCGGCTACCAAACTTTTGCGTTCGAAAATGAGTTCCGCTGGTCTCTGTGGAGCAACGCCGATTTCTACGAATCGCCACGGCATCAGACTCTTTTTAATAATTCCCTGAATTCCTTCGAGGTGATGTTTCTGGAAGGAACAATTATGAAGCTGGCGGAAAATTACGACCCAGATTTTTTCAGCGGTTCACTGGAGGATTTAAGTTCAGTCAACCTGGACAAGTATGAAGAACAGTTATTCGCTCTTGATACTTTGCCGGATTTACCTTCATATATCACGCCGCGTTTCGTGTTTGCTCACCTGACCGTGACCCACGTACCCTTCGTGTTCGACGCAGATGGCAGTCTGATGCCGCTCAAAAACCAGGGAGCGGCTACCGGCACCGATTTCGACGATCCAGTGATCCGCGCGGCTTATCTCACCTCAATCGAGTACATGAACAGCCGGCTGCTGCCCATTGTGTCGGAGATACTCCGGGAGGATCCCAATTCGATTGTTATCATCCAGGGCGATCACGGGTACCCGGGCGCGAACCGGCACCAGATCTTTCTGGCTGTGTATGATCCAAAAAAGAGTATCGCTGGTCAAAGCTGCGTGACACCGATCAATCTTTACCGTTCGATCTTTAATAAATGGTTTGATGGAAATTATCCATTGTTGGAGGATCGCTTGTATGAAACGGTGAATGAAGATCTGCATGAGTTCAAAGATCTGGGCACATGCGAAGAATTCTCTGCTCAATGAACGAAAAAGAACTGCTGTCGAGCAGTCCTTTTTATCTCATGAAGAGCAGTCTAATTGAACCAAAGCCCTGACACATCGGGAGTTTCACCTTGAGGGATGACCACGCCCATGATGAGCGTTTTCTTTTCAAAGGTCAACTGATAATTGACCCGGTAAAATGAGTCAATGATTTGGACGTTGATCAATTCACGGCTCTTGAACGCTCCATAATCGGCGAACATTGTCACGATCTTGTCGAATTGTCCCTGGGTCATGGCGGAGCGCATGGAGGGATTGAAATCCACGGCAAAGGTTTCGTAATCGTTATTTTGAATTCCATCCAGAATGTGCTGCGCGAACGGTTCAGCAGAGGCTGCCGCCGCGTCTTTTTCTTCTCCTTCAGCGTAAACAGGGGTTGCTTGAGCGCTACAGGCTGTCAATGAAAAGATCAATCCACAGGTCAAAAAGAGCACGATGATTCGTTTCATAAGGTTTATCTCCTGAAATTTGGTCATGATCACTCGAAGATTATAAACCCATCTTGGATTACTCTTAAAAATCATAAAATTAGAAAAATCAATCTAAAAATAAAGATTATTTAATATATATTGACATATGCTTGAATAATTGTTATTATGAAAGAAAGAAAATTAATAATGCGGCAAGTAAACTTGCCAGATAAGGAAAGAGCGATGAAGCAAACAACCATTCCAATTAAAGAAGATGCCCGTTTGGTTGTAAAGACCGGTGGCGATATCATGATCGAAGGCAGTGACAGCGTGCAATTGACTGCGATTGTGGATGACGGTGATTCTTTCCGCATGAAGGATGAAAACGGTGTGATTTACATTAAGTCTGATTCAAACGCCAAACTCACCATCCCACGTAAGGCTGAATTGACCGTTGAATGGGTAGGTGGTGACGCCAGCGTAGCTGGTCTTTCCAGCCGCGCTGTAATTCAGAAAGTTGGTGGAGACCTGGTGCTGCAAAGCATGGGCGATGTATCCATCGAATCGGTAGGTGGCGATTGTTTCTGCCGCGAGATCGGAGGCAGCCTCGATATTCGTCAGGTGGGAGGCGATTTGGACGGGTTTAAAGTATCCACTGTAAAAGCAGTGATGGCCGGGGGGGATATCTCTCTTTCAGGGCTGAACGGGGCAGTGGAGGTGAACGCGGGAGGCGATATCCACGTTCAATGCTCCACGGCTGAGATCCCTGTCTCGCGTCTTCACGCTGGTGGAGATATTTCCTTTAGAGTTCTTCCTGGAACGCACGCGACACTCGAAATGAAGAGTAGCGGAGAGGAAATCAATGTGAGCGCCTGTGGACAACAGCTTTCCGTGGAACAAAGCGAATACAGTTTGCCGTTGGGCGAAGGGGGCAACAAGGTTGAGCTGCAAGCCGGTGGAGACATCGACGTCAGCGAGGGGAAGGAATCGACAAATGAGTTTTCCTTCGTCTTCGATAATCTCGGGGAAACCTGGCGTGATTTTGGCAAGGAGATCGAGATGAAGATCAAACAGGGTATGAAGTCGGTGAATCATTCCTTGAAGCAAGCTGGTTGGCAAACTGAAGACGCCCTGCACCGCGCGGCTGAAAAGATGCGGGCCAAAGAGGGAAAAGTGTACGGTTTTACTTTTGATGGGAATGCCAAACCGGAAACTGAGAAATCCAAAAAAGGGATTTCGGATGAAGAGAGGATGATGGTACTCAAAATGCTGCAAGACAAGAAGATCTCGGTGGAAGAAGCTGAAAAGCTCCTCCAGGCGTTGGAAAAATAACGGAGTGCTCGATGACCAGGGATGAAAACAAACTTCAAATATTGAAAAAAGTTGAGAACGGAACATTAAGTATTGAAGAGGGTGCCGATCTGCTATCCATCCTTGATCGCGAAGAGACTGGGCAGGAGTCTGCTACGGTGTCGCGTGAAGAAAGTATATCAGTTGAGAGCACGGATTCCTTGCCCGAGAAGGTTCCGGCAGGTTGGAAGGCGCTTTGGGGAATTATCCTTTGGTTGGGAGTAATCTGCATGGCTGCATCAGGTTTCTGGCTTTACTCCAGCTATGATCGCTCGCAGATGGGTGTAGGTTTCTGGTTTGCTTTGTTCTTCCTGTTCCTGTCCATCGCCGTTATTATCTTTGGGTGGCGATTGATCGCTGAACACTGGATGGTGGTGCGTATTCGCTCAACGGAAGACGGAAAGCCAAAAAAGTTCTTAATCTGGGCACCTCTTCCGATCCATTTGGCTTTGTGGGTGTTCAAAACTTTCGGAGACAAAATGCCTGCCGATGTTCAGGGAAGAAAGATCGATGAGATCCTGTCTGAATTAAATGATTCACTCGCAGAAGGAGAAGTACTTCAGGTCGATCTTAATGGTGACGGGGAGCATAGCATCCATCTTCACGCTGATTTTTGATTGCTCTCTTTGATTTCAGGCCGGTACTATTTGGTACCGGCTTTTTTTATACAGGTATAATTTCATCCATGCGATGGTATCGAATTGCGGGAATTTGTCTTCTTTGCTTAGCATTGATTTTTGGTGTGGTTTCAATCGCGATTCCTTCCGATGCACAACAGCAGGTGTCTGTCGAACTTCCCGATGGAAGCAGAGGCTCTCTACTTGTTAACCTTCCGGAGCGTGGTTGGGCGGGCGATTGGGCGTTGGTGTCTGTTAAGTTAAACACGGTTGACGATGTTGTTAATGACCAACCCCGCTCTGTCCGTTTTAAACTGGAGACCACGGATGCTGAAATCCAGCCGGAGGGATCCGTTCAGACCGTAATTCTTCCAGGTGAAGAAACATCTGTCTCATGGAAAATTCGCGCTTCCAGAAAAGGCGAAATCAATAATATTCTCTGGGTATTCTTCAAAGGGCAGGGGGAGGACGAACAATTGATCTTCGCACGCGAGTTTTCATATTCATCGCTTTATTACGGTTTTCTTTCACCTCTGGTTTGCCGGGGGATTGTTTCCGCGCTGGCAATCATAGGTGTGATCTTGATTCTGACGGTTGGAATCCACAATTCAATGTCGAAAAAAGAAAAATGAACAAGTACTGCTGAATAAGTAGTACCTGTTCATCTTTACGCAGTCCGGGTTGTCTAGATCCAGTGGAGGAGGGCTGCGAAAATGATGATGGCAACCGCGTCAATGCCCCAAACGACAGCCAGGAAACGTTTCTGAATTTTGGGCTGCCAATCGTAGCATAGGAAGGCGGCCAGGAAGAAGGGGATGTATACAGTGATAAAAACAGGAATGGCACCCCACCAACTGTAATACCAGTAGAATGCCGGTGTCATATGCAGGAAGATTTCAATAATGGAAAAACCCGCTGCGTTCAGAATAGCAAAGAACACGCGGTTATTAATACCGAGGATTTTCTTCTTCGGGTCTTCTGGTAGAAACTTGCTAAGGACGAGCCCGGCTACTGAGAACATCAGGCTGAGTTCGATTCCGACGCCGATAAGCAGCAGGAAAGACGTACCGGTCGGTACCGTCCAGAGGGCGTTGCCGGTCCATTGTTTAATGAGGGCGTTGAGGATCTCAAAAAACCAGTGCACTCCGTAAAGCGCCAACCCGGCGGCGATGCCTTTATAGTTTTTCTTGCTGTACTCATTCGCGTAGATGTACATGACGAGTGCCAAAAGTGGAATGACATACCACTGGAAGTTCTCGCCGCTACGCAGGATTGACTGCGCCCGTTGTGTAATTTCTGAGGAACCCATTTTTTTCTCCTTATCAGATAGATATCCAATTATTATCGCAGTAATTGGGAATTATTCAAAATATAAACCTTTTACATTTTGAAGCACTTCAAATAGTAAAGATTTATCCTCCAAAATCGACAATTAAAAATGGAGCCTGACTCTTGACCAAAATCCTCCAGATAGATACAATCAACCATCACGCCGAGGGTAATATGACGAGGCGAAAAATAAAGGTTCTGATTGCTGAGCTTCGGGAGATAATGCCGTGAATGAAAAACGCATTCAAGAAGTGATCGAAATTGAAAAGAAAGCCGTAGAAGCGTATAACAAATCTGTTAAAGACGCAGAACGGATCCCTGCCCAGGCTGAAAAGGACGCGAAGACCTTGCTGGAGAAATCCCGTTCAAACGCTGAATCCGAAGCCCAAGAGCTCCTGGCGAAATCCCACCCAACCGATCAATGTGAAAAAATTTTGGCTGACGCGGAAAGCCAGATCAAACACAACGAAAATTCCGCTAAACGGAATTTTGATCGCGCCGTGTCTTATGTGATCTCGAGGGTTCTGGGACGGGAATAATCCATGTCGCCTAATCCCGCAACCGATTTCGCATCGATTAACGCTCGTGTCCGGGCTATGTATTCGACCTTGCTCACGAAACAGGAACTTATCAACCTCAGTGAAGCAGCGGACCTCGATGCCTTATTAAATCTGCTCAAGCATACAGTCTATGGTCCTTACCTTGACCGCATTAAAGATAAGGAATTGAATGCTCGTCGGGCAGCTTTTTTGATTCGGGCAAGGTTGGCTGAAGCGTCTCATTCAATCATTAACAATTCGCCAGAATATACCCGTGAGCTATTGACGATGGTATATCGTTACCACGAGATTAATAACCTTAAAGCAGTGTTGCGTGGGATCATCACGAATTCATCGTGGGACAAGGTTCGGTTTGTCCTTTTTCCCTACGACGGCGATAATGAAATTCCCGCCAAAGAAATGGTCGAATCGGGGAATGTCGTCCAGGCTGTGGAGTTGCTCAAAACAACGCCTTATTACGACACACTTTCTTTTGCGATGAAGCGTTACAGCGCGGAGCAAAACCTCTTCCCAATTGAAGTGGCTCTTGATTTGGATTATTGGCGCGAACTTTGGAAAGCCGTAAAGAAACTTCCCAAGGAGGATCGATCCTACGCGGAGAAGATTCTGGGTTCTTTACTGGATATGAATAATTTGATGTGGGCGATCCGTTATCGTGTGTATCATAACCTATCGGAAGAAGAAGTGATCAACTATACCCTTCCATTCGGATACCGCGTGCGTGATGAAGATATCCGAGCTATCGCGGCTGGAGCTGACCTGGCTCCGATCGTTAAACGGATCTACCCTTTTTTAACTGGCTTGGACGAGATGTTATCCGATCCGCATTCGGGATTACCCAGGCTGGAGCATTTACTGGAGAAGAAGATCGCCGATCAATGTCACGCATGTTTTGTTGGCAATCCTTTCCAAATTGGCATCGTGCTTGGTTTTCTGGAATTATGCGACATGGAGATTCAGGAATTGGTTGTGCTGTTCGAAGCCAAGGCTGATCACCTTGCCACCGATAAGTATAAGAACTATCTTCTGGTTGACCTGTAAAAACAGGAACTTCGCTTTTATTTGAGGTATTTATGTTCTATCCGCAAAAAATGACTGAAGTCGAAATAATCGTTCCTGCCAAGGATCTCTTACCGGTTACCCGTGCGTTAAGCGGGCAGGGTGTTTTCAGCCAGACCGATGTCAATTACCTGAGTAGCGATAGAAACAGCGCGCAAGCCAACCAGTGGCAGGAAAAGGTCGCGGCTTATTCAGCCCTAGAGCGGCGCGTGCAATCGATCATCCAGGCGCTCGATATCAAGCAATTACCGATGAAGAAACACGATCTTGCGGATCCGCTGGATGAGGAATCCACCAAACTTGTGGTGGATGAAATCGAGAGCGAGGTGAAAAGCCTGGTCGAAGGTATTAATATTGAAAATAAAAATATCGAACATTTCTCGGGAATGCTTCAGCAATTGAAAGCCTTGGCTGATGTGGATGTCGATTTTTCGCAGATGAGCGATTCTCGGTATATCCATTCGATCCTGGGAATGCTCCCGCATGAAAACGTCGACCGTCTGCGAACGAGTCTCTCGCGAATTCCGTTTGTGCTCTATCCATTGAGCCAGCAGCAACAAAAAGCCGTGATCTGGCTGGCTGGTTCCAAAGCAAACACCGAAATCCTTGACAGGGCTGCCCGGAGTGCTTACCTCGATCCTTTCACTTTGCCAGATGATATGAATGGAACTCCGGCTCAAATCATCGAGTCGATCAATCGCTCCATTAATGAATCCAAAGATAAGATTGCCAGTCTTCAAGCTCAATTGAAGAAAGTGCGCGAAGCCAGGGAAGGCCAGTTGCTTGACCTGATGTGGGATTTACGCAGCAGTCATATGACCGCGAACGCGATCGTTCGGTATGGGAAATTGAAATATACCTATGTTATCGTTGGCTGGTTATATTCAAATTATTTGACAAGTCTAAAGGCGTCTTTACGCAAGATCTCTTCTGAAATCATTATTGAGGCCAGGGTAGCAGATCGGGGCAAGGATTCGTCAGGAGTCCCGACAGCGCTTAACAATCCTCGATTGTTCCGTCCATTCCAATCTACGGTAACAACATACGCGCAGCCAAAATACAGTGAATTGGACCCAACACCTCTCGTGGCAATCCTGTTCCCGCTCCTTTTTGGCGCCATGTTCGGTGATGTGGGGCACGGCGCGTTGATCGCGATTTTTGGCGCGCTGGTGATGAGCAAGAAGATTAAGGCCCTAAAATTCTTTGGCGGGCTTGGTCCCATCTTGTTGGCTTGTGGTATTTCAGCAACCATCTTTGGTTTTCTGTACGGAAGCGTCATGGGTTACGAAGGAACGGTGATTGAACCGTTGTGGCTTGCGCCGACCGAAGATATCATGACTATTCTGATCATCACCATCGGCGCGGGCGTGATCGTTTTAATACTTGGATTCTTGATCAACATCTATAACCTGTTGACAGTCAAGAATTTCGCTCAAGCAATTTTTGGCCACAACGGTTTGGTTGGGTTGGGTCTTTACGTTTCTATGATCGGATGGGCATTGCCGGTTGTAGGGAAGATATTTCCAATTCCAGAAGCATTGAGTAATCTGCCCTTGCCGAAAAACTTCTTTATGATCCTGCTAATCGTCTTTACGGTTCTGGTCATGTTTTCTGAGGTATTCATCCACCTGATCGAGGGACATCGCCCGCTGGTGGAAGGCGGCTTCGGAATTTATTTTGCCCAGGCATTCTTTGAATTGTTCGAGGTCTTGATCAGTTTCCTGAGCAACAGCCTGTCCTTCGTTCGTGTCGGCGCATTTGCCGTGGCTCATGGTAATCTCGCGGCAGTTTTCTTTATCCTCGCCAAAATGGTCGGACCGAATGGCGGAGTTGGATATTGGATTATGTACCTGGTGGGTCTGGTCTTCATCGTTGGCTTTGAAGGATTGATCGTATATATCCAGACCACACGTCTTACTTATTACGAAACATTTGGCAAGTTCTTTAACGGCGGTGGCACGCGGTTTGAACCGTTTAC
>DAOUFI010000011.1:0-29220 GCA_034430175.1 Anaerolineaceae bacterium | reverse complement strand
CATCCTTGGAGAAAGTTCAACCTTAAATCAAATGCCCCCTCTAAAGGGGACATTCTTACTTTGTCTAACTAGGTGACATTTTAACTTTGGGCTAACAGGTGAAAATGAGTAAAAAGGTCGATTTCAGGTGGGGTTCGGTTTATCTTCCAAGAAATTTATCACTCCGCGATGTTGCGTGGCCTTCAGTGAAATTCATTATCAACTGACTTTGTGATGTAAAAACCATCCACGGTAAGGTATAATCATTCGGCTACTCACTGAATTCGAGGGATTGTATGGATTTTGGATCTGTAAAGCAAGTCGATATCGATGAACAAATGCGCTCGGCTTATCTTGATTACGCGATGAGCGTGATCGTGTCGCGCGCCTTGCCTGACGCGCGTGATGGTCTCAAACCTGTTCACCGGCGCATTCTTTACGCCATGGAAGACATGGGGATTCGTTCCAATGGCCCGTACAAGAAATCCGCCCGTATCGTCGGCGAGGTCTTAGGAAAATACCATCCGCACGGCGACGCGGCAGTCTATGATTCAATGGCACGCATGGCACAGGATTTCTCGATGCGCTACATGCTAATTGATGGACAGGGGAACTTTGGATCGATTGATGGCGATGACCCGGCAGCCATGCGTTATACCGAAGCCAGGTTGCATTCATTGGCTGAAGAAATGTTGGCTGACCTCGACAAGGAAACAGTCGATTTTGGTGACAACTTTGATGGTTCTTTGAAGGAACCTCTGGTACTGCCTTCCCGCCTGCCCAACCTTCTTTTGAATGGCTCATCTGGCATCGCGGTGGGTATGGCAACCAGCATCCCTCCGCACAATCTGCGTGAAATCACTGCTGCCATCGATTACCTGATCGATCATTACGATACCATCGATGATGTTTCCGTTGAAGAATTGATGAAATTCGTCCAGGGTCCTGATTTTCCGACTGGTGGCGTGATCGTTGGAAAGGATAATATCTTGCAGGCCTATTCCACCGGACGCGGGCGACTGGTGGTACGCGGGATGGCTCACATTGAAGAGATGAAAGGCAACCGCTACCAGATTGTCATCACCGAGATCCCTTATCAGGTTAACAAGACCAGCCTGATCGAACGTATCGCTGAATTAGCTCGTGAAGGCAAGATGGATTCGATATCTGACTTGAGAGATGAATCCGATCGACGCGGAATGAGCATTGTCATTGAATTGCGTCGTGGCGCCCAACCCAAACAGGTACTCAACCAGCTTTACAAATTCACTCCGTTGCAATCGACGTTCAGTGTGCATTTGCTGGCATTAGTGGGTGGAGAACCACGCCTGCTTTCTCTCAAACGCGCGTTACAGATCTACATTGAGCATCGGCAAGATGTTATAACGCGGCGGTCGCGTTTCGACCTGGCAAAAGCCAAAGCGCGCGCTCACATTCTGGATGGCTTACTGATCGCTCTCGCAAATCTAGATGATGTGATCCGTACCATCCGCGAGTCGAAGGATGCCGACGTTGCCAAAGAAAAATTAATGTCCCGTTTCAAATTGAGCGAGATTCAGGCTCAAGCGATCCTCGATATGCAGTTACGCCGTCTGGCTGCCCTCGAGCGACAAAAGATCGAGGCTGAATACAAAGAAGTAATGGCACGCATTGCCTACCTGGAAGATTTACTGTCACATCCGAAGAAAATTTTGGGAGTTGTCAAAGACGACCTGAATGATCTCGCGAACAAGTATGGTGATGAACGTCGTACCCGCATTACTGGTGACACCCACGAGGAGCTGAAAGAGGAAGACCTCGTAGCTGATGAGGCTGTGCTTATAACCTTTACCCAGAAGGGCTATATTAAGCGCGTCGCTGCGAATCTCTATCGAACCCAGGGTAGAGGAGGCCGAGGTGTTTCTGGCCAAACTGTGCGTGAGGAGGATGAAGTCATCCTCATGCTGCCAGCTCGGACCCTGCATACTATTCTCTTTTTCTCCGATAAGGGCAAAGTCTACTCTGAGAAGGCCTACCAAATCCCTGATGCCAACCGAACAGACAAAGGAATTCCCATTGTCAATGTGCTTTCGCTTGGCCCGGATGAACATATCACTGCCGCGGTGGCTGTTCCAAATTTTGACCCCGGCAATTACCTCACCATGGCAACCACTGGCGGTCGTGTCAAACGGCTTGAGCTGAGCGAATTGGCCAGCGTCAGGCCTTCAGGTCTCATCGCCATCACCCTGGATGATAAAGATGAATTGTGGTGGGCCAAGGTCACTCACGGCCATGACGATATACTGATGGTTACCCGTGAAGGACAAGCACTGCGCATTCACGAAGACGACATTCGCTGCATGGGTCGCCAGGCGGCCGGTGTAGCCGGGATCAAGTTCCGCGCGGGCGATCGTTTGGCTTCGATGGAGGTGGTTGAACCGGGTGGTATGTTGCTGGTTGTCACCGAACAGGGCTTTGGCAAACGCACTGATCTTGATGAATATCCTGTCAAAGGGCGTGCGACCGGAGGTGTTGCCACAATCGATCAGAAGCAAATTGGCAAGATCGGCCGTATTGTTGGCGCCAGGGTGGTTCAAGCGGATGATGAGATTACAATCATCTCTTCCGGTGGTATTTTGTTGCGCCTTAAAACAAAGGAAATCAATTCAAGCGGACGAGCCACTCGCGGCTTCCGGCTGATGAACCTGGGTTCTGGAGACGTGGTCGCGTCGCTGGCGCGGATTGCGGCTTCTGATTTAAAACAGGTGAACGTCGAACCCAACAAACCAGCCGCGTAGTTTATGCAATAAAAACCAGCCTCTGATCAAATTCAGAGGCTGGTTTATTATCGTTATGCGATCTAAATTGGCAAGAAAACCTTTTGGAACAGGATCAGCATAAAAACTCCCACAATTAGAACCATAAAGAAGATGAGCAGGCTGATCACGAAACGCTGCGCGGCAGTCATCCCCAGGAACGAGCTCTGGCTTTTCTTTTCCTCTTCTGGTTCCGGCTCGAAACCGCCTTCATCGAGAAAAGGTGAACTGGCTGAATTACGGAGATCATCTAACATATTGGCTCCCTAATTATTTTTGATCCATTCTAGTGAATGGATCGTAAATGGACATCACCAACTTCAATAGTAATTGTAGCGCCAGTTGAATCTCGGAGCAAGAGGTTTCCGTTTAAATCAATTCCAGTTTCTGTACCGAGTATAGGAGGTTGACCATCCTGTTCGATACGCACCGGTTCTCCCTGGAAGGCAAGAACTTTTCTCCACGCTGAAAAGAAATCAGGGCTGCCTAATTTGGCGCGCCATTCAAACAGTTCGTTGATCACTGCCACCAGCAAGTGATAACGGTTTACATCACCCCCGGTATGTTTTTCGATCCACGTAGCCGGGAAGAGTGCGTCCGGTGGCAACGACCCCTGGCGGATATTGATACCTATCCCCGCAACAATGCCATTCAACCTTTCTCCTGTCCACGAAGCTTCCACCAGAATGCCACAGCATTTTTCACGATTGAGTAATACGTCGTTTGGCCACTTGATTTGCGCGTCCAACCCAAGTTGCCTGTGCAACGCAGATTGAACAGCGAGACCGCAAAGGGGGGCATAAAGCGAAATATTCTCGTCCTCAATATCTTTGGTTGGTTTTAAAATGATGGAAAAAGCCAGGGAGGTTCCGGGCAAAGTGACCCATTTACGAGCGAATCGACCCCTCCCTTTAGTCTGACTGTCAGCAATGACCAATGATAGGTCTTCTGCGCCTGCTTCTAGCCAGTTCAAGGCTTCGTCATTGGTTGAACCGATTTCATCAAATGCGCGAAAATCAGATACGGGGGTTGTTAGTAAGGTTTGTTGGAGAAGCTCTCTTTCCATGATTGGATTTTACTTCTTAAAAAAGTTTACGGCAGGGGAGTGAAGCCTGCCGTAAACCGGGTGGTACTTTGTGATTACTTGGCGTTGATCTTGATGGTGCGTGGTTTGGATTCTTCCGCTTTGGGAAGGTGAACTGTTAACACACCATCGCTCATGCTTGCTTCGATTTTGTCGACAACGATGGCATCCGCCAGTTCAAAACTGCGGGCGAAACGACCACGAGGGAATTCGTTGACCAGATGTTGGGCTTCGTCTTCATCAGCTTTGTATTCTCCGCTGATGGTCAAAATGCCCTTATCCAACTCGATCGTAACATCATCGGTCTTTAGGCCGGGCAGGATCGCCTTCAGGGTGTAAGCGTCGTCAGATTCAACCAGGTCAACTGGGAAGGTCATCACGCGTTCACCATTAAAGGCTTCCTCAAGCATGCGTGCCATTCTCTGACGGCGGGCTTCCATAACTGCGTTTGGGTTTGTATAGTAAAGAGTCATTTCTACCTCCATTTGTTTTTTTTATCTTGACATTATCTTATCCCCGCCATATCGGAGGTTGATTAACATTATGTAGAAAATGTATAAGAGATTTGGGGTTTCGTCCGCTTTATGGTATTATTCGGCGCAAGGTAATTATGGACGACCAGATCACGATTATTGAAGGACCACCCCCTGTTTTTGAACATGTCGATGAAAGTTGGGCACAGAGTCTGAACGAAAGCCCTGACCTTTACGACATGGCTTTGACTCGTCTGCGTACGTTTAACGGACGCGCGCTGGTAGAACGCTGCCACCGTGCCTGGAGCAAGCAAAAGACGATCTTTCTGCATTATAAAAACACACTTGGCCTCGAACAGAAGGTGCCCATCCTCGCCGCCCGAACCGCGGAATTGGACGACGGACAGGTTCTTTATCTGTGGGTCCGTCGCCAATACGACGCCGTCGATGACGAATTTGACGACGATGATCTGCTGAATTAGTACAGCAATTAGAATCCGATTCTTCTCAGAGTCGGATTATTTTTTTGCGACTTGTTATTAAATGATAAACACCCGGGTGAGGGGGGCACCCAGATGTTTATCAACCTTAGTATAAAGGAATTTCAAATCAATTTCAATGGTTTTTACTTAAGAATTTTCTCACTATTTTTAATTGATCTTAATCTTTGAGGGCTTTTGCTCAAGCTTGAGGGGATCGAATACAATCCCTTGTACGGAGATTCTTAATCTGGAGGTTGCTTCGCCCGAAAACCGCTCGCTTAAAATGATATGCTAATGAAAGTGCCCCTTGCGAAGCACCCTGACCCCTCTCACAAAATCAGTTCGGGGGCACACAGACCGTGAGGGGTGGAGGGATCGTATAATTACACCCGAAGGGTGCTCTCAACCTATTTCAGAGTCAAACGATTGTGCCCCGGGAGGGGATCGAACTCTCAACCTAAGCGTTAGGAGTGCTTCGCTCTGTCCAATTGAGCTACCGGGGCATCACTGCGATTATAGCATCCGTACCGGTGACGGACAAGGGAATATTCTTGCAGAAGTAATGTAAAATGAAACAGATTTATTGGATAGGATAACTCATGCCATTTGAATTAATGTTGGAAGACATGGTTTTTGGCGGTGACGCTTTGGGGCACTTGCCGGATGGAAGGGCGGTTTTTGTTCCCTTTGGTCTCCCAGGTGAAAAGATTCTTCTCTCCATCGTCGAAGAAAAGAAATCCTTTGCCAGGGGACAGATCGAGAAGATCCTTACGCCTTCACCAATACGCATTCAGCCACGTTGCAGACACTATGGAACCTGTGGAGGTTGTAACTACCAGCATCTGGCGTACCGTGATCAACTGGCGTTCAAGCAACGTATTGTAAAGGGCCAGTTACAGCGCATGGCTGGTTTAGTGGATTTTCCGGTGGCGCCAGTCGTACCCTCCCCAAACGAATGGAATTACCGCAACACGGTTCAGTTCCGTGTGTCGTATGATGGAAAGGTGGGTTATCAGGCAGCCGGGACAAATAATCTTGTTGAAATTTCTGAATGTCACTTACCGATGAATGAGCTCAATAGCCTTTGGCCTCAACTGCTTCTGGAGCCAGGCAGTGGTATCCATCGTATTAACTTGCGGCAGGGAGGAGAGGGAGATCTATTGCTTGTGTTGGAATCCGATCAGGAGGCGCCGCCGGAATTTTCAGTGGATTTTCCGATCTCAGTTGTTTTTAAAAACCCAGAGTCGCAATATGTACTGTCAGGCGAGGATTTGATCCTGATGCAAGTTAAAGGTCGCGATTTTCGTGTGTCAGTCGATTCTTTCTTTCAGGTCAATCTACCGCAAGCGGAGGCCATGGTAGATCATGTAATTGCTTTGGCAGGCAGTCTTGAGGGGAAGACAGTGCTCGATGCTTATTGCGGAGTGGGCTTGTTCTCTACCTTTCTGGCTGCGACCGCCAAACGTTTGATCGCCATAGAAGTATCTGAATCCTCATGCAATGATTTCGCGGTCAACCTGGATGATTTCGAGAATGTAGAACTCTTTATTGATCAGGCTGAGAACGTCCTGCCAACCTTAAAGACCTCGCTTGACCTGGCTGTAGTTGATCCTCCGAGGGCAGGATTGGATTCACGAGTGGTCTCTTCTTTAATTGCCGCAAAACCGCAGAAGGTCATATATGTTTCGTGCGATCCTGCGACGTTAGCCAGAGATATCAAACGTTTCATTGACGGAGGATACACACTAAAGAGCGTGACGCCGTTCGATCAATTTCCACAGACATATCACATCGAGTGTGTCGCGGAACTTTTGATTCTGCATTGAATTTGGGAACATTTCTTGCAACAAATTCGTCATAGTTGCAATATAATTAAGTCGATATAGATGGCAACATGACCTGTTAATACAGGAGGAGAATAATGAAGAAAATTTCGATCGCAATCATAAGTATGTTGTTGATGGCTCTAGTGCTCTCTGCGTGTTCTGCTTTGGGTGGCAACTCAACTCAACCTACCCCCAACCTGATGCTCACAGCATTGTTCAGCACCAACGCAACCATTCCTGAAACGGTAACGCCAATTTATGTTGTTGTTACCAACACCCCCGAACCCACGGTCCAGCCGACCAATACCAGTTTACCCACAATTACCGATGAGCCAACTGAAACCGAAGAAGCAACAGCGGCTCCATCAAATACTCCGGCGAATACTGCTCTACCTCCGGCGGCAGGGACGCGTGGGTATATGATGTATGCGGGGCATATCAATTTTGATCCAGATATTGATGGATCCTGGGAAGATTGGAAAGATTACACCACCCAATATCCAGTTACGAATGTCGTCTATGGCCGTAGCAATTGGTCTGGCGAAGATGATCTCAAGGCATCCTTTGCGGCTGCCTGGGATAGCGACTATCTCTACATTGGTGTCAAAGTACACGATGATGTCTACACCGAAGAAGCCAAAGGCGCAGATCTTTATAAAGGCGACAGTATCGAACTGCTTGTTGATGCCAACCTGGCTGGCGATTATTACGTCAAGTACTTGAGCCCTGATGATTACCAGTTAGGCATCTCAGCAGGTTCTGGCGGTAGTTCACCAGAAGCATATCTGTGGTTTCCGACTGAGAAAACCGGTAGCCGAACTTCATCTGTAGATATTGGATTCACCAAAGAAGATGGTCTCTGGCGTATCGAAGCACGTATTCCATGGTCCGTCTTTGGCATTTCCCCCGTAAAAGGAATGCATATCGGGTTTGCGGTTTCAGTTAGTGATAACGACAACAAAACTTCAAAGCTTCAGCAGACGATGGTATCCTCTGCTCCTTATCGAAACCTGTTAGATCCTACCTCCTGGGGCGAACTGGTTTTGAACTAGAGTCTTCCCCCCTTATGAAGCAAAGGCTGCCTGAAAAGGCAGCCTTTTTCATCAGAAGAGAATCGTGGTCAGTTCTTTACGATACTGCAACGTTAGAGTTCCCTGTTGATCGAACAATTCCAACATTGCCAGGGCTACCAGGCGGGCACGATCTTTACGGTAATGTTTATCCTGACGCAGAATATCCATCATGCCATCCAGGCTTGCGAGTAGATTCCCTCTGAGCGCGAGACGCAGGCTGTTTTCGAAAGCTGTGTCCAGGTCTGTTTCATGTAATAATTTGCCATTTTGCAAATCCTCCAAGGCGCTTATCAAAGGAAGAAGTCGTTCAGCTTCGTTGTATTCACGGCATGCCGGGAATACGCGAAGAATCTGAAAGGCTTCTTTCGGTTTACCTTGCCTGAGAGCGATCTTCATCAATCCGAGCAGCGCACCTGGGGACTGTTTATCCAAAGCGAGAGCTTGATTGTATGCTTCATTAGCCTGCTCTAGCTTTTCAGAAGCGAGAAGACTGTCGCCTTTTTCCACCAAAAGATTGGCTGGACTTGGAGGTAGAATCTGGTTGATAAATTCGCGGATACGCTCCACTGGTTGCAAACCGACGAAATTTGCGACCATATTCCCTTCACTGAATGCCGCAACCGTGGGCAAAGTTCTCACCTTCCAATGCAGGACTAGGTTGGGGTTCACATCCGCATCCACTTTTGCCAATCGGAAAGCGCCGTTCGATTCCTCCGCCAATCTTTCAAGTAGCGGGGAGAGAGTTTTACATGGACGGCACCAATCCGCCCAAAAATCGACGACAACAGGTGTATTTTGAGAATACGCAATCACTTCGTATTCAAAATCAGATTCATTGACCGTGATAATATTTTCTGAGTTCATTGTTCGGACTCCGGTTTTCCATGCTGGCGAGGAGATTAATCTCCGTCGCCATCTCCATTCTCGTCGGCTGGGGCAGAGGGTTGTTCAATTTTCAGGATCTCTCCATGCATGTTAATCACAACCTTGAAACCGGTCATTCCAAGATACATTCGGGAATCTTCAGGAATTCCGGTTTGCATCAATTGATCGATCTGTTTATCGATATTCTTTAATTGGTTCTGGATGATCGCGTGGGTGAAAAGATCATCCTGACCGAGCATCTTCACAGTTTGATCAGCGATTAAGTCTTCATTTCCACTGATTTGGCTGGTGATTGATTTTAAGATTTCGCGGTCGATAGGTTCCGCTAAAATATGATGTTTAAAGCCGGCATCATCCACTATGTAACATGGTTCATCGCCAATTGTCGAGGTTTCAACCACCTGACCATTCTCATCTGTTACTAAGCCTTTAAATAATGGTTCATGGTACATTTCTAATAGTCTCCATCTACAATTATAAGACATCCGAATGGTGACTTTTGTTATTCTTTTATTAGAAATGATGTTTAGGCTTTTGTAATTATGACCGATGTTCCGGGACGTTTGTAAAAGGTCTGTTCGGAGAATGGGACTTCGGGAAGGGTCCATCGATAGACCCATTTCGCTCCTTCGGATGGCAGATTGATACAGCCGTGGCTGCGCGGTCTTCCGAAATCATTATGCCAATATGTGCCATGAAAAGAGATTCCATCTTCGTTGATAAAACTCACCCAGGGCACTCCTGGCAGGTCAAAGGTGTTGGCTGCGACCTTACTTCCGTTCACCATGTGTCGTGAAGGTCGTTTGTAATCGGTCGTGAAATCTCCGGTTGGCGTCATGTAATGGTTGTAGTATTTAGTTCCTCCTGAGCAGCGAATCATTTGTACTGGTGTATCGCCTTCGTAGGCCACAACGATTTGATCGTTAAGGTGTACCAAGATTTTTTTATCCTTGGCCGGAACATCTGGTGACAAGGGAGATACCTCATCGGCACTGCACAGACGCAGGTATTTCCCCATCACGAAATAATGGAATTGATAAAAATCTTCCAGAACTTCATACCAAACATTCCCCTCGCTGTCAGGGACGGCGCCAATCACCCAGTGTGTGGTGGCGTAATAAAGGCGATAAGCGGCAACGTTCTTGATATCGGGTTTCCAAAACGCGTCCGCGAACGGAACGGTAATTTCAGCAAGCTGCCCCTTTTCAGGTAAACTTGTTACAACTTCGTTCAAGGACACTTCCACCGGTTGTACGTTGCCTGAATGGACGTAACCCTCGTTATTGATCTCATACCAGACTTTATTGTACGTGGGCTCTCCCGTGCCCATTACGATCTTTGTGATCGGAAGAACAAGATCCTTGTAATACTTCTTCAGGACAGTCCCGTCCAGAGTGGGTTGATCGTAGACCGATACATCATTCGTAACGATCCTTCCCATGGTCGGGGAATCATCCAAATGCTGGATTTGATTGGCGTGAGTGGGTTTTGGAACAGATAAAGTAAAAAGTGCCAGAAGTGAGGCCCCACTTAATTTCAAGAATTCACGACGTGATAGAAAGTTAAGATCGACCTGTGTAGTCATGGGTTTCTAATAATGGATATTGACAAGCGTGCCTACCTCAGCCCAATAGAAAAGCCATTTTGCGTCTTCTGTGCGCATATTCACACAACCGTGGCTCATTGGGGTGCCGAAGTTGTTATGCCAGTAGGTACCGTGAATGCCATATCCCTGGTAAAAGTACATCGTATATGGCACATTAGGTAGATAATAACCAGGGCCAGTCATCAGCGTGGAAATATATTTAACATAGATGTAATATTGCCCTGTGACGGTTGGGTAGGCAGCCACCCCTGTTGAAACCATGAAGGACGCGACTACTGAGCTATCTTCCATAGCATAAAGCATTTGGTTGGACAGGTTCACGTCGATCCAGTGACCGGGATACGCAGTATCGGGTGAGTAATCACCTGATTCGTTTCCAGTATTGACTGCCAATTCATCTGTCGGAGCAGGGGTGTCGGTGGGTTTGGGGGTCTTGGTAGGTTTAGGCGTTTTTGTCGGTGTTGGAGTTGGCGTCAAGGTTGGAGTGGGTGTAGGGGTATAGGTAGGTGTAATGGTCAGGGTTGGTGTTAATGTCGGTTTTGCCAATACATCTACCGGCAATGGTGCCATGGCGCTGTTTGCTGGACCTGTGAATGTAGGCAGCAAAAACCAGGCTGTAACCCCTAATAAAATCAGAAAAAGCAATGTAATCAAAAGCCCGGAGGATTTATTTTTCTTTTTTTGTTTGAGAGCAGGTTGAGGTTTGGCTGGCTTGACCTTTTTGGGTTGGGCAGCTTTTTTATCTACTTTTGGGCGCTCTGCCTTGCTTTTGTTCTTCGCTCTTTTCCCTTTGGGAACTTCAGTGGCAGCAGCTTTCGCTCTTTCTTCCGCTAAAAATGAATTGTAAATATCCTGGTCTGTATTGAATTCACCAAGTCCTTGCTTTTCTTCATTACCAGATAATGCTTCCTTAATTGGTAGAGGCGGCATGGAAGATGGCAGCGGAGGTGGAGACGCAGGTTGTCGGACGGCATGTTTAACCGAGATCCTTTCTCGGTCGGGACTGGCAGCCAATCTCTCGAGAGCCCATTGCATTCCCTTGGTAGCTCTTGAACTTTTGGGATTGATGTCAAGCGCATGCTGCAGATATGCCACGCTCGCGTGAGGGCTAGAAAGGGAAGCCAGGATCAGCCAAGGATCTTCGAAGGTTGGATCCAGTTGCGCTGCTTCCATGGCCAAGCGGCGTGCTTCCGTGGTTTGCCCTTTCTGCAAGGCAAATTGAGCGTTCTGTATGGCCAGTCTGGCTCCTAATGAATCTATTTGAGTCATGGAATCACTGTCGCGGTCTCTGAGATACTTTCATTGCGTATGTAACAAAGGATTCCATCCACGATTCCTTGAGCTATGATATCGGGATGTTCCGTTAAGATTTTTCGGTCAAGGTTTAAGAACCCGGTTTCGATGATCGCTGCTGTCGTTTCAGTATTGATTTCATCAAACGCGTGATAATCGGTCATGTCGTTCGTTATTGAATTTGCATGGAACGTTAATCCAGTATCGCGTCGATATCGGTCGACCATACAGGATGTCAGTCGGTTAGCTTTTTCCGGGTAAGCGCTGTGCATGGCAGCCGCCACCTTAAATCCGGTTGCTTCGTTATTGACGTAGTCACACGAATCGTTATGGATGGAAATTAATACGATCCCTTTATATTGCATCAATCGGTCATCGAATTCAGAAAGTAGATCAACCTGGTAACCTAACGCGGTAAGTTTTTCCTGAACTATAGTGGCAATTTTTAGGTTCACTTCCTGTTCGGTGAGACCATCTGCGCAAACAGAACCAGGGTCATTTTGCCAATGACCAGCCACGATGCCTATACGGTTGGCTGCTGCGTTGGAAATCGCGGTCGGTTGAACCCTGGCGACCGACTGAGGGTTTGCCTGCCATGCGGCAAACATGTTCTCGATGGTTTGGCCTGAAAAGAGGTTGTTAGGGGTGAAGAGCGTGAAAAGGGTGGCCGCGATAAACGCGAAGGTGACCACGGTTTGTATACTTTGGTAAATACTGAACCGGTTGGTTTTGGAGGATGCCTTCGGTGGTTTCGTTGTTTGTTGATTAACTCTGCCGGTAGGTTGAGAAACAGGCTGGTTAAGATTTTGAGAAGGATTCTGACCGGGTTCTCCGTCAGGATCTTGTCTGAAAGGTGGTATATGTTCAAAATCGGTCATGGTCATTTTCTCACACTTCAATTGATTATAGCAAGGAATATGCCAGACTCACAGTGATTCTGGGTGTATTCGTTTCGCCAATATTCTACTTGACTTCATTTGGTCGACAAAGTATAAACAATTAGCAGGGAGAAAGAAGCGCGAAAGGAGTGAAATGACGACATTATCGGAAACATTACGCGATGTGATGCGTGGTTGGCCTACCGGGGTTGCTGTGGTGACCAGTGAGGCGAATGGGTTGCGTCACGGCTTGACAGTCAATTCACTGGCCTCAGTCTCTCTGGATCCACCGCGGGTGGTTTTCAGTATCGGCACGAAGTCAAGAACACTCGAGTTGATTAGAGTCAGCGGGTCTTTTTCCGTGACCTTGTTGGAAAAGTGTCAACAACCGATTGCCGAAGTGTTCTCAGGGAAAATCGGCAAGGATGGAGACCGTTTCGACGGATTAGAAACATTTACCATGGTTACCGGGAACCCTTTGCTCAAAACGGGTCGAGCTTTTTTGGATTGCCGGGTAGTTCATGAATATGTGATGCCAAATTCGACGCTTTTCGTGGGTGAGGTGGTAGCTGCCCGTAACCAAACTGATAAAGACCCACTGGTTTATCTGAACCGTGGTTATCATCAGGTGACATTATGAGTGAAAAAACTTTGACTGAGCAAGAAAGAAAGTCGTTGTTGTGGCTGGCCCGTGAAACCATTTATGCGACAGCATCGCATAAACCACTTCCTATTTTACCGGACGAGCAGGTCACCGACGCGATGAAACAACCTGGCGCTGTTTTTGTGACACTGACTATCGGAGGTGAATTGCGCGGTTGCATCGGTTCTTTACAGGTATATCAACCATTGATTCAGGATGTTCAAGCGCATGCCATTGACGCCGCCTTTAATGACTACCGCTTCGGACCGGTTTCTTTGGCAGAGGTTCCTTTGCTTGAGATCGAGATATCACGATTAACCCCTTCAGAACCATTGCCGTATAAATCCCCCGAGCAATTGCCAAAAGTCCTTAAGCCAAACGTGGATGGTGTGGTTTTGCGTGATGGTTATCGCAGTGCCACCTTTTTACCCCAGGTTTGGGAACAGTTACCCGATCCGGAGGACTTTCTCTCTCATCTATGTCAGAAAATGGGAGCACCGGCAAACCTATGGCGGCAGAAGGTGTTGGATGTATCCATTTATCACGTTGAGGAGTTCCACGAATGATCAACAGGAATTAAATTCAAGACGGGCAAGCAAGCCCGTCTTTTTTTCCTGAACTATACGAACATGATGTGGATTAGAAATGAGTATATTCACCCACGTTCAAAACGAAGATGGAGCACCTTTTCTCATCTGGGTTTTCAGCGGGAGGATAGCTGCCGCGGATGACCTCGAGGGCTTTGGTCACCTGGTCATCTTCCACGCCGCAGAGCATGGTGTTCAAACCACGGCGTAGAAAACCACTGGTTGAAGCGATCGTGGTCACGCGAAAATTAGCGGCGGTCAGGTCATTGGTTACTTTTTCAGCATCAATATCCTTTACGATTGCGATGATCATTTTCATGGCTTAAAACTCCTCAAAATGTTCAACTTCCAACGAGAAAATGGTAGCGCCTCCCACGTTGATGGGGGTTGGGGCGGGCAAAGGCATAGGCGCGCTTTCCAGGGGAACGGCAATGAATTCCACTCGCTGCCGGCAATTCTCATGCAAGATGTTCACGATCTTGTCCTTGATCTGACCTGGAATCCCGATTAGAAGAGTAGCATTTCGTCTGCCTAAGAAAGCACCGATGCTGGGAAGCCTGGTCACGGAATTGGCCTGGTCACCAATTTTAATTTCGGTGATTTCAGCGTCCTGACTTTGAACGACTGCCACAAGCAAAGTATCGCATTTAGATTGATCTTTCTTTATGTCGGTCATTCTTCCTCCTTTCTCATGGAAGGACTGCTTTACATGGAATTGATTCAGTGATCTCGACCATTTGATTTCGAAGTGTTCTGATCACAGTTCGATCAGATTTCATCTCGATTGAGGTTCCTTTATATTTTACCGTAAATGGGAGAAAATTTTCATTCAGGCCATTAAAAATGATCTCATTGGCAACAATTTTCTCAATCCCCGCGGTTTGTAGAAGGGTATAGATGGCAGGAAGTCCAGCGAGAGTGTCCAGTTCACCTTTGCTTGTCAGATCAGTGGCTGT
This sequence comes from Anaerolineaceae bacterium, assembly GCA_034430175.1. Taxonomy (GTDB): domain Bacteria; phylum Chloroflexota; class Anaerolineae; order Anaerolineales; family Anaerolineaceae; genus UBA6107. Next base: position 14,660 of record DAOUFI010000011.1, on the reverse strand, counting down.
GAAATCGGAACTAACGAAACCGTTCTTTTGCCATTGTTTGATCTGAGCGTTGAGTAGATTGGTTTGGATTTCTCCGGCTATAACTCGTCGGTCGCAACTGATCAAACCTTCGATGATCAAATTGTTCCAAAATGGCACAATATGGTTATCCTCAGTTGGTACTTTATCCACTGGAAACGATAATAAACCAGAAGGACAAAAATAGCGGGGGAGCAAGGTGTTCTTGATTAAAAGTTCGATTTTCTCAGGCGACATTGCTCCACTCCACAGGGGGAGGAGTAACGTAATGTCTTCAGCATCATTCCCGGCGATTCCGAGGGTGAGCGTCCATTTAGCGGGTAATCCACTGATCTCCACTGATTCCAGTCGATCGAAAAGACGCTTGGTCACAGCTTGTTGGCTCGTGTATTTGGGCTTCAGTACCACCTCTTCTGTAAGGTTGTTTTCTCCTATTCTTCCGATGATTTTCAGATAAATGGTTACGTTCGTAGTGATCTGATCCTGGACTGATACGCAAAACCTGCGTGGGGAACTGAGTTTTCGTTGAATTTTGAACGAACCATTCCGCTTGAATTCGTGGATAACTTCGCGGTGGTAAACCTCGCCAGTTTGGATATCGCGATAGGTAAAGCAGCTTTTTTCATTATCCCAACAAGCATCCAAAGATTTGGAACAATTTTCCGCAGTTCTTTCGAGCCAATCCAGTGCGTCTGATTCTCTGAACGATCGCGCAATACTGGTCAGAGCGACGCACTCGTGATAAAGCATGGCGTCCAGACCAGGATTATGTACCAGCCCCGGTTCCATTCCCAATCCCAGACCATCATTATTTGTATAGAGAGGATGGTTGTCTAAACCTGTTTGTAAGGAATTTTCCCACGTGGGTATCGTTTTGGTAGATCCTGAAAACCATGCTTTCAGACTCTTCACCAGTGGAGAAAAGACCTGATGCAGCCATTCCCGATCATTAACAAATGGGTCGACATCGTGAACGATCCCCGCCAACAACGGTGGTGTTTTTGCTGAAGACGCTGAACCGCTGGCACTGATCGCCCACGGAATCGAACCATCGTCTTGTTGGAAGTTGATAAAGTCCTGAATGATTTCTTTTAATGGTTGTGGATTGGCAGGAAGCAGTAAACGGCTGATCATCCATGCGTCGTAAGCATTGATTTGCGAAAATGAAATCAGATCTTGACGACTGGAAACAGGAAGATAATTCTGACCGTCCGGTTGGCGTCGTGTAATAAAAGACAATCGATCGTAGTTGGTACTACTAGGTACGAGCAGTTGCTGTGCTTTGATCTGTGTCTCATTCAAAAGATCAAAATTATTTTCACTGTCCCCCGAAAATTCAAACAGAGTTGTACGATCAAGCATTTCTTCATTAATGCTCCTGATATCCCAGGGGAGCGAAGTGGATTGTCTGGCCAGAGAAAACGACGCCTCGGTGGAATCGAGTGCAGCCAGTGTCCAACTCAGTTGCCGTGAAGCACCGCCAGCCAGAATCATTTTTACTTGAAGGCTTGGGTGAGCTCGTTCCAAAGGTTCAGGGCCCCCGGTGAGGAAGAAAACCGGATGAAGGTTGCCACTCTTGCCTTGCAACACAGTATTTACCCCCATTTGCATTGCTGACATGTGTTCTCCCTGGTCCAGGGGCTCAAGGGCCACCACCCAGTTCACGATGAGATTCATGGCGGTTGAACCAAAGTTTGTAACCTTGAATCTGCCGCAAAGTGCTTGACTGGAGGGAACCCAGAATTCAAGTCGGACGTTTAAATGAGTGAAAGGATCGAATTCCAAAAGCAAGTAATTACTGCGGCGCTTAAGCAATTTTACCTGACTGGCGAATGAATGCGGATCGGTCAATGTGATACCCTGAAGAGTAAACTGTGGATAGATGCGCATATCGCTGCAACGTAGACCGAATGAGGTTCGCATGGTTATAGCTGCTGGATTTCCGGTTGTAACCAATTCCCAAACCTGATCGTTGGTCAGATCCAGTTCGCCAAAACGGCAATCGGCAGCCAGGGTTCGCCTTATTTTTAGAGGATCAAAGCTCATAATGAAATTGTAAGAGCACTTGGCAACCGGGTCAAATGAAATATGCTAGAATCAACCCGAAACATCGGATAAGTATTGAAAGGTAAACATGGACGACGAAGAAAAAAAAGTTCCTACCCAACCTGTGCAGGTGAACCAGCTACAAAAACAATACGCGGGCGGAAAAAGACCGCTTGATGATCTACCTACAATCGTTGGCCCTACGCAGTCTTCTGATCCGCTCAAGACTGCCTCTGAAAATCCGACTACCCCTGAACCACCACCAGGCAGCGCAGATGCGTTGCCGAAACGGGTGGATGAAGTTGATCTTTCCGCCACCCGGATTAGCACAGCTTCTCTCTATTCAAGGGAACAGGAACAAACGAGAGAGTCGCGTGGGAAGAAACCGGAGAAGGAAAGTCACACATCGGTAAAGAATAAAAAGGGGAACAACTCTGGGTGTTTTATAAAGGCGTTGATCATCTTTCTTTTCACGCTTGTTCTTGGGTTGATTATTGGTGCTGCCATTCTAGTCTATCAGTACTTCTCGATCGCATCCACGATCCCCAGCGTGGATGATATCCAAAACCGAGCCTCTCAATTTGAAACAACCCGAATCTACGACCGTACCGGTGCAGTGATCTACGAAATGATTGATCCAAATCAAGGGCGGCGAACCTATATCCCATTGAGTAAGATTTCTCCATTCGTGGTCGCAGCTACCATAGCCACCGAGGATAAGGAGTTTTATTCACATCCCGGTTTCGATCCGGTAGCCATTCTACGTGCTTTGATCCAAAACTACACGTCTCACGAAGTTGTTTCAGGCGCTTCCACGATCACGCAACAATTGGCGCGCGCATTGTTCATGTCCGTGGATGAGCGTACTGAACAGTCCATCCGTCGAAAGGCCCGCGAGATCATCCTGGCCGCGGAGATCGAACGCCGTTATTCAAAGGACCAGATCCTTGAACTTTATCTGAATGAGATTTATTACGGCAATATGGCTTATGGGATCGAAGCCGCGGCTGAGACATATTTCAACACGACAGCCGATAAATTAACTCTTGCGCAGTCTGCGTTTTTAGCCGGGTTGCCGCAGTCTCCGGCGGTTTACGATATTTTTTCCAATCGTGACGCCACCCTGGAACGAGACAAGCAAGTTTTGAACTTGATGTACCTGGCATCCAGGGAACAGGGTTGCATCGCGGTGAGCAATAATGTTCAACCGGTCTGTGTCGATACGCAACAGGCGCTCGATGCGTACACAGCAATAGAGAATTACGCGTTTGTTTATAGAACCAACAACCTCGTTTATCCGCACTGGGTGATGTATATCCGCCAGATGCTTGAAGAAAAATACGACGCGCAAACCATTTATCACTCTGGTTTCCAGGTCTACACCACACTGGATCCGGCACTGCAGACTCGGGCGGAAACGATTGTCAAGCAACAGGTGGAGAGCCTGGCCGACAAGCACGTCACCGATGGTGCGTTGGTGGCCATCGACCCGAAAACCGGCGAGATTCTCGCCATGGTGGGCTCGGCAGATTTTTATAACGAACAAATTGCAGGTCAGGTGAACATGGCCGTCTCACCTCGGCAACCGGGTTCGGCTTTCAAACCGTTGACATATACCGCGGCGTTCGAAAAGGGTTGGACGCCGTCCACCCTTATTTGGGATGTCCCCAGCGAGTTTCCTCCCTCGGGAGACGAGAACGATACACGCGACCCCTATATCCCGGTAAATTATGATGGCAAATTCCACGGTCCGGTGACCGTACGTTCAGCCCTTGCGAACTCTTATAACATTCCGGCAGTCAAAGCGCTGCAATTCGTTGGAATCTACGATGACCCATCCACTTCAGAAGAAGAAGGGGTCATCGCCTTCGCCAGACGAATGGGGATTACAACACTGACACGCAATGATTACGGTCTGGCTCTTACCCTAGGTGGCGGTGAAGTGACACTGCTCGAGCTAACCTCCGCGTACTCGGTTTTCGCCGAAAGCGGAATACGTTATGAACCGCGAGCCATCACTAAAATCCTCGATTACCAGGGAAACGTTGTTTACGAAGCTCCCCAGCAAAACGGTAACCAGGTGATTAGCGCCGATCATGCCTACCTTATCACTTCCATTCTTTCTGATAACCAGGCTCGCACGCCCATGTTTGGCGCGAATTCCGTGCTCAAGCTATCCTTCCCCGCGGCGGTCAAGACCGGAACCACCAATGACTCACGCGATAACTGGACTGTAGGGTATACTGCCGATCTTGTCGTGGGAGTCTGGGTCGGCAACGCGGACAACTCTGCCATGCAAGGAACTTCCGGAATCACCGGAGCTGCTCCCATCTGGGCTTCGTTTATGGAAGAGGCAATTCCTTATCTGACCAACAATGCTCCATCTGATTTCATCCGGCCAGAGGATATTGAAGTGCATACGATTTGCGTGTTATCAGGTACCGAACCTTCGGAATACTGCGATGAGACGTCCACCGAGATCTTTGCCAAAGGAGAACCTCCTTTGGACAAGACACACGACCTCTGGAAGGAAGCTGTAATTGACACCTGGACCGGAAAACTGGCATCAGATGAATGCGGTGATGAATTCATTGATAAAGCGTTGACCTTAAACGTTACCGATAAATGGGCTCAGAAATGGCTAAAAGAGGATGAAAAGGGTCAGGCTTGGGCGGAAGAGATCGGCTTTACTGATCCTATCGTGTTTACCCCATCAAAGCAATGCACGATAGATGATCCACGTCCCACATTGGAATTTACCAATCTGACAAGCGGTCAGGAGATCCATGCCAGCCCGTTGGAGATCTATGCCGTGGTCGATGCCACCGCGAACTTCAAAGATTTTTATCTTGAGTACGGTTTGGGAGAAAAACCCAACAAATGGAAAACCATCACCCCGGTGGGTGGCTCGGCTTCCAGTTCGCCGCAATTAATTGCCACCTGGGGTATTAACAACGTCCCGAATGGCACGGTCACATTGCGGTTGGTAATGGAAGGTAAACGCGGAGTTTACGCAAAAAAGACGATCCACATCAAGATCACCATTCCCAGTCCAACACCGACGGAAACGCCCACCGAAGCTCCGACATTGACACCCACTGAAACAGGCATTCCGACTGAAACGCCAATGGTAATACCCACAAAGGTGATTCTCCCCACTGACACATCCACCCCCAAACCGATTGAAACTCTGACGATTGCACCGTCTGAGACAATGACTCCTTAGTTATTTGTAGGTAAACCTTGGCGCGAGAGTGACAGGTTCGTCCCCCATCAGCGGGGCCTGGACCTGCCCTGATTTTAAAGGCATTACCTTGCTGTCGGCAAAAAAGCCAAAATCGAAGTGAACCGCGTCTCCAGCCTTCTTACCGGGCAGTGGCATCAAACGAGCGGTGAGTGGTTTACCCAGACGCACTGCCAGCGCACCGACATCCATCAACAGTGCGGAAATTTCATCCACAGTGGTATCTCCAGCCAGCGGAATGGTGTCCAACCCGGTGCCGCATACTGTGGAATACAGCAGCATGTCGCGTACGCTCACCTCTCCACTGGCTGCGCGGGCTGCCAGCACGGAGTCTTCCATCACCGGCAGCATCAGACCATTGAACCCCGCGCGTTTCCAATCTCCACGGTCAAGCATATCGGCGATCACCGCAGCCGCGGCCAGAGAACCGGCGCTACCTGTGTGGACTCCGCCGACAGCTTCAATGGCTCCGGCCAGGCTGCACCAGTCTTCTGGAAAGGGGGCGGGGGAGAAATCAAATCCGATAAAATCGAAATTACTGTAGTTTTCCACCGAGATGATAATGTTCACCAACTTCTCGGCGGTTTCTTGTAACTGGTTGATCACGGATTTGCGCGCTGCTTCGAGGGAGGATTGCTCTTTAAAGCCGCGTAGGACGACATCCGCGCATTCCACGGCGATCGCGTAGGTAGGGTGTGTTCCTACGCGGTGATACGCCGCTGGCAGGAATGGCGCGCCGGCATCCACATTGGCAAGGCCGGCAAAACGCAGGTTGGCAAAGCCATCAGGACGAATGGTGGAGGTCTTTTGGATGATAGCCGCAGTCTCACGAACCGCATCGGGGTAGACCTTGTATTTATCAGAGATAATGCCACTGAGGAAAACGTCTTTGGTTTCAGCCAGGATTGCTGGGACCATCGCATAACTCTTGATTACTGATGGGAGAGCAGGCCCGCAGGAAAGATACGAGAAACCGAATTCTTTAGACTGGGTTTCGAGCTCCTGAACGTACTTAATCAGGTTCTTTTCATCCTGGGGGCAGGGGAAGCGGGTGAAGGACGAGGTCGCCAGACGTTTTGATTGCACCTCGAAATGCGCCGATTTTAGAGTTTCCTCCAACTCATAGATAAACTCGGCTTGCGCCATTAATTGTTTTTTAGCGTTAGCCATCCCCGGGTCGTAAAAAGAGGTGATCGATCGGATCTTCATTCGTGGCTCCTTTGCCTGACGATTTCAAACAATAATATACTGGCCGCGACTGCAGCGTTGAGCGATTCAAACTTACCTGGCATGGGAATATTGACGAATGAATCGATTGCCAGCCTGGCTTCGGGGCAGGCTCCCTCCGCTTCGCCACCAATGACGAGCGCCAGGGGTTGGCGCATCTCCATTTTCCAGTAGGGGATTCCTTCGCCTGATTCAGCCAACATCAGATGCAGTGCTGCGCTGTTCTCTTCTTTGCAAAACTTGATGATCTCCGGCCATTCACGTTGTACCAGGCACAGCCTGAAATGCGCTCCCATCCCAGAGCGCACAACTTTGGGTGCGAAAACATCCGTGTTCCCCGAAGGCAGGAATACTGCCTGTGCCCCAGACGCGGCTGCGGAACGCAGGATTGTGCCCATGTTGCCAGGGTCGCGCACCTGATCAAGGATCAACGCAAAATCCACATCGGTGGACAAGTGTTTCGATTGTTGCGGCATAACCATGAGAATCCCCTGTGAATTTTCTGTCGCGGATAGTGCGTCCATCACGTGGTCGGGAACTTCGCAAACCTCCACTCCAGACGACGAGACCAAAGCACGTCCACGTTCGTTCAACGTAGAGGATGTATACACTTCGAGTGGTTTAATGCCGGAAGCCAGAGCTTCTTCGCAGAGCCGTACCCCTTCAACCACATAGCATCCTTCTTCGTCGCGAGCGGATCGTTGGTTCAGAAGTGCTCTGACGTGCTGAATTCGTGGATTGCGGGTGGAAGTGATGATGGTCATTGGCTGAAAAATCCAGTTAACTGGTGTTTTTCATTTTACCCTGATTAAATAAAATCGGGGCGGACAAGCCGCCCCGGAGAGGTTAATTCAAGTTATGCTGCTTTGGCTTTTTCGACCACAGCGGCAAACGCTTTTGGATCACGAACAGCCAGGTCTGCAAGCATCTTGCGATTCAATTCGATGTTAGCCTTGCGGAGACCGAAGATCAAGCGGCTGTAAGCGATGCCGTTCTGTCGGGCACCCGCGTTGATACGGGTGATCCACAGGCGGCGCAGGTCGCGTTTGCGTACCCGGCGGTCGCGAGTCGCATACCACATGCTCTTCAAGCGCGCTTCACTCGCGCGTTTGATTAAACGATGCCGGCTACCAAATTGACCTTTGGTATAGGCTAATACTCTCTTATGACGCAGATGACCTTTTGGGCCACCCTTTACACGTGCCATTTCTTACTCCTTTGCAATCCCCTGGGCGCCGGTCACTGACCTGTTGCATGCACCCAACAGACGCACAAAAATGAATACGAACGGTCTGCCGAACTACTCTTCCATGTTCGGAGCGAGACGCTTGATGGTTTTGATGATCTTCTTGCCTTTCACTTCAACCATCTCGGTATACAGCGCGGTGGTGCGGTCCGAAGTGTTGCGGCGCAGATGGCTCTTGCCGCCCTTGGTACGCATCAGCGTGCCAGACCCGCTCAGGCGGAAACGTTTTGACGTAGCCTTGTGGGTCTTCAGTTTGAACTTACCTTGCTTTGGCTTGCGTGGCACAGCGAACTCCTCTCAACAAATATTACGGTTGTTAGCGCAACCGCCGATTATACCAGAATATTCCATTTTTTCGCAGGGAAATCAGGCTGCAGGTGTTTCTTTTACCTTTTCCGGTTCTGCAACTTCTTTTTTCTTGGACGGCTCAGCTGTTTTTTCCTTGGTTTTTTCCTCCGCGGGTGCTTTCTCGGCTTTCACCACGGGTTCATTAGCTTTTTCTTCCTTGCCTTCTACTTCGGCGGCTTTCTTCTTGCTGGGTTTGGAGGGCGCCAGCACCATCCCCATTGTTCGGCCTTCCATACTGGGGGCCTGTTCAATGGTGGCAATATCGGAAAGCTCTTCGGCAATCTCTTTCAGGTCTTCCAGGGCGATCTCAGGATAAGTGATCTCTCGGCCGCGGAAGCGGATTGTTACGCGTACTTTATTGCCGTCCATCAGCCAGCGTCTCGCGTCGCGGGTCTTGAAACCACGGTGGTGTTCGTTTGTTTTGGGGCGTAGCCTGATCTCTTTGACCTCGATCTTGGTCTGCGCTTTTTTAGCTTCGCGTTCCTTCTTTGTCTTTTCGAACAAGAACTTGCCAAAATCCATCACACGACACACCGGTGGTTCAGAATTCGGGGCCACTTCCACCAGGTCGAGATCTGCGTCGCGCGCGATCTCCAGTGCTTTCTGGATGGAAACAACGCCAACATTCTCGTTGTTTGGTCCGATTAAACGGACCTCGGCCACCCGGATCATTTCATTGACGCGAAAATTTTGTGTACTGATAGTACGCTCCTTGAACTTAAAAATTTAACAGAAGCCCGTGAATCACGGGCTGAACACAATAAATATACCACATTAAAAGATGATAAGTCAACAAATAGGGCTGAAGTTCAACTCAAGCGGTCCTTTAGGAAGACCAGATGTTTTGTGCTCATTTGGGTCAAATCGCTGTAGACTCCCCTGTTTTCCACCGGCAATAATTTGGCGATCTGATACATAATCTCGTCGGTCACTTCTTCACGGTATTCCTTTGTGGGTTTGCCGTCCGCAAAGTCGATCTTGAATTGCTCGCCGACCTTAATCTTCATTTTGGTACGTCGCAAGCTCTTGATGTTACTGTTGAAATTCTCATTTCCGTAAAACACCACCGGTAGGATGGGCACACCTGAACGCATAGCCAGCAGTACGATACCAGGGAATCCTTTATTCAATTTACCGTCTTTTGACCGGGTGCCTTCGGGTGCCACGATCAAGATTTTCTTTTCCCGTAGATATTTCTGCGCCTGGCTGAAAGCTTCGAAATCCACCTCGCCGCGATGGATGGGGATACCTTGCCACACATTGAACAGGAAGCCCAGGATTGGGTTGTCCCAGGTCTCGACCTTGACGAAGGCGCTCAGTTCACGTGGGTGCAAATGGGTAAACCCCACCGGTGCGTCCATTGAATTGATATGATTGGTTGCCAGGATTAGTGGTCCCTGCATGGGGATTTTTTTAACTTCGCTGTCGTCAATGTCCATGATTGTGCGTAGAATGGCTTTCATCGGCGCGTTGATCAGATTCAATGCAACGGTCATGACTGGCTCCTTGTGATAATCGTCAGCGCCTGCGGTAGGATCTCAATACTAATCTCATTACCCTCTTCGCATAATGTTACGCCGTCAGCATGCGCGGGCAGGGTGCCTTCCACGGCTGTGATTTTGATCTTCTTTGCCTGCGGAACCGATACCGCTGGATCTTCCGCCTGGGTGCCTTTCATGATCATGCCCATCAGGCTGACGATCTTTCCCCGGCTTACTTCTTTGACCACGCACAGGTCGAAAACGCCATCGTTGTGTTTGGACTTCGGCGCCATCATGAAGCTGCCGCCCATGCGGGTGCCGTTCATTATCGAAACCAACAGTGGGCTCAGGGTTTGCACCTTGCCGTCGAGGTCAAGATCGATTTTGGGTGCGTGGAAGTAGATGAACATGGTCTTGATGGCAGCCACCAGGTATGAAAGGATGCCACCGATCTTCATCTTCGCGGCTACGAACCCGACCACCGCATCAAAGCCCATGCCCACGCCGTTTCCGAAATACAAGCCGTTTGGGAACAATTCGCTCTTCACCCGACCCACGTCGATCTTCACGCGCGGATCGTTTGCCAGCAACTTACAGCTCTCGTCCAGATTCACCGGGATGCCCATGCCGTAGGCAAAATCGTTACCGCGTCCAACTGGTAACACGGCCATCAGGGGCATTTTCTTGCCGCTGTCACCCAGTTCCATGATCCCGTTTAGCACCTCGTTTGCGGTGCCGTCGCCGCCTGCAGCCACGATGATGTCAAACCCTTCCGCCGCACCGGTTTTGGTCAGGGGAGTGGCGTCGCCGGGTTTCTGGGTTTCGACCAGCTTGAAATCCAGGCCGAGATCGGTAAGGTTCTTTTCAATCTGGGGGCGGACGTGCTCACCGTTCCCTTTACCGGCGATGGGGTTGAGAATGACATAATATCGGGACATGTGAGCTCCTACAACGTAAAAAGGATAATTTCAATTCAGCATCAGTGGAGAAACATCTAACCAGTATAGTCAACTCGTAGATATTGGTCAACTGTCTAAATTCACATCTTTCAAAAGCAAAAACCCTGCTTATGTGAATTGGATACGATAGGGTTCTCGTTTTTAAGGATCCCGAATTTTGTGTAAGATTTTCGTAGGGGCGAACGGCCGGTCGCCCCTACAACTGAATTTTTTGTGTATTTCGTGCTTCGTGGTAAAAAATTCCCGGTCTCTCACGAAACCGGGAATCCTCATTCTTACAACTTCTTTTCCACTTCATCCAATGCCAGGGCAATGAATTTCTCTAGCGCCATCGGGCCGGGATTATCGCCGTTGCGTAAGCGCAGTGCCACTTCTCCTGCTTCCGCTTCCTTGTCGCCCACCACCAACATGTAGGGGATCTTCTGATTCTGCGCGTCGCGGATTTTGGCGTTCATGCGCTCGGCGCGGTCGTCCACGCTGGCGCGAATGCCTTTCTCCTTTAGTGCCTCAGCCACCTTGTTGGCGTACTCCATGTGGCGGTCGGCGATCGGGATGATCGAAGCCTGCACCGGAGACAACCACACTGGGAAGACGCCAGCGAAGTGCTCGATGATCACGCCCAAGAAGCGTTCTGTGGAACCCGTCACCGCTCGGTGTAGTACCACCGGCGTGTGTTCCTGACCGTCCTCACCGATGTACGAACAGCCCAGACGCGCCGGCTGGATGAAATCCACCTGGATCGTGGAGAGCTGCCATTCGCGTCCGAGCACGTCGCGCGCGATGAAGTCGGCTTTGGGACCATAGAAGGCGGCTTCACCTTCGGCTTCGAAGTAATCCAGTCCCGTGGCGTTCATGGCGGATCGCAGCGCGGTCTCAGCCTTCGTCCACTTTTCGTCGTCCTTCACATACTTGCCGGCTTTGCCGCGCAGGCTCAGACGCACGCGGTAATCGGAGAAGTGGTACGTGTTCAATACCTCGCGGATCAGTTCCAGCGAACGCTTGAACTCGCTCTCGATCTGTTCTTCCGTGCAGAACGTGTGGCAGTCATCCTGCGTCAGGCTGCGCACGCGCGTCAGGCCTGTCAATTCGCCCGTTTTCTCGTAGCGGTAGAGCGTGGCGAATTCGGCAAAGCGCAAGGGTAGCTCACGGTAGGAGTGCAGCCCCATTTCTTTGAACAGCGTCATGTGGCTGGGGCAGTTCATCGGTTTGAGGCGGAACGTCACGCCTTCGTCAACCATGGGCGGGAACATCACGTCCTTGTAGTTGTCGTAGTGGCCCGAACGCTTGTACAGGTCTTCCTTGACGACATGACCCGTCCAGACGTGGGTGTAGCCGTAGCGCGTTTGTGTCTCGCGCACGTATTTTTCCATCAGGTAGCGCAGCAATTCACCCTTGGGCGTGAAGAGCGGCAGACCCGGACCCACGTCATCCGAGAAGTAGAACAACCCGAGTTCGCGTCCCAGCTTGCGGTGATCGCGTTTCTTGGCCTCTTCCTGGCGCCACAGATAGTCCGCCAGCTCTTCGGGGCTGGTCCATGCCGTGCCGTAGATACGCTGCAGCATGGGGCGTTTCTCGTCGCCGCGCCAGTACGCGCCGGCTACCGCCATCAGCTTGATGGCGTCAGGGTTGATCTGCGCCGTCGAATCCACATGCGGACCGCGGCATAGGTCGGTGAAGATGCCCTGCGTGTAAAGCGAGATGACCGGCTTCTCCTCAATGGGGTTGCCGTCTTCGTCCAGCTTGCCCTCTTCCAGACCGGCGATCAATTCCAGTTTGTACGGCTGGTCGTGGAACACCTTCTTCGCCTCATCCGCACTGACCTCGCGGCGCTCGAATTTGAGACCCTCTTTGACGATCTCCTTCATGCGCTTCTCGAGACCTTCCAGGTCTTCGGGCGTCAGGGGGCGCGGCAGGTCGAAGTCGTAGTAGAACCCTTCTTCGATGGCCGGGCCGATGGCGATCTTCGCGGTCGGGAATTTCTCCAGCACCGCCTGCGCCATCACATGCGCGCTTGAGTGGCGCACCTTGTAGAGCATGCTTTCTTCGTACTTTTCTTGCTTGATCTGTGCCATTCATGCCTCCAGTTCACAACGGCGCTCCCGGGCGGTTGGGGGAGCCCGAAGTGGATTAAATAGAAACTCCCGCCCAAATTCTGGGGCGGGAGTGAGTCTCACGCGGTTCCACCCAGATTCACGCGCTCGCGCGCCTGATCTCGTGTGACCGATAACGGGGTCAGCCGTTCGCCTTAGTAGGACTCGCGTCCGTTCAGGGTCAAGCTAGCAGGGGGTTTTCAGTGGTTTTCTCCGCAAGAAGCTCTCAGCCAATGACTTCTATTTGCTGTCGGATCCTGGCCGCTTACTCGTCCTGGTCAGCCTGTAGTGGTTGGAGATATTATAGCACGCAGGAAGGGAAATGCAAGGATTGTTCTTTCTAGCCAATAACTTTTTAATTCCAGTTGTTAATAAAAATGAAACTGAATATTGAAAAGGACCAAACCTACAAACTGAATTACCCTTTCTTCTCTTGGCTCCTTTTATTTAAAATTTCATCAATCAATTCATTAGGAATATCATCTGGAATTTTCTCAATATCTACATGAAGATCATCATTTTCGCTTTTTGTATCTTGAATGAAGACTTCACCAGTTTCTTGAAAATCAAAAATTGGATTCGGTTGATAAAAGAGGTTTGTAAGAATGATAATTGCATCTTCAGGGAGATCATTTTTGGGATTTGTAATTTTATTGGGATCTTCGCCACACGATAACCGCAGAAGGATTGACATCACTTTACTATATTGTTCAGGTTTTACAGCACCCGTTAATACATACTCAAGAAAGGCTGCAGAAATTCGTTCCCATTCAGATATCTCAATAGAGGGGTGCGAGTCTCGCTTAAACCCTTCAACCCAATACTCCATTGAATGAGGATAACAAAGTAACAAAGCAGCACGTATTAATCGAATTCTTCTGATTAATTCTACTGGTAACGTTGGATGCCTAACAGGTCCCTTCACATGCAATTCACCAACAGGAATATTTACCACTGGTGCTTCTCTTACTTTCTGTTTAAAGGCTACCTTAGTTAAAACCCTTTCAAAAATATCTGGTCGAACAATTTCAATTATTTCTATTGCAATATCTAAAGGTGTTTTATTATCTGTAAGAATTGCTAATTTGTCTGCTAAGGCGGGACTAAATTTCAATACATCTTGCTTTGAAATACCGTACCATAAAGGAATGATCTTTTCACCATTTTCTATTTCAAGTGTTGTTAACCCTCGTAATTCATATTCAGTCCATTTCTTCGTAAAAAAAGATTTAGATATTACTACAATTCCAAATTTTGAATCAGACAAACCCTTATCTATTGACTTACTTAGGCTATCACCTGCAGTTAGTGTAAACAAATCGAACCAAACTCTAACTCCAAAAGCTTTTAGTGTATCAGCTAGTGGCTTTACTAGTGAAGCTTTATCTTCGCTTGCATGACATATAAATACGTCCCACTTCTTTTTGGCCATAGTATTTCCTTTCTTGACAGTTTGTCTCTATGAAAGATCTGTTTTCCCGCTTAAGGACAAATATAGTCACCAAAAAGCATTACCTGTAGGTTTGGTTCTCGCGCGCTCCAGACTGTCCAGACTGCGCTCCTTTTGTTCCACATACTTCGAGAGCTCATACCAACCATGCGCGTCCTGTGGATTGGCTGTTATATATTTGGCAAGTAATGGAAAGATCTTCGCTTCACGTCCCGTTGATCGTAAAAAATTGATCTGCTCATTAAAAGTCGGATTCATGATCGATCTCCCCATAACATTATAGCGAAACATGGCAAAAATCTCTGTAAAGAATTCGGAAATAATTGACACGTAGACTACCCCTTCTCTTTTTTGAACGACCACAGTGATAACAACTGCGCCGAGGCTTTCACCTCGACGCGAATTGCACCTGGGACTCGGTTTTCACGAGTATGCTTTCGTACGGTTCATGTGTGGGGTGGGCGAGACAAAAAAGCGCCAGAGAATTCTCTCTGGCGCGAAAGGGACCTGGGACTCGGTTTTCACGAGTCTACTTTTACAGGTGTGGGCGG
>DAOUFI010000010.1:0-89553 GCA_034430175.1 Anaerolineaceae bacterium | reverse complement strand
AAAAAAGCGCCAGAGAATTCTCTCTGGCGCGAAAGGGACCTGGGACTCGGTTTTCACGAGTCTACTTTTACAGGTGTGGGCGGTATAGGACTCGAACCTACGACCTTTGCGATGTCAACGCAACGCTCTAACCAACTGAGCTAACCGCCCGGGTGGACTTATTATAACGGCGACTTTTTTTTCTGACAATGGTTGAAGGCAAAAGAAAAACCGGGAATCTCCCGACTCCCGGTTTAAACACTTACTCGATATTGACCACTCCGGCCCACAGCACCGTGAACTTTGGCTGGGGGTTCTCCTCACCAGCCGGGGTGAGGTGGCCGATCGCCACGATCACCTTCTGCCCTTTGGAGAAGCCCTTGAACGCCGCCGACCCGTAGAGCGGCACCAGGTTACCCGGGGTCACGCTGTAGAGGGTCACGCCGTGCTCATAAGCCATGGCGTACAGCCGGTCCTTTCCCATCACCAGTTGGATGATATTGGGGCTGCTGAACCCGATCTTTGGTGGGATGGTGAAAGTGTAGCCCTGCGTGGACAGCATGAATCCGTCCGAGGCAGCCAGGGAGTATTCCACCGCTTCAGCGCCGTCGGCATTCGACCTTTGCCAGTGGGCGTCATCCACCACCAGGATGGGCAGTTCGAGGCCGGGAGTGATCGAAGACATGTTAGCCAGTCACCGGTTTCTTGAGGAATGAATTGATGAGGAGGTACAGCCCCATCACCACCAGGATGCCCGCGCCAACGTATTTGACGATCTCAGTCCCGAAGATAGCGGCGAACACACCAAAGAGCGCCAGGCTCAGGATTCCGATCCAGGCGCCGACTACCCAAACCCCGTGCGACCAGCCACCCACTTTCGCGGCCAGCATCATTCCCAGCCCCACCGATGCCGGGATGAGGATCCAGGCGAACGCCCAGATATTCCAGGTATTCTGGCGCGGAGAGATGTAGGTGAGGGTGTTGAACAGGAAAATAGCTCCCAGTACAAAAAGGATCGTGCCAGGAATAAACAGGCCAGCCAGGCCTTTGCGTGAATCGGGCCAGGCGAGAGCTGGAAGGCAGAAACCGAAACCAGCGACGATCAGGATCATCGGCCATGTTTGTTTGATGCCAAAACCTTCGATGAAGTTGAAGCCGATGAACAGGCCCCCCAGCAGGATCAATCCGATCCCAGCGATCAATGATCCTCGATTGACGTCTTTCATTTCAAATCTCCTTTCAAATCTCTTGGTTATTATAGAACACAAAAAACAACTTGGCAAAAAGGGACAGCAATTCTGTCCACAAATCTGGAAGAAATGGATTTTTTCAGATATAATACTTTCCGCTTGACCAAGGTCACTCTGGAGAGGTAGCGCAGTTGGCCTAACGCGCTCGCTTGGAAAGCGAGTATACCGCAAGGTATCGTGGGTTCGAATCCCACCCTCTCCGCCTCAATAACCCCGTGAATCCGGGGTTATGAATTTAATTAAGGAATCGACGAACATTCACTCCACGGGAGCGCACCGCGCCCTCTCCGCCTCAAACAACTCCTTTTCGAAGGGGTTGTTTTTATTCATTTTTTAAGGCTCCAAACCAGTAATGGAAGTTCGTGAGTTTCGCGCAAAACTTTAACAAAGTATACGATTCAAAAGCCCTTAAGTTTCGCGGTAAACTGAATATTAAGAATATCGTAGGTTTTTTGGATTTTGCGTTCGATATAATGCATGTGATAAATTATGAGAGTTCCCTTTGAGGAGAAAGAGCCATGAAAACAAAGGCATTAAGGATGATCTTGGTAAGTGGATTGATAGTTCTGATGGCCGCCTGTTCGGTCAAAACACCGACGCAAAGCGCCACACCCATCCCCGCCACGCCGGATACCCGTGCGGAAGCCAGCCAGGCGCTGCAAACCTTTTTTGATGACCTGAACAGTGGTGACTACGAAGCAGCGGTTACCCTTTACGGCGGCAGCTACGATTGGTTATCTTCGATGAACCCGGATATCGATCCCGCTGATCATATCTCCCTGTTCAAGCAGGGCTGCCAGTTCAACGGTTTCCAGTGCTTGAAAACGATGAAAGTGACCTTCGACTCGCAGCCTTCAACAAACGATTTCATCTTTGTTGTCCAATTCCAAAACGCGGATGGCACACTGTTCGTCCAGGGTCCCTGCTGCGGCGAGGACGAGACGACTTCTCCTCCGGTCTCCGAGTTCAAATACACGGTGACGCGGACGGATTCCGGCACGTATCTGGTGATGGAGGTGCCGCCTTACGTTCCATAACGAAAATTAAAACGAACGACAGGCTTGGGGGGGACAAGCCTGTCGTTCTTCAGGGAGGGATTCCTTTCGACTTTAGGTCGAAGGAGACACCACATCCATACCAATAAAGGGTGTCTAAAAGATAATATACACCTAAATTGTCATAATTGTATTAAAACAAGGTGAGAATATTCAGGTTCTTTTGTCGCGGTTATTGAATATTTTTAACCACTTTTCGACTTCATCTGGCGCAACGGGAGCTGTTTCGTCTTTTGAATATACTTCGATCTGACTGAGGGTGTTTAACACCTCGGATGCGAATTGCTCAGATGAGATTGTCTGGCTACCCAATGCTTTTGCTTCTGTTTGAACGCGGCGGTCGGAACTGACCAAAACGCAATTCCTGGCAGCATTCCCTTGCTTCTCTAAATACTCAATCATGGCAGAGTCGGCGGTTTTCCCTTTTCTCACATAGTGGATGTGCACCATGCCGCCACCGCTGACAGGTTTGGATCCCGGCAGGGCGCCATCGAAGAATACTTCCGCCCGCGCCCGTTTGCGTCGGCAATACTCCTGGATGTACTGGACGAGTTGGGATTCGTCGTCCATGTCCGAGAGCCGCATTCCTGGCATTTTGGGGATCAGGTTGTGTCCATCGATGATCAGGGTCATTCTCCAGCCTTTCTATTTGACCATTTTACTTTCATTCTATGCTATGATTCAAATAGGATAATCCTCAATGAAACGTCTCTGGCCTTATCTGTTGCTTAATGTGGTAATCTCCGCGGCCACGATGCTGGCCGTGCTGCTGATCTGGAACGCCACCCACGGTAGCCCCGCATTTTCGCAGTCCAGCGAAGTTGTGCCTGAGCTTACGCTATCGATAACCGAAAGCCCGACCCGGACGCTACCCGCCATGACTGAAGAACTCCTCAAGATTGATTCGGTCATTGGCGCAGGCGATTTGGGAAGTGAGTACGTCCATATTAAATACCTTGGCAGCCAGCCTCTGGATTTGCAGGGGTGGCAAATTTTCAAAGGTAATCAAAAAGTATTCACGTTTCCGGCATTTGTGGTCTTCAAGGGTGGCGCGTTCGATCTTTACACCAAAGCCGGTACCTCCTCCGCCATCGATCTATACATCGGCCGCAATTCGGCTCTCTGGAGTAGGGGTGACACGCTAAAGATCAAGGATCCCAATGGTAACGAGCGTTTGAGTTACAAGATTCCGTAAGGCAGTCTTAAATTTCCAAACCCTCGAAGGGTGATTGCGATAAAATCAGGGAAGAAAAGAAACGAAAAAGGATAGATGGTCATGACCCAGGCACTGTATCGAAAGTGGCGTCCCCATAAATGGGAAGAAGTGGTGGCACAGGAACATATCGTTCAAACCTTGCGCAATGCCATCGCCTCTGAGAAGGTCGGTCACGCGTATCTGTTTTCGGGGCCGCGAGGCACTGGCAAAACCACCACCGCGCGCCTGCTGGCTAAAGCAGTCAATTGCCTCGCCGAGGACCTGACCACCCGTCCGTGCGACGCCTGTAAAAATTGTCTGGCGGTGAACGAGAACCGCTTTTTAGACCTGATCGAGATCGACGCGGCTTCCAACACCAGCGTGGAAGACATCCGCGATTTGCGCGACAAGATTAATTTCTCCCCGTCCGAGGGACGCTACAAAGTTTACATTATCGATGAAGTTCACATGCTTTCAACGGCAGCTTTCAACGCCTTGCTGAAGACGCTTGAAGAACCACCGGCGCATGCCATTTTTATCCTGGCCACCACCGAAGTCCACAAGATCCCCGCGACTGTGCTCTCTCGCTGCCAGCGGCACGAATTTCGCCGCATCCCGGTGATGGAGATCGTTGAGACGTTGAAGAAGTTGTGCAAGGAAGAAAAGATCAGCGCCGATGACGAAGCGCTTATCCTGATCGCCCGTCAATCGACCGGCGCCATGCGCGATGCCATCAGCCTGCTGGATCAGTTGGCTTCCACCGGCGAGAAGATCACCATCGAACTGGCACAGCAGGTGCTTGGCACGGCGACGAACCAGCTTGTCGTCGATCTGTTCAGCGCGATCCAGCAAAAAGAGACCGCGAAAGGACTCGCTACCATTCACAGCGCTCTGGACGCGGGTAGTGATCCGCGTCAATTTGCCCGTCAGATGGTGGATTATCTTCGCAACCTCCTGTTAACCAAGGTGGGCAACGATTCACAGGTAGACGCCACCAAAGAGCAGAAGACCATGATGAAAACCCTGGCGCAATCTAGCGATACGAATGACCTGCTCGAATGGATTCGCCTTTTCAATTCAGCCATCAATGATACGCGTACCAGTTGGCAACCCGGACTCGCGCTTGAAGTAGCTCTGGTTCAATCCATCGAGGGAGCGACCGCGTCTAGTCAACCTGCGGTAAGCGTGTCGCGGACGCCTGTTCAACCCAAATCGGTAGTGGCTGCTGTAGTGAAGTCAGTCGAACAGCCCATCCCGCAGCCGAAGGTGGAGAAACCTGAACCGGCAACGCCATCCGCAAAACCTGTGAGCGTACCTTCCAGTGATATCGCCGGCGTTAGCGTGCAAAAGATCCAAGAGAATTGGCCAGCCATCCGCGCAGAGGTCAAGCACATCCTGCCACAGACTGAAGCATTGCTCAACTCGCATAAATCATTACAGATCAAAGATGGGGCACTGGTCATTGGGTTTGCCAGCGAAATGCTGCGTTCGAAGATGGACACGGCCGATAATCTTGCTCTCACCCGTGACGCGATTCAAAAGGTGATGGGGTTGAATATCCAGGTACAATGTACTGTCATCAGCAACAAAGGCGGCTCTGCTCCAGCCGATCTTGGGATTGACGCGGACGGGATCGTCGGAACTGCCTTGAATCTTGGTGGTAAATTGATTCACAAGGAATAATTGTAGAGAAGGAGAACTAATATGGCAAAAGGATACAATCGTCCGATGGGCGGCGGTGGAATGGGTCAGGGCGGCATGATGGCCCAGATCAAGAAAATGCAGGAACAGATGGCCATAGCCCAGGAAGAGTTAGCTGCCGAAACCGTCACCTCCAGCGTGGGTGGTGGCGCGGTCAAGGTGACCATGACCGGCGATCAGCACTGCACTGCAGTGGTGATCGATCCTGAGTTGCTCAAGGATGCCGACGCTGAGATGCTGCAGGACCTTATCCTCAGCGGTGTCAATCAGGCGCTTGATGATTCGCGCAAGATGGCTGAAGAAAAAATGGCGCCTCTCACCGGGGGCCTCGGTGGGTTGGGATTCTAATTCCCCATGACCATTCTTCCCGCACCGGTTCAAAACCTGATCAACGCGCTTTCGCGCTTGCCTGGAGTTGGCCCAAAAACTGCCTCCCGGCTGGCATTCTATTTATTGCGCGAGCACGATGATCTGACCGGGCAACTGGCGCAGGCGTTATCCGAATTAAAATCGGCCACCGGCACCTGCAAGATTTGTAACAACATTACTCTGGCTAGCCAAGAACTGTGTGAGATTTGCGCTAACCCGCAGCGGGCTGACGGTACCCTCTGTGTCGTCGAAGACGCGATGGATGTGCTGGCCATGGAACGCACAGGCGGGTTCAATGGGCGTTACCATGTGTTACAGGGAGTGCTATCACCGATCGAAGGCGTTGGTCCGGACGATCTGAAGATCAGGTCGCTGCTGGAAAGGGTACGTTCTGGCGAGGCCAAAGAAATCATCATCGCAACCAACCCATCCATGGAAGGGGACGCCACCGCGTTGTATCTGCGTCACCAGTTAATGCCCATGAACGTACGGGTTACCCGACTGGCGCGTGGGCTCCCGGTCGGGGGTGATCTGGAATATGCGGATCAAAACACCCTGTTGCGTGCCCTCGCAGGCCGCCAGGAGATGAACTAAGGCCAATATCAATAAAGTAACTCCCGATTTCTTTTTCAGGAACCGGGAGTTTTTATACCGAAAACCGAGGTTACTTGAACGCGGGAATTTCCTGAATCTGTCCACCGGTTTTTACGAGATAATATGGCAGCCAGGCGACTCCGAAAACGTCGGTAAAAATATCGCTCTTGGTTGGGGTTAATGGGATCTCAGTGACCGCGAAAGACTCCGAGCCAGAAGATGTGGTCTGAGCACCGGTCTGGCTGGCTTGGAGTGCAGCCAGTTGCTCCTTCAGGTTCTCCAATTCCTGTTTTTCCTTTTCAAGCTTGTCCTTCGCGGTCTGTACCATGCGCATCTTAGTCACGGATGACGAGAGGCTCTTCTTTCTGCCAACTCCCAACATTCCCAGAACGATGCCTCCACCTGTGGCCATCGCTTCCAGGTTGCGGTCTCTGACCTGGTTTTCCGCAGCTTTGACGTCCAATTCCTGTTGTTCGATCTTGTTCTGCAGGGTGATCAATTTATTACTTACGCTGCTTGTGGGTGTAGCTTTCGTGGAAATGGCAGCCGCGCACATTTTTTGGAATTCTGCATCGGGGGTATCCGGGCTGGCGTAGACTTTCAATTGGTTATTGGCCTTGATCTTGATAGTGCCGTTACGGTACAGCCATTCTTCGAAATCCTTGCCTAGGTTGGCTACCTTGGCCTTGTCAGTCATCCAGGCGGGGACAGCGTGAAAGGAAGCTTTGGGTTGAGTCTGTGTGCCTAGCTTGTGGGTATCAATTGCCGGGATGGTGAGTTCTTCCCAATGGATCAGGCCCGAGCCGGGGTCTTCCAGGATGGCAGCGGTTTTGCGGGCGAAATCCAGGTTGTACTGACGGGAAGTGTAGCGTATCTCTGCCTGGGCAAAGATCGCCGGTCGATAGACCAGTCCTTCCACACTGGCACCGCTAAGTTTGGCGGCAGTAAGCGCGGCAGCCGGATCCAGATCGGTCGGGAAGACGAATTCAGACACATTTCCGTTTACAGCGGGGCGACTTGCCACCAGTTGCCCCGTTACTTCAGATACGGGTTTGCTTGAGGAGGCGGTTCTGGTTTGCGAGTCTGCTGCCGGTGTTCCAGATTTAGGCTGAGCTTTCGCTCCGGCAAGGGCATTCAATGCGGGAAGCTGGGTGCGCGTCAGAGGGCCAGCCAGGTAATTCAGTGTCCAACGGGTGGACATCAGGGTGGGGGCAGGGCGGTACACGCTGTGCCAGAGGAAGACGCGCTTTTGCAATCCAGAGATGAGCTTGTCGTAAACGGCTGTATTAGTATTGCCGCTGGCTGATGACAACCCTTCGAGAAGGCGCTGCTTGTCCTGTTCGGTCTGCAGGCGGCCGATCATCCAGGTACCAGCGTTGGAGAGGGCTTTGTAGTCAACGTCCACCGGGTTCTGCGTGGCCAGTACTAATCCCACACCGAAGGCGCGTGCCTGTTTGAGCATACGCAACATTACCGTCTTTGAAGCCGGGTTGGCGATTGGAGGGAGGTACCCCATAATTTCATCGAAATAAAGTAGCGCGCGCAGATTGCCCGTACCGCGTTGGCTGCGCATCCAGGTTTCGACAGCGGTGAAGAGCAGCGTAACAAAGAACATGCGTTCATTCTCGTTCAGGTGGGAAATGTAAAAAATTGAATGCCGGGGTTTCCCGGATGGGGTATACAAAATGGATTGAATGTCCAGCGTCTGCCCGGTTTGCCACACCTGGAAGGTGGGAGAGGCCAGGAAGTTATTCAGCAGCATTGACAGAGAGAAGCGGTCCTTTTCGGGAAAGAAGGAATCCATAGGGAAGGCACCGAGGCGGTCCATGGGTGGGTTCTGGACTTGCAGGATGAGGTCGGTGAGTGACAGAGATTGCTTGTTCACCCAGGCGTTTTCAACCAGGTTTGAAAGCAGTATGTGTTCTCGAGAACGTAAGGGATCGATATCCGTAATGCCTACCAAACCAAGCAGGGCAGTGATAGTGCTGGAAATTCGTTCTCGTAGGACCTCGCTGTTTTCTTCCCAATCCAGATCGGGCGCCTGGAACGAGGAGAGGATGTTCACCGGTAACCCTGAGGTGGAACCCGGGGAGTAAATGGCGAAATCCACTGCGTCTTTCAACTGCTTGATCTGTTCAGAGCCCAGATTCCAATCTGACAATCCTTTCTTCCATTTCTCGGCTGTTTCGGTTGCTGCTTGGGGAACGGTTTTCCCGTCCTTTTTCGCCATATCCGGATCGATCCACGGTTCGAAATCGGCTGGCAGCAATTCCGGAAAGTGTAGCACCAGGTTGGTCAGATCGCCCTTGGGATCGATGATGATGGCGGGCGTACCGTGCAACGCGGCTTCTTCAAGCAAGCCGATGCACAGACCGGTCTTGCCTGAACCGGTCATACCGGTGACCACCGCGTGAGTGGTCAGGTTTGAAGGATCCAGGAGGATCTGTTCCGCCGTTGGGGCATTGGTTTTGGTATCGAAGACTTTTCCAAGAAAATAATTATTCGAGCCAGCAGCCATAATCACACCACCTGTTCATAGTTTTGTATAGTTAGATTATAGACCAAGTTAATGTAGACAATCACATTGGCTTGAATCTTGTATCTCTATTTGGATAAGATAAGGCAATAATCCATCCGATGTATAATCAGGTGGAATTCTCAACCTCAGGAAAAATAATTGTTCGACATCAATTTCTACACTTTTCCGATCGCGACTTCAGAGAAACCGTTATATCCCGGTTTTCTGGTCCTCCTGCCACCCAAAAAGGCTGCGCGAGGTCGTGAAAGCGATATTCTCATCTTGTATTTCAAGTTGAACGGAAGGTCGGCGATCACCGATACCGGATTGAAGACCTGGTTAGAGAACAAAGCATCCTCCTATCACCGCAACCCGGGCACCGTGACTGCCGGAATGCGAGCGATCTTTGAAGATATCAACGAAGATCTGCTTGAAAGGAATTCGCGTTTTGCCAAACAAAATGGCCAGGTATCCGGCAATTTGGAAATCATGGTATTGAAAAAGAGCACGGTTTACCTCGCTGTCTCTGGTGAGGGGACCGGACACTTGATCACCACCTCAGGATATGAAACGGCGAGCGACGACAGTAATATCCGCGGGTTGGGTCTCTCTCAGACAGCAACGGTTCGGTTCGTACAGAGCAGTGTCTCGAGTGGCGATTTCTTGATCCTGGCGCACGATTCTCCGCAGACTTGGACCAGGGAGGCTTTTACAGGATCTCAGAAACTGACCAACGAGGCGCTTTACAGGCATCTATTCACCGCTGAGGTTGGGTCATCTCAGGGGGTTTTAATCCGGTTTAAAGAGGGAAGTGGGAAGATCATTATGCTCAAACCTCGTCTTGGCGAGGTTGTGATAGAAGCTCCTGCCCCGGTGATGACGCCAGTGGAAGAGAATAGACCACAGACTCCAAAATCAGGGGTTGTTGAACGGGTACAACCATTTATCGTATCAGATCAACGTTCATCAGGGCAAGTACCAATGGAAAATGGCAAGCGTGTCAATTCAGATCAACAACCGCAGATCAGGCTCACACCCCAATCCGGAAGGGTTCATGGGGCGCCTGCACAAACACCCACGGTTCGGCCGGTTGTACCTCCTGATAAACAAGAAATTACCTCGTCCAATTCTCTTGACGAGTCCATTGGACGGGGAAAGAGGGCAATCTCTAGTATTCCATTTCCTTCATCCGATGAGGTTAAAGTAGCGGTTGGTGGAGCGCTACGCAAAGGTGCAGAGGTTAAGCAGAAAACTGAAGGCTGGACGAAGAGTGCTTTACAGAAAGTACTGCCAGGCCCATCCGACCAACCTTTGAAATTTTCTAAAGGTGTTTTGACGTTTATCGCGATCGCGGTTCCGGTGATCATTGTGGCTATTGCTGCGTCCATTTACGTTCGCAATGGCCGGAACAGTCTCTTTGAAGGATACCTTGCCCAGGCTCAGCAACTCTCCATGCGGGCGGATAGTCAGGGTACCGATGCGTCGCTGCGTTTATCGAGTTTGCAGGAATCTCTTTATTGGTTGGACAAGGCAGATCAATACGGAAAATCGGACGAGTCCACCCAACTGCGTAATGAAGTGCAGGCGGAACTGGATGAAATTCAAGGAGTGACCCGAATTAACATGGTTCAGGCGGTCAATTCAACCCTGCCATCTGGTACAGCGATTATTCAGATGGTAATCTCAAATGCCGATCTTTATGCGCTTGATGGCACCACCGGTCGAGTATTTCGATTCACCCAATCGGGTTCAGAGTATATTCAGGATACTTCTTTTGACTGTGGACCGAATGAAAGCAACCAAATCGCTAGCATCGGTCACCTTGTTGATATGGTACCTATCTCCATCGATAATTCCTACGGCGCAGCTATCATGGCGATCGACTCTCAGGGCAAACTGGACTACTGCGTCCCTGGCGAATCTGGCTACATCGTGAGCCTGGAACCACCAGATATGGGGTGGGTGTCGATCAGTTCGATCACACTCAATCAGGGAAACTTGTACGTACTTGATGTCCGTGGCAACGCGATTTATCGATATGAAGGGACAGGGAATCAGTTCGCGGAGAAACCTACCTTGTTTTTTGATGAGACTATTCCTTCATTGACTGAAGCTATCGATATCGAAGTGGTGGGGTATGAGCTGTATATTCTGCGATCAAATGGTGAGCTGGTTGAATGCACCTACAGTCCGTTAAAAGACATGAAATCGACCGAATGCACCGACCCTGCCAGTTATAATGATTCACGCACAGGCAAGGTGATTAAAACCGACAACTTTACCAATGCCACATTTACGCAAATGCATATGACACAGGCACCGGATTCCTCGCTCTACTTTTTGGATACGTTGGGCAAATCGATCTATCACCTCAGCTACGCCAGAAACTTGCAACGAATCCTGTACCCGCGTTTGACCGATGGTGAAAATATTGATCAATATTCACCCACTGCGTTCTATGTTTCTTCAACACGCCAGGTGTTTATGGCTTTTGGCGGTCTCATCTATTACGGGCAAATGCCATAACGAAATTCCCTCAAAAAGGAAAAACATGAGCATTTTAGAGCAGATCGAACAACCTACGTTGCTGCTGGATGAAGCCGTTGCTAAACAGAATATCGAAAAGATGAACGACAAGATCAAGGATGCGGGTGTGAGGTTCAGACCGCACTTCAAGACCCATCAATCAGCGGTAATCGGAGAATGGTTTCGAGAAAAGGGAGTTGAAAAGATCACAGCTTCATCGGTGGATATGGCAGAGTATTTCGCTGACCACGGATGGAGAGATATCCTTATCGCGATTTCGGTTAATATCCGCCAACAACAAAGAATTGAGGATCTCGGTAGACGAATTCATCTGGAGGTTTTGGTAGAGAATCCAGAATCGGTGGAGGCTCTTACCAACACGATGGCCGATGTTTGGATTAAAGTCGATACCGGAGCGCGCCGGACTGGGATCGATTGGCAGAATATCAGTCAGACATATGAATTGGTCCAAGAAATAAAGAAGCACCGAAATTTATCTTTCCGCGGATTATTGACCCATTCGGGAAACACCTATCATTGCCATTCCCCTCAAGAGATCGTCCTGGCGTTCCGGGAGGGCGTTGATCATATTAATTCTTTACGAGATGGCCTTCAACAGAAGGGAATCGAGGGAATTGAGGTTTCGGTTGGTGATACCCCGGGATGTTCCCTGTGCGACGATTTTTCAGGGGTCGATGAACTCCGACCGGGAAATTTTGTATTCTATGACGCGCAGCAATTTGCCGCGGGGGTCTGCCGTGAGGATCAATTGGCGGTCGCTGTGGCTTGTCCGGTAATCGCCACGCACCCAGAAAGAAATGAGGTTGTGGTTTATGGGGGGGCCGTTCATCTTTCGAAAGATCTATTGGAAGTGAAGGGTGTTCCAAGTTATGGTTTGGTGGCATATCCAGAAGGCAACAGATGGGGAAAACCGATCGAAGGGGCAATAGTCACCTCTTTGACACAAGAACACGGAGTGTTGCGATTCCCGGCAGACTGCAATCAAAAATTGATACCCGGTGATTTGATTTTTATCCTCCCAGCTCATTCTTGCCTGGCGGTTTACCAATTGAAAGAATACCTTACCACAACAGGTGAAATTATTCACACCATGCATGAAAATAGGTCGTGAGACCTTTTTTGCATCAGTTGAAGAATTGCAGTAATGAGGTTTGGTCGGTGAACACCCATGGAATGGTCTTTATGAACCACGGTGTAAGCAGGGTCATCACCCAACCGAACAAGATCCCCAGGAGCAAACCGGCAATAATATCGGAGAGATAATGCACGCCCATCCAGATGCGCGCAAGGCAAACCAAAAGTGCCCATACTATCAGCACCGTTCCAAGCAGGGTAAAGCCATTTGAAAATGCCAGAAATGTAATCATGGCAACACGGGCCGCGTGACCAGATGGAAAGGAATGGGGATCTGTATTGCGATAAATAGCTCCCCATTCCCCTTCAGGACGGGGACGTCGAATAATAAATTTTATCGCGATGACAAGGATGGCCAGGATAGCGACCGCGCCAGCCAATAAACAAACCCACTGATGCGTTCTCCCTGATGTGAACAACCAGATCACCAGCAGTGCAGCTTCAATGAACCACGAATCACCAGAATGCGCAAAAAAAGCTGCCACCGGTTTGATTGGATTATTCTCCTCTTTCAACCGGATCGCCCAAGTAACTCTTTCATCAGCTAATAACCACTTCTTTAAAGACATGTTCTCCATTTTACCCCATACATATAGCAAAGAAGTCGCGATCCGATGGAATCACAGCTTTTCATTATTGAAAAGTCTTCTATTTGACACTGACTTTATAATAAATATAATGGATTCAGGTCCAACTGTTTCTAACAGATAAATATCTGAGAAATGTGAGATGTTCCATGAAATTGACTTCTTGTCGAAATCTATTTTCGATACTTCTGGTCTTTTCTCTTGTTTTGACCGGATGCTCGGGCATTTCAGCCCAATCAACTGGCAACTCGAATTTTTCAGCAATGAAGGTGGAAGCCGAAAGTTGCGGATATGGGGGAGAAATCCGTTCTGTAGAAGCAGTTGATGCTTATACTGTGAAGTTTACTCTATGTTCTGCAGACGCAGCGTTTCCTCAAAAAATGACATCACCAATCATGGCCATTCAGGACAAAGATTTTTTGGACAGCCATAAGGGAGATTCTCTCTTAATGACGAAAGAAATGAATGGAACAGGACCATTTACTGTTGTTACTAATCAAAAGGATTTGCCAATCTTGCTCAAGGTTTCTCCCACATATTGGGGAACGCCTCCAAGAGTGACAAGTATTTATTTCCATTGGTATGAAAACGCAACTTCGTATCAGTACCGTTCACTGGGAGATGTACTAAACACCATTGACCCGGCGGCTTTGGAACCTGTGCAGAAGGATACTGCTTTTACAGGCATTCGTCACAATCCAATGAATCTGGTTTATATTGGATTTAACAATAAACTCAGCCCAATGAACAATGTAGCGGTTCGGCAGGGAATTGCTTATGCAATTGATCAAGCCAAATTGACACAAAATTATTTAGCTTCTGGATCAGAAACCGCGACACAATTAGTTCCATCATTTTTAACCACTGGAAGAACGAGTTCCTTGAGTTGGTATGAAGTGGACCTTGAGAAAGCCAAAGCAACCCTTGAAAGCGCGAACTTTGATTTTTCTCAGAAGATTACTCTTGCGTATGTCGATGAATCGTCGAGCTTAATCCAAAACCCCGGTTGGATTGCTGCTGAGATCAAAAGTGAATTAGCGGCGATTGGAATCGAGGTTGAATTAATGCCATTAATGAAAGAAAGATTTGACAGTGTTATCTGGAATGGAACTGCGATGATGTTCCTCGATACGTATAAAGCTCAATACGCTGACGGCGCAGCTTTTTACGAAATCCCATTGCTGCGGGAAGTCAGGCGATTTGGCGATCCTTATTCTACCTTGCAGCAAGAATTGTATGCGGTACAGGCTGCTACTTCCACTTCCGCGCGACAAATTAAATTTGACCAGCTTAACCAAGATTTTAAGGACTTAGTGCCGTTTATTCCTGTTGGGTTTGTGGCGCAATGGAGTTTCTTCAGAAACACAATCAGTAGCGCAAGCACCAATTCTAGTTTTGAAAACTATGAGGACCTTTCCCCTCAAACTGTAACTATCCAGGTGTATGAGAAAAATCGCCCAATAAGCCTTTGGCCTTCCGATGAAACGAATGATGATACATTCAGAATCACTCGTTTGCTCTATGATACCCTGGTTACGGAGGGTTATGGCGCCTCAGGTTTACAACCCTCTCTGGCTGATTCCTGGATATCAAATGATGCCATGACTGAATGGACGTTTTATCTCCGTTACAATGTGAATTTTTCCAATGGGGCTTCTCTGGATGCGAACGATGTTGTGGCTTCTTTTGCTGCGATGTGGGATGCGTCAAGCCCTAATCATGAAGGCAGGACTGGAGAGTTTACAATATTTAAACAATTATTTGGAGAATTCATAAACGAAGATTGAACTAACAAAAGAGCCTGTAGTTTTTTTCTACAGGCTCTTTTTTTAGTTCAGGTGAAGTCGATCAATGGCTGATTTTATGATCTTTTCAACCATATCCTTATATGAATAACCGGCTGCTCTGGCAGCATAGACCAATGATGCCTGCTCAGGGTCTGGGCACATTAAAGGAATAGGATTTACTTCAAGGATGAACGGATTTCCATCCTTATCCATACGCATGTCCATGCGGCAGACATCCTCAAGGCCAAGGACTTCTTTGGCCTGAAGAGCGAGGGCTTGAAATTCCTTTGTCTGCTCCACAGAAAGAGGCGCGGGGCAAATACGATATACCTCGCTTTCGAGGTCTTCCTTCTGCTCATTAGAATAGAACCCGGTGGGGGAGACGATCTCGACGATTGGAAGAGCTTCATTGCCGAGAATTCCGATCGTAAATTCACGACCAACAATGTATTCTTCGATAAGAACCTGCGAATGGATGCAGTTCCACACCCATTTTACCTGTCTGATGAGTTCTTCACGGTTATTGACTACTGCATTCTCGTTGATACCGATGGATGAACCTTCTGATGCAGGTTTGATAAACAAAGGATAATGCAGTCCTTTATCATCGATTCTTTCTGGATCGTCAGTCACAGTAAAGTTGGCTGTAGGCAAACCTGCACAGCGGAACATGCGCTTGGCGATATTCTTACTGTGCGAAAGCGACATTCCCAATACTCCTGCGCAGGTATAGTTTAGACGTAAACTGTCAAGAATAGCGGGCATCTGGGCTTCACGAGATGCTCCATAATGTCCTTCGCCTGAGTTAAAACAAAGATCTGGTTTGAACGATTTTAGTGATTCTACTGATTCTATCCCCGCTGGAAAATACTTTGCTTCGTGGCCAAGAGAGATCAATGAATCAAGGATGGCCTGTACTGTTTCCTTGTCATCCAAGTCATCCCAATGCCCAGGGGGATCATCCGGGGAGACGGGAGCGTCTTCCTTTAAATTTGCCAATACAGCTATTTTCATGATGCCTACTTACTCCTATAAATCAGTATTAAACGTGTTGATTATAATGACAATTTAAAATAGTACAAGAAGTGAGTTTTTCTAATTTTTCTAAGATTCAATTAGAAAAATGATGATATCTTGATACCCGTCCAAAACTTTTAGAAGGAAATTGGTGTTTTAAAGTGAAATGTTAATGTTTTTCTGATATGATTAACTAGTTTGGAAGCGATTCCAAATGATCCATTAGAACACCCTTTAGGAGGACGTAAATGTGGTATGCCATAGTTGCAGCCGGAATCTTGCTGTGTGCCATACTCGCTGTCACGTCGAAAAGATTATTGGTTTCGGCGATTTGGTTGGCAGTGACCAGCGCGCTTGTTGCGTTGATGCTCTATCTGCTGGGAGCGCAGCAATTAGCCGTCATCGAGTTGAGCGTTGGAGCTGGACTGGTGACGGTTTTATTTGTCTTCGCCATTAATATCTCTGGCGAAGAACCGTTGGGTCTAAAACCTGTTATGCCCAAAACTTTAGCCTGGGTTTTGGTCATTGTTGCAGTTGCTATGACTGTTTTCCTGACGCTTAAAGGTGGAATTCTGGGGTTAACTTTACAGAACCCGTCTTCCGCGGCGATGATCCTCTGGAGTAACCGGTATTTGGATATCATTCTTCAGATCGCGTTCATTTTCTGCGGAGTGTTGGGTGTTCTGGGCCTTTTGTCTGGCGGCAAGCCTGAAATCCAGGAGGAGGACGAAGAATGAACAATTTACCCGTTCCTTTCATCGTTGTGTTATCCATTCTTAGCCTGGTCGGTGTTGGGTTCTATTGTCTTTTAGCCACCAGAAACTTGATCAAGGTCATCGTTGCCCTGCAATTGATCGTCAAGGGGGTTGTCCTGGCTTTTATGCTGGCAGGAAGTCTGACCGGGATGATCAGCATTGCTCAGACGATGGGCTTAACTGTGATCGTTGCCGATACAATTGTGGCTGTGATCGGGTTGTCGATGGCTGTGCAGATCCGTCATAAGATGGGGACGCTCGATACTAAAGCTCTTTCATCATTAAAGAGGTAAGCATGAGCAGCAATCTCCTAATTCCATTAATTATCAGTGTTCCCTGGTTAGGTGCATTA
Organism: Anaerolineaceae bacterium; assembly: GCA_034430175.1. Classification (GTDB taxonomy): domain Bacteria; phylum Chloroflexota; class Anaerolineae; order Anaerolineales; family Anaerolineaceae; genus UBA6107. The sequence goes on along the minus strand of DAOUFI010000010.1, from coordinate 72,713 downwards.
ATTATCCTACTGGACAAAGACCGACATGAAAAATTGCAGCACGGTCTGGCAGTGATCATCTCACTGGCTGCCGCCGTTGCTGCTATTCTATTGATCCCACAGACATCAAAAGAAGTTGCGTTTTCGATCAAAATGGGATCAGGGTTCGGAGCTTTTTCCTTTGTGGCTGACGGCTTGGGTGTCTTTCTGACCCTGATCGCAACGATCATTGGCGCGCTCGCCGTGATCTTTTCGGTTAATTATATGCATGGCGAAGAAGGCCTGGGACGGTATTATGCCTATGTGCTGTTCTTCATCGGTGCCATGTCTGGTCTGGTGCTGACTAGCAATTTGCTCTTGATCTTCTTCTTCTGGGAAATTACAGCATTATGTTCTTACGGATTGATCTCCTTCCATAATGATGATCCCAAAGCAGTTCGCGGCGGCATCAAAGCCTTGATCATCACTTCAGTCGGCGGCGTTGGATTACTTGCCGGCGCGCTGCTTATTTTCGTCTATACCAAGAGTTACGACCTGAACGAATTCCTGGCTAACCCCTCCGCTTTGCCAGCCAAAATGCTGGCATTCTTGGGATTCATGTTCCTGGTGGCTGCGGCAGCTAAATCCGCCCAATTCCCCTTCCAAACCTGGTTGCCGGATGCCATGGAAGCACCCTCTCCCATCAGCGCCCTGATCCATGCGGCAACGATGGTTAATGCCGGTGTTTATCTGTTGGCCAGATTCTTCCCTGCATTTGCGGGAATCCCGTACTGGAAGGAAGCAGTGATGGCGGTGGGTGTCCTCTCGGCATTCCTGGCTGCGATAATGGCTTTGTTTTCAAACGATCTCAAGCGGGTGCTTGCATATTCAACCGTCAGCCAATTGGGCTACATGTTCTACGCGGTTGGAACAGGGGATGTCTTTTCAAGTCAATTTCATTTGTTCAGCCATTCCATTTTTAAAGCGTTGTTGTTCCTCGGCGCAGGCGCGGTCATCCATTGCGTGGGTACGCGCGACATGACCAAAATGGGTGGCGTCGGGAAGAAAATGCCTTATGTTCAATGGATGTTCATCATTGGAGCGCTGGCATTGGCCGGTATTCCCGTGTTGAATGGTTTCTGGAGCAAGGAACTGATCCTTGAAGCCGGCGCGGCAGCCAATGTAAAAGCGTTATATTGGATCATGGTCTTTGTCGCCGGGTTGACTGCGCTTTATACCTGCCGTATGGTCTGGATGGTTTTCTTTGGCGAACCTCGCAGCGATTACCATGCGCATCGAGCTGGTGCTGCAATGAAGATCGCTCTGGCTCCTCTGGCTGCAGGCGCACTTGTCTCATGGCTTTCGATCGATTGGTTCTCGAAACTCCTTAATAGCGGTTCCTTACCCTTCCATACTCTGAAATCACTGGATCTCGCTGAGATGTTCCATGAGGTGCTCACACTGCAAACGTTGATCCCGCTGGCGGTCATCATCGCAGGTATTCTCTGTTGGTTCTTCCGTGAAAAACTGACAGGGGTCACCAGACTCTTTGGTTGGCTACGCTACCTGGCTGAACACAGCTTTGGATTCGAAGGGATCAATACAGGCATTGTTAAAGCCACCGAGGATTGTGCTGAAGGATTGCGGGTGACCCAGACAGGTGTTTTGGGTCTGAATATCCTGGCTGTTCTTTGCACGATAATCATCTTATTCTCACTTTTTGCCATTGGAGTGTGAAATGGATATTAATTTCTTGATCAAGAGTATGTTATTCCTGCCTCTGGTGGCCTCCCCGATCGTTTATTTGCTGGGTAGATCCAGTGTACGCAAGGGGTCATTCCTCGGCATGAGCATTGCCAAGATGTTCACCATCCTGATCATCTTGTTGGAAGGTTGCCTGACCTATTTCACCGCAAGAGACTGGATTGGCACCAGCTCAAGCATTTATACGAATATCGGAACGGTATTGATCGGTTTTGATGGCGTTTCATTATTAATGAGTTTGATCGTCGTCATTCTCGGTTTCTGCGTCACGTTATTCTCGTTCCCTTACATGCAGGATGAGGACGGCGAAGAAAAGTTCTATGCGCTGCTTCTGGCTTTAATCGGCTCGATCGTTGGATTGGGAATCTCACAGGATTTGTTTAACTTGTGGGTTTGGTTTGAGGTAATGGCGATCAGTACGTACTTCCTGGTGGCCTTTTATCATGAGCAGCCCGCTTCGCTCGAAGCCGGATTCAAGTACCTGACTCAGTCAGCGGTCGGTTCCGCGCTGGCACTGTTTGGTGTCGCCATTTTATTCAGCAAGACCGGCACGGTCTATTTACCCAGTTTCCTGGGCGCTTTCACCGCGCTGGATCCGATGCTTTACATTGGTGGTATTCTCATCATCATCGGTTTTGGTGTGAAAGCAGCCCTGGTTCCACTTCATACCTGGCTCCCGGATGCCCATTCACAAGCTCCGAGTGGAATCAGTGCCATGCTCTCCGGTATCGTCATCGAAGCTGGTCTGGTCGTCATGTTACGAGTCATCATCGTCCTGAACCAGGTGACGCACATTTGGGGTCTTATACTGCTGATCCTCGGATGTGTGAATATCCTGATCGGCAACCTGATGGCTTTACGTCAAACCGAGGTTAAACGCTTGCTGGCATATTCAAGTATCGCTCAAGTGGGATACATGCTGGTAGGTTTCGGCGTCACCTTGTATATTGGCTTTACGACCGGTATCACCGGGGCTGCTGGTGGTTACTTCCACATGTTCACCCACGCGTTGATGAAAGGATTGGCCTTCCTTGCAGCAGGAGCCTTGCTTTATGTTCTGCACCTGGCAAAAGGAAATCATTCTCCACTCGTGTTGGATGATCTGAATGGTGCCTCAAAGAAATATCCTGCCGTGGCTTTGATGTTCAGCGTGGCTTTGCTCGGTTTGGGTGGTCTGCCGCCGATGGCTGGTTTTATGTCGAAATGGCAGATTTTGGTTGGGGTGGCCCAGGGCCAAACCGCCTGGTTGATTGCAGTGGTGATCTTTGTGGGTTTGAACAGCATTCTCTCCCTCGCTTACTACGCCCCGATCATCAACAGAATGTATCGCCATGAGCAATCTGAGGTCGTCACAGCCGGAGAAGCTGTATCTTCCTGGATGATTACCCCAATGGTTGTTCTGACTATTGGCATTCTCCTGCTGGGTGTCTGGCCGTCGTTGATCAGCAAGATCACAGTCCCGGCAGCGAATATTTTCCTCAGTCCGTTTGGATTTTAGGAGAGATTATCGATGAGCAACCTGAATATACTTTTATCCCCCCCTCTTGCTTTTTTGATCTACCTTCCTCTGGTTTACGCGATCTACTTGATCGGCCGTGGACTGGCTGGTAAAGGAAATCCTTCATCTTCAAAATCCAGCGTGTATGGCAGTGGTGAAGCAGCCCCAACTACTCTGGCAGCACCTGGCTATCGGCCATTTTTCCTGGTGGCGTTTTTCTTCGCTGTGCTCCACTTGGGCATGCTGATCATTGGTACTGGTTCATTCACAGTCTCAATGATCCCTTATCTCATCGGGTTGATCCTCGCCTTGATCGCCCTGATCATGGGCTGATCGTCATAAAAAGGACAAGGAGAAAATTATGGCAAACCTGATGGAAAAATTGAAAACCTGGGCGCGAGTGAATTCGCCCTGGGCGATCCATTTCAACAGCGGTTCCTGTAATGGCTGTGATATTGAGATACTGGCGACCTTAACTCCGCGTTATGATGTGGAACGCTTTGGCATCAAGCTACAGGGAAGTCCTCGTCACGCAGATGTATTGATATGCACCGGCCCGGTGAGTTTACAGGCACGCGACCGACTCGTTCGTATCTACGAGCAAATGCCTGAGCCTAAATTTGTTATCGCTGTAGGTTCGTGCGGTATCAGCGGCGGGGTTTTCCAGGGTTGTTACAATGTGGTGGGTGATATCAGTGAAGTTATCCCGGTTAATGTCTACGTGCCGGGTTGCCCCCCACGCCCTGAAGCGATCATCTATGGTGTCGTGCAGCTTCTCAAGAGCTTGCAGGAATAAGAGGAGCAATAAAAATGCCTACAACAAAAAAGATCAAAGTTACGTCTGCGGATATTCTGGCCAATGCGCATAAGGCTCTGCAACCCTGGACTCTGTCTGAGACAACGCCTGAGGAAAATCGTCTGGATATCACCGTGGACGCAAGTAATATTAAGAATTGTGTCCAGGCTCTCATGGATGTCAAATGGGGTTACCTTTCAGCCATCACCGCTCTTGACCGGGCAGAATTCGAGACTGCTGAAGGAACCACAGAGAGAACTCCTGTCAAAGGGAAAGGGAATCTCGAGGTTCTGTATCACTTCTGTTCAGGACCTGTGGTGACCACGCTGCGAGTCGCACTTGATTACCAAAAAGCAGAGATTGACACGATCTGTGACATTATCCCCTCAGCCACTCTTTATGAACGTGAAGCAGCAGAATTACTTGGGATTGACTTCAAAGGAACTCCCAACACTGAGCATTTGCTCCTTCCAGATGATTGGCCGACTGGCGTTTATCCGTTGAGAAAGACTTTTACTGGTTTAACAAAGAAACAGAAGTTGGGAAACAAGGAGAAATAGGCGATGGAAAACACGAAGGCTCCCGAAAAATTTATCGTCGCGATCGGTCCTCAGCATCCAGCGCTGAAGGAACCGGGTCATTTCGAATTTACGGTCGATGGTGAGATCGTCACCAATGCGACCGCGCGTTTGGGTTTTGTTCACCGTGGTATGGAAAAAGGAACCGAAGACCGTAATTATGTTCAGGATCTTTACCTGATGGAACGCGTTTGTGGTATTTGTTCTCATGTACATGCCATGGCTTTTGCACTCGGTGTTGAAAAACTGGCCGGTGTTCAAGCACCACCGCGGGCTCAAGCCATCCGTGAGCTCATTGGCGAGTTGGAACGCATCCACAGCCATCTTCTCTGGCTGGGAGTTGCCGCTCATGAAGGTGGGTTTGATACACTGTTCATGTACACCTGGCGCGATCGTGAAACGGTCATGGAGTTGTTGGAAATGCTGACCGGGAATCGTGTGAACTATTCAGCCAATGTCATCGGTGGTGTCAAGATCGATGTGAACAAGGATCAAAAAGATGCTTTGAAATATGGCATGGATTTCCTTGAAGAACGAACGAAGCATTACATGAAGGTGGTCACTGAAGATGAGACCTTCCTGGGAAGAACCCGCAATATTGGTCTGATGACCAAAGAGCAGGCTGAACTGCTGGGCGCGGTTGGACCGACAGCCCGCGCGTCCGGGGTGGAACGTGACGTGCGCGTGGACTCACCCTATGCGGGTTATGACATGTTCCCCGTGAAATTGGTGACCGAACCTGCTGGTGACCTGGAGGCAAGGTTTGTCGTTCGTATCAATGAGTTATACGAAAGCTACCGTCTGGTAAGGAAGATCGTCAGCAAACTACCCGATAGTGAATTGACAGTCAAAGTACCGCGCAGAATCCCTGAAGGGGAGACAATAAGCCGTGTCGAAGCACCCCGTGGTGAATTGTTCTACTTTATGCGCAGTAATGGTACCGACAAACCGGATCGTATTAAAGTACGTACGCCAAGTCTGTGCAACTGGGCTTCTGTTCTCACCCTGGCAGTCGGTCACAAACTGGCTGACATGCCCATGATCCTGGCTGGTATTGATCCCTGCTTCTCTTGCAACGATCGTATGGTTACAATCAATCGTGGAAACGATACGCAAGTATGGAGTTGGGAAGACTTAAGAAAGTATGGGATTGCATATTACAAATGAACAACCTGACGATAAACCCAATTGTTGCATTGCTCGTCTTTCCAGGCGGTTTAAGTTTACTGGCTTTTGGTTTGATCTATGAGTATGTCGATCGAAAGTTAGTGGCGCGTTTTCAGAACCGCATTGGTCCGCGCTGGTTCCAACCGTTAGCAGATTTCATAAAGCTTCTGGCAAAGGAAGAAATCATCCCGACCGGGGTTCAACCAGCTTTGTTTGTCATCCTGCCAATCGTCGCTCTCGCTGCTGCCCTGACGGCTGCTCTATATGTGCCCATGTTTGGGTTTCAGGCCAGCTATGGGTTTAGTGGTGACCTCGTCGTCACGTTGTATTTGCTCAGCATGATGACCCTGTGCATCGGGTTGGCTGGTGCGAATACCGTTGATCGTTTCTCTTTGGTAGGTGCCACCCGTGCTTTGACCCAGTTGTTCTCATACGAAGCTCCATTCCTCCTGGCTATGCTTGGCCCTGCGATTGCTGCCCAGAGCTGGAAGATTAGCGATATCAATGCGATTGCGCAAACCGGGTTATGGAACGCACTGGTTCAGCCTTTTGGTTTTGTGGTCGCGCTGGTGGGTTTGATGGGCAAATTGGAATTACCCCCATTTGACTCACCAGAAGCGGAGACAGAGATTGTCGCCGGTGCATTGACCGAATATAGTGGTCGCGGGTTTGGTTTGTTCAAGATTGGCCGGGATATCGAATTGGTCATTGGTCTGACACTCATTGCCTCATTCTACATGGGTGGTATCGCCAACCCGATCGATTTCTTGTGGAAGACACTTGTTCTTTTGCTCGTCACAGCTGCCTTGCAGTCGCTTTTTGCACGATTACGCATCGATCAGACTGTAGGCATGTGGTGGCGCACGGGAACCATCGTGGTTCTGGTACAATTGCTTGTTATTATCATTGGGCAGTATTTCTCGCCGGTGGTTCAACCATTTGTCCAAAAATTGATCGGAGGATAGCAGTATGACGATCGGTTCAATGATTGGAGATATTCTAAAATCATTCATCAGTAAACCGGATACCGAAAAATATCCGTTTGAATCATCGGAGGCTCCCGAGCACTTCCGTGGCATGCTCGTTTATGAAGCCGAGAAGTGTACTGGCTGTCAGCTTTGTGTCAAAGATTGTCCAGCGGACGCGATTGAGATCCTTACAATCGACAAGGTCAATAAAAGATTCGTCATGCGTTACAACGTTGACCGTTGTACTTTTTGCGCGCAGTGCGTCTTGAATTGCAGGTTCAATTGCATCAATATGTCTGAAGAAGATTGGGAACTGGCTGCCACGTCCAAGAAGCCTTTTGTTGTCTACTATGGCAGGGAAGAAGATGTCAAACCTCTCCTTAAAAAAGCAACTCGACCTGGTGAGAAGTCAGCTCCAAAAGAAAAAGCTGCAGCTAAAGACTGATCCTGATCAGCTCAGAGTCGCCGTGGTAGGAATTGGCTCGGAATTAAACGGGGATGATGCCGCCGGTATAGAGATTGCCAGAAAAATAAATCTGGCATCCGCTCTACCGGCGGATTTCATCGCCATCAATGGTGGACCAATTCCTGAAAACGCCAGTGGTCCTCTACGAAAATTCGCTCCAGACCTGGTGATCATGGTTGACGCGGCGGATCTGGGAAAAGCACCTGGGTCGATTGAATGGCTTGAGGAAGAAAAGATCGATGGTATGAGCGCTTCAAGTCACACCCTGCCACTTTCGGTACTGGGTAATTATCTCCAATCAGATCTGGGCTGCCAGGTAATGTACCTGGGAATCCAGCCTGAACAACTTGATTTTGCCGCTGCGTTGAGTGAAAAAGTTCAAATTGCTGTGGAAGAGATCGTTACTTTATTTACAGAAGAATTCAACCTGGAGACGTGATTGAAATGCCTGATCAAAAAGAGATGACCCCGAGAAAAGAGAAAAACATGGCGGCACTCACATCAGTGATCGCCGCAGTTGGTTTAACAACTTTCAAGATCATTGTTGGCATATTTACCGGTTCGTTAGGGATTCTGGCTGAAGCTGCTCATTCTGCCCTTGATCTGGTGGCAGCACTGGTTACCCTGTTTGCGGTACGAGTATCCTCAAAAGATCCTGATAAGGAGCATCCTTACGGCCATGGCAAGGTGGAAAACCTGTCTGCTCTATTCGAGACTTTATTACTTTTAGGTACATGCGCCTGGATCATCTATGAAGCCATTTCGCGATTGACCGGGAAGGCTGTCCAGGTGGACATCACCATCTGGGCATTCATTGTGATGCTTACATCGATTGTGATCGACTTCTCCAGATCACGGGTTCTTTACCGCGCGGCGAAGAAACACAACAGTCAGGCGCTGGAAGCAGACGCGTTGCATTTCAGCACTGATATATGGAGCTCCTGTGTGGTCATCCTGGGTTTACTGTTGGTGAAGATTAGCGAATGGGTACCCGGTTTGAAGTGGCTAGAAAAAGCCGATTCTGTGGCCGCGCTGGGGGTCTCTGCGATCGTGATTTATGTGAGCGTTGAATTGGGAATTCGTACCATCCAGGGATTATTAGACTCCACTCCTGATGGAATGGATCGACAGGTTAATGGGATTATTCAGTCAATCGATGGCGTGAAGAATGTTCATAAAGTGCGAATTCGCATGTCTGGCCCATCGTTGTTTGCTGACGTCCACATCCGTCTTAATCCACGTATGACTGTGGAAAAAGCACACGAAATCACTGAAAAGATTCAAAAAAATGTACGGGCGGAGATACCCAATTTGGAGGTAACCGTCCACGTGGAACCTGAAAAGGCCAAAGAATCATCGAAATCGCCTCTGTAAAGCAGAGGCGATTCTCTCTTACGCGGTTCTCAATTTTTCACCTGCCAGAGATTCAATCACACCGATGATTGCAGAATTATCCAGGTTCCCCTGCCCAGCCTGGAGCATGGATGTGTAAAGCTGGCAATCTACCGCGGCAGAGGGGAGGGGAATTCCGTATTCTCGGGCAGTTTCCATGATGATATTCAGGTCTTTGGTCTGCATGGAGGCTTTGAAGCCGGGTTGGCGGTTGCCTTCAAACAGCCGTTGCGGCTTGACGTCCAAGGTCCAGCATTGAGCCGCGCCGGCTTTGATCGCTTCCACTACCTTTCGCGGATCCGTCCCTGCTTTTTGGGCAAAGATTAGCAATTCAGCCATGGCGACCATTTGCGCAGCCACCATGATCTGGTTGGCCGCCTTGGCAACCTGTCCGCTGCCTGAATCACCCACATGGGTGATGGTTTTCCCCATTACAGCAAAAATTGGTCGAACAACCTCGAGCGCTTCAGCCGGACCACCGACCATGATCGTCAGGGTGGCGTTACGCGCTCCGATGTCTCCGCCGCTGACAGGTGCATCCAAAGCTTGCACGCCTTTTTCAGCCAGGCGGAGGGCGATTGAACGGGCTACGGCTGGTTTGATGGTGGAATTATCCACAAAGATCATTCCCGGATGGGATCCATAAACGACCCCGTTTTCTCCAAAGACCACCTTTTCAACATCAGGGCTGTCGGGCAGGTTGGTGAATACCACATCCGAGTGGGCTGCCACCTCGGCGGGTGAATTGACACGCGTCGCGCCTTCCTTTACCAACTCCTCAACAGCAGCCTGGCTGCGATTATGAACAGTAACCGGAAAACCACCTTTCAAGATGTTCCTGGCGATTGATTTACCCATTAATCCCAAACCGATATAACCAACTCGTAGCATTTTTTATTCTCCTGGATGATTTGTGGATTTGCATTATACCTTCCGGTTAGGGGAACTGTACAACTATTTACTAAGAGTCACGTATATATTGTTATAGAGCATAGGAGATTTATAATCTATGGATAATTCCAATCAAACTAATAATGATATTCCGACAATCGTAAATAAACCCAAACGATCAGGCAGTGTTTGGTGGCCATTGATCCTCATCCTCGTTGGGGTTATTCTTCTTATTCAAAACCTGCATCTGGCTAATATCTCTTTTCATTGGTGGGCATTATTTATCTTTATTCCGGTTTTTTCCTCGTTGAATTCAGCCTGGAAAGAATTCCACTTAAACCAGAGATTCAACACATCTGTACGCAGTAATTTTGGTTCCGCGGTGCTGTTCGGAACCTTGGGCGTGATTCTAATGTTCGGTATGGATTGGTCGCGTTTTTGGCCGCTGATGGTGATCGCTGCCGGTTTTAGTATTTTTATGGGCGGGTTGTCGATTATCGAAAAGGACGCGAATTCTCGCTTCTCAGTCTGGACAGGCATAGCCGCATGGGTCGGGCTCGCTGGCATGGTGGTAGGATTCGGTTTTCTAATCCAGTATTTGCCGATTGTTTCTTTGCAGGGCTGGCTGGCAACTTATCCTAAGTGGTGGGCGATCCCCATCCTGGTCGCTGGAGCCGGAATCCTTTTGAACGCGGTGATTTTTATGGGCAGAGATAGTTGGCGCTTGAACTGGCAGACCTGGTCGATGCTACTGATTGGATTGTTTGTTACGGCTGCTGGTGTAATGACCTGGTTCTCACTTGATATGTCCCTGCTCTTCCCGATCGTCTTGATCGCCTGCGGACTCATGGTGTTGTTGGGAATCTTTAGAAGACGGTAAATGGTAGCCTGGTTGGACACAATCCAACCAGGTTTTTATATCTGGAGTTTTTGAGGGGAATAAGTTACACTTCTGCCATCGATTCACTGCCAGTGAGGAAACCGAATGGTAAAAGAATCTGTAAAAATTCTCGCTCTCATTCCCGCGTATAACGAAAGAGACCACATTGCCAGTGTGGTGCAAAGAGCGTCACATTTTTTACCGGTGGTTGTTGTTGATGATGGTTCTGTTGATGAAACGTCAGAGATAGCCAGATCTAGTGGCGCCTTCGTTATCCGTCAGGAACCCAACCAGGGGAAGGGCGCAGCCATGATCAACGGATTTCAGTATGCACTCGATCAGGGTTACGATGCCGTTATTTGTCTGGACGGTGATGGTCAGCACGATCCCGCTGAGATCCCAGAGTTCATTTCTGAGTATAAGAAAAACCACACCGATTTGATCATTGGTAGTCGCGATTTTCGCAAGATGCCATTTGTGCGCATGTGTTCAAACACTATTGGCACCTGGATGTTTTCCTGGGCAATGGGGCAGCATATTCCGGATAACCAATCGGGTTACCGATTGATCTCTTCTCAATTAATGACAGCACTTTTGTCAAGCAAATTGCACGGTTTTGAATTCGAAGTAGAAATGATTATGCGTTGTATCCTGAATGGACAGAAATTGGGTTGGGTAACCATCCAAACCATTTACGCCGGGGAGCACAGTCACATCCATCCGATAAAACATGCCTGGCGTTTCATTCTCCTTACCTTTCGTACCCGAAAGTCAATGCGTAAGGCTCGCGGATAGATTATTTCAAGGATTTGCAAAGATTATACAGTCGCTTTTCATTGACTCTATCCTTCTCTATAATGAATTAAATGAATGAAGGAGAGGAACTTATGAAAAAAGGGATGTTCAGACAAATCGTAGTTGTGACGACTGTGATTATCACGATAGCGATCAATGCGCTGGCAAATATTTTGCCTTTCAATGGCCTGGAAACCGGTCAAATTTCTGATAAATTCCAAGTCTATTTTGTCCCAAGTGGATATGTATTTTCAATTTGGGGTTTGATATACATAGGTCTGATCGCTTACGCAATTTTCCAAGCTCTTCCTTCACAAAGGGACAATCCTCGTTTGGTTGGGATAAGTGGTCTCTTTATTTTGAGTAGTATTGCAAATTGTGCCTGGATATTCCTTTGGCATTATGAATTATTCGCACTGACGCTCTTAGCCATGTTTACTTTACTTGTAAGCCTTATCCTGATCTATCTTCGTCTCGGAATTGGTAGCAGAGACAAGGTCAGTACTGGTGAAACATGGTCTGTCAGAGTTCCCTTCTCGATCTACCTGGGATGGATTACTGTTGCCACGATCGCGAATATTTCAGATGTCCTTTACTTTGTAAACTGGTCTGGTTGGGGGGTCGGGACAATGACCTGGACGGTGATCATGTTGGTCGCAGCTGTGGTAATCGCTGCTTTGATGGCTTTCACCAGACGAGATGTCGCATATCTGTTGGTTTTAATCTGGGCTTTCGCAGGGATCGCCAATAAATTTCCCTCAGTGCCTTTAATTTATTCGGCATCTCTTGGAGCAGCGATCGTCGTGGGATTGCTGGTGATATTCACTCTGGTGATTAGGCGAAAAGCGTAGTGAATCAGTTGATTGTTTATTACAACTATCCCAGAAAATGGGGTGGTTGTTTTTTTAATCCGAAGTGCTATATTTAACAGATAATATTTAAGAAGAACAGGCTTCCTACATGAAAAACTCTCAAAAATCGATTGATGAATTTATCGCTCAACCCTCGTTTGCCGTAGTAGGGGTCTCACGTAATAAAGATAAGTTTGGCACGATGTTATATCATGACATGAAAGCCAAAGGATTGAAAGTTTACGCTGTAAACCCACACATGGACATGATAGAAGGAGAGCGTTGTTACGCTGGCATCGGGGCATTACCAGTCAAACCGGCCGCGGTGGTGATTGTGCTTCCGCCTGTTTCAACACTTGGAGTAATCGATGACATGGCTGCTCTTGGGATCAGACAACTCTGGCTGCAGCAGGGTGCTGAATCGCGAGAAGCGGAAGAGAAAGCCCTGGCGCTCGGAATGAATGTTGTCAGTGGAGAATGTATGTTCATGCACCTTCCGCCAGTGGAATCAATTCATGGTTTTCACCGCTTCTTCAGAAAGTTGTTCGGCCGTATGCCCAGGTAATCGATAAGCCCTTCTCGATTGGAGAAGGGCTTATTTTTCACTACTTTCTTAACATCTTTAGTTGCTGATCCAACTTCAACGCGGTCTCTTTGAATGCTGCGAGACGTTGCCGCTCTTTGTCTACCACGGCGGCTGGAGCTTTATTACCAAAGTCACTGCTGAGCAATTTCTCAAGCCTTTCGATCTGAATACTTGTCTCTGTCAATTCTTTCGAGAGTCTTGCCAGTTCGGCATCCGCATCCACCAGATCAGCCAGGGGAAGATAGATCTCAATGCCGGAAACTACGATTGATACCTGGTTTTCCAGCTTGTTAGAAAGCAACGCCTGCAGGTTTAGGCTGGAAGGTTCGATCCCTGCCAGGGAGCAGATAGAAGTGGTTTGTTTCTCGAGGATGGCTTTGCGGTCTCCACAAACCAGTGTGGCAGCGATCTTTTTGGAAGGCTGCACTCCCTTTTCCGCGCGTAGATTCCGGATGGCACGCACAACATCTTGCACAAGGGAGAAATCCTGGATAGTCAGTTCTTCCCAGCCTTCGGGTTCCTTCGCTTCCGGCCAGCGTGCAATGATCAAGGCTTCCTCCCACTTGGAGTGGCTGTCAAAAGGTGAAAAACCACATTCGATGGCTGTCTTCTTTAAAGCTTGCCACAATTCTTCAGTGACAAATGGAGTGAAAGGATGCAACAGGCGCAGGCAGGCATCCAAAACGCGTACCAGGGTTCTGGCGGTGTAATAAGCGCGGTCGCCTCCTTCGTTGAGCTGTGTCTTAGCGATTTCAAGATACCAGTCAGCAAATTCTCCCCAGAAGAATTCATAGATCTGGCGTCCGGCTTCGCCAAATTGGTAATTATTGAAAAGACGATCGGTGTCACGTACGAGCGTGGTTAGACGCGCCCAGATCCAGGAATCCGCCAAAGTCCATTGAGGAGGGGCGACTGGTTCTTTTGGCGCCTGGCTTACAGCACCGAGGACAAAACGTCCGGCGTTCCAAATCTTGTTGGCAAAGTTACGATTGCCTTCCACCTTCTTGAGACTCAGATTACTGTCTTTTCCAGGAGTGGATCCCACAAGCAGGGTGAAACGCAACGCGTCAGTACCCAGGTCGTCCATGACCACTAGCGGATCGATCACATTACCCTTGGTCTTACTCATTTTCTGGCCCTTCTCGTCGAGGATCAGACCGTGCAGATAGATAGTATGGAAGGGCGGCTCACCGGTGAATTCGATACCAAACATCATCATGCGCGCCACCCAGAAGAAAAGGATGTCCGCGCCGGTCTCAAGCACTGAGGTGGGGTAGAAGTACTTCAAGTCTGGTGTTTTTTCTGGCCATCCCAATGTGGAGAAAGGCCAAAGTCCCGAAGAGAACCAGGTATCCAGAACGTCATCATCCTGGTGGATCTTTTTGCTATGGCAATGTGAACATTCGGTTGGATCTTCGCGCGCTACAGTCATTTCGCCGCAATCATCGCAATACCACACCGGAATTCGATGCCCCCACCATAATTGTCGGCTAATACACCAGTCTCGGATGTTTTCCAGCCAGTTGTAATACACCTTGGTGAAGCGTTCGGGAACGATCTTTGTCTTACCTTCTTTAACGGCAGCCAGCGCCTTGTCAGCAAGGGATTGGATCTTCACAAACCATTGGGTGGATATCATCGGTTCGACGATTTCGCCGCCACGCTGTGAGCGCGGTACGTTCAACGTATACGGCTGTTCTTTGATCACCAGGTCCTGGGCGCGCATGTCTTCCCAAAGTTTCTTGCGACAGGCAAAGCGGTCCATTCCGGCGTACGGTCCACCGGCGTCGTTGATCGAGGCGTCCTTGTTGAGAATATTGATGAATTCCAGGTTGTGGTTCTGACCGATCGTGTAATCGTTAGGATCGTGTGCCGGGGTGATCTTAACCGCTCCGGTACCAAAAGCCCGGTCGACGTACTCATCAGCGATCACGGGGATTTTCCGGCCCAGGATGGGTACAATCACGTCTTTTCCCACGAACTTCTGATAGCGTTCATCTTCAGGGTGTACAGCCACGGCGGTATCACCCAAAATGGTTTCAGGCCGGGTGGTAGCAACGGGGATATACTCTCCGGAGCCATCAGCAAGCATGTATTTAAAATAATAAAGGAAACCGGGTTCTTCGCTGTATTCCACCTCAAGGTCGGAGACGGCAGTACGTAACGAGGGTGACCAGTTGATCATGCGTGGTCCGCGATAGATTAAGCCTTTTTCATATAGGGTCACAAAGGCTTCGCGTACGGCACGAGAGAGCCCTTCATCCAGGGTAAAGCGCTGTCGATCCCAATCGCAGGAGGCACCCAAGCGCCGAATCTGCCGGGTAATCTGGCTGCCATATTTTTCCTTCCATTCCCAGGTGCGTTTGAGGAACTCCTCACGGCCGATCTCGTCCCGTTTGATGCCTTCTTTGGCAAGTGCTTTTTCCACTAACATTTGGGTAGCGATACCGGCATGATCAGTGCCCGGAACCCACAGGGTGGGATCTCCTTTCATGCGGTGATATCGAATCATCAAGTCTTCCATCGAAACAAACATGGCGTGACCGAGGTGAAGTTCTCCAGTAACGTTGGGGGGCGGGATGGAGATGACGAACGGTTTCTTACTGGCTTCGAAATCGGGAGACTTCGGGTCATTAATCGGTTTGAAGTAACCGGATTCTTCCCACTGTTTGTATAGCCGTTGTTCAGTGGCTTTGAAATCATACGTTTTGGCGAGCATTTCTTCTGTCATGGCGACCTCCAATGAAATGGATAATTAAAATAAAAACCTTTCATCCTGAAGAGGACGAAAGGATCAACTTCCGCGGTACCACCTCGATTTGCCATTTGTTGGCACTCTTGCCGGACTATCATCCGGTTTGGCTGTAACGGGCTGTCCCGTGCCGGTCTATTTTCCAATATGGATTTCTTCGGCAAATCTGGTCAAATGACTTTGGTTGTCCTTTGCTGTGGAGGCTTTCAGCCGGGACCTCCTTCTCTATCAGTACATGAACAACCTACTACTTTTGACCTAACTCGTATAAAATTGATGAAGTGATTATACAAAATTGACCAGTTTTCGTCAACACCAGCAATTTACTGAAAGGTCAAAAAATGGAAAAAATAATGAAATGGGCTCAAGAGGTGCAAGCGTTAGCCCAATCGGGATTGGCATATACCCAGAATCCCTTTGACAAGGAACGCTTTCTTGAGCTTGAGAAGATCGCCGCGCAGATGATGGCTGAAGCGACTGGGGCAGAACTTGAGGAAGTCAGCAGCGTTTTTGAAACGCAATCTGGATATGCCACCCCAAAGATCGACGTACGCGGGGTGGTGTTCAAGAACAAGAAGATCCTGTTGGTCCGCGAATTGATGGACAACGGGCGCTGGACGCTGCCTGGAGGATGGGTGGACATCAACGAACCACCCAGCTTGGCAGTAGAACGCGAAGTGCGCGAGGAAGCGGGCATGATCGTCAAAGCTCGCAAGGTGGCAGCCATCTTTGATCGTAACCTTCACGGACACCCGCCGTACCCTTTTCACACTTATAAGTTATTCATCCTTTGTGACCTGATTGCCGAAGCAACCCCGGATCCACTTGAGACTGCCGATCCAACTTTCTTTTCTCAGAATGATCTTCCGGAATTGTCCGTTTTGCGGGTCACCACCGATGAACTCAACTGCATGTTTTCTCATTTGGTAGAACCTTCCAGACCAACGGATTTTGATTGATTGTCAGGAAATTACATTTTGAAAATTATTAAAATACTATTTCCAATTATTCTCTGCATTGGATCGCTTCTCGCTGGTTGTGTTGGTCCGTCTACAACAGGTAGCGAGAAATTCACACCCATTGCATCTGCCAGTACCGCTACAGAAAATCCACCGACACCGACGCCTACGATCAAAGTCGATCCGGCGAACCTGAAGGGAATTGACATCGTCTTTATGTATCCCTGGTCGGGGAACGTACAGATATTGATGGAATCATTGGTGGATGAATTTAATACCAATAACGAGTGGGGTATCCATATAACCACCAACGCTCCCGGTTCTGCCAGCGCGCTAACCCAAGCGGTTTCACTTGACTTACAAAATTTTGCCCCCCCTGATGTGATCGCTGCTCCGATTGATTACTTGCTGCGCCTTAACCAAACTGAACAGATCGTCACCAACCTCACGCCCTATGTCAATTCGCCAGAATGGGGATTGACGGCTGATGATATCAGTTATTATTCGGATATCATCTGGCAACAGGACGTTGTTGATGGGTTCAGATATGGTATCCCAGCGCAGCGAACCGCTAAGGTGCTGTTCTACAATAAAACCTGGGCGGATGAAATGGGCTTTACCGAGTTGCCAACCACGCCGGAGATTTTTGAACAGCAAGTCTGCGAGGTTTCTGGAAAAATGAAACTGGATGGCACCACAGCCAATGACGGAATGGGTGGCTGGCTGATCGATTACGATGGCATGACAGTGGCCAGTTGGTTACAGGCTTTTGGTTCCGATTACTCAAATGGCAATTCGATACTCTTCAATAATTACAATACAATCTCAGCGTTGAAATATCTACGTGGGCTTCAAGCCAACGATTGCGCCTGGCTGAGTTCGAAACCAGCTCCGTACGATTATTTCGCCAAACGGCAGACACTGGTCTATGTGGCTGATCTGGAAGATCTGTACCAACAAACGGCAGCTCAGACATTGGCAGCAAGCACTGATGAATGGATGGCGTTGCCTTTCCCTTCAAAAGACGGACAATTCATACTTGCTCAAGGGCCATCCTACGCGGTCCTGTCCACAACGGAGACAAAGAAACTGGCAGCCTGGCTGTTTGTTCGTTGGATGAGTAATGTTGACCACCAGGGCAAGATCGTCAAGGCATCCGGGTCATTACCGCTTGGAAATAAGTCAATTCAATACGCGATTGAACTCGAGGATTCCTTGCCCCAATGGGCTCAAGTAGCGGATATGATCGACTTGGTAAAAGTACCGCCCTCTATCGCGGGGTGGAGGAACGCGGAAATGGTAATGGAAGATGCTTCATGGCAACTTTTCAGAACTGATTTCCCTATGGAACAGATTCCAGACCTCGTAAAAATGATGGACCAAACTTACTCAGAATTAAATGACGATACTCCATGAGCGATAAAAATCAGGTGGTAATCTACACAGATGGAGGATGCGACCCTAACCCAGGACCCGGCGCGTGGGCGGCTTTGTTAATTGTTGATGGAACCAGGACGGAAATCAGTGGCACTGATCCTGACACAACCAATAACCGTATGGAATTGACGGCTGCGATCGAAGCATTGAAATCCCTTATAGAACCTGCTAAAGTAATAATCTATACTGATTCGCAGTATCTTCAACGCGGTATTGAGGAGTGGATACCCAAATGGCTTGTCAAGAATTGGTGCGGAAGCAACGGCCCCGTTGCCAACCAAGACCTATGGAAAACCCTTTTAGCGGTGATTAAACCACATCAGGTTCGTTGGGAGTGGGTAAGGGGACATGCTGGTAATCCTTTGAACTCACGGGTGGATTACTTGGTCCGGAAGGCGCGAGAATAGCGATTTGTCATATGAGTTCAGCCTAGCCAGGCTTGAAAAGGATTTCTTGTGCCACCTGGATGGAATCAGGTTCAATTAGAGCGTAAAGGATATCTCCAGCAGCCAGTTTTGTTCCACCATTAGGCAGAATAAAAGAGCCATCTCTCGAGATAAGAATGATCAAAAAACCAGCGGGTAAACCAAGCTCCATGATGGTTTTACCGGCACTGGCAGTATTTTCAGGCAAAACAACCTCTTTAAGCTGACTGGAAATCTGTTCTCCCTGGATGATCTCAATGGGTTGTTTAGGTGGAATAGGTTCGTTGTTTTCAAGTTTTAACCATTTCGCAATTTTTCCTAGCAAGGTTCCTTGCAGCAACACGGATACTAAAACAACAAAGAAAACGATATTGAAAATCAGGTCTGCGTTTTGAATTCCGGCAGCAAGGGGGAAGGTAGCCAGTACGATCGGGACTGCACCACGTAGACCAACCCAAGAGATAAACATTTTTTCTTTGATTGAGTATTTGAATGGTATCAGTGTAAGAAATATTGCGACAGGTCTGGCGATGAAGACCAGGCAAAATGCCAGCAAAATGCCCTCAGAGATAACCGACAGAAGTTGAGAGGGAAAGACAAGCAGACCAAGCGTCAGAAATAAGACAATTTGCGAGAACCAGGCTGTTGAATTGAAAAAACGCATGGCACTATGTTTATGCAAAAATTCATTCTTGCCCAGTAGTAAACCAAAAACGTAAACAGCCAGGAAGCCACTTCCCTTTAAAATTGTGGTTATATTGAAGGCTAACAACACCAGGGCAATCATCAGCAAAGGATAAAGACCCTCGTATCCTATTTTGATTTGATTAATTAAGAACAGAGCGATAATCGAAAAGATCCACCCGACCACAAGACCAAGGACTATCTGAAGAAAAAATGCCCCAACGATTCCAAGAGCGGTCATACTGGTTTGATTCAGTATTCCAACCAAAGTGACCGTAAGGAGCACTGCGATCGGATCGTTTCCACCAG
Source organism: Anaerolineaceae bacterium (assembly GCA_034430175.1). Lineage (GTDB taxonomy): Bacteria > Chloroflexota > Anaerolineae > Anaerolineales > Anaerolineaceae > UBA6107. The sequence continues at coordinate 53,557 of DAOUFI010000010.1, read as the reverse complement.
ACTCCAACTCAAGAACTGATGCCAGGTTTCCCTTTAATCTGATTGACCTGGAACGTAATATCGAAAACACCGCTGCGGCATCCGTGGAAGAGATGATCGCGCCTACCAGAAATGACTCCAACAAAGAGAGCTTGAGTACCAGATAAGCAAAGCCCCCGAAAACAGCCGCTGTGATAATCACTCCAAACGAAGCCAGGCTGATTCCTTCTTTCAGAACAGGTTTTATTGATTGCCATTTTGTATCCAGACCACTGGAGAAGAGGATCACAGCAAGAGCAATGTTACCGATGATTTGGGTGATATATGGATCGTCGAAATAGATCCCGCCAATCCCTTCAGAACCTACCAGCATACCTATGCCAATAAACAGCAGGAGGATGGGCACGCCCAACCGGTCAGATATCTTGCTCACGAAAACACAAATGAGCAAAAGGGTGGAAATTACAATGATCGCAATTTCAGAGGATACTTCCATAAAATCATTATAAAGGAATCTAACTTTTTAATTGTAGATAATTCCAGCTTTCTTACAATTTTGGAAGATAATTCCACTGGAAATTGACATGCTTAATATTTATTCCAAGTCATATTCAAAAATGTGCTGGAAATGAGTTAATTCCGGGAAGTAAGATTCCCGCATGAATTAGAATTTTCAAAATCAAAGGGGGATTCAAGTATTACGCAATAGTAAAATCTGATTATTTTGTGTATAAAAGAATCATTCGTCTTCGACGCACATTATTCGCAAAAACACCACCGAGCCTTAACAAGAGGTTAAAATTATTATATAGGGATGGCTTGCCTTGCACTTTTTTTTACTAGTCTTTCTTCTCCAAGAGTATATAACCGAATCCGATATACGTGTATATGTTGGTCAGATCAACACTACTGACGCCGGTTGCAATCAAGTCATTTACTTCCTGAGGGAGATGATCGTCTGGTTCATAAAAGGTGATTATTTGGTCCACTTCGTAATCTCCTCCAGCCATCAGATCAACAGTCTGAAATCCATAATACAGTGATGTCTCGGGGAGAAGGTCCTGAAGTAGAATTACTCCAATATCGACTATTTGCTTATCGGTAGTTCTAAACCCCATAATCAAATAGACTGGGTAGATGATACCATTATGATCAAAGTAGAAGAATTCCATTTGGCCTGTGATCGGGGAGAAAGGCCTGCACCAGAACGAGACCTCACCAGAACCGACTCCCGAAATATTTACCTGTAAATTGATATCCTGTGCAAATGGATCACCAAGGGCTGGGGTTAATTTGTCGATATCCCATTGAATGAACGCATCTGCACCGACAATCCAGGGATCCGGGCCTTGAACGAATTCATCCAGATGGTTAATTAGGTAATCATAACTGGAGGGTGTTTTACTCAGTTTGTTTTTGTCCACCAGATACTGATTGGGAGTCGCTGTTGGCTCGATGGTTGCTGTCATCGTTCGGGAGATGGTTTCCGTCGCTGTTGGAGAGGGACTGATGGAAAATTTCGTTGTAATGGGATTCGCGGTACAACTGGAAATCAAAAGCTCAAAAACGATAATCAATATTAGGAATCTGGCGGTTTTCATCATTTTCCTCCTAAGGAAAATTATAAATCAGAATCGATATTCGTACTTGATTCTCCAAGATCAAATTGCACAGCAATTGGCTGCTATGCGAAAAATTGAACCAAAGAACCGTGGCACGATGGAAATGATTAATGTTGCAATTATTCAAAGTGGGGCTTGCTTCGTCCTTTTTAGGGACTCGTAATATATATACAAGAAATGAGGTAATGATGGAATTTGGATAAAAAAAAGACTAACAGTGGGTTGCTTCGTCCCTTTCAGGGTCTCGCAATGACATTAAATGAAAAAAGCGACGATGGGGTTTGTCGCAGCGCAGCGGAGATCCTGCTTTGGAGGAAACCCTTGGTCAGGGTTTTATCTATCGCTTGAATTCAAAATCTGTGGGGGCTTGCTTCGTCCCTTTCAGGGACTCGCAATGACATTAAATGAAAAAAGGCGACGATGGGATTTGAACCCATGATCAGGGTTTTGCAGACCCTTGCCTTAGCCACTTGGCCACGTCGCCAGAACAGAAAAGATTTTATCAAAGAGTGAGTGACAGGTCAAGTAATTAAATGAAAAACCCTATTGAGGGATTTTCTCGGGCGATGGGATTGCGTAGCATCCCAGAGCAAAATAAAAACCCCCGTGAAGGGGTTTTCTTGAGCGGGCGATGGGATTGCGAAGCATCCCAGAGCAAAACAAAAACCCCCGTGAAGGGGTTTTCTTGAGCGGGCGATGGGACTCGAACCCACGACCTTCTCCTTGGCAAGGAGACATTCTACCAACTGAACCACGCCCGCATGCCTGTATTTCAAGCTCCAAAATTCTACTAGAAAGTAGCTGACTCGTCAACCCTTTTATGGATTTCAATCATAAAATAATTTCCACACGATAATGAAGGTAATGATGTTTACTCCAATAAAGAAGATTTGATCGCCAGTACCTTGTCAGCATAATAGTAACCCACGTTGTAAGGACCGTAGGATTTCAGAGCGTCTCTTTCGTTTCCGTATCTTTCCAATAACCCGGCCAGCATTTTCACTCCGTAATCGATATTGAATTCGGGGTCCAGCAATTGATCTGTGGTTGGACGGGAGGCAAAACAGGGCCCGTTCGCGCACATGAAGCTGGCGGCAATCCCGTCACTCGGCATGACCTGCATCAAACCCACTGCACCCGATGAGGAAATGACATCTGATTGGCCGCCGCTCTCCTGCATCATCACTGCAGCGATCAATTCCACCGGGATACCATATTTTTTTGCTGCAACTTCGATCTGGATGCACCACGGCAGTATAGCATCGGGCAGAGAGGTAATTGTGCAGCTTAGCTGGCTTGAATTCTTCTTTTTCGGTTGTTCTGTAGCGGCGTTAGCGGGTTGTGTGGAGGTGAGTAATCTGGCTGAGAGGATGAGGATCAATGATCCGAGCAAGATTCCGGGAATAATGGCTTTTTGTGGCTGCATATTAGAACACTCCTTCTATATCTACTATAATAGCACTAGTGTTCTATAATTACAAGCATTAAAATACCCGACAAAAAGTCGGGTATCTGGTTTTCGTACTCAGAGAATTTACCTCTCCATGCTGACGACTTGATGCTCCCACCTGTGCCAGCCATTGAACTTTTCTTCGATGATCTTGCGGCCTTCTCCGGGGCATTCCTCACCGATCAATTCCAGGTCGGCATCGACCATGATGCGCGCCAGCTCGTGGAACTTCACCTTCGGTTCCCAGTTCAATTGTTTGCGTGATTTGGATGGATCTGCTAACAGGTAATCCACTTCGGTTGGGCGGAAGTAACGCGGGTCAATCTCGACGTACTTCTTCCAGTCAAGACCGGCATAACCAAATGTCTCGTCCAGGAATTCACGCACAGTATGTGATTCGCCGGTACCGATGACGAAATCATCCGGTTTCTCCTGCTGCAGGATCAGCCATTGCGCCTCGACATATTCAGGAGCGTAACCCCAGTCGCGTTTGGAATCCAGGTTACCTAGGTAAAGATGGTTCTGTTTACCAGCCTTGATGGCAGCCACGGCGCGGGTGATCTTGCGGGTGACGAAAGTTTCGCCGCGGCGCGGAGATTCATGATTGAACAAGATGCCGTTGCTGGCAAACAAGTTATAGCCTTCACGGTAATTGCGGGTAACCCAGTAGGAATATACCTTGGCTGCAGCGTAGGGGCTGCGCGGTTCGAACGGCGTGAGCTCGTTCTGAGGCGGCTTGGCAGCACCGAACATTTCACTTGATGAAGCCTGGTAGAACCGTTCGGGGAAACCGCTGCGGCGAATAGCCTCAAGGATGCGGATCGTGCCCAGGCCGGTCACATCACCGGTGTATTCGGGCATATCAAAGCTTACGCGCACGTGGCTCTGCGCGGCCAGGTTATAGATCTCATCCGGACGGACATTGTAGATCACGTCCATCAGGCTTTCGAGCACAGCGACATCGCCGTAATGCAGGAACAGCTTGACGTCCTCACCATTTCGGTGCGGATCGTGATAAATATGATCGATTCTGCGGGTATTGAACGTGCTGGCGCGGCGGATGATGCCGTGAACTTCGTATCCCTTCGAGAGTAGTAACTCGGCCAGGTAAGAACCGTCCTGTCCGGTGATGCCAGTGATCAGAGCTTTTTTCATTGAGCTCCTCCAATCTTTTGAATATCAGAAAGGTAAGTATACCCACTGAATTTCGGACTGTCAATTAAAGAAAAAGCCACCCGGCTTTGATCGGGTGGCTTGGAGCGCTATTTTTTGATTTCCTTTTTCTTGAAATAGATCTCTTTCTTTTCCGGATCCAGGTCGACAATGACCACATCACCGGTGGCATATTCTCCGCTCAGCAGGCTGATCGAAAGCGGGCTTTCAACGTATTTCTGCAGGGCGCGTTTGAGTGGTCTGGCGCCAAGGTTGGGATCGTAACCTTCCGAAGCCAACCACTCGCGGGCTGTCTTGGTTAGTTCAACCTTCAATCCGTGTTCTTCGAGGCGGCTGCGGATCTCTTTCATTTGCAGGTCAACGATCTCCTGCATTTGCTCGAGAGTCAATGGGGCGAACATGATGATCTCATCGATACGGTTGAGGAACTCGGGGCGGAAGGTGGTCTTGAGGGCTCTCTCGATCTTGTCGTGCGCTTCACGGTCCTCGTTGGATTCGTCTTTCTGAATGAATCCCAACGCACCGTTGCGGCGTACGAATTCGGTACCAAGGTTGCTGGTCATGATCAACACAGTATTGCGGAAATCGACCACGCGGCCCTGACCATCGGTCAGGCGGCCGTCGTCGAGGATCTGCAGCAACGCGTTCCAGACATCGGGATGAGCCTTTTCGATTTCATCGAACAGCACCACCCGGTAGGGGCGGCGGCGCACAGCTTCGGTCAGTTGACCGCCTTCTTCATAGCCGACGTAGCCAGGAGGAGCACCGAACAAGCGCGATACGGTATGCTGCTCGTGATATTCGCTCATGTCGATGCGCACAAGCGCTTCTTCGTCGTCGAACATGAACTCGGCGAGCGCCTTGGCCAGTTCGGTCTTGCCAACACCTGACGGTCCGATGAAGATGAACGAACCGATCGGTCGGCGCGGGTCTTTCATCCCCGAGCGGGCGCGGCGGATGGCGTCGGCCACGGCGTGGATGGCTTCATCCTGCCCAATGATACGCTCGTGCAAGCGGTCTTCCATTTTCAGCAGGCGTTCGGCTTCCGTTTCCATCAGCTGGCTCACGGGGATGCCTGTCCACTGTGCCAGCACACCAGCGATGTCGTTGACATCCACTACTTCGTCCAGTTTGTGCTCGGCTTCCCAGGAATCTCGTTTCTTGGTGAAGTCCTCTTCCAGGCGCAGACGTTCCGCTTTCATCCGGGCGGCGCGCTCGTAATCGCGTTCCACACCTGCCTGTTCCTCTTCGGCTTTCAATTTATCCAGTTCGCTCTTGATCTTTTTTAGGTCAGGCGGCAACGAATAGAGCGCCACGCGCAGCTTGGCCGCGGCTTCGTCCATCAGGTCAATGGCTTTGTCGGGCAGGCGGCGGTCGGTGACATAACGTGAACTGAGTTTGACTGCAGCCACGAGGGCATCGTCAGAGAAATGGACTTTGTGATGCGCTTCGTACTTGTCGCGCAGACCCATCAACATTTTGATCGTGTCGTCCACCGAGGGTTCGTCCACGAACACAGGAGCGAACCGGCGTTCAAGGGCAGCATCTTTTTCGATATGTTTCTGGTATTCGTCCAGAGTGGTGGCACCAACGCATTGCAGTTCGCCGCGAGCCAGCGCGGGTTTGAGCATGTTCGAGGCGTCCATGGCACCCTGTGCGGCACCGGCACCTACAACCGTGTGCAGCTCGTCGATGAAGAGGATAATTTCACCAGACGAGCGCTGTACGTCTTCAATGGCGGCCTTGAGGCGCTCTTCGAACTCACCTCTGAAGCGCGAACCGGCAATCATGGCGCCAAGGTCGAGTGAAATAACTTTCTTACCACTCAAGATCTCTGGCACATCACCCGAGGCGATCTTCTGTGCCAATCCCTCCACGATAGCCGTCTTGCCCACGCCAGCTTCGCCGATGAGGACAGGATTGTTTTTGGTACGTCGCGAGAGGATCTGCATCACGCGCAGGATTTCGTTGTCTCGGCCAATGACTGGGTCCAGTTTCCCTTCGCGGGCTTGCTGGGTGAGGTCGCGGCTATATTTCTCGAGGGTGCGGTAACGGGTCTCAGCTTGCGGATCAGTGACGCGTTGACCACCACGCAATTGCGTGATGGCGTCCAGAACCCGGTCGCGGGTGATGCCTGTGGTCTCCAACAGGCGCGCCGCGGGAGTGTTCTTTTCGCTCAAGATTGCCAAAAAGATATGCTCAGTCGAGATATATTCGTCCTTCAGTCGGCTGGCTTCTTCGTTGGCCAGGTCGATGATGCGTTTGACGCGCGGGGTGATGAATATCTGCCCGGCACCACCGCCACCAAAGATGTTTGCCTTAGGGCTGGTTTTGAGGATGTAATCCAGGCGTTCACCCAGTATCTGTGGGTCTACCTTTAAAATTTCCAGGATTTGCGAGACCATGCCCTGGGGTTGTTCGATTAGCGCCAGCAGCAGATGCTCGGTATCGATCTGGTTATGCCCGTAGCGCTGGATGATCTCCGCGGCGCGTTGGGCGGCTTCTTGTGCTCTTTCAGTGAATCGGTCAAATCTCATCATAATGGGTTCCGTCCTTAAACAGAACTAATAACTAAAGTAAAAGTGATTATAGCATTTCCAGCCTAAGAGAAATCGTAGAAACGTATTAACATCATGTCAGAGCTCACTGTAGACGATTTTTCCGTCTACCATGGTTAATTTTACATGCAAGTTTTGATCCACAAGGATGAGATCTGCATCGTAACCGATGACAATCCTGCCTTTTGTATTGTCAAGGTGGATGGCTTTGGCCGCGTTCGTGGAACTGCATGGGACCAGTTCTGCCAGCGGGCGCCTGGTGGCTTGCACGAAGTTCGCCAACGCTCGTTCCATCGTCAGGGTGGACCCGGCGAGGGTGCCATCCGTGAGACGGGCAGCGCCATTGACCACCGTCACCGGCATTCCTTCGAACGTATAAACTCCGTCCGGCATCCCCGCAGCACTGATCGAATCGCTGATGAGGATCACCCCTTCGGGCCCTTTGACGTCGAGCAGCAGCTTCATCACCGCCGGGTTGACGTGAATGTTGTCAGCGATCAGCTCGCATTTGATCTCTGGCATCGTCATGGCTGCCCCGACCACACCCGGTTCGCGGTGATTGAGCGGACGCATGGCGTTGAAGCAGTGCGTCACTTGCCGTACGCCGAGACTTACTGCTTGCTGCATTTCCGCATAGGTGGCGTTGGTGTGTCCGGCGGAGATAGTAATCCCGCGCTGCGCACATTCCTCGATGAGCCAGCGATTGCCTTCAACTTCAGGAGCCACGGCCACCAGCTTGACGATGCCGCTATCGAGGTGAGAGAGGGCTTCCTCGAGTTCAGCGGTGCGGATCAGGGTCTTGTCCTGCGCGCCGCAGAATACCGTGTTCAGCCACGGACCCTCCAGATGCGCGCCGAGGATGCGCGCGCCTTGTTCACGCCCCATCACCGAGCGGATCACGTTTAGTGAATCGGTGATGGCCTGGCGCGGCGCTGTCCACGGGCTGGCCAGGAACCCGGTCACCCCGTGGCGGGCGTAAAAGAGTGAAATTTCCTGCAAGCCGGCCTCATCGATGCCGATGATCTCGTGTCCAAGAGCACCATGCGTGTGCAGATCAATGAAACCTGGAAGCAGGGTCAACCCCTGACAATTAATGAATTCTTCACCCGCTTTGGTTTTCACTTCGCCGATCGCGGCGATCTTGCCTTGAGAAATGAAAATCTGTGTAGAGTTGTGTTCTTCAGTACTTCCGCACTCGTGATAATTGTAGAGTATTGTCATTGTTGATCCTTGTTTTGATTGTAAGCGCTCGGGGAAGGGAAGTCAAATAATTGAGTTATAAAGAGCTTGCCGAAGCAAATTTGACAACTGTCATACCTGAGTTCTCTATTTACTCTCAAATACAGATACAGTTTGATGCTCCAATTAATTATTACGATTGAGGAAAATGGCAGTAAAGTATGATCGTCATTACAATCTGACAAACCTTCAAGGTGAGTTGAAAGATTATTGCTCTTTTTTGGGCTTAACGATCTACACTTCGATAAAAAACACCCGGATGATTTGCTGTTATTTACTAATCCCAGCCTTGTTGATTGGGTGAGGTGGTAAAGGTTTGGGATTTTGAGAACCGGGATTTGTTAGAATCCATGTTCGACATGGTGAGCGTAGCTTGGATGGTCACGTTTTCACCGGATGAACGCACTATTATCTCGAGTGCTGCCGATGAAACCATTCGTGTCTGGGGAATTCCACCACAATAATGATTTACGCTGGGCTGTGCTGGTGTAAAATTTACCCATGACCATCCTCGTCAATCCCCAGCCAAGCCACATCCGACCGATCCACCTGGAAAAAGATATCCAGCCGGTAGCTGACCTGGTGGAGCTGTGCTTCGCTGAAGCCATGGATGCGGAGGGTCGTTCTTACCTTCACAATATTCGCATGGCCGGCAAGAGTGTCAGCTCGATCTATCTGTCCTCACTAACCCCCGAGACGACGAACATCCCGTTCTGCGGCTATGTTTGGGAAGAGGACGGACAGATTCTTGGCAACGTCACGCTCATTTTTGCTAAACGCAATCAGCAGCACCTGTACTTTATCGCCAATGTCTCTGTCCATCCCGATCACCGCGGCAGGGGAATTGCCAGAAAGTTAACCGAGCGAGCAATGCGCCATGTGAAAGAACACCAGGGCAGCCACGTGATGCTACAAGTACGTGAGGACAATCCCACTGCCATCCACATCTACGAATCACTCGGGTTTGTCGAAATCAATCGGCGTACAAATTGGGTCGTTGACCGGTTGAGGCATTCGGAAAAATTCTCGATCGATAGTGTCCGCATCACAGGTCGGCGCAGTGAGGATTGGCCTCAGCAAAAAGCCTGGCTGGAGGACCTGTTCCCAGCTTCAGTGGGTTGGTTCCTGCCGTTTAATCTCCAAAAGCACACTCCTGGGGTCATGAATTGGCTGGATCGTTGGTTGAATTCGGATTTGATCAAGGTTTGGGCAGTTCGCAGTCAGGACCATTTGTTGGGGTTGGGTTCTCTTGAATCGGTAAACCCTCATCAAGATTATCTCTGGCTTGCTACCAGCCCAGCTAATGAAGACACGACGATCCGCAGTCTGGTACCTTATGTAATCCATCGAACCCATCATCCTAATAAACTCCAGATTAACTACCCGGCGGGAAGAGCGGTGGACGCGTTTACTTCTTCGGGATTGAAAGTCTTGAACACGTTAATCTGGATGGAAGCCATCCTCAGTAGTGATCAACCCTGAAAAGATGCAACATTTTCACCTTTTATGCGTAATTATTCATGAAAGGATGAATTAATATGAAATTCATATTGCGTGTTTTAATCAACGCTGTCTCCCTTTATGCTGCCGTACAGTTGCTTTCAGGCCATATTGTGATGCAGAACAACCAGTGGTACGCGTTCGTCATACTCGGGTTGATCTTTGGCCTGGTGAACGCGCTCATCAAGCCGGTGTTGATGATCGCGAGTTGTCCATTGCAGATCATCACCCTGGGATTGGGAACCTTGCTGGTGAACACGGTTTTGTTCCTCATCGCTGGAGCGATCGGTAAGGCGTTTAATTATGGTTTCAGCATCCCCCAAAATCAATTCTGGTACGCCTTCCTGGGAGCCTTGATCGTCAGCGTAATCAGTTTCATCTTGAGCCGTTTTTTGATAGGCAAGAAAAAACACGATTAATCAAAAAGAGCACGGGTGACCGTGCTCTTTGCTTGTTGAATCGAAATTTTACTTCTAGTTGGTTGGCTCAGGGGTGACCACCACCCATAATAACGCTCCCTGGTTCCATTGATAAATTTCCATTCCATTGGCGTCTTTGATATACCATATGCCCAGCTCGTCAACTACTTCGTTGGCGCCTTCGGGTAGAGTAGCTGCGATCGCATCTGGGATGATCGGCACCCAGATGCCTCTGGTGATGTCAAGAGTGTAGTATGCCTGCCCGAGCGCGTCCATTAATTGATTCGTTGCCGGGTTGAAATTCAACGCGACCAGCGCTTTGGGGAAAGCTGGAAGGCTGGTCACAGGAGTATTGGCTGCTGCAGAGACATTGGGAACGAAGCGAAGCACGCGGTTGTTAATCGCATCCACCACCCAAACGTGTCCTTCAGCATCCGCTGTGATTCCCACCGGCATACCGAAGCCATCGATCCCAGTCGAATAGGATCCCCAAACCTGAACGACGTTGCCGAGGATATCATATTGGATGATGCGGTAATTGTCCGGGTCAGTGACGTAAACGTTGCCCGCAGCATCGAGCGTCAGGAAGGGTTTGTTTTGGGCAGATTGCGAACCCCAGCCGTCCACCGTCCAGCTTCGCAGGAAGTTATATGATGTACCTTCAACATCCGGCGCGAATACCTGGATGCGGTAGTTCCATGTATCGGCCACGTAGACCAGACCATTGGAATCTACGGCAAGGCCAACGGGTTCATCGAATTGACCATCATCCATCCCTGCGGAACCGATCTGGGCGATATAGTTGCCATCCTGGTCGAAGATCACCACGCGTTTATTGCCTGTGTCGGTGACATACACCCGACCGTTGGCATCCACTGCGATTCCGCGCGGACCGTAGAATTCAAATGGCGTGTTCCCCAGTCCACCTGATCCCCACATGGTGATGAAAACACCAGTGGCGCTGAATTTTTGAATTCGGTTGTTCCAGGTATCTGCCACATAGACAGAACCATCGGGACCAACCGCGACTCCCCAGGGTTCATTAAATGTCCCGCTTGGCGCTTGGGTCGTATTGTCAGTTGAAGCGCCGAAGGTGCCCCAAGAACCCAGGTAAGAACCCGTTTTGGTGAAGTACTCGATGCGATTGTTACCTGAATCGGCGATATAGATATACCCATTCGGAGCAATGGCAATTCCGTGAGCCGTGTTCAATTGTCCAAAACTGCTGCCGCTTTCACCAAAGAACTGGTCAGCCAGCAGATCGGAATACTTACCCTGATACGGATCGGTCACGACAGTGGGCGAAGCGGTGGATGGAATACCGTATTCCCAAATTTGGCTGGTGATATCTTTACGGATAAAGAAGTAGATGCTCGCAGCAGGCTGCCAGGTTTCAAGCGTCAGGTTTTGATTATTGGTCACCTGCGCGTAAAGTGTGTAGTCCTTGTTGAACCAGATATTGAAGATTGCCTCAACCATCTGAGGATTCTTGATTCCATTCCATACTTCATCCCAGGTGAGGTTCATGTAATCCATCATGGGCCACCACAACCGGGTGTATTTGAACTGGTAATAGTTATCTCCCAAAATGGACTGAACCTTGGATAAGTTTGAATCATCGCTGATCACAAGCGGATAGTTGACCAGGTCACGGTTGATGTTGTCATTGAGCCAAGTGCGATTGGGGTAATCGCGGAAATACCACCAGTACGGATACAACGCGTCTCCAATATATGCTACCTTGATATTCTTCCCACCGGTGGTGCGTTTGGAGATCTCTTCAACCTGGGCGAGAATTTCTTTTGGGCCGGCGGCACCGTGAGCGTAGACCAGGAATTCTTTCGAATTGTTATAGTTGATGAAATTCGCCTGATAGGCTGAGCGCGCGGTGAGCACTGCCAGTATGCCAAAGAAGACCACCATAGTCAACTTGGCAAAGTTGTTGAAATTCCAGCCTTTGAGCAGCTGGCTGACTCCCCAGGCACTTGCCGCGGCGCCAATTACAGCAAAGATGAAATTTAGGGTGACATTCAATTGGCTTATCTCAGTACCGGAGAAGGGTTTTATCACTCCAGCAAGACCACCCACTGCCATTGCCACACTATAAACAAAGATCAACAAGAGGGGGATCGCCAGGTATCCCTTTGCGCCAGGCATTCTTTTCCAGGGAACAGATTCGATCAGGTAGCCGATTCCCCATCCAGCAGCCAGGATCATGGGCATATTGATGTGTACGGTCAACCATGGCATCTTCTCGCCGGCGACACTATAAGCGATCAGGCTGATCACTGACCAGTAAACCAATAGGGCTAGCACAGGTAATTTGGCGGGTGTTTCAGACCATTGGCTTTCTTCCGGATGAACCTCAATTTCGGTTTCATCTTCAAATTCAGTTGCATCTTTAACCGGTTCTTCTTCTCTCGCAATTTTCTGTTGGAAGGGTGAGGCATCCGTTCGGGTGGAGAAGAGCTTATGGGTAGCGCCGTAAATTGCCGCCAGGATCGTTCCCAAAGCGGGCAGGTATTCATACATCGGAATCTGCAGGAAAGCGTAATAATACCAGGGCTGGGTACCCCGGTTTACTCCCTGCTGTACCAGCCAGTAACCCAACGAACCTACGATCCCCGTGAAGAATCCCTGACCATTGGTAAAGAAGGTTGTGTAGAGCACGGTGAAAATCGCGTAGAAAATGCCCGCGCTCGTCAGCCATAACGATGGATTCCATAAGCAACCGATCACGACGGCAAAGATTGTCATCACCACAAGGATGATTCCCGTGTGAATAAGTCCCTGGGTGGAATAATCCAGTGGATCCCAGCCAAGCAATTTGACTGGGAAGGCAGTAAGAAGGGGAAGGATCAGAGTGATGGTAAGGATCAAAAGATCGAAGGAACGCATCTTCTTGATCTCGTTCCATCCTTGACCGAGCACTACGAAAACGACGATCAGTGCTGCGGCGGCAGCGAACAATCCAATTCCGATCAAGAGCGCTGTATGGTAAACCGGAAGAAGGTTCTGGAAGAATTCACTTTTGAATGGCGATGTTGTCGAACTGGCTTTGCTTTCCATGATCATGGCGATTAGCGCGATCGCGCCAAACAGGAAGGCGGAAAGAGTCGCCACAGAAAAGCTCAACTTATGGAGTGGTTTTCGCCATTCTTTTTTTTGCAGATCATTGTACGCAAGTACGGCAATAAAGATCAGGGCGGTAGCTGTATATATGTAAGCTGTCTCTTTTGTGCAAAATTGCAAAGAGAGGATAGCCGCGAAAAGGAACAACAAGGATTTGTTCCCATTTTCGAGATACCGCAAGATCAAAAAGATCATCAAGATACCAAAGAAAGCCACAAAGGATTCATTTCGGGTGTAACGTTGGTAAAACAGCATATATGGCGAGATGGTCACGAAAAGACCAGCCAGCAACGTGCCGATCCTGCCCAGGTAGCGTTTGAAGGCAAACAACACCAGTGCCACGGTCATCACGCCGAAAACGGCGCTCGGCACACGTGAGGCAAAATCGCTGTCACCAAACAGAAAATAAGTTGCTGCCACCAGGTGGAATTGCATGGGTCCATGCGTGATCGGGTCGTGTACGTAGCCGTTCCCCATGTACAGTTCGTAAGAAGGAACTACATGATTGACCTCATCATGGTCCATGTCTCTTTCGCCAACGTTGTAGAAACGGCTTACGATTGCGATTAACAAGATGATCACGGCGATGAGATGTTCGCGTTTAAAATTGGGAAAGATCGAAAATACCGGTTTGTCCAGCCATGAGGTGGGTTTTTCGATGGTTTGCGAATTTTCCATAGTTATGTGTTATCCTTTGCTGCGTGAATGGCAATAGTTGACTATACTTGAAACCTAAAAAAGCTGCAAGATTCTTTTCTGGCGTGCCGGTATTGCCCCATTGTTAAAAGGAAAAGCTGCCCGTAGGCAGCTTTAGTCTATTGATATGCGAGATTGTAATAGTTGTAGACTGCCCTTGAGATATTCGCGAACAGCAAATTAGCATCATCGTAAAGGATTTGTTGTTCATTGTATTGGTAGACTGTTAAAACGTAATTTCCACCGGGAGTATAGATGATCGCGGCATCACTGTAATTATGGGTGTATCCGTCGGTGGGGTCTTGAATCCAACCATGCTTATGAGCGATTTGGGTACCGTTGGGCAATCCTTCTCGAAGTAGGCTGGGTTGATCGTTCCTGGAAAGATACAGGATCATCATCTGGCAATCCACCTGACTGATCTTGCCCGGGAACACAGCCGCGAGCGCACCGCCGCCTGTTTGCGCGCATTGATAAATGTCTGCCAACATGCTTCCAATCTCAGCGGGGGTGGTCTGGCTGTACCGGTCGGGATCGGTATTGACGTCCGTCCTCGAATTGGCTGGTGTCTTGGGTGAGTAGATCAAAGGGGAGCCAAGCGCAAAAAAACCGCCAAGGAAGGTGTTTGAATAACCGAGGGAGAAGATATCGTTGGAAACCTCTCTGGGGGCGAGATTGGGATCGAGAAATAACTTCATTAAAGTATCTGAAGCGTCGTTCTCTGATTTTTCAATCATGTCTTCGATCAATTTGGTGGCGTCTGCAGATAATGGTTTGGACGAATGCGCGTAGACACTGATCATGATGGGGATTTTGATTGTGCTCGCCGCAGAAAAAGCGATGTTTGGTTCAAGAACTGTTCCTTGCTGGTAAGCAAGCTGCATTTCCTCACCGGTTTGTAGATCCATCAGGTAAATTTCAGTAATGCCGGTGTATCCTGAGACATCGATGATCTGCTGCAACAAAATCTTAAGATTCGTCAAAGATGGTTTGGCGGAGGCAACCTGGTCAACCGAAAGGTTAACCACGCGTGTGGATGGAGATTGCAGGGCAATCTTCACAAGTTCAATCGAACGGTTAATATTTAATTCTGTTCCTGAAGCTCCAGCTTCAAAATTAATGCTACCTGGAACAGGTTGGTAGGTTCCCGCAGGCTGATCGTAGCGAGCCGCGATTTCATTTACAAGGTATTCTCTCAATGTTGTTTCATCAATGGTTGCAACCAAAGGAACTGTTTCTGAAGAAGGCATTTTATTGAACAGGTAATTGAAAAAGGAACTCCAAAAAGGTGTTGACACGCGTTGTTGATCAGCGGCGGTCACCATAGCGGTTAAGTTCAATTCGAAGCCAAGAGCGGCCGGCTTTACTTGGATCACAGCTGAACCATAATGCAGTTCAACCGGCATCGAATAAGCCTGGGTTAACCTTTCCGCAGCTTCATCCAGGCTCAAACCTCCAACAGGTACTCCAGCGATTTCTGTACCGATGGCAAAGCCGGAACGCATCCGGCTGAAGGAAACCAATTCAATTACCAGTAATAGCACTGCTGCGGTGAGTGATGCGAGTGAGATCCAGCGAAGCAGTGAAAAATTCTTTACGCGAACCATAAATAACTCCTGGCAAGGAATGCCATTTACGATTTTACCAGAATAATTCAAGCTGTTAAGTAGAGAAAAAATTGGGTGTATTTTCAGAAGGATTGGATATACTTAAAGCATGTCGGATAATCCCCCCTCTATTCTTCAATTACTACAAGGGGTTTTCCCCTTTAGCGATCTTGATCAAATGGTTCTGGATCAGGTTGTTACTTATCTCGATAAAATCACATTTTCGTCAGACACACGTATCTTCGAACAAGAACAAGAAGCAGATGCTCTTTACTTTATTCTTGTCGGAACGGTGGAGATCACCCGGAGAACGAAAGAGGGGAAGAAGACCCTGGCGATTCTGAAAGCCGGCGACCATTTCGGTGAAGATAGCCTAACTGGATTTCACAGATTCCAGACCAGCGCGCAGACAAGAAATCGAGCCATTGTAATCAGACTTCGCCGTGTAAATTTTCCAGCGGTAAGAGAGATTTCTCCCACGCTCGATCGGGTTTTCCGACTTTTCTCTGATTCTTATCAGTTACAACTAAAACTGAACCTTCCCTGGCACCAATACACTGAAACAATCTATTTAATCACCAGACGCCACCGGTTCTTTCTTTGGATACGATTGGTTCCAATCATATTGATAACCCTGGCTGCTTTTACTGGTCTTCTATCGGTCTCATTCACTGCCAAGTTTGGTTCTTTTCTTTGGCTGATCCTCGCAGTGATCGTCTTGGTTCTTGGCGGTTTAATTGCTTTTTGGGCAGTACTTGAATGGACAAATGATTATTTCATCCTCACGAAAGACCGTGTGTTAATGCAACGTCTGGTAATCGGCGTGTTCGACAGTCGTTCAGAGACGCCGATGACGGCAATTCTCTCCACAGGTATGGACTCAACCTTCTTTGGCAGGATACTGGGGTTTGGAGCCGTAACCGCCAGGGCATATACTGGTGATCTTAGGCTAAGTCAACTCCCGAATCCGGACTTGATCCTGGCGCTTCTCGAAAACAGGCGCAAGAGTCTGCAAGCCGAGCAAAGGCGCGAAGAACAGTCCAGCATGAAATCGATGCTGCAGCAGAGAATCGCGCCGGAAGCGGTATGGACTGCGCAATCAGTTGCGCCTCAATCAGTTCAGCAGTTCGTTTCGAATTATTACACGGGGTCATTTTCAGACCTGGTAGCCAGTTTCTTCGGCTTGCGGACCGAAAAGGATGGAGCAATCATCTTTCGAACCCACTGGTGGATTTTACTCAAGAAAACTGTCATGCCTTTTTGTTTCCTGCTAGTGATACTCATCACGGCATGGTTACGATTCATTGGAGTTTTTGATACCAACGCCAATTTAATCTATGTGGGAGCGATAGTCCTCACCTTGTTTGGATGGTCCTGGTGGTTATATCAATATATGGATTGGCGCAATGATATTTACATCATCAGCGGTGATCAATTGGTGGATATCAACCGCCGTCCACTCGGGAGCGAAGAAAAACGTTCGGCTCCGGTAAAAAATATTCAAACGGTTGAGTATTCCAGAAAAGGGATCATCAGTCTACTCCTAAATTTTGGAACAGTCCGCATTCAGATTGGCAACGAGGAATTGACTTTCGATAATGTCTATAAACCTTCAAACGTCCAGATAGAGATATTTGAACATTTACGCGAGTACAACGACCACGTCCGTAAACTGGAACAAAAACGGATGGTTGACTGGATTTCGACATATGATGGCATTCGTCAGGAAGGGAATCGTGGCCAAAAAGAGGATACAAAAGCTAAAAAAGAGTAAAATTGGGCAGTTGCACAATTTGCTTTAGAGGACATTAAATGGCAGTATTACCAATAGTGACTGTACCTGATCCGGTTCTGCGCCGGAAGGCACATAAAATTACAGAGTTTGACAAGTCATTTCAAAAAATCGTGGATGACATGATCGACACCCTGCGTGATGCTCCGGGTGTAGGGTTGGCCGCTCCACAGGTGGGACTTGCAGAACGTCTGATCGTTGTCGAATACGGCGATGACGATGATGAAACGGTTCCAAAAAGACTCTACATTGTAGCGAACCCTGAGATTGTATCCGCTTCTGAAGAAATGGTCGATGGGCTCGAAGGCTGTTTGTCTGTACCTGGTCTGGTGGGAACGGTATCTCGCCATCAGACGGTCGTGGTCAAGGGATTGAACCGTTTTGGCAAACCAACGCGGATCAAGGTCAGTGACTGGATGGCGCGAATTTTCCAGCACGAGATCGATCATTTGGATGGGATCCTTTTTACCGATCTGACCGACAAGGTCTGGCAGCCGCGCGATGAAGATGAAGTGATGGCTGATTGAAATGCGTCTGACCCACCTGTCGCTGACGAATTTCCGTCTCTTTTCCCGCCTGGACATGGACATGCCTCGGCGGATTCTTTTGCTGGTGGGATCCAATGCTCAGGGAAAGACCTCGCTTCTTGAGGCGATCTATTTTCTTTCTACATTTAGCTCATTCCATGCCCAGACCGATCGTCAGTTGATCAATTTTCTAGCTGGGCAAGAATCGCTGGCAGTGGGCAGGCTGGTGGCGACTTATGAACGTGCTGACCGGCAGCACCGTTTGGAGGTACGCCTAATCCAGGATCTTAACGGAAATGGTGGCACCCGGCAGCGTAAGGAGGTGTTGCTCGATGGAGCAAAGATCCATGCTAACCAGGCGGTAGGCCATTTCAGTTCGGTGATCTTCCTGCCGCAGATGACACGCATTCTCGAAGGGGGCCCGGATGAGAGGCGACGCTATTTGAACCTGACTATCGCCCAGGCGAATCCTGGTTTTAGCCAGATTCTGACGGATTATAACCAAGCACTGACTCAACGGAATGCTTTACTGAAACAGCTAAATGAACATGGTGGAGATCCAGAACAGCTGGTATTCTGGGACAACGTTCTTACTTCCAAAGGGGCAGTAATTATTTCTCTGCGTATCCAGGCGATCAAACAACTGGAACAATTGGCAGTTCGCATTCATGAGAAACTAAGCGGATCAGCCGAGGTGATCCGGCTGCTATATCAACCCTCGTATGACCCATTACCGGAGCCCACAGGTCAATTTGCGTTGCCCATTCAGACAACAGTCCAACGCGACGGATTTACGATCGCGCAGATCCAACAGGGTTTTGCGGCAAAGTTGGGGGAAGTTCGCCGTGAAGAGATCGCACGCGGCGTCACCACCATCGGTCCGCACCGCGATGAAATGCGGATTCAATGCAATGGCATCGACCTCACAGATTTCGGCTCACGAGGCCAGGTACGGACAGCCATCCTGGCTCTTAAGTTGGCTGAGGTGGATTGGTTGAAACAAGTGACAGGAGAATGGCCAGTCTTGCTAATGGATGAAACATTGGCTGAATTGGACGCACAGCGGCGGGGGTACCTTCTTGAGTATCTCGAAAAATCAGAGCAAGCAATCTTGACCACTACAGATATGAATCTATTTCCGAGTGGCTTTTCTCAGAAGTGCGAGCGTTGGCAGGTTTCGCTAGGAAATATAGAGAGACTGGAATCCGATAACGCGGATTGACCTAAAGCGGTGATTTTGAGGGAACGCCAACACGCCTGGGGTATTGCGCTGGAGTGGCGGCGACTTTATCATAGACGACGAGAAAACGTTCTTCAACCACTCCAGGTAGGGTTACAGGGGTGATATGTTTTAGCCTTCCACCTAGGATTCGACTGGCTTTTTCGGCGGTCTGCGCTTCGCTGTGTGCACTTTCTCCCTTTTGTGCCAGAATGGCTCCACCAACCTTCACCAGTGGAAGCAGATACTCAAGTAAAATCGGCAACGCGGCTACAGCCCGCGCGACAGCCCAATCGTACTTTTCGCGATGCTTCGCAAGTTGTCCCACTTCTTCAGCACGCAGAGTGAGCACTTCCACGTGAGAAAGTCCCAGCTTCTCAACAATGTGGCTACAAAAACCGGCTTTCTTCCCCACCGATTCAACGAGCGTCAATTGCATATTTGGAAAGATCAATTTCAGGGGGATACCGGGAAACCCAGCGCCGGTGCCGATGTCGATCAGACGGGTTGGAGGGGTTACCCTTAATTCCTCCAGACAGGTAAGTGAATCAAGGAAATGCTTCACCCGAACACCATCTAAATCTCGAATGGCTGTTAGGTTAAACTTTTCATTCCAACTGAGCAATTCAGCTTCATAAATCCCAAAGGCATTGAGCTGCTGCGCAGAAAGGTTGAGCCCAATTTTTTCATTCACCAAGGTTCGTAGTTCGATTGTCACGGATATATTATACCTATGATATCTTTCTCAAAGGTAAATTTTTGGCGAGGGAGAAATTTTTCGGTAATTTTTATTAGTAAAACGTGATATATATTTACTTTTCGTATATAATTTAACTGCACAACGCAATATTTAAAAATTTAATATATCTCGTCAGGGAAGGGTTAGGTAAGCCTTTTGTTTATTCAGAAGCATCTTGTGTTTTTGAGCATACTGAAGATGACCCAGATCAATCACTTGAATTCTGTTTTTGATCCGAAGCATGGCATTGCATTCATCGAAACAGTGGAAAATGACGGATTCGTTCTCACTCCATTGTTGTATTTTGGTCCGATCCTCTCCATGGTTATCATATGCCTGGCATTGCTAATAATCCTTTTAATCAAAGAGGGGAAAAAGCAACAATTGGCCAAGGCGCTTCACTCCATTTCAAGCTTCCAGCCAGTAGTGATTTCATCAGTAGATATGGATGACTCGGAAAGCAGATTATCTCCAGTGGAATACAAGACTGTTTTTTCATTGACCATTCAACGCAGCGCGGATAGGACATTGGTCGGGCAGAAATTTGATTTCGCGAAATCGAGTGTTTGTCTGGGATGTTCAGCGGTAAATGATGTGTTTTCATTAAAAGATTTTGGAGACAATGGCAATCAAACGGTGATTCAATATCGCAATGGACAATTTGTTTTACGACAAGAAAGTTACCAAACTGATACTCAAATTCGATCTGTCTCTTCATCATATTTGTATGTAAATGATCATCCTGTGGATAGTGAAGTGACGATTGAACACGGTGATTTGATCAGAATCGGGAAGACCTTCGAATTTCGCTTTGAATGAGGATCATAGTAAGTCAGAGTTTTGCCGAAATTCACGAAAAAAATCAAAGGGACGTTACAGACGAGGGCTTGGGAAAATGAAAATTCAATTGGAATTCGGATACGCGATTGACCAGGGAAGGAAAAGGAACACCTCTCCAAATCAAGATTCTTTAATCATTTTAAAATATCCAGATACTCCTTTCATTCCACCCATCCTGGTCGTCGCGGATGGGATGGGAGGCTACACCGGGGGAGCCGCTGCCAGCCAGATCATTGTAAAGACTTTTCATGAGCTTTATGCATCTCCCAAACTTCCTTTTTCTTTTATCGATTTCTGCAAGGAAGGATTGGAAATCGCTCATCGAAAAATGGTAGAGAAAGCTGAATCCGATTCCGAATTTGGGGGCATGGGCAGCACGGTTGTAGTTGGAAGTATCGAAAAAGATAAACTTAATGTAATGAATGTTGGCGACAGCCGGGCTTATTTGCTGCACAAGGGGAATTTACGTCAGGTAAATTATGATCACAGTTTTGTGGGCGAAGCTATTCGTGCCGGAATAATTACGCATGAAGAAGCCATGACACACCCAAAAAGGAATCAGCTCACCCAATCTGTCAGTGCTCGCAAGCTCGATATCACCCCATTCTTCGCTCAACACCGATTCGAAGCTGGTGATATTCTTCTTCTCTGCACCGATGGCCTCTGGGGAGTGGTTGCTGAATCGATGATCGTCGCGGTGCTTAATGAGTTACCAGCAAAAGCCGCAGCGGAAAAGCTGGTCGAACTGGCAAATTCACGTGGCGGCCCGGACAATATTTCTGTTATTGTGTGTAAAAGCAGAGCGAAACGTCTTATAAATATTGGTGGAAAATCTGGCAAGTAGACTACCAGGGGGACTCTTTGAATGATCATTCATATGGATACCGATAAGGTGCATGAGTACACCTGCAGGATGTTGCAGCAGTTTTCTGAGATCAATGAATTACTGGATTCGTATAAAAATCGGATTTATGCCATCCCCTGGAGCGGATTAACCAGGGAGTCATTCGTGATCGATTTTGGCCTCGTTGTTGGCAAATTGTCTGCCGAGGTGGAAGCGGGGATTTCACTTTCACAACGGGTACAGCATGAAATTGATGAGTGGCTTTCTTTGGACCAAAGCAATGCTGATAAATATCGAGAACTCATATCGCAGATCGTCAAAGTAAATCCGCACCCCAATGAGAGCAGTCAGGTAAATTCCACCACTATGTCTCGTGAAGAATTGACTGAATGGTGGAAAACCGCTACTCTTGAAGAAAAAGAAGAATATCTGCGTTCGATTTATAAAGAGGTATGCAGATCATTGGGGATTACTCCCATACCATTTAGTTTTGAAGATCTACCGGATAATGATGGAGACTTGCGTGGCGGGTTTTACGATGTTGAAATGAAGATCAGAATCGATAGTGATAATGTGAATACCGATTCACCATTTGCTTTAATTGAAACGATTGCTCATGAAACTAGACATCAATTTCAAGATAATTGCGTGAGAATGTTCAATAAAACAGGAGAGATACCAGAAGGAGTTACTCCTATTCAGATCGCTGCCTGGGAATTGGATCGGGGATCCCTTTATGTTTCACCTGAGGAGAATGCCTTCTTATACTGGATCCAACCTGTTGAAGTGGATGCACGCGGTTTTGGCGCTGATTTTGTTAGCAACATGTTTGGTGATCATTCCTCCGGAAATGGTGGTGGTGGCGGGGGAGGAGGAGCCTGGTAAGATGACTGCTAACCCTGAATCGATTATTAAAATGAATAGAGAAGAGTTATCACTTTTCCTACAAGAGCATTGGGATTACAAGCAGCACAGCGCTGATGAATCAGCAAGGATGCTTTTGGAGATGAATCCTGAAATCCAAAGCGCTTTTTCGGATTACCTCGCAACAGAGGTTTTCCCCGAGAAACCAAAGTATTTTGGGTTGACGCCCATCATTCTTTCGAAAAACTATCATTTTCTTCCGCCAGCAGTATTTATGATGTTGGATTGGATTAAGAAAGAGCCAGAACCAGCATTGCAGATGCTTGTAGAGCAATACCATAAACCGTTGCCCGTGGAATTTTCAGCTGCGGAGCTTTTCGAGTGGATTCAGACTCACCAGGAGTAAAAAAACAAGTTTGAAGCGATAACAATCATCATTTACAATAAGGCGCGGGAATGAACGATCTTAGTGGAATGAATTTGGGACGTTACCATCTGATTGAAAAATTGGGCGAGGGTGGAATGGCCGTGGTGTATAAAGCCTTCGATTCGCGCCTGGAATGCAACGTAGCAGTCAAGATCATCCGCACGGATATGCTGGCTCCGGCGATTCTGGAGCAGGCATTAAAGCGCTTCGAAAGGGAAGCCAAAGCCGTGGCCCAGTTGACCCACCCGAACATCGTTGAAGTGCGCGATTACGGAGAAGCGAAAGGTGTTCCATTCCTGGTCATGCCTTATCTGCCTTGTGGAACGCTAAAGGATTTGATCCGACGCCAAAAAAAACTTTCTTGGATAGAGACCATTTCGCTGCTACTTCCCATAGCACGGGCGGTGGAATACGCACACAGCCATCACATCATCCATCGCGACATCAAACCATCGAACATCCTCATGACTGAAAATGGCCTACCGATGTTGACCGATTTTGGCATTGCCAAGATTGTGGATATGAGCGATGGGCACGACTCATTGACAGCCACCGGGGTGACGATCGGAACGCCGGAGTACATGGCTCCGGAACAGTGGGAGGGGAAACTGGTTGATGCCCGCTCTGATATCTATGCCTTCGGCATCGTTTTCTATGAAATGGTAACTGGACGGCCGCCATTTAAAGCGGATACAGTTCCGGCAACGATGGCGCAGGTTCTGCGCGATCCTCTCCCCAGACCTACCATCTTCACACCGGAACTTCCTCCTCGTGTGGAACAATTCCTATATAAAGTAGTCGCAAGAGATCCTTCGATTCGTTACCAGACTATGACTGACGTGATCGCAGAACTTCAGCAAATGCAAAAATCCATGGCCCTTCCATTGGTGGCTTCTATGTGGGGCGGGGATGACTCATCTTCCAATCCCTCTGATTACAATGAACGAACAGCGGTCGATGAAAAAGCGACATACTACCAGGGGGTTCCACCTCCACCACCACCACCTGGTTGGCCGGGGAATCCGCCTCCAATGCCTGTTCTAAAAAGATCTGGGTGGTGGATCGCGTTGCTTGTCAGTGGTTCATTATTGGCGATCGCAGCGGTAATCCTGGTGATCACCAAACCCTGGCAATGGGATCCGGGTTCGATTGGAATTGCCAGAAACCCGACAGATACGCCTGAAGTGGTGAAGAGCAAGGAAACAAAAACGGGCAAAATGGACATCACAGAAACCGCGACAATGTTTCCAACAAAATCTTTGGGTGTGGGTTCGATTAAGGAGTCCCAAAAGGACCACATGAAAATGGTCTATGTTCCGGCTGGAACATTCACTATGGGATCAGGCGATGCCAACTACAATAATATCGTCGATGACCCTCCTCATCAGGTCTATCTAGACGCGTATTGGATTGATCAGACTGAGGTGACTGTGGGGATGTATCAGATGTGTGTCAGTGATGGCGATTGCTCGATGCCAATGAAAACAAGATCATATTACCGGGAGAATTACTACAACGACCCTGCCTACAAGAATTATCCCGTCATATATGTGGGGTGGGAAGATGCCAGCGCGTATTGTACCTGGGCTGGCGGAAGATTGCCGACGGAAGCGGAATGGGAAAAAGCCGCCGGGGGACCGGATGGCCGCGCTTACCCCTGGGGAAATCAAAAGGTGGCCGGAAACCTGGCAAATTTCTCTGACGCGAATAGCGTTTTTGAGGAAGCGGATCTCTCGGTCAACGATGGATTCAATGATACAGCCCCGGTTGGCAGCTTTCCACAGGGGCAAAGTTATTACGGTGCAATGGATATGGCCGGGAATGTATGGGAGTGGGTGGCTGATAAATATGGTCAAGATTACTATTCCCTCTCACCATCCTCCAACCCTCCTGGACCGGGAAAAGGCGCTTATCGCGTCTTGCGAGGGGGGTCCTGGGGTGATCCTGCGATTACTCTCCGGGTAACCTATCGTTTTTATCGCAGCCCTGATCTGAAAGACGGCTTCATCGGATTTCGATGCGTCATGCCGGCAACGGAGTAGATCGGATCATTAATTCAGATGTGGAAAAAAATGACGTATGTCTTCAATGATAAGTGGATAATTTTCTTACCTTTGAGGTGATGAATGACTACAATCCATCTTGAACCCGAAATGGCAAGGCAGGCAGCCAGGCAGCTTCGACAAAATGCCGAAGATCTTCAGTTGTCCATCGATGCGTTGGGAAAGGCCATTAATCGGTTGAACAATTCCTGGATATCGACCAGGTCGTTGAACTTCAACCTGAACGCTGGGGACTTGAACCGAAAATTGATCCTTTCGTCTGACGATCTGATGCGCCTTTCGCTTTCGTTAGAGAATGAGATCGACGAATGGATTTCAACCGACGAGAAGGGGAAAATGCTCTTTCAACTTCCGCTAACCAACATTCTCTTTCTGGGGACAGTCGGTGGGGGAGCCGTTTCGGTTTCCTGGTTGGAAGGGCTGTTGGGTTCGATCGGCATTTCCGGGATAACACTGCCATCAGGGTGGGGAGCAGCAAGTATCGCCGGCTTGATAGGATCCTTGCCGTTGTGGCTTCAAGATTGGCTCAAGGGTATTTTCGGTGGATCTGATCCGGTGGTTAGCCCGGTTGTTGATGAACCAGTGGAGGTCCCTCATGTCACCTTTGGAGATTTGCTGAAAGAAGACGAGGCTACCCCCTCAGCACAGATCCCTGAGACCTCTGAATCTGTCGTCTCCCCTGTGGCAACTACTGATCAGATGACCACGATGGATACATCGAATACCACCGAATCGTACGGGTATGATGTTCCGGTGATGTCACAGGGAACTTTATACGGGAACGCGGCTTGTTTCCCTACATCCATCGCTATGGTTACCAAATATTTTAATAACCTTGACGCGAACGATCCTGCACTTTCGGCGAACGACCTGATCAGTTCGATGGACAAAGGAGATGGTACGTATGGGGTGGGGATCGGGCTCGATAAACTCAACGACGAAATCGAATCCATGGGGTACCAGACGCCGAATATTCAGGTAAACGCCAACATGGATGACTTAAAGAGCGCTCTAAATAGTGGTCCAGTGATTGTGAACACGGGGGTCAAGATCACCAACGTGGATGGGGTGCGCGGCATTGGCGGGGCGGGGAATACCAACCATGCTATGGTCGTTACAGGGATTTCAGCCGATGGTACCCAGGTGAAAGTGAATGATCCCTGGTCGGGAAAAGAGATCGAATATTCCGCGGAGGATTTCAGTAAAATCTGGAACAAAGGGCAAAACATCCTTGTAGAAGTTAGGCCGGATTGACATGAAATTTGAGACTTATTCAATTCAACTTACATTTGGCGAGGTCTTGTGGATCGGGCGGATCTTTGGCAAGAACGCTTTTCCATTCTTATTCCCGTATGAAAAACAACCTGACCTGGCGAGCATGGCCGGTGAGATCGAGCAGGGGAGGGAATCACTCATCAAAAAAGGATGGGCCAGGAAGAATCTCAACAAAACCTACACGATCGACAGGCTGGTCTATTTCCTTGTGGATTGGTTGAGCCAACCAGAGAAAGTGGCGGTGATCGACTCCATTTCTCTGGCACAAGACTCGTCGCATTTTGCCATCCATGAGAAACAAGGTCATTATCTGTTTGTGGAATTTGTTTCAGAAGGGATCCAGTTGACGCTGCACAAAGATCGCCAATCGCTGGTGGATTCTTTGGCTGGGTTATTTCCTTCGAACAATAAATTGTCAGAATCAGTAAAGCAGCGTGTATTTCCGATCCTTCAACCGATCGAGCTGATCCGTCTGGCGTGGAAGTCGCGAGAAATGGCCAGCGAGTCGCTTCTTGTTGCTGGTTTCAAGCCTGATAAGGCGGATGAGTATTTAAAATCGATCGACCTGATCCAAACCGCTGGATTGATCAGCTTGTTTGATTACGATAAGAACGAAACTGAGCCGCAAAAACAAGGACTGTTCATTTTCGATTCTGCGGGGGATTGGTTTGGTCAGTGTAATGGAATGGATGAAATGGTGGTTGTGATGCAGCTGGTGGATAGGATGAAGATGCTCGACCGGTTCTGGATGTAACTCGAGGTACGCGGATAATAGATCAAAAATTTGTCGGTTTTTACTTCTCCATGCCGGCAGACAAGGGATAGAACATGAACAATCTCATTGGACAATCGATCGGACGATACCACATCGTGGAGCAACTGGGAGCGGGGGGGATGGCGTATGTGTATAAGGCATACGACACTCGCCTGGAACGGAATGTCGCCATCAAGGTGATCCGTAATGACCTTTTCGGCAACTCGGTGATTGAACGCATCCTAAAGCGTTTTGAGCGCGAAGCCAAAGCCATGGCTCATCTCTCTCCCATCCCAACATTGTTAAAGTGCTCGATTACGGCGAGCATGATGATAGTCCCTACCTGGTAATGGAACTGATTTCTGGGGGCACGCTCAAGCAATTACTTGGAAAACCGATGCTCTATACTTCAGCGGTTCGGTTGCTCGAACCAGTTGGACGAGCATTGGCGTATGCTCACAGTGAAAACATTCTCCACCGGGATGTGAAGCCTTCAAATATTCTTATCACCAGCACCGGTGAACCTATTTTGACAGATTTTGGTATCGCAAAATTGCTCGATTCCGATGATGGACAAACTTTGACGGGTACCGGGGTGGGTATTGGCACACCAGAATACATGGCTCCTGAGCAGGGGCTCGGCAAACCCGTGGATGGACGTACCGATGTCTATTCGCTGGGAATCGTCTTTTATGAACTGATTACCGGACGAAAGCCATTCGCGGCGGATACTCCGTTGGCCGTCTTGTTGAAACAAGTTAACGATCCATTCCCGGTGCCGGGAAAGCTGATCCCGGGTTTACCTAATGATGTAGACCATGTGATATTCAAGGCAATGGCCAAAGATCCGGCTGACCGTTATCAGAGCATGAATAATTTTGTTCATGCATTGAACAACCTTGAAAAGGAAAAGGAGCCTCTCAAAGGTTCGTTACAACAATTGTCCGAAGTATCAGATGAAAAGCTTGAACCAGATGGTACATTTATTGAAACGGCATTTGATGAGCAAAAAAATAAAGGTACCGAGGTTAATCTCATACCGGATGATCAAAACCAAAAAGCCAATTCGGAGGACTTCAAAGGGATTAATGAACCACTGCCTGTTCCGGATGAACCTGTCCTTCCACCTCTTTCGGGAGACAAAACGATTTCGAAAAGAAAGAATAAGAAATTTTGGCAGGTAGCAGCAGTAAGTTTTGCAGGTGTCATCCTTTTGTTCATGACCATTGGGTTTGCCAGCGGCTGGTTTGCTGCGGTAATGAGGGACACAGGATCGATCGAAGTGAGCGAGATTGATGAAATGACCATGGTATATGTACCCGCTGGAAATTTCATAATGGGATCACCGGATGGTGTTGGAAATTATAATGAGCATCCACAACACACTGTCTATTTGGATGCGTATTGGATTGATAAAACAGAAGTCACTAATAAAATGTACAAAAAATGCGTTGACGCTGGAAGTTGCACCCATCCAGCCAGTTATTCATCAAATACCCGGGATTCTTATTATGAAAATTCTAGTTATGATAACTATCCGGTAACCAATGTTACTTGGGATCAAGCGAACGCGTTTTGTTATTGGGCTGGTAAACATTTACCCACAGAAGCCCAATGGGAGAAGGCAGCCAGGGGAACGGATGGAAGTTCATTTCCGTGGGGAAACGATCCAATTAATGAGAGTCTGGCTAATTACGGCAACCTTGTAGGTGATACAATGGAAGTGGGTAGTTATCCTTCAGGTGCCAGTCCGTATGGAGCCCTGGATATGGCCGGTAATGTTTGGGAATGGGTTGCAGATTATTACATCGAAAATGAATATTATTTATATTTGCAGAATCCCAAAGACAATCCTCTTGTAACAACAGATTCCAAATATCGATCATTGCGTGGTGGTTCCTGGCAAAATGGTTCAAACAGCTTGATGACCGCATATCGGAGTTTTGGTTTCCCAAATGCAGCGTTGAACAATACCGGTTTTCGTTGTGCCATGCCCGCAGAATGAATACGTAAAAAGGACTCCTAATCGGAATCCATTTTTGAAAATTCGATTCAATTATCCCCGCTTGAACTTCACTCTGACGCCGTTGCGGCCAAAGGAGATCGTGTCGCCGTCCTTCAGATGCATTGGCTGTCCGACTTCCAGACGTTGATCGTTTAGGAATGTTCCGTTGGAACTGGATTCATCGGTGATCGTGTAGTTGTTCTGACTTCCGTTGATGATGGCGTGTTTTCGCGACGAGATCTTCATCGTGTCAAACTCGGTCAGGTCTAAATCTGGCAAAATGTTGTGTTTGATGTCCGTGCGGCCAATTTTTGTCAGCCCATCGGTGAGTGGAATTTCTCTTCCGTCTGGTAATACGATGCAAGTAATAACCGGCGGTTTCAGTTGCGATTTCAGGTTGTGTTCTGAGATGAGCTTTAATCTCGTTCCGTTGTAAATTTCAGCATCACCCAGGGTGGCTTCCGCGGGGATCTGTCGGGTCCCTTCCGGACGTTCCTCCAGTAGGGAGAAGCTCTCTTCAAATGTCCCTTCCTGGTCCAGCGCCTTGACGAGCGCTTTGCAGAGGATCCGGCTGGGGACGTCGAGCGGGACGGCCAGATCACGTATTTGCTTATCTTCGCATTCAAGAGTAATGTAAACATTCGGCATGGGCGAGCTCCAAAAATATATCAGGTTGATGTACCTAAATGACCTCAAAATCATTTAGCACGATATCAAAAACAATTCTTGCCTGATCGTATTGATCCACCGAGGGGTTCATGGTAACACGATAAACACCGTTCTTTGTGTTGACCAGAACGATATCCATATAACCGCAATCACGGCCACCATCGGTGGCGCGGTAGATGAACCGCCATCCTTTGAGTTTGCCCATTTGGATCTCGTAGGGGGCTACAGTCTCGTTCGGGAACGAGATCCGATCCACCGCGGCCAATCGCGTCAACTCTTCTTTCGCGTCCTTGACGTAAGAGAGTATCTCGATATCCACATTGAGCGGCTTCCCCTGGATCAATCCCAGCAGCCGGACGACCTTGCTGCCGTCCGCGTGTCCGATTTCAACAACCTTACCCCCATCGGGGTAATTGAACGATACGCCAGCTCCAGCATATTGAAGGGTCTTGATTGAAGGTTTCTTTTCATCGCTCATTGAATTATCCATTTCAGGCCAGAACATAAGGTGCCGCCCCGGAGAGGGGAGTGAGTACGACTTCGACTTCACCGGCCGAGTTCAATCTAACGTCGGCGGAATAATCCGGGTATTTGGCATTGATGGCTGCTTCGTAGGTATGTTCATAGGAGGGATAGTCCCGGAAGAATGCTATTCTTTCCGCAGGGGAGGTCACACCGTCATCGATATATGGTGTGCCATTAGTGATGCTTGCTTCACGTGCGTAAGCTCTTACTTCAGAATCGATATATGAATCCCATTGTTGACCGGTCAATACTTCAATTTGTGATTTATCGGTAATATTAGCCAGATTGGGGATGAAATATTTTCCCTCAGCATCGTCAATGGCGTGCTGCATTTCATGACCCATAATCCCAGCCATTGCGTCCACACCTTTCCCAGTCCATGAAAGATCATCGCTGATCACGATCTCACTCTTATTATTAATATCGTAATATCCATCATAATCCCCCGTTTTTCCAAAATGGATCAGAATCTCCTTACCGTTGGGATCGCCGATGAATGAACCATCTTCGAATACGAACTTAATGCCTTTTTCAATTGCCAGTCGCTCAAGTTCAATTCCATCAGGGGTATTTAGCAAGTAGTCTCTGGTTTCGGTCAGGGTATTCGGATCAAGATTCCCTTTGACTAAATTGATAATTGGCATTAAGGGAGCAACAATAATTCCCCAACCTCCTCCATCCCTGATCTGGCGGGTTTTGGTTTGCCCTTGAGAATCCATTGTCAGCCACTCATCGACCTCAAGCCTGACCCGATTTGATAGAACTTGCAGCTCCTGAGCTCTGGTTTCGAATTGGTTGATCAAATTATTGAAATCAGTCTGATAACTTGAAGATCGTGAGCCGTTTATCCAGGAACTGGACAATTTGTTAGAAATCCGTTGCAGGGTTTCCGCGTAGTTGCTGAGTTCATTGGATTGCCGTTCCAAAAACCTTGCTTGTTGCAGGGTGTATTCGGTATCCATATGTATTGTCGACATTATTATTCTTCCCTCAGTTGCCGAATTGATCTTCTGCCCAAATTACACCGATTTCTAACTACGAACTGCGAAACAGGTTCTGCCAGGTTTGGTCCATCTCATCCCATTTGTCTGCCTGGCGTAAAAGGATCATGGTGTATGAGTAAAGCTCGTCCGTCCTGGCTTGCAGGTTGCTTTTCAAGGCTTGCAGTTCATTGATAAAAGACTCAGACTTTCCACCCTGCCAGGCTATATCGAGCATGGCCGCGGCGTGTCGGAGGTCAGTCTCCGCGTCTAAAAGCTGGACCGCGGCTGCTTCCAGCCGGCGGCTTGATTCACGTAATTCTTCGGGTTCGATGTGCAGTGTGGTCATATTCGATATTCTACCAAATTCTATCCATTCTCATTTTTTTTGCCACATTCACCGAAGAAAGGCGTCTGAATGAAAACCTGCTTGCCCTTGCTCACAAAAAAGCCGCGGCCGACCGGGTATTCCATCTTCTTGTATTCCACCGGCATTTGAGCGCCCAACCAATCGAGATCAAAGGCGTCTTTCGACAGTGAAAGACCGACATGATTTTGACGCAACTGTTTCATGATCGGTGTGGTAAGCTGGGTGCGCAACTCATCGGCAACACCAGTCGCCATGATGAACACATCGCGGCGTACCACGGTTGCGTTGACGAAGTTGTTCAGTGCCAGGTTGGCTTCTTCAGCTCCTGGCTCGAAGAAGGCACCCAGGTCATCGATCAATAACAGGTAGCGACAGCTTTCGCATTCTTCATGTTCGCTGATCACTTTCATTAATTCGTGGAATCGTGTCGCAACGGTTTTAATCGTATTGAAACTTTCAACGCTATCCAGCTTCTTGACATTGGCAGCCAATGGCGAACGCCGTAGCGAGAAGGTGTTGACTTTCCAGACACCGGGTTCGCTTTGTAACACGGATTCGGCTACGCAAGCCAGGAAATTACTCTTACCTGATTCCCGTCCACCCAGAATCAACCAGGTGGGCAGCTCCCGCAGCAGGTCTGGACAGATGACGTCGAGCGATTCGTACGCGATCCCCACCGGGATGTGCGCGCCAGAGCTGAATTTCTTCGCTTTCTGTCTCTGAAGCAACTCTGCGTTGGAGATACAGCCTGGCATCGTTTCGATCTTATATGGTCGTTTTCCTGTCCAAGTCTTGGACATTTCCCTGGCAAAGGTTTTTACTGATCCATTGAAACCTGCCACCTGGCACTCGTGAATATCCGCGTCCATCCAGATGCCATGCCCCTTGGCAGTCGAACTCAGGTCCGGAGCTTTCTTGTTGATGATGTCTATGTACTCGTCTGTATTAGCTAATTGCAAAACCAGCCGCCTGGCAATAATACTGGAAAGTGAACGGGCAAGATCGAGCCCGCGGTTTGTTGAGATAATCAGATGGATCCCGGCGGCTTTTCCATCGCGCCCGAATCGAGACAGTTTCACGATTTCATCCTGGTAATTTGCGGTCATCTCGGCAAAATTGTTGATAACCAGATAAATATCCGGATACGCGGTGATGAACGCATCGGTAATAGTATTTTCATGGGCAGTGCGTTTTTCGAATTCCTGGTCAAGGTAATTTAACAGGCGTTGTACTTTTTCCTTTTCACCTACACGGATGACATTGCCAACATGTGGTATTTCTTCCAAAGGTTTGAGTTCCCCGGCGCCGAATTCCAGGATATAAATCTGGGCTTCTTCGGGCGTATTGACCTGCGCGATCGAAAGGATCAGAGAGGTAAGGGTCATCGCCTTGCCGCTGCCAGGCGCGCCAATAATCCATAAATGTCCATCTTTATCCGAGAAGTCGATATTGAGCGGCGTTTGCAGACTTTCTTCCGGGATATCCAGGTAACCAATTGGAACGACAGGTGTGCGATCATCGTGTTTCTTGAGTTCCCATTTCCCATCGACATACTGTTTCTTCACTTCAGAATCAGCCAATAATTCCGTTAGATCAATCTCATCCGGTAACGGGTCGATATAGATCGGTCGAGCGGGTTTGATGTTAAGTTCCTTCTGGCACTTGATCATTAAGCTGACATAGGCTTCTAATTCTGATAATTTCGGAGCGGCGATGGTATCAGTATGTACCAGTGAATCTGTATAAGTATAGATTTTCTGTAGGCTGCCATCTGGCATAATTTCATTGATCTTGAATTCATCCACGACAGTTGCCGAGGCTTTTTGCACCTGCTGGTCTGATCGTGCTGCCTGGAATTCATAAACCTGTTCCTTAACCCGAACGTATCCATGTCCGGGACGGCTGGTGATGGGAAGCGAACCATCGATCAACCGCATTTCGTCTTTCCCTTCAACGCGGAGGACGATTCGCCAGCCGATATTTGCCAGAAGACTATCGACGGCATTTGTTGCTTTTTGATTCGCAAGCAACAGGTACATCCCCAGGGCGCGGCCTTGAGAAACCAGGGTATGCAATACGGGCTGCATCTCTGGAAGGAGTTCAAACCCTTTGGAAAACTCATCGAGGACGATGAGTAGATGTGGTAATGCCCGGTCAGGATATCTCTCATTCAGAACAAACAGGTTTTCAGGGTTTCCGACTTTCTCGAAAATCTGTTTCCTTCGTTTAAACTCGCTGTCCAGTGCGGTCAAGGCACGTTTGGTTAATTCCGGGTTTAGATCGGTCACGTTTCCCACGCAATGGGGCAAACCAAGCTCTTTGAGGCGGGTCAGCGCGGAGGCACCGCCTTTGAAGTCCATCAGAAGGAAATTCAGGACGGAAGGTGGGTACAGAAACGCGGCAGACAGGATCATGGATTGCATGCAGACACTTTTTCCGCTGCCCGTTGTGCCGAACAGGACCGTATGGAAAGCCTGCTCTCCGCCCAATCCGGATGGACGAAGGTCCAGAATCATGGGTTCCAGGGTCTCGCGGCCGGCCCTTACGCCAATGGGGAATTTTAACAGATCGGAAGGCGCGAAATTTCGTGTCCAACGTTCTTTAATCGTGTCCAGTGAAAGAGGACTGGCCCCGAGCACCTGAGAGACACGGATGCTTTCGGGTAATTGAACGATGGATTGGCCACCGGGAACATCGAGACTGGCAAGGGAACGGGCGATTTTCTCGCAAACTTCGATGGACACGGGTTCAAATTCACCGCTGAGACGGGAATCCTTAGCGCTGATATTCCAGGTCTGCGTTAGTGTGAATTCTTTCTCGCTGGTGATATCGATACGCGACCGGCATTCCCTTGGCCAATTTTGACCGCCGATAAAGATCAGGTAAATGCCATTTTCGAAACCGTATTGGGCTATTTGGGCGATTTCCGGGGTTTGTCTCGCCAGGTTGTCATCATCAAGCAGAACAACGAGAGCGCTTCGGGATGATCTTCGTTTGTTCACCACGCGATCATCCTGTCCCATCCGATTATTAAGTTCATCTTGCAGCCACTTTAAGTACTCATCGATCTGGCTCTCTGAAAAATTTAGCCGTTGCTGGTGACCATCACTCGAAAGGGCTCCGGTATGGGGTACCCACTTCAACCAGGACCAGCGTTCTTCGGCGCCTTTGGTGTTGGCGAGCAGCGCGATGTTCAGATCACGCGGTGAGTGATGCACAATCAGGTCGATGATCATACGTCGGGCAAATTTTTGGACCATGTTCTGGTTGTTGCCGGCAATCGCCACACTGCCGGTCTGGCTTAAGCTCATCAGCAGCGGCATATCCGCCGCGGTTTGAAACTCGTTGATCAACTCATAGCTGAGCGGGATCAACGGATCGGATTGAGAAGCGATTTTAGGTGGTTGGATAGTAAAAGATAGTTTTCCGATTCCTTTGCCAATTCGAACAGACAGAAAATCCGCATCAGTGGGGCGGCGCCACCATAATCTCTTTGTGTGTTCTAAAGCAATATTGCTTAGTGCTTCCAGACTGGGATATTCAGTCTCTAATATCTGACGCTGTTCCTGGACTAGAAAGAATAATTTTCTACGTTCATTTTCAAGAATGGAGTGGTAATTTGCTTCTCGATCTTCAAGCCCTTTTTGATATTTTTTCTTCTGTGCCGAGACCCCAATAAGATTCGCCAATGGAAAACCAAGACCCATGACCAGCATGCTGATAGCGGCTGTAATATTATTCGGATTATTGATTAAGGTAATGATTGCTACTATCAGCATCAATGCGGGCGGCAGAATGGAGGTGAGCAGATTGACAGAAGGGGGTTGGCCGGGTAATTCACCCGGACCGGGTAGTTCCACCGGAGCCTCTGGCAGATTCCATGGTTCTCTGGGTTTGACATCGAAGCGTTTTGTCGCGCTTTGAGAGATTCCTGCAATACCGTTTTGAGCTTGATCGTTTTGAGAATTTTGACGTGGCATAGTTTCCTGTATACCCCATATACAAACCCACCCCAAAAAAGCTTTTGGGGATGGGTTTGTATATTTAAATTTTGATGTGAAACCTTAATTGAGTTTGCTCGAAACGGTTTCCCATTCAGTGATTTCGTTCTGCAGGCGAGTGGATAAAGTTGCCAATTGATCCAGCAGAGACGTCATCTGGGTGCGCCATTGATCGTAGGTGCCATAAAACTCAGTAGCCGAATTACCCATCCACGAAGACTGGAGACCATTAACTGTGCTTGTCATGCTCTGTAACATGCTGGTAAGCTGTTGTTGCGTGTTTGACATCGCTGATTGGCTGCTTCGAGCAACCTCGGTATCCATGTGCAGTGTTGCCATATTTGAACCCTCCCTTTATTTGATCTAGAATGTGAATCCATTATATAATTGCGAAAAGCGATTGTCAATCAAATGTGAAAGAATTAACGATTAATTTAGCAGTTGGAAGGGGATGTGTTTGGTGTTGAGAGTCGAACCCTCAGGCGGTATCGCATCATCGATAGACTGCGTGAATGCAAAATGTTGTTGATCAAAGGATGGTTATAATCAAATTTTCTAAATCTTATTAGTTGGATTTTTGATAATTATTTAAGCGAAGTGGAGGGAAAATGACACCAACTATCTCTATGCAAACAGATTCCACTAGAGCCACGGCTGAAGCGATGCGTAGGTTCGGAAGTGATAGTTCAACATATATCAATGAATTGACAAGGGTATCAAGTAATCTCTCTAGTTGTTGGCAGGGTTATCAGGCAGAAGATTTCATTTCAAGTTTGCTGTTTATCTGTCGAAGACTCAATGAATCCTCAATCGAATTGGATACATTAGTTGAAAGACTACAAAATGAGATATGCGAATGGGAGAATGCTGATAAATTCAAAAATCCAATTGGATCTCAAGAACGATTGACCGGAACAATAATCGGTGCTGCAGGTGGTGCCACCCTGGCAGGTGCTGGAAATGTTCTTGGCGCGTCCACCGAAACGAAATCGGGTTATGTAGAAAATTATCAAAAATTGAAATGGGGCGAGAAGTTCTCTGAACAAGACAGGTTGGCACAGCAAGTGGCTGATACAAAGATTGAATTATCTGGATACCCTGAAGAAAGTCAAATTGATAACAGTCTTTCTACAATCGATAAGCAAATTGCTGAATGGGAATCAAGAAAAAAGGAAATGGAAGCTGAAGAAAGAAACTTTTTCAACAAGATTCCGGCTGATTTCACTGGAGAATCCGCCAGCAAGATTTATAAAAAGGAAGTGGAAAGATGTGACCAAGTACTGGCCAATTTGCGTGAACAACGAGAGAAGTTGTTGAAAGTAAAAATGGAT
This sequence comes from Anaerolineaceae bacterium, assembly GCA_034430175.1. Taxonomy (GTDB): domain Bacteria; phylum Chloroflexota; class Anaerolineae; order Anaerolineales; family Anaerolineaceae; genus UBA6107. The sequence goes on along the minus strand of DAOUFI010000010.1, from coordinate 16,957 downwards.
CGAGCTGATTGTCAAAATAGACTGACAGATTTGACAAATAGACAAGATTACCTGGAACAGGTAATCAATGATGGAATTTCTCCCGATGGGCCGACGCCAAGTTCAAAACGCAATATCCTGGGCGGATGCACAAATTACGTGGCGACAAAAAGAAATGTCGAAGGTTTCTTTGTAAAGGGTCACATGAATGCGAATTATTGGAACGAAAATGCCAAGGAAGCCGGTTTTGAGGTCGGCTCAGAACCTGTCAAAGGATCGATCATGGTTTTTGAAGCTGATGAAGGCAAAGATAATGGGATCAGAATCATTAACAATGGCAACATCACTGATAAACCAATGAATGTCGATAATTCGGCCGGGCATGTAGCATTTGTTGAAAACTCACAAAAAGTATCAGGCGGTTACAATGTAACGATCAGCCAGGCAAATACCAAATATAATGCAAAAGGCAACTATGTTCCCGGTGTGTATATTAATCAAAACACCATGACGGTTTTTGTGCCTGATGGAAATGAAATGTGTAGCTTCATCTATAATAGATAGAATGTTTCAAGAATAAATTGGATGCTATAAAAGAACAGAAATCAGGGAGCGATTCTTGGCAAATTTTATTGGTCAATCTATCGGGCGGTACCATATCATCGAAAAACTGGGTGAAGGGGGGATGGCAGTTGTTTATAAGGCATTTGACACCCATCTGGAATGCGAAGTAGCCGTTAAGGTCATCCGTACCGAAAATATCCTCCCAAGCGCACTCGATAAAACACTGCAGCGGTTTGACCGCGAAGCCAAATCGGTGGCGAAGCTGAACCACCCCAACATTGTCAGCGTCACGGATTACGGCAGTCACGAGGGGATGCCCTACCTGGTCATGCCGTTCATCCCCGGGGGTACGCTGAAAAAATTGCTTGACAAGAAAGGCCGCATGCAATGGAGGCAGGCGGTTGAACTGATCGTTCCCATCGCGGACGCGCTTGATTACGCTCACAACCGGCACATTATTCATCGCGACGTGAAACCCTCGAACATCCTGCTTACCCAAACCGGGCAGCCGATGTTGAGCGATTTTGGCGTGGCCAAGGTGGTCGATGCCGAGGATGCCGCGGAATTGACCGGCACCATGGTCACCATCGGCACGCCTGAATACATGGCGCCCGAACAGGTGAACAGCAAGCATGTGGACGCGCGCGTCGATATTTATGCCCTGGGGATCGTCCTGTATGAGATGGTGACAGGAAGAAGACCGTTCACCGCGGACACCCCTATGGCGGTAATGATCATGCACTCGCGTGATCCGTTGCCCCGGCCGACTTCGTTTGTCCCTGATCTACCGGCTCAGGTGGAATACATTCTTTATAAAGCCCTGGCGAAAGATCCGAACGAGCGCTACGGCAGCATGGCGGAATTCAGAGAAGCACTGGCGGGTTTGGCTGGTTCCATGGCTACACAACCCATGGTTCTGGGTACTGCCGGCATTCCACCCATACCGACCAGTAATCAATCCGATACGCAGCAAACGGCTCAGACCTACTCCTCGGCACCGACGTTTGTTCAGACACCCCCTCCATACCCTTATGGTCAGCAGCCTCCTCCAGGTTATCCCCCTCCGGGCGCGGGTTATTACCCGCCGCGATATGAGGAACCAGAACGGAACAGGTTGCCAGTTGTTCTGACAATTGTGGGGGTCGCCCTGATCGTTTTGGTGATCGTCATTGTCAGCCTGGTGAAGAATGGTGCTGAAGGAAGTTCACCTTCCGCCACCAGTTACCGGGCCACTCACACCGATTCGATCACGGAAGTGATCAAAACCTCACAGCCAGGAGAACGTGCCACTGCCACTAAGTACCCAGCCCTCACAGCCCAGCCGGCGAAGTGGATCACTCCCTCTATTTATTCTGCTGGAAAATGTCACGTCGATTCTCAAATCAAGATAGGCGACCTGGTTTACGTCTCTCTGGGTGGAGGAGCCAACAGCATTCGCAACAGCCCCGACACTCATCCTTCAGACAACATCATCGGCAAGGCTTATGAAGGCGATGTCATGCTGGTCACCGCAGGACCTGAATGCGATGGATCAGATTACTTGCTGTGGTACGTTGAGCCGCAATTCAAGTCCGATTGGAAAAAAGGTGGTTGGACTCCCGAAGTCGCCAAGACGATCGGCGAGTTCTGGCTGGAACCGGTTCCTGCCTGGAAACCATGCGGTGATTCCCTTCTCTCACATCTGCAAATTGGAGACCGCGCCTACGTTTCTGTCCCCAATGATATTCCCAACCGTGTACGATCCGACGCGGGTACAAATAATTCGAAACTTGGGGACATCGATCCGGGTGGATACATGGATATCATCGCTGGTCCGAAGTGTGTGGAAGGGATGATCTGGTGGAACGTGAGCGGTGATAATGGTATTACCGGTTGGACGGTGGAAACCGACGGCGGAAGTTTTTGGCTGATCCCCGTGATCAAGTAACAGGTTTATCGCAATCATCTTCGCTTGAACGAGAAAAGGGATGCGCAGTATGGATTTATTGGGACGATCGATCAATCATTACCACATTACAGAACAACTGGGCGAGGGGGGCATGGCGATCGTCTACAAGGCCTTTGACACCCACCTCGAACGCGATGTCGCGGTCAAGGTCATTCGCACGGACCAGTTCGCTCCGGCTATCCTGGAAAAGATTCTCAAGCGCTTTGAACGTGAAGCCAAAGTGGTAGGCAAGCTCTCTCATCCGAATATCGTCGGCGTCATCGATTACGGCGAGTTTGAAGGCAGCCCTTACCTGGTGATGCCTTATCTGGATGGAGGGACGCTCAAATTCCATCTCAACCGGCACAGCAGGCTGCCCTGGCAGGAAGCGGTCAGGTTGTTGCTGCCCGTCGCTGACGCGCTGCAATACGCCCACGAGCACAATGTGCTGCACCGTGACGTCAAGCCATCCAACATCCTGCTTACCGACGCCGGTCAGCCGATGCTTACCGATTTCGGGGTTGCCAAGGTGCTTGAAGGTGACGAGGGGAACACGCTGACGGGAACCGGTGTTGGCTTGGGGACGCCGGAGTACATGGCGCCGGAGCAATGGCAGGGTCAATTTTCAGCGCAAAGCGATATCTATTCGCTGGGGGTGGTGCTCTATGAAATGATCGCCGGAGTGCGGCCGTATACCGCGGATACTCCAGCGGCGGTCCTGATCAAGCAGATCACCGGTCCGCTGCGCCAACCGCGCGATCTTGTCCCCGATCTGCCCGAAAAAGTGGAACGGCTGTTGTATAAAGCGCTGGCGATCAAGCCGGAGGATCGTTATGAGAATATGGGATTGTTCGCCAGTGTAATCAGATCATTGGAAAAAACACACTTGAACGGTGACACGGTTACCCATCCTCCTGTAAAAATCGATACATCTGCAACAGTTGATGAGATTGATCTGCAAAGGACAATCGAGGATTCTGTTCCCCCCATCATAATTCCACCGTTAATTCCTATGGAAAGGCCATTCAACCTTACTGAAGATTATGCCAAGATTCCAATCAAGTTGGAAAATAATTCAGCTAAAAAATTCTGGATAAGTTGTGTAATCGCATCAATAGGTTGGATTATCCCCATGGTGGGGTTTCAATTCTTCAGCATTTCAATTGTTGTCTTTGTTTCATTTTACTTTTGGGGTGGACTTTTCTTGGGGTTAGCTCTTCTTAAGTTGATAAAAATTAAATGGTATCAAATACTCGGGATTTGTGCTTGTATCGGCACTCCAATATACTTGGGTTGGTTTTATTTTGGTGTTAAATTTGAGTTAATTTCTTACATTTTTGTAGGCGTTTCAATTGGTTTTTTGTGTTTGATCTCAAACGAGATCAAATGGTGGCGGATTTTTGCTATTGCAATAATTTGGGAACTTATTCCATTTTCTTTGTACCTTCATTATTGGATTGGGTGGGGAAGTTTCACTGGAATATTCTTTCTTGGTCTTGTTTGTAGTATCTTGACATTATTATTATTTAGAAATTTACAGCCAAAGGTAAAGCATTAGAATCATTATTCGATAGGATTAAACAATGAACTCTTTGATCGGACAGGAACTGGGGCATTATCGGATTATCGAACAACTGGGCGAGGGGGGCATGGCGACTGTCTACAAAGCCTTCGATACCCACCTCGAACGAGATGTGGCGGTAAAGGTCATCCGCACGGATCAGTTCGGAACAGCGGTCCTCGAAAAGATCTTGAAACGGTTCGAGCGTGAAGCCAAACTACTGGCGAAGCTATCTCATCCGAATATTGTTGGCGTCATCGATTACGGCGAGTATGAAAATACTCCCTACCTGGTGATGGAGTATTTACCAGGCGGCACGTTGAAAGAGCGATTGGGCAAAGTTGTCCCGGCGGATGAAGCTGCCCGGATCCTTCTGCCAATTGCCAGGGCGTTGGATTTTGCTCACCGCCAGGCGATGATCCACCGCGACGTGAAGCCCTCGAACATCCTGATCACCAGCGATAACGAACCGATGCTGACCGATTTTGGCATTGCCAAACTGCTCGACGCAGATGAAAATCAAACCCTAACGGGCACTGGTGTGGGGATTGGCACACCGGAATACATGGCTCCTGAGCAATGGCTGGGGAAGGCCACCGCGAAGAGCGATCAATATTCATTGGGGGTGATCTTCTACGAAATGGTCACCGGAAGGAAACCCTTTATCGCTGACACACCCGCGGCCATCCTGCTCAAACAAACGAACGACCCCTTGCCGTCTCCGGGGTCGATGGTTCCCGACCTGGATCAAGGCGTGGAAAAATTCATCTTCAAAATCTTGTCGAGAGACCCTGATAATCGTTATCCCTCCATGACGGAAGTGATCGGTGAACTTAAAAAGATTAGTTCGATCGGAGAGTCTAATCCGCTGCCGTCAATTGTTGAGCCGCATGAGAATCCTCCCGCTCTTTCAAATGAAACCAAGGTTGAAGTTCCTCCCATGCCGGTGTTTGCTTATCCTCCACCGGTCGATCTACCGGAGAGATCCAATCAAGGTAGAAGAAAAATACCCTGGTGGATCGGTATTGCCGGCGCGGTTGGATTGGTTCTGGTTATCTTGCTTATCTGGGGGCTGGCTGGCGGAGGGCCGTTTAATTTTTATGCTTCAAGTACCTTGTCTGTGACGTTATCAAACCAGAGCTGCGCGACAAAAAACATTTATATTGATAACAAGTATTATGGCACCCTGTCACCATACAGTGAGAGAACACTAGTATTGGAGAGTGGACAACATCGTTACATTTTATGCGAGAAGGGAAGGACGAAGTGTGAATCTTTGGTCACAGACGAAGAAAAGATAATCATTCCGTATCGATCTGCATGCAAGTGAGTGTAGAAAAGAAAAACCAATCAATCTTTGTATCGGATTTTGTAGGTGAAATTGTTGGTACTGGAAAAAACGTAACCATGATTTGGAGCAATAGCAGAGATGAATTCATTGATCGGACAAACGATCGCACATTATCATATAGTTGAACAACTGGGCGAGGGAGGTATGGCAATCGTCTACAAGGCGTTCGACACTCACCTTGAACGCGATGTAGCGGTCAAGGTGATCCGCACGGACCAGTTCGCGCCGGCCATTCTGGAGAAGATCCTCAAACGTTTTGAGCGAGAAGCTAAACTTCTGGCAAAGCTATCTCATCCGAATATTGTTGGCGTGATCGATTACGGAGAGTATGAAAATATCCCCTACCTGGTGATGGAGTATCTCCCAGGCGGCACGTTAAAAGAGTGCCTGGGAAAACCCATCCCCGCGGATGAAACTGCTCGGCTCCTCCTGCCTATTGCCAGAGCGCTCGATTCCGCCCACCGTCAGGGCATGATCCATCGTGACGTCAAACCGTCCAATATTTTGATCACGAACGACGGCGAACCGATGCTGACCGATTTTGGCATCGCCAAACTGCTCGACGCGGAGGAGGATCAGACGCTCACCGGCACAGGCGTGGGCATAGGTACTCCCGAATACATGGCTCCTGAACAATGGATGGGACAGGCCACCGCGAAAAGCGATCAGTATTCGCTGGGGGTGATCTTCTACGAGATGGTGACAGGTCACAAGCCATATACCGCAGATACGCCCGCAGCAATTCTGCTTAAACAGACCAATGATCCGCTGCCTTCACCGAAAATATTTGTCACAGAGATCAGCAAGGAAGCTGAAAACGTTATCTATAAAGCCATGGCACGAAATCCTCAGGATCGTTTTGTTGATATGTCAAAATTCGGCGAGGGATTACAAACGCTGGCATTGATTAAGGTTGATGCGGGTAATATTGAATCAACCGAAATTCAATATTCATTTACTGATTCAAAAACGATCGTCGAAACTGCAAACGATACATTAGTGGAACGGATTACTTCACCTGTGGGAAGTGCTGAATCACCGAAATTCCCTTCATCTTCTTCCCGTCAATATGAAAATCAAATTAATGGTGGCGTAGAAAACTCTACAATCGTCGAAGATCCGCCTCTATTATCATCGACGACAACTTCTGAGAAACAGAAATCAATATTTTCATCAGGAAAATTTTGGTTATCCTGTGTGCTATTTATTTTTCCCTGGATTGCCCATGGGTTGATGCGGGGTGTAACGATTAATAATATGAATTCTGGCCTTTGGCCGATTCAGACAATAAATTGGGTGTACTACATTTTCCTGGCAATTTGTGGTCTTGGAATGGGGTTTTCTTTTCGTGTTCGTTGGCCAATTAAATGGCCACTGGTTTTATCCTTAATTGCAGGATTACCAATTCTAAATTTTATTTATTCAAAAATCCTTATTGGATTTCAAATTTTGAATCCAAACTTGGTTGGAACGCGTTGGTTTTTCGTTGTAATGGATAGCTTTATTGCTTTGTTATGTGGATTATTAATTAGTTTTATTTGTATTCTTCATTTCAAACGTAAATGGTTGCTCATTTTTCTTATTCCAGTTGAATGGGTGGTGGCTGTCCTTATTTACTACACACTTTTCGAAAGAATTTCAAGTAGTACCTCGATGTATTTTGTTGTTACAGGAACTTTGAGCGGCTTCTTCACTTTATTTACTTTGTATCAATCAACGCAGCAAAAATTTGTAAACGATCCATTTTCAGAAGCACCTGAGGATTTCGCGATTCAGAATAAATTACAAAATTGATGTAAATTCTAATATCAACTGATCTTAAAATTCGTCACACCTGGCATGGCTGAGAGCGCGGATTGGATATCCTCGAAAGTCTCTTCCTCAATTGCCTTGACCACCAGGTTGACCGTGGTGGAGTTCTGCACCAGGTCTTTTTCGATGCCCACTGAGATGATCTTCTTTTTCAGCTTTTTGAACTCTTCCTGAAGTGCTTCCGCCAGGTCCGGTTTGTTTTTTGCAGTCACCATGATGTTGACAGTGGTGTAAACACGGATCAGTTTCTTTTCCAAAACGTTCAATAAAACGAGTACCGCCAACAAGGCCAGTGTGGTGGCAACGGATGCGAAATAATGCCCGGCGCCCACCGCCAGCCCAACGATGGCGATCGTCCACAGGCTGGTTGCTGTGGTCAAACCTTTAACGTTGGTGCCGTAGCGTAGGATGGCTCCCGCGCCCAAGAAACCGATGCCCGAAACCACCTGGGCAGCCAACCGGCCGGGGTCACCGTTGGGGACCAGCGGGTAGAACTGCATGGCAATGTTGATCGAAATAGTCATTGCCAGGCATGAACCGATGGCAAGAATGGTGTGTGTGCGCAGCCCGGCAGGCTGGTTCTGTCGTTCACGTTCATAGCCAACGATCATTCCGAGTAAAGCGGCCAATCCAAGCCGTAAAACGATTTCAGTATCAGAGATCATCTTGTACCTTCTTTACAATTGGAAAAAGAATTCGGATTCAATTTCGGCGACGGATTCACTTATCACCGGTAAAAAGTACGGCGCGAAGACCGGAAATGCCTTCCGCAGCTCACTGGAGAGTTGCTGCGCCGCGCGGCGCACGGAGAAATGCGCGTTCGCTGCCGAACGCAGCTTGATGAAGTGCAGTAAACTGCGCAGGTTGGATGTGACAATGAAACCACGGTGGTACGCGTTGGGGATCACGTACGCCGCTAAATCCAGATCGGTTTTAGTGATATCTTGATAGGTTTTCTTTGCCATTTCCATGCATTCACGGTATTCACCTGTCAATCCAGCGGTTTCGATGATTCTGGGGATGGCGTATCCCAGGTCAGCGGTCAATCGTTGCGGTGTCAGTGTCATCATGCGGTGACGTTTGATCTCGTAGTACGCTCCCTGGTCCACGGTCATCTCCACGGTGACAACGGCATGCTCCAGTTCACGCAGCGGATCCAGATGCCGGTTCTCGCACTCGAACAGGTTTTTGACGAACCCTTTTTTCTCATCCAACGTGAAGCTCTCGATTTGTCTGATCGCCTGTTTGTTAGAAATATTATTGAATCGATACAGGCAAGCGGCTAAAACCCGGTTCTCAGCATCTGGGTCGGATGCGATCAATCTGCACCAGTCAGAATCTTCACGAAGGATTGGTTCGTGTAATCGAAATTTCTCATCAGCACATTCAAGGTAACCATCCGAATTGGCATACTTCAATAGAGTCGGCACTTGCTCCACCGCGCATGCTTTGATACTTTGTCCAACCTTGCGCACTTCCTCCAGCGGGCTGGATAGCAGTTTGGTGATGGCGTGTTCCAGCGCGCGCGCGTTAATGGTCATGCCCACGTTGGCTAGTGAAGATGCTGGCAACAGGAATCGGCAGGCATCCGACGTCATCGACCGCACACGACGCTCGTAAGCCGAAGCAGACTCATCCGCGGCAGATGGGAATTTCTTCTTGATGGTATCACTCACTAATGGCATGAATCTTAAGTAGGTCGCCAACAATTTTTGACAGGTTTCAGTGTACTCCTGCCTGAGGGTGGGGTTGCCAAGGTTTTCGGGGATGAAGAACGCATCCGCGTTCCAGGTTTGATAGCGTGTCGATTTCTCGGTATAGGATGCCAGCCTGTTTGATTCCAGACATTCAACCGCCAGCCTGGAGATGTTCTCAACCGCGATATGCAGTACGGCATGCTCAGCCACCGAGGAATGCCCGTAACCGACCACCCATTTTTCGTTGAACTCCGCGCTTTTGGCATCGTTCAACTCGTCCACGATCACTTTGAATGACTCGGGCGAACGGGATGTCTTGGCGAAGGCCACGGCGATAGTTTCCGGCGAATATTTCTGAGGGTCGAGCAGGTAGACTTGCAGATTAGCGGTCATGATCGATCAACTCCCTCGTTTTCTGGATATCCCGGTTCACCTGCGCGATCAGTTCCTGCGGGCTGTCAAAGGCCTTCTCAGGTCTGAGATATTCGATCAGCTCCAATTCCATGTAGTGACCGTAGAGGTCCTTCGCCAGGTCAATCAGATGCGGTTCTACCCGCGGGGAGGGGAGGGGATTCTCGAACGTGGGCCGCACGCCAATGTTGGTGACAGCTGTGTAAACCATCCCTTCCACTTTGGCACGGCAAGCGTACACGCCTTTGGCTGGCAGAAGCCTGTTTCCAGCGATTTCCAGGTTCGCGGTGGGGAATCCCAGTTTATTGCCGCGGTGTTCTCCATGGACTACATTCCCTTCAAGCGAGTAAGCCCTGCCAAGCAACAGGTTGGCAAGATCCAGTTTCCCTTCTTGCAATAAGCCGCGGATCTGGCTGGAGGAGATGACCTCGCCATCGACCTTGACAGGGGGGGTGATCTCGACAATGTATCCCATTTGCTTGCCAATTTCTTGCAGCGCTGGGACGTCGCCGCCGCGGCCACGGCCGAGCGCAAAATTGCTCCCCACCAGCAGGTGAGTAATGCCCAGTGATTGTTTTACTTGCTGCATGAATTGTTCTGCGGTAAGCGCGGCAATGTTCTCATCAAATTCAATCGTGATCACCTGATCCACGCCCTGCTCTATGAGTAACTTTTCGCGTTGCTCCACGCTGCATAAATTGTAAGCCAGAGGCGCTCGCTTGAAAAAAACCGCCGGGTTGGGCGAGAAGGTGATAACCACAGCTTTTTCGCCAGCAGCGTGAGCACGCGCTGCCAGCTCGCGGACCAATGCCTGATGTCCGAGATGCACGCCATCAAAGGAACCCACGGTGACCCAGGATCGATCGATGTTAGAAGTGATGAGTGGTTTGATCTTGTTCATTGGCTAATTATATAGGATATGCAAATAGTCCAAAAGAAGCCCCCTCGTTTTGCGAGGGGGAGGTTTGCTTAGGAGAAAAAAACCTTCTTGGGCTGCCACTCGTTGGTGGCTTCGTCGAGTTCCAAAAGAGCCACCAGTTCACCCTGCTGACTGATTCCGCGGGCTTTCTTTTCTGGCGTGGGGATGGCGGGGATGCGGTTGCCATGTCGCACGGTTTCCATTTCTTCATTGCTGAGTTCAAGCGCCGGCCAATCGGAGAGGGCTTCAGCCGCCGGGATCAGGTACTGGTACCAGGTGCCATCAGTGAACGCCTCATTGAGTTTCCGCAAGGGAACAGCATCACGCAGAGTAAAGCGTCCGCTCTTGGTGCGACGCAAACCGGTAAGGGTGGCTCCGCAGCCGAGGCGTTCGCCCAGGTCATTAGCCAGCGAACGAACATAAGTACCTGATGAACAGAAAATATCGATCACCACTTCGGGAGGAGCCCATTCCAGTAATTCCAGGGAGTAGACGCTGATGATGCGGGGAGCCAGATCGACCTCTTCACCCTCTCGTGCCATTTCATAGGCTTTACGGCCTTGCACTTTCACCGCCGAGTAGGGAGGAGGTACCTGTTCGATATCACCGATGAAGGTTTTTAGTTCTTTTTCAAATTGTTCTTCGGTGACATTCACTTCAGCAGATGCGAGCTGCTTGCCGTCTTCATCGAAGGTATCGGTCTTCTTGCCAAGCGTGATCACAGCCTGGTAGCGTTTATCGGAAGCGGAGACGTATTCGCTCAGGCGGACTGCTGGTCCGACCAGGACGATCAACACACCTGAGGCGCGCGGGTCGAGCGTTCCGGTATGTCCGGCGCGGCGAATATTCGTCCCCTTGCGTACTACCTGCACCACATCGTGAGAGGTCATTCCTACTGGTTTATCGATGACCAGTACCCCAGAGATTGCATTTTTTAAATCGAAATTATCTTGTTGTTGGCTCATATCAACTCCTATAAGTCTTTGCCACCCATAATATGTTTCCCATTTGTTTCTTCTACTTTTATTTGATCAAGATACTTGCGTGTTGCTGTTAAGACAAGGTTCTGCACCTCATCCAGCGTTCCCTTGATTTCAGCTCCAGAGGCAGCTGGATGACCACCGCCTCCAAATGAGGTTGCCAGTGGAGAAATATCGAGTCCAGGTCTCGCCCGCCAGCTCACCTTTGTCAGATCAGCTTTTTGCTCAACGAACAACACGGCAACATCAAGTGGATCGATACTGGAGAGGATATTGGTCAGATCGGCATCATCATTGCCGCTGTAACCTGAATTGGTCCGATCCTGCAGCGTAAGCGAGGTCCAAACGAGATTGTCTTCGTGCTGCAGCCGTGCCAAAGCGTACCCCCAGTAATTGGTGGCGGAATAACTACGATAGATCAACGCTTTATTGTAAAGCTCGGAAATGTTCGCGCCAACATCCATCAGGTCCGCAGCGAGACGGAGTGATTTCGCGGTAGTGTTTGAGGTGCGGAATCCGATCGAGTCGCTGATAATGCCGGTGAGTAGCGCCCGGGCGACTGCAAGGGTTACCGGCAAATTCCACAGAGGTAGATGCTCCGCCAAAATCTCGCAGGTGGCCACGGCTTCGGGGACGATCAGGTTTACTGAAGCGTAACTATCGTTGGTGATGTGGTGATCGATCGCGATACCGACCTGTTTCCCATCCAAAACGCCGCCGACTCTTTTAATATCAGAGCAATCGACGGCGACATAAAGATCGCATTCTTCTGTGAAATTAGATTTGATCATTTCAGACCCTTCCAAATGCCGGAAAGAATGGGAAACCCCATCTTTCAGTACCATTTGGACGTTCTTGCCCGCCTGGATCAGGGACATCCCCAACCCCAATACAGAACCGATCGCATCTCCATCCGGACGAATATGCGCGGTGATACCAATAAGATGCGCACTTTCGAATTTTGTTCTAATCTGTTCGTCTATCATTCCCATTCCAATTTCAGTATTACTTTTTTTCAGCATGCAATTTATAGATGATCCTTTCGATCTTGTCCGCGTTTTCAGGAGTATTATCCCAATGGAAGCGAAGTCTTGGAAAGGTACGTAACTCAATACGGGAGGCTAGCGCTTTCCGCAAAAAGCCTGACGCGGTTTCCAATCCTTCCAAAACATCCTTGGCTCGACTGGATCCTTCGACTGCCGATACAAATATATTGGCATAAGAAAGTTCGCGGTCGACATTAACTTCTGTAAAGGAGATACCTTCCAGACGTGGATCATGAATCTCGCCTTTCGCCAACATTTCAGATAGCTCCTGGCGGATGCGATCTCCAATTCTTTTTAACCTTAAAGGTGAGGGCATGATTTACTCCATTCCTGTCCGCGCTCAAGGTTATTTTGCTGTCTTTTCAAGGATGTAGCAGTCTAAAATATCGCCTTCGACGATATCATTATACCCTTTTAAAGAAATTCCACAATCTAAGCCTTGACGCACGTCACGGACATCGTCTTTTTCGTGCTTTAAAGATGAAACTTCGCCATCGAAGACTTCCTTGCCATTTCGCATGACACGGATATGTGAATTTCGGCGTAACTCACCCTGGGTCACACGACAACCGGCGATGGTGCCAACTTTGTTGATCTTGAAAATCTGTCGTACTGACGCGGAACCAATATGGACTTCCTTGATCTCTGGTTCCAGCATACCTTTGAGCGCTTTTTCGATGTCTTCCGTCATTCGATAGATGATATCGTACAGGCGAATCGAAACACCTTCGTTGTCCGCGAGGTTTCTAACAGAAGAATCGACCTGTACATTGAATCCGATCACAATTGCTTTTGAGGCGGCGGCTAGCATCACATCGTTCTCGCTGATATTGCCTGTTTCTGCCTGCAGAATGTTAATCTTGATCTCGCCCTTGCTCAATTCGTTCAGTTCTGAGACGATCGGTTCCAGGGATCCCTGTACATCGGCTTTAACAATGAGAGGCAATTCACGCACCTCTCCGGCCTGGAATTTTTCAAAGAGTTGTTCCAGCGTCGCCTTAGGAGCAGCGGTGTTTGCTTCGGCTTTTGCCGCGGCTTTAGTTTCAATGATCGCGCGGGCTTCACGTTCGTTGGGTACCACCTGGAAGATCTCACCGGCAGCAGGTACACCATTCAAACCCATTACCAACACAGGGGTGGAAGGTCCGGCGCTCTTGATTTTTTTGCCGCGGAAATCAGACATCGCCCGGATGTTTCCATACGCATCTCCCGCCAGCACGGTGTTTCCCAATTCGAGGGTGCCGTTTTGCACCAGCAGGGTGGCAACCACACCCTTGGCTTTGTCCATCTGAGCTTCGATGACCGTTCCGATCACCTTGCCGTTGGGATTTGCTTTGATCTCGAGGCTGTCATTTACCAGCAGGATACCCTCAAGCAGATCTTCCAAACCCTTACGCATTTTCGCTGAAACAGGCACGACCAGGGTCGTTCCATCCCATTCATCCGGTACCAAACCATTTTCGGCCAGTTGGTGCTTGACGAAATCTGGGTTGGCTTCGGGGCGGTCGATCTTGTTGAGCGCGACAATGATGGGAACGCGGGCAGCACGGGCGTGAGCGATCGCTTCTTTGGTCTGCGGCATTACACCATCGGTGGCCGCGACGACCAGGATGACGATATCCGCTCCTTGCGCGCCGCGCGCGCGCATGGCAGTGAATGCCGCGTGGCCCGGGGTGTCGAGGAAGGTCAGCAGACGGCCTTTATGCTCCACCTGGTATGCACCAATATGCTGGGTGATGCCGCCGGCTTCTCCACCGGCCACGTTGGTGTTGCGGATGGCATCCAGCAGAGTGGTCTTGCCGTGATCGACATGCCCAAGAATGGTTACCACTGGCGGGCGCGTGACAAGGTGTTTTGGATCTTCATCCATAATCAGGCGACGCCAGAGGGGGATTTCTCCCTCTTCTTCAGCCGGTTTGGTATCTTTTGATTTTTCAAGGACGGCTTCGTAGCCGAGTTCGGAGGCGACAATCGCTGCGGTATCAAAATCAATGATCTGGTTAATGTTGGCCATTACCCCGTTGGTCATTAAAACCTTGATCACTTGGATGGGACTGGCATCCATTCTTTGCGCTAATTCTCTAACTGTAATTGAACCAGGAAATTCAATGGTTTTCTGTCCATTTTCGCTCATATAACACCTCCATTAAGTATTCGCCTGAAACTATCTTGATGATAGTGAGTCTCTGATTTTCCACCAGACCCGGTATTCGAGCAATTTTTGGACAGCTTATGCGGTCATTCGGCTAAACCTCATTGCTGTTCACCGGTTTCCGGCTCAGACTCTTCAGGCAATGTAATCATGTAATCAGATAAACGCTGTCTATCTGTTTCGGTCAATTCAATTTTCAAGGCATTCCCAACCGGACCTTTCAAGGCTCGTTCCCAGCAGGAACGTTTACCGTGAATGTAAGCGCCTCTTCCAGGCAACTTTCCGGTCAAATCCACCTGTACCCCTTCAGGCGTTCGGACGATTCTGATCAATGTCTTTTTTGCCAGAACCGTCCTGCAGCCAATGCAAGTACGTTGTGGAATATGCTTCACGCGTTTTTGCGGTTTCTTGCTCACCCTACTTTCTCACAGGTTAACTAAACATCCCAATCCCAATCGCCTTCACCACCGCGTTTATGTTTCTTCTTGGCAATGGTTAAATCGCGGTCTGGGTCATAGGTGACTTCAACGTGTTTGCTCTTCTTCTTACCTTTCTTCTTGTTTTTAACACCTTCTTCGTCTTCTTCGTCGCTGGTGACAACGTTTTCAAGAACTTCAGGACGGAGCTTGAACAACTCTTCAAGAGATTGTTCTTCTTCGGGTTCGGTAGTCTCAACCGCTTTTTCAGGCTCTGTTATTTCTTCCGTAATGGTTTCAGTGACAATCGGTTCAGCAACTTTTTCTTCAACAACAACTGTCTCAACCGGTTCAACCTCCGCTGTCTCTTCCTTCTTCAAAGCATCCGCTGCTAGTTGCTCATCCAGGCTAACCATTAACGCGTCGATGCTTTCCATGGCGCGGGGGCCTATTCCTTGTAGTCGCAGGATGTTGTCGGAATCGACTTTCATCTGGATCGCGAGCTCACCAGTCGTGGCATAACCCGCTTCCTGGAGGATGTAAGCAACATGTTCAGGCAGGCCGCTGTCAAGAATGTTGGTCTCGAACGCAGAAGCCGGGATGTTCTTCTTGAGTTCCATGAAGCGATCTTCTTCAGCCTGTTTTTGTTCGGGAGTTTTAGTGGTGGCTTTTCGTTCCACCCGATCCACGAATTTGGCCATGAAATCATATTCTTCAGGGGTTAATGGTCGCCCATCGGCCTTACGAGCTAGCAGCTCTTGCATGCGCTCGATATTCTCTTTTTCAGATTCGAGCAACAAAACAAGCGCGGGGTCTGAGGTGATCTTTGCAAGAGCGTCCGAACCGGCTTCTGGCAAGCTCTTGATATCGATGCGCCAGCTTGTCAGCTTGGCTGCCAGACGGGCATTCTGACCGTCTCGGCCAATCGCCAGACTGAGTTGATCTTCAGGGACAACAACTGTGGCGGTTTTTCCACCACCGCTCTTCTGTTCGTTCAGGTAAACTCCGTTGACACGCGCGGGGCTGATCGCTTTAGCGATGAAGACCGCGGGATCAGCATTCCACTCGATGACATCAATCTTCTCATCATGCAATTCTTTTACAATCGCCTGGATGCGTACACCGCGGATACCCACGCAGGCACCAACCGGGTCGATACCCTGTTGGGTGGCGGATACAGCCACTTTGGCGCGTTGACCAGGTTCACGGGCGATGGAACGGATCTCAACGATACCATGAAATATTTCAGGGACTTCATTTTCAAGCAAACGGCGCAGGAAATTACGATGAGTCCTGGAGAGGATGATCTGCGGCCCACGCTGGTTGTCTTTGACTTCGGCAACAAGTGAGCGGACTCGTTCATGGATGTGAAATCTCTCGCCGGGAATCATTTCTTTGCGTGGCATACTGGCTTCGGTCTTCATTTCGAGACCGACCGTTAGACCAGTGGCACTGACCGCCTGGACCACACCGCTGACGATCTCGCCAAGTTGTTTTTCATAAAATGACAACTGTGCCTGCCGTTCGGCATCGCGTATGCGTTGTTGGATAACCTGGCGAGCTGTCTGAGCGGCGACACGACCAAAATCTGCCGGAGTAGCGTCCACCATCACCAGGCTTCCGAGTTCTGCATTCGCGTCATATTCACGGGCTTCTTCAAGTGAAACCTCGGTGATCGGGTTTTGAACATCTTCGACCACTTCCTTTTCAGCAAAGATCTTGATCTTGCCAGTCTCAAGGTCTATCGATGCTTCGATCTTGCGGGTGACATCCGTTTTAACCGACCGGTTATATGCGGAAATGATCGCCGATTCGAGCGCTTTAATGATGATCTCCTTCGGGAGGCCTTTCTCTTCGAGGACTTCGTTGAATGCCAGTGTAAATTCGTTCTTCATACTTGGTTTTCTCCACCTGATAACATATCTTGCGGGTCACATAATAAGAAAAGTGGGGGTTGCCCACTTTTCGTTGACGGCTGTTACGTTTGACTTGCGTAGATATTCTATCATGCCCATATTTACATTGCAAGGGTGGCAAATAGGTTTGTTAAACCAAAGTAGAAATGTCCCCTTTTACCAAAGTTAAAATGTCCCCATACGTGGAGGAAGAAAGTGGACAGACTACACACGATGAGTGAAAAAG
>DAOUFI010000009.1:0-129724 GCA_034430175.1 Anaerolineaceae bacterium | reverse complement strand
TCATCCTTGGAGAAAGTTCAACCTTAAATCAAATGCCCCCTCTAAAGGGGACATTCTTACTTTGTCTAACTAGGTGACATTTTAACTTTGGGCTAACACCTCCCTGCTCTATTGATTCCTGCGATGGCGCCGTTACGATCTTTAGAGCAGACCTTCCAATTCTTCACCGAGACCAAGTAATCCAGTCTCAAGCCTGGGAGGTCGTATCTTTTCCTCATCCTTGCCAAAGCGAATCACTTCGTTGCTATCCATGACCGCTTCCACAGCCAGACCAAGACTTTGCAGCTCTTTCACAAGCACTCTGAAAGAGGCCGGCAGGCTTGGATCTTCAATGGGTTGGCCCTTGACAATGGCCTCATAGGTGCTGACACGACCCTGGACATCATCTGATTTAACTGTCAGCATTTCCTGCAGTGTGTAGGCCGCGCCGTAGGCTTCCAGCGCCCACACCTCCATTTCGCCGAAGCGCTGACCTCCAAACTGTGCCTTACCGCCCAACGGTTGCTGGGTTACAAGGCTGTATGGGCCAGTGGAACGCGCGTGCACTTTATCTTCCACGAGGTGATGTAGCTTAAGCATGGTCATCACACCTACGGTAACGGGTTGGTCAAATTCCATGCCATTGGTACCGTCGCGCAGAACACGTTTGCCCAGAATCGGCAGCGGAATTCCTCGCTCCAGCGCGAGTCTGTCAGCTTCAGCGCGGACTTTCTCGTCCTTGATCTTCGTTGAATCAACCTCGTTAGCCAACAACCAGATACGCAGGCAGGTGTTGATGGCGCGTTCGTCGTTCTCTGAGAACAGATCCGATCCGGCTTTGACGTTATCAAAGCTCAGAATTCCATCCGGGTCATATCCTTTTTCTTTGAGCCAAAATTCCAGGTTGGAACGGCGCGCATAAGTGATATCGGTCGCCATGCGCGAAATATCATATTTATCACCCATCACCTGCTCCATGTAAAGCAGGCGGACTTCGTCGTCATCTCTAATGGTTTCAGGATCGTATTCTTGCTGGTTGAGCCATTCCCACGATTTTTCGCCAGTTTCTTTCCAGGCGTAATCAATCATCCAGGCGCGCGCCAGTTCAGCTTCGATCTCGTACTCGTTGGCACCGTCGAATACCGGGGTGATGCCCTGGAATCCGAGCTCTTTCGCTGCCCAACCAAGATGAGCTTCGAGTACCTGGCCGATGTTCATACGGGCAGGCACACCCAGTGGGTTGAGAATGATATCAACGGGTGTACCGTCTTCAAGGAAGGGCATGTTCTCCACAGGGACAACACGAGAGACAACACCTTTATTCCCGTGACGTCCAGCCATTTTGTCACCAGCGGTGAGCTTGCGGCGCTGAGCTACTGACACACGGACCATCATGTCCACACCAGCGGAAAGATCAACGTTATCTTCGCGAGTGAAGACTTTAACATCCACCACTTTGCCACGCTCACCATGAGGCATACGCAGGGAGGTGTCTTTCACATCGCGTGATTTCTCACCGAAGATGGCACGCAGCAGGCGTTCTTCAGGAGTCAATTCTTTTTCACCCTTGGGGGTGATCTTGCCTACCAGGATGTCATTCGGGCCCACTTCAGCGCCGATGCGCACAATACCTTGTTCATCCAGGTCTTTGATAGCGTCTTCACCCACATTTGGAATATCGCGCGTGATCTCTTCGGGGCCAAGTTTGGTGTCTCGTGCTTCAACTTCATACTTCTCGATATGCACTGAGGTAAACTTGTCGTCTTGCACCAACCGTTCGGAAATGAGAATGGCGTCTTCAAAGTTGCCGCCTTCCCATGAAACAAAAGCAATGACCACATTCTGGCCAAGTGCAAGGTTTCCATTTACTGTCGATGAAGAATCAGCCAGGATATCACCCTTGTGGATGCGCTGACCTTTGATGACCGCGGGGCGCTGATCGATACAAGTGCTCTGATTCGAGCGCTGATATTTCCGAAGTGTATATTCGCGTACTTTACCTTCGCTGTTCTTGACACAGACCTGGCGTCCGGTTACGGAAATAACCTCGCCATCTTCTTCAGCCACAAGCACCTGGCCAGAGTCAATGGCAGCGTAACGCTCCATACCGGTTGAGATGGTCGGAATGTCAGGGTTCACCAGCGGGACTGCCTGAGCCATCATGTTGGAGCCCATCAAGGCGCGGTTAGCGTCATCGTGTTCGAGGAACGGGATCAAGGCAGCGCTGATACCTACCACCTGATGCGGGGCAATATCCATGTAGTTGATACCGTCGATACTCGAGGTGATGAAGTCACCGTGGAAGCGGCAAGAAGCCTGATCGGTCCCAAATTCGTATTCCAGGGTCAACGGAGTGTTCGCCTGGGCAATGACGTACTTATCTTCAGCATCAGCGGAGAGGTATTCCACCTCATCCGAAACAAAGGGGACAACGAAGATTGTGTTCTTCTTGGTTTTCTTGATGGCCGGCAGCATCTTGGCGGTGATGCGCTCGCCTTCTTTAGCGATCACTTCGCCTGTCTTCGGATCGGTTAAAGTTTCGCGAAGCATACGGCCTTCCAGGCGGCTGTCTTCGCAGCTCAACGCCTTGATGACGCGCCGATAAGCGGTTTCAATAAAGCCATATTCGTTTACGCGGGCATAACTCGCCAGACGACCAATCAAACCAATGTTCGGACCTTCAGGGGTTTCGATGGGGCAAATGCGTCCGTAGTGAGAGTTGTGCACATCGCGGACATCGAATCCCGCGCGCTCACGGCGCAGACCGCCAGGACCAAGGGCAGACAGGGTGCGCTTGTGGCGCAGTTCCGCCAGCGGGTTGGTCTGGTCCATGAATTGGGATAACTGGCTGGAACCGAAGAACTCGCGCAGCGCAGCCACCACCGGGCGAATGTTGATGAGGCTGACCGGAGACACCTGGTCTTGATCGCGGATGGACATACGCTCTTTGATGACGCGCTCCATACGACGCATGCCAATGCGCAGTTTGTTCTGGATCAATTCACCGACGGTCTTGACGCGGCGATTACCGAGGTGGTCGATATCATCTTTGTCTTCGGTCTCATTGTTGATCATGATCATGCGGCGAACTAGATAGACGATATCCCATTTGGTCACACTGCGATGAGAAACGGGGATGCGGTCCATCAAGTCAAGTTTCTGATTGAGTTTGTAACGACCGACGCGTTCCAGGTCATAATGGCGCATATCGAAGATCTGCTCTTCGAGGAATTGCTTGGCGTTTTCGAGGTTGGCAGGGTCACCCGGGCGCATACGTCGGAAGAATTCGATGAGCGCGGCTTCCGCAACCGTCTGCCCATGTGACAGGTCCCAAACAGGTTCTTGACCAATGGTCTTGGCAATGAACTGGCGATCAGGATTGTTGTCAATATCGTGGAACAGGGCGATCAATTCCTCATCGGAACCGGTCTTCAACGGAGTTTCACCCGGCAGCAGATCATCAACCGCAGCCAGCGCGCGTAAGAAGATCGTGATGGGAACGGTACGTTTGCGGTTGAACTTGAGGATGATAAAATCTTTGTTTCGGGTTTCAAATTCCATCCAGGCGCCGCGGTCAGGGATCAATTTTGCCATGGCCAAACGACGACCAGTGGCACGGTCAACCGGGGCTTCGAAATAGACGCCCGGTGAACGGATGAGCTGAGAAACGACTACGCGTTCGGTGCCATTGATAATGAAAGTACCATTTTCGGTCATCTCAGGGAAATCGCCCAAGAAAATGTCCGATTTTACCGGTTGCGGGATATCCGGACCAGCCAGAAGTACTGAGACGTATAACGGACTTGAATAGGTCAGGTCACGTTCGACGCATTCTTCAATGCTGTGTTTAGGTTCATCAAACCAATATTTCAAGTCCCACTGCTTGGCCTCAGGACTGCGTCCCGGGAAATAAAGCTTCATTCCCTTGTTATAAGATTCGATAGGCGAGATCTCATGGAACAGATCGGCCAGACCTTCTGTTTTCAACCGTCTGAATGAATCCAGTTGAACTTCGATTAAGTCCGGCATATTGAAAATTACAGGGATACGAGCATAAGATTTGGTTGGAAGCACAGAAGCCATCGGTTTCTCCTAGAATATAAAACCTGGCAAAACAATATCTAGTTTTCTGGCGAAATAGCGCCAGAATAAGCAAACCTTGATTATATCAATGGTGTTTTGATACGTCAAGAAATGGCGGGGAACTGGTACTTTTATGTAGTCTCAACCCACTCGTTGTGTTCGATTCGCGCCCCTGTGAGTGGGATGATTTGCGCGTCAATTCTACCATCTTTAGCGATTTTGAGAAGTCCATACTTTGGCTGCGGATCAATGAAGTCACCATGACTGACCGAACCAGGATTGAAAAAGAGTGTCTTCCCAATCCAACGGTTTTCGGCATGATGAGTGTGACCAAAAAGGATTACATCAGCTTCAGGAAAGGCTCGCACCAAACGCTTTTGATAACGCTCAAAATTGTAACCACGAGTGATGTACAGGAATTTATCCCGCCAGTAGGTACCCGGGTTCAGATGACCATGGGTAAGCACTAAACGAACACCGTTGATCATCAATAATCTAGTTATCGGTGTATCGTTGAGTAGCAAGAGATCTCGGTTGCCGGTGACAGCCCGCACTGGTGCCACGGATTCCAGCTCAGCCAGTACAGACCGCACGGACACGTCACCACCGTGCAGGATCAGGTCTACCCGCTGCTCGCGCAACAGATTTAGAAGCGCCGGATGCAGATGACGCACCCGGTCTGGGATATGGGTATCGGAGAGCACACCGATGACAAACGGATCATGGTCGGTTGAGATAACTTCCATTGTGCTCTTTCAATACCTGGTCGATTTGTTCCTGGGCCTGGGCGGTATTCTTGAACTGGATGGCATGGATCCCCAATGCCTCAGCCGAGAGGATATTGTCTTTATTATCATCCACAAAAATCGCCTGGGTCGGTTTTACTCCCAGACGGTGCAAAATCAGCCGGTAGATCGCCGGATCAGGTTTGGCCAGTCCAACCTCATAAGAAAATATTGAAATATCGAAGGCATCCATGCAAGGATATTTCTCGGTCAATGACCGTCGCGCGTTTGACCAGGCATTGCTGAGCAAAGCGGTTAAGTAGCTCTTCTTCTTCTCTCGCAGGAAATTGACCAGATTCTCGTCCAAGCGATCACCCGCCCAAAAAGCCTCTTCGTACGTCGGCTGCAATACCGCTGGAACGTTCAAGTTTTGCCAGACCGATTCCCAGTGCTGTCGCTCATCGATCTTGCCGATGGTGGCTGCTAAGGCTGAAGGCGACAGAAAGACAGCTTCTTCAAAAGCCTCTTCCGTTAGCCCCAATTTTTTGGCGGTCGCTTCGCGGGCTGAGTAATCGTCCGTGCGCAGGATCACCCCACCCATATCAAAAATGATCGCCTTGATCTTGTCATCCATGGAAAATCTCCAATTAGCAAATCTCAAATTCCGTATCCACCGAGTATATCAAAAAAAAAGAAAGGCAGGAGTTCCTGCCTTTCTCGATCAACCATTGCGGTGTAGCTTTCCGCTACGTTTGGCGTATAGTTCCGCCTGCCGAAAGATCAACAATCCCAGGGGGATCAGCACCAATCCCATCAGCAGCACCGGCCACACATACTGCCAAAGCTGTGCGGTCGGCGTCCCGTCCAACAACGCCTTGCGGACACCGTCCAGTACGTAAGTAGCCGGGCTGAAGATGGCTGCCTTGCGCAGCACCAACGGCAGTACGTTCACCGGGTAGTAGACGCCCGAGACCAGCAACAACACAGCAATAAAGACATGGGTCATTTGTGAACCGCGCTCCGGGAAAAGTAATGGAAGCACAGAAGCCATAATACCGATGCCAACGAAGCTGAAGCTGCCGGAGAGCAGCACAATCGTCCCACCTACGAAGTTGGCCTGCGTCAGGTCGATCTTGAACACCAGTGAAGTGATTGCAAGGATCACTCCGGTGAAGAAGAAGCCGTAGATCACGGCAAAGGTGGTTTGCCCGGTCATGTGGGTGATGCGCCTTACTGGAGCCATCAGTGTGTATTCGATAGTCCCTTCCCAGCGTTCGATGTTGATCAGGTCAGTAATCCAGTAAAAGATAGTGAATAAAAAGCGCCACACCAGCGTACCGATGAGCAGGTAGAGCACGATGTAACTCGTGTTGGTGATCTCACTGCCACTGATCTGTTGCATTCCGAGACCGATGAAACTGACAGACATGCAGTCAGCGATAGAATACACCAACCAGACCAGCTCCCACGACCAGTAGCGTTTTATCAGATTGACGTTGCGCTCAAAAAACGCATAAGACGCACGAAATTGTTGTGTAACGACAGCCATAATATTCCTCACTTCAGGGTTACGCTGCTTCCCATTCGGTGCGCAGGATACCCATATTGACAATTCCCCAGCGTTTATTTTCCTTGAAAATAAACTCACGCTGAGTTCCTTCATGTTTGAAACCACATTTTTCATAACAGCGGATGGCGCGCTGGTTGAATTCAAACACGGTCAAATTCACGCGGTGCAGATTGAGCTCGGCGAACCCATAACGCAAAATTACCTTCATTGCGTCGGTGCCATATCCTTTGCCCTGGAACTCCGGCTCACCGATACCGATACCCACCCAGGCCGAGCGCGACATCCAGTCGAATCCGTCCAGGCCAACCAGCCCAATAAATTGATCGTCTACCAGGGTATGGATGGCAAAATTGCCAGCGTCGTTACCGCCTTCGATCACCCACTCTTCCAGTTGACTGGTGGGTGGCAACCAGGCCGGGCGCACATCCCAATTGCGAACGAAATCACTGTCAGTATTCCATCTTGCCCAGGCTTTGGCATTCTCTTCACGGTTGACCGCGCGGAGCCTCACCAAATGACCACAGAACAGTTCAGAAGTCATTTCGCCCTCACTTCCTCAAGATACAGGTACTCGCCTCTTAGTATGCCGTAAATGTAGGTATCCCAATATTTTCCAGAATGGAAAACGGCTTCGCGCCTCTGCACATCTTTCATAAAACCGTGACGCTCCAGCAATGCCATCAGATCTGTTTCATAGGCGGAACAGAACGCCTGCAGACGATACAGACTGATCTCCATGAAGGAGTAACGAACCATCATCTCGACCAGTTCGTCACCATACCTGAGCAGGTCCGCTGGCTCTCCGAAATCGACCTGAAGGTTGCCCACCTGATTCGCAGCATAGATGTCCATGATCTTTGCCAAACCAACAAGATCATCTTCACTCACAAGCCTGACGGCAAAGTAAAGCTCCCTGCCCCCTTCTTCAGCCTTTTTCAGCTTATCAGCAAGGAGCTTTTTCATTTCGTATTCGGAGATCAGACGGTACATGCCAAAATTGATGCGACGATCGAAAGCATGCTGATCTGTCCACTTCGACAAGGTCGATGCATCCTTTTCAACATCAAGCGCTGTGAGCCTGATCTTCTCGCCCAAGTACAATGATTTACCGATCATTCTTCCTCGGCTTCCTCTTCCTCATCCCGGTTGACCAGGTTCTTACCGGTCAGTTCAATGAAAACATCTTCCAATGATGGTTCGACATCATTCTTCCATTTGACCAGTTTCTTCAGCCCAGCCGGTGTATCCAGCGCGATCACTTTGCCGGTGCTCATAATGGCGATACGGTCGCACAGAGCTTCCGCCTCAGCCATGTCGTGAGTGGTCAGCAGAATGGTCGTGCCATCCCGATCTCGCATCTCGCGTACCACAGCCTGGACCTCACGCTTGGACCGTGGATCGAGGCCGGTGGTAGGTTCGTCGAGAAGAAGCAGTTTTGGCTTCGAGAGTAGTGCCCTCGCGATTGCCACCTTCTGTTGCATACCTCGCGACATCTCCTCCATTGGGCTGGTGATCGTGCTTTTTTCAAGCCCAAGCCGGGTAAGAATCTCAAAGATTTGCTTGCGGGTCTGGCGGCTTTCCATGCCATAGAGCCTGGCGCCGTACATCAGGTTTTCCAGCGGGCTTAACTTCTTGAAGAAGGAAGCTTCGACCGAGACACGGTTGATCAACTGCTGCACCTGCATGGGTTGTTTAACGATATCAAAGCCCATCACGACGATCTTACCCTTATCGGGAATCATCAGGGTGGAAAGCAGCCGGATAAGGGTCGATTTACCACCACCGTTTGGGCCAAGGACACCAAAGATCTCGCCCTTGACCACGTTGAACGACACGTCGTTGACCGCGATCACACAGCGCCGGCTATTGGCGGTAATAACTTCATTACTGCCATTTTCAGCTTCAGCGGCAGTGGGTGAAGTGTTCTTCCCCCTCTGCCAAAAGGGTTCGAGAGGCTTCTTGAATTGTTTACTCACATTTTCGACAACGATTACATTCATCATAATTCACCTGCCTTATACACTCATCAGCTCGGCTTGCTGCAACCCAGCCTGAGCGAAAGAGATGCCCATTTCATCGCGGCTGAGCAATTCGAATCCATGGATCTGATTTCTCATTGCTGCCAGGTCTGCGTTTGCGGCAGGGGTTCCCATCACCGCGGATTGATTAACAACAAACACCCTGGAGAATATGCCTGATCGCAGATCTTTCTTGAGTTGTACATAAGCCGAACGCTGTAAATTGTCCAATTTGTTAATATCGATGTAAACTGCAGCCAGGTTCTGCAGACCTAATTGCTGCTTGATCCAGGCCAAACCTGTGTAAAGCTGGCACTTGGCTTCATAGCTGAAGCGTTCATCGACTTCGATAGTTCCGCGCACGTAAAACGCAAACGCCTGCGGATTGTGGCCGGAACGGTCAAAATAATCTACTCTGTGCGAGCCGAATTTAAGCAGTGTTTCCAACATATTCGGCCTCCTTCTTCTCCTCTTGCAATACATGAACCGATGCGGACTTTCCAGTCCTAATACCCAAACTCCACCTTCCTCAATCTGCCCATCTCTCCTCCTTTCAGGGAAAAATAAAAGGCCCCGGGGAAGCACCCGCGACCTTTATCTGCCTTTAAACAAAACAGCCACGGGATTTTTGCACCCGTGGCCGCTGGATTGGATTTCTTTATCCTAACGAGAAACAGGCGCAATTCGACAAGGAGCGCTGGCAACGCCATTAAGCGAGACAACGCAAACAGTCGAAAAATTAGTGCGGTTACGATATTCCATTTTGTTCTGCGCCTTTCCTTTCATAAGATTTTTATTAACATAAATATTTTAATAGAAACCCAAGATAAAGTCAAGGATTATTTCCATTTGTTCTATTAATCAGAGTAATTAACCAATAATCCATTTGTAAATCGGTTTGGGGACTTTCACCTCGGCGGTGTTCAAGACCCGCAAGGCAAAGTATTCATGCTGCATCCAGGAGACATGGAGGGCCTGTTTTCCAATATCCGTGTCTTTCTTAATTGCCCAACTCTTACGGTGATCATCGACCTCTTTCCCGTATTCATCGAGGATTGTGCGATTTTGTCGATACCGGACGTCATTTCGTAAGTTGCGGAACATACGTGGTCGATAAATCTTTGCCGCAAGCAATTCCGTTCCATCCAGACCGGGCAATGTACAACAATAAACGTTGGCTTCCTTTACATCCCCGATCTTGAACAACACATCCGTGATTTGGGCTTCATCGTAGAACAGACCCAAATATCTAAAAAACCATTTGCGTTCATAAAGCGCGGCTGAAGGTGGGTCTGAAGACGCCATCCACGCCGACATCAGCATCGCGGTGGAATAATAAATCTTCAGAATCACATGTTACGACTGGTTTTCCTTGACGCGAATTATTTTCTGACCCTACTTCGTTGTGTAATTGGCGCAGGCTTTATCGATATACTCAAAATCATCATCGTTTTTTTTGGTTGAGATTAATTTTTGGCATAATCTAATTCCAGAATCAAAAAAACAGCCGGGGAAATGTCTTGCTTCCGCGGCTGTTCCATTCCACCGTATTCCAAAGCTACGATGAGCAACAAAAACCGCGAGGTGCGTGATGCACTCCGCGGTAGAAGATCAACCCAAACCGGTTACTTTCAGAGGCGCTCACACAATGAGCATGACAATCCTTTATCATCACGAGCAAGAAATATATATTCTTTTCTCATGGTCATACTACTTTGTGAAGCCTCCCTTCACTTGGGATAATTACATTTATGATATTAACATGGGTATTAATGAAAGTCTATCATCAATTACTGATCTTCTTTTGAGAGAATCAGTTTTGACAGCTTTTCCTCCGCAACTCTAACCAAACGCGGGTGCATCACGAAATACTGCTTTCCATCACCCTTTTTCTGTGGTTGACGCTCTACTTTTTTCGCCAAAAAATCAACAATCGTAGAGACAAACTCACGGCACATGATCGGCTCGAAGCGATCGCGGAGCTGTTTGATCGTTTCTCCTCTAACAACGTCCACCCGCCGCGTGCGCAGAATATCGCCAGTATCCACACCCTCGTCCATGAAGTGCACGGTCAGTCCAATATGAACTAGATCACCCTTGAGAATTGGCCACTCAACCACGTCCATTCCGCGATAGCTGGGTAACATGCCCATGTGGCAGTTAAGCACCCCCGCGCCCGCTGATGCCAGCACGTCTTTGCGGATGAGCCCACCGCCGGTGAAGACAATCACCTCTGGTTTTAACGTGTTCAGACCCTCAAGCACGCTTGCGTCATTTAAATCCTGGCAATAGTAAATGGGAATACCGTGAGCTTCTGCGAGTTCATCCACATTGTGAAAATGGATTCCTTCAATCCGCATTAAACTGGCAATGGTCTCGAAGTTGGCCGGCGCGTACGCCTTCTGACGTAGCACAAGTTTCTTCCAAATCTTTCTTAACAATCGTGTACCGTCCCTGCTAAATTCAGAAACGAACCGTTTTGGGTTGACCAGTTTCCGTACGAAAATGGCCTGAACCTCAACCCCTTTCCTTAGCAGCAATTCAGTGACTGTGATGGTGTACAGGCTGAAGCGACTTGGAGAGAAAATAACCACTTTGCTCATGATTCTTCCTCCCCTGTTAATTCAGTCATGGCGTATTCGATGGACAACAGCACGCGGAACTGGAAAAGTGCCATTTCAATGTCTGACGTGTTTCCATTCAATTTTCTGGCGATCGACCTTTCATTGATGACCCAATTAAAATCAGCCAGCTTTAAGGCGGTATTCAGAAAACGAAGATCTTTGGAGTTCAGTGCATAGTCGACAAGAAAAGCAGTAACGTGCAGCACCAGCAGATTGGCGTTGGCAGGGTTGCCGCATTTCTCAATGGCACGTTGACGCAGACTGGGAAGCCTGACCTCGCAGAACCGCATCAGTTTTTCAGCCCAATTGCGTACTGTTTCCATTTCCTTGCCGGTATAAAGACAGCGGCGCAAGTTGAGCAAGATCGCGTGGTTTGATTCCTTGAAGCTCGCTTCTTTGGTGAGCATGTCCGGTTCTACCTGCCAATCTACCGCCGGAAGATCCAGAGATCGTAACCCGAATGCATTCAGGCAAGGCTCAAGGTGTTCGAGGGGAGAGAGCCCGGTTGCAACTTTTTCCGATCCCAGTATGCGGATGGAAGCCCAAAGCGCATTAATGTCATTATCGTTCATTGGCATCCCTTCTCCCACTCACTCGATTTCACATAAAGCAATCCGGCCATCCAGACCGCGGATGGCTTCGGCAAAGAGGTAAAACTCCCGGCTGGTCTGTGGACCGTCAGCGAATCCGATGACACCGAACTTGAACCAACGTTTGGGCAGACCATCGTGTTCAAATTTTCGCACATCCTGCCAGGTTTCAAGGTCGCGCGAGACCATCAAATGGGCATAGCCATCCTTGACCCCCGCTCCGATTTCCTGAGCGGTAGCGGCTAAATAAACACCGTCTTCCAGGTGTTTGATGTACCAGACTGGCCCTGGGAATGCACTCTTCTTTTCAATCTGACGCGTCTTGCGATCCAACCGAATATGAAAGCTGTCTTGAAGCTGTGAATCCATGATCCAGTGCACACTGTCTTTCTCGAAAAAAACGTTGCAGGTACGATAAATCTGCTGACCGTCTCCAATCCATTCAATGTTCTTGAAATTGCGGTCCGCACAGAGGATATGGCACTCATCTTTGAAATCACCAGTGAGCACCCATACTTTTTTTTCGTAGGGGTCAAAATAGCAGCCATGCACATGCTTGATGCTGCCTTTAGGAAACAGGTAAATCACCTGCCAGCTTCTGCCGCCATCCCGGCTGCGATAGACGGGGACCTCAGCACGGTCACCGTTATTCCCGTACTCACCGAAGAATAACTCTTTCCCTTCAATGACCGCGATGGATTGGTGCAACACGTTGCGGCAATTTTTGAGCTTCAACGTCTCAATCAATTGTCTTGTAGTTCCGTCATAATAATAGACCTTCCCCTGCCTGATGATGACATATCCGCCGGTGACCGGTACCACGTTGCACTTATCCAGGCGCAGGGCGCGACGAGTCAGACGAAACAAGCCAAACGGGCTCTTCCAACCATCACCGGGTAATTGGATTCGCAGCGTTTGATCCGCCTTTTCTACAGTGACGCGATTGTGGAAACTGGTAATACGCATCTCAGGGGAAGCGTAATGACAGATCTCACCGTCAATTAATTGCTTAATCGTGAAATTCATGAAAGATGCGGCTCCGTATGGCAGGCTTCAAATTCAACGAACTAATTATAAAGCGGGTTTGAGATAACAATCACCCGCTGAGGTGCCAGCGGGTGATCGATTTTGAAATTATAGATGGTAATCAATCAGATCGGCGTGAAAGGGTTGGACATCCTTTAATTTTCCGGGGACGCGCAAGATAACCGCTGTATCCGGTATCGCAATCTGTCCGCCGCTCACGGTAACATCGGCAACATTCAACAGGTCTGGGTAATCTCCATCGGGGAGAATCGTAGCAGTTTTCCCCTGCTTCCCGTTCACGTTGAACACGCCAAATAGATTGGCGTCTTCCCATTCCCAAACCGCCTGGATGGCTGGCTCAGCCGAGGTGATGGTAAATACTCCATTGACCTGGGCAGGGTCTTTTTTGAGTTTAGCCAGTTTAGTCAGAAAACTAGAGAGTTCATAATTTTTCCACTCGACCTTGTCGATGTCAAAAAGCGAGGGGGTATGTTCCGCGGCGGATTCCTCTCCACCATAGATAAGGAACGCTCCGCGATTGAATGCCTCAAAGGCAGTCCAGGCCAGTGCCTGCATCCGAGTTGGAGCTACCTTCATTATTCGTTCATTGTCGTGATTCTCTACGTAGCGCATCTTGGCAAAATTGGCTGGATAGATCGCTTCCTGGAAACGCAGCATCTCGAGGTAACGGGAAACAGGTACGTCTCCCTTTACGGCGGCCTGCCAAATGGGGAAAATATCATAAACGTATGTCAGATCAAAGCCGCGGTAAACCTCGCTGTCAGAAATCGCCGATAATCCATGCTTGCGGCGGTATTCGATGAAGCCAGCGTGCACCGATTCGGCCAACCAAATCACTCCCGGTTTGACCGTGGCTACCGCGTTACGCGCCTCCACCCAGAAATCCTCAGGCAACAGCGAGGCTACATCACAACGAAAACCATCAACGCCGAACTTGGCCCAGCCTTGCAGGGTTTCAATGAGATATGCCGTTAACTCCGTGTTCGGGTGCTTGAGATCGATGACATCACTCCACTCGGGCACGGTAGTCACCGGTCTGCCATTTGCGTCCTGGTGGTACCAATCGGGATGTTCCGCGACCAGCACTGAATCGTGCGCGGTATGATTGTAAACCACATCGATCATCACCTTTAACCCAAGTGCATGAGCCTTTTCGATTAAGCGCGCGAAATCTGCTTTTGTGCCATATTCGGGATTGACCTCGCGGTAATCGGAAATCGAGTATGGACACCCCAACGAACCTTTTTTGTTGACCTTCCCGATGGGATGAATGGGCATGAACCAGATTACGTCCACTCCTAGCGCACGGATTCGTTCGAGGTCAGCTTCGACATCCGCGAATGTACCATTGGGACCGTGGTTTCTAACATAGACTTCATAAATCACGAGATTTCGAACAAATGAAGGGGTATCAATTGCCATGACTATTCCTGTTCTTGAATTTATTGAATCGCAGTATTCTACCAGTTCACCCACATCCTCGAAAGTTCTTTAGTTAACACAAAACCGCCTACAGGACAGGCGTTTTCACGAAATCTCAAGGAAATTATCTAGCTACAATAACCCGATCACGCCCTTCCTGCTTGGCTCGATAGAGTGCCTGATCAGCGGATTGTACAAGTGATTCTGTCGTCGTGCCATTTTCAGGAAAAACTGCCACGCCGGCTGATAGTGTAATCATCCCCAGCGTCTTTCCTTGAAAGTTAATGCTCAAATACTTTACCTTGTCGATAAGATCCTGAGCTCGTTTCTGCGTTGGTTCGAGTTTCGCGCCCGGTAAAACAAGGAAGAATTCTTCTCCACCATACCGACAGGCCACATCCTCCCCCCGTATATGCATTTGCAAGAAGTTTCCAATGGCTGTGAGAAGAGTGTCACCGGCTTGATGCCCAAAATTATCATTGAATAACTTGAAGTGATCAATATCGAGCATAATGACACCGATCATGTCTTCCTTGCGTTTGGCTCGAAGAATCTCACGTTCAAGTGTTTCTTCCATGTACCTGCGATTGAACAAATTTGTCAATGGGTCGCGAATGGTCTGTTCTCGTAGCGTCGCACGTAGTTTCAAATTGGCAAGGGCGAGCGATAAACTATCCACGATCGTGATGATGCGCTGGCGTTTTTGGTGATCATACCATTCAGCTTTGTAATCATCAGTAACGGGATGGCACAAATGGAGCAGACCGATGGCTTCGCCTTGGGCTACAAGAGGCATGCACAAATAATCTGCTGGTCCACTTATTTGGATATGAGCACAAACCAGGTTGTGCTCAACATCTCTACCCGAGTCAATAACACTTTCGTTGATAATATGCATCCGTCCACGTCGCAACCCCCAGCAATCATCTGGCTTGAAGATGATTGGGTCTTCCAACGGTCGTCCCCAGGCTGTGACACGTTCAAGGATATTGCGTGAGGAATGGTACAGATAAAGAACTCCTGAATCCTCAGGAAAGAAATTACCCATTTGGTTTGCTATTACCTTAAAAGCCTCTTCAAGATTTGGAGAAGCTTGGAGGAGATCCACCATTTCACTGATCCGTTCTATCACACGGTTGTTCATTTCCAACGCCGTGATTCCTTCAGTGAGTTTCTCATTAGCCTTCTTAAGCGCTTCCTCAGTCTCTCTTTGAGCGGTAATATCTCGACTGATACCAAGTAACCCGATGATTTCACCAGTTTCATTTCGCAAGGGTACCTTTGTTGTTTGTCGCCAGCGCTTCAATCCGGTTTGTGTGTCTATCAAAAACGCCTGTTTCTCCCGCAGGGGTTCTCCAGTGGCAAGGATATGATCATTCTCCTCCTGGATCCTTTTCGCGACTTCGGTTGGTTGAAAATCCTCCTCCGATTTTCCTATCAGGTCAGATTTAAAGGCAGCCCCTATGGTATATGCTTCCGCAGGATTCGCAATGAGATAGCGGTTGTTCTTATCCTTCGCGAATACCGCATCTGGAATATTATCGATCAGCGTGTTGATCAGGTTGCGCTCCTGGGTGAGGTCCTGAAACAACTTTTTTCTTTGCTCCACTTCATCTTCCAATTGCTTTGTCTTTATTGTTGAGCTGATTCGGCTTCGTCTTGCAAGCAAAGCCAGGATCAAAAAAATTATCGCTACGCCCAAACTGATGAAAATATTTGCCAGTTTAGTTTTTTGTTCAGTTTCTCTTATACGTGGATCATTCGCGTCGTTATACCTTTGTAGAATCAGTAGCAGTTGATCATAAGTGTTGTCATAATCGCTTTTATGAGAATCCGGATTACCATTGATATAGTCCATCCAGCGGAGTTGCAACGATTCTCGAAAATTGCTTACCTGATCACATACAGACAAACTGAAGTTATCTGACATAGTAATGGCGTCTGGGGTCAGGCTTGGTCTTCCAGGCAATATATCGATGGATTTGCATAGATTTTGAGCTTTATCCAATTGTGCGTAGACATCCTCGTTCAGATCGATCTCGTTACTTCCTTTTATGAGAGAGGTGAATTTGATATTCGCATCGCTGACAGCGATGATCAACGAACGTGTTTCTTGTTCAAATATCCGGGCTTCAGATGTTTCTTGCCTGATCTTTTCTGTTTGCCAATAAATGATGCACGAGATCAAGATTCCCAGAACTGCAATAATAATTTCCACGATCGAGAATCCAACAGGCCAAGCGACAACCCCCTTAAGAAAACGAGATTTCTTCTCCATCATCATAGGCCACCTTTAATCAACCGATAAACAAATTATCACACAATCTTTTCATGGAAATACCTATCATTTTTGCAACTTATTCCAAATTTTGGCATCAATATTGTTGCGATATATTGGTTGATATAATTGTGAAGTTGTTGGTCATAAATACATTTCCATCAAGAGGATAATATGATCGAATATGATGTGATTGTTATTGGCGCTGGACCAGGAGGGTATGTTAACGCGATTAAAAGCTCACAGCTCGGCATGAAAACCGCGATCGTTGATAAAGAGTGGTTGGGCGGAGTATGTCTGAATGTGGGCTGCATTCCATCAAAAGCGCTTCTAAAAAATGCGGATGTGGCGCATCTTCTACGTGAACGCGGCAAGGATTTTAGTTTTTCATTTGATAACCTGCAACTCGATTATGGGGCAGCAGTGAAGCGCAGTCGCCAGGTTTCCG
Organism: Anaerolineaceae bacterium; assembly: GCA_034430175.1. Classification (GTDB taxonomy): domain Bacteria; phylum Chloroflexota; class Anaerolineae; order Anaerolineales; family Anaerolineaceae; genus UBA6107. The sequence continues at coordinate 112,940 of DAOUFI010000009.1, read as the reverse complement.
ACCGCCTTACCAAAGGTGTAGGTTTCCTGATGAAAAAGAATGCTGTTGATGTCTACATGGGCACTGCCCGTCTGATTTCAACCAACGAAATTGAAGTGACCACTGCTGATGGTTCTCATGAAACGCTAACCGCAAAAAACATCGTCATCGCTACGGGCTCTCACGCCATGAGTATTCCCGGCGTTTCCATCGATGGAGAAAAAATCTTGTCTTACCGTGAAGCCATCCTGCAAACAACCCTACCAAAATCGGTAATCATCATCGGCGCCGGTGCGATTGGTCTGGAATTTGCCACGGTCTGGAGCAGCTATGGATCTGAGGTCACATTGGTTGAGATGTTGCCGCGGATCGCGCCACTGGAAGACGAAGAAGTCAGTGCAGAACTGGCACGTGCTTTCACAAAACGCGGTGTTGGAATTTTGGCAGGAACAAAAGTCAAGTCGGTGAAAGCATTGCCCGAGGGGGTAGAGGTGGTGGTTACTAATGAAGCAGGAGAACAGACTCTTCAGGCAGAGCAGGCTTTGGTCGCCATTGGCTTCAAACCAAACACATCCAACCTCGGTCTGGAAGAGATCGGTGTGGCTCTGACCGAACGCGGATATATTAAGATCGACGAACGCATGGCCACAAACATTCCTGGTATCTGGGCCATTGGTGACGTCACCGGTAAACTGCTGCTGGCTCATGTAGCGTCAGCTCAGGCGCTCGTCTGCGCTGAAGCTATCGCGGGACAAAATACTCGCGCCATTGATTACACCATGGTCCCGCGGGCGACATACAGCCATCCGCAAGTGGCATCATTTGGATTTACCGAATCTCAGTTGAAAGAAAATGGCATCGAATACAAAGTAGGGAAATTCAATATGATGGCCAACGGGAAAGCACTTGGTCTGGGTGAAACAACAGGTTTTGCGAAGGTGCTCATTGATTCCAGTAATGGCAGACTGCTGGGTGCTCATTTGATCGGTGCCGAGGTATCCGAGTTACTTCCAGAACTGACCCTGGCGAGGTTATCGGATTTACCCATTGAGGACATTGCCTCAAATATTCATGCTCATCCTACACTGAGCGAATCCATCCTTGAAGCAGCTCATGGGGCGATGGGACATCCGCTGCACATGTAGATAGAGTTTTTTCGCGTTGGTCCAGCCGCTATTCGAGCAGGAATGGCGGCTTTTTGTTCAATTGTCCGGACAATTGCCCAAATTGATTACCTTTTCCCCCATTTCTTGATACAATAAAGTACAGGTGTTGAACTTCCCATTTTGTGAAGTGCACCTGTATTTTTTTGCCGAGGAGCGAAAATGCCCATATTCGAGTATCCATTCAACTTTTCAGAAGATTTCTTCCACCAGACAATTGGCACCCTTAGTTTGGACGAACCGCTCCCCTGCTCTCAAAAAGGAAGCGGTTTTTATCGCACCGGCAGAATATCATTACAAGACAACGGCTCGCTTGAGATCGTCCTTTATCACAATCCAGCAACTTCCAAATTTATTTATTTAAGAGATTGCCCTCCCGATAGCCATCTATTTAAGGTGGTAGGTCTCGATCCTCATATTGCCGATAGCCGTGAGAAGATCACCCTCCCTGGTCAACTTTGCCTAGGCGCGGATCGAACCAGAATGATTGGCGAAGCCATCGATTATATATTTAAATCACCTGTATTTAGTGATATTTTTGAATCTCACGATCAGGAAAACGTAGCCGTCTTTCCGATCGCTCGTGAGGGGTTGAAATACCAGGTAGCTGATGCCATCCACTCTAACTACGGCTTCTACTGCGATGAGATTGTCCTCGATGCTCACCATGTGTTCGATAGTTCTGTACCAGTTTATAACCGCACTGTAGAAATGACACTCTTCAAAGACAAAGATCTGGAACCTGAGCAAAAAGAGAATATATCAATCGCATTCTTCGCAGACAGTATTGCCAGTGGACTCGTGATGAAAGAAGTGATCGCCAGGGTCAGGGAGCGTTTTGTGAATGTGAAGCGGGTCGAGGTGATCGCTCCGCTGGCGACCATCCGCGGATTGTGCCGTATTGCCAGAACTGAAATGGATACAGATTTTTCCGTTCGTGTTCACGTGTTCGAGACACTGCTGAACGCCCTTCCCCCTGATTTCTACTATTCTGCCCACTTCGATATCCCTGACTTCCATTTCGACCCCTCGTTACAGGAACAATACCGGCGTTGGTGGGGAAAAGACTCATCAGGCAATCAAATCGCTGATACCGCATGTGCCGGGTATGGCTGGAGCGAGGTCTTTTACAGCCCACGCAAGCAGATCCAGATGATGAACAGTCAATTACAATATCGTCATGGGATGACAATCGCCCAGATCATTCAATGTAATCTGGGCTAAATTACAATGGATTCGATTTAGAAATTATTGCACCAATTCTATATACGCTGGAATCTGATACAACTCCGCGCCGCTTAAATTTAATGCAAGGTTTACATTGCCGGTGACTGTTACTTTCTTGCCTATGATCTGAGTCTCCATCGTTACCATGTCGGGTGTACCATTTACAACAACCTCACTATTTGGCGCATAAATTGTTCCCATAAAGTCAGATGTTGCTGTACCTGAGAATTTTACTGGACTCGTATTTAAGGGATCGATGAAGAATAGAATCCCGCGGATCGCTGGAGGTACTCCGCAAGCTAACGTAATGCAGTTTGGAGCAGTTAGATTTACGCTTGATGTTCCTGTAAGATCAATCTGGCCTGAACGCATGTAAATCGTCACGTTATATCCGGTGATAATCGCGGTTCCATTCACCCGAAAATCTCCATCTAGACAATATAATCCGGGATGCAAGAATAGTGTCTCCGAATTATTGATCAGTATCGTGTCATAAATCCCCTGATATAAGTTTCCTCCATGGGTGATCGCGCCTTTGTGCTCCAGGCTCGAGCAATCGGGTGAATCGATGTCAATCTCTGGTAATTTCTCCGTCGATTTGGATGGTAACGGATCAAATATGGCACCACCAGTATCGACAAGATTTGTAACATATTGGATTTCTGCGCCGGTGACCAACAATTTAATATGCCCTTTACCAGAAAGACAGGAGTTTGAAAAAACGCCTCCATCATGGATTACGATGTTGCTCGTACCGTCCAGATATATGCCGCCATCAGAGCAATTATCAGACAATGACGCGATGGCATTTCCGAATGCCAGATTCTGTTGTGGATATACCCGGCTTACCGCCTCAACTACACCCACCAAAGGTTGATGATAGAGGACTTGACCAAACCGTAATGTGGTCTCAGTAGTCACCTGAATATGAATGTCAAGATAATCGCTAAAGTCATCTGATTCGCAAGTAACATACACGTGGCTGGGAGAACTTGTGTCGTTAGTAAGGGTCACACCATCCTTGGCTGCGTTTTCGATGGCAGCCTGGATCGCATTTGTGGAGGCTGTGGCGCCCAGCGAGGAGCCGCAATAAAAATCGCTCGGGAGGTAATTTTTAATAGATTGAGCGGCGGCTCCTGCGCCAGCCAACGCCGCGGAGTCAGCAGCAGCCTGAGATGACCTGCGATCTGAATAAAACCGAGTACCATCTACGGCCAGCGCGGTCATACCCATAATGACCACTATCGACAGCGCAATAATCACGATAATTTGCCCCTTATCAGATCGCCTCATTGGTATCCAGACCTCCGCTTTCACAATAAATACTGCTTATGTTTTTAAGACGTGATAACCGTAATTTGGTTACGGGTAAATAAAAACATAACTTAATTATTCCTTTACAATTACCTAATAGTTTGAGCTCATTTAACAACAAACTCCGGTCTCAAGAGCCAACCGGAGTTTGTGATTATCAGCATAAGGAATATTATTTGTTCTTGACTTTTTTTGGCGTCGCTGTTGCGGATGTATCTTCATCCGTTGGAGCGGGAATGCTGGTGGGGGTTTTCTTTCCTCCCTGTGAATTACCGGGGGGTGTTTTGGTCTTCTCCGAATTGCCACTATTCTCTCCACCCTGATTATTACCTGCGCCTGGAGTGCGGGTATGAGTCGCTTGCGAATTTCCATGGATTGATGTTGCAGTTGGTTCCATATGTGAATCTGCACTGGAAATCAATGTCGGTGTTGGTGATTGTGACTCATTCGAGTTGTTCTTGGAGTGAGATTCTTCAATTTTCTCTCGTAACCAGGTAAGGTTAACTTTACCTTTAATGACAATATCCAGTTTATCCTGCAAGACGAGAAGGATTTTCTCACGTGACTTCTCAGCTTCTGAAAGCGAGTCCACTTTGAGTAATTTAATGGCTTGAATTTGTGTTTCCAGTCGGGTCTGTATTCTTCCCAATGCCTGTTTTGCCTGCTCATCATCCATTCCCGCTGCAATCGCGATGGAATTATCCACCTGAGCTACGAACCGTTGGATCTCTTCCTCGGAGGGAGATTCGCCTTTATTGAATAGCACGATAATCTCAGTCGCCCGATTTTGCATATAAGCTGAGGAAAGATCGAACTGATCCGCTGGATTCGCGGCCATGGATAATGCCAATTCCTCACTCGCCAATTTAACAGAGTATAGCAATTGATTTGGTTGGCTTCCTTGAGACGCCCTTACAACCATCCAACCTGTTCCAAAAACGATCACAAACGCCAGGATGATTGGAATTGCTACTTTCAACATCTTAGGACGCCAGTTTAATAATGCAGGTTCCACTGGTATGTTTTTTTTCGGTTGATTCAATTGATGTTGACCGATCACCCCTGATACCTTATATTGGTGGGCTTCTTTAAGGAACGCAGAACGACCCTTGGCAACATCTTCCGCGCGGCGTTCAGGAACTTCTTTTAGCAGCGATAGTTTTTTATTCAGCTCAGAATCGATCTTCTTGTTCGTAAACATTGCCCTATTCTTTCTTATCCTTTGCTAACAAGCGCTTCAACGAACCCACAGCGCGGTGTTGCAAAGTCTTTACGGCTGAAACTGGTTTTCCCAATGTAATCGCAACCTGCTCCATATCCCAACCTTCGATAAATCGAAGATAAATCACTTGCCTTTGGTCTGGCGTTAATAACATTAAAGCTTTTCTGAGTTGCTGCTTCTGTAAGCCGATTTCCATTTCGCTTTCAGGATATCGCTTATCATCGGCAGGATAAGTCTCATCAAGCTCAATGAGTGCCGGGACATTCTTTCTGTAGCTATCTGTGATCCAATTGTGGGCAATACGGTAGAGATACGCCTGCAGATGCTTGTCTGGCCCCTGACCACAATTTATGACCTTCAAGAAACGAGAGAAGGTTTCAGAGACACAATCCTCCGCGAGATTTTGATCTCCCAACAAACGCATGGCATACCGAAATAATCCTGGGCTATATCGATCATATATAGCACCAAGAGCGGCGGGATCAAAAGCCTTCGCGCCTTCGAGTAAATCTCGCTCTTCATTGAGATCCATTATTAAATTTATACTATATGACGAAATTTTTGACGAGAAGTTACCTGATGTATTCATTAATTAATATCAATTTTATTATGGCTTTTTAACCAGGATTGATATAAAATAGCGCCTGAAATCATTCACACATTCCACACACAAATCGATCATTCTATATGAAATTATTCAAAAAAATAAACGTGAAACCAGTTTTTTCCACGGTTTCAGCTCTCCTGACCTGCTCACTTGTTTGCCTTCTTTATGTTTTTATGGAATGGACGTACAACATCAATAAATCCACTCTGGCAAACACAGCGTTGTTCAGTGAAAAAGTGATGATTCTCTTCAACTCGGCAGCGATCCTGGCATTGGCATGTCTGTTAGTTCAATTGCCATTCATTTTGTTTTACCAATGGATCAAATCAGAAAAGATCAGATTGATCATCCGGTTTTTGTTCCCAATCATTCCCTCAGCCCTTTCTACCACCATGTTATTGCTGATCGTGGATAACATTACATACACCACCTGGAAGGTTGGTATCGTCACCTCAACCGGGTTTTTCCGCGGCTTGTACATGGCTATTTGGATCCTGGTTTTCCTCGTGCTTTACACAAGAATAATTGTTTTCATGAACAAGCTTGATAATAAAGTAAAGAAGCAAAATTTACGGTTACGTACAAGAAATTTATCTTTCGCTTTACTTGCAATATTAGCATTTGTATTTATTCCGATGGCAGTGAACGGCAAAATAATTGGCACGCAGAGGATAGCCATCGCGTCCTCTATCAAAAGTAAGCGTCCAAATATTCTGCTAATCACAGTTGACAGTATGAACGCGAGTATGATGTCTTTATACGGTTTTCCTAAGGAATCAACTCCGTTTCTGGAGGAATTTGCGAAGTCTTCACTGGTTGGGGAAGATCATTTTGCTAACGCTCAGGGGACAATTGGTTCGATTACCTCAATATTGACTGGAAGATACCCCGCCGACACGCGAGTACTTGCTTCTTCGGATATTCTGGAAGGCGAAGACGCCTATGAGCATTTGCCAGGCATCCTCAAACAATATGGATATGGCACTGAACAATTAAGTTACTCGTATTACGCCGATGCAAATAACCTGAACATGCAAAATGCGTTCGATGTGGCCAACAGCGAATCCTCCGATAATAACTCGATTTCATCTATGCTGGTCAAAGCCCTGCCAACGAATTATTACTACTTTCTGCGTGAGATTTCTATCCGTGGCAGCGAGCGATTGGCGCATATCTTTTTCATTAAAGACATGAGCAATCCGTATAAACAGATGACCGAATCTCCTGATAAATTTAACGACGCGTATAAGATGGAGACAGCGTTATCACTCCTGGAAAACTCCAATAAACCCATGTTCATCCACATCCATTGGATGAATACCCATGGCCCCAAGTATTATCCAGAAAATCAAGTTTTCTCAGCAGGTGAAGATCCAAAAACACAAGCTAATCGTGATACAAATTTTTACCTGGACAGCATCCTCGAATTCGACACAGCCTTTTCTCAGCTTTATCAACAGCTTAATGAAGCGGGATTGCTCAAAAACACGATGATCGTCATCACGGCTGATCACAGCCAGCGCTGGACAATCACTCCCTTGCCACTCATCATGTATTTTCCTGGCGGAAGCAAAGTAGGCACCATTAACACCTCCACCGAGAATATCGATATCGCTCCCACTATCTTGGATTACCTCGATATTCAGCAACCCCGCTGGATGTCAGGGCAATCGATCCTTTCCATGACAGATCCGGATCGCCCTATCTTTATCACTCAGATCAAGAGTTCCATCAAGGATCCTGAGACAGGTAAGATCAGTTACCCTCCTTCAATTGCGCCATTCTATCAATTTGGGAAGATCTCGGTTGAACAGTGTGATACCTGGTTCATGCTCAATGTGGAAACCATGGAACTGACCAGCAGCAAAGTAATCCCAAACGTAAAAAGGGAATGCAGTAAAGAACCCCTGACATCCGCGCAGGCGCTGGAATTGATCAAGCAATACCTTGAAACCAATGGGTTCGATACCTCGTCGCTGGACGAAGTGAAAATCGTTAAATAATTTAATCCGTTGAATTCTTATTGAACGAGAGTGCTCACACACTCTCGTTCTTCTTATTCTCTCTTCCTGATGAATAGAAAATTCGCCTGATTGAAAAGCCAATCATTCCCAAACCGAAAAGAAAAGTTACCCACTGGAAATGACTTAACCGTACGTGTGATAACGTATCGATGCTTGCAGGGAGAGTAGCCAGAGCATCCGCCATGAAAGCAAAAAGGTCTATACCAACTCCACCAATTAAGACCAACCATTCCCATGAGCGTAAGATAATTTGATTGTTTCGATCCGCCTGAACAACCAATCGAATGCCAGTGACTATCATCAGCATCGCGATTAACATGGGCGCAAGTACCGGTCCCCACCAGGGCACCGGAAGCATGAAAAGTAAATCTGTTTCGAACCAACCCAACGGCCACCCGATAAACACTCGCAACCAAAAATAGTAGAAGATATCCCAAAAACCGAATAAAAGTAGAAAGTATCCCAGACGAGACTGAATGTTTTTTCCAGCGAGGAGGGCGACCATACATAGCATGATCAGTGTGGCAAATTCTCTGCCAGCTTCAATAAATAGAATCTGATTGTCAAACGAGATCAATGCTTTGGAAAGCTCGGTAATTCCATAAATACGGCGTAGGTAAATCAACACTGCCGATTCAAGAAAGGCCATGGCGATGGCAAAAATGACAGTATAAATAATCGAGAGCAATACCTTAGATCTAGTCGTTTTCATTTGTCATCTCCGAAAATTCCAACAATGAATTTCTGACCAGAGAGTATATCCCCCGCATGCTCTCATTCGCTTTCGATGACTGCCAAAAACTATCCTTCCACGCGAAACAAGATCCAACCGTTGATATCACGGCCGTATCCTTATCGTTCTTAAAACAATAATAGAAACGTTTCTCTTGAATCCAACGCCAAAATACTAAATAGTAAGAGTCTTGTCTAATGTTCTAGAAAATTACTTTTTCGATTCAATCATCCGGCTGAGGATAGGCAGGATCTCTAATCCATCGCCCACGATACCCAGATCGGCTGTTTTGAAAATCGGAGCGTCCGGATCTTTATTAATGGCAATGATGGTTTTTGAAGTACTCATTCCCACAATGTGCTGGATGGCACCACTGATACCGACGGCAATATAAAGATCGGGGCCAACCGTGGTTCCTGACTGCCCCACCTGTAAAGTATGCGGTATCCAACCCTGCTCGACGATGGCTCGCGTGCCAGCCAAAACGCCTCCCAGCTTTCCGGCTACCTCGCGTAGTAATTCCAGATTGGCAGCCTTCTGACAGCCTCGTCCACCCGCGACAATTACCCTGGCGTCTTCGATGCTTTCCAGCCCATCGCTATCGAAATACTTTCGCTCAACCACCCTGGTGCGGATGGCTGCCTTCTTTAAAGTTACCGGGAAGTTCTCGATTACCACCTTACGATCTGGATCTGGTTTGAGCGCTGCGAATACATTAGGCCGAACAGTCGAGGTTTGCGGACGACTGTACGGGGTGATGATCGAAGCCATGATGTTGCCGCCAAATGCAGGACGCGTTTGAACCAATTGACCATCAGCATCGATATCCAATCCGGTGCAATCTGCGGTGAGGCCCAGTTTTAATCGGGCTGCTACACGTGGCGCGAAATCCCGTCCATGCGGGGTGGCGCCGTAAAGCACAACGGCAGGTTTCTTCTGTGCGATCAAAGCACACATAACATTGGCAAACCCATCGGTTGAATAATCTGCCAATAATTCATGCTGACACAAGATAACGCGGTCCGCGCCAAATTGGCCGAGGGCCTCATAACCCGAAGCTTTCTCGTCTCCGATCACAATGGCGATCAATTCCTGCCCCAGTTTGTCAGCCAGGGCGCGTCCCTTTCCAAGCAATTCGTAGGCCACCTTACGGGGTTCCATCCTGTCATCACGTTCTTCCAATTCCACCCACACGAACACACCTTTGTAACGTGATAGTTCTTCCGAGGAGGCCTGTTTACGTTCGATATGGATAGCATTCTTACGGCAAACATTGGCACAGGCACCACAAAGGGTACATAAATCACTCACTTGTACCCGGCCATCTTCATAGATTAATGCGCCAAATGGGCAATTATTTACGCAAAGTTTGCATCCAGTGCAGTCTTCATAATTAATAATCAGCATGTTCACTCCAGCGAATAACAAATTACGATCGCGGTTGGCATCACCCGCTTCTAGATAAATTTTCGTTCTTCTAAGAAATCGGCTATCCTGCGAGCCGCTACTTCGGCATCCACATTTTGTATAACTTCTCCATTTTTCTTTTCCTGAGGTGGAAAGACTTTAACCACCTGTGTAAATGAGCCCTTCAAACCCAGCTCCCCTTCTGGTATCGCCAGGTTTTGAGGGGTGACCATGTGGATCGGTTTGGATCTCGAATCGATCAACTCTTTTAAGTTGGGTACACGTCGCACCACTTCCCCTTTGCTAAAAGTGACCAACGCGGGTAAACCGGCTTCGATCACTTCATAACCGCGTTCGATCTCGCATTTCACCTGGATCTGCCGCAGGTTATTCACCAATTCCGCTTCAACACCATAAGTGATCTGCGGTAGCGTAAGTATCTCAGCGATCTCAGGCCCCACCTGGGCAGTATCGCCATCGATTGCCTGCTTTCCGACAAAGATCAAATTGAAATCTGGCACGGCAAACCGGATGGCAGAAGCCAGGGTCAATGCTGTCGCCCAGGTATCCGCACCAGCGAATTCTCGCCCGCATACAAGGTAAGCCTGATCAGCCCCCAGCTCGAGGCTGCGCAGTAATACATCCCGAGCTTGTGGCGGGCCCATGGTGATTGCAATGATTTCGATATCCGGGTAAGCCTTTTTTAACCGGACCGCGTGGTCAAGGGCGTACTCGCAAAATGGATTGAGGATGGATTTCACTCCCTCGCGGATCAACGTTCCAGTGACCGGGTTGACCTGAACATTGGTCACTTCGGGTACTTGTTTAACGCAGACAACGATTTTCATTGCTTCCACCTCAGTTCCCAAAAATATCACCCGGGTTCAAAATACCATCGGGATCAAGCGCGTTCTTAACCTGTCTCATCTGATCGATCTGCTCATCACTGTACATCAGCTTAAAGAACTTCCCTTTGATCTTCCCCACGCCGTGCTCAGCTGAGACAGCACCACCGAATTCGACCGCTTTTTTGGCGAACGCAGCATATAAATCAAGACCATTTTCCTGGTCTTTCAGATCGCGGGGCAGGATATTGATATGTAGATGGTTGTTCCCAATATGGCCAAATGCCAGCCACTCAAATTTGCCTTTGGTACACCCATCCCGGTAAAGCTTCCACATATCCCGCAGATGCTCATCGGGCACTGCCAGATCGGTACCCAGTTTATGCAGCCCCGGATAGGTCTTCTTCCGTTCAGCGATGATCTCATTGACCGTCTCAGGAATGAGATGGCGGAACACCTTGAATCGATCCAGCTCGCGTGATTCGTATCCAATCCAGGAACGCTCGATTGATGCGCCGCATTGGATAATTGTCTTTTCAAGCTCGGAGAAATCCATCTTCTCCGTGCGTGGATCGAAGCTCATCTCAAAGAAAATAGCTGATTTTGCGTCTTCAGGCAGCATGGGCATTCCTACTGCTGAAGGCTCCCGTCGTTGACGTTCCCGCAGTAGATTGAGTGCGTTTGTCGAATAAAATTCAAGGAAATCCATCTGCAGATTCGGGTTATCACGCAACGCGATCGTCAAATCTATCGCCTGTTCATCAGAATCAACAAACTGGACGATGGAGATCTTGTCCTCTCGTTTCATCAGAGCAACATCCACCCGGGTGACAATCCCAAAAATACCTTCAGAACCAATAAAGAGATCAATTAGATCCATTTGCGGAGCAGTAAAAATACCCGATGTGCTCTTGGTGCGCGGCAGCGTGTAATTGGGAATGGTGAAGGAATAAGAATTACCGTTTGTATCGTAAACTGTGAATCTCCCCGCAGGAGAGGCAAAATATTTTCCGCGAGGGATATCGAGGTATTCACCGTTCGCCAGGAAAACTCGAATACCGCGTATCCAGGCTCGGGTTGGTCCATACCGGTATGTCCGTGCACCGGAAGCATTGGTAACAACAGACCCGCCCAAAGATGCGCTCATTTCAGTTGGGTCAGGCGGGTAAAAGTAACTGGCTGTGTCGTCCTTGAAACGTTTTAATTCCGTTTGGATGAAATCATCCTGGCTGGTCTCAAGGTTGGTAAATTTCTTCATCCGCAGCATACCATCCAGAGCCTTCAAACTCACTCCGGTTTGAGCGCGCAGCCGCCATTCTTCACTGAATGGATCGTGAAAGATCGCTTGAACAGAATCGAACAATTCAAGGGAGATCAGGGCGCCTCCTTGGGGAACACAGCCACCCACCAGCCCGGTACGCGCGCCAGCGATCGTCAAAGGAATCCTGCGTGCATGCAGATCCCTGACCACTGCTGCCAATTCCTCTTCGTTCTTTGGAAAATACAGGAAATCAAACGGAGTGGAGTTGATCTTCGATTCATCGGTCAGGTACGCGGAATACTCAGCTTTGATGGTCTCGTAACCTTGAATACACTTGACTGAATCTGGTGAGACTACGTTTGTGGAGAGTGAATAAATTTCATGCATGGCTCTGATACTCCAATTCTAATTTACTGCGCCGATCAAAGAACGATCTTTTCTCCCGTGTGAACGGGGAAACACTCAATTTCAGGAAATTGTGATGCAAAACTTTCCTGCACCATTATTGCATTTCGATCGTCGATGAAATCATCTGGTTTTCGACCAAATTCCTCCAGGTGGGTGATCGCGACCCGCTTCGGAAGAAGCCCTGCCGCGAACTTGCAGAAAGGCTCCAGGTATACTTTCGAATCAATCTCTGCAGAACCGTATCCAAGCCAAAGGTGCGCGAACAACAGATCAACGGCATCCAGTTTGGGGAAACGGGAGAGATCATAAATTCTTGTGTCTCCGGGAAAAAGCCATCGTTTCCCAAAGCCCTCGATCAAATAACCCATCTCCGGCACACCTTTGCAGCTTCCGTCATCATAGGTGATCAGATGTTGACCTTCAAACGGCAGGATCTTCAATCCATCGATCTCGATAGGTTTCATCACCCGGGGGACGATCACCTTCGCTTCGGAGATCCCCGTTTCTGTTATCACTTTTGACAGAAGGAATGACGGGATGATCCACCGGATTGGCTTATCCCGCAAGGTCCGGATCAGATCGGTGTCGATATGGTCGTGGTGGTCGTGGCTGAGGATGACAAAGGATAAACCATCCAGGTCATGCTCAATATCCACCTTTGGAGCTTCCTCCAGACGGGAATGCAGCGTGAGGGGATCGATAGCCCATCTGACGCCTCCGGTGCGAAAAAGATAGTTGGCAGAATAAGTCAACCAGGCAGCGTCTGACGCGTCGTCTGCACGCCACTCGCGAATTAGGTTCACCCATAAATCGGGGTAGCGATTGCATAACACGGCACGCTTTTGTGCGATTATTTGTTGCTTTTCAGCGCAGCGATCCGTGGTTGTATTTTTCATGGATGAATGCTTCAACCTCACTGATCTCGCGGTTAAAAGGTCCAACTCTTTCAACTTTCAAGCTGGTCACCGCTGCTGCCCAGATCCCCGCTTCGAGTGGAGACTTGGTCAACCGCATCGCCGTGTAGGTACCAATACAGGTATCTCCACGTCCACTGCGGCCTTCCAAACTGGTGGGATAGAATCCAAGCTCATATGCTTTGCCATCCGCGTAGACCAGCACACCTTCTTTATGGGTCAGAACGATCTCTTTTGGACCCAGCGCGGCAAAAGCTTTGGCTGCGCGTAGGATGTTCGTTTCTCCTGTCAACGCTTCGGCTTCCACCATATCGCTTTTGACAATGTCCACGTGGTGTAAATAAACCGGCATTTCATTCCACTTCTCAAAATTAAGCTCGATCCCATGCAGCACACGCACGTAACCCTGCATATCCGCGGCAACAGTGATTTTCTTTTCTTTCAAACGCTCGATCACATCCAGACCAACTTCGCCTCTGAAACTCGGACCAATGACAGCGGCTTTCGCCTGTAAAGGCTCAATATCTGCTGCGGTGATCGTGCCCGCATCTCCACGAACTGTGAGGATGCGATGATCGGGGTCGGTGGTGGGATATTCCAATTGCATGAGAGTCGAAGAAGGAGTATAGGTGGGATAACAATCGATCCCACAGGATTGAATTTCATTCACCACGCGTTCGTCTTCCTTTGACAACCTTGTGACAACCGCCACCTTAAAACCCAGTTTGGCTGCCGCGTGTGAAGCATAATTTACCGCTCCGCCATCCACGTAACGGGTGCCGGTGGGTGAAATGATCGTGTCTTTGGTGTAGTTGCCAATATAAATTACATCGTATAACGGTTTCATTCAGTTTATCCTCTGCAACGAATTAGTATTAAATGACCTTTGCTAGAATCCAGGCAAAAGCTGCTCCCAATAATGCTGTCATTGGAATGGTGAATACCCATGCCCAGGCTATCTCCTGGGCAACCCCCCAGCGCACTTTATTTACCCGTTCAGCGCTTCCTACACCCATGATCGCAGTACTGACCACCTGTGTGGTTGAAACCAATCCTCCAAACAACGCGGCTGTCATAATCACCACTGCTGAGCTGATCTGTGTCGAGAAGCCGTCCATTGGGCGAATTTTGTAGAATTTTGTCCCGAGGGTGCGAATCAGCTTCCATCCGCCGACGGATGTCCCCAATGCGATCATGCTGGCTGAAGCCAGGATGACCCATAATGGGACCTGGAACTTGTCAAGGAAACCAGATGTGACCAATCCAAGCGTTATGATACCCATCCCCTTTTGTGCATCATTCGCACCGTAAGACAAAGCCAGCGCGATCGAAGTAGCAACCTGTCCCTTTTTAAAGAAGTTATTCACTTTAGGGGTTGCGTTCCAACAAATTTGCATGACCAAACGAGTGATCAGCAAACCAATAAAAAACCCAATAAGGGGAGATGTAAATAGAACAATGAAGATTTTGATCAACCCTGAGGCAATGAGAGCTGACCAACCGGCACTCTGAACTGCAGCGCCAATTAATCCACCGATCACCGCGTGCGAAGCACTACTCGGAATTCCAATAACCCAGGTGAAGATCCCCCAGAGGATCGCGCTTAGCAATGCTGCAATTAATGCCGGCATACTCACCGCTGTAGATTGCACCACACCGCTACCTATAGTCGTCGCGACCGCAACGCCAAATATTAGTGGGCTGGCAAACTCCGCGATTGAGATGATCGACAAAGTCCAGCGCGGCGACAGTGCACGCGAAGAGATAACTGTGGCAACAATATTACTGGAATCATGGACGCCATTAATAAAGTCAAACCCCAGAGCCAATACCAAAAGAACGATCATCAAGGTCAAGGGAGTCATTGCAGAAACATCAACCCTTCTTCATCACGATACTGGCAATCACGTTCGCGGCTTCATCACCACGATCAGCCGCATTGCTCAGGTGGCGATAGACCTCGCGGTATTTAAAGACTTTCATTACGTGCTTTGTATCTTCAATACCCTCAAATAATTCGGCCAACGCTTCACGATAAAGCATTTCTACTTTGTTCTCCAGCGCTTTCGCGCGTTGAGCGTGTTCATTGGCCACACCCGGATAATCTTCCAATCGATCGACTGCCATGAGCAATTCATTGGCGGCATCTCGAAGCAATGCAGCAATCCGCTGCATATATGTGGTGGGAGTAACTTTAAGGAGTTCCACTTCTTCCAGTGTGCTGAACGCGTAATCAAGCACATCATCCACCGTGCGCGAAAGGGCAAAAAGGTCTTCACGGTCAAAAGGAGTGATGAACGTCTTATTCAATTCATAGATCATTATCCGGCGATATTCATCAGCTTCTTTTTCTTTGCGGGTCAATTCTGCCGCTGCCTCTGGATTTTGGTCTTTGAAATACTTAACGAGCGCCTCCATACCGGCAAGGGTGGCTGCTGCCTGGTCATGCATATGCATGATGAAGATATTCTGGCGTTTCTTGAAAAGTTTTAACATGTCATCCTTCCTTAATCGATCGAATACAATTGTGATCAGAGAGATAAGCCAGGGCGGCGAGTACCTCTTCAGGTGAATTCGTGTCTAAAAACTCGCAGGTACGGATCGCGTTTTCCGGCAGGTATGAACTTACCAGATCGAAATCAACTTCACCCAGCCCGGCGGCGAAATGGTCGACCACACTGCGGATATCGTGAAGATGAGTTTCGATGATACGTCCGGAAAACCGTTTCAGCCACTCCTCGAATGAGTAGAAACCCAATTTCGCGAGATGCATCGCATGGCCAACATCAAATGTCATGCCCAGGCAACTCGGGTCGTCAAGACCAAGCAGAATCTCCATTTCGTCAGGATTGGGGATCTCGCGAAAATGGTTACGGTTCTCCAATCCAAGCCGCACATTTTTCATTTTAGCGGTGTCTGCCAACTCTGCAATACTCTTTTTTACAGAATCCAAAGCAGCAGGAGCCATTTCTGCTCGCTCTTTGCGCATTTGCTGCATGATCGCCCGGTATTCATCGGTATCCTGCTTGCCGTGCTGGATCAAACTGCGTAATTGTTTTTCAAATTCAACATCCATTAACACGACACCAGGATGAACCACAACCGTGGAGATGCCATTTTCGGAAGCGAAACTTATACTTCGCTTAACAGCTTCAACTCCCTTCCTGCGCAAGTTTTCATCCAACGAAGAGATTAACCAATCTCTTTTTACAAGGGTCGGCATCGAAATATCCGCCGGACATGGTTCATGAATACTGCTGAAGGAGTAACGCTTCAGGTTGATACCGGCGAGCATTTCTGAGTTGATCTTATGGTTCAACTCAACATGGCTAAAGCCTGATCGGCGCGCGAATTCGAAGAAATCAGTCAAAGTCGGAAAATTATCCTTCAACCACATGGTGGAGAATGAAACGTTATATACCTTTGCTGGCTTAACCGGTTCCCGTTCGGGGAAGATAGCCAACAATTCTTTCAGGTTAGTGATGCGATGATCCGGTTCGAGCGCAGGATCATCGTCCACCACACGATTTGCCTTCGACTCGTGGCGAATGATGATCGATTTCGCGAACCCGGCTTGCCTGGCTGCGGCGACATCGCGGGAGGGTTGATCGCCAATGTAGGCGCATTTGGCTGGGTCGATTTTCATCCTCTCTGTTGCGTCCAAAAGAATGTTCGGATCTGGTTTTCGTTTGCCATTTACCGTGGAAAGGATGACAGTCTCAAAACATCCCCTTATATGCATGTCTCTCAACAGCGCCGGTACTTCAACCGAACTGGTGGTGTTGCTGACCAGTCCCAAACGGTAGCCACGCCGGTAAAGATTGACAATCACCTCGTAGGTTTCAGGAAATGCCACCCTCGTACTTAACGAATCACGGTACAACTGGTTCAACTTGATCGCGTTAACGCGGATGAGATCCTCAGGCCAGTTGGGAAGCATCCATTTGGTCCACAACTCTACCTCACTGAGTTCTTTGAGAGTCCGTTCAGCCCAATTCTTATACGCTTCTGCTCGCTCCGCCAGCATTTTCCCAAACGCTGTCACAGTCGCATCGGCATTGAGCAACTTGATAATCTCACGAATGGCCTTGTCTTTCTCCTCCTGGCTAACTTTGACCGAGCCTCGCAGAGTACCACCCATATCGAATAAGATTGCTTCTATTTGAGTCGACATGCTACAATTTCAAATTCCTTTTGAATATCTCCGGAATTTTCAAGAAATCCGGGAACAATGTATTTACCGTAAAACACCTTCCGATTCATTGAGAACCGGCATATCCAATAGTTCACAGAATCGGTCAATATAATAATCGGCATGAGCTTCTTTATCGTAATTGAACGCGATCGTGGCCAACCCGGCCGCTCTGGCACCATCCAATTCAGAAATCTTATGCCCGACAAAGATAGCCTGGTCAGCAGTAATATTCAATTGCTTCAATGCCGCCCGATAGATCTCAGGGAAGGGTTTAATTACGCCAATCTCTACTGATGAAATGATTGAATCCCAGACATTGCCAAAACCGCCTTTTTCGAACCAATTCAGTTTGTTGCTAATTGAATTAGCGGTATTTGTGATGATCCCCAGCAGGAAACCTCTCTGTTTGAGCTTAAGCAAAGTCTCTTTGACGCCTTCAAAAAACTCCACATCCAGATTTTCTTCTGCCAGCAATTCCTTGCCGCGCTTGATCAAATCCGGGTCTGAAATGCCAAGCAGACGCATGTAGCCATCATGGAATTCATTCTGGCTGATTTGACCGGTGAATGCCAATTCGGTTAATTCTTTCTTCCCGGGTAGATTCGCCCATTTCTTTTCCATACCTAGTTCGGTTAGAAAAGTGATGAACCTGTTTTCTTTACGAGGACGATAATACAGGATGTCTCCCGCATCAAATAAAAGTGCGCGTACATGCGAATTGGGTTCTGGAAGTGGAGTGTTCAAACAGTTTTCAAGAACGCCAATTAATTCGTTCATATTTTTAATATATGCATCGGGGACTGCCCCGGTATCTTCTTCACCATGATCGTAATCGTGTTGGATCTGAACCGCCAGGCGGAAACCCGCGCGTTGAGACCCGATTATGTCTCGAGCAATCCGGTCGCCCACATAAACGCAGGCGCTGGTGGGAACATCCATCATTCGGGCGGCATAATGGAAGATCGATGGATCTGGTTTGCGAATACCATATTGGCTCGAAAGGATAACCGGGTTGAAGTAACTCTCTATACCGTATCGTTTTAGATTTCCCGGCACCTGGCCCAAACTGTTTACATTGCTGATCAAGCCGATCTTCAATCCCATTTGTTTAATCTTCTCAAGCACAGCCGGAATTTCAGGACGCATTTCCCGCTTGTAGTAATGATTTTCGATGTAAACCATCAACTCTTCAGAAACCCTGGCAATCTTCGACCGATCAACCTTGAAATCAGCTAAAATGAACTCCTGCCACACTTTTTCAGTCGAAAACTCCACCAGGCTTTCCAGACAATACTCATGATATTTTTGCAGCCCACTCGTAACCACCCGCATTAATTCTTCATCCGAAAGATCGAGGTCAATACCGGTATCGAGCAGCAGCTTTCTGATCCCTGCCGATGCCTGAATACGCATCTCACGGGTGTGCCCGAAAGTTTCGATCGTACCACCCATATCAAACAAAACTGCGCGCAAATTCATGAGAGTTCAAACTCCAAGTATCTTTATTTTTAGAATATTTTCCGAGCACTTCTGGAATTTATCGGGCACGGATTTTATTGAGAATCCGTGCCCGATGTTTTAAGAACAGATTCTAAGGCTATTCACCAAGGTTGATCAGATAAAAATCACGTCCAGTGACCAGATTGTCATAAGCAAACTGTTCATCGATCATCCAGCTCATTCCCATCATCTCTTCGAGGGTTTTCTGCCCTTCAGGGACGACATAGGTTGAATCGGTGAAATAAGTTCCGAATTTCGCCCAGGGATCGCGGCCTTCTTCGCTCAGGATAAAGCGGATCCATAATTTGGCAGCATTCGGATGCGGAGCCTGGTTGATGATACCGACGTAGCTCTGGGATTGAATACCAACGATAGGTTCGAGACCCCAGCAGGGTTCGAAAGCCAAGTTACCATCCAGTACATCCGGATAATTGGAGTATGAACCAAGTGCCATGTAGCTTTCGGTCATACCAGGGGTGGCATAAGCCGCATCGACTTCATCGCCACCAGATTCAGGTGTGGGGCCATTAGCTGCGAATCGCTTGAGCCACAACCAACCAACAGTCGGAGTATCGTCATCGAGGACAGGGTCAGTACCATAGAGGTCTTTGTAGGCTTTGGTCATTTCGTCTTCATGTGCAACGATCGTGAGCAACTTGCTCAAGGTGGATGCATCATTTAGAGGATCTTCGATGAAGAATTTTCCCTTCCATTCCGGATTGGTAAGTTCCCAGATGTTCTTGATGGGGCAGCTTTCATTGAGTTCGGAGTTGTAAGCAAATACACTGGTCCCAAGGCGGGTCATGACCAACGGATGAGTGAATTCATCGGGGATTTTATCAACCAAGGAATCAGGCATGAAACGCCAAACATATTCATTTGGCATGACCTGACCAACAAGGTTGGCACCACCGCTGCTGAACCAAACATCACCGGTGAATGCGCCAGCTTTTTGCTCTTCGACAACTTTGGAGAGAACATCGTCTCCACCAAGGTCAAATGCCTGTACCTTGATCTCAGGATACAATTCCATGAATTTCTCAGCGGCTTTTTCAACCTTAGAAGAGTTTGCATAAACCAGGAGTTCGCCTTCTTCTTTGGCAGCAGCTTCGATGGCTGCCCAATCCTGAGTGCCGGTATCATAAGAGCCCAGTTGGTTGTCTTTCACCCACTGCTCTTTGGCAGTCAGTGTCGCTTCGGGGGCGACTGTTGCGTTGCTGGCAGTTGGGGCCTGTGTCGGTTGGGCACAGCTTGCCAGGAATGCAACCAACATTATAGCAGTTACAAGTGTTACCAGTTTTTTCATATAACTTCTCCTTTTTTTGGTTGGGTTAACTGATTTGAGATCTCACGTTTTTCGCTATTCTCTCAGTCTCGATACTTCCTCCTCTACCAGAAGTTAGCATGAATTTCCTTGTAGTTAGCTGGTTACAAGGTTTCCAGATTCCTTGTTATACAAGTTGATATCGCTGGATTTAAAAGACAACCAGATCTTTTCATCCATCTTGATCTTGCTGACGCCCATCTCGCGAACAGTCAACTCCAGATCACCCTTGCGGGCAATGATCGTTGTTTCTGCGCCTGATGGTAGAACCGAATAGGCGCGGAATTCACTCGCATTATCTTCCGGGCTGGTAAAAATGGATATATCTTCAGGGCGAATACCCAGTACAACTTCACCGGTTTGCTTAAATGTTTGCACCGGTATCCTGACACCACTGATATCGACCACATCCTTCTCAACAACACGTCCCGGAAGTAAATTTATTTTCGGGTTTCCGATGAAGTCTGCGACAAACAGGTTGGCTGGGAAGTGATACACCTTGTCAGGAACATCCATCTGTTGGATTACACCGTTTTTCATGACTGCGATCTTGGATGACATGGTCATCGCTTCAACCTGATCGTGGGTCACATAGATGGTAGTAGCGCCAGAAATGTGATGAAGCCGTTTGAGTTCAGTACGCATGTCCATACGCAACCGGGCATCCAGATTAGAGAGAGGTTCGTCCATCAAGAATACATTAGGGCGGTAAGCCAGCATACGGGCTAGAGCCACACGTTGTTGCTGTCCACCGCTCATCTCGCGGGGATAACGGTCTTCAAAACCGGTCATTTGCATTTCAGCTAATGATTCCTTGACGCGTTTATCCATCTCCTCTTTTGAGAGCTTTTGAATTTCAAGTGCAAAGGTCATGTTCTTGTAGACCGTCATATGTGGCCAAAGGGCATAATTTTGAAAAACCATACCCAGGTCACGTTTACCGGATGGCTCTGAAATCCCCTTTTCACTGGAAAATACCAGCTTATCGCCAATATAGATTTCGCCACTGTTGGGCTCTTCCAAACCAGCCACGCAGCGCAATAATGTGGTTTTTCCACAACCGGAAGGTCCGAGCAGGGTCAAAAAGGTACCTGGTTCAATCGATAGACTGACATTGTTGACGGCGGCCAGATCACCGAATTTTTTAGTGAGGTTCTTAATCGTGATTGTTGTATTCATGAAATAATCTCCTTACGCCTTTGCTCCAAGACCTTTAGCCAAACTACCGCCCCGGAACCGACTGATGATGAAATTACCGATCAAAACCAATGCAATAAGAACAAGGATCACCGCATTTGCTTGTTGTTCGCAGCCATTCTCCTGATATCGCATGGTCATGCTTGCTAGCACTTGCGTCGTGGGGGTCACCAGCAAGATGATCAGCGATAACTCACGCATTGTAGAAATAAAGTTGAGCAAGAAACCCGAAACAAAGCCTGTACTTGTCAATGGGAAGATAATGCGTTTGAAGCGTGTCCAGGCATTTGCGCCGGCAAGTGCCGCGGCCTCTTCCAGTTCTTTGCTTACCTGCAACATTGCTGAAACGCCGGTCCTGGCTGAAAATGGCAGATGTTTTGCTACTGATACAACCACCAGAAGAGCGAACGTTCCATAAAGTGGCGGGATGAAAAGAACATTTTTCGTGAACATCGAAATGTAAACCGCACCAAATGCGATACCGGGAATGACATAAGGAATAAACGAAATCTGTTCAACAAGCTTGGAGAGTCTGGTTCCCCTCCCTTTGACAATGGCGTATCCCAGCACGACACCGATCAATGAGGTAAATAGCGCCGTCAAAACCGATAACTTGATGGAATTCCAGGCTCCCATGTAAATCTTTGGGTTGTAGAAAATACCTGGCTCACCACTGTTGATCTTGATATCACCCTTCCCTATCCAATATGCCAGGGTAAAGTTGCTCAGGCTGTAATCACCCGACCTCAGCATGAAGGTGCTGTAAAGTAAAACCAGGATGGGCAGAATGCCGATGCAGAATTGGAAGATCATCACCAACGTGGTGAGAAAACCTTTCCAATTGCGCAATTTGATTTTTTCAGCCTGAAATCCACGCCCACCGATAGTTTCGTAACTCTTGCGGGTTCCTACCAGTTTTTGGTTCATCCAGACCGTAGTCATGGCAAAAAGGATCAATACAATCGCCAATACGAAGGCGTCGCCGTAGTTGCCTAAACCGGTGTCTGATCGCAGCATGGTTGCCAGGGTGTAATACTTTACCGGTACACCTAACACATTTGGCCCACCGAACGTTCCCATCACCTTTGAGAAGGTCATGATGAAACCGGAGGTTAACGCAGGTATGATCAGCGGAAAAGTAATCTTGCGCATCACACGCCATCTGCTCGCGCCAGCCAACTCGCCGGCTTCTTCCAGGGAGGAATCAATGGAAAGCAGCGCGGCGGAACAAAACAGGAAGAAAAATGTGTAATAATGTAGCGCGCTACAAATGATGATTGGCAGAGCACCATAGGCCAACCAATCTGGCGTAACGGTACCGGTAATGAACTCGAATAACCCCGGTGTACCTCCCGTAGTGTGGTTCTTGAATACAACTTCCCATGCCATGGCAATGGTCCATGAGGGCATGATGTAAGGAAGGGTGGCCAGGAAGTGAATTGTATTGCTTCCCTTCATATCCGTCCGGACGACCATCCAGGCCATCAAACCTCCGATAATCAGAGCCAGACCGGTAGCACCTAATGAAACAATCAGAGAGTGTACCAACGGTTGGAAGGTCATGATCTTGCCAATCTTCCCCGTGAGCATTCTTATCCAGTGATACCAGGTGAAATCTCCTACCTCCGCATCCTTGATCGACCGCAAGTCGATTTCCTGCACAGTGAAGGTTGTAACCAACATTCTATATAGTGGAATGATGACCATGTAAGTCATCACAGCCAACATGATTATTGAAAGCAAAACCTGAGGGGAACCAAGCCACCTGAGAAACTTTCTCAGGTTCGCCTGGTTTTTTTGACGAGACGTTCTGTGATCTACAGCACTTACAGACATTTCATTTCTCCTGTGGCGAAGCAAATTCTGTTGCCCTTGGTGCCAGTAAAATTCAATGCATTGCTAATAAATCGATCATTAGCCTGAAAATAGGTGCATTTAACAGCTTCTTTCGATGAACCTCCTTGTTGTGAAGTAAGAAAGAAGAAATTATCTCGTGAAACGATAGCTATTGACTTTTCGTAAATCTTTCTCGCAATTGATCGAGCCGATCCAAATTCTCCATCACTTTCTTTTCCTCGTTGGCGACCGACAACAACAAAGTATTGATAATTGTCATCGGGACGACCAACGAATGGAATTCGGACATCGGCCCGCGTTTGGCAGCTAAAACCACATCAGCTTGTTTACCCAGGATCGATCCGAGCGTATCAGTGAGCATGATCACCGGGCATTGGACTTCATTCGCATAATCCAGGACAAATTGCTGAGTGGAAAATACATCGAAAAAGCAAATGGTAAAAAGTAAATCTTCCTTTGTCATCGAGAGCAACGAATCAAGAATTTCTCGACCACCGGTCTTCAGTGGGATCACTTGATAGCCAAAACGAGTAAGACGAATCTCAAGCAAATCGACAAGAGACACAGACGGACCAACTCCAAACACAAAGAGTCGTTTGTGATTCTTGATTAATTCGACCGCCCTTTCCAATTCTTTGCGATCGACCGTTTCGAGTGCCTGAGTCATGTAGTCAATATCTGAAACAACGAGCTTTTCGAAAACATCCCCCGTTTCGCGTAAATCACCCAACCTGCCCCGTAAGCGAGCGGAGTGGGTCACACGCTGACGATATGAATTTTGTAAAAGCTTACGCATATCGGGGTAGCTATCAAACCCCATTGATCTAGCAAACCGGACGATCGTCGCTTCGCTCAACTCCAGTTTACCAGCCAACTCAGCGGCTGAAAGAAATGCACATTCTTCCTGATGCTTGCGCAAAAAATTAGCAATCCGTTTTTCACTCTTGGTTAACTGATCAAACTGCTCAGTTAGGACCTGATTGAAATCGATCTTGTTTTCTGCGTCCTTTACATCCATCGGATTGCCTCTACGAAAAGATATTTGGCCGTCTGAGATTCATTTTTTATTTTTTTGCAATCTTTCTTGCATTTGAAATATAATACTTCAAATACTAAATATTTGCAAGCAGCTTTTTATAAATTATGACAAAAATCTCCAATTTTACTAACAAAGCACTTTTCAATCATAAAAGCATTAATTGATATGAGGATAATCCTTTAACATTACAGGAAAATGATCTAATAATTGGTAAAGGGAATCTATTACTAGATCCGGTCTTCCATTCTCGTCTAAAATCTCGCTAGGCGATTTTCCAGAGTCAATAAGCATAATTCCCAACGTGAAACCGGCTTTTTTGCAGCCTATGATATCCTTTGAATAGCGATTGCCAACGTACACGCATTCATCAGGGTCGACTACAAGCAGGCTGGCTGCTTTAAGATAAAGATCCGGAGAGGGTTTACGGCTTTTCTCGAATGCAGACAGCAAAACAACACGGAAATACTTCTGCCATCCATTACGCTCAATAAAACCGGGAATATCCAAAGTGGACATTGTGTTGCTGATTAAACCTAATGTGTAACCTCGCGCCATAAGTTCTCTTAAAACCGGTTCCGTCTCAGGTTTGGGAACCACCCTGCCCTTGCGTTCTGACCAGGCCAGCATTAAATTGGCAGCTTCAGGAGCCACCTTTTCTTTAGGTTCATCAGGCAACATCCAATTTGTCCAGATTTCCGCTTCAGAGAGTTGGACCAAGTGCTGCCCTGCCCAGGCTCCATACAACTTGTAATTCTCCTCCAATTGATCCCAAAAAGCATCTTCTACCGTTTTCTTTCCCAGAATCTCGAGAATCCTCTGGCGGGCGGATTTCTGAGTCGTTTCATGCGCCTCACGCACGCGTAAGGTCCCATTTACGTCGAAAAGAATCGCTTTGATCATCTTCGATCGTTGAAACTGATCAGTTGAGTCCACAGCAATCATTTGAGCTCACCGGCAATTTGAGGAGTGACCCACAATGCAGCTCCGGTTGTATCCACCAAAATATCGCAACAAGCCATCTGAAGCGCGTAACAATCATCAGCACGCAGGAACTGGGTCTTGAAATAGCGGTTCACAAAAAACATTGGGTCGTATTTCTTACGCAGATCGATATCGCGGAACCATTTTCGTTTCAACCGTATCGGATCATCTGTAAGGTAAACCACTTTAATACCAATCAGGTTCGCGATCTCGGGTATTTGGAATGGAAAATTTCCTTCGATGAAAATTACGTCTGCTGGTTCCACTTCAATCGGAGTACAACCATCCTTCAATTGATGGTTGAGATCATGGGAAGATGTGGCGTTGATAAAATCATATCTTGGGATGAACACCTTGTTGCCCTGCCGCAACTCCTGCAGGCTTTCTTTGAATAGATCAAAATGGGATGTCGCTTTTCCAATCGGCTGTTCGCCGCGGAGGTCACGGTCGATCAGGAAATTATCCATTTCGAGAGTCGTGATCTTCTTTCCCAGGGCAGCAAATGTATTGAATAGTCTGGCCATGATCTCGGTCTTTCCTGCAGCGGTTGGACCTGCCAGGGTGAGCAATACCGGCGTACCGCGTGCTTCTACTAATTTGACAACGGTCTGGATAAACGCCTCGTCAACCGCAATATTAGCATTGCGAAAGTCACGGAAACCGATCTCCTGCTTTCTTTCCAATTTCTGTTGATCTGCTTTAAATTGCTGGTAAGCCGCGCCGCCGAAATGAGAAATCACTTCAGGGGTGAAGTACCTCGTTCGGTGAAAAAAGAGAAAAGCACGTATATCAAAATAAAAATGCTCATCCACCCAGTCAACGGAATACCTTCCCGACACCAAACCGGTAAACAACATACGATTCAAACGAAGGATTGTGTGATCCAGAGTCACTCTATCATTGACCTTCTTTTTTGTCTGGATCCTTTCGTAAAATTCTCGGCTGGAGAGTTGCTCTTCAATTTGTGTCGGGGCATCAAGTTGGACGGAATCCCAACCTTCTGCGGGCTGGAGATTTTTTAACGCGTAACTGAATTCGTACAATTCGAGGTCTTCTAATCCCTGGTTCAATGGTTTCATGAAATCAAATAAACGTGAGTCGAAATTATCCATGAATTCACGCCCTTCGCAGCATCGCTGAAGTATCTGGAGTTGCCCAGAAAGCTGCCTCGGTAGTATCCACCGCCAGGTCACAAGTTTCCAGTTGCGGGATGTACGCGATCTGCGCCATGATGAATTGATCTTTGAAGTATCGATTTCGGAAATAATTCAATGAATATTTCTTTCGGTAATCCATATCGCGCTTCCACTTGCGTTTGAGACGTACTGGATCATCGGTAAGGTAGACCACCTTGATGCCAATAAGGTCCTTAATCTCGTCCAGGAGAAATGGGAAATTGCCTTCCATGAAAATGATATCGGCAGGTTCTACTTCGACCATTTCGCTACCGGGTTTTAGCTTTCCATCAATATCGTGGCTCGAGGTAGCGCTGACGAAATCGTAACGAGGAATCCTGATTTTCTTGCCCGCGGTGATATCCGCCAACGCACGAGTCAATAAATCAAAGTGTAATGCTTGTTTGCCTTCTGAGTCGATGCCGTGAGCTTCACGGTAATCTCGGTCAGTGAGGAAATTGTCCATTTCGATCGATGTCACTTTTTGACCGGCTTCCTTAAAAGCTTTGGTCAAGCGTTCAACGATCTCAGTTTTTCCAGCCGCGGTTTGACCAGCAATTCCAAGCAATATGGGTGTTTTCTTGATCTTGATCAATTTCTGCACGCACTGAATAAAACACTCATCCACTTCACGATTAGCAGCCATGAATGCCTTATACCCCACCCCATTTAGCTTTTCGAATTCACGCTGCTTTTTCTCGAAAGAGGCGTAAGGATTCCCTCCAAAGCGATCGATCACCCTTTGTGTAAAATAGGTAGTTCTGGTCAGGAAAAAGAATCCACGCGGATCAAAGTAAAAATGCTTGTCCACCCAATCCAGCTCGTAGTCGCTGCTGACGAGACCAGCAAAGAGCATCCGCGTCAGATGTGCGATCTTTTCATCAAGCACGATATTACCGTTAACCTTGTTGTTAATCTGAATGCTTTTATAGAATGCAAAATCGTTGATCTTCTTTTCGATTTCAGCCTTGTTCTCCAGCTGAACAGAATTCCACCCCTGTGGAGGATTCCAATTCTCCATGCAATACCCGAACTCATAGGGCTCAAGCTCCCCGAGCGCAGGGCATAAACGCTCCAATTTTTGGTATAGAAGCTTCACAAATTTTGTATCATCAGAAATGAAGGCGGTATCTGTCATAACGGTTTCTCTTTAAGTGATGAAGTTGGTTTCAAATGACACTACGCGTTGTATTTCGCCAAACGTCCGGCGTTAGCCAACGCAAGCGGCATAATCTCTTGCGCAGAGAAGACACCAAGACTTCCGCGACCGCAGGCTCGTTCACCAAATTCTCGAACGCCGTCCGCACGCACGTATTTCGAATAAAGCAGCGTGGGTACTGGATGCCACGAGTGCGATTTAAGCACTGCCGGTGAGGAATGATCGCCGCCGACGATCACGACATCAGGATTCAAAGCCATCACACGGGGAATGAACGAATCAACTTCTTCAATGACCTTCACTTTCGCGTCAAAGTCACCGCTTTCACCGTAGGTGTCCGTCTTCTTGATATGCAGGTAGAAGAAGTCGTAATCCTGCCAATATTTCTCAAGCGTGGTAAATTCATCAGCGATCGTAATGCCGTCCACCGGCAACACTTCCATGCCAACCAGGCGTGACACCCCCCGATACATACCATTAACCGCGATCGCGGCTGCCTTGAGACCATAAATATCAGCAAATTGGGGCATCCGGGGCAAGCTGGCGAAACCCCGCAGCATGATCATGTTTGCCGGAGATTTATCAGCGAGTAATAATCGTGCTTTATCGATGAATTCATTGACTAATTTGGCGGTTTCTTTTGATTTCTCATCCAATGCTTTGACCCTGTCCGGCGCGACGCCTACTTTTTGAGGGTCGGTATCACTTAAGTAATCTCCAAGGTCAGTTCCCCGAATGACTAAGGCAAAACGGTGTTCCTTAACCGGCATGACGAAAAATCGAACGCCTTCAATTTGGATGGTAGAAAGCAATTCGCATAATTTCGCTGAGTCTTCGGTTGGCAGACGCCCGGCACGACGATCGGTGAGGATACCGTTCGCGTCCACCGTGCAAAAATTACCACGCGCTGCCACGTCGTTAGGTTCGAGGTCAAAATCCACTCCGAGCGCTTCCAAAGCGCCACGGCCAATCTCGTATTCAAAGGGGTCAAAACCAAAAAGAGCCAGGTGACCAGGACCACTGCCTACAGCGATTCCAGCGCCCGCGGGGGAACTCAATCCGAGAGCTGATTGTTCAGCCAGGGCATCCAAATGAGGTGTTGCCGCGGTTTCAAGTTCAGTTTTTCCACCAGATTCCTTGGGCAGGCCACCCAGCCCATCCATGATGAGCATAAAGATCTTAGTATCGGCTGGTTCAATCAAACTCTTGAGGAAATTATGGTTCATCTTGTCAGTATCCTCACTTTTTTTTGAATAAGTATAGAGTTTCACCTGGACCGTCTCTCTTCTACCACAGCAGCTTCTTGAAATTCTGGAATAAGGGTGAGATCACTCATAGTGTCGCAGTAATGATCAGCTTTCGCGCCTTCTTCATAAAACACAGCCACAGTCATCATCCCCGCTCGACGAGCTCCACGCAACTCACGCGTGTCGTGCCCTACAAAAGCCGTTTGACACGGAGCCAGGTTAGCCTGGTTTACAGCGTAACGGTAAAACGCCGGGTGCGGTTTATGCATTCCCAGGTCGGTGGAACAAGCCACAATTTCGATCAGATCAGCCACTCCAGCCATGCTCAACCGTTTCATCTTCCATTCCAATGGATATATCGTATCACTGATGATTCCAAGAATAAATCCACGCCGCTTCAATTCCATCAAAGCCTCTCGACAGCCATCAACCGGAAGCACGCTGTTGGAAAAATCAACGATCTTTTTGATCATCTCAGAACGCTGGTTGTGATCAGTGACCCCATGAAACATCAGAAATTGGTGCCAGTAATTCTCATGGCTGGTTTGCCCCATGCTTGCGTCCACTCGCATGCGTTCCAGATGATCACGATTCTCATCAGCCATCTGTGTGGAGAATTCGCTCTGCTTTAATAATGCTAGCGCAAAATCGGCTGTGGGAGATGACCTGCGATAGAGCACTCCAGCTGCGTCAAAGAAAATACCTTTGATCATATTTACCTTTCGTTAACCCACCGGTTTTACTGTTCCCAGTGGGAGGTTCTGAGGTTCAGGGCCTATCATAAGGTTTGATAGCTGCAGTTCGCCCAACTCCCGAAACAAAGGCATCGAAGGCACGTTGGGTCTTGCCATAATTTCCATCGCGATCCAGCGCGATCCCCCGCCCCACTCCGGACACGATTGTTCCCAGCCCAATCTCATCCATTTGCTTCTCAAATTTTTCAAGCAAAGCTGGAGCACTTCCCGGTTCGGTACTACGTCCATCAAAGATCACATGGACAAATACCTTTTCCAACCCGGCCTGTTTGGCCATCTTCAAAATGGCAAGCGGATAATCGATCGATCCGTGGGAACTTTTCTCTGTCAACAGGGCGATCAGATGCAAAGAAGTTTGCTTCTTCTTTACCTCTTCGATCGTTTCGCAGAAAACCTCATTTGTGAAGAATGAACCATCTTTCATTGCCTGGTCTAATCGCACGTCGTCCTGCAACACAACTCTGCCGGCGCCCAAATTCATATGCCCGGCTTCAGAATTGCCAGTTTTGCCAGCCACTAAACCAACCGCTTCACCCGATGCCTGGAGCTGGCATTTTGACGAATGCGCCAACAAATCATCCCAAACTGGCGTATTGGCCAGGAAGATAGGATTCGATTGATCTTCTCTGCCGATCCCCCAGCCATCCAGGATGACAAGAAGTACCTTGCGGCTGTGTTGCCAGTTATGATGGGGCGCAATGTTAATTCCTGTCATCTCAGACGGCTTAGGGATACCGAGCGCCGCCAGAACAGTCGGCGCCACGTCGGCCAAACTTCCATCGTGCATTTCAATCAACTCATCATCTTCCGGGTCGATGAGCAGGCACTGCACAGGGTTGGAGGTGTGTGAAACATGCGGAGTTCCTTCAGGGGTCGTCATTTCTTCCAGGTTGCCGTGGTCGGCAGTGATTAGCAGCACATATCCCGCGTCCCTGGCTGCCTTCACGACCCTACCCAGATTCTCATCCACCACTTTGGCGCATTTCACCTTGGCTTCATTGTTCGCGGTATGACCAATGACGTCACCATTGGCAAAGTTGGTAACGATCAGATTGTACTTTTTACCAATACCATCGATTACCTGATCAGCCACCTTATCAAGGCTAAGACCTGGCACCTGGTCAAAAGGAATTCCCTTAATGGAAGGGATTCGCACATCATCTTCCTTCGAAAAGGGGACATTGTTTCCACCATTGAAGAAAAAGGTAACGTGGGCGAACTTCTCCGATTCAGAAGTGCGTAATTGACGAAGCCCCGCCCCACTGACCACTTCACCTAATGTGTTTTTGATTTTTGATGGCGCGAAGGCGACTGGCAGGTCTTTGAATTTTTCGTGGTAAAGAGTGAGAATGACAAACTTCAGGTTTTTAAATTCCAGCCGGGGAAATTTATTGAATTCGGTTTCGGTGAATGCCTCAGTCAACTGGACCTCGCGTTCTCCCCGCCGGCAGCAAAAGATCACACCATCCCCGTCTTGAACACGGCCTATGGGTTCACCATCCGCATCTGTGAGCAGTATGGGTTCGAGGCTATAGTCGGTCTGCCCCTCTGCGTAAAGGGTTTTTACCAGTCTGGCGAGTTCACTACCACCGCGAGATCGGGTTCGACTCTGCATATCAAGCTCCTTACTTCGACGGGTCTTTCTTCAATGGAGGGAAAATATCCAAAAGTTCACGCAGTTCCTGGATCACCAGGTCAGGTTGTGCGTCCACGCTCACTGGTTCCACCGCTTCGCGTTTATCCTGAACGATGATGACCATACCGAATCCGGCTTCTCGTGTGCCAATTACGTCACGATTGATGTTATCACCCACGTAGACGCTGTTCTCAGGTTTTACCCCAGCGGTATCGGTGGCGTAGTGATAGATACGCGGATCGGGTTTGCGGATACCCAGGACGGAGGAAAGCGCGACCGAACTAAAATACTTTTCCAGTCCATCTTCCTTCAGCCAATCCGGTATCTCCCGACTGGTGATGACGTTGCTGATAATCCCCAGCACATAACCACGGTTGTAAAGCTCGATGACCACATCGCGTCCGCCATCAGCAACTACGCGGCGTCCCATGGATTGCCGGAATTGATAGGTCAAATCCAATGCCATCGGAGCCACCTTTTCAGGCGGAAATTCGGGAGCCAACCATTTTGTCCATAGTTCCACTTCAGGAGCTTCAACCATGTTCTTGAAAGCCCATTTACGGTAAATCTTGTAACGAGCATTTAATTCATCGCAAAACGCGATCGGATCAACATCGGCACCCAGCAGCTTGACGATCTCTTTCTTGGCTTTGGTTTGGTGAGTTTCATCTTCCAGAAGGATGCGCAGGGTATTACCAATATCCAGAAATACGGCGGTGATATTCGCTGTCATGTCTCCTCGCCTCTGTCTGAATTAAGCTTTCACGTTCGCGCGGGGAGGAAATATATCCAAAAGCTGTGTCAACGAGGTAATAGTGTAATCTGCTTTTTCCTCACAGCTTTGTGGTTCTTTTTTAATCGTCTCAGGCTCAGCCATCAAGATCATCATGGCAAAGCCAGCTTTTCGTGTTCCGAGTACGTCGCGTACGGGGTTGTCTCCGACATAGGCGCAATTCTCCGGCGGCATGTTGATACGGCGCGCGGCTTCCCAGTAGATCTCAGGCATGGGCTTGCGATCGCGGACTTTTGACGAAAGCACCACGGCCTTGAAATACTGCGTTACATTATCTTCTTCCATCCAATCGGGAATCTCAGTTTCGGTGATGGTATTGGCGATGATGCCAAGGATATAGCCGCGCCGGTCGAGTTCAACAATCACATCCCGCGCTTCCGGTCTGGGCACGCGGTGACCGTCGCAATCACGCCACAGGCGGGTAAGTTTCCCAGCCAACGGCTCAATCTTCTCAGCGGGATAATCGGGCAGCAGCCATTTGGTCCAAAGTTCTTTTTCAGAGGCTTCCTGAAGGGTCTGTTTTGAAGTTGATCGATAGAACTTCCATTTTGCTTCGAGTTTCTCGTAGAACTCCGCTTCAGATTCCTTTGCTTCCACCAGTTTCATCAAGTTCCTGCGGTTTTCCGCCTGGAATTCTGGGTCTTCGACGACAATTCGCAGAGTGTTGCCAACGTCAAGAAAGATTGCTTTGATATCGGGGTTCATGAAAGGATCCTCTTTAGGTGTAGAATTGGGCGCAATGCCGTTCTTTCAAAATTCATTTTTTTGCAATAAAACTTTCATTGACTCATAATACAACAAATTTCATAAGTTTGCAAGATTTCTTGCAAAAAGAGATTGACTTTTTGCCACGAAAACGGTAAACTATCAATGCAAACGTGTGCACAGAAAGCGCCTCCAATGCCCGCTACAATTAAAGATATCGCTAAAAAATTGAATATCTCCCACTCCACCGTCTCCAGAGCTTTGAATGGCAGTCCTTTGATCTCGCAGCCAACCGCTGAAAAGATCCGCAAGACTGCCGCAGAGATGGGATATTTACACAGTGCTGCCGCGCGTAGCCTAAAAACAAATCGCTCCCAGGCGCTGGGAGTGATTGTCAGCAACATTGACGACCCTTTCTTTGGTGAAATTTTGCAGGGTATTGAAGAAATAGCTCAGCAGAACGGTTACAGCCTGTTCATGGCAGCATCACAGCGCGACAGTGAAAAGGAAAAATTCATCGTCCAGGATATGCGTGAGCGCCGCGTGGACGGAGTGATCATCTGTTCAGCCGTTTTCAGCGCGGAACAATCCAATCAACTCTCCAAATACGGTGTTCCGATCGTGGTGGTCAACAACCAGTCCGCCGAGGCTTACCGATACTCCATTTACCACGACGATATCGACGGCAGCCGCCAATTGACGCGTCATCTGATCGAATTGGGACATACCCGGATCGCTTACCTGGGTAATGCCAGCGCCGGTCGCACCAACATCGACCGCGCCCAGGGGTATGAACAGGAATTGATGGCTCACGGTTTGAGAGTTATCCCAGAATACCGCTTTGATGCGACAGGAAATCATCCCCTCAATGGCATGGAAGGTGTGAAAACTTTCCTGGCTCTACCGGAACGACCCTCCGCCATCGTCTGTTACAACGATATGATCGCGACAGGTGCATTAAAAGGCCTTCAGGAAGCCGGGATCCGCGTTCCTGAGGACATTTCGGTGACTGGCTTTGACAACATCGTATTTTCAGCGTTCACTCAACCCGCCCTGACCACTTTCGATCAGCCCAAACGTTACATTGGCTCCGAGGCAGCCAGGTTGTTGCTCAAATTGCTCGATACGCAGGGGGAGGAACAACAATCCTCTGAACCGGTCGTACAAACTTTGCGGGGCAAGCTGCTGGTACGTCAATCCACTGCCCCTTATTCCGTTTTAAAGACGAGGAAATCATGACACCATCATCGACGCTCACGTCTTCAAGGTTGGATCTGGTCCCAACATCAGTACTCTCTTCCGGAAACCTGGAATTCGCAGTGGCTGAATTCCCAGGGGAACGCAAGCTGGTTGTCGTCGGCAATCCTAATACCATGCAGGGGTTGGAATTCGACAGTACCTCCATCCTGGATGGAAAAACGCTCCTTATCTGCCCGTTTAACCACAAGAATGCCGAATTTATCCGCTTTCATTTACCCTGGACGAATCCCATTCCTCTCGGGCTTAAAACTTCCGCAGGTATGGGTGATAGAATCGGTCTGGCCACTCCGGGGCACATCAACGCAGTTCGCCAAACGGGTTGCGCCGTGACGCCAATCCTGGCGCAGCAGTCGATCCGAGAGATGACCCGAACTGGACGCAGCCCTGAAGACGTGATGGATGCAGCCCTGTGGGGTGTGCTCCAGGAAGGCTGGCGATCCGGCTTTGGCGCTGATGCCGATCACCTGAAAACCGTAGAAGACATCGACCTGTGCCTGAAGGCAGGGTTCACCTTTTTCACCATTGATCCTGGACTGCACGTTGACGACCGTGCTGAAACCGCCGATCTGACACAATTACGCAACCTCGCCGATTTGTTGCCTGCAGATGTCACTCCCGCTGCCAGTGGTCTGGCTGGCAAGGTTTTTGATATCGAGGGGAAGAGAATCGAGATCACTGAACCAGTTTTACTCAAAGCAGCCGTGAAGTACGGTAAGGCGGTGGCGCACGTCGCGGCTATGTATCATCACTTGATCAGTGCCGCCGCAGGAAAACCGGTCGAAATGGAAGTTTCTGTGGACGAGACCGAACAACCCACCACTCCCGCCGAACATATCTATGTCGCCTCAGAGCTCAAACGACTTGGTGTAAACTGGGTGTCGTTGGCACCCCGCTTTACCGGTCGATTTGAAAAAGGGGTGGATTACATCGGCGACCTGACCCGATTTGAGCAGGAATTTGGCATGCACGCCGCCATCGCCAGGGTAATGGGGCCATACAAGATCAGTCTGCATTCCGGCTCGGACAAATTCAGCATCTATCCGATCGCGATGAAACATACGAGGGGTTTGGTGAATCTCAAGACTGCAGGCACGAGTTATCTCGAAGCCTTACGTGCGATCGCGACCATTGACCCTGATTTCTTTATGCAAATCTATCAATTCGCGCGCGAGCATTACACCATAGACAAGGCGAGCTACCACGTCAGCGCGGAGTTGGAGCGTGCTCCTCTCGCAGTTGGCGTCAGCGATTTCACAACCTTGCTCGATCAATTCGACGCGCGAGAGATCCTGCATGTCACCTTTGGATCCGTACTGACCGATCGTTTTGAATGCAATGGCGAAGGTTTCTACCCCAAGTTCATGCGGATCCTGCGCGATAATCCCGATACATACAAACAGATGCTTACAAAGCATTTCATCCGTCATTTGAGCCCATTTTCTGAAAAGGTGAATTCATGAGCAACGATTCGCAAAACTTGTTCGATCTGACTGGCAAGGTTGCGGTAGTCACCGGCGGTGCCGGGATTCTCTGCGCCGGGTTATGCCGTCAATTGGCGACCCGCGGCGCCAAAATCGCCGTTCTGGATCTAAATGCCGCGGCTGCCGAAGCACTCGCCGACGAAATCGTCCAATCCGGTGGTCAAGCCATCGGGTTGGTATGCAATGTATTGGAGAAATCGAGCATCGAAAACGCCGCGCAAGTTGTGCTCGCCAAATTTGGTCAAGTTGACATCCTAATCAACGGCGCAGGCGGGAACAAACCGCAGGCAACCACCAACCCAAAGCAATCGTTTTTCGATTTGCCCGCTGACGCGTTACGCTGGGTCTTCGATTTGAACCTGATGGGTACGATCCTGCCCAGCCAGGTTTTCGGTAAATCGATGGCGGAACAAAAGCAGGGCATCATCCTCAACATTGCTTCGATGAACGCGCTGCGTCCATTGACCCGTATCCCCGCCTATTCGGCAGCTAAAGCCGGAGTAAGCAATTTCACGCAGTGGCTGGCTGTGCACATGGCGCAGGAATATTCTCCAGCCATCCGTGTGAACGCTATCGCGCCGGGTTTCTTTCTTACCGATCAGAACCGCTTTCTCCTTACCCAGGAAGAAAATGGTGAATTAACCCCGCGTGGTCACTCGATCATTGCTCATACGCCGATGAATCGTTTTGGTGTACCTGACGACCTGACCGGTACGGTCATCTGGCTGCTCTCCCCTGCCTCAGCCTTCGTTACGGGGATCGTCATCCCCATTGACGGTGGATTCTCGGCTTTCAGCGGTGTTTAGGAAAAATGCGATGAATTCTTCACCAACTATCCAGAAAATCGCCCCAACCGGCTTCCTCGACAGCGCTTCTATCCGCGAAACGCTCACGCAAGGGTTGGCCGGGCGGTTTTCTGGGCAAAGCGTGTTGGTGCTGATTCCCGACCACACCCGTTCTCTACCGCTGCCTTTCCTCTTCAAGAACATTGTTGAAATCCTCGCAGATGTACGCAAATTGACCTTCATGGTCGCGCTTGGCACTCACCCCGAGTTGACCGACGATCAAATGAATAAACTGGTGGGGATTACAACCGAACAACGCTGCACTACTTACAAACACGTGGAACTGCTCAACCATGCCTGGAAGGATCCGGCTGCATTAGCCACACTAGGGATAATGGAAGACGAAGAGATTCGCGCCATCGCCGGTGAACGTTGGCATTCCTCGCTTCCCTCCCGCGTTACCATCGAGATTAACCGGGCAGCGCTGGAACACGATCAGATCCTCATTGTTGGACCCACCTTTCCGCATGAAGTGGTTGGCTTTTCAGGCGGCGAGAAATATCTCTTTCCGGGAATTTCGGGCGCAGAAATGATCGACGCCACCCACTGGCTCGGTGCCCTCAGCGGTGTGGTCGGTACCATTGGCATCAAAGACACGCCGGTACGCAGAATGATCCGCTCAGCCGCCTCCCACCTGGACACCCCGGTCACTCTGGTCGCGCTCAATGTCCATGGAGAGGAAGTCAGCGGAATTTTTATCGGCGATCCGGTAAATGCCTGGAGCGCTTGCGCTGACCTGTCAGCGGAGCAACACATCACCTGGTGTGAAAAACCGTACCAGCGTGTGCTCTCCTGCGCACCGGCTATGTACGACGAACTCTGGACGGCCGCCAAAGCCATGTACAAGATCGAACCGGCCGTCGCGGTTGGTGGAGAGGTTATCGTATACGCCCCTCACCTGGATACGGTCAGCTTTACCCATGGTAAATACATTTATCAGATTGGCTATCACATCTTGCCCTATTTTTTGGCCAACTGGGACAAGTTCAAAAATATTCCGCTTGGTGTTCTGGCTCACAGTACCCACTTCAGGGGTTCTGGCGTGATGGAAGGCAATCGAGAGATACCGAACGTGAAGCTCACTCTATCCAGCCTCATCTCCGCTGAGGATTGCGCTCACCTGGGCATCGGTTATCTCGACCCAGCCAAAATTCATCCTGAAGAGTGGAAAAACCGTGAGCAGGATGGTATGCTGTACGTACCCAGAGCCGGTGAAACGCTCTATCGGGTCAGGAATTAATATTGGAGAAAAACGATGAAATATAAAATCGGTGTGGTTGGTTTGGGTGTCATGGGTCATAACCTGGCCCTCAATATGGAACGCAACGGCTTCCCAGTGGCCGGTTATGACCTGGACGCGAAGAAAACCGAAGCATTTTTGAATGGACCCGCAGCTGGGAAAAACATCATCGGTGTCGATTCGCCTTCTGCCTTGATGGCTGTTCTCGAAAAACCTCGTCGCATCCTGATGATGGTGCCTGCCGGCGCGCCGGTGGACAGCGCCATCGCCCATCTTAAACCGCATCTCGAAAAAGGTGACATCCTCATCGACGGCGGAAATTCTTTCTTCATGGACACCGAACGCCGCAACTCTGAACTGGATAAAGAAGGGTTCAACTTTGTAGGAGCTGGGGTATCTGGCGGAGAGGAAGGCGCGTTGTGGGGACCAGCCATCATGCCAGGCGGACAGCGCGAAGCATGGGAAGCCCTGGCTCCAATTTTCCGTGCCATAGCAGCAAAAGCTGAAGATAGCATCCCTTGTGTCGAATACATGGGTCCTCGTGGAGCCGGGCACTACGTCAAGATGGTACACAACGGTATTGAATACGGCGACATGCAGTTGATTGCTGAAACTTACGATGTACTGCATCGTTTGCTCAGATTGAAAGCCGTGGAGATCGCTGATCTGTTCAAAGAATGGAACAAAGGCGAATTGAAATCTTATCTGGTCGAAATCACCGCCGATATCCTTACCAAAATCGATCAAGAGACCGGACGCCCCCTGGTGGATATTATCCTCGACGAGGCACAGCAAAAGGGTACAGGCAAGTGGACCAGCCAGAACGCGTTAGACCTCGGCGCGCCCATCCCCACCATCAACGCGGCTGTTGAAAGCCGCATCCTTTCAAGCCTCAAACCGCAGCGCGTGGCTGCCGCCAAGGTGATCCATGGACCCAAGGTGCAGTTCAGCGGCGAACGCGAAATGCTCATCCAGGCCGCCCGCAAGGCGCTCTATGCCAGCAAGATTACCTCTTATGCCCAGGGTATGGGCATGCTACGCATGGCATCGGACGAGTATAAGTACGATCTGAACCTGCGCGACATTGCCCGAATCTGGCGTGGCGGCTGCATCATTCGTGCTTCACTGCTTAATGACATCATGGGTGCCTATGAACGTGACCCCCGTCTGCAGAACCTGCTGCTGGATGACGCCTTCCGTAGCGCAGTGGAGAACCGCCAGGAAGCCTGGAGATTATTCATCCAATCCGCCATCGGAGCAGGTATCCCTGTCCTGGCCACCAGCGCCTCAATGGCATATTTCGACGCCTACCGCAGCGAGATCCTTCCTGCCAACCTGACCCAGGCGCAGCGAGACTATTTTGGCGCCCATACCTACCGTCGTACCGACCGGGACGGCGTGTTTCACACCGATTGGAGCAAATAATCCGTCCATTGGATGGTTAAGGAGCAAATAATGACAAATGAGTTGAAGATCAAGCCTACAGAGAGCAGTACAATGGATTTCATCTCACTCGGCGCACTGGTACACCGCCTTGACCCAGGGATCATCCCTTTCCCTAAGGCAACGGAGTGTCAGATTCACGTCAGCGGTGGTGAATTTAACTGCGCAGCTAACCTAGCTAACTGTTTTGGCTTACGTACCGGTATCGTCTCTGCCATGGTCGATTATCCCATCGGTGATCTGATCGCGGAGCGCGTGCGCGCCATGGGCGTGAAACCGTATTACAAACATTTCAAACATAACGGTGTTACTGGCCCCAACATGGCTACGGTTTACAGCGACCGGGGTTTTGGTGTACGCGCCCCGGTGGTGTTCTACAACCGCTCCAATGAAGCCGCCGCTCAGATGAAACCCGGTGATTTCGACTGGAAAGAAATCTTCTCAGGTGGGCTGCGATGGTTCCATAGCGGCGGTATCTTTGCCTCTCTTTCCGAATTCACCGGTGAATTGATCATCGACGGTATGAAGGCTGCCAAAGCAGCCGGCGCCGTCATCTCGTTCGACTTGAATTACCGCGCCAAGCTCTGGAGCCTCTGGGGTGGCGAGCAAAGGGCGCAGTCCATATTGAAACGCATCGTTGCGAATGTGGATGTGTTAGTGGGTAATGAAGAAGACCTCCAGCTTGGACTCGGTATCGCCGGCCCTGAAGTGGCTGCCAAGTCTAAACTCGACCCCAGTGTGTTTTTTGGCATGATCGACAACGTCAAGGAGGCGTTTCCGCAAATCAAGGTAGTAGCCACCACTCTGCGCGAAGTCCATTCCACAAACCGTCATAGTTGGGGCGCGGTCGCCTGGATCAACGGCAAAACATACTCCTCCCCGACCTGTGAATTGGACGTGTATGACCGCGTCGGCGGCGGTGACGGGTTTGCTTCAGGGCTGTTCTACGGCTTGCTTAATGGTGAAGATCCGCAAACGGCTGTCAACCTCGGTTGGGCGCATGGAGCGTTGCTGACTACTTTCCCAGGCGACACAACGATGACAACTCTCGCGCAGGTACGCAGTTTCGCGGCGGGTTGTTCAGCCCGTATTCAACGCTAGCAACACTGAAATTATAGGTGTCAACACCTGTAAATTTTTTAATCATCGATGCACACGTGTGCAAAGCCATTATTACAAAAGGAGAAGAAAATGAGCGAGACAATGAAAGCATGGTTGATCAAGGAAGCTGGTCGGCTCGAGATGGAAAACATTCCCATCCCACACGTCAAAGACCCCGACGATGTACTTCTCAAGGTGCATTATGTCGGCATCTGCGGTTCTGATGTCAAGATCGTTGAGGGAAAACACCACTTCCGCCCAAATACGGTCATCGGACATGAGTTCTGCGGTGAGGTCCTTGAGATCGGCACTCACGTCACCCACCTCAAGGTTGGCGATCGTGTTGCCATTGATAACAACATCCGCTGTGGGCAATGTGAATACTGCCGCCGCGGACTCACCAGCCAATGTGTGGATATCAAGACCAGCGCATTGGGTGTGATGCGTAATGGCGGTTACGCCGAATACTGTCTGGTCCCTGAGAAACAATGCTACATTTTACCCGACTCCATCGATGACGTTCTCGGTACCCAGGTTGAAACCCTGGCTACCGTCGTCAATGGCATGAACACACTTCAGATGCTGCCGTATGAATATGTCATGATCATCGGTTTTGGCCCCATTGGCTACCTTTTTGGACAATTCGCCAAAAACATCGCTGCCAAGGTCGTCGTGACTGAGATCGATCCCTTCCGCATTAACGTTGCCAAAGAATGCGGTCTGACAGTCTGGAATCCCAAAGAAGTTGACGTCGCCAAGAAGATCGAAGAAGTCACTCACGGCTACAAAGCGGATATCGTCGTCGAAGCCACCGGCAATGACCTTGCCACCGCGTTGAAATGCGTCACCCCCGGAGGTAAGGTGCTTCCCTTCGGTATGGATTCCTCCATCACCACCACCGTCGTCCCTAATGAAATTACCCGCTGGGCAACCAAGATTCTCGGTCTCTATCTTGGCCAGAACACCATGAACCCCTCCATCCGCATTTTCGAAGAAAACCGTCTCAACATGAAACCATTCTTCACTAAGATCATTCCCATGGATGAGTGCTTAACCGCTTTCGACATGCTTGGCCTTGATATCAAGACAATGGAACATCATCCAAAATCTGCCATGAAGATCGTGATGAAAGTCTAGCCTGTAAATTCTCAACCAAAGAGAAAAGAGGTCTATTGATGAAAAAAGTAAACCTGGCAATTATTGGAACCGGCCGCATGGGCAGCGTGCACGTCAAGAACGTGGTTCGCTCCATCCCCGAAATCAATCTGGTTGCCATCTGCGACATCCGTCTCGAAGTAGCTCAAGCTGTCGCTGATGAACTTGGTGTCGAACGCGTGGTCAAGGATTACCACGAACTACTGGCCGATAAGAGCATCGATGCCGTCCTCATCGCCACAAGCACTGATACCCACGCCATGATCGTCAAGGACGCGGCGCTCGCTGGAAAACAGATTTTCTGTGAAAAACCGCTGGCTCCCAACCTCGAAGATATCAAAGAAATGCTGGCTGTTGTCAAGAAAGCCGGAGTGAAATTACAGGTAGGTTTCAACCGCCGCTTCGATAAAAGCTATCGTAAAGTCCATGATATTGTCGCTTCTAATGAAATGGGTCGTCCCTGCATCCTCAACATTACCAACCGCGACCCAGAATTCCCCAGTATGGACTTTCTGCGCGTCTCCGGCGGCATCTTCCTTGACCTGGTCATCCACGATTTCGACATGATCCGCTATCAACTTGGCGATGTGGATGAGATCTACGCCATCGGCGCGGCTCTGGTCAAACCCGAGATCTCCGAATTTGGCGACTTGGACAATGACATTGTCACCCTCAAGTTTAAGAACGGCGCCATCGGCGTGATCAATAACAGCCGCCATGCCATCTATGGCTACGATCAGCGTTTGGAAGTCTTTTGTGCCAACGGAACAATCATCGCTGACAACGAAGAGGAAACCACTGTCACAAAAGGTGTTGCGGGAGGGTTCATGACACCCCCACCTCCTTACTTCTTCATGCAGCGTTACGCTCCCTGTTACATCGAAGAAGTACGGCAGTTCGCTGAATGCGTTCGTGATAACAAAACCACCCCGACCACCGGTGAAGATGGCTATATGGCTTCAGCGCTAGGTTTCGCAGCCTGGAAATCGTTCCACGAGAATCGCCCGGTAAAACTTACTGAGATCACCGGTAATTAAAAAAACGATTCATCATCCAATTAGAAGGAGCAAACAATGACCGATCAGAAAGTACCAAAAGGCTATCTGCCTACGAATCAACCCGACCTGTTCTTCGAAGATAACGCTGTTGGACGTTTGAAGAAAGAGGTTTGGGAGGCGAGCGACGCTGAGATCGATGCCATCCTGGCTGATTACGGTATCCCCTCACCTGTTGAATGGGCCAAGCCCGGTTCGTACATTCAAACAACAACCCGTTGGCAGGTCGAGGAAAACCGCAAGAAGAACGATATCGTCTTCATCCCGGTTGGCTGCACCGAACTACACGGTGCCCACCTGCCTAGCGCGGCAGACACACTCTATGTCAGCGCCATCTGTGAAGGCGTGCGTCGATTCACTGCCAAACGCGGTAACCCCATTAACCTGGCGTTGCCCCCATTGAATTACGGTGGTCACCCCTTCCACCACCTGGGCATGCCCGGCACCGTTATCGTCCGTGAGCACGTGGTTCGCGAGATGATGATCGATGTGATGCTCGGTCTGTGGAACGATGGCTTCCGTAAACAGTTGATCGTTAACAACCATGGTCAGTTGTGGATGCTTGAATCAGCTGTCCAGGAATTTCAGAAACGCTACCAGCTTCCGGGTATCTTCCGCGTCATCGACTGGCACCGCGGCGTTCGTGAATTCTTCCGCTCCGATGACCGCGGCGGTACGATGAGTACCAACTTCGTTCACGCCGATGAATCCGAAACCTCCCTCAGCCTGTTACTCCATCCCGACATGGTAGATATGAGTCGCGCCGTGGATACCGAGGGCAAGAACTACCTGCCTGATGGCCATTTTGATAAGTCCGTCGATCCCTTTGGTCGTCCCAGCCGCTGGTCCGAGGGTGAAGGTCACTTCGCTATCGAGATCGCGGCCACCCCTGAAGGTGTTGTGGGTAAGGCAAAATCAGGCTCAGCCCAGAAAG
This sequence comes from Anaerolineaceae bacterium, assembly GCA_034430175.1. Lineage (GTDB taxonomy): Bacteria > Chloroflexota > Anaerolineae > Anaerolineales > Anaerolineaceae > UBA6107. The sequence continues at coordinate 69,759 of DAOUFI010000009.1, read as the reverse complement.
CAAAACGCCCAATGGCTGCCATTCTCAAATACCTCACCCTGTGGGCTGACGACGTTCTGGAGCGCTTCCCGGCTGGCACCGTTCCCCCTGTGGAAGAGGTCACCCTGCGCTCGGCGAAAGACATGGAACCTTACCTTCGTGAACCGCTCAGCGAAGGCTGGAAGACCGTCTACGGTATCCCTCGTATCGGCCAGGGAACTGAAGTTTAATCATTCACCACACTACAGAGGAGTATTACTATGAAAGGTAAAATGCAAGGAGTCACCCTGGTTGCAGACTGGGATCCAAAACCGGGTTTCAAACTCGGAGCTAAAGATATTGAGGGTCGCCAGACATATTTGGGCAGCCTGGTTTGGCGCAACCCGCGCTTCGAGATCCGTGAATACGACATCCCAACTCCAGGTCCTGAAGAAGTGTTAATGGAAGTCAAAGCCTGCGGTATCTGCGGTTCTGACGTCCACATGGCCCAAGCTGATCAGGATGGGTATATCCTCTATCCCGGTTTGACCGGTTTTCCCAGTATCCTTGGTCACGAGTTTTCCGGAGTTGTCGTTGAAGCTGGCAAGAATGCTTACGACAAACGCACCAACAAACCCTTCAAGGGTGGTGAAATGGTCACCTCTGAAGAGATGCTCTGGTGTGGTCAATGCAAGCCCTGCGCCGATGGGTATCCAAACCAGTGCGAGCACCTGGATGAAGTGGGCTTCAACGTCAACGGTGCCTACACCAAATACATCAAATTACCCGCCCGCACTCTGTGGAGCCTTGAACCTCTGCGCAAACAATACAAAAAAGAGCAGGACATCTTCATCGCCGGTAGCCTGGTGGAACCCACCTGCGTGGCCTACAACGCCGTAATCGAACGCGGCGGTGGTATCCGCCCTGGCGATCGTGTGGTCGTGCTGGGTGCCGGCCCTGTTGGTATCGCTGCCTGCGCCATCCTCAAACGTGCCGGTGCTTCCGTGGTTATCATTTCCGAGACGCAAACCAATCGTGCCAAGATGGCTTTGAAATGCGGCGCTGACTACCACGTGGATCCTTCCAAGGAAGATTTCGCCAGCCGCGTGCTTGAACTCACCGATGGCATGGGCGCCGATCTGTTCATGGAAGCCACCGGCTTGCCCACCCAGGTTTACCCCGGCATCGAGAAGGTCATCTGGGAAGGCCGAACTCTCAACAGCAAGGTTGTCGTCACCGCCCGCGCTGAAGCCAAGATGCCTGTTACCGGTGAAGTATTGCAAGTCCGCCACGCCAGCATCATTGGTGCCCAGGGTCACTCCGGCAATGGAACTTTCCCGCGCGTTATCGATTGCATGGCCAGCGGCATGGACATGACAGTGATGAGTACCAAAAAGGTCAGCCTCGAACAGTTGCCCGAAAACATCATCAAGCTGCAAACAGACCGCTCCGAGTGCAAGATCACCTACGTCGCCAAGTAAAACCAATACCGACAGCCGCAGAAATTGCGGCTGTTGGTTAAAATGGATCAAAATCAATGAAATTGTCAGTTGTACTTTCCACTCAGGCCGCTCAATTCCAGGCCGCCACATTCAAAGGGGATCTTGAGACCAACCTGCAGCAGATCGCTCGGATGGGCTATGATGGCGTTGAACTCGCAATCCGCGACCCGAAGTTGGTGAACCTGGATGAGCTTGAACGCGTCACCCGCTCGCATCATCTCTCCGTTCCCGCCATCGGCACCGGTCAGGCCTGGGGAGAGGAAGGGTTATCATTCACCGATCCCGACCCTGAGATTCGCCGTAAGGCCATTGAACGTATTAAAAGCCACGTGCAAGTAGCCGCCCGTTTCAACGCGGTCATCATCATTGGGCTCATCCGCGGGCTGGTCAGACCCGGATTGGATCAAGCGCAAGCTGAACGCTGGCTGTGCGAAGCGCTGCAGGAATGCAGCCAGTCCGCGATGCCTGAAGGTGTGAGATTAGCCCTGGAGCCGATCAACCGTTACGAGACCACCCTGGTTAACAATGTAACGCAGGGCATGGAACTGATCGATAAGGTAGGCGTGCCAAATTTTGGTTTGCTGCTCGATACATTCCACATGAATATCGAAGAAACTATCATCGATGACAGCATCCGCGCTTGCGGCAAGCGAATCTTTCACTTCCACGTGGCTGATTCTAACCGCTGGTACCCCGGCGCGGGGCATATGGATTTCCGTACGATATTGAGAACACTCAACGAGACGGGATACCAGGGTTGGGTTTCAGGTGAATTTCTTCCCAAGCCCGATGCAACAACAGCAGCCAGGAAAAGCATCGAGTTTCTAAAAGGGCTGTAGTTGTTCTCTTACTAAAAAAGGTCGCGATCCTGATTTGAATCGCGACCTTTTTTGAATATACGCCTACTTTTTCAAGAACGAACCCACTCCTTTGATCAAATGTCCGTTAAGCAAGTCCACGATCCCTTCGATCTTCTCCAACGTCAATCCGCTATCGGCAGCCATCAGACATAACGCTCGCAGCGGCATGTCCATGATCATCTTTTCGGCCATTAATTTGATATCCGCGTTGTCATCGCCCATCTTGGTGATATTCTTACGCATGATGGAGAGCAATTGCCTGCCCAGCCATTTGTCTTGAATATCAGAAAAGGTGGAACTTACGGTGTGCGGTGCTCCCTTGATTCGATCTCGTGCGGGAAGAGGACGCCCGATTAGACCAGTAAACTCCACATCCGAAACACGAATGCCGTTAGTCAGATCATAATAGCAAGGCAACTCGGCGCTCAGATCGGGCAACGGCGCGTCCACAGTGCTTTGCACAGATACGGTACCTCTCAATCGTATATCACGCGACGAGGCGCCTACGCGGATCTCATATTCGCCACTCTCCACGTGCCAGATAGAGCTCGCAGTGTTGTAATAAGCAAAATCGCGTTTGGAAAGTGTGAAAGTAACCTCTTTGCTCTCACCAGGGTCAAGCTGGATCTTCTCGAAACCCTTCAGCTCCTGTTCGGCGCGGATGATCTTCGAGTTCACACAAGATACATAAAGTTGAACCACTTCGCTACCGGCAACTTTTCCTGTATTCTTCAACTGACAGGTAACGGTCAGGGTATCGGTATCTTTGATCTTCTTTGATGATAGTTTTAGGTTTTTAAATTCGAAACTCGTGTATGACAGGCCATAACCAAAGGGGTAACGTACTGCTTTTTTCGCTTTATCATAGTAACGATAACCAACAAATAATGCCTCGCGATATTCCACCGATTTGGGATACCCTGGGAAGAAATCATGAGATGGATTATCAGCAAGGAAGAACGGCCAGGACTCGGCCAGTTTGCCACCAGGGTTGACCTTGCCCAACAACAGGTCCGCTGCTGCGCCACCACAAGCCTCCCCGCCCAGGTACATCATCAAGATGCCTTGTACTTTGTCTGCCCAGGGGACTTCGATGGGAGCACCGCCATGCAACACCACAACCACATGCTTGTTGACCTCACAGATCGCTTCGATGAGCTGATTGTGAGACGCGGGCATGGACATGCTATCCCGATCAAAGGATTCAGCCTCGTAACTGTCAGGCAAGCCAGCAAAGATGTAAACAATATCCTTCCCGTCTGCTACCCTGCAGGCTTCTTCAAGCAATACCGCATCCGGTGCGTCGCTGTCCAGGTGGTATCCTTCGGCATATTCGAATTTCAAGCCCAGCTTCTCTAGCTCATCGCAGGCATTATCCACTCTGATGGGCTGGATCTTGGAGCTTCCGGTACCCTGATAACGTGGCGATTTGGCAAAGGCACCAATGACAGCGGCTTTTTGCTTGATATTCCCGGGCAAAATGCCTTTCTCATTTTTAAGGAGAACCCCAGATCTCGCTGCAGCTTTGCGCGCGATGACGTGATGATCATCTGGGTTGTACTTGAATGCCTTCCGTTTTTGGGATTTCAGAATCAATTCAGTCACACGAATAGCCGCGGTATCGAGCACATCCATCGGTAATTTACCTTCTTCGACGGCTTCAACGATTCTTTTATCATTAATTGCGCCAATGAAAGGCATCTCCAGATCCATACCGGCGGCAAGCGCTTTGACGCGATCCACCGTGGCTCCCCAGTCTGAGACAACCAGACCATTGAAACCCCACTCATTACGCAGGATATCTGTGAGAAGACGTTTGTACTGACTGACGAACTCACCAAAAATTCGGTTATAGGAACACATTACCGTCCAGGGGCTAGATTGTTTGACCGCGCGTTCGAAAGCTGTCAGATAGATTTCACGAAAGGTACGCTCATCCATCACGCTTTCGCTGGTCATGCGGCATTTTTCCTGGTTGTTGGCTGCAAAGTGTTTTAGTGAGACCCCCACATGCTGACTCTGGATGCCTTCGATCATCGCGGCAGCCATCTCACCCGCCAGCATGGGATCTTCGCTGAAGTATTCGAAATTTCTACCGCAAAGCGGAGAGCGTTTGATATTGACACCGGGTCCGAGGATGACAGCCACCTCTTCCTGGCGGCATTCCTCACCCATGGCCTTTCCCACTTCTTTGAGCAATTCCCGGTCGAACGAGCAGGCGGTAGCCGCAGCAGTCGGAAAACACACAGCGGGAACACTCTTATTCAAACCAAGATTATCCGCTTTCGTCTCCTGTTTACGCAATCCATGCGGTCCATCAGTGACCATGATCTCGGGTAGTTCAAGTCGGGTTATCCCCTTAAGGTACCAGAAATTTTTCCCCGAGCATAAAGATGCTTTCTCGGCAGTGCTCATCTGTGAAACAAGCGTTCTTGCCTTTTCATGATCACTCATATACGCCTCCGAAGTATTGATGTTCTTACATAAAAATATTTTACTTTATTTTCAGTAAGTAACATTAAATTCCGCAATCAATCAAATTTCTTCAATACCTCTCTCATTGATGACAGGTTTATCAACAATGAATCCATGTAGGATATGATTTCCTCCTTCTTTACCTCTTCATTCTGTGTGATCTTCTTTGCTTGTTCGATTGCTTCATTGGAGGCATTTATCTGATCTTGGTAAAGTTCATCCAGTTTGTTGACCGCGTTATTCTTGAGCTGCTCGTAGGTATCGTTCACTTTGTTCATTACATCATTTGAAAACATGTCGAAGCCCTGAATGATCGGAGCCAGGAAATCATCCTGTTTTTTGCTGACCACTCCCTGTCGGATGAATCCAGCAATGGTCTGACCAAGCAGCACTAATGGCCCGAGCAGATTCACGCCGGCTAATTCAGAGGCGACCATGAACTTTGAGGTAAAAGTATCCACGCTTGACCAACTAACATCGTTGATGCAGCTTGAAATACTAGCATCGATGCTGCCAAATCTCGATTCAACGATTTCTCCCGCAAAGGCTTTCATCTCGGCAGATACCCGGTCGGAAATATCCTTCTGGTGAAATGAAACGCAGGCCTGAACGCCATCACGAATCATGTCAAGCAGATAGAACTGGAAATGACGTTCTAAATCGCTAACACTTGCGTTGGATCCAATAGCATTTATTTCAGCTCTTACTCTTGCCAGAAATTCAGACATCCAGTCTCTGGCTTCCAGCTTCATATCCTCGATGTCATTGCATAACGATGCTTTATGCTCATTGATGCTTTTCATCAACGCATCGTTTTGTTCCCGATATGAGTTTTCATTGAGCGAAAGCTTCTGGACGTTCTGTTGTAGCGTACTTTCTAGTAGTTTGATACGCGCTGTGATGTTTTCCAAAAGCAACGAAGTTAACGCGATCCCCCGACTTGACTTGATGATCTCCTTTTGCAGGAGGATGTCGTTCTGCAAGGAATTCTCAAATGCGTAGAACTGACTTTCCAGAGTAGCCGCCATTGCCGGGTTCGGGCGTTTTAATCCTTTTTTGCGACAATACTCATCCAAGGCACTCAAAGGGTATATATAGATATTTGGGCTGATCGCAGTGACTTTTTCTGCGATGAAAGCCTGGATTTTTTCAATGTCTTCCTGAGAATCCATCGTATCAGCCATATTCACTACCAGCAGAACCCGTGAAAAGCTCCCCGGCATCACCGACGAGGATAGGAAAGACTGCTCTGATAGTGACAGGGGAGACCGCGCGGAAATCACATAAATTAAAGCGTCGGCGTTGACCAGATAATCAGTTACCTGCTCATCGAAACGTTTCATCAGATCTCCCACCCCTGGTGTATCAATGATGGATACATCTTTCAACATATCGTTGTTCACTTTAAGATCAACGAAATCGATTTGTGCCGGGAATTCCTTCATTAACTTCTCGATCTCTTCCCTTTTCAATTCAGCCTGATCTAATTTCGCCCGACGACCGTTCTTCAACACCGCCTCAGCCTTTGGTTCTTCAGCATAGGAGATCTTATTGATCGTCACCGTTTCTGGTGTGACTGAGGTAGGAGCGATATTATCACCCAGCAGAGCGTTGATCAACGTGGACTTGCCGCGCTTGAAATCACCCACTACGACCAGGTTAAAGGCGTCATACAGACGTTTTCGGATCGCTACCGGATATTCCTTCAATTTATGTACGGCATCATTCCCTAGTGCCAACGAGAAATACCGTTCATTCATTATGCCTCGGACATCATCCAACACCCCTTCAACATCATGGCAGACTGTGTCAAAATCCAGGGTCATTTTTCGGTCAAGTTGTTTTGTAGTCATCTCAGTTATTTCCTCTCCGAACCTGCTTTAACACTGACATATTTCGCACAACGCTCATCCAGTTCCGTTTTTCCAATCAGTTGCATTCCAGGTTTTTTCCATTCAGGACGCCATCCATAAAGGATTTCACTGTTCATAAACTCTTTATCAGCGAAAATTCGCCGGATCGGCACTGAATGGTCATAACCCAACTCCAGATACCTTACTGGAGTCGATCGGATCGTTTCAAACTGATTTAATGCTTCATCGATATTGATATCGGATCTATTGAACGTGGCTCCATAGATAAACTTTGCTTTGCAAGTGATCTCGTCATTTGGATCATCACAACAGATCATACCTGCCCGGTCACAGGTGATCTCGGCAGCGCGGGCCCAGGTATTGATCGCGATTTTCAGAGGAATGGAAACGAACTCCAATATCTGCTGGACCAAAGGAGAACTGGCTACAAAAACCGATTTGAAGATTAATTGCTCAGCCATGTTGTAAACATTGTGGCAATTATGGATATGCCCACATTCGTGTCCGATCACCGCTTTCAACTCGCCGGTGGTGAACCGTTCAAGTAGAGCCGAGGTCACAACTATCACGGGAGTGTCACCCTCAAGCGCGATTGTCCATGCGTTAATCTCAGACGGATTTTTTTGAATAAATACCGTCGGAATCCCGATCCCCAAACGCCTTGCGCACTCCACCACGATATTATGAATATCCGGAAATTGATTGGGACCAACTTTTAATGCCTTTAAATTGGTTTCCTGGCGGAAAAAGGGAGCATATTGAGAAGTCAACGCGGTGAAAAACGGTAACGCGCCAGGAATGGCGTTTATTTTTTGTCTTAAGGTCATATCCAGGTCAAAAGCATAATCAGGAATGCCATTGACCATATGCGCGTTAATAGTGGACTTTCTTCCTTCAAGGTACGAAGCAAAATTGACGTTAATGTTGCTTGTTGGGTTTATTCTAGACATGGATTCCAATTCTCCTTACCGTGCCAGGATCACGGATAATTGTTTATTGATCGCTTCAGCGCGTAGACTGATTTCCCTGACTGAATCCACCATATGAGTTAGCTCTTCTTTTTCTTTTTCAGTCATTAAGGCTTTCTGAGCAAGTTCGACCTTCAGTTGAGCCAATTGGCTCTCGGTATCTTGCAGGATGTTTTCAGTTTCTTTTTCCAATTTCTTTTTCAAAGCATCGAAAGCGTCGTTGATCTGTTTTTCAACATTATCGGATAAATGATCCTGGTCTCTGAGTTTTTGAAGCTCTTTTCTTACCGAATCTTTGAATGAATCCCTGAATTTATCGATCTTGGCATTAACCAGTGCTTTACCAACCACGAATTTTCCAGCCAGTGAACCACCAAAGGCTGCCACGAGACTGCCCACAAGTAACACCGGCCAGGTTGCCGGAAGTGACAGAACTGACATCAGCAAACCCACGCCAAAACCGGTGGCAAGGGTTCCCGCCACACTGGAGGCGCCACCAAGAAGCGCGCCTTTCCAGCCAGCTTCTTTGTATCCCAGGTAAATACCGCCCAATCCATAACCCAGCAGACTGGACGCAACAATACTGACACCAAAATCAGCGTCTGAATCAGGCATATTTGAGATGAACATGGATGCAATTTTATCTGTCGCCTTAAAGAATTTTTCCTCAAACCCCGACAAACGATCGGATTCACTTTCCAGAGCTTGCTCGATCTGGTGTTGGATTTTTTCAGACATATTTTGACCCGCGCGAGACAGCTCTATTTGAACTGCTTTAGCCAATTTTTGCTGAGTTTGATAAGAATTCTCCTCACTGATATCATCACCAGTTAATGGATATGAATTGATCTTATCCATGGCGATTTTGATCAATGTGGGCCAGTAAGCATCGATCTCGGGTTTTAGTTTTGTAAAAGTGGTCAATGAGGCTTCGTTGATCCGGCTCATTTCTACCTTCCGTTCCTCGCGGATCTTTTTGATCTCTTGCATGGCAGCAGAACTTTTACTTTCGAATTCATTTTCCTGCATCGCCAAGGCGTTCTGTCGTAAGGTTACCGCCTTGACCAACTCAATCGAAGAGGTCTTGATTCGACTTACAGGCGCGTTGAGCATGATCGCGCCTCTATCTTCGGTAAGAAATTTTTCAAGGACGGCTTCGAACGCAGGAAAACGACTCGCTTGAAGCATCGCTTCATCACCTCGGATCTTCCCTTTGAGAGCGTTCTTAGCAGAAACTCCGTACACCCTCACCGTGCCAATCTTTCGTTTATACACTTCATATTCCGGAGAATCGATGCCATAGGTGTTTTCCGCCTTCTTCATCACATGTTCTTGAATGCGTGTCTTGATACTCTCCAAAACCCGCTCAACATCCGCCTCGTCATCAATAATGTCAATGCCAGTAACCACAAAAAGAAGACGCCCCAGATCACTGTTAATGATCTTGTTTTCGATGAAATCTTTCTCCGATTCAGAGAAGGGAGATTGTGCCATCACTACCATCAATGCGGCATCGACCGTTGGCAGAACCGATAGGGTCACTTCGGTCATCCTTTCGTTATCATTTAACCCGGGTGTGTCGATGATCGTGACACCATTCTTACAATAGGGGACCGGATAATAGACGGTAGCTTCTTTGATCGTCAGCGCGCGAGCCTGACTTTCACCAGTCAATTTGGTAACATAATCTTTCAATTGCTCGATGGCGATCTGTTCGCTGCGGCCATCCTTATATTCCACTGTGACGCTGGGAGTTAATCCATAATTGATCTTATTCAACGTTGCTGTAGCTGGCATCACATCCATCGGGAGAATGTCTTTGCCAAGAAGCGCATTTATTAGCGTGCTTTTTCCCCGCTTAAATTCGCCAATGATCGCGACACTAAAATTATCTTCCATCAATCTTTTCAACACCTCGTCAATCCCCGAAACATTTCCGTGTAATCCCATTTTTTCAGAATACTCACGTAACTTCTTTAAATCGCTTGTTAATTCGATCACTGTCTGTTTGTAATTGGTGAAACTACTAAAGTTCGCTTCAGTCTCCATGCTCTAATCTCCCTTTTTGAAATATTTACTCGGATGTTCAATGAGCGTAAAAAAGAACAAATCCTTGTAGCGATTCATTCAGTAAGCGTTAGCTAAAAAAATTTGGTTTGTTCGATCACCTGTGCTCCGTAAACCGTTGGATAAATGTCTCCAGGCCATTCGACCTTAAAGTTGACACTCGTTACCGGTCCAAGTTTTAAGACAAGCCGCATCCTGGCATTGATCATGATGGTGGTACAGATAATATCCACCACAGCGGTGTCTACGTTAACATTCAAGCTTATAGTTTTTCCAACACCGATATTACCCAGATAATTGCCGTTTACGATCACCTGATAGGTGTTCGCCATACACTGGAACTGGCTTTCACGTGTAATGCGCAACACTCGATTGGCCGCAACAGGATAAGGCGGGTAGGGTGAAGGAACATTCGTAATATTTATTGGCGGTGGAGGTTGAGGAGTAGATGGATTTTGCACAACGGTAGCAGTTACCTTTGCTCCACAATTGTCGCAAAAAAAGGCACCGGCAACAATCTCCGTGCCACACTTGGAACAAATAATCCGATCAGGGCTTATCGCAGCCGCCCCACATAAGGAACAATAATTCGCTCCTTCCGTAAGCGTTGTTCCACATTTTACGCATTTAGCCATTCCAAACCTCCTGCTCCTTGTTTAAAGACCCAACTGCATATGTGCTTTAGCAAGAGCCTGTTTGTTCAAGATATTGTTCGAGTAAAAACTGGCTATCCTCAACGATTTTATTCACCTTTTGCTGCAGGATTTGATAATTGGATCGGTAAGACTTGATTTCGATCTGGATTTCTTCTTTCCTTTGTCTGGATCTCTCTTCGGAAGATTGATGAAGAATTTCATTTTCTTCATCAACAAATGTGAGCAAATCACATAAAATGGAATCAAACACAGGCGAAAAAGACTGGATATATGAATCGATGGAAACGCTCACCATCCTTAGTACAATTTCGAACATAACCTGCCCATTTACGTTCCAGTTTTGAGGTATTGTCGCTGTCCCGTTTCGGTTGATCCACTGATAGGGTACTGATCTGTTATCGATCACCCAGTGAAATTCATGGTTGCTCAATCTTGCCTGAAAGAGTTCTGAAACCTTCTTTTCAAACTCCTGATCGCCAGGGATCACTTCAATCCCGAGGGTTTTCATTGCCGGAGACAAACGGGCTCTACGTGTAATTTGAAATCTTTCAAAATCTCCCTGGAAACTGTCGATTAACCCAGGGATGATCTCCTTCATAATTCTCTCGTTGGCCAGGTTGCCTGCCCGTATAGCTGTGTTGTTGATAAATTCATTCGCGATATAAGGTGGTTTGCCGTCAAGGCTGAATACTCCATTCAGGAACTGATCGGCCAAAATATTTTTAAGCTTGTTACATTCAGAAAGAATTCGCGATCTCCAATCCTCCCCGGATTTGATCGCTTTTTCCATTTCAGCTTTTGACTCAGTCCGATCATCCTTGATCAAATGAATGAAATTGTTTATCGAATTGAGCTGTTCATCAAATTCCAATATACGTTTATTGTTCTGGTCTTCCATTGAAGCCTGAAGTCGGTAAAACTCTGCCACCGATCTACGGAGAACATTTTCCAATTGTTCACTGGTGATCACCCGCAAAAGGTTATTCGAAAATTCTTCGAACCGGCTTTTCTTTAGTAAAGCTTTATTGTTGGATACAAAAGATTGCAAAGCCAACTCCGATGAAACTCCAAAAATTCTCATACCGGCAAGCATCCGAGTAGCGCGGTTTAGAATCTTTTGATCTGCTTTGGTTTTGGTTAATTCCTCGAGCACATCATTTTTTATCCGCCCGGCAAGGAACTTCATGAAATTGTCATAATCGTAATCATCTTCGTCAAGCTGATCGATGAATGTCACCACAAAGAGCAAGTTGTGAATATTCTCGCATTTAATCAACTGGCAAACAAACTTGCGTTCAACCTCGCTAAAAGGAGATTTGGCATGAATCGGAATTACTACACCATCGACATTATTGAGCATGTCGACGGTGATCTTGGTCATCGCCTGGTTATCATTCAAACCGGGGGTGTCGATGATTTCGACATGGTTCTGGCAGATCACCGTAGGCGCATAAACCACTGCTTCTTTAATGGAAAGAGCTCTCGCTTTCCCTTCGGGAGTAGTCTGAGTTACGTAATCACTCAACTCATCCATACCGATCTCTTTTACCTTGCCATCTTTGTAATGGATCTCAACTTTGGATGATTTACCATACACAATCCGGTTCAATGCGGCGGTAGCAGGTGTTGTATCCACCGGGAGAATCCGCAACCCTAGTAAGGCATTGATCAATGAACTCTTTCCACGTTTGAATTCCCCCATCACTGCTACGACGTATTTCTTGGTTTCTACTAATTCTTTGCACTCGTTGATCGAATCGGTGAGTGATTTTTCAAACCCCAATAGAGAGAATATTTCCTCTATCTTCACCAGGTTTTCATGAAGCCCATATTCAATACTTTGATATTCGAGCATTACCCCAGCAACCTTTCAGTCGATTTATTGACTCTGTACCTTTAAGATCCAGCACTTCACATCCAATTTGTCGCCATTTGGTTTTGAATCGCACTCGTGATTTGATAAAGCATCTGCCTTTGAAGTGGCTGCTCACCAGCCAAACAAACGACAAAACACTCTCAATACCAGGCGATCATGGCAAGGATGGTGGTTATCTATATTAACTTGTGGAATCCTATGAGAGTAGACACGTACTCATTGAGACTCTACAGTGTGAACACTTAAACCATTCATAACCAAGGTTGTGTGCTTTTTTGCCTTTAATTGCTTTACGCAAGTACCTGGTAATTATAATACTGGACAAATTGGATTAATAAAATTTAATCGAATTTTTATGAATCCAGATTTAGTAATATTAGTCATTGGTTGTAAAAAATCTGGAAGAGTATACTCCTCCGGATCATATTACCCGATCACATTTCAGTTACGTTCAAAATCATTTTAAGTTCGGTTAATGCGGCTTCTTCCTTTTCATCTATTACTGAAGTGCCACCAAATCCCAAAACACCGCCGGTGCGTGTTTCAGCCACCTTGCGGGCAACGAAAAGCAACCAGCGTTTATACCCATCACCGCCATCCAGGGTTGACGCTGCGGCAGCAGCATCGACGACCACTTGCCTGGCAGCTGCGCGCATCGAATTCAGATCAGTGCTCTCTGTCTTGAGAGTATCACTTTTTGCTTCGTTGAAGGACATCTCTGTCATGGTGGTCATGATCTCGTCCACCAGTTTACCGAAGCCGCTACCATCTTTCCTGATCGCGGTGTCCTGCACCACTTTCATCGAGGTGAGAACTTCAGCAAAAAAATCCAATCCACCGCCGCTGGCTGTTGCGACAAATTCTGCCGCATAACTCGGCGCGTTCAATAAAACTTTCCATTGTTCGGGGGACACCTGATCTTTAATACCCATGCACACCTCCTCATTAAAATCATTTCAGACAGATAGAAGCATTATAGTATTAACCAATGTCTATCATCTTAATTTCCAAAAATAGTAAAGCAACCGCAAAGAATATTCATTGAATTATTGGTGATGGCGTATAATCGCCTTGCAGTCGTAAATCTGATATGCAATTGACTGAGAAAACTACTCACTCCCAAAAATAGAGGAAGATCATGGCTAAGAAACCCTGGAAACCCGTTCCTGGAAACTTGCTCACCCGCTGGGCAGCGCAGGTGGATCCTGTCTGTCCATTACCCGATTACCCCCGCCCGCAAATGACTCGTTCACGCTGGTTGAATTTAAACGGCCTCTGGCAATACACTATCACCGATCACTCAGCGACCACCATCGACCACTGGGAAGGTCAGATTCTCGTTCCCTTTGCCATCGAATCCGCTCTCTCCGGAGTGAAGATACCTCTGCTGCCCACGCAACAATTATGGTATCGACGGACTTTTACCGTTCCACGTGATTGGTCCGGCGACCGCGTGCTGCTTCATTTTGGCGCCGTGGACTTTGAAGCCGAGGTATGGGTGAACGAGACCCTGCTTGGCAGCCATCGCGGCGGATATCTGCCATTTACTTTCGATATCACTGACGCGCTCAAGCCCGATGAAAACACCCTCACCGTCTCTGTCTGGGATCCCACCGACTCGGAACAACAGGAACGCGGCAAACAACTGCTCAACCCCTACGGCATCTGGTATACAGCTGTCTCGGGTATCTGGCAAACGGTCTGGTTAGAGCCGGTGCCGGAAGTGAGCCTGTCAAAACTTAAGATCACCCCCGATATCGACCGCTCCCTGGTCACCATCGAGTCTTCCCTCCGCGGGAACGAAAGCGGTCTGACAATCAAGGCCGTTGCCCTGGATGGCAGTAGAGAGATCGCGACTGCTGAAACCTCCACAGAATTCCCTCTCATCCTATCCATCCCGGAACCGCGTTTATGGAGCACGGAAGATCCACATCTTTACTCACTGAAGATTACCCTTATCAAAAACAACCGCATGATTGACGAGGTTGAAAGTTACTTTGCCATGCGTAAGTTTAGTTTGATGGTTGATCAACATGGCTATAAACGTATCGCTCTTAACAACCATCCACTTTTCTTGTATGGTCCGCTCGACCAGGGCTACTTCCCCGACGGACTCTATACCCCACCGACTGAAGAAGCCATGCTTTACGACATCGAATACACAAAGAAGCTCGGCTGTAATTTCATCCGCAAACACATCAAAGTGGAACCGTTACGCTGGTACTACGCTTGCGACCGTCTCGGGATGATCGTCTGGCAGGACATGCCCAGCGGCGGACGCGCCGTGGGCGACCTCACCTCCACCCTGGCCATGTGGGCTGGGTTACCGCGCTGCGATACCCTTTTCCTGAAGACATTTGGACGGAACGAAAAACACGTTCGCGAGCAATACCGGCTTGATCTGAAGGGTATGATCGACCACCTGTATAGCATCCCTAGTATTGCGCTTTGGGTGGTGTTCAACGAGGGTTGGGGGCAATTCCAATCGCGCGAAATCAGTCGATGGACCAAGGAGTACGATCCCACCCGCCTGGTTGATGCCACTAGCGGCTGGTTCGATCACGGCGGCGGTGATTTCCTCAGCCGGCATCAATACGTGCTCAAGCTGCGCAAACCAATCAAACCTGACAGGCGCGCCTTTATCCTCTCAGAATTTGGTGGATATAGCCAAATGGTCCCGGGGCACAGTTGGGATGAGACGAAGAAGTTTGGATATAAATTCTTCGATTCCAAAGAAGAGTTGACTGAAGCGTACGTGAACTTGCTGAGAGATGAGCTGCAACCACTTATCGAAAAAGGCTGCGCCGCCGCTGTTTACACCGAGACCACCGACGTAGAAATTGAGATCAACGGCTTCCTTACCTACGACCGCGCCATTGAGAAGATGGACGCGGAGCGGGTAGCTATGGTTCACAAATCACTTACCAATGCAATTTAGACCAGACGCCGGGAAAATACTCCCGGCGCCTTTTTTACATGTCCGCACGATATACCCTGATTGCTGCGTCACCGGCACGCGGGCATTTGTACTCGCAAATGCCACAGCCAATGCAGCGCTCACGCACCACGTGGGGAAGCTTGAGCGTGAAAACATTACCCTCGGAATCCGTGGAATCCCGCTCTTCCAAAACAATGGCTTTATCAGGCAGCGGGCACATCTCTTCACAGACGATACAGGTGGTCCCATCCGCCCAGGGAATGCAGCGATTTTGGTCGATGAATGCATGCCCGATCACCGTGATTTGCTTTTGCTTCAAAGGCAGTGGTGGAATAGCCTCCACCGGGCAGACGCTGCCGCAATTATTGCAGGTATAAAGGCAATATCCAAGCCTCGGCACCACTACCGGGGTAAATACCCCCACCCAACCGGATTCTGCAATCGAGGCCTGAAGTGCTCCGGTTGGGCAACTGCGCAGGCATAATCCACAGCGAAGGCATTTCTCAAGCAGGTCATCATTTTCAGCTCCCGGTGGTCGGATGAGAAAGTTGCCACCACTGTGTTTATTGGTGTTTGTGTCGATCACAGCCAAACCGGCCAGCGCCACGGTGCCAGTGATGAACAATTGACGACGGCTCGGATTGTAGGGCATATTCTCTTCCAGGTTCCAGCCTGGTTTCAGTTCAACCGCGCTTTCGGGACAGGAGGTGAAGCAGTCCATGCACAAGGTACACTCCCCCGCATCTGAGGCATAACCGCGATTCGGGTCAATCGTACCGGTTGGGCAAACTCTGACACACTTCGCGCAGGAAACGCATTCCGATCTCACGCGTCGTTTGAAGAAAGCTAGTTTGGAAATCAAGCCAAGCATCCCACCCAACGGGCATAAATAACGGCACCAGAAGCGCTCTGCCAACAGGTTGAGCAATATCAGTACCGTGAAAAGCAGTAAAGGAAGCCAGACGAATCGAATCCCTACGATCTGGGTCGGGAAGATCGCCGGGCGCATCACGCCATCCAACCAGGTGAGCGGATCGCTCATCCATGGAATGTGTGCCAGCGCGTTCTCTGCAGCGGTGAAAGCGCCATTAAGCGCCGGAGCCACACTGCCAGTCATTGTCCGCACCCACAGCGTGATCGGGTCGAGGAGGAGCAGCGAAAGGTTGCCAAACACCGCCGCAATCAGAAGCACCAGCAGGGTGAGGTACTTCGCGGCGCGCCAGGCTTCTGGAATTTTTGGTTTCTCGCCATTTTTGAGTCGGAATGGAAAAAAATCCATCAGAGTCCCCACCGGGCATATCCAACCACACCAGACCCTGCCGACCAAGAGAGTTAACAAGACCAGGACCAGACTCAACAGCATGCCAAGCGTAAGGGTACGGCTGGCAATTGCCTGAGTAAGTGCCAACAGAGGATCGATCTCCGCGGGCAGACGCAAAACTTTCACTCCCCAGGTTAACCCGGCTGTACTCAACCACAACAGGAGCCAGGCAAGTAGAAATACCAATTGGACGACTTTTCGAATCGTACTCCAGTTTACCGTTTTACGCGCCAAGATCGATCTCCTGGATATTCAGCGCAGCCAGGTCGCTGCGTCCCAGTCCATACTTGGCGCCGTAACGTACAAAATCGAGATCGTCCGGTTTGAAATTGAAAAGCGTGGCCGCGTAGCTATCCGCAGCGACAATATCCTTGGAAACAATTACAGTATCGAGCTTCTTGACGTCATTCAGATCACCACCGGTCGGACCGTTGTTCAAAAGGATGCGTACCGCGTCGATCACATTGAGGGTGGGACGGATCTTCCCCGCCAGGTCGGTCAGACATTTTCCAAAATTCCAATGGACCGTCTCGCGGTATTCCATCAATCCCATTAAATTCTTCATCGCCAGTGTCAGTTTGGACATGCCGTGGTTTTTGGCAATCGGTACATTTATCAGTGTGTCCGCCTTGAAAATATCATCGTAAATAAAGATACTATCCAATCCCAGTGAATTCTCGATAGCGGTTTTCTTGAATTTGAACGACGACATCACCACCATCTCACCACCATTCTGTTCCACCTGCTCAGCGATACCGCTCACCTGGTAGGCATCCTCTGGGGTGCCGCCGAAAGGATAATCCATCACCTGTACCTTGCCGGCGCCTGCTTCGAAGCACATCTTCACCAGCGTCCCCACCACCCAGGGATTGGTGGTGGCAGCGTATTCGTACCCGTAATAAGCTGTGCAAATATTAGGCTTGACGATGACCCAACCGCCATTCGGGATGAATTGCTGCAATCCACCAATGGCATTCACGGCTGCGCGTACAAGCGGCTCTGGTTCGCCATTCCGGGCTACAGCCAGGTCGGGCAGGTTCAGGGGAGTGGATGTTTCACTTGGCGTGGCAGTGGAATTTTCAACTGCTATCGCAGTCTCAGGGATAGAAGTTGTGACAGTCATCTTTTGACAGGCGTCCAGCAGTGGCACAGCAGCCACCGCAGCACCCCCCACCAACAAATACCTTAAAGCCTTCCTGCGGGTCATTTTTTCCATTTCATACTCCTTTACTCAACCCGACTGCTAATTCATCAATAAACCAGTCTACAATTTTCAGACCCATGAAGTCAATAGGTTAACAGAAAGGTACTCGTAAACATCTTTATTGCTTGATTTCTTTATGGGGTCCAGGCATTGCCGGTCATAACTATCAAACATAGCAGTGTGACCGAGTCTTCATAATAATCTTCATGGGTGTCTTTGACCGCATCGTAGATGGCATTCAACCATGCCTGCTGATTCGGATCGAGCATAGCAGCCACCCCCAACGGTGCAACAAAGAAAGTGGTAAAGTAATCGCTATCTTCCAATGGGATTCCTTCCAATGAATATCCGGCACGGAAACCAGTCGGATCGCCATTGGTTACTTGTTCTGCCCAATGGGAAATCTTCAACACAATTTCTTTGGATGTTTCATCACCGTTCAGTAGCGCGTCCGCGCCAACCCGCCACGGATCACGTCCAGCATTGTACGAATAGTGACCGTCATCCTCCCCCTCGAGGAAATTCGGCGGCGCAGGTTTCGGAATAAACTCCTCGCCACTCGAGACAATGAAATCGGGCAACAATCCGGTATCCGGGCTGTAATTTGTTTGAATCGATCGCATTGTCATCTGACTCGCTTTGACGACCTCGTTCCAGCTATCATCTTTCGTGATATTCGCGAAAGCCCTGAAGTTGACCAGCATGAAATCCGATGAGCGGGGTGTGTACTGGTTGTATTCCTCATCCCCTTCTCCCACCCAATCACCCAACATAGGCAGATGGCTGTCCATACCGATGGTGGAGTCCTTGATCCCTTCGATTAATTTTAATGCCTCAGATTTATAGTCAATCGCTCCCTGGCTTCCCCACTGGGCATCGGCCATCAACAGACCCAACGCCATGTCGGCGTCACCGTCAAAGGCGCTATCATCGCCATCAATGCTCTCGGGTACTTTCCAATCCATCAGACGGGGGTCAACTTCACTGGGATGCAGCCGAGTGAAATACCAGAGCCCATCGAAGAGTATTTGCGCTTCTGGATCATATCCCGCCATAACGGGCAGGATGGTCATGCCAAAGCCCTGACCTTCGGATACGGTTTGTTGGTGGCCCTCACCACTGCTGGCAAATGCGATACGATAAATGGGTCTTCCTTCTGAATCTTCTCCCTCCTTTACCACATAGGTGGACTTCCAGTAATCATAGAATTCCTTGATGTCATTGTCCAACTGATCCTGGCTACGATGATTGGGTAAAATGCTGCCATCGACGTATCGCGTGTGTTGCGGGAAAGGATGGCTTATTGCGGTACTTGCGCGTGTGTCTATCATCTGTTGTTCAGCTTTTCCAGTCGTGAAAGATGACTGCCCGGTATCATTGGAAACCCTCATTTCACATGCGGACAGAAGAATAGCGAATATGAAAATAAATGGGATGGCGGTTTTCATTTCTCCTCCCCTTTACCTCTATGATTGGTTTACACTGGATGGTAATCGAGCGCGCAAACCTCGATATTGGCCGTACGCAGGAACTCAAATGCATTCTCATCCACCCGGTACGCCACATGATAGATTAACCGGGTCATGCCCGCGTTGATCAATGCTTTAGTGCAGTTGATGCATGGAAAATGCGTGACATAACAGGTGCACCCGCGGGTTGACACCCCATGCAGCGCCGCCTGGATGATCGCGTTCGTCTCCGCGTGAATGGTACGAATGCAGTGACCTTCAGCAATCAGGTGTCCCACCTCGTCACAATGCGGCTGACCGGCAGGTGAACCATTAAAACCGGTGGTGAGGATACGTTTATCGAGTACCAGCACACAGCCCACAAAAGCCCGGTCACAGGTGCTACGCTCGGAAACCGCGTACGCAATCTTCATAAAGTAAGAATCCCAATCAGGCCGCATGGTTGTTTCTCCTTTCGCATAAGAATAGCATAGGCCTGAACCCAACGCAACAGGGATACCAAAATGTTGTCCCTGAAATCTAATCTTCGAATGGTTTCACTGGTATTGTTGCTCTAGGGTCCTAAATGGATCCCATAGATTGATCCGATACAGATCACCTTCCATCATCCGTGCCTGGTAGATGAAGAGATATTCAAAGAGCAACTCACGCTGCGCCCCCAGATCCTCTCTAAAAAACACACCAATGCGATTTTTCCCTGATGACAGATTCTCACGTTGGAAGATCTGCTTCACCGGGATATACAGATTGCTAAATTTAACCGGGTCAATTTCCAGCCAGACATCGCTCATCAAAGCCGGGAGATCACCATTAATAACCACCCCAGCACCAGAAATCGAGAGATCAGAAACTCGAGAGTTCAAATAAGGGCTACCAAGATTGCTGGCATATAACCTGGCGTTGGCTTGTACCGGGAAACGATAATCCTTTCGTTCGTGTTTTTTACTGAAAACCTCTTTCAATGCCACATAAATGATAATGGTATTGTAAATGCCCCAGAAGAAAGCAACCAGGAAAATATCAAAGGTATTTTGGCTTATTGGAATAACGATCATACGATATATGGAATATCCAATCGCGCCTATGAGTGAACCAAAGATCGCCATAAACGAACGCATCGATTTACGTTCTTGACTATATACATCATCGCTCAAATTCTTTGGTGTTACTTTAAAGGTTAACGGCTTACGGCTAAATAGGGTCAGAGTGGATTGCATAAAAATGATCGTCTTTAAAATATTGAACTTTTCTGTCTTGAAATAGTGAAAAACACCGCGGCCGCCCATCTGGTTGGCAAAGATATTCAATAGGAAATAAATCGTCCATCGAACAACAAATTCGAGAAAATTCACTTGCATCGGGAACACACCAAACACGAGAATGGCAATGGGCATGCTCAAGAGAATAAATTTTTGAAAAGATTCCCAGTAAGCCAAAAAGCTCGAGAGGTATGAGAGACGTTGTTTGATCGTCAATCCCCTGATCCAGAGCGGACTTTCTTTGCTACGGTAAAGCTGCATGGTACCCTGTGCCCAGCGCAACCGCTGAAGAAGAAAAGCCCGAATGGTCTGAGGAGCAATGCCATAAGCCAGTGGTTCGTTGACGAACAGGGTTTTCCAACCCCGACTGTGCAAGCGAACGGTTGTATGAATATCTTCAGTGATCGTTTCAGTGGCTACACCGCCAACGCTGTTGATGGCGGTGCGTCGAACCACTGAAGGACTACCGCACCAAAAGGCGCTATTGCTATAATTTTTACCGGGCTGGATTACACGAAAGAAGAGCGATTGTTCGTGCCAGGACGTTTGGTTCTTGCTGTGCTGGATCGAATCCAAGTTGTAAAATTCCTGCGGTAACTGAACCAATGCCAGGCTTGGATCTTCGAAATATCCCAACGTCCGGTCAAGAAATTCCGGCTGCGGCACCATATCAGCATCGAGCACTACAATGAATTCTCCATCGGTATGTTGAAGTGCGTAATTGATATTTCCTGCCTTTGCATGTTCGTGTGTCGGGCGGGCAATGTAGTTTGCGTCCAAACGGAGAGCTAGTTTTCTAACCTCTTCCCGATTTCCGTCATCCAAAATATACGTCATATGGTTGTAGCGAATATTCTTGCAACCAATCAACGTAGCTTCAAGGATATCAAGACTTTCGTTATATGTAGGAACAAAAACATCCACCTTCATCCCTGACTTAGGCTTCGTAAATGGTTCAGATGGTGCAATCTTTTGTGTTTGCCAGGCAAAAAGTATGTAAGTAATCACCCCAAACGCCTCGGCTCCCCACAACAACCATGAGAAGAATGGAAATGCCGGGTTGATCGTACTTGAAGCCCGCCAGACCAGATAGTAAACAAAATAGATAATGGCTATCAAAGAAATGAGCTTCAACATCGGCGGATCGTAGACCTTGCGTGAATAATTCCTCATATATGCTCCAATAAAATGGATAATATGTATCCTATTCACAGTATAATAGCATTGTATTTGTAATTTTTACATAACATTTTAGTAATTATAGTATTATTTTATGGGAATTTTACAGAACGAAGTAATTTTACTTACGCTACAATAAACAGGCTAGCAAAAGGAAACTCGGTAATTAAGCATCGATGATTAAGAAGTTATTTCAAGTTACCAACCAAACGTTTCCTTGCATTCTCAATGTGAGCCAACATGGCTTTTTCCACTTCCTGGTCATTTCGTTGACGAAAAAGCATGGCCAGTTGCTCATGTTCCCGCAGAGAAGGTGTCACATTGTGATCACGTTTCCAGACCGCAAAGTTAAACCGCGTAGCCACCTGATGTAAATGGATCAGATAATCGCGCAGGTAGCGATTTCCGGTAGCATTTGCCAGGATCTGATGGAACTCGTAATCCAGGTCTGCCACACGGATATAATCCCCTTCCCCAGCAGCTATGGCTTCTTGAGTCACCAGTTCATCCAGCCTGGCTAGATGTTCCTCCGTCAGTCTGACACATGCCAACTCCGCTGCCCTGCCAATAACCATGCTCATGGCATCCATCACCTCAACGAAATCAAACAAGTTGAGTGGAGTCACAACCGCTCCCTGTCGCGGGATGATCTGTAAAAGAGATTGTTCAGCCAGACGTTGGAAAGCTTCACGTAAAGGGGTACGTCCCCAGCCATACTGCTTCATCAGTGTGGATTCGCTGACCGCCAATCCGGGCTCCAACTCCAGAGTAAGGATAAGACGACGCAATTCCTCTTCAATACGGTCGCTTTCACGTAGTAATTTTGTCTCAATCGCAGGCATGTTGGACTCCTAAAAAGTCAATATACACATTGTATACAATATGTATATTGACTTCAAGCCCGCTTGGTTGTATAGTGTGGAAATGACTGACGGGTATATCTTTGATATCAAGAAGTTTTCCATCAACGACGGACCGGGCCTTCGCACTACCGTGTTCTTCCAGGGTTGCCCACTGTCCTGCCCATGGTGTCACAACCCTGAAGGGCGCTCAACCAAACCGGTGTTGATGTATCGCGCCAACCGCTGCGCCCTGTGTGGTGAATGCGTTAAAGTGTGTAACCGTAACGCCATCCATATCAATGGTCGTGTGATCACCGATCGTGAGCTTTGCGACACCTGCGGTAGGTGCGTCACAGCATGCTATTCAGACGCGCGTGAGCTCTCCGGTTATCGCGTGAGTGTTGATGAGATTATGACACAGATTGAGCGCGACCGGCCGTTTTATGAACAATCCGGTGGCGGAGTCACCTTCAGTGGCGGCGAACCGCTATTACAGCCGCGTTTTCTCAAGAAATTGCTTCTCGCCTGCCGCGAAGCTGGTATTTCCACCGCGGTAGATACTTCGGGATACTGCACCTGGAATGACCTTGAGTCTATACTCAATCTGACCGACCTCTTTCTCTACGACCTCAAGCTAATGGACGATACCCGCCACCGTGCGATCGTCGGCGTTTCCAACCGGGTAATCCTCGACAATCTAAAAAAGCTTAATAGAGCAGGATGCTCCCTATACATCCGTTTTCCACTCATCCCAAGCATCAACGACGATGAAGATAATCTGCGTCAGATGGCTGCATTCCTTTCCGATCTGGAAGGCATCAAAGGAGTGGAATTGATGGGTTACCACGAGATCGGTCTGGCCAAGTACGAGGCTCTAGACCTGAACTACACTCTGAAAAATATTCACCCACCATCCAAAGAACAAACGCAAGAAGCCGCTTCTTCATTGAGTTACCTGGGATTACAGGTCAAAGTCAGCTAGGAGAACGTATGGAATCCATAGACAACCCCAATAATACTGAGCGCGTCAACCGGTTGCGCCGTCAATCCCTCGAGGCGGTCGAAAGTCTCTCAAGCGAGCGCGCTGAACTGCTCACCGACTTTTACAAACAAGAAAAGGGGAATCATTCCATCCCGGTGCAGCGAGCTTTGTCCTTTGCGTACCTGCTTGAACACAAAACCATCACCATCCAACCCGGTGAATTGATTGTCGGTGAGAAGGGCGAAAGTGCCAAAGCCGCTCCCACTTTTCCCGAATTGTGCTGTCATAGTCTGGAAGATCTGGATACACTCGATTCCCGACCGCTGACATCATTTCGAGTCTCCCGACAAGTGCGCAAGACCTACGCAGACAAGATCATTCCATTCTGGCAGGGTCGCACCATGCGCGATCGACTTTTCGCGGAGATGACACCAGAGTGGCTCGACGCCTATTCGGCTGGTATCTTCACCGAGTTCATGGAGCAACGCGCTCCCGGGCACACCGTGTTGGACGACAAGATCTATCACAGCGGTATGCTCGATTTCCAGGAACGCATTGATGAAAGCCTGGCAAAACTCGATTTTGATAACGACCCTGAGGCGAACGACAAACGTGAAGAACTGCAAGCGATGAAAATCACCTCCTCCGCTCTTATCGGTTTTGCCGAACGTTACAGCCTGCTGGCCAAACAACTTGCCACAACCGAGAACGATGCTATCCGCCGCGCTGAAATGGAAAAGATTGCGGACGTCTGTTCTCACATTCCAGCTTATGCTCCGCGCGATTTTCACGAGGCGCTGCAATATTACTGGTTTGTCCATCTTGGAGTGACCACCGAGCTCAACACCTGGGATGCCTACAGTCCCGGTCACCTTGACCAACACTTGCAATCATTCTATGAGGTGGGCATTGCCGAAGGATCACTTACCAGTGAACACGCCAAAGAGTTATTAAGCTGCTTTTGGATCAAATTCAACAACCAACCAGCGCCACCCAAAGTGGGCGTCACCGCTGCTGAAAGTGGAACCTACACCGACTTTGCCCAGATCAACCTCGGCGGACTACGCCCTGATGGCTCGGACGGAGTCAACCCGGTTACCTACCTAATTTTGGACGTGATCGAAGACATGCGTCTGTTGCAACCTTCCACTTCCATTCAAGTGAGCGAGAAAAGTCCAGATGCTTTTATCAAGCGCGCAGCGAAGATCATCCGCACCGGTTTCGGTCAGCCTTCCGTTTTCAACTCAGACCTGATCGTGCGTGAATTAATGCGCATGGGCAAGAGCGCGATCGATGCCCGCTGCGGCGGCTCCTCCGGTTGTGTGGAAGTTGGCGCCTTCGGTAAAGAGAACTACAACCTCACAGGTTACTTCAACCTACCAAAAGTACTTGAATTGGCGTTACATGATGGTTACGGTCCTCGAACAAAGAAACAACTCGGCCCGCATACTGGCGATCCGCGTTGCTTTACACAATTCGATGATCTTTTCAGCGCTTTCGAGACCCAGCTAAACCACTTTATCGGCATCAAGATTCGCGGCAACAAGGTGATCGAACGCCTGTATGCAGAATACATGCCCGTACCTTTCCTTTCTCTTTTGACTGATGACTGCATCGCCAACGGGAGAGATTATCACAACGGCGGCGCTCGTTACAATACCACCTACATCCAGGGCGTCGGTCTGGGAACGATGACCGATGCGCTTTCCGCGCTAAAGACTCACGTTTTCGACCGTCACGAATTCAGCATGGATGAAATACTCAGGCTGCTCGACAATAACTTCGAGGGTAGTGAACGCACTCGTCAGTTGCTACTCAACAGAACACCGAAATATGGCAACGACGATGATGCCGCCGATGACCTGATGGTACGAACCTTCGAGGCATATTTTAAAGCCATCGATGGACATCCAAACACCAAGGGAGGGAAGTACCACATCAACCTGCTGCCCACTACCTGCCACATCTACTTTGGCTCTGTCACCGGCGCCACTCCCGACGGTCGGCTGGCAGGTAAACCGCTTTCGGAGGGCGTCTCTCCCGTCCAGGGCGCGGACAAACACGGCCCCACCGCCGTGGTTCGCTCAGTTTCCAAGATGGATCAGGTGCGTACTGGCGGGACGTTGCTCAATCAGAAGTTCACTCCCCAGGTACTTTCCAGTGAAGAGGGGATTAATGGGATTGTTGGCCTTATTCGTGGTTACTTCAAGCTGAACGGGCATCACATCCAATTCAACGTGGTCGATGCCAAGACTTTACGCGCTGCTCAGGACAACCCCGAACAATACCGCAGTCTCATCGTTCGTGTGGCAGGATACAGTGATTATTTTTGCGACCTGAGCAAGGAGTTGCAGGACGAGATCATCACCCGAACGGCGTATGAGGAAATTTAGTTAATAAATAATGTCATAAGGTGATGATGCCAATCCAAAATGGGAGTTCCGGGAGGAACTCTCTTTATAATTTATCATTGATTTATCTTCCAGATATCGTTGTTTACAAGAATTGAATAATCCGTAAATATCAAAACATCATCCACAGGGTTCTTCATGGAAAACTCTTTGAATGAAAATCCTTTATTTCGACGCAAATCTAGATAATAAACATGTTGATAATGTGCGGCTAACAAGGGTAAAACTGGTCGGCTATATGATGATCCAATAACAAGGATACTTCGGGTGGATCCATTTTCAGATCGATAATCGATAAATGGCGCGGGGTTGTTTCCGTAATAAAAACCGTAATGGTTCTCATATGGCAAGTTCGAATAATCACCCGCCTGGTATTCTTCCATCTGGTTGAATTGGTATGGTTGATTGTCTTTATATATCTCAAATGAAGGCTGCGTTGTGATTGGGACACTGAATTTGTCAGCCCGGATTGGGTAAAGTGACCTTCTGGCGTAGGACCCAAGGAAATCCAAATTTGGAAACTCCAATACATAATCGGTATTCAGCTTTGGTGAAATTTGTGGGTATCCCCGCGCTAAAATCTCGTATATCTGATTGTAGGCATACAACGAACCATTTACGTTCATGTGATGATCCGTTCGATAATAGAAATACTTGTCCTCATCAAGGCTACTCAGCATCAATGTGCCTATTGTGAGGTTATCAGGAGCAATACTTGTAAAGTAATCCCAAGTTTTTCCCATATCAGCTGTTTTGAAATAAGAGTTCAATGGATGATAGGGAGAATCGCTGATTTTTTGATGGTAAAACAAATAAAAATTGACATCCGGGTTCGCTTTAATGAGTTGATCAAGATCTTTGGCTTTTTCCTCTAGCCGAATCCTGGTTTCTGAGTTAAATATATTTGGGGCAGCAATTAATTGAGAGCCATCACGGAACACATACAATCCGCTTTTCATGTCAGAAGGTATTACCATATCAGGAAGTAGAGCATAAGCCAGATCAATTGAAAAACGATCTACCGCCTTGGATACTAGTATGCCTGAAAAGCGAAATGGAAACTGATCTGATGCTGCTTGTTCAACATTCCTTTGAAATGCTTTTCCTAAAATCTGTCCAAAAAGATCATCACTTTTCTCAGGGTTTTGTTGATTGATATCCGTAGAAATCGAACCGTTTTGGACATTTACCGAAGGAAACCCTTTTAAAATTCGCCCTTCAGCCAAAGATTTTTTTGAATCAACATCCCCACGAATAATCCAATAAATTGGCACAGCCAGGATTAACAAATAGAAAAAAGACAGAGTCAGGTGCTGGATTTTTTGCTTTTCCATTATCATTCACCTAGAATCTTCCATAAATGAATGCGTTGTACCCATTCGCGACTAAATAAAACACCGCAAAAACAAATACCAACAGGTATCCGATATCAAACAACAACCTGAAAATCTCTCCCCTGGCCACTGCTTTGTTTTGCAGGTTTGCGAGAGCTGGTGTGCATAGGATAATAGCAAGAATCATAATCGGAGCGTAGAAAAGGATATTTTTCGTGCGTAAAGTTGCCACGTTTGACCAACCATTTACGCCAAAGAGCGCTTTGAAAAAAGCTCCCCACCTGGAAATGCTGGAAATCTTGAAAAACACCCAACCCATCAATAGTAGAAAAGTTGTATAAAGGCGCTGAACGAATACAGGCAATCTCGCCAATCTCTTTCCCCACCCACTTGCCTCAATTGCCAGGATCAAGCCGAAGTATACCCCCCAAAGGATATAGTTCCAACTCGGCCCATGCCAAAGACCAGTCAGTAAAAAGACAATCAGGAGGTTAGTCTGCTGTCGCAGGAATTTTTCATGTCTACGCATGAATTCCAGGGGAATGAACAAGTAGGTCCTGAACCAGTTGATCAACGACATATGCCAGCGCCGCCAAAATTCGGTGATACTGCGGCTGATATAGGGGTAATTAAAATTTTCTGGCAGTGTAAATCCAAACATGCGGCCTAGACCGATGGCCATATCCGTGTAACCGGAAAAATCGAAGTAAATCTGCAACGCATAGGCAATCAATCCAAACCACGCCACCCCAGCGCCAATCTCATAAAAAGGATTATTGAATACTTTATTTGCCGCAACGGCAAGGCTGTCAGCGATGATAATCTTCTTTGCCAGCCCAATGATGAACCTTCTCGCCCCTTCCATCATCCCCATTGTATCGATCCGCATTGGAGCAGTCAGCGCTTTACTTACCTCCGCGTACCGGGTGATCGGACCTTGCATGAGCTTGGGGAACATCACAAAATAGGTTGCCAAAGTCATCAAGTTCTTTTCGGATTTCTCAGTTTCGCGGTAAACATCCACCAAATAGGAAATGGCCGAAAAAGTCAGGTAAGAGATACCGAGGAACAACGCAATAGATGACGAACTGCTGTCTCGATGGAATAACGTTGAATAAATGGACCCCAAAAAACCTAGATACTTGTAAAAGATCAAACCGAGCAAATCCAGGCAGACTCCCAACCACATGACAATCCGGCTTCTTACACGGTTGCCTTTTTCAATCAAATATCCAACCCACAACCCCATGCCATAATTGGCAAGAATGAACACGATTAACTGCGGAAGATGACTTGGATCAAGCCAGATAAAGAAAACAAAAGACGCAAGGGTCATGACGCCATTCCGCCACGCCCGCGAGCGAAAAAGGTAATACAGGATCAGCGTGGTCGGAAGAAAAATGAAAATGAAGAAAACGCTGGCCAGCGACAAGGGCTTATCCTCTTTGAAATTTAAAAGATGATCTTTCCACCTGGTCGGATGTATGCTTCGCTATAGATAACTAATTATAGCGACTAATTAGCATTTCTTTGCAAAGAAACGACCTGCCCAAAAAGGCAGGTCGTTAGTTACTCAAGTTCAAACGCACCGGTGTAAAGCTGGTAGTACTTGCCTTTTTGAGCGATCAACTCCTCATGGTTACCACGCTCGATGATTACACCATGGTCAAGCACCATGATCACGTTCGCGTTCTGCACGGTAGAGAGTCGATGCGCAATGACGAATACGGTACGGCCTTGCATAAGCGCGTCCATGCCGCGCTGGACGATGGCCTCGGTGCGCGTGTCGATTGATGAAGTTGCTTCATCTAAAATCATCACCGGAGGATTGGCCACTGCCGCGCGCGCGATCGAGAGTAATTGACGCTGCCCCTGGGAGAGACCACTACCGTCGCCGGATAAGATTGTGTGGTAGCCATCCGGCAGCATGCGGATGAAGCTGTCGGCGTTGGCCAGACGGGCAGCTTCGATGCATTCTTCATCGGTGGCGTCGAGCCGGCCGTAGCGTATGTTTTCCATTACTGTACCAGTAAAAAGGTTCACATCCTGCAGTACCATCCCCAGAGATCGGCGCAAATCGCTTTTCCTGATCTTGCGAATGTTAATCCCATCATAGCGGATCTTTCCATCCGCGATATCGTAAAATCGATTGATCAGGTTGGTGATCGTTGTCTTACCCGCGCCAGTGGCTCCAACGAAGGCCACCTTTTGACCTGGTTTCGCGTAAAGGGTGATATTGTGAAGCACCAGTTTGTCATCTTCATAGGCAAAATCAACGTCGAAGAAACGCACTTCGCCTTTCAATTCCGTATAGGTCAAGGTGCCATCTGAATGAGGATGTTTCCAGGCCCATATACCAGTGACCTCCTCAGACTCGATGAGATCATCTCCTTGCCTTTTGACATTGACCAGGGTCACATAGCCTTCATCCTGTTCGCTTTCAGCGTCAATCAATTCAAAGATACGTTCGGCGCCTGCCATCGCCATGATGATCGATGATATCTGCTGCGATACCTGTCCGATCGGTTGAACAAAGCTGCGCGAAAGCTGTAAGAACGACGCGATCATTCCTAGTGTCACTACATTCTTCTCTGCCAGGCCAAAATTTGTTATGCCTGAAATCGCCATCCACCCACCAACAACCGCGAGTGCGATATACTGCAGATATCCAATATTATTCATGAGTGGGCCAATCATGTTGGCGAATTTGTTAGCCTCGGTTGAATTTACGCAAAGGTCTTCGTTCTTTTTGTCGAACTCTTCTTTCACTTTTTCTTCACGGCAAAAGACTTTGACAACCTTCTGACCATTGATCATTTCTTCGATATACCCGTTTAGATCACCCAGGGATTTTTGCTGCCTGACAAAGTACTTTCCGGATTTACCCACAGTGCTTCTACTTGAAATGACCATAATGACCACAAACACCGCGACAACCAGAGAGAGCCAGAGGCTTATTGAAAGCATCGCGATAAAAACGGTGATGATCGTCATTAACGAAGAAATTGTTTGTGGAATGCTTTGAGTGATCATCTGGCGTAAAGTGTCAGTGTCATTCGTGAAGTAACTCATCACATCGCCGTGGGAATGTGAATCGAAATATTTGATAGGCAGGGTCTGCATGTGAGCGAACATGTCGTCCCGAATACGCTTAAGTGTTCCCTGCGCAACCACAACCATGATCCGGTTGTAAAAATATGTAGCCAACGCTCCTACGAGGTACAGTCCAGCCATCAGCATAAGAGAACGGAATAAACCAGTGAAATCAGGCGTCGCCTGGAGGAGGATGGGGGTAATATATCCATCAATCAATGTACGAAGGAACAATGCCGCGGCTACACCCACACCTGCGCTTATGGCGATGCAAACAAATACAAGAGCAATTTGTATCTTATATCCCCCCATATATGACAACATTCTTTTAATTGTCTCTTTCGTGAACCCCTTTTTCTTATCCATGGAGGCGGCTTCCTTTCGATTGTGATTCATAAACCTCTTTGTAAATCGCGTTGGTACGAAGTAATTCGCTGTGAATTCCAACCGCGTCAATCCGTCCATTATTGAGGAGCACGATCTTATCTGCGTCCTTTACAGACGAAACACGTTGCGCGATGATCAATTTAGTGACATCAGGAATTTCTCTCTTAAAGGCCTGAATGATTAACGAATCAGTTTTGGTATCGACAGCACTCGTCGAGTCATCGAGGATAAGTACTTTTGGCGTTTTCAACAAAGCGCGGGCTATACACAATCGCTGCTTCTGACCGCCTGAAATGTTCGTCCCGCCCTGTTCGATGTGCGTCTCATATCCATTAGGAAAATTCATAATGAAAGCGTCCGCCTGAGCTATCTGACAGGCATGACGGATTTCCTCATCAGATGCGTGTTCGTTTCCCCAACGTAGGTTCTCATTTATTGTTCCTGAGAACAGTTCATTCTTTTGAAGTACCATGGCGACCTGGTTACGCAATGTTTCCAGGTCATAATCTCGAACATCCACTCCACCAACTAATAATCGGCCAGCTGTCACATCATAAAGTCTCGGGATGAGCTGCACCAGGCTGGTCTTGGCTGATCCAGTTGTTCCCAATATTCCCACCGTCTCTCCGGAGTGGATGGTCAGATTGATACTCTCCAGGCACAATTTTTCAGCATTACGCGAATAGTAAAAATTAACATCCTCAAACTTAATCTCCCCATTCTTTACCTCACGAACTGGGTTTTCCGGGTTGCGGAGATCGCTTTCCTCAATGAGGAGTGCGTAGATCCGTTCCGCCGAGGCCCG
Source organism: Anaerolineaceae bacterium (assembly GCA_034430175.1). Lineage (GTDB taxonomy): Bacteria > Chloroflexota > Anaerolineae > Anaerolineales > Anaerolineaceae > UBA6107. Next base: position 38,299 of record DAOUFI010000009.1, on the reverse strand, counting down.
GGAGATGACAATAATTACGAAAATCATGGATAGCATCATCAAACTCATCAGGATCTGCATGGTATAAGTGAACAGGCTCATCAACTCACCCGCGCTGAGGCCAATCACAGGATTATTTCCAGAAGCCACCACTGCGCGAGCTCCAAACCAGGAAAGTAACAGCATACAGGCATAGACACTGATTTGCATCAATGGCGCGTTAAACGCAATCGTCTTTTCCGCTTTTGAAAAATCTTCAAAAATCTGGCGAGATATCTGATTGAACTTACCGACCTCGTGCTCTTCCCGAACAAATGATTTGACCACGCGAATTCCGCGTAAGTTTTCCTGTACATCATTATTCAACTTATCGTAGGTCTTAAAAACCCGGGTAAACAGAGGATGAGCGCGGCTGATGATAAAAGCCAGCCCCACCGCGAGAAATGGGATGATGGCCAAGAAAATTAAGGACAGCCTGGCATCGATACTGATAGCAGCAATCAGAGCGAAAAGCATCATCACAGGGGCGCGCATTCCCATCCGAATCATCGTCTGATAAGCCATCTGCACATTTGATACATCCGTGGTTAGACGAGTGATAATACTGCCGGTGGAAAATTTATCGATATTCGAAAAAGAAAAACTCTGGACATTCTCGTACATGTCATGCCGGAGATTTTTTGCGACTCCAGAGGAGGCAATCGCCGCCTTCTTCCCGGCCATAATTCCAAAGAATAGCGATATCATGGCGCAGGCCAATAACACCGCGCCAATCTCGAGGATCATTCCCATGTCTCCCACATCGATGCCTTCATCGATCAATTTCGCCATCAATAATGGGATGATGACTTCCATCACTACTTCACCCAGGATAAAAACAGCTGAGAGAATAGAGTCCTTTGTGTATTGTCGAACGCTTTGAAGTAATTTCTTGATCATTTATTCTTCCTGGAGTTTTAAGTTCAATAATTCAAATTATTGGGGACTACCTGATTTGGTAGAGACCGCTGCAATCAAGCTTCTGACAGATTTTTCTTTAAACGTTCGAGAAATCGATGCAGAGTCTCAATTTCATCATCCGAGAATCCTTGTCGTAAGGTTTTTTCAAGGTTTTCGCCATCCTGATCCATTAGTTTGGCGATATCAAGCGCTTTATCAGTTAGCACCAACTTTTTAAGTCGAGCATCATGCGTTACAGACTGACGGACAATCAAACCTTTGCGCACCATCAAATTCACTACTTTTGAGGCTGTCGACCGGGTAATGCTGAATTCCTCTTCCAGATCCCGCTGATAGATATCGCGATCGCTGTGGTCTGATATGTAACCAATGATCCATCCATTCGTTCCGGTGATATTATCAACATATTTCTTGTTGGCCTTATTCTCCATAAAACGCAGCGTTAAATTACTCAGGCAACGTAAATCAATGCCAATCCTCTTTTGAGTCATGCTTCTCCTTTTCTAATTGTCCGACGTCGTACAATTTGACATTCAACTATATCTTGATAAGAAATAGCTGTCAAGGGAAGTAATTAATTTGTCATTTCCAATGGAAGATCCAAATTAATCCTGAATCAGAGTAAGAATCTCATCACGGATCATAGCTTCTTCATCGTTGGGAATAACCCAAAGTTGAACTTTGGAGCTCGTTTGACTGATGCAAGTGGGTTGATCGACTGGAGCGGTTCTATTGGCATCACGATCCAACAAAACACCCAAATTTTCAACTCTGCTACAGACCTTTTCGCGCAGCTTCCATGATTTTAGGCCAATATCGTCGGTAAATACAATCGCGTCGGCTCCATCCAATTGCCAAAAGAATGAACCCAGGTACGAGCTAAGGCGGTGTGCGTAAACATCAAAGGTCACGCGGCAATCCTTGTTCCCTTTTTCGGCAGCGTCAATCACCTCAGCCAGGTTGGAGGAAATACCACTTAATCCAATCAGACCGGATTGGTTGTTGAGGATATGACTGACCTCGTCGGGAGTCTTGCCCTGGCGGATCATTTCAAGCACGATCTCAGCGTCGATATCCCCACAACGGGTGGACATGACCAACCCGGGCAGCGGCGAATACCCCATTGAGGTATCCAGTGATTTACCACCTTTCATGGCGGCAACGCTGGATCCACCCGTGCCAAGGTGGCACATGATCAACTTCAACGATTCCAGCGGACGCCGCAATAGAATCGATGTTTTCCTTGACACATCCTGATAGGAAAGCCCGTGAAAACCAAATTTCTTAAAGCCAAATTTATCAATTAACTCTTTTGGTAAAGCGTAAAGCTTCGATTCCACCGGCATACCGGCATGGAAAGCCGTATCAAAAACAGCGTATTGAGGGATACCTGGCAACTTATCGTTGCAGACTTCGATCACGCTGAACGAATTCGGGTTATGGATCGGCGCGAACGACAAACACTTACGCAAATCGTTCAAAACGGACCCATCGATTTTGATCGATCGGTCAAACAGGGTTCCGCCATGGACAAAACGATGCCCAATCGCGTCGATTTGAACTCCAGCTTCCATCAGTAAATCGAGGATCAATCCAGCTGTCGTGCGATGACTGGGCAATGGAATCTTTTTTGAGTCAGCTTTCCCATTGATCGAATAATCAATGATCGAGTCCGCCAGTGTCTTTGTAGCCACATTCCTGCCCTTGCCGGAAGCGATGACTACGTCTTTTTCACCAGCCACGTGATGGTAAACCTTAAACCCCTGGGAAGAACTCCCGCAATTGAATATGAGTAAATTCATCAAATCAGCTCCGAAAACAAATCATGCCAGCAGAAACTCTATTCTAATCCTCCTTTACAACTTTGTTAAACCAGGGATGAGAATAAACTCTCGATCAAAGCAATTGCCTTACCCAACTTGTTTTCTTTTAGGAAAATTTTTTCCAGCATACCTGCAATCAGGAAACGAAAATCCAAATCGGCGGTGATTACCTGAAATAATGATCACGTTGATTATTGATTCATCCTAATGGAGCTAAGAATCAAGCGAAAAGGATTCTCGGCGCATTATGAATAGGTCTACCTGAGCGAAAATTGTCAAAATCGCGGATATCACCTAAGGCGATACCTGGTGGGAGTTCACAGTGAAAGGTGAATTTTTGTTAATGCATTTTTATCGCAGCCAAATACACTTTCGATAAAAATGGGTATACTAGAATTCGTGGCTTAACCTATTGCTTACTTTTGACCGATGATTGCGGCAATAACCAACTCACCATCCTCATCAATTTCAACCTGACCCATTCCTGTCAGTGTGAATGATGAAAGGCTTGTTTGTGTTGATCATCATCACTATCCCGTTCGTTTCGACTTTCATCAGTGGTGCATCACGGCTGGAATCGACAACTACGGATTTGACCAAATCGAGGATCTTTTCATGAACGAGTTAGAATTTCGCATTTTATCGAACGCAGAAATCTCTCCTGAATTAAGAAAACAGATCAAAGAATTGGACAGTCTGGCGTTTAATGAGCCATTGGAGGATGAACTCAAAGACGTCCAATGGTCATCGGCAGACGCCATGGCAGTTGGGTTTATTGATGGCCTGCTGGTCTCTCAGCTGTGTCTGGTCTATCGGCAGGTCAAGGCAGGCGCTATCAGCCTGTTGGTAGTTGGTGTGGGTGGTGTTGCCACTCATCCAAAATATCGACGAAAGGGATACTCTTCACAATTGCTTGCTAAGATTCGTGATTTCCTGTCTAAAGAACAACGCGCAAATTTTGGGCTGTTGATTTGTGATGAGAAACTGGAAACATTTTATGGCGCAGCGGGATGGCAAAAAGTCGCCAACTCACTTGACTACTGGCAGGAAAATCAGCGCCGCACGTTGAAAACTCCTGTCATGATTCTCTCGCTATCCGATCAGGAATGGCCAACCGGTAACATCGACATCCGTGGCTTACCCTGGTAAGTCAGTATCTTCCCACATGATATGGACAGGTACAGGTCGGTCAGCTATGAAATCACCCACGCGCTCTTCTGGTTGGGCAGGTTGTGATAGTAATCAATGAATTATTTGTTGCCTGCTTTGTGAAAAAATTTGAAGGAAATAGTTTGGGTTAGTAATTATTACTTGACCTGTAATAACTGTATGAATCGCTCAAAAATTCCAGCCATATCGATCTTTTCTGGTTCATAAAGCCACTGAACCTGCAGGCCGTCCATCATGGCATAGATCATTACTGCCAGATCCTCTGCTAAAATATCCGTCCGTACTTTTCCCTTTTCCTGGCCATCGCGCAGGACATCAACCACCTGTTCGCGCACTTTTTGATAACGCCGCATGAAGAATTCATGGCTGGGATGTTCTTCTTGCACACTCTCAGCTACCAGTGTGGTAAACAACTTCACCAGACCCGGAACAGTTTCATTGTGTTCCACCAGTTGTTGCGCGGATGTAAAGAGCGCTTCTTCATCATCCATCCCCGAAAGGTCGAAACGTTCGCGATCCATGCGATCGCGCTCCGCCAGCACCGCCATCAAAAGATGATTCTTGCTTGGAAAATGATGCAGCAATCCGGGCTCGGTCAGGTTGGCTGCCTTGGCTATCTCAGCCAGGGTGGCACCCCGATAACCCTGCTTGGCAAAAAATTCCATGGCGGCACGGATGATCTTCTCTTTGCTGGCACGGGTTCGTTCAGCCTGGGTGCGTCTGGGTGTTCTTGAATTTGTCATATCCTTATTATACAACACGTATACTTACCTAACTTGCGTTAGGTAAGTTTTATGTGTACAATAAACTCCATCATTACCTACCTTCGGTTTGGAAGTATTTCATGAATCCCTTCAAAAAAACAAGGAATTATATAAATCTTCTTCTGGCTTCAACGATATTTATATTCAAAAAAATTTTTATCAAACGGAGAGAAGGCATGGAAAGCAAGACTAAAAATAGAAAGACACCGGAACAAATTGCACGTATGGTAGAGCGCGCTTTTCCAGGTTTAACTCTGGCAAACAACGCTGACGCCGTGACCGAATTGAAAGAAGGCTGGTTTAATGTTGTTTACAATGTAATACTTTCTGACGGTAGAGAGGTCATCCTCAAAATTGCGCCCCCCCCGGGAGCAGAAGTACTTGCCTACGAGAAATCTATCATGACCACCGAAGTCGCTACCATGCGCATGGCCGCGAAGAACCCAGCCATCCCCGTGCCTGAGATTTATTATTACGACACCGCTCATGATCTGTGCGATTCGGATTACTTTTTCATGAAGAAGCTATCTGGATCAAATTATGACCATATCAAGAAATCCCTTTCCCCCGCGGCGCAGGCAGATATCGATCAACAAATCGGTCGCATTGTTCACGAGATCAACGGGTTCACAGGTACCTATTACGGTTACGATGGCAATCCTGATTTACGCGCCTCAACCTGGAAGGATGCTTTTCTCAAGATCTGCGATTCCATCCTTGAAGATGGAAAGCGAAAGAACGCCGAGTATCCCTTTAGTATTACTGAGCTCAAGGAAGTTATCTACAACCACTCATACGCGCTGGAAGAAGTGACGACTCCTCAACTTGTCCACTGGGACGCATGGGATTTGAACTTTTTCGTTGAAAATGGAAAGATCTCAGGCATCCTTGATTTTGAACGCGCTTTTTGGGGTGATCCCTTGATGGAAGGCCAGTTCCGAGCATTGGCTTTTGGCGGAAGTTTGGAAAGTCTGAAAGGATATGGCAAAACAACCTTTACCCATGAAGAAGACATCCGCAATCATTTATACACGCTACACCTCGCCCTGGTCATGAAAACGGAGTGTTATTACCGAAATTATGATACTGATGAAGTAAGCAATATGGCTAAGATGCTGATGATCCCAGCAGTCACCTGGCTGCAAGAAAACTGATCAAATGACTGTCACATCAAAAGCTGAACGATTGGGCACCGAGAAGGTAGGTAAACTGCTATGGGAGATGTCATCGCAGACTACGTTGGCTCTGCTTGTTTATGCCTTCTACAGCATCACCGATACTTATTTCTTATCGGTCGGTATCAACTCTCTGGCAGCAGCTGGAGCATCGATCATCTCTCCGGTATTGATCGCGTTGGGCGGGGTAGCCACAACAGTAGGGGCGGGCGGGGCGTCGATCGTTTCTCGCGCGCTGGGAGAAGGTAATCACGAGAAAGCTTCGAAAGCCATCGCGAACACTTTTCTTGTTTTCTGGGCAGTGGCAATCGTGATCTCGATTTTCGGAGCAATCTTTATCAAACCGATCGTCTATCTTTTTGGCGCGACTGAGAGTGTCGCCCCATACGCCATTACCTACGGGCGTATCATTTTCCTCGGAGCCATCACCAGTACTGGCTATTCGACAATCGTGCGCGCTGACGGTAATATCCGATATTCCACTGCCATGTGGATCATCCCGGTTACAACCAACATCGTTTTGTGTTGGCTCTTTATCATGATCCTAAAGATGGGTGTCGCAGGAGCTGCTCTGGCAACTGTGGCCGGCCAAGCCATCTCGGCTGGAATGAGCATCTATTTCTTTTTCTTCAAAAAGAATCGTTCTTACAACATTAAAGCGGAATACTTTATTCCGCATTGGCCAACCATAGGTGAAGTGCTGCTCATCGGATTTCCTTCATTTGTAAAAAACCTCAGTGCCAGTATTGTAGTGATCGTAACGAACAATCTGCTCAAAGTGATCGGTGGGGATACAGCTCTCGGGGTGTTTGCCATTGTCAGCCGTCTTTATTCCAGTCTGAATATGCCTCAAACAGGCATTGTCCAGGGAATGCAGCCGATCGCAGGATATAACTTCGGGCAGAAGAAATTCGACCGAGTCAGGCAAACCATCCAGCTTTCCATTGGGTCATCAATAGTGTACGGGATCTTGGTTTGTTGCCTTTGTCTGGTGATTCCAACAGCAATGCTATCTTTACTTTCAAAAGAATCGCTTATCATCTCTGAAGGACGGACCGCCCTGCAATTAATGGCACTGGCTTGCCCGGTGGGTGGAATCTCTTTACTGGTAGCTGCTTTCTTCCAGTCTGCCGGACGAGCCAGAGAGGCATTGATGATCACGTTGGGAGGTATCCTGCTGGTCAAACTGCCAGTGTTACTGTTAACTTCCAAGTTATTCTCTCTTACCGGAATCTGGCTTTCCGAATCGATCTCAGAATTCATCCTGTGTTTGATCGCGCTTTTCTTCCTTCGCAAATCAGGGAAATTGTTCGAACCACCCGAAAAGGGTGCGATGTAACTTAATCCATTTAATTCATCACCACCTGCCAATTGGCAGGTGGTGATTTGGTACATGTGCATTCTATAGGAAAGGAGAAAAGATTCTTTAATTACTTATAGGAGAAGAAACCTGAATGACCTTTATTGTTTTTCAAGCCCAAGCATTTCAACCATTCTCCAAACAGTATCCTCATCTTTCGGTTCAGGAACATCACCAAATAATTCCCAGTTTTCAACATGGGTGATCGTTTCACCAGGGGCCAATGATTTTAACGGAGCAAGTGTTTCGAGTTCAATAAACTGTTCATTGCAATAGCATTCGCTTGAGCATCCATAATCACTGTAACGAGCTGATGGGTCGAAATTCGCGCGTTTGACAAACAGGATCCCTTTTTGCCAGTATGCCAACCAACCACGCGGATTTGGAAAGCCAACCTTGAATGGACTCCTTAAGTTTGCTCGTAATAGCAAGAAACTTTTCCCCAATGTCAAGCTCGGTGAAGCCAAGTCAGTATATGGCCACAATCCAAGCATGCGATTGGGCAGCAACCCTGTCGGAGTAACCGATTGCGGCAGGATGGCAATACCCCCGGTTTTTAACTGGGTGATCGCCCAGGCGGAATAATCGATGGATGCGGTACCATGGTTCGATAGTCTATGAGTGACTATTAATTTTGGATGGTCCGCATCCAGGGTAAAAAGGAGAGACTTCTGGATGCCGGTTTCAGGTTCAATGGATTTCTTGACCAAGATTCCGTCCCGTGTTTCACTGATTTGAACCTGCTGGTCATCGAGGCCATAGGAAAACATCGGTTCCTCAGGAGTCAACCATAGCCGATGCCCACCATAGAAGTGATAAAGTTCTCCATCAGGTCTTCTGGTGGTGAAGTCTGGCAGTTCAGCAAAGAGATTTTCACTCCCGCGGAATTTTAAGGAAAGCACGCGTGGACCAATCGCTTCAGGAATAAGCAATTCCAAATCAGCATTTTCCAGCACGACGCAATCCTGGTTTTGAAATGTCTTTTTATTCATGATTGTTTATCCTGTGATGATTGACCGTAATAAGCGTTCTTGCCATGTTTACGTAAAAAGTGTTTATCCAATAATTCACTTTGCAGGTTTTTTAAGTCAGGATTGAGCGCCAACGCGTGATACTGCATAAAAGCGACTTCTTCCAAAACCACAGCGTTTTCCACGGCTTTCATCGGAGTTGCCGCCCAACAGAAAGGCCCATGGTTAGCCACCAAAACAGCAGGTACCGATAAAGGATCAATCCCATTTAGTGTTTCAACAATTACCTTCCCAGTCTCTTGTTCATAATTGCCGTTGATCTCTGCTGTCGTCAAAGACCGAGTGCATGGAACCGGACCGTAAAAATGATCCGCGTGGGTGGTACCGGTTGGCTCAATTGACCTGGTAGCCTGAGCGAAGCTGGTCGCCCACCGGCTGTGAGTATGAACGACTCCGTTGACCCCGGGAAAGGCCCTGTAAAGCTCGATATGAGTAGGAGTATCTGATGAAGGTTTCAAGTTTCCTTCGATTACCTTGCCATTGAGGTCAATGACCACCATTTTCTCAGGTGTGAGTTCCCCGTAATTTACCCCGGAGGGTTTGATCACAAGTAAGCTACGTTCACGATCAAACCCTGAGACATTCCCCCAGGTAAATACGACCAGACCGAATTTTGGCAAGGCGAGGTTGGCTTCAAGAACCTGTTCCTTCAACGACTCGAGCATATTACCTCAGTTTCCACAGCAGATCGTTCACTCGAAGTTGTTGCTTCAATTCAGTAGTGGTGATCTTTTCGCCGAGATGAACATATTCAATATCCATCATTTCTGCCCAATCTTCAAGCATCTGCGCTGAAGCGTCAAAGGAAAGCACTGTGTGATGAGCGCCTCCGGCTGTGATCCACTGGCGAATACCCTCGCGCAGGTTAGGTTTGATCTTCCACATCACCCGGGCTACCGGTAAGTTGGGCATGGACATGATCGGCTTAACGCATTCGATATCCTGGACGATCATGCGTAAACGACCACCCATATCGATCAGAGACACCACAATAGCATCTCCTGGATGTCCTTCAAAAACGAGCCGCGCTGGCGGTTCCCGATCACCGATTCCCAGCGGGTGAACTTCAACACGGGGTTTTGACGCTGCAATGGAGGGGCAAACCTCCAACATATGGGCGCCAAGTGAAAACTCATGACCCTTTTTGTAATGATAGGTGTAGTCTTCCATGAAGGTACTGCCCCCCGTGAGTCCCTGGGTCATTGCTTTGATGATATGAACCATGGCCGACATCTTCCAATCACCTTCCGCGCCATATCCATACCCTTTTTGCATCAGATGCTGAGACGCGATACCCGGCAATTCCTCCATACCCCAAAGGTCCTGGAATGTATTCGTGTAAGCTGATGCGTTTTCGCGATTAAGAATGCGCTCGATTGCGATTTCTTCCTTTGCTTGATAAACCACCGCGTGGAAATTATCCGTCTTAATTGTGTAGGCATTTTTATATTCTTCAACTTTGGCGAGAGCTTCAGCTTCGGTAACTTTGTTAATTTCGTTAGCCAACTCACCAACCGGCCAGGTGTTCACCTGCCAACCCAGTTTTATCTGAGCTTCAACCTTGTCTCCCTCAGTTACCGCCACTTCGCGCATATTATCGCCAAAACGGACGACAGATAGGTTCTGACTGACTTTATACCCGACCGCGGCACGCATCCATTGACCAAGTTCCTTTAGTACTTCATCATCTTTCCAATGTCCGACGATCACCTTACGGTTCAATCGTAATCTGGCCCCGATGAAACCATGTTCACGATCGCCATGTGCCGCCTGGTTCAAGTTCATGAAATCCATGTCAATTTCATCATTGGGAATTTCCACGTGATACTGGGTGGCGAAATGACAAAACGGTTTTTGTAGCCGTGCCAATCCATTGATCCACATCTTTGATGGGGAAAATGTATGACACCAGGTGACAATTCCGACACAACTGTCATTGCTATTGGCTTCTTTAATAATCGCTGTGACTTCCTCGTTCGATTTAATGGCTCCCTTATACACGAATTTACACGGGATATTTGGATTCGCGTCGATATAATCGGCCATTTCCTGCCCACGTTTGGCTATTGTGGATAAGACACCGTCTCCATACAAAAGTTGTGAACCAACGATAAACCAAATTTCTTGTTCCTTGATTGATATCATCCTGGACTCCCAAAAATAAACTAAGAGTATAAGCTCTCTTCTTACTAAAGCTTTTCTACTGCGGTTTGTTCAATAGCCAAACCTTTGATAAACCGATCCATGAATTCTCTGAAACCTTCAACGTCAACCGGATCTGGTTTTACTGTGATCCGATTTTCATTTGCGAATATTTGATTTGAAAGGTACGATTGCAGGGTCTCACCATCCGTCCGGCAGCACTGGTATTCCGATAACAGGGCGATTCCCCATGCCCCCCCTTCACCGGCAGTTTCCATGACCGAAACCGGGACGTTCAAGGCAGCAGCCATGATCTTTTGCCCCACGCCACGTGTCTTGAAGAAACCCCCATGTCCCAAAGCTTGATCCAATCCGACATTCTCATGATTAAAAAGAATATCCATCCCCATCTTCATCGTTCCAAGGCTTGAAAAAAGTTGAACTCGCATAAAGTTCGCCAGTGAGAAATTGCTCTCTGGGGTTCTAACGAATAACGGCGCGCCTTTTTCAAGATGGACAATAGGTTCTCCAGAGAAGAAGTTGTACGCCAACAACCCACCACAATTCGGATCACCAGTTAAAGCCTTGTTGAAAAGAACTTCATAAATGGTTTTTTGATCGATGTAAGTCTTGAATGATTCCAGCAGCTCATCAAATAAATTCATCCAGGCGTTGATATCCGAGGTGCAATTGTTGGCATGAACCATGGCTACTGGTTTTCCTGCTGGCGTCGTCACCATGTCAATTTCGGGATACAACTTCGATAAAGGCCTCTCCAGAACAACCATGGCAAAGATTGATGTCCCCGCCGAGATATTGCAGGTGCGTTCTGCCACGCTGTTGGTCGCAACCATGCCGGTACCGGCATCTCCTTCGGGCGGGCAAAGCGGAATCCCTGGTTGAAGTTCGCCACTCGCATCAAGTAAATTGGCACCTTCCGTAGTTAATACGCCTGCGTCAGAACCGGCCAGCAATGGTTCAGGCAAGATCTGACGAAGTCTCCACGGGTACTTCTTTTCAGCGACTAGATGATCAAACATACTGACCATCGCGTCATCGTAGTCATTTCCCATACTGTTAATCGGGAACATACCCGATGCATCACCAATACCAAGGACCTTCTTCCCAGTTAATTTCCAATGAATGTAACCCGCGAGTGTTGTCAGATATTCAATCTCAGCCACATGCGGTTCATCATTGAGTATCGCCTGATACAGGTGAGCAATGCTCCAGCGCTGTGGAATATTGAACTGGAAAAGATCGCTCAATCGTTCTGATGCAGCACCGGTCATCGTGTTGCGCCATGTTCTGAAAGGAACGAGGAGTCGTCCGTTTTTATCGAGGGCAAGATAACCATGCATCATTGCACTGATGCCGATCCCAGAGATTGTCGTGAGCGGAACACTGAATTTTGTTTGATAAGCCACTTTTAGTTTCGAGAAACAATCCTGTAACCCTGACCAAATCGCTTCTTCGGGGTAAGTCCAGATCCCATTTTCATATTGGTTTTCCCAATCATGGCTACCGCTGACAATAGGTTTATGGTCAGTTCCAATTAAGACAGCCTTTATCCGCGTGGAACCCATTTCGATTCCCAGAAATTCAGTTTTCCTATTCTTTTTTTCCAGCGGTTCAGCAATATTTTCCATTGGTCAAGCCGTTCCTTTGAAATGCATGGTTAATGACAATTTCTTTATGTCGATCATCAAATAATGAGTGTTTCCTCGAATCGGTGAATTGTCGCTTACGATCCACTTCCGGCGATGGCCTGCATGATCTCATCACCCGATTCATCCGTGAATTCAGCGACCATCTTACGTTCACGCATCACTGCCACGCGGTGACTGGTACGCAGTACTTCTTCCAATTCGGATGAAATGAAAATACAAGATTTTCCTTCCTCAGCCAGGGAAAGAACGAGCTTCTGGATCTCTGCTTTAGCGCCCACATCGATGCCGCGGGTGGGCTCATCCAAGATGAGCAAACGCGGGTTGGTCGCCAACCAGCGAGCCAGGATCACTTTTTGCTGATTCCCGCCGCTCAAATTCTTCACCAACTGATCGGCTGAAGGTGTGGCGATATTGAGCAATTTAATATACTTGTCGGCAATGGCATATTGTTCCTGGATTCGCAAAAATTTGAACCATCCCAGGCCGGCCTGCATTGCCAGGATGATATTCTCGCGTACGGTCAATTCACCAATAATACCCGCATCCTTGCGATCTTCCGGGCAGAGACCGATACCCAAGCCGATCGACTTGAGAGGAGAATGCTCTTTGACCTCTTCTCCATCGATCATTAACGATCCGCTAGTGGGATGGTTGACTCCAAATAGCAATTGGGCAACCTCAGTTCTGCCTGAACCCAGTAATCCTGCCAACCCCAACACTTCTCCAGCCTTCAAGTTCAGATCAAATGGTTCAATGCAAGCAGAATCAGTCAATTGATTGGCAACAAACCAGGCGTCACCTTTGATGAATTTTCGGCTTTCTTTCTTTATCGCGACCATCTCATCGTATTCAACCAGTGAACGGCCAATCATCTTTGTGATTAATTCGAGTTTCGGTAGTTTCTTGACTTCATAGGTGCCAACCAATTTACCATTGCGAAGCACAGTGATCCGATCGGCAATTTCGTAGATCTGGTTCAGGAAGTGGGTAATGAAGATGATCGCCACTCCCTCACTTTTCAACCGGCGCATCACCGTGAATAGTTGCTCAGTTTCATTAACGTCCAGGCTGGAGGTCGGTTCATCCAACACCAATACCTTCGCTGAAGAAATCTCAAGCGCGCGAGCGATCGCTGCCATTTGTTGTACGGCTACTGAGCAGGTTCCTAATGTTTGGGTGACATCCAGATCCACCCCAAGGCCAAGGAGAATCTCTCTTGCCTGGTTGTTCATTGCCCGATTATCGATAAACCCAAATTTATGTGGCTCTCGACCGATCAAGATATTTTCCGCCACACTCAAATGAGGGCAAAGGTTGACCTCTTGATATACCGTGCTAATACCAAGTGTCTGCGCCTGCCCGGGAGAGTGGATCGTGGTTTTCTGATTATTAATGAAAATCGTGCCTTCATCGGGTTGCTCTACGCCAGTAAGAACCTTGATCAAGGTCGATTTTCCGGCGCCATTCTCACCCACCAGCGCGTGGATTTCTCCCTGTAGCAGAGAAAAATCAACATTATCTAGCGCCTGTACTCCAAGGAAGGATTTGCAAATCCCTTCCATTCTTATAATCTCATTTGTTTTCTCAGCCATACTTAGCCTCAATGCCTTTCAGACAGTAACTTTTAGTTTCTTTCGGGTCGATCGAGAAGATTTATGGTGTCTTATCTGATCGTTTTTTCCGAATATAAAATACGCTTTGGATACCAATTGCGATCAATGTCAACAAACCGACACCGATCCTGGTCCACCATGAGCTGAGTGTGCCGTTGAATTGAAGGATCGAGACGATCGTGCCATGAATCAACACCCCAAAGAGTGTCCCAATAACATTGCCCATTCCGCCTGCAAGCGATGTTCCGCCAATGACAACCGCGGCGATCGAATCCAGTTCCATTCCGGATGCGAATTGTCCATACCCAGCTAACAGTGACATACTGAAGACGATGCCTCCAAGAGAGGAACAAAGTCCGCTGAATGCATACACCAAAATCTTGGTTCTCCTAACCGGCAGACCCATCAGAATGGCCGACTGTTCATTACTTCCGATCGCGTAAAGGGTACGACCAAAGCGAGTGAAGAAACTTATATAGATCGCTACGAGCAACATGATCGGTCCCACCAGAGTGGTGACGTAAACGTAAGTTTTCTCGAAAAAGGGAATGTAGATAGGGGTCAAAGCGATTTTCATGTAGAGAGGGTTCTTGATGCTAACCGAGGTTAGGCTGATGATATACGCCATGCCACGCGCAAAGAACAATCCCATCAGTGTTGCAATGAAAGGCTGTACTTTCAAATCTTGAATGATCCAACCCATCAACGCTCCCAGGCCCACACCAATTAAGATCATCAATGGGACGACCACATAAGGACTTGCTCCCTCACGTAGCATCACTGCTGAGGCGGTGCTTGTAAGAGCGATCACTCCACCCACAGAAAGATCCATGCCACCAGTGAGGATTACGAGCGTCATTCCGATTGATACAAGGAGCAGGCTCGAATCATTAATGAAGAGATTGAAGAACACTTGTGGTTTTTTCATGGCTGGGTACAACTGCCCACCGACAAAATAGACCAGTACAAATACCGCGAAGGTCAGAAGCAAAGGGCCAAAACGCAGAAGAATGAACTTAATTCGTTGTTTCATGTTTGGCACCTCTTTGCTCGGAAATTCTGTTCATAAATCGCCGCATATAATCTGAGTAGAGTAAAATGACCACAAGTACCAGAATGGCCTTGGCTGCCATGAGCGCGTTCGCGGGAACACCCAGGTGATAAACGGTCACAGTGAATGTCCAAATCACCACCGCTCCAATCGTGCTAGCCAACAGGTTGAATCGGCCACCGGTCATCAAGGTTCCCCCCATAACCACAGCAAGGATGGCATCCAACTCGTAATAAAGCCCATTGTTATTACCATCAGCGCTATGGACGTAAGAGCTCAAGATTAAACCGGCGATGGCACCGCAGAATCCGCAGAACATATAAGCGATCAGTTTCACGTTCTTTTCATTGATGCCGCTGTAATAGGCAGATTTTGCGTTGATACCCACTGATTCGATGAATAACCCAATCGAAGTTTTTCTGACCAGAATCCAACCAAGGATCAAGACCAACGCAACAATGTAAATAGAAACTGGAAGACCTAAAATATAGCCATTCCCAAACCAGTAATAAGGAGTATAGTAGATGGTCATGATCTGCCCATTGGTGATCAACTGGGCGATACCCCGTCCTGCTACCATCAGGATGAGAGTTGCTACCATCGGTTGGATCTTCCCTCTGGAAACGAGCAAGCCATTCCATAAACCACACAAAGTTCCGGCTGCAAGATCAGCCAGAATGATAAGCGGCAATGGTGTGTTCGTCGCATTCTTTGTTAGAATTTCATTCGAAATGAGTTGGTTTCCCAGCGCTGGGTTAATCAATACCGCGCCCATCGCAGCAGAAATCGCGATGACTGCACCTACAGAAAGATCGATTCCTCCTGTAGCAATCACCAGCGTCATACCAATTGCCACCAACATCAATGGCGCGCCATTATTAAAGATGTCAACAAGATTCCCGTATAGATGATTTCCATACACAGGATCCTGGATTATGCCAAGCCGGAAAAAGGTGGGATCAATGATTGCATCAAACGCCAGAATAATGATCCAGGCGACAAAAGGCCAGAAACATTGACTTTCACGAAACCGCCGAAAAAGAGACTTTTGTTTCATATTTCTCCTGCCATGTTTTGACTCAAGGTCTGGACCAAATGTATTTGCGGGTTTGTAAGAATTCTAAAATTTATCCGCGCTACAATCGATCCCTGCTGCTATGAATCTTTTCATTCTTTGTAAGCCGTACAAATCGTTTGACCTTCTTTTGAACGGGGAGCGGCAACTGGTTCTTGCACTGCCGCTCCCCGTCTTATATCTCAATCTCCGATATTGACTGGAGACCTTATTTGAGAAGCGGTTTAGTACTTGCGAGTCGGAAGCAGTTCAGCAGCATTCTCGGGGTAGTAAACGGTCTCATCGGTCAGAACGTTCTTGTCAACGGGTTGACCATTCATGATCTTCAGAGCCATTTCAACAACCTGCGGAGCGAGCAACGGATTGCATTCGACATCAGCCTGGAACCAACCATCAACCATGGCCTGGAAACCACCACGAGTACCATCAACGGAGACGATGAAGAGATCGCCGGGATTCACGCCAGCGGCTTTCAAAGCTTCAATGGCACCGAGGCCCATATCATCATTGTGAATGAAAATGCCCTGGAAATCAACACCGGGTTTGTATTTCTGGAGGAAGGCCTGCATCACAGGAACAGCCTCGGCGCGGGTGAAGTTACCAGTCTGGGAATCAATGATCTCGATATTGGCGTTCAAAGCTTCGCGGAAACCCTTTGCGCGGCCAACTGCAGCACCAGAGCCAGTGGTTCCGGAGAGTTCCAAGATTTTGGCGCCATCGGGGAATTTCTTGTTGAATTCTTCAGCAGCGCGTTTTCCCTCGAGTTCCATATCGGAACCGATGTGGGAAACATACAGGGAAGGATCAGCAGATACGGAGCGATCCACAATGATGACAGGGATACCAGCATTGAAAGCTTCAGTCAGAACTGCGTCCCAACCATCTTCAACTACAGGCGGCAGAGCAATCACGCTCACACCCTGCTGAATGCAGGCGCGCACTGCAGAGATCTGGTTTTCCTGTTTCTGCTGGGCATCGGAGAAGACCAATGTAAAGCCATCTTTTGCGGCTTCATCTTTGAATGAAGCGGTATCGGCAGTACGCCAGTCGCTCTCAGCGCCAAGTTGGGGGAAGCACAAAACCAAATCTTTATAACCACAGTTCGGGGCGCAGGATGCCTGCCCGAAGGGTTTCGCAGCAGCAGCTTCAGTGGGGGCAACAGCTGCCTGGGTGGCAGCGGGTTTTGCTGCGTTTCCGCATGCGCTCAACACCATCGCGAGAATTGCGAAAAGCATAACAACTTTCAACACGTTCTTTTTAAACATACTCTCCTCCAATTACAATTTGTTAGTTTTGAGTTAAAATCACTTTGGCGACATATCTCATTTCGTATGAGAATAATCGTCACCCTGGGAATGCTCTGGTTGGCCTCTAATCAATTAGAGCATTTCCAATTTAAGAAGATAAGAATGATTACCACCTCCTTTACATGAATTTACGAACTCTCACGAATAATTAGCTCTGGTTGAATTGTGATGTACTTTGGTTCCACCACCTTGTTGTCGGATAATTCGCTCTCGATCTGTGAAACCAACTCAGCAACAGCAATTCTTCCTAATTCGTCCTGGTTTTGAGATACTGTTGACAAAGAGGGGCTATAAAATTCAGAATCGGCAATACCGTCGAATCCAATTACTGATAAGTCCTGCGGCACCCTTTTGCCTAATTTCAAAGATGACTGTAAAACACTTAATGCCATCTGATCATTGCCAACAAAAATGCTATCCATTTCTGGAAATTTCTCAATCAACTCAAGAAAAGCTGATCTTCCGCTTTTTGGCGACCAATTCCCTTGGGTCCACATACGATCAGTCACTTCAATGCCACCCTCTGCAAGGGCAGTTTCCCAACCCCTCTTCCTTTCCCGGGCTTCCCACCAATTTAATGGGCCAGATATATGGCCAATATTTCTCCTACCCTGTTTGAGCAGATGATTTACTGCTTCCTTTGAACCTGTAAAGTTATCAGTAGTGACCACTGTTACATTCTTCTGCTCTTCCATGGTTAGGAAAATGATCGGAATATCGATGAGTGGGAAAACATCCCTGACCCAGCGACGATTGTCTTCTATCTCGGGTGCTGCCCAGATAATTCCATCCACCTGGTGCGATTTGAACCAATCCAGTAAAGGGATCACATTGGCCGAGTTGGAGTATTCCATCTCTTTAAGGAGCAAACCATAACCCAATTCTTCGGTCTTATTAGTTATTCCACTAAGTGTTCTGGATGGGCCAATGTACTTCAATCCAGCAGTGACGACACCGAAGAGATAACTTTTTTGACGGCTGAGACTTTGCGCGACCGCATTGGGTTGGTAGTTGAGCTCAGCCATCACCTCTTTTACCCGCTTGCGGGTTTCATCAGACACGTCCTGCCGATTATTAATGACACGTGAAACCGTTTGCCGTGAGACTCCTGCTTTTTCGGCGACATCATAAATAGTGGATTTATTACTATTTTTGATCAAGGTTTCACCAATTGTGCGCTTTTGTTGACTTAGAAATGTGAGCGGTCACGTGACCGCTCACATAATATAGCAATTTCTGAATCGAAAGTCAATAGGTTTTCCCCAATCTGATATTGCTGATGTTTTTTGTTAGATTAAAATACTCAAATATGGCCTTAAATTACAATGAGGCACCCATCAGGTGCCCCATTGATATATATAAACTCAAATTAATTGACCACTTCGAATTCAGCGTGCAGCGTTGCGTCTGAATCGCTGCCAACCCACAGGTCAAACTCTGCGGTATCCTGAATGCGTTTTCCAACCTTTGTACTCCAATAACTCAACTCGTTTGGGCTGAGCTGGAAAACAACGGCCTTCTTTTCGCCGGGCTGAAGGTTGATCCGTTTGAATCCTTTCAACTCGCGCATGGGTCGGGTATCCGTGCCCCACTTCTGATGGATATAGAGTTGGACAACTTCATCGCCTTCAACTTTGCCTGTATTGGTCACGTCGACAGTCAGTGTGAACGATTGTCCAATCTTAATCTTGGTTTCCGCGAGCTTCAGGTTGGAAATCTCAAACGTGGTATAGCTTAAACCAAAGCCAAAGGGATACAACGGTGTTGTCGGTTGATCCCAATAGCGCGACTTGTACTGTGGATGGTTTTCAGGAAGATGCGAAAGGTTACGCGCGTAATACATTGGCGAGTGGCCGGCGCTACGCGGGAATAGTACGGGCAGCTTACCGCCTGGATTCACGTCACCAAAAAGTATATCCGCAATGGCGTTTCCACCCTCCGTACCGGGTTCCCAGGCTTCCAGAATGGCAGGAACATGCTCAGCCGCCCAGTTGATACTGAGTGGACGCCCATTGAGCAATACCAGCACCACCGGTTTACCGAGAGCGCAAACAGCTTCGAGAAGCTCTTCCTGGCGGTGAGAAAGGTCAAGCGAACTGCGGCAAGCGAACTCACCGGCCATATTATCGCGTTCACCGAGCACCATGATCACCACATCGGCACACTTCGCTGTCTCAACCGCGGTCTTGAAAGCTTCTTCAGCAGCTTCAGGTGTCTGCACCGGGACATTCGCGCCGGGCATGAAATCATCAAACTGAGCCGGGATATCACGTTTAATTTCAGGACCGGGGGCGTAGGTGATGTTAGCTCCAGGGAGTTTGGCACGGATACCCTCGAGCACGGTCACAGCAGCCGGGGTATGCCCAAACACCATCCAGGAACCTTCAGTGGCCTCCATTGAATCAGCCAACGGGCCGATGACAGCGACATTCTTAATTGTCTTGGACAAAGGCAGCAATCCACCCTCGTTCCGCAGCAATACCATGGACCGGGCTGCCAATTCGCGCGATGCCTGACGATGATCCGCCCTTGCAACAACTTTCGCCAACAGGTTTTCATTCACATAGGGGTTTTCAAAGAGCCCCATTTCCACTTTGACGGCGAGGATTGGGCGAACCATGGCTTCAAGCTGCTCCATGGAGACAGAGCCGTCTTTAACCAAACTGACCAGGTTTTCGATGTAAGAACTGGATGCCATATCCATATTGAGACCGGCATTGATCGCCCGTTCGGCAGCGTCGCGTTTATCACGTGCATGTCCCTGGACGACCATATTTCCAATCGCCATGGCATCACTGACCACAAAGCCTTCAAATCCCATTTCCGCGCGGAGAATATCTGTCAACAACCATCGATTACCACTGGCTGGTACGTTGTTCAAATCCATATAGGCGCTCATTAAGGTGCCAACTCCGGCGTCCACGGCTGCCTTGAATGGCGGGAACACAATATTGCGCAATTGTGCTTCAGTAACGTAAGCCGGATCGTAATCGCGCCCACCTTCCGAATAACCATATCCGGCAAAGTGCTTGGCACAGGCTACAACACGTTCAGGGTCAGAAATACTCTCACCCTGGAACCCACGGACCTGGGCAGCTGCCATGGCCGCTCCGAGGAACGGATCCTCGCCAGCTCCTTCGACAATTCGTCCCCAACGGGCATCACGGGCGATGTCGAGCATGGGGCCAAAGGTCCAGTGCAAACCAGCTGCACGGGCTTCGCGAGCTGCGATCGTTTGCGCCTTTTCTGGAACTGATGGATCCCAGGAAGAAGCCATCGCCAACGGTACAGGAAAGATGGTACGATATCCATGTATCACATCGAGAGCAAAAAGCAATGGAATGCCAGAAGGGCTTTCTTCAACAGCGATCTTCTGCAGCTCATTAAACCGTTTGGTATCATTCAGCCACAAGACCGAACCAGCCATGCCTTTGCGGATGGTGTCTTCGGCTTTTGGGCCGGGCATAAAGTCAGCGCCACTGATCTGGGCGAGTTGTCCAACCTTTTCTTCAAGGCTCAAATTCGCCAGGATCTCATTTACGCGTCGGTTGATCTCAGATTTTGACTTTTTCATATGTTCTCCTGAATTGCTGGGGTTTTCTGATACTGCTCTATTTTATCGCTCGCAATTACTTAATGCAAGGTAAGTAAGTTGGTATTGCGTCAAATTTCCGTTTTCAATAAAGCCATCATCCTGCTTCGCGGAATTAAATCAAATTCGCGGTGATGAATACCACCGCGAATTACCACGGATCAAGTGTTAAAAAGCGTACACTTTATTGCCAACCCGGTGTCTCGCAAGAATCAATATCGCCGGAATAATAACCATCCTCGAGCGCGGCCTGGCGTTGTTCGGATGACCCGTGCGTCCAGGTCTCGGGGGTTATGTATCCCCGGGTCTCTTTTTGGATACGGTCGTCACCGACCGCCGCGGCGGCATTGAGAGCCTGAGCGATTTCTTCGGAGGTGACCTGTTCCAAATACCCGGTCTCAACAGCGTGATTCATCCAAACCCCGGCTAAACAATCTGCCTGAAGCTCGATAAGAATTGAATCGTCTGATGAATTACTTGAGCTATCCAATATTCCAAGCAAGTCCTGAACATGATGCCCATATTCGTGAGCCAGAATATACGCTTCAGCAAAAGGGCCACCCTGGGCGCCATATTGGGTTTGAAGGTCGCTGAAGAAGCTCATATCCAGGTAAACGGTCTGATCAGTCGGACAGTAGAAGGGGCCCATCGCGCTCTGGGCATAACCGCAGGCGGCATCCGTGTAATCAGAGTAAAGAACGGTTTGGGCTTCTGTGTATTGGATCCCCTGAGCAGCAAATTCATCCGACCAATAAGCCTGGATGCTGTTGACATAACCAACAACAGCACATTCCTGGCGGGCGTTGGCATCCGCGCCAGTCTGGCAATCTGCTGCCAGGCCAGAGATATCCCCAGTGGATGGTGCCACGGTGGCTTCACCTGTATCGACCATACCCAATAGTTGTAATGGATTGAAGCCAAACATGATTGCAATGATAATGAGCACCAACAGACCACACCCTCCACCCCCAAAAGCGATCCGTCTACCCCTGCCGCCAAAACCTCCACCACCGCTGCCGCGTCGGTCTTGAATTTGTGAAGGGTCCAGTTGAGCATTATCGTTGAAAGGCATTTGTAATCTCCTATAAAAAGCAGCATATATCTAGCATGCGTTACAACTCTATTTTACATAAGTTCTGCGGCAATATCTTAATGAATTACATACTTCTCTGCTCAGAGGAGAAATTGTTTATGTATTGTCTACTACATTTTAGGTGAAAAATATCAGGGGATTAATTCATCAATTACTGTAATGTTAGGTAAAAAGTAATACGAGATAAACAGATCCAACCTAAACCAAATTACCGAATTCTTGATTGAGATAAAATCAACTCACTACAAGTCTGCTAAGTTGTGAGCGATTTGGATTTTTCATGGAATCCTTGAAGCAATTTCACAATATGCCGATTCATAGATATGTGAAAGCAATGATTATTACCGTCCATGATTTTCATTGGAATAGATTACTAATAGCAATAATTGATCTAAGGATAGTGTCAACCATAAAGTATTTGATTCACCATTCAGAAAAATAATCTCATTACATGATTGAAGGCACCATATACAGAAAAAAATATGTAATCATCATTAGGGAAGGTGCTGTCGGGGTGATGATGAGCGCGGTCCTGGAAGAAGCAGGAAGCGATGTTTCGATCTACGAGCAAAACCCATTCATAAGCGAAATCCTGATACATGGGAAATTGAAAGAGCGTGGTACAACACATCACGCTCTTTTTGATTCTCGATAATTCAAAACAATTTGTGTTAATAGTTATTTATTATTGATGAGATGCAATTCTTCCAGTTTTTGCCTTCTAATACGCTTCGTGTCTTTCTTGACAAAGTATGTCGGTATCAATACCAGGAATGCGATAATCCCCGCCCAGAGGAACAACTCATGTGGATAAAGGTAGCTGCCGGAATATGTCGGATGTAACTGGATGAACTCCGCGCTGGGCATCAGTGCTGTCGTTTGGATTATGATCGGGTCAATAAAACTACCAATCACCATCGGAAGCATGATGCAGATAATCATCTTGATACCCATAAAGCTACCAGCCCTGCCTTCTGGCGTGTAATCCCTGGTGGAAGCCATAAACAACCCGCCGATCATTAGCGAGCCGCCCATGATCATCGTACCG
This sequence comes from Anaerolineaceae bacterium, assembly GCA_034430175.1. Classification (GTDB taxonomy): domain Bacteria; phylum Chloroflexota; class Anaerolineae; order Anaerolineales; family Anaerolineaceae; genus UBA6107. The sequence continues at coordinate 15,446 of DAOUFI010000009.1, read as the reverse complement.
CCTACAACAAGAAATGCAGTGGTTGGTCCAGGCTGCCCCTGTACGAATTTCGTGAGGTAGGCAACCAGTCCACCCAGTGCCTCAATAATAACGACGGGATAATAAAACTTCTCTTTTCCATACTTATCCATTAATTTACCGGCAACGACTGACAGCAAAGCTGAAGCTAAAATTACAATCAGGATCGGCATCACATAATCAATTTGCAGAGTATCAATGATGATACTGATCATGTAAGGCATCCATGTCTGCATGGCGAGGCTTGAGAAGAAGATCGCCAGAAAGCACACATAGATCATTTTGTTGTTCTTGATGGTTTCCCATTTGAAACCATAAGCTACCTGTTTGAGGTAGGTGCCATCTTTGGAGGGTTTTAGGTTTGGGCTATCGCGGAAAAACAGCAATCCAACGAGGCCCGAGAGTGCCGGAACGCCGCCGAGAATTGCAAAGAACAGCGACCAATGTCCACTGTTTGCCAGACCGCTGAATCCTACCAGGATTACCACCATAGCGAGGAGTGGGAACAACCCGACGACGATGTCGACAAACGATCGATTGGTCACGTCGGTTACATCGGTCAGCCAGGCGCTATATGCTGCGTCATTGGCCATGCTTCCCACAAACGACATCAAAGAATCCATGGCTACGAAAATGATCACCACAGAGGTGATCAACTGTGCATCGCCAACATAAGCTTTATCGCCAAACAGGGCAAAAGCCATGGTCAGCAAGCCCCATACGAAATAACCCCAACAAATGAATGGTCGTCGCCTTCCAATCCGGTCGCTTAACGCCCCTCCCAGAATGGATGCGATCGTCGCAAAAATCGCAGAGAAAATCACTGTTGCAGAAGTCGCCCAACTATCGGCAGTGATCCTCTGCTGAATGTAGGTTGAAAAGTAAGTGTTCTCAACCGCCCAGGCGATCTGCCCCATAAATCCAAAGATGATGATCGCAGCCCAGATTTTGGCGCCCAACGGAATGGACTTTTTGATTACCAGTTGCTTATCTTCCATGAATCACTCCGGCGTGCAATTATAGATTTTATATGACTAATGAATTTCAAGGAGTATACCGCTCTTTAGTTGTTTAATGCAAAAAAAGGAAATCTTCACGCTTAACATCCAAATATTGAATAGAGGCCAAGCAATTTTGTTCGAAATATATCTTGAATCCCTGTCTTGCTATAAAATTGTCCATAGTGTCTCCAAATTTACTGACATGTTTACTTTACCAAATTAATTGACAGATGAAATTATCGGAGGGATGCATGAGTACGATTAAAGATTATCTATCCTGGCGGGGTGATCTCAGCTTCACTCAAGATCCAGTCAACGAAATTGATGCTCTGATCTTTTCATTACTAAGCTATTTGCCATATAAGGATATCTTGCCCGGTATTGACTCAAGCAAGAACCTACCTCTTCAAGAAGTCGCCAAAAAGTTTCTAAAAATTAACGAGAAAACAACAGTAAAAGCTAAAGATCTCAGTTCAACCGCAAGCGCATCTTTCAACCTTGAACTAATGAATTTACTGGAGCAAGCCGCGGGTTGTGCGCGTTTCACTAACGTACGTATGTCCAAATACGACGAAGATCTTGATTTCACGGTAGGACGGCAGTTCGGCGCGGTTATGTTTGAATTAAAGACCTCTGCAAACGATAAAGTGATCGCCTTTCGTGGCACGGATAACTCGGTGATGGGCTGGAAGGAAGATTTCCAGCTGGCTTACCTCGAACAAATTCCCGCACAGGAAGCCGCACGGAAATACCTGGAAAAATCAATTAGTCTGTTTTCGGGTAAATTCATCATCTGCGGACATTCTAAAGGTGGTAACCTCGCGGTTTACGCGGGAACCCATGTGAACTCACTCCTCCAGTATCGAATTTCTAGGATCATCAACTTTGACGGTCCCGGTTTTGATTTTTCGATCACAAAACGAACATCCTTCGCAAATAATGAAAAAAAAGTCTCGAATTATATCCCCGCAGAATCCATGGTGGGTTTATTACTGGATCCATTCGGCAAACAAACCGTCATCTCCAGCCAGAGTTGGTTGATGAATCAGCACAACGCTTTCAATTGGGAAGTGGAACAAAACCGATTCATCCCTGGAAAGCTATCCACTACTACAAAAATGATCGAACAAATCTTGGAAACCTGGATAACAGATATCCCGGTTCCAGAGAGAGAAACGTTCCTTGAAGCATTCTTCGAGATCCTTGGCGCGTCTGAAGGAGCATCGATCAGATTCAACCCCCAGCAAAATTTGAAAGATATTAAGAATATCCTGCACAAATATTCCAAATTGGATCCAAAAACCAGAGCTTTGCTTGCCAAAGTTTCATCAGCTCTTTCTGACCAAACTAGAAAAACACTCACCAACGAGATAAAGGCAAAATTACCTAAGCTGGGTTGATTTTCTAACAGCAATTAAGAACGTCAAATTAATTGTCCTCGGGTTATTTTATCTTGGTTTTCAAGCCGAACTACCTGTAAAGGTTTTATCACCTCTAGATCATGTCAGTTACGAGCCAGGGGTTAGTCATCATCCTTTCTTGGGATAATCAGTTATTCATCTGATTGAGGCTATGCTAACTTCATAAGTGGCACTTTTGAACTTTAGAATGACTGCCATCGAAATCCCTGGTCGTGTTGAAAACTAAAAACCTTTCTTTTACCCAGGTAGCATCAACCCCTCTGACAGAGATGACAGTTCTTCAGACTTTCCGTGACAAAGGGTGTATCCGCTCATGGAGGAGCGAATTGATCAATGGCACATTCCCTAAACGTAAACCATATCGTTAATCATACCGTGGAAGATTTACTCGAGGCAGGCAAATGAATGATCTGATCCTGGCGGTGAATGGATACCGCCCCAGTAAGGATTACCTGCGCGTTTTATATACGAGTGGCGCCTGTGTTTTTGCGGGGGGGGGATCCATGCGGCAGATCAGTCAGGCGGTGACCATCGGTCGGAACAATCCTTCTTTGTGCAGGTAAATCGTCTCCATTCTTTCAATGCAGCACAACCGGCATGACCTGATCCTGATCAAAGAACCGTTTGAAAAATGGAAGGTCAAGCCGGTGATCGAACGATGCTGCTCACTTAAGGAAACCCACTCTGCTTTTCGATATTTCAAAAATGATCACCCGAACGGAAAAATCGTCCGTCTATACGGTACGCCATACAGCAACGTCGCCAATTACAACAGTTCGCTTATCAATGTGGATCGCATTTTCGTAGATCAGTGATCCTCCAAATTACTCCAAATAGTCTGGAACCAATAACAATTCTTAATCTCAAAATAATATTTATAACTTTCAGTACCCAACAGAATTTCAGTGAAAGGAGATAATTCCCTTGTAGACTTACCTGAAGTGCTTACTTATTGGTAACTGAGAGTAAACCTGTATGCTCTAGCTGTATTCATAAACCAAGAAAAGCTCTTATTTCTTCCTTGACGCAAATGGCAAAAGATATAGAATTATCCCAAGCGATGAAGCTCGCCAAATGACATAGAATTGCCCTTTGTGGCTGATAGCTTCTACCATGGGTGAACGTGGTAGAAGCTTTTTTTAACATTTTGGCATGAAGAAGGCGAAATGAAGAATAATGACGAAAGCTCGAATAAGTTAGATGAAACCCAACTATCCACAAACCTACCAGAGCGAGATCAGGTTGAAAGAAACGTAGTTTCGTTAGGATGGGTCGCATTTTTCGGCGGTCTGGCTCAGGACATGATTCAACCCATCCTGCCAACTTTTTATACCTCGGTTTTAGGACTGAACAAAGAATTTATAGGTTTGATTGAAGGTTCACTTACCACAGTAGTGAGCCTGATGAAAATTGGCGCCGGTTATCTTTCAGATCTATTAGGGGTCAGAAAGATCATCGTTTTCATCGGATACGCGTTCTCTGCCATTTCCCGATTCTGCTTAGGGCTGGTGAATGGCGATTTTGCAGTTTTTGGAGTCAGGCTTACCGATGGTGTCGGCAAAGGATTAAAGGATGCTCCTCGAGATGCTTTGGTAGCTGGATCTGCCGGTCGTAAGAAATTAGGATTAGCATTCGGGATTCAACGCACACTGGACACACTTGGTTCTGTAGCTGGTCCATTAATCGCTTATGGCTTACTCCGGTTCTGGGCAGATCACCCAAATAAGTACAGGGAGATCTTTATGGTTGCCGGTTTGATTGCTTTCATACCGCTCATAATTATTGGATTCTGGGTAAAAGAGAGGAAGCAGCCTGTCAACAAGGTATCGATCTCACTGAAGTCTTTAAGGGGGCCCTTCGCTGGTTTCCTCATTATTATGTTGTTATTCACTTTAGGAAATTCATCAGATGCATTCTTGATCTTAAGAGCCGAAGACACAGGAATATCAAGCACGACTGTTCCCTTGGTTGTCGCTCTGTTCAACTTAATATCCGCACTCACTGCCATTCCAGCCGGTAAACTTTCAGACCGTATCGGCAGACGGAGAGCCATTACCATTGGATGGGGAATTTATGCGCTAACCTATTTTGGTTTTGCTGTAGCCAAACAACCCTGGATGATTTGGATTTTATACTCATTCTATGGTTTATATTATGCATTTACTGAAGGCTCGGCGAAAGCGCTGGTTGCAGAATTGGTTCCTGAGGCTAATCGAGGTTCAGCATACGGTTTATTCAATGCATCGATTGGGGTGATGGCTCTACCAGCAAGCGTAATTGCGGGTTTTCTGTGGAACTTATCCTCAGGGGCCCCATTCTTGTTTGGAGGACTGATGGCATTCTTGGCATTTATCGCAATGCAGTTTCTACCCAAAAAGGTAGAAGCATGATTTGTCTCGGTCAAAAAATCTTTTTTTGATAAAGGTAACTTGCTTGGGTTAAAGAACCTCATTTATAGGCTAATGATTTCTTATTAATTAATCACAAAGGCAGTGAATTTTCTACAACCCTTCCAGGTTTGTAAGGACTAGAAAAAATGGATGATTCTAGTAATACAAAAGAAAGTACCACCGATTACTATCTCACAGAATCTCAAAAGAGATCCCTGACAATTTCATTATTCCTCTTCGAGAAGGCGTTGCGTAAAGCTGCAAGGTTGTTATCTGAAGAAAATGAGGTTGGAATTTTTTATTCGCAAAAAACACAACTAAGTACGGAAAAACGCTCAATTATTCAAAAGACAATTTCTCAGACGTTAGAGGAATTAGGTGTTTTTGCAAAGAAATTGGGGTTAATTACCTTTGAAGAAAATGTTGAAAGTGAAATTATGGCTGACATGAGTATAAGCTGGGAGAGCATTGAAGAATGTCGATCAAAACGTTTGCGTGGGTATGGCAATCTCGATCCTCGCACTGTACAATTGCTGGATCCGGCAATTACACATTTTGCTAACACTGCCTTAGCCCTATCTGGTTTGGTAGCTAAAAAATCACAGGATGACAACATTGAGAAAATTTAGTTTAAGGAAATTTATCCTCAAGCAAACTCATCCTTTTTAAAATCACACCTAACTTGATAAGTTGAACCTTATTGACGAGGTTGCGAAAAGGGATACAATAAATCAAAAGATGAAGCTCGCTAGGATCTTTTCGAAACGCCGATCATGGCTGATAGCTTCTGTCGGTGCAAAATTAAGACAGAAGTTTTTTCTTATTAACCCGGTCTTTTGAAATCATTTTAAAAGGAGTATCGTATGACCAGTATTGACCTTGTGCACGCACGTGAAATTCTTGATTCACGTGGAAATCCAACCGTAGAGGTTGAAATTGTCTTGGATAGTGGCGCTTTTGGAAGAGCTGCTGTTCCATCCGGAGCTTCGACAGGCATCCATGAAGCTCTGGAACTTCGCGATGAAGATAAGACCCGTTACAGTGGCAAAGGAGTATTAAAAGCTGTTAGCCACGTTAACGAGGAGATCGCGGAAGCTATCGTCGGTATGGATGCATTGGACCAATCAGCCATTGATAAGGCAATGCTTGATCTGGATGGAACCCCTAATAAAAGTAAATTCGGAGCGAACGCGATTCTTGGGGTTAGTCTGGCAGTCGCTCGCGCCGCAGCTGATGAGGTTGGTCTTCCATTGTATCGTTATTTAGGTGGCGTGACCGCCAAACTTCTTCCAGTTCCCATGTTCAACATCCTGAATGGTGGTGTGCATGCGAATTGGCAAGGCACAGATTTGCAGGAGTTCATGATCGCTCCGGTTGGCGCCCCTAATTTCCGCGAAGCGCTACGCTGGGGAAGTGAAGTCTATCACTCCCTAAAAGGTGTGTTAAAGAGCAGTGGTTATACCACTGGCGTTGGTGATGAAGGCGGATTCGCCCCTGCTTTGAAGACGAACGCTGAAGCGATTGAAGTAATTTTGAAAGCTATTGAAAAAGCTGGCTACAAACCTGGCGAGCAAATTGCCATAGCCATCGATCCCGCCTCAAGTGGTTTCTTCGAGGACGGCTTCTACAATTTACGGACCGAGGGTAAAAAGGTCACTTCTGCCGAGATGGTCGCAATGTATGCGGAGTGGATAAAGAAATATCCCATCGTTGTTCTTGAAGACGGCCTGGCTGAAGACGACTGGGATGGCTGGAAACTGCTTAACCAGACAATTGGTGACAAGATCGAATTGGTGGGTGATGATATTTTTGTAACCAATGTTGATCGTGTAGCGAGAGGTATCAAAGAGAACGTGGCTAATGCAGTCTTGATCAAATTAAACCAAATTGGCACGCTCACTGAAACGATTGCGACTATTGAAATGGCCAAGAAAGCTGGCTGGGGAGCTATGGTTTCACATCGCTCAGGTGAAACTGTAGATAGTTTCATCGCTGATTTTACCGTAGCCATGAGTACCGGCCATTTAAAAACCGGGGCTCCTTGCCGCGGTGAACGGTTGGAAAAATACAACCAGCTCATGCGTATCGAAGAAGAATTGGGCGACGCAGCAATCTATGCTGGTCGAAAAGCATTTGTGAGATAAATGATCTGACCAAATAATGGGGCTGGGAGTATCACCCAGCCCCTGTTTTTCGGAGTAAAGACAAATTGACTACTATCCTTCTTGTTCGACACGGACAGACTGAATGGAATCGAATTGAACGATTCCGCGGTCGAGTGGATATTGAGTTAAATTCCAATGGCTTGATTCAAGCTGAGAAAACTGCAATGCGAATTCAAAGTCATTGGAAACCTGCTATCATTTATTCCAGTCCATTAAAGCGTGCTTTGCAAACTGCTCAAGCAATCGCAGAAATGACGAACGTTCAGTTAGAGTCTTCTCCAGATTTGGTGGATATCGATTATGGTGATTGGCAAGGTTTGACCCCTGAAGAAGCTCGATTGAATTGGCCTGATCAACTTGATGCCTGGTACAAACATCCTGAAATAGCGCTAATCCCTGCTGGCGAAAATCTGATTGAGGTCCAATCTCGGGCGATGTCCAAAGTTATAGCCGCGACAAAGACATACCCCGATAAAATAATCGTCATGGTAAGCCATACTGTGGTCAACCGATTAATTCTTTTAGGAATCATGGGAATTGGAATTGAACATTTCTGGCAACTGCGCCAGGAGCCCTGCGCGATTAATATAATTAATTCAAAGGAAGATGACTTTTCTCTGGTCACAATGAATGATACCTGCCACCTAGAACCATAATACTTTTATGACTCTTCAACCTAATCCATTACTGACCTGATGTTGGGAGATTGATCACGAAGGTCAACAGGAATTCCCTCATAACGGAAATAGATTAGACAACTTCATTACTTTGACTTCAATAACAAGTTGATTGTTCTCCCGCATTATTTTGTTCTATGGCTAAAAATCTTGCGACAAAAGCGTTGTGATCCACCTGTGTAAGCAAGCATTACCAAAACCATAAAAGATCCTGACGAGTAACAAGAACAATTTATTTCTAAAGGGCAATCTTATTGGCTATCGCGATATTTCACAATCAGGATAGTTGTGAGGTACTCGCTTTGGCGAAAAGTCACCTCTTGAAATTAGGCGTTATTATCTCTTCTGACTGATTTGATGCAATTCACTCAAGGGGAAAAGCAATCTCAGGGATCTGCATATGGGATAAATGCAATCACCCCGTCTTATCGAATAAATGCAACTAAATAGACCACAAAGAGAAGAACCATTGATATCAGGATCATAAAACGACGAAGTTTCGCAATCCCCATCTTAAGATTATTCCCCCCCTCAATTAATTCAGGCAAGTCAGTCAGGCGATTTAGAAGGATGGACGAATATCGTCTGGCAATCTGTGAGCTTTCATATTTAAACGATACGCCTATGTCCGCGACGCGTAAGGCGATACCGTCATTTGGCCCATCACCGACCATCATTACGTGATGGCCCTTATTCTGGAGAAGGCGGATTAATGTGGCTTTTTGTGAGGGTAATAACTTTGAAAATACTGAACAATACTCTGCTTGTCTTCCAACTTCATCGAGTGGCATTCGATCAATCACATTGCCAGATAATGCTGCCTCTTTTTTTTGTGCTATTCCACATGTGTGTGCAATTTTTACTGCTGCTTCAGGTTTATCGCCAGTGAGTAATAAAGGCCGTATCCCTTTCTTGATAATCCCCTCAACGATTTCTTTTGCGCCATCCTGCAACGAGTTTTCGAGTTGGGCCATACATAAAAATGTATATTCTTTCTGCCGTGGATCTACATCCCCAGTTGCAAAAGCCATAGCAATCGCAGTATCTCCGTTTTGACTGATTGATCTACTCAAAGCCTTTACTTCGCTTCGAAAATTGAAATCAAGCTTCCTTTTCTTGTTGTTTTCATCAATGTAATCTTTACATTGTAAAACCACATGGTCAGGATCGCCTTTCAGAAAATACCATTGTTCCCGTTCTTTAGTTACATAACCACAGTACATATATCTTTTTTCTGAATCAAATGGGCCATCTAAATTTCGATGAAACTTACTGGAAATCTCTGCCAGATTAACGCCAGCTCGTTGTGCTAATGAAATAAAGGCATAATCTACCGGATTCGCAGATTTGACCTTTTCAAAAAAGGAAATATCAGTGCATAATGCCGACGCAGTTCGGATCAAATCTTGAGTACTACCCTCGAAACCCATATATTTTGTATCAAATCTTTCCAATGAAGAAAACATGAAAATATTTGATATCTCCATATGTCGGGTGGTCAATACTCCTGTTTTATCAAAACAGATCGTATCAATCCTTTCTAATAGAGAGAATATGTCAGAATTACGTATAGAAATATCCCTCTGGTTATTTCGTTGTTGTTCACGTTTTCGAAAGAAAGAAACGATGAACTCATTCTGCTGGAGAAGGAATAATAATATACCTGTAGAAATATAAAACAAGGTTGTCATCTGCCAATTGGGAAATCGAGATATCGATTGCCAAAATGCCGGTAGTAGTAATAAAAGGATCCACGAATGGCGTAATTCAATTTGGTGATTCTTTGGAGTCTGATTTATCGAGGCAACTTGATTGACAATTTCCCCATAAATTGTCTCTGACCCTAACGCGACCACGATCCCTTTTGCAGAACCCTGAATGATCCGACTTCCCATATAAACAAATACATCTGCGGATGAAATTTCCTTCAAAACTGGCAGTAATTCACCTGTAACATCGAATTCATCGACTTCGAGAGACCTGGATTCGATCAATTTCAAATCAGCAGGAACGATATCCCCCGTCTGGATCAAGACTAGATCTCCTAGATGAAGATCATGATCGGATATGTCCTGAGTAATACCTCCCCTGATTACTGTAACAATACTCCCATTCATTAATCACTTCATCCAAGATTCAGAAGAACATATCAGATAGCCCGCAATCACTGTGTTAGTGATCAATATGCCAGTTTCCGAACAAAAGCTGTTTTTTGGAAATTATGAGGAGAAACGGATTAACCATTACTTACTTCTTTCTCAAAAATGACCTTAAAAACATCTTCGCCATAACTGGTGGGTAAGGGCTCACCAACAGTGAGTTTGAATGTCCGCCTTCCGCCTGTTTTTCTCTCCGCTCGTAAGAAAATGGCATCACTCATTTGTTTTTCGTAAAAAATCCTGGCGAACTCATACATATGTGTAACAAAAAACACTTTTACATTCCGTTCCAGCAACGCACTCGTTATTTGCCTAGCGATTTCAGATCCTTCACGTTCATTCGTCGCAGCAAATGATTCATTAAACAGCATTAAGGAATCTGGTTTTATCTGATCAACTATTACACTCATCCGGCTCAATTCCTCATCCAGTTTTCCACTTTTCATCGAAGCATCTTCCTTGCGCCGATAATGAGTAAATACTCCGCTACACACATTTGCAGAAAATTCCCTGGCTGGCACAAACATACCTGCTTGCATCATGAGCTGGGAGAGTCCAATACTTCTTAGGAATGTTGATTTACCTCCCTGATTCGCGCCAGTGATGACCGCCAGATTCTTGCCTTCAGCATTGATATTATTCCCAACAATCGTTTGCTTCATGGTCAGCGCCAGACTCACATCGTACATCCCTTGAAATGTATGCTGCCGTATATTAGCTAATTCTGGTACCGGAAAAGTAATCGGATTCCCAATTTGCTCCAATTGTTCTTTGAGATTGATGCAACCAATATAAAATGCCAGTTCGTTTCTTAGCATCTTAAAGAAATTTTCGATGTGATCAGTGGCTTGTGCCAAAGAATTCGCGGCTGAGTTTTCTCCTCTATCTTTTAAATCACCCAATGCCCTGGCACCCGCATCATCTCTTTCACTGATCGTAAAAGAATACTCTGGCGATTTTTTAATAAATACATCTTTAAGCCGAATCTTTTTCTTTCCATTAGGAAGACGTAAAGCGTAATTTTCTCCCTCATTCCCCTTACCCAATTCTGCGCTAATTAGAACTCCGTCTCGAAATTTTAATTGTTTCAAATGAAATTCAACTTCAGCAAAATAATCATCACTCAACTCATTTTTAATCATCGCGAAGAACCGTTTGAAACCCTCAGATTTGAATTCTTCCGAGTGTTTGTCGGCAAGGACTCTCAGTTCTTTTAATAAGATAATAAACATATCCATTAAATTGACCGCGCTGTTTAATACACCACTTGGAGAATGAGTGAATATACCCAGCCATCGTCGATGCTCTCTGTCCATTGACTTAATTGGGATTTGATATATCTCTCGAATGACCGAAGCATTACTTAAACAATCCCGTAACAATTCTTGCCTATATAAAATGGAATCAATATCATTGAGACCAGTCAAAACCGCTGTCTTTGCGATATCAAACAGAAAACTATCCCCAAGGGCCATCGCATTAAATAATGTGTTTAACTCAAGATCGTGAACTAGATCAGGAGTGTTGGTTGGAAGCTGGGCTTGGGGGTTAAAATCTCGATCCCGGAACATTAAGTAAGCTTTCATTGAAGAATTCGCTCCTTAATCGATTCATATGTCAGGTGATACTTCTCAGCGATGCATATCGCGTAAGAGAGCCCATCAGCAGGCATTCGGACGATCTTGAAAGTCCTTTGCGTCGGGTTTTCTGGCACGACAGTGCTTACCATGCTCACAGTTTGTTCGCCCATGGTCGATAACTCGTCAATAAATGTCACGCATACAGCTAAAGCGTCCAGACGAATGATTCTTTGGATTATTTCCTTGCTTAAGAATATTGCGTCCATTAATGTAGTGGACGTGAATATTTCATTCATGATAATGATACTTTCTGAAGTGGCTGATTCAAGAATTTTATGAATCCGGACCAGATCATCTTGCAACTTACCACGTAAATTTCGGATATCCTCTTCTTTTTCAAAGTGCGTGAAAATTTGATCGAAGTGATAAAGTGTCGCCTCTTTTCCCGGAATAGGACATCCGAGACTGGCCAGATAGTGAAGCTGGCCGAACATTCTCGCGAATGTTGTTTTTCCACCCTGATTAGGTCCAGAAACCACAAATATCCTTTCCTTGCCTTTCAAATAAAAATCATTGCAGACAACAGGTTCTGATTCAGATATTAGTTTTTTAGCTAAAGCGAAATCAAAAGTCTCCTTGGCGTGAATTGCTTTATCTTTTGTTATGATGGGATAGCAGAACTTCAGCCCTTTGGATTTCAGATCCTCAATAAAATCAATATAGGCAACGTAAAATTGTATTTGACGATCAAAGGTCAAAATAACCTTATCAATAAAATTAGTATGATTTTGACAATATAAACTCAATCGTTTAAATATATCTGGAAAAAGTTTAGCTACACAATCTACAATTTGTGCCTCGACATGATTCATTCCAGAGGCAATGAGAAGATCGATTCGATAATTCTTTACTTCCCCTTGTTTGAATTTTTCAAAAGTTTGTTCGACTTCTTTACTGTAGTCAATTTCCGATTCGTATTTTCGAACCCTGACCCAATTCCCTTTGATGATCACATTATATTGAATGCTTGATAATTCCGCTTTCCGTTTGAGCGATTCTGACTGGAGGATTAAGAAACCCGGAGAGACGATGTATTCTCTTATATAATCCAGAAGATCAACAAGTCCCTTCGATCGAATTGGGGCTGCCTGTAGATCACTGACGAGACCCTGAACTGCTTCACAATAAGTTACACCGGCTTCCAGGAACCATCCTTCCTGATGATATTTAAAATAGAGCTTTTCAATCATGTTTAGGTAGCGGCGGACAAGAGCAATTTTTTCGGCAAATGCTTTTATTGCTTTGAGGACACTCTCGTTTTCCATGTCCTTAAAAATATCTTGTCGGAACTTGATTTCCTCAATTCTCCGCAACGGAGCATAGAAAAAAGGTAAAAGGTTGTAATCCTGTTTTCGATCTGTAATCGCATCAACAATTTGGTCAAGATTTATATCCGTAAAGAAATCCGGAATCGCTAAGGATTCCTCAACAGGATAATCGCTGTTGGATGGATAGAGGACACTTGGTATGGGCATTCGATCATATACTCCGATCTGAAAAACAATATTGGTTGTTATTACGGTTAATAAAAATAGCCTCTACTGGAGCTTAGCTCAGTAGAGGCTATCAGTCTGCTGACATTTTTGGCGAGCCTCATCGCCACTTTAAATTTTGATTCATCCCATTATACCCCATATCTTGAAATAGACTATTTCTTCGAAAATATCATTCCTTGACGCAGGTGATTAATCCCTTTACAATAAGCTTCAAGCGATGAGGCTCGCTTAATTAATTGCCGTTGTGCTGATGGCCTCTGCCAGAAAAATTGCTTGGCAGAGGTTTTTTTATTTCCAAGCAAAATTCATTGGAATTACTTGAGAGGATATGGATAAATTTTTGGTAATTTCTGCAGGTGCGATATTAGGTGCCAATGCGCGTTATTGGATCGGGGATTGGGCAGCCCAAAAATTCGGCACTAATTTTCCCTATGGTACTTTCATTATTAATTTCACGGGAAGTTTACTGATCGGTTTCTTTCTGACACTCGCGACGGAAAGACTTATGATTGATACAAGATGGCGATTACTCATATCAGTTGGTTTCTTAGGGGCTTATACTACCTTCTCGACCTATGCATATGAAAGCTTAAACTTGTTGATGAAAGGTCAATGGGGTGCGGGTTTGATTAATCTTTTCGGTAGCACCATATTAGGAGTTTTAGCTGTCGGGATAGGAGTATATCTTGGAAAAGCAATATAATCTTAAGACAATGAACAAGGAGGTTATCATGCCTGACCTATCCCTACAAAAGAAAGCAAAAAGGCTGCGAATATATATTAGCGAAAAAGACCATTGGCGCGGGAATTCATTGGACGTAGCGTTGGTCGAGACATTACGTGAAAAAGGTATTGCTGGGGCGACTGTTTTTCGGGGAATTGTGGGGTATGGCGCACATTCCTTAGTTCACACAATACGGATTGAAGTCCTGATGGCTGATCTGCCATTGGTGATTGAGACAATTGATACACCTGAGAAGATAGAAGGCGTTCTAGATACTATTTACCCTATGGTTCGTGAAGGGTTGATAACTATTGAGGATGTTGAGATTGTGAAGTATACGCATCGTTATCTCAATCCTCTTCCAGCAGACAAGTTGGTATCTGAAGTAATGACACACAATGTTGTGACATTGAATCCAAGTATGAGTGTGCTGCACGCCTGGACTTTAATGCTGAAAAACAAGGTAAAAGCGACTCCAGTTGTTGATCAATCAGGTGTGGTGGTAGGAATTCTTACCGATGAAGATTTATTGGAACGAGCCGGAATTCAACAAAGACTTTCGATTGCTATTCGTATGGATGCGAACGAAGTTAACCAAGGGTTAAAAACCTTAGAAGATTCTCCATTGAGCGTCAAAGATGTAATGACCCAACCTGTTATCACAGCCCATGCAAATGAAACATTGGGTGTAGCCACATCTCGGATGGTGAAATCTGGATTAAAACGTTTGCCTGTTGTAAACGATGAGGGCAAGCTGGTTGGTGTTTTATCTCGGCTAGATATTCTAAGGCAGGTAGCCAATATTACATATGAAACACCCACTCCACATTTTCCTACAGGAGCGGTCAGGACAGTATCAGATATCATGAGCGCTGAAATTCCGATGGTTAATCAAGATGACGACTTATCACTGATCATCGAAAAGTTCTCGAAATCGGATTCACACCGATTAATCGTCGTCGACACAGAAGGAGTCGCCATCGGCTTATTGAGCGATTCGGATATCGTTACGCGCGTTCAACCTGCAAAGCGGCAGGGAATTTTGGAGGCTTTGAAGAATATCGGCAAACCGCCAGTCGGCAAGGAAACAGCGCTCGACTTGATGTCCCCCGGGCTGTTGACCACATCTCCAGAAACATCCATTGTCGACGCATTGAAGAGTATGTTGGCTGATTCACGCAAATGGATGGTTGTGGTCAATGAAAAAGGTCATCCTCTGGGATTGGTAGACCGCCAAATGATGCTTGAAGCAATTGCTGTGTTTGAAAAGACAGACTAGGAACTTTTTCTCCAAATTATTGGGCTACATCCTTTGCTCATTCTTGACGATTAGATAAATTGAATCCAGTGGACTCATATAAGCTAATCGTGCGTTGGCTTTATCCCACTGCCGTTTTGAATTTTTGGAAGCTGTCGGTGTCTTTGACCTAGGAAAGTGAAACTTTTGATTTTTACGTACCCGGCGAGCTGCGGTTCACGCACATGCGCACAAACGTGTAAGAAATTCCTCCATTTTTGGAAAAATGTCTACCGCTGTGCGCCAGGCTCGCATCTGCAGACCTTTGGGCAACGAAAAACCAGAGCCTCGCGAAGCATCCTGTAAAGGACGACGGACTCTGGGTTTGACTTTAGTAGCGGGGAGTAGTTTCGAACCACTGACCTCCGGGTTATGAGAGATTTTCCTGGTTTCGGAACGTTTTTCACTCAGGCTCCGCATTTTAGCCTGGCCTGAGGGACGCTCTTCTGAAGAAGCCG
>DAOUFI010000008.1:0-3301 GCA_034430175.1 Anaerolineaceae bacterium | reverse complement strand
TTCTGGAGAAGCCAGAGATTAGCCTGTATACGCAAGGTGGATTCACCGATCTGTGCCGCGGCCCACATGTACAGATTTCCACAGAAATCAACCCAATGGCAATCAAGCTACTTTCGGTTGCCGGTGCATACTGGCGCGGTGACGAGAAACGTCCAATGCTGCAGCGTATTTACGGAACCGCATGGAATACCCCGCAGGAATTGAAAGATTACCTGTGGCGTATTGAAGAGGCCAAAAAACGTGATCACCGCAAGATCGGCCATGACCTGGATCTATTCAGTATCTCCGATGAAATTGGTGCGGGATTGATTCTATGGCACCCTAAAGGGGGCAGGATTCGCAAGATTATCGAACAGTTCTGGACGGAAGAGCACGAAAAGAATGGGTATGATTTTGTGTATACCCCTCATATCGGCAAGGCGCAGTTGTGGGAAACGAGCGGTCATCTCGGGTTCTACAAAGAGAACATGTATTCCCCCATCGAAATTGATGACCAGCAGTATTATATCAAGCCGATGAACTGCCCATTCCATCTCAATATTTACAAAAGCGGGATTCGTTCATACCGCGACCTGCCGATGCGTTATGCCGAGGAAGGCACTGTTTATCGATATGAGCGCAGCGGGGTGCTTCATGGCTTGATGCGCGTACGTGGATTTACACAAGATGACGCGCATCACTTCTGTCGCCCAGATCAGATGCCCGCTGAGATTGACTTTGTTCTCAATTTCAGCCTGCATATTTTACGCAGCTTTGGCTTTACGGATATCCATGCCTATCTCAGCACCCGGCCGGAGAAATCTGTTGGGGATCCCGAGCGTTGGAATGCCGCTGAAGCGGCTCTGGAGCAATCATTAAAACGCGCTCAGATCGATTACGACCTGGATGAAGGCGGCGGCGCTTTCTATGGCCCGAAGATTGATCTGAAAATTAAGGATGCCATCGGCCGCGAATGGCAGCTTTCCACCATCCAGTTTGACTTTAACCTCCCCGATCGGTTTGACCTGACCTATATCGGCGAAGATGGTCAGCCTCACCGGCCCTACATGATTCACCGCGCTTTACTGGGCAGCCTGGAACGTTTCTTTGGTGTGTTGATTGAATTTTACGCGGGAGCTTTTCCCGTCTGGTTGTCACCTGTGCAGGCAGTACTAATACCGATTGCAGATCGCCATCTCGATTATGCAAAAGAGGTGGCTGACGAGCTGCGTAGAAATGGCTTGCGCGTAAAAGAGGACGATCGTTCAGAACGCATGAATGCTAAGATTCGCGATGCTCAAAATCAAAAAATCCCTTATATGCTGGTAATTGGAGATAAAGAAGTAGAAGATCGCCAGGTTGCACTTCGATTACGCGGCGGCGAAAACCCTGGTCCCATGCCTTTAGTGGAATTTATCGCACGGGCAAAGGATGCGATCGTGCGCAAAGTCTAAATATTCTACTCGAAAGGAAAACAATTTACCCAAAAATTGTTGGTTGACAATTAGCGATTCCTTATTTATAATTATTATAAATAAGGAATCGCTATAAACAAAGGGCTATGAAAACGAGTTATATTGATGTATTACACCAAGCAGGAATGCGGGCAACGCCACAGCGTATTGCCATTTGTGAACTCTTGGCAGGTACCAACACGCATCCTACCTCGAATGACATTTACGAGCAATTAAAAAGTCGTTATTCATCGTTGTCATTGGCGACCATTTACAATACATTGGACATTTTGGTAGGCATGGGATATGTAAACGTCCTTGGCAGCATTGGTGATGATAAGGTCCATTATGACGGTGACACATCACCGCATGTAAACCTTGCTTGCATAAAATGCCATAGGATCGTTGATATACAATCTGATCTTGTTGATCAACTGGATTCTGAAATTAATCAGAACTCCGGATACCGGGTACTTGGGGCGCGAGTACTGTACTATGGTATTTGTCCCCACTGCCAATCAACCTCTAGTGAAATTTACTAGAGCATATTCTCAGATATTCAAATGGAGGAAAAAATGGAAAACACCAGTATCTCAACATCGTTACCCCGCATCGGTGACAAAGCGCCCGAGTTTAAGGCTGTGACTACACAGGGGACCATCAACTTTCCAGAAGATTACACTGGAAGTTGGGTAATCTTGTTTAGCCACCCGGCCGATTTTACTCCAGTTTGCACTTCTGAGTTCATGACCTTTGCTTCTATGGAAGAAAAGTTCGCAAAGGCAAACACCAAGCTGGTGGGCCTTTCGGTGGATGGACTTTACAGCCACATTGCCTGGCTTCGCACTATCAAGGAAAAAATCGAATATAAGGGAATGAAGAATGTTGAAGTCAAATTCCCCTTGATCGAAGATATCACCATGGAAGTGGCTCATAAATATGGCATGATCCAACCCGGGGAAAGCAATACCAAGGCAGTCCGTGCGGTTTTTGTGATCGATCCAAAAGGGATTATTCGCACGATCATCTATTATCCCCTGAGCCTGGGAAGAAACTTTGAAGAATTGTATCGAGTTGTAGTTGCCCTTCAAACTGCAGATGCCTTTTCAGTTGCGACACCCGCCGACTGGCAGCCTGGAGATGAAGTAATTGTTCCCACTGCAGGCTCCTGCGGTGTTGCGAAAGACCGCATGGAAGGTAAAGAAGGTGAGATGCACTGTTACGACTGGTTCTTCTGCACAAAGAAGCTAGATAAAGATACGATCATGGAGAAAATCATTCGAAAAGATTAATCATCGACCGATATTCGTTATGTGATTAAACAGAAGGTTCTTCCTTTAGAGAACCTTCTGTTCTATAAGATACTTGTCTCTCTAAAAGTAATTTTGAATATTTGTTTTTTTCTAATCAAGGATTGTAACTGCTCTAAACTGACATCCAGTGCTGGCCGGCTTTCCAACCATCGTCCAGGATAATCTTTCAACCGTATTCCACCAGATACCAGGCACTTCATACCATTGCGCACCAACTACATCCTTAGGGATATCTGGATCTGGGGCAGTGCCTCGCGCAAGAGCTCCATCCGGGTGGATGCCAACTTCAGTATAAACAAGTGAGTAAATTGGGCCTAAAGTGGCTAGAGACAACATCATACCCCACCCGCACCGGGAAGGTTCTACCGTTTTTGCGGCATCTATCCGGTCAGCAACGAATTCGAAATAAGTCATCCCTTTCGGAGCTTCAGGAACCTGCATTGGCTGGTTTCCCTTGTAGGCAACGAATAAAATACTCGAGCAAATCGCCAGGATGACAGCAGTTTTGACAACCCATCCAATCAACTTAAGAATCACTACGATGAATTTCATTTT
>DAOUFI010000007.1:0-175911 GCA_034430175.1 Anaerolineaceae bacterium | reverse complement strand
GTGGGGGGCCACCCTCTCAGGTCCCCTACCCGTCATCGCCTTGGTAGGCCATTACCTTACCAACTAGCTGATGGGACGCAGGCCCCTCCCGAAGCGAATAAATCCGTTTAGTTATCGGATTCTAAAACCAATAACCACATGAGGTATTATCAGTCCTTTCGAACTGCTATCCCTCTCTTCGGGGCAGGTCACCAACGCGTTACTCACCCGTTCGCCACTAAGATAATATTGCTACTATCTCCGTTCGACTTGCATGTATTAAGCACGCCGCCAGCGTTCATCCTGAGCCAGGATCAAACTCTCCGTAATATTTTTTCACCTTTTCAGGTGTAAGTTACGGATCTGGGTATTGCATGAATCGACAGGGTTTCGTCTTCTTCCTATCACTCTTCAGTTGTTAAGGTTCTGTCTTTACCAAGGGCCAGATTTTACCCGCATTGACCGTTTCTTGTCAAGACTTTCGCAAAAAAATTACCGATGGTTTCTTTAAAACTCCATCGGCCTGTTTTGCAAGTTGCTTTGCGAGTTGTCCTCAAGCCTTTGCGTTGTTCAATCTTGTTATCGATCTGCTTTTTTCGGCGAAATCTTCAACTCAATTGGGACTTGAATTCTACTCGCTTCACTAAGGCTTGTCAAGGGCTTTTTACCGATAAAAAACCGATGTCTCTTTTGATTCACGACATCGGTACTCTTTCGGCACTACGGCCATTGTTGCTAGTCGGAAGTCTGGTATTGGATTTTCATGGATCTGCCGTCTCCGGCGAGATCAGACTTGCTCTTGCAACGAACAGGTGCAGATTATACTCGTTCGTTAACCTGTGTCAAGGGTAAATTCGAAAATTGCTGAAAATTGGTGTAATCGGAACCATTTCTGCCCCTCTCTCGTCTCCTACATATAATAAAAATTTATCGAAAGACGCGATGATATAATTCACCCTAATGAAATCGCATTCTTCTGCCAATTTGTCGCTGGCCCGCCAGATCTTCTCTGCCATTGTTCTCGGCTGCGGAACGATCATTGTGCTGGTTTTGTTCTTCAACCTGGCCATCCTCGGCCTCTATCATAACCGCATCCTACCCGGCGTCAAACTTAACGGCGAACCGCTTGGCGGATTATCCATTGGTCAGGCAGCCCAGGTAATCTCCACCACCTATTCCTTCCCGCAATCAGGACATATTGTCCTTCGAGATGGCGAAAAGACCTGGATCGCCACCCCGGCTCAACTGGGCATCTGCCTTGATCCTGGCGCTTCAGCAGTCAATGCTTACCAGATCGGTCGCTCTGGCTCCCTCGTAAACAGGGTAACCGATATGCTGGCTTCATTGTTTTTCGGTTATTCTGCCAGTCCCACCTTTCATTTCGATGAAGAAGTAACCGTGCAATACCTGACAGCCCTTACCGTAGAGATCAACCAACCCGTGAAAAACGCCGGTCTGAAAATCGAACAGTCCCAGGTGGTCATTACGGATGGTCAGCCCGGACGCATTCTGGATGTCGCTAGCTCATTGAAAAGCATCTCTGCACATTTGCAGAAGGTCGAAGACGGAGTTATTGACCTGAATGTTATTGAAGAGCAGCCGGAAGTGCTTGATGTTTCCCAGCAGGGCGAACAGGTAAAAGAAATTCTCAGCCAGCCACTGAAGTTGAAACTACCGGATGGTCAGTCCGATCCGGTTGGTCCTTGGAAGATTCAACCGATCGACCTGGCAAAAATGCTCTCGTTTACTGTTGTCAAGAACGGTGATATTTCGAAAGTGACCGTTGAGGTCAACCGCCCCATGATGATCGGTTACCTCCAATCCATTGAAGAGGACGTACTGCTTCAATCGAAAAACGCACGCTTTATCTTTAACGATGATACCCACCAACTGGAACTCTACAAATCAGCCGTGATTGGCCGCGCCCTGGATATCAACAACTCAATCGCTGCCATTAACGACGCGTTGCTGGCGGGGAACCACACAGTTGACCTCGCGCTTACCCTCACTCCACCGCCAGTAACCGATACTGCTACTGGAGCGGAACTGGGAATCACCGAGCTGATCTCGGCACAGACCACCTACTTCCGCGGTTCTTCCAGCGATCGTGTACAAAATATCATCACCGGTGCTGAGCAATTCAAAGGTCTGTTGATCGCGCCGGGTGAAGAAGTATCCATGGCTGAGATTCTGGGGGACATCACCCTGGATAACGGTTACGCGGAAGCCCCGATCATCCTGGGCGATGAAACCATCCAGGGCGTGGGCGGGGGTATTTGCCAGGTGAGCACCACCCTTTTTCGCACCGTGCTTTACTCCGGTCTCCCCATCACCGAGCGTCACGCCCATTCATATCGGGTGAAGTATTACGAACAGGACGCCACCGGCCATGACGATTCACTAGCAGGTATGGATGCCACGGTCTTTGTGCCGCTGGTGGATTTTAAATTCGTCAACGACACCCCCTACTGGTTATTAATGGAAACATGGATCAATACTGCCAATTACTCGCTGACCTGGAAGTTCTATTCCACCAGTGATGGGCGGAAGGTGAACATCACCCAACCGGTCATTACCAATATCGTCGATCCGCCGGATACGCTCTATGTCCAGAACCCCGAACTCGCCGCCGGCGAGAAGAAGCAGGTGGAATACGCCGCCCAGGGCGCGACGGTTCGCTTTGAACGCACGGTCACCCTCAACGGCAAAGTGATCATCCATGACGTCTTCGTCACCACGTATGTACCATGGCAAGCCGTCATTCAATACGGACCCGGCACGGAAGGTATCCCCACACCTGAACCGACGCCCAAGAAGAAACAATAACTGATGGTAGAATAGCCATTATTCACAAGGAATTGGAGCAACCATGGTAAATTCCGATTTGATCGCGATCCTTCGTTGTCCATCATGCGTCCAACAAAAAGGTGGATTGCTAAAAACCTATAAAGAATTCTGGCTTATCTGCGCGGATTGTGGTAGGAAATACCCGATTGTGGAAGATATCCCGGTGATGCTGATTACCGAGGGAGAAAAATGGCAAAATGTTGTCGAAAAAGACCTCCCCATTCCTCCTCCCAGGCCCGAATAAACCTCCATATTTCAATGTTATAATGCGCGTTAAAGTTGGTATTATTCTTGCAATAATCGTATTTACTATTAATCCTTTCATGAAGTGAGGGTTCCAACCCGATGTCTCAAAACAGAAATTACTCCATGGCAAGAAGGCCAAAAAAGAAAGCCCCGATGGACAACCTGACCAAAGGGTTGCTCGCGGCGTTTGTGGTTGTTGGCATTCTCCTGGCATTTGTTGGTGGTAGGTTTGTATATCAACTGGTGAAAGGTTGGTCCCTGACCTCTCTGCCCGGCGCGCCGGTAGCTCCCACAGCCAATCCCAATGCGACAGGTGTTGCCACACAGGCCGTGCAGACCAACAATACCAGCAGCAAACCCTGGGACGGTAAAAGCCGCGTCAACATCCTTCTACTTGGTCTCGACTATTCACAATCGCGAGAAGCTCGCGACATGAACCAAAAGTTGACCGATACCATGATCCTGGTGACCGTTGATCCCGTTTCGCAGACGATCGGCGCTTTGTCCATCCGCCGTGATTTGTGGGTGGATATCCCCGGGTATGGTAAGGATAAAATCAACACCGCTTATGGCAAAGGTGAAGGTTCAACCATCCCCGGCATGACCGGCCCCAAACTGGTGGAAGAGACCGTGCAGGACCTTCTGGGCATCGACATCAATTATTACGCCATCGTCAACCTGGATACATTTGTAAAGCTCATTGATGAAATCGGTGGCGTTAAAGTCACTTTGAAATCCGATATGTTGCTTGACTGGAAGGGGGATGGGAATAATTTCTGGATCAAAGCCGGTACTTACACCCTGCCCGGCTCTTATGCCCTTGCTTATGCCCGCTGCCGTGAAAACTGCGGCGACGACCTTCAGGACGTGGGTCGCGGTCAGCGCCAGATGGAAGTGATCACATCCATTCGCGACCGCGTGATGGACTTCAATATGCTTCCCACCCTCATCTCCAAAGCACCGGCGATCTATAACGATGTCTCTGCCGGAGTGCAAACCGACATGACTCTCGACCAGGCCATCCAACTTGCTACATTGGTGATGAAGATTCCAAAAGCGAACATGACCACCTATAACATCGATTACACGATGGCCTCACCGGAGACAATCTTTTACAATGGATACACATATAATGTTCTCGTACCAGATCGCTCTGAGATCCGCAAGTTGCGCGATCAGATGTTCTCCGCGGGCGCTGCTACAGCTCCAATCACTTTGAACACAAATGACGCGCTGACCCTTGCCCTGGCTGAAGGCGCTCGCATCCAGATCTTGAACGGCACCCAGGTGGGCGATCTCGCTGACCGTACCGCGACGCTGCTCAAAGCGCAGGGGTTTAACGTGGTCGGAACGGGAAATACAGACTCCACCACTTATACAAAGATAGTTTATGGCAATACCCCATATTCAGCGGCATACCTGCAGAACTTTATGTCCGTTTCGGCAAATTTGATGGTCAATCATTATGATCCCGATGCCAGCGCGGATATCATCATCTATCTGGGAAATGATTGGATCTACAACGACGCCATGAAGCAATAATACGGCTTAGCGAAAGCAAATCTCCCCGGTGATCGGGGAGATTTTTTATTCTGATTGCTTGAACTTCAGTTCCAGGCTTCCCGCATAGGCATTTCCATCTCCGGCTGGGCATTGCGGAGCTTCCAACCCAGTGATCAAGTCTCCCCCGCTGCCCACCCGCAGATTGTAGATGATGCCCGCCACCATCTCGTAATCCGCGTATCCACTGCTAATCTCTGGATACAATCCGGTAAAGAAATAACTCGATCCACCGTCTGTAACTGTGATCTCGATTTGCACCCCGCTGACCCCGTCGCCTTCAGAGTCATAAACATAGACCATCAAAAGTGATCTGCCGCTTTTCGTGTCGCAAACCTGTTTTGGTTCTCCGACCAATTGATAGGGTGCCCCCTGGGTTGGTTTCGGGGTGGCCGTAGGTCTTGGGGTGTATGTGGCAAAAGGAGTCGATGTCGGGGGAATGGCTGTTTGGGTTTTTACAATGGTAGGAGCAGCGTTCGTGACTGTGGGTAGCTCAGGAGTGAAAGCGAATTGAGCGTTTGACAATGGCGTGATTACTTGATTCGGGTCAGTCATGGCTCCAGCTAACAGCGCCAACCCCTTCGCTGATAACGTGTCTCCATTCTCCGCCACCATTTGTTGAGCCTGTTCCACGAGATCGTTGCCGCTATTCGTTCCACCCAGGAGGGCCAGGCGTGTGAAAGCTCTGGCCGCGTCGCCCTCGTAAAGGTATGTTCGAGCGATCAAGGCGCGGTAGATCTCCTTTTGCGCCGCGCTCAATGTGTCCGGGCTGGTGTCGGTGTATCTGACCGGGAGAATAACCCTGGAGATCAAAATTCCCACCAGCAAACCGATGATAATGCCGGTGATGAGGTAAAGCGGCGGACGCTTCTCTTTCATTGAGCGCCCTCCCAATTCATCAGGCGGGCCTGCAGTCCCTTCAAGCTTTGAAGATCTGCCTCCGAATATCCTAATTGCTGCGCCGTCAACAGCGCGTTTTGAACAATCTGTCTCGGGTCCTTGGTGTTTACCTGCTGCAGTAATGTCACCGCAGCCGCGGTATCCGTTTCATTGGGATAGGCTTCCGCGACCATCAGAACATAATCGGTTTGAAAATCGGCGCGCAGGCTGCTGATCGTGCCATTTTTCACCGGTCCAGGGTTGATGACCCAGCCGTAGAAAAGCCCGGCAGCTAAACCTAATAGGATGGCCAATAAGAACCCGATCAGGCTGCGGCGCATTTCTGACTAATCCTTCTTCAGCATGGGGATCTTGATGCCCATGCGTTTGGCTGCTTCGATGGCTTCAGGGTAGCCCGCGTCGGCGTGACGCACCACGCCCATACCTGGATCGGTGGTCAGCACACGCTGGATGCGAATCGCGGCATCTTCACTGCCGTCGGCCACGATCACCATGCCGGCATGCTGCGAATATCCAATGCCTACGCCGCCGCCGTGATGGAACGAAACCCAGGTGGCTCCCCCCGCGGTATTGATGAGCGCGTTCAGGATGGGCCAGTCGCTCACGGCATCTGTCCCGTCCATCATCCCTTCTGTTTCACGGTTAGGTGAAGCCACGGACCCCGCGTCAAGATGATCGCGTCCGATCACAATCGGCGCCTTGACAATTCCCTTGGCTACCAGTTCGTTGAACTTCAAACCCGCCTTGGCGCGTTCACCGTAACCCAGCCAGCAAATACGTGAGGGCAGCCCTTGGAAATGGATCTGCTCGCGCGCCATCTTTAGCCAACGCTGCAAATGTCCATCTTCCGGGAACAGGGCAGCCACAGCTTCATCAGTGCGATAAATATCCTCCGGATCACCCGAAAGCGCCACCCAGCGGAAGGGACCCTTCCCCTCACAAAACAGAGGACGGATATACGCGGGGACAAAACCCGGGAAGCTGAACGCGTCTTTCACACCGTTATCGTAAGCACGCTGGCGCAGGTTGTTGCCATAATCGAACACCTCCGCGCCGCGCTTCTGGAATTCGAGCATTGCCAGTACATGTTTCGACATTGAATCGAGAGAACGACGTTCGTATTCCCGCGGATCGTCTTTTCGTAATTTGGCGGCTTCTTCCAAACTCAAACCGGCCGGGACATAGCTCATCACATCGTGTGCTGGTGTTTGGTCAGTGACCACATCTGGGATTACGCCGTGCAACAATAACTCGGGGTAGATTTCCGCCGCGTTACCGATCAGCCCGATGGAGCGGGGAATCTTTTGCTCCTTGGCTTCTTCCACCAGAGTCATGGCTTCTTCAAGGGAATCCACCACCACGTCCACGTATCCGGTTTCCTTGCGTCGGCGTGCCCGCTCAGGATCGACTTCCACGCATAGACCAACCCCCTCGTTCATGGTGATCGCCAGTGGTTGCGCGCCGCCCATCCCTCCCAGACCGGCCGTCAGTGTCAATCTTCCGCGCAGTGAAGACCATCCCTTCTGCCGTGCCAATGAACCCAGCGTTTCATAAGTCCCCTGTAGAATGCCCTGTGTGCCGATATAGATCCAGGAGCCTGCCGTCATCTGACCGTACATAATGAGACCTTTGGTCGCCAGATTGTCAAAATGCGCCTGGGTGGCCCAGTGAGGAACCAGGTTTGAATTGGCGATCAACACCCGCGGCGCGTCTTTGTGGCTTTTGAAGATCGCAACCGGTTTTCCAGATTGCACCAGCAGGGTCTCATCCGGTTCAAGGTTGCGCAGGGAATCTAAAATGGCGTCAAATGCCTCCCAACTGCGTGCGGCTTGCCCACGGCCGCCGTAAACGACCAGATCCTGTGGACGTTCAGCCACATCAGGATCCAGATTATTCTGGATCATGCGATAGACTGCTTCAATTTGCCAATTCTTACAGGTGAGTTGAGTACCGCGGGGAGCACGGACAGTTCGAGGAACCGACATTTTGCCTCCGGATAAAAGATTATGGATTTACGCAATCAATTATACGCTGGTTTTATTTGGACAAGTTTCTTAAGATACCGGTGTGATCATCACCACTGTGATGCGTCGGCAATAATCCCGCAATTCGTCCTGGGTGGGTTTGAAGGAACAACCATCCATCTTCAAGATCATGCCGATCATCAGTGGGTGTTTGTTTAATCGGTAGCTCATGAAATCGAGGATCTTTTCCTCCCCCAATAAAGGCTCGGCGACCCCACGCAATTTTTGGCTTCCGATTTCTAATTCAACTTCGGGGTGAACCAAAATGTTCCGGTACCAGTCGCTTTTCTGCCCGTTGGCTGCGCCGATGAAGTATTTATCGTCGATCTTTTCATATTGTACGGCTACAGTATGCGGGTTTCCCGATTTCCGTCCGATAGTCGTCAATAATAAGATCATACGGCCAACCACCCTGCCCAAACCGGCGCGGTATCGCCTGACCATTACATCGTTGGGAGGCATTTTCATCACGAATCCCCTTTTTGAATCTCATTCATATTTCAGAGCATTGACTGGTATCAACGACGCTGCTTGAATAGCCGGTACAAGCCCGGACAGCAACCCAACGATAATTGAAAACACCAGGGCAAATCCGACCAGCCAAATTGGTGTTGAAGTGACCATGGAAAGCGATGTACCCATCGCTGAACTGGTTTGACTTGAGAAATATGAGATGGCGATTACGTTGAGCAACTTACTTGCTCCCCATCCGATGACCACCCCGCCGATACCACCGACCAGTCCTATCCCGGCAGCTTCACCAAGGAAGATGCTGAGAATATCCTTATTCTTGGCGCCGATTGCCTTCATGATGCCAATCTCGCGTGTTCTTTCAAGAATGGCCATGGTCATGGTGTTGGCAATGCCAATAGCCGCTACCAACAGGGCAATGGCGCCTACACCGCCGAATACCACCTGCAGAACGAGGAAAAAGCTGTTGATACTCTGCACGGTAGATTGGGGAGTGTACGCCTGATAGCCAAGGTCGTTGATCGATTGGGTGATATCCAGCACGGAACTGACATCCTGAGCCTTTACCAACACCATTGAATAACCTTCTTTATTACGGTTGATGCGTGTTCCGCGCGACCATTCATTGAAAGCCGTTACATCATCCAATCGCATATATATTGTGTTGTCAGCACTGCCCTTGGTTGAGCTGAGGACACCCACCACTCGAAAGGAGACCGTTTTTTGGATCATCTGTCCATCGGCAGTGTATTTGTAAATCGTCATCTTTACGGATTGGCCCAGCAGATCGGGAGGCGTAACAGGGTCATCACCGGGTCTCGCCTTGGGATCGTAAAAGCCTTGTTCGATCCAGCTGCCAATGATCGCGGTGCCTTTATCCAATTGGGTGGTTCCTGAACTGACCGAGAGTCCCATATCAGAAAGGTCGTTCACACTCACGCCCATGATATTTCCATAGTTATGCAATTTGCCGAAAACAAGCTCAGAACCGTTTTGCAGGTAATCTTGGATAATTACCTGTTTTACTCCGCTAATCTCCTTTATGCTTTCAATGGCAGCGGGCGTCAGATATTTCATTCCGTCGCTTCCACTTCCCCCACCCTTCAGTCCACTCATACTTCCACTAGCCGCGGTTTCCGTGTAGCCGGGATAAACCTCGATACTGCTCAGATCATTGATTCCCCACAACTGGCTGGTGGCATTCTTCTGCAAACCTACCGCCAATGACACCAGGATCACCACCGCCGCGGTACCAATAACCACACCAATGGCGGTTAGGACAACCCTGCCTTTGCGCCGGCTGAGATTATAAAAAACCAGGCTTACCAGATCAAGAAACTTCATTACGAAACCGCCTATCCCTTGGGACTGTAATAAGAGGGAACCTCAGGAGTGGCCTCGACTGAAGGTGTCGATTGATTTTCCAGCCCACTATCCAGACCGAACAGCCCTTTGAGGAAACGAAGTATCTTGTGCCAGAATGTTTCAGGCACCACGTCAACCGGCATTCCTGGCTTTCCACCTGTTTCTCCTCCTTCAATTCCGGGTTCAGGTGTAATTTCCATGGCTGCTTCAACGTTGATGGTGATCTTTTGCTCAATCGTCCTTGGTTGATTGAAATCATCGTTGTAGTTGATCGTTACTATGATATCCAATGGGCCTGGTTTTGATGGAGTGAACTCAGCATCGAGCGTGTAATATCCTCCCGGATCCAGAGTTCCCACCAAAGAAACATTATTGGTGATATCCTCGCCTTCGGCAGTAACTTTCATGTTTCCCATAACGTTCGATTTCTTCCCAAGATTGGTCACCTGGATGGGAAGAACGGTTGGTGTTCCTACAAAAAACACGCCAGGATCGCGATAAAAATCGACAGCGATCTGCGGGAGTGAGTAAACCAGCAAAGTAATACTCTGATCATCCACCACCCGGTTGCCTTTACTGTCACTGTACACGAATGAAAACTTCATGGTGTAAACACCCGGTTCGGTCGAAACATTGACGATCAACTTGGAAGTCAGTGAAACCGTAGCGCCACTGGCCACATTCCCAAGGTAGAGGACATTCGCGCTATCGAGTGGAGCAAAGTTTGTCAGTTCTCCTCCAGCTCCTGAAACTCCCCCGGCTGCTGGTGTCCCTGAATCTGAATTGGATGAAGTTCCACCCCCACCCATGACAATCGATACTGCCTGCGCGTCTGAATTTCCCATATTCTTGATATCAAGAGTCAGGTTAAAGATCGTTCCCGGTTGAAGCAGGTCCACGTCGATCTTATATCCGGTGATGACGAGCTGCGGCTCGTTTGCGGCAGCGGGCGTGGCGGTGGCGTTATACCCCGAATTATTTCCTGTTTGTACATCAAAGGTAAGGGTAAATGTGTCTGAATAGGCCGTGCCGGCAGAATCTGTGTACGAAACAGACACCTTGATCGTGGCGATTTCCGTCCAGGCCAATTCCGCCGCGCCAGTAAATGTCTGTTTGGTGGTCTTGTTGTCACCTGCGCCTATGGCTGATATTGAACTGATTCCACCTGAATTCTTGGGGTAGAAACTGGTACCACCATCGAACGAAACGACAATATTACGGGCAATATCCTGCCCGGTATTTTTAAACTTTACAGCTAACTCAAAGTCATTGCCAGCGGCAATTTTGCCAGAATTGAGATAATAAGCTGCCACCATGATCACAGGTCGCCCCCCGGCAGTAGGGGCTTTCACTGTTGTGGTGACACTCACCGTCGTTGAATCGACTCCATCTGTTACAGTGACGTTCTGGATATCATTCTGCCCAGCTGTCGCTCCTGAAGGAATCGGCACATTCAAAGTGAAACTAGCTTTCCCAGACGCTGGCACGGTCAATGAGCCAGTATCCACCGAAGGAGCAGGGTCCCAACCACTAACTGAAACCGGACTACTAATAGTGACCGGCAGGTCTGCGGCTGTTTTATTGGTCACTGTGAGGGTATAAGAAACGATCGACCCTGCGATCCCAGTTTTAGCGCTCGAATCTGCGGCTACACTGAAGGCCGCCTCAGCTAACGGCGCGGATTGAATTAATTCTCCAACTCGCGCGGCTTGCGCGGGGAGGGCCGTCAATGCCAGACAAAGGACTAAAAATAATCCCGTAATCGATTGGTATGTTCTCTTCTTCATAATGTATTCCTCTCAGTATCTAAGCCTGCTTCATCTGTAACTGGGTCGCAGACAAGAATTCGTTTTCATCGACGATATTTCCATCCAACAAATATACTCTGTTCGTAGCGAATTGCATCATGCGCTGGTCATGTGTGACCACGATAACGGTTTTTCCATTTCGATGCAGATCCGAAAGCGTTTCCATGATCGCGAAACCACTGCTACTGTCGAGATTACCAGTAGGTTCATCCGCAAGAATCAATGGAGGATCGTAGATTAAAGCCCTGGCGATAGCCACGCGCTGCTGTTGACCGCCTGAAAGCTCAGTAGGCTTATGACCAATGCGTTCCTTCAGACCTACTTTCTCCATCAACTCGATTGAACGTGATTTCCGTTCAGACGGTGCCACCCCCGAAAACCGCAGGGGGAAGGCCACGTTTTCCTCCGCTGTCATCGACACGATCAGGTTGAAAGACTGGAAGATAAATCCGACATCTTTTTGGCGATACTCGGCAAGTGAATTTTCATCCATTTCAGAGATCAATTGACCGTTCACGTCAATCTTTCCTGATGTAACCTTATCCAGACCACCTAGCAGGTAAAGCAGGGTACTCTTCCCCGAACCGGAAGGCCCCATGATTACCGTGAACGAGGCTTCCGCGATTCCCAGGTTGACGCCGGCCAGAGCGTGCACCAGGGTTTCACCCATCTTGTAAGTCTTCCGCAAGTCTTCAATGCGGATATATTGCTTTGAGCTCATGACGTTGTTTTTACCCCATCGATCTTGAAGCACTGCTGGATGAGCCACTGATACCACTGATCATATTGCTAACCAGATGCGGTATTGCCAGTAACAGAACCATAATCACCAGGGTTATAGCCGTCGCTCCCCAGCTTTTCGCGCGGGATAGTCCCGATAGAGGAACAACGCCGATGAGCAGCAGGATAATCTCCCATATAAAGAAAATATCAATCTGCGCCAGAATCCCGGCCAGGAATCCCCCTCCTGACCCCGTGGCAGTGACAAACCCCGATAAGCCAGCAGCGGAGATCGTTGAATGCGAGATCAGCATGGCAATAATTCGAATTATCTCCCGGAGGATTAACGGACTCATAGCCCAGGCAACCAAATTAAAGTAACCGTGTTTGTCCGTCGAGCTTCCAGAAATAAAATGCGCCATGTGGAGAATGCTGCTCATTAAGAACCACGTTAACCAGATCCCTACCAGAGCACCGACCACCGGAAATATAAAAGTGAACAGGATGGATGATTGCGAAGCCTGCGCGGTTAAGAACTGGGCTTGTTGATCGGTCGAATAATACTGGAAATCCGTCGGCAGGGTAAATCCATTGATAATCGCGTCACGTTTGATCGGCCATGCGATCAGGCTGGAGATGATTGCCACTCCAGACAGGAAAAGCATGGGGGTAAGCCATACCGGTCGGTCCTGTTCAATGATCTGCTTTATGGTTTTCCGTGGTTGAAAAATGACAGGGAGCAGCCATTCGAAATGTAGTTTGTTCTGGATTTCAGGTTGTGAAGTTTTCGTCTCGTTTGCCATGATCCGCCTCTTAATTGTTGGATTGTACTCTTTACATAGACGTTGAAATTATAAAGCAAGTTCCATCTAATCCTGTCAAGAGGTTGAAATATGCGTTTTGCATACGCTTGGCATGCTATAATCCCATCTTGAGGTATATCATGCAAATCAAAGTAGCCATCGAAAATAATATGGAAGGCAGATCTATTGCCTGGTTGCTCGATTATCCTGGTTGTTTCGCCTATGGTTCTGAAGAAGCGGAAGCACTCATCCGAGTCCCGCAAGCCCTCATTGCTTTTAAGGGGTGGCTCGAAGGGTACACCAATCACTCCTGGTTGAGCGACCTGGGAGATTTCGATATCCGCCTGGTGGAGACCTTCCGAGCATATAAGGTCGATGATAGATTGCAGCCAGACGAAAAAGGTGACCTGGAGATCAATGCCTGGTTTCACTACGATTGGCTCCCCCTGACCGCAGAAGAAATGCGCCGTGGTTTACAAGTGGTGGAGTGGGCACACAATGACCTGCTTGAAATGACCGTGGGACTCAGTAACGATGTCCTTGACCGTACCTACCCCGACCAGCGTTGGAGTATTCGCGGCATTGTTGAGCATGTAGCCAACGCCGAGTGGTGGTACTTGAGCCGGCTGGGGTTAGCGAATGGAGATAGCGCATCGCTTCCTGAAGAAATGAATACGCGAGTCCAGGCTACTTTAGATAACATGCACTCGGCCATGCCCGGCACCATCGGTAAAGAAATTGTCCGAGGTGTCGCTGGCGAGATCTGGTCTCCCCGCAAGATCATCCGTCGTGCCTGCTGGCATGCCCTGGATCACTGCCAGCACATCCATCAATTAATTACCCGCCCAAAATAAAATAAATATGCCCCGGGAAGTCGGGGCATTTCTCATGTGAAAAGAGAACCTACTTGGCCTTTGAACTAAAGCCAGGAAGACTGATGACGAAAAATAACACAGCAAAAAAACCAACCACAACATAGATACCTGGTGCCATATTTCACCTCACTGATAGCCGTTGCAAAACTTACCTATTTTCTAAAACACCGAGAGTCAAAAAAGTGTGCGTTTTCCATATTCTAAAAACGCCAAAAACCCATGAATTGTTCCATTTATGGGTAAGGAAAAGAAAAAATAAGAATTTAATCCCAGATTCCGGGGATGGGAGTGCCGCATTTTGGGCACTTACCCGCTTCATCTATTCGGTTCTCAACCACCCAATACCCCCTGCGGTCGACCAACAACTCGCTGCACTTCGGACAATAGGTGTTTTCCAGTGAACCCACCCTACCCGGCAGATTCCCCGCATAGACGTAACGCAGTCCGGCTTCCTGACCAATCTCCGCGGCCCTCATCAGTGTTTTGGACGGCGTCGCGGGAGCGTCGTTCATCTTGTAATCCGGGTGATAGGCTGTTACGTGCCAAGGAATGTCTTCAGAAACTGAACGCAGGAACCGGCTGATCTCCCACAATTCCTCATTCGAATCGTTAAATCCGGGAATTACCAGCGTGACCACTTCGACCCATAATCCAACCTCATGCGCGCGTTGGATAGTTTCCAGCACGTGCGCCAACACGCCACCCATTTCGCGATAGCGCTTGTCTTGCATGCTTTTAAGATCGATCTTGTAGCCATCCAGCCAGGGTTGTAAAAATGACAGTACCTCGGGACTGGCGTAGCCATTTGAAACACAGGCAGTCCTTAGGCCCGCTTCGTGTGCCAATTTGAAAATTTCCACTGCCCATTCAACGCTTATAAGCGGCTCGTTGTAGCTCGACGCGATTGCTTTCGCCCCATTTTTGACCGCGGCCTTGACCAAATCTCCCGCCGTGATCTTACCAACCATCTCAACCGATCCGGCTGCCGCCGGGTCACGCAATGCTTGCGAAGTGTGCCAGTTCTGGCAGAAAGAGCAGTGAAAATTGCATCCCAGCATTCCAAAGGTCAACACCTGACTGCCCGGCAGAAAATGATCGAATGGTTTCTTCTCGATCGGATCCACCTGGGCACCCGCTACGTATCCGAATGGCACGTGCAATTTACCGCCCCTATTGAACCTTACACCGCAAATCCCACGCCGGCCCTCGCGCAGCAAACAGCGGTGCGCGCAGGCCAGGCAGCGAAGAGTATGATCTTCGAGGACTTCGCAAAGGCTGGATTCTACAGTCATTTGGTCGAGAACGGATGAAATTGTGTTCATATCGCCTCACGAATATTATATCCCCGTACATACAGACCCCAACCTTACATAACCTTTTGGCAACCTGTGGTAAACTCGCCAATATGGACGAAAAAACACTCCGGATGCTTGAATTCCATAAAGTCGTTGACAAATTGGCCAGTTACGCCGCTTTCAGCGCTTCAATTGAATTGGCGCACCAATTGACCCCCGCCAAAACAATAGATGAAGCCCTGGCTCGTCAAAAGCGAACCAGTGAAGCCTGTCTGCTCCTCAGCATCAATGCCGACGTGAGCGTAGGTGGCGTGAACGATATTCGACCGCTGGCCGACGTGGCCTGGCGCGGTGGCGTGCTGACCGAACATGAATTGCTGTCGGTAAGTGGCACGCTTGTATCATCACGCCGGCTTTACCGCTCCATGGAAAAATTGGAAGGTAAAGTTCCCACATTGTTGGAGATCACCCGCCACCTGCAACCCCCTGCTGGGATCATCGAAGCGATCTCACGCTGCATCTCCGAACATGCCGAAGTGCTAGATTCAGCTTCACCCAAACTGGGATCGATTCGTTCCGAGATGAAGGTCTCACACGACCGCCTGAAAAGCAAATTGGAACGCATGATCGGCGACCCCGCCACCCAGTCGATGCTGCAAGACCCTATTATCACTCTTCGTAATGGACGTTATGTCATTCCCATCCGCGCCGAGTTCAAGAGCAAGCTAAAATCGATCGTTCACGACCAATCTTCATCCGGAGCCACCCTCTTCGTTGAGCCGGTGGCGGTGGTCGAACTGAACAACCGCTGGCACGAATTACAACTCGAGGAACGTGATGAAGTACGCCGGATATTGGCAGAGTTATCAGCCAAGGTTGGTGAAGAAGCCGAGCAGATCAAGACCATCGTCAATGCTCTGGCTGAGTTCGATCTTGCGCTGATGTGCGCCAAATATAGCATCGATCTAAAAGCCAGTGAACCGATCCTTAAACCGATCCACCCGCCTGCGAAATCGCATCATCCCGGCACGACGATCAAGTTGCTCAAGGCGCGCCATCCTCTGCTGGACCAGACAGCCGTTGTCCCCATCGATATTAACCTCGACCCCGAAACCTTTGCGGTCATCATCACTGGTCCCAACACTGGCGGAAAAACAGTTTCTCTCAAGACTGTCGGCTTAATGGTCGTGATGGCTCAGAGTGGATTGCATATCCCCGCCCAATCGGGATCTGAGTTGAGCTTCTTTGAAGACATCTTTGCTGATATCGGCGATGAACAATCCATTGAGCAATCGCTCTCCACTTTTTCAGGACATATTTCCAACATCGTACGCATCCTGAATGGCGCACGTTCCAAAAACCTCGTTCTCCTGGACGAACTGGGCGCTGGCACTGACCCACAGGAAGGTTCAGCCATCGCCAGGGCAATTATGTTGTATCTGATTGAAAAACGTGTGCCCTGTATGATCGCCACCCACTACCCCGAACTCAAGGCATTGGCTTACTCCACTCCCGGGGCGGTGAACGCGAGCATGGAGTTCGATATCAAATCATTACGTCCCACTTATCATTTGACCATCGGCATCCCCGGCCGTTCTAACGCATTGGCGATCGCCAAACGTCTTCACCTTCCCGAAGAGATCCTGGAATCAGCTCGAAACATGCTTGACCCGAATGATTTGAAGACTGAAGATCTGCTCAAGGAGATACACTTCCAACGTGAGGTGGCCCGCAAGGCTCGTTCCGCCGCCGATCACGACCGGTCGATCGCGATGAACCTTAAGCAAGAACTTTCGGAGAAATTGAGCTGCATTGAAGAGGAGCGCCAAAAAGCAATTGAAAACTCCCGTCTGGACGCGGAAAATGAGTTGACCCTCCTTCGTAAGGAGATAGACGAAATTCGCCGCAGTTTATTGAAAGCCAGAAAGCCGGTGGAGGAACTTAAAACTATTCAGAACCGCGTCGAGCAGTTGGAACAGACCATCAAGAAACCGCCCAAAGCTTCTGTATTAAAAAATGAGGGTTCCGACTTTGTTCCTGAAGTGGGCAAAAAAGCCAGGGTCCGCTCCATGGATCTTGAGGGGATCGTGACTGCAATTGGTCTTGAAGATGTAGAGGTTCTGGCGGGAAACCTGCGCTTGAGAGTAAAAATGACCGATCTGGGTCCCGTGAAACCATCTCTTGAACCAATCAACACTAAAACGACATCAGCCAGGAAACGCCGCAACCAGCCTGCTGAGGGAAGTCAACATAAGGAAGTGTTTCAAGCGCCTCCTTCAATGGAGATCGATCTCCGCGGTCAGCGGGCGGAAGACGCGCTGGATATGTTGGATCGTTACCTTGATAACGCTATCGTCGTTGGTATGCCATTCGTCAGGATCATTCATGGCAAAGGCACAGGCCGACTGCGCCAGGTGATTCGTGATACCCTGCGTGGAAATTCAAATGTGTCCAGTTTTGAAGATGGCGGTCAAAATGAGGGTGGTGATGGGGTAACCATCGTGCATTTTTAGGAAAAGAGAGTTAAACAAAGGTCGACAGTATCACTCCCCGCGAAGCTGTCGACCTTTTTTGTTCAGGCTCCCTGGTGCCTGAACACCTGTGTTCATGAATTTCTCCATGTATACATCAAAATCATTGACATTTTATTGACATTATTTCTCTGTGACCCATGATTCCTTAAGTTGGTCCAGTCCATTTTTTAAATCAGGGATTTCGCAATTGAATTCAAGTTTCATAATCATTCGTTTCGCTTCTTTGTAATTCACTTCTTGATCGATACCCGCGTCTATCAGTGATCTAAGTGCTCCAAGTGTCAACCAATAGTATTGATTTTCCTTTGCTGCGTCCAAGGCTTGGGATAGCGATTTTTTCGCGTCTCGTGTTTTTCCCTGTAACAAATACCCCTGGCCTTCGAGTAAGTACGTGAGAATTCGTATCCCCTTATATTCACTATGTTTTATGGTCGAACCATGGCGATTATATGCTCTGGCGAATGATTGGGGGTCATTCTGGATTATCGCCAATCGCAATAATTCGGCTTTTGCTCCATGAGTGATCAACTCGAAACCATTTTCAGATGAGTCTTGAATAATCGCTTCCAATAATTGTTTTGATGCCTTGAATTTTCCAAGCCGCATTTCCACCTTGGCGACACCCAACTTTGAAATCCAGCGGATGAATTTATCTGGAGGCTCTTCAAGATTTTTCTCGTAATACTTCTTGGCACTCTCCAGGTCTCCCAAATTGAGCAATAATTCAGCCCGGAGGTATCTTTCATAATACTCACCCCAGTGCGATTGAATCGTCGCGCCCTGTATTTGGGCGATAGCCTTTCCGATATTCCAGCATTTCGTCAGATCACCAAGCTCCATAGCGGTTTGTCCAGAAGTTATTAGGAGAGTGGCTGTCCACCAATCAAGTTTGTTCGCGATCACTTCGGGAATTACCGCATCAATTCCTTCCCTTGCGGCTACTAGATTTCCCAGATAATAGTTTAAGATCGCGTTCGCGGCATTCAATTGAGTGGAGTAATTCTCCTCACCAAGGGTATGCGAAATAATAAAACCCTGATCGCTGATAAACTTTGCATTCTTTAAGTTGCCAGTAATACAGTTAGCAAAAACCAGAAACGCAGACGCTTTTTTATAAAATGACATAGCGTCACTGCTCTGCATATTGAGGGAAATCTTTGTTACTTCGTTATAATATTGAATCGTTTTAATATAGTTTTGTTGAGTGAAATAGATCGTTCCCAAACGAAAATAAGCATCCATCAAGCTGATCTTGTCTTCGATTGTCTTGAGGATATCGATCGCCTGAGTTAAAAAATTTACAGCAAGTTCCAGGTATCCTCTTGAGTGTGCTACCCAGCCTAATCCGCTCTTTCCAAAACCGATCAAGCGTGGATTATTGCGAGTCTCTCCCGCGCGCAAACACATTGAATTTAGGTTGGCAAAGGTCATAATATCGTCGGTCTGCAATGCCAGATCTCCCCAATCATTTACCAGCCGGTAAATTTGCTCAGAACGGGCTTCACTCCCCAATCGTTTTATCAGGAACAGGGCATTTTGATAAAACTTGTAGGCTTCAGGCTTGTTAAATTTGTTTTTTTCGAAAGTCCCAGCCGAGATCCAATAATCCACCGCTTTCTTAAGCTCGCCAGCTTCTTGAAAATGTCCGGCAAGAATCGCGGTTTGCTCATCGCCATCTCCTTCAATCTCCAAGATCACTCGAGCAGCTTGTAGATGATATTTTCGCCTTTCGGCTGGGCTGATCGAAGCAAGAAAATATTCAGCAAAAATCTCACGCGTAAACACGTATCTGCTTACACCATCGTCGCATTTTTTCCAGGTGATAAATCGATAATCAACCAGAGAATTTAACGCGTCGATTAAAATCTGTTCGGATAATCCTGTCATTTTCTCAATGATTATCGGAGAAAAAGGTTCCCCAAAAATCGCAAGACTTTTCAGGATAAGTCTCGCCTGATCACTAATAGGCTCGAGCTCTTCTTTAACAACCTTGATCAACTCAGAATTGACTAAATCTCCAGGATTAAAGACCCACTCATTTTCTGTCTGGGTTTTCTGCAAAATCCCATTAAGCAAGAGTTGTAAAAATCGCGGGTTCCCTCCGCTCAATTGAAGAAGTCGCTCGATTACATCCTCTGAACCTTCTTTAGCAAATTCCTTAAAGTAAATCTCTGCTACATCTTCTTTCGTAAATGGATTTATCCTCATGTCCTCATAAGCGCGGTTCCCGAGTTTCTTGATGATAAGCTCTTCAATTTCGTTGCCGGGTATGTCATCGCGAAACGAAAATACAATAGCGCTGGTTTTTTGAGGAGCCATGTGGTCGTACATATAAACAATAGTGTCCAATGATTGTTCATCCAACCACTGGCAATTATCAATTATAAGGAGCCCTCTTTTTTTTCGGTTGGCTTTTGCAACAAGTTCCGAAAACGCTTCTAGGATCATACGCTGGTCAAAATTCGTATCAGCGAATGTATTCTTTCCTTCTTGAGCTTTGGCGATCTCTGGGAAGAAAGGCATTAACACCCTGTTATTGGTTAGGTTGATTTTTTCCCAGTCTTCCATCGGAATTAACTTCCGAACTCCCTCGGTGATCCCAAAAAATGGCTTCGATTCGTCCCCGGGTTTTGATTCATAGAAAAGGAAAAAGGGAAGTAAATCAAGATGCTCATAGAATTCTCTCAGTAGTTTGCTTTTTCCAGAACCAGCTTCACCTTTTAATAAAAGGATGCCGCCTCGGAATAATAGGCTATTTAGCATAGCTAACTCATTTTTTCGCCCGACGAACACTCTCTTTTCCAATTTTTCTGAAATGGTTGTCAAAGGTCGAGGGGTGTAATTGCTATTCGCGTCCAACCTGACATGAGAGATCAAATCAGACAATGACGAAGGCATTTCCTTTTCACCGCCGTTGTATTCTTTTTCAAGTACTTCGCAAAATCTTATTGCGCGAGACCAAAGCCCGAGATCGCGTAAACAAGTCAACAACAATGAATCGATCTCAGTATTGCCAGGGTCACCCACTCTTGCCAGCGATAACCATTGGATCGCTTGGGAAAGATCGCCAATTACAATACAGCGGTCTGCCAGCCATTCGATCATCATCTGCCGCCAGTAATGGAGGTTTTCACCAGTGTTTAATACCCAGAGCTGGAATGGTTCTGGACCCGATGTGGAAACGCCGCCAAGAAATTGATCATTTCGCCAAAGATTCAACGACTCTTGAATTGTCAGGTAAACCGAATCTGTCAACTTTCCGATGGAGACCTGATCCAGGTTCTTTCGCAATAACGTGATTGTTTCTTCAAACGCCAGAACGTCGACCTCAACTTTTTCTGGATTGAAAGCAACATACTCCTTTTCTGTAAGGATCAAATCATCCACGGGTAGATCATGTCTAATCTTGCTAATGACCTCCCTTAAATTTTTTCGGCTTTTTGATTCCTCTTCTTCCGGCCAAAATAATTCACATAACGATTCCCGGCTGGCCGGTGTTTTCTGACAGGCTAAATAGAAAATAATATAGCGTAACATCCTCCGGCGGATGCGCAGCACCTTGTTTCCCACCTTAATCTCTGGCGGACCCAGAAGAGAAATGACCAATCTGTCAGAAGCCACTCAACTCCTGTAATTGAAATGATATCTATGGGGTCAACAATTCTTTTTGTCTTTGTTTTGCTTGAACCAACAATTCGCGTGATGCATTTAAATTGGATTCGCTGACAGAACCGGACATCGACGCGAGTTCTACGATCCTGCCATTATCATCCAGTGTTTCAACCTCCGTCATGGTTCGACCTTCATTCACCAGCTTGCGAACGTGAAAATGCTGATCACCGAAGCTGGCTAATTGCGGAAGATGCGTCACGCACATCACCTGGTGATTCCGCGCCAGATTCCATAGCTTCTCACCCACAACACTACCCACCCTGCCGCCAATTCCCTGGTCAATCTCATCAAATATCAGTGTCGGAACATAATCGGCGTCAGCCAGAACATTCTTCAAGGCGAGCATCAACCGTGATGTCTCGCCACCCGAAGCGATTTTTACCAGCGGCTTCAATCCTTCGCCGGGGTTGGGAGCGATCATAAATTCCACCCTATCCACACCGGTGATATCAAATCCCACCTTTCGACCATCCGCGAGGGTGATCCCATTCGCGTCTTCTGAATTCTCGATCGAGGTTTGGAAACGAGCTCCCTTCATGCTCAGGTCATCAAGCTCTTTCTCCACCTTCAGGCTGAGAACCTCACCGGCAGCTTTTCGTTTCGCGGAAAGCGATTCGGCCGCCTCAGCGAGAGAAGCTTCAGCCTGCTCCATCTCTGCGGTCAATTCATCGATCCGCTCTTTCGCGTGCACGATCGTGTCAAGTTGTGCTCTGGCAGATAAGCCGAACTCGATAACCTGCTGAATGGAATTTCCATATTTGCGTTTCAATTGATGGATTAATTCCAAACGATTCTCCACCTGTTCCAGCCTATGTGGATTGAATTCAATCTCATCCAAATACGCTCGTAGATCGCGGACAATCTCACTGATCTGCGTGGCGGCGGAGTCAGCTTGCTCGAATAGGCTTTGTCGGCTGGAATCAATGCGTGAGAGCGAGCTCAATAATTGCACCACCTGACCCAGCAGGTCGGTGATGGCAGGGGATTCCGGACTTCCCTCATCCAACAAAAGGAGTGCTTGCTGTGCCGAAGCTGATAAACTCTCAGCATTTGCCAGGCGGCTACGCTCCTGTTCTAAATCCACATCCTCATCCTCTTTTAGAGCAGCAGCATCAATTTCCTGCGCCTGGAAGGTAAGCAGCTCAGTGCGTTTGGCGGCTTCCTGTTCAATCTGTTTAACCTCATCCAGTTCCTTTCGGATTTTCGAAAGTGCCTGATACTTCATCCGATAATCAGCCAGTTCTGCTTCATCCTTTGCGAACCGGTCGAGGAATCCCAGGTGTGAATGCACGTCCAGCAGTGATAGATGCTCCGCCTGTCCGTGAATATCTACCAGGAACATACCCAGTTCTTTCAAGAGGCCTACATTAACGCTTCTGCCATTTATCCGAGCCACCGTTCGGCCTTCTGCGCGAATTTCGCGTCCGAGAGTGACAACCGGATCACCTTCCTCCAGCCCTTCACGGGTGAGAATTTCATGCACTTCGGCTTTGGTTTCTTCGGGGATTTTAAATACTGCCTCGAGAACAGCCCTATCAGCCCCACTGCGAACCATAGATGTATCAACCCTGCCCCCAACCAGTGTCATAATCGCGTCAAGCAGGATGGATTTGCCAGCGCCAGTTTCACCAGTGACGATGACTAAACCATCCTTGAAATTTAATTCAAGTTGATTGATGATGGCAAAATTTTCGATGCGTAATTCGCTCAGCATTCTAAAACTTTTCCCTTTACAGGGTACCTTTCAAGCGATAATAAGCTGCCACCGAGATGATCGCCGCGTACGCAAGTGGGTAGAGTAGAGAAAATATCGATGAAAAGGTGATCTGCCCGGTGACGGCAAAGATTAACATCACCGTCGATAGATTAAGAAGGATGCTTCCTGCAAACGCGGAGATTGCAACAACCCAAGGCATTCTGCGCGAACGTCTCTTGCGCAGCACAAAGCGTACTGCCTCAGCGATGCCAATCCCCACAAAGTACGAGGCGATCAACGCAAAGAAACTGAGATATTTCACCAATAAACTGGCGATCAACGATAGAACAAATGCGACAACTGCTCCAAGCGGATAGTCCCACCAATGGCTGGTATCAAAAACCCGTTGCTGCCCTTTCACGCACTCTTTGCAGCGGTAACCAGTCGGTGTCAAAACCGCGCAGGAAACACAGATGGGTCTTTCACACTTATTGCACCGCAAATGTGTTTCACGGTTGGGATGGTTGTAGCAATACATTTGTGATTGATTTTCAAGGCTCATTTACTTCCACCGATAGAGGGGTTTTGTTCGAGATATTTTTCAAGGTTGCGATAGAAGTAACCGGGGTCTTGAAAAACGATGAATTTTACCTTATAGTCGCTCGCCTTCACAATGATCCTGTCATCGTTCGAGAGTTGAACCGGCGCTTTTCCGTCCACACTGATCACAGCATCATGGTCGGTCTCAGCCGCGATTTCCACGCTGGCACCTTCAGGTAGGATGATAGACCGGTCCATTGTCATGTGAGGAGCGACCGCTACAATCAAAATATTATGCAATTCCGGCGGCATGATCGGCCCTCCGGCCGCCAAAGCGTACGCCGTCGAACCCGTGGGAGTGGCAGCAATCAAACCATCGGCAACATACGATGCCAATCGGTATCCATCCACCGTGGCATGGATACGAATCGGTCGTACTGCCTGACCGCGGCAAACCACCACCTCATTGATTACCTGGCTGGACTGGATCAACTGTCCAGCACGCCATAATTCCGACTTCAACATCATACGGTTTTCAAAATTGTAGTCTCCCGAAAACAGACGGGGTAATAAGAGCGGCCATTCCATCCGGCTAAGCTGCATAAGAAAACCAAACCGGCCCATGTTGATCCCCAGCAACGGCACATCGACCGGGGCACAGAGATGCCCGGCACGTAACATGGTACCATCGCCACCAAGAGTGATCATCAGATCGAATTGTCTGGCAGCCACCCTGCCCTGCAATTCCACATCATTCACCCTACCCAGGTACGGAGTTATTCCCCAATTTTTCTGGATGAAAGATTGTATAGTCGTCCCTTCCTGCATGGTTTCATCAGAGGTCGGGTGAACTGCGATCACAACACGTTTGAACTGGTTCAACTCTGCGCTCATATTCGTTAATTATATCTGTTTTAAAAAGTTTAATTGCATACTCTCTATTTACATCACCCCTTGAAGCAAAAAAACGCCAGGATTGCTGGCGTTTTTGTGTATGA
This sequence comes from Anaerolineaceae bacterium, assembly GCA_034430175.1. Taxonomy (GTDB): domain Bacteria; phylum Chloroflexota; class Anaerolineae; order Anaerolineales; family Anaerolineaceae; genus UBA6107. The sequence goes on along the minus strand of DAOUFI010000007.1, from coordinate 151,578 downwards.
CAAGAATTCAGTTTTGGGATTTGGCTTTAGTTCTCAGGGAAGCGCTTAGAAAACTCCTGTAAAGCTTCCTGAAGGTGCTGTTCCCGCAGGCTCATGGTAAGGTCAGCTCGGGTTCGTTCGATGATACCGCGCACCAGGTCCGTCTGACGCCTCAAGCCGTTGGTAACCGCGTCAGGATAATCCATGGTCACCAAAAAGTTATAGATCTCGTCCATAACATTTAGTAGCCGTTCTGCGTCTTCAGAATATCCCTGCCTCAGAATATCCAGGCATCGCCGGCGCAGTTCACCAATGCACTCCGCCAGACCATTAACGTAGGTGTTGTATTCGATTCCCAACTCTTCAGGAGTGGGTAATTTTGCGTTTTCGATAAAGGCGCAAGTAAGACTGGCTTCGGAGAATTCTTTGATGGCGTCTTGAGTGTAGCCGGCATAATAAAGATCTGGGAATTTTTCAAGATCCTTTTGCATTTGCCTGACCAGGTCTTTGGCTTCGCTCAACAATTGATGAGCACTTTCAACTTCCATTCGATGGATGGCGCGGATCGTATGGGCGCATAATCGGGTCAGTTGCCGGGCTTGCACCAGCGCCTGGTCACGCGCTGCGGTGCGTTCATCGAAAACCTTTCGAGTGTTCTCGATGATGGAGTCGAATCTATCCATCATCATTCTCCCTTCGGTGGATCGGGTGGTTTTACTTGCTTAAACAGGTCGTTAGCTAATGACGTATCCCCGGGGAGATGGATTTCACCAAATGAAGCTTCAAATCGTGCCAGGTTCTCGTTCAAAGCTTTGGCAAATAATTTTGCGCCTACTGGAGACATGACAACGCGGGCAACAACTTTCGCTTTCTGCGCCGGTAAAATATGGCCAAAATCCATCACGATATCAAAAGGTGAATGACTGATCCGTACCAAATTCGAATATTGGATGTTAATATCTTCGGGTACGTCGATCGGGTTGACCCCTGTACCCGGAGTATTGTCTTTCGTGTCCATATTTATCTTCCTAGAAAGGAATATCCTCGCCGGGTGCTGATTCTATATCTTCCTCAACCGCAACAGCACCAGTGCCAGAACCCTCTGTCTTGGTTGAAAGGAACTTCACAGTAGCGGCGACGATTTCATAAGAAGCCCGGGGAGTCCCATCCTGACTTGTCCAAATGCGCGGTCCACCTGTCTTCGCGTCGACAGACAGCCGTCCTTCGACGAGCACCAATTTACCTTTTTGCAGGAAATTGTTGCATGTCTCAGCCAACTTCCCCCAGGCGGTAACCCTGAACCACACAGTCTCTTTAACGGGTTTGCCGCTCTGATCGTTGTATTGCCGGTCTGTGGCAACAGAAAAACTCGTCACAGCTTGACCTGTGGGCGTAAATCTCATTTCTGGATCTCTGCCAAGTCTGCCCACTATCACGATTTTCTGATACATAGGTCCTCCTCACGGTACTTTACAGATCAATTCTATTTAATATTGTACACGAGTTATGAAAACAGGTAATGAATTTCGCGCTCAATTCTCTTGTTGAAATCTATTTCTTTACCTGATAGACCTTAATACCTGAAAAATTTACAGAAACCGGAGAATCCCCACTTGCTTTGGCGAAAAAACCAATCCCTCCAGAATAAAAGGTGTTATTGGTCACTTCCATCTGCAATTGATCGTTCAGATAGATTTTTAGTTCTTTGCCATTTACCCACACACCAATCTTCACAGATTTGTTCAAACCTTGTTGTAACTGGTTGGTAAAAACCCAATCCATAAGTGTCGTCGGTGCTCCACCTACCACCTGCTGAAGTGAGATCTTACCAGAGCAACTGATCGAAAATCGGTAATAGCTCATCGATCCGTTGACCCTGAACAAAACACCCATTTGATCATCATTTTTACAAAGACTTGTTGTCATCACCGATTCAAAATAGAAGTTATAAAGCAGTGTGTCTTTTCTGAATGTTGTTAATGCTCCTTTGGGGCCATCCACAGCTAGTGTGATCGAATTTTGACCAACCGTTATAGTCCCATTCGCTTCAGAGCCACTCATCCAATGTTCGGTGACGACACCACCATCGTCAAAGATCAGATCTGTGAAACCTGGTAATTCTGAAACATCGGGAGTACTGGTGAAAACGATCTTCGTATCAGGTGTTGAGGTAACAGGGAACCAGACAATAGTAGCGGTTGGCGTCAGTGTCGGCGTAGGCGAAAAAAGCGCTTCAAACGAAGTCTGCTCAGGAGTGATCATGCAGGCAGCCAGCATGAACAGGACCAACACCAGGATCAGGATGATTTTTATGGAACTCTTGTATGGATGAAACTGTTGATTATCCATAGGTAATGAATGAATTATAACCCTTGACAATTTTCACTCGCGTAAATCCTGCATGAAAAAGTCACTAAAAAAAGGATGTTATAATCTGGAAAACATATGAAAAAAACACAACGCTTTTTTTTCGCATCTTTGATGCTTTCAATTCTTGGAGTAATGTTACTCCTTCCCACCCTCGCGCAACCAGTGCAGGCGGCTGAGGCCATTTACACAGCCACACCCGAGTCAAACGGTAATATCTATTACATTGTCAAAGCCAACGACACCTGTGAAAGTATCGCATTACTCAATGGCATCACCATCGATCAACTGCGCACGCTTAATCAACTCAATGTGGGCGACTGCGATAATCTAACTATCGGCAAGAAACTATTGATCGCTGTCGTTCCTACCGCGGTCATAACTGCGGGACCATCTGCCACACCCACCTCTTCAATCCCTACCGCGATACCACCAAAAGGTACCGGCACGATTTGTGTCTACCTGTTTAACGATATCAATGGTAACGCCATTGCTGAAACAGATGAAACATCACTGGCTGGTGGTCAGGTCAGTATCGCCAGCACGGACGGCAGCTATAACAATACAGCCCCCACTACCGGCGATGACATCGCAACCTGCTTTAAAGATATCAATGAAGGCCAGTACACCATAAGTGTCGCCATCCCTCAGGGATATAACGCGACATCCAGCCAAAATTACTCGATCACTTTGAAATCCGGGGATACTTCCACTATCGACTTCGGTGCCCAGGTTTCCTCAAGCAACGAAAAGACATCCGGCACAGGTGGTTCCATCTGGCTGGCCATTCTCGGAGGATTGATCCTGATCGTTGGTGTTGGTATCGGTGTTTACGCGTACTTTGTCTCGCAAAGGCGTTAGTAATCACTCTTCGAGGTTTTTGATCCGCCGGGATTACGGCGGATTTTTTTATCGATAAGTCATTCTTTTCTGCGCTATAATCAGATTCCAAACTATTTACTGAGGTAAACATGCTCAATAATGAAGGCTTGGCTTTCCATTTACACATAAAAGAGGGAGATATCGGGAAATATGTTCTTCTCCCCGGCGACCCCGGACGCTGCGAAAAGATCGCCCGGTATTTCGACAACCCTCATTTTGTTGCTCAAAATCGTGAATACGTCACCTGGAGTGGAACTCTCCTGGGTGAAAAAGTATCTGTTGTCTCCACCGGCATTGGCTGCCCTTCGACAGCAATTGCGGTCGAAGAATTGATCGAAGCTGGCGCTGATACCTTCATTCGCGTCGGTAGTTCAGGATCCATGCAGCCGTACGTCCATGCCGGCGATGTGGCGATCATCACTGGTGCCATCCGCGACGAAGGCACCACGCTGCATTACCTTCCGGTCGAATTCCCGGCTGTAGCTAACGTTGATGTGGTTTGTGCATTGCGTAATAGTGCCAGATCGCTTGGTATGCCCCACCATCTTGGAGTTTCGCAGTCAAAGGATTCTTTCTACGGCGAAGTGGAAAGAACTCGCATGCCCATGGCGAATCATCTCGATGAACGCTGGAAAGCATTCATCGCTGGTGGAGCGATCTGCTCTGAAATGGAAGCCGCTGCGATATACATTCTCGCTGCGATCTACGGAAAACGTGCCGGCGGCGCGATGCTCGTAATCAATGAAAGCGAGTTTGGCGATGCACCCATCACCAATATCCACAAAAAACTGGCTGAATTCGATGCGGATGCGGTCATTCGCGTGGGAGTGGAAGCCATCAAGTTACTGATCGAGCAAGATAAAAAACACTAAAATACAGTTAGCTTTGGAACCATATATGACAGAAATTTGGCTGATCAGACACGGTCAGACCGATTGGAACCTTGCCGGTCGTTTTCAAGGCCAAACGGATATCCCTTTGAATCAAACCGGGCTCGAACAAGCCCGGGCTTTGGCTGATTCTTTGAAGCATGTTCACTTCGATGCCATTTATTCTAGCGATTTGAAACGTGCTTCTGAAACCGCGCAGATCGCTGCCGACCAGCTTGGGCTGCCGGTGAAGTACGACCGGCGCCTGCGCGAGATCTGTCAGGGTGAATGGGAAGGCCTTTCACTGGATGAAGTCCTTAAGCAATACAATTTTGATCCACGTAACGGGGATGATCAACCTGAAACTGCGCATGCCCCCGGAGGTGAATCGGTCAGGCAGGTGACCGATCGTATGGTATCTGTCGCGAACGACATCAGCAAAGATCATCCTGAAGGTCGGGTTTTGCTTGTCTCTCATGGATTGGCAGTAGCCACCCTCTATTGCCATGCCTCTAAAATCGCGTTGAATCATGTCCACCAATACATCCCTGATAACGCGAAACCGTTAAAAATCTCCTTTTCGTATTCAATTTAATTTAGAACTTTTATTCTACCTATTGACTTTGTAGATTATTTGTTCTATAATGTGATCGTTCATTGATACATTTGTTCTATAATCAGGAGGAACGATCATGAATCTTACAGCAGTCCGTCCGTCAATTAACAAAATCAAAGCTGTCTCTCGCGTGAAACCAGGAACTGTTTACGCTGTCATTATTATCCTGGCGATGTTCTCGTTTGAGATTTTTAATTACAGCACAACCGCTTTTTCTCTCCGCGACTTGCTTGGTAATTTGAGTTTCGCCGGTGTATCTTGGGCTACTTTGTTGGCATTGGCGTTCTGCGGTATTGATTTCGCGGGGATCGCCCGTTTAATCTCACCCGAGAATCGCAAGGTGGAAACAAAGGATTCCTGGTACCTGTTTGGTGCCTGGATGGTCGCGGCAACCGCGAACGCGTCTCTCACCTGGTGGGGAGTCGCGGTAGCCATCAACAATCACAATCTCCAGAGCTCCTCGATCATTAATGCGCATACCCTTACCAACATCATCCCCATTTTTGTTGCCATCCTGGTCTGGGTATTACGTATTCTCATTATTGGTTCACTCTCATCTGCGCTGGAAAAACTGTTCAGCAGAAATGATAAAACAGTAAATACCTCTGAATCTGCTGTTACGGGATTCAATACATCCTACAAGCAATCCGCAACGGGTCAACACGCAGCCTCCACTCCCATAACAATGACCAGAATCTCTGGAGCTTCCCGGTCAAATCGCCCCAGTTCACAGCACTTTGATTTCATTGAAAAAGAAATGTCTGGTCAGCGCCGCAGTTCAGATCGAAGCATTAACCATTTTTAGAAACTTTTGGAAATATTGACATAAAACGCAGAGTTGCTCTCTGCGTTTTTTATTCGCCAGCCATTGGAAGAATCACTTTAAAACTTGTCCCTATACCCATTTCTGAGTGTACTTCTCTATCTTACCATTGTGTTTTTCTGTGATCCATTTCGCGATCGAAAGCCCTAATCCGAATCCTGAGTTTCCAGAATGAGTCCTCGATTTATCGCCACGGTAAAATCGTTCAAAGATGTGTTCAAGAACATCCGCCGGAATACCCGGACCATGATCCTCCACGTTTACAATGGCGTTTTCTTCCTCACGAATTAAAGAGACAAGAACTGTGTCTCCCTTTTTTGTATATGAAATTGCGTTGCTGATCAGGTTGATGAACACCTGTTTCAAACGATCACGATCTCCGAAAACTACAAGCGGTTCAATCGCTAAAAGATCAATCTTGACATTCTGCCCCGCAATGACCGACATTTGTTTAATCACTTCTAGGATCACCGTATCCAGTTCCACTTTGGCCATATCAAAGGGCATCATCCCCGACTCAGCCTGGTTGAGTAGTAGCAGATCGCCAACAAGTCTGTTCAAACGGTCAACTTCAACTTCAATTCCATTCAGTGATTCCTCATCCGCTCCAAACTTACGGATAAGTCCCACATTCCCCTTAATCGCTGTTAAAGGTGTTCGTAATTCATGACTGACATCCGCCATAAATCGCTGTTGCGATCCAAAAAGCGTTTCCAACCTTTCCATGGTCTTATTAAAAGCATCCGCAAGTTTCCCAATTTCATCATTACGCCGGCGTGGAAAGCTAACTCGTCTACCAAGATCGTCAGCGTTGGCGATTTTTGTTGTCACATTTGTCATTGAAGTAAGTGGTGAAAGAATTCTTCCTGTGAATAACCAGAGGATGAGACTGGTAATCACAAGGGCACCGGTCATCAGATATATCAGGATGATAGTCAGTGATTCCTGCGCTTGCTTGATCTGTGAAATATCCACCCCCACCTGGAGGATACCCGCCGCGCCTCGATTGGAGATTAATGGAGTTGTCATTACCCGAATATGAGTGTCCTCCTCATCTACAGAACTAAACTTTATTGTGTCACCCGACCAGGCGCTTCGATCTAAGGCTTCCTTTACCCCTGTAGGTCGAGAAAGCTGCAACTGGTGATCAGCTCCCCATACCTGAATCAGTAAATTCTCGGTGGGTTGGTAATTTGCGATCGATCTTGCGTCGAATTGCCCTCCAGAGTTTACTTTCAGTAAACCGATCAGATCTCCAGTTGTGGTCTGTAAGGTTTGGTCTACCCGATTAATCAAAACAACGCTTACCAATCCATAAAGCAAACCGCTGAAAAGCAGAAGAATGCTTCCCAGCAGCAGCGTGTATAGCAGGGTCAAACGTAAACGTAAGGACATTTGCGGGGTTGTAGGTTATCCGACTTCTCTCATCACATATCCAACACTGCGTACCGTATGGATCAGGCGCGGTTCACCGTGGCTCTCCAGTTTTTGCCGCAGGTATCTGATATAAACGTCCAGTACATTACTCTCACCGCCAAAATCGTATCCCCATACCCGATCGAAAATTAATTCCCTGGTCAACACCTGACGTGGGTGGCGCATGAACAACTCAAGCAGATCATACTCTTTGGCGGTAAGCATGATTACATGGTTCTTCCGGGTTGCCTGTCGGGTCGAAGTATCGAGGCTTAGGTCTCCAAAGGTCAAGACTGGAGCCCTTTCAACCTGGGTACGCCGCAATAAAGCGCGTACTCGTGCCAGTAGTTCATCCAACTCAAAAGGCTTGACCATGTAGTCGTCCGCTCCGGCATCCAAACCATGGATTCGATCTTCCAGAGTTTCTTTAGCAGTCAGCATTAATATCGGCGTGTTGCCGCTTTCGCGCAATCTGCGACAGACTTCCAGACCATCCATTCCCGGAAGCATCCAATCCAGAATGACCAAATCTGGATGATTATCGCGATATAAATTCATGCCACTCTCACCATCGAGGGCAGAATCAACTTGATATCCCTCATAAACCAACGCGCGGCGCAGGACCTTGGAAATTCCCTCATCATCTTCAATTATTAAAATTCTTTCCTTCATTTTTCCTCCTATCAGTCTCGCCACTGCTTGTTTTTAATTTCCTTTATATTATTGCACAATTTTAAGATTTATTAATATTCTAATCGAAATTTCAAGGGGTTGCAATTTAGAGATCGATAGCGTGTGAGTTTCAGCATTATAATGTTCACATGGAAGCCACAAACACTGCTCCTGCCATCCTCATCGACAATCCCTCCTCATTGATAGATCTGGCTGATACGTTATCACAGTACCCGTCAATCTCTGTGGACACCGAATCAAACAGCTTATATGTTTACAGAGAACAAGTCTGCCTGATTCAAATCTCGACTGCCGACCATGATTACCTGATTGATACGCTTGCGATTCAGGATCTTTCACCATTAGCAAAGCTTTTTGCCAATCCATCGCAAGAAAAAGTTTTCCACGCCTCTGAATATGACATTATCTGCATGAAACGCGATTATGGTTTTGAGTTCGCCAATCTCTTTGACACCATGATCGCAGCTAGAATTTTGGGTGAACAATCCGTCGGTTTGGCTTCTTTGCTCAATACGCGTTTGGGGATCGAACTCAATAAAAAATACCAGCGCGCCAATTGGGGGATTCGTCCATTACCCCAAGCCATGCTTGAATACGCCAGTCAGGACAGCCATTATCTTTACCCGTTGCGCTTGATACTTGAAAATGAATTACGAGAAAATCACCTGATCGAGCTTGCCAGAGAAGACTTCAAGCTTGCCTGTGAAGTTCAAGCGCACTCTTCGAATGGGACCTCATGCAATTTGTGGAAAGTTGCTGGTGCTACACCGCTGAGCCCACAGGAAGCAGCCATCTTGAATGAACTGTGTGAGTATCGCGAAAATGAAGCCAGCAGGCGAAATCTCCCTCCGTTTAAGATCATATCCAATGAGACTCTGGTTCGATTATCCCAGCTTCATCCTTCTTCTGTCTCTGATTTGATTGGCGTGAAAGGGTTGACAGTAACTATGCTGGAACGTTATGGCACGGGTATCTTCGCTGCGATTTACCGCGGTGAAACTGCTCCTCCAATAAAGAGACCCCGCAAGATCAAACCAGACGAGCAATACCTGAACAGGTTGAATGCGTTGCGTGAATGGCGCAAAAACAAAGGCCTTGAATTGAAAGTGGAATCCGATGTGATACTTCCTCGCGATCAGGTGGAATTGATTGCTTCAATCTCACCTAAAACGATAGAAGACCTTCATGTGATCATGAAAGATATCCCATATCGGTCCAAACATTTCAGCAAAGAAATTATGAGCGTTCTAAAAAAACAGGAGATGGTATGAAAATTACATTCGATGGCGCAGCCCAAACTGTTACCGGTTCTCAACATTTGCTTGAGGTCAATGGAAAGAAATTACTACTTGATTGTGGTCTCTTCCAGGGTCGCCGCAGGGATTTCTTCGAACGCAATAAATCATTCTCCTTTGACCCACGTACTATTGACGCTGTGATATTATCACACGCTCACATCGATCACAGCGGTAACCTACCTAATCTGGTAAAGTTGGGGTTCAAAGGACCCATCTACTCAACACCGCCCACAGCTGCTCTGGGTGACATCATGTTGCGTGATTCTGCCCATATCCAGGAAGAGGATGCGATTTACGCCACCAAGAAGAATGCTCGGCGCGGCGAACCCCCTGTCGAACCGCTTTACTCGACGGAAGATGCCATTGAAGCTTGCAAACAATACTATCCAATTAAATATGATGAAAGTTTCTCGCCCGTACCGGGAGTGACAGTCAAATTTGTCAACGCAGGACATATCCTGGGTTCAGCGGCGGTGGTGTTGGATATCAACGAAAACGGTACTCACAAGAAGCTCTGGTTCTCTGGAGATATCGGCCGCATGGATATGCCCATTCTCCCTGATCCAGTACTGCCAGGCAACGATGTCGATTATCTGATGATGGAATGTACGTACGGTGATAAACCCCATGAAAGCATCGAAGATGCTTATATTGAATTTCGCGAAGTTGTTTTAAAAACCATACACCGAAACGGAAAGATCATCATCCCGGCATTTGCTGTAGGCCGCACACAAGACATTGTCTATTTTCTCAACCGCATGATCACCAACGGCGACCTGGATTCGCTTCCAGTTTTCGTTGATAGTCCGTTGGCGGTTGAAGCTTCAAAAATATTTCTGCAGTTCCCTGAATATTTCGATGAAGAAGCGCGCGAATTGATGCGCCAAAACCGCCTCCCCGCCCTGAATTTTAATGGCCTCCGTTATGTGGCCTCGGTGGAGGAATCAAAGAAACTGAACGATATTCACAACCCGATGGTGATCATTTCTGCCTCTGGGATGGCAGAGACCGGCCGTATATTGCACCACTTGCGAAACAACATCGAAAACCCAGCCAACACCATTCTGATCGTCGGCTGGCAAGCTCCGAACACGCTGGGGCGCCGCCTGGCTGAGCGCGAACGTCAGGTACGTATCTTCGGTCAGCTTTTTGATGTCCGCGCTGAGATCGAAACCATCGGCGGCCTTTCGGCCCATGGTGGGCAGGATATGTTGCTCAAATATGCCCGCGGGGTGAAAGGTAATGTAAAGAAAATTTTTCTCATCCACGGCGAGCCTGAGATTGCTGCTGTTTTTGAAGGGAAACTTCAAGAAGAAAGCATTGGTCCGGTCGAATACCCTGACTGGCATGAAACCGTGGAAATCTAAGCGATTTCGGTTATAATCACGGCGTTCGGAGAGGTGCCGCAGTGGCTGAACGGGGCGGTCTCGAAAACCGTTATGGCCTTCGGGCCATCGTGGGTTCGAATCCCACCCTCTCCGCCACAAGTCCTGAGATATTATCAGGACTTTTTGTTTTTCAGATTTTCCATATCTAGCCACTGGTAGTACATGACACACGTAATTGGGGAAACCCTTGACAAATAACTTCAAAGTGTTATATTGTGTATATTCGCTATACACAGTTGTCAGAGGTCAATAAATATGGAAATTTTGTCAGTAGAAAACCTAACGAAACGTTACGAGAAGTTCACCCTCAAGGATGTATCGTTCTCGCTCGAAAAAGGATACATCATGGGGTTCATCGGACGCAACGGCGCCGGTAAGACCACCACGCTCAAATCCATGATGCGCCTGGTCCACCCGGAAGGCGGCAAAGTCACCGTCTTCGGCATGGATTTTGCTGAACATGAGCTCGAGTGCAAGCAAAAGATCGGCTTCATGCTTGGAGGCGTGGATTTTTACCCCAAAAAGAAACTGCGCACCATCGTCGAGGTCACCCACCGCTTCTATAGCGAATGGGACGATGCCGAATATCAACGTCTCATGCAGCGTTTCGAACTCGATCCTGAAAAGAAAGTAGACGAGCTTTCTGCTGGAATGCGTGTCAAGTTCTCACTTGCACTGGCACTTTCGCATCATGCCCAATTGCTCATCCTCGATGAACCCACCAGCGGATTGGACCCCGTCTCGCGTGACGAGTTGCTGCTTCTCTTCCAGGACCTGATTGAGGATGGCGAACATAGCATTCTCTTCTCCACCCACATCATCTCAGATCTTGAAAAGTGCGCTGATTTCATCACATACATTAAAGATGGCGAAATCCTCACCCGTGCTGACAAAGATAGTTTCATCGACTCGTACCGGTTGGTCAGCGGAACTACCAATCTACTCAAGGATGATCTAAAGAAAAAAATCATCGGCTTGCGCGAGCATAAATTCGGCTTCGAAGGCATGATCCAAAAATCCGATGTTGCCAAAGCTACCGGGCTTGAAATTGCGCCGGCTGATCTAGAAAACATCATGATCCATATCGAAAGAGAGTAAGCGAATGAAAAACCTGTTATATAAAGAATTCAAGCTGGCAGTACACCCTACCACATATATCTTCCTGGCATTATGCGCGATGATGCTCATCCCGAGTTACCCCGGCTACGCCGAGTTCATGTACGTCTGCCTCTCGATCTTCTTTGTCTTCCTGGCGGGTAGAGAAAACAAGGACATCTTCTATACAGTTCTGCTCCCTGTTCGCAAGCGCGATGTCGTCAAAGCGCGTTGTTTGATGATCGCCATCATCGAACTTGTGCAGATCGGGTTGTCGGTGCCCTTCGCCATTCTCTCCAACCGCATCAGCCCGGATCATGGCAACATGGCGGGGATCGATCTGAATGTGGCTTTTTTCGGTTTTGTGTTCGGATTCCTTTCTGTCTTCAATATAGTTTTCTTCCCCATCTTTTATCGAACCGCTCAAAAGGTTGGCCTCGCGCTCGCGTTCGGTGGAACTGCTATTCTGCTGTATTACGCTTTGGTCGAGATGCTTGTCTGGATCCCTTCGCCCATTAGTACCTTCCTGGACACGATTTCTACTGATATGATGGTGAAACATCTTCCTATCTTACTCGCGGGAATTCTCATTTGGATCTTCACGTGGATTCTCACCTATCGCCGTTCTGCGACAAACTTCGAAAAGGTCGATATCTAAGCCTTGAACCTTGTCATTAATCCCACCTCGGAAGACCCGATCTATAAGCAGATCTATGACCAGATCAGCTCGCAAATCATTCGCGGTGAACTACCGAGCGAGTACTGCCTCCCTCCCATCCGTACCGTAGCCAAGGAGTTGCGCATCAGCGTCATCACCATCAAACGCGCATGGGAGGAGCTGGAGCACGATGGCTTTATCTACACCATGGCTGGTAAGGGCTGCTTCGTGGCGCCTCTACCACGGGAAGAACTGGCTAATAAGCGCGATACACTGGCGGCGGAAAAAATGCTTAAAGATATCGAGTATTACAAATCGCTTGGGTTATCGCTGGATGAAGTTCAGGAATTACTGAAAAAGAAATTTGGCGGGTAGAAGAACCGGGAATCTTTAGGATTCCCGGTTCTTTTATTTACTCTTCGTAATCTGATAATGCGCATCAATCCAAATAAGCAGCGCGTCCTTTTTCCAGGCTTTTTCATCGATCCAGTCTTCCACAAACAAACTTAATGGAATTCGATCCCGTTTCACCAGCAAATCTAACCAGGGGTTGGGTCTGATTAATCCCTTCTTGTAGATTAACGCCAGTTTGGCGTGTGTGTTTTCTAATTGCACAACATCGCTGCATTGTACCTTGCGAGTGCCGTACGGCGTAACGAACTCAATGGTGGAATCGGTGACTTTTAGATGGGTTCTTGCCGGTGAAAGCAGGAAGAAGACGCCGTTATATATCACCACCAGCAGAAAAACAAGATCGAGTATCTTATACACAATAATTGAGCGGTTGTAGATCAATGAGAAAATCAAAAAAGCGCAAAATACAATAATAAATATAAAAGCTGTGAAATACGCTCGCTTCGTCCTTTTAGAAAGCCCGAAATTTTTCTTTTCCACTGAATCCACTCCTAATCGCTTATTTTACAAAATAGATCGCAGCAACAACCACGCCAATGCCAACGACCATCCAGCGCAGCGTGGAGGGGTTAATTTTTCCGGCCAGTTTACCGCCTGCAGCTCCGCCCGCAAGCGAGCAAATGGCCATGACCAACGCAGCCAACCAGTGAACTTGCCCGGAGAAGAGAAAGTAGATCGCTGCTGATACATTGGTAGCCAACGCCAGCGCCTGTTTGAGTGCATTAAGCTTGGTCAACGACTCGGTGATGGTGATTCCCAACACCGCCAGGATGATAACGCTCAACCCGGCACCAAAATAACCGCCGTAGACTGCCGCCAGCGCGATCGCTGGGATGGCGATCCATTCGTAAGAGAGGCCCTTACCTTTATTGTCGGAGGAACGTTTGAGCCAGTTTCGCAAGGGATCACCAAGCGCCAACAATACCGCTGCCAACAGGATCAACCAGGGCACCAGACCGCTGAAAAGCTTTTCTCCGCTGCGTAGGAGCAGCAATCCCCCAACGATCCCTCCCAACACAGCCGCTGGAACCAGCACCCATAGTCGTTTTTTTTGCTCGAGGATGTCAGCTTTCTGTGCCAGGGTAGCACCGAAATAACCAGGGCAAAGAGCCACCGTGTTAGTGATGCTGGCTGCCACAGCCGGGATTCCCACCGCGGTTAACAAAGGAAATGTAATCAGTGTGCCGCCACCCGCAAGAGCGTTCACGCCACCTGCTAAAAACGCGCCCACTCCTACCAAAAAGTATTGCCAGAGACTCAAATTTGCCATATTTCAACTTTCAAAGAAAGAGGATCAGTTTTACACAAAGATAGTCTATTCTACTCACAGTGCATTAAATAAAACAACCCCTGCACGCTGAAAAGACCCATTTGCAGGGGTTGAAGTTATCATTCCCAATTTTTAATGATTACGCTGCCGGAGCCGGTTCAGCCTTGACCATTTTCTCGAGGATGGTCTCGAGCGCCATAGTGTGCACGCAGCGACCGCGTAAACTAAAGAATTCACAATCACATTTCCATACACCGTCATCGTATGAAACATAATGGGTATTATTATCGCCCTTGATCGCTACCTTGAAGGAGTTGAATTGGAAGCGATCACGCTCTTGAGCATAGCGTTTTGCCTTCTCGATCTTGCCGATCAATCCGTAGTCCATTACTATCATCTCCTTGTTACGGAATATAAACAAAAAGGCACGCAATAATAACAGCGTGCCTTTCTAAATCATTTGAGAACTCCTGTAAAAAACGAGGACTCGCATAGTGGGGGTTTTCTCCGTTGAGGATATGATAGCGTTTTCCTCTGAGAATGTCAACTTACAGAAGTGAGAATTTTCTCCATTATCAATGCGTCTTCACCATCTTCGTAGTATCCCTGCCAGATGTCGAAATGATGGTACCCCAGGTCCACGTACAAACGCTGCGCTTCCATGTTTGACCTTCGCACGGATAACCTCACTCGCGGCATCATCATTTCATTCTCACAAGCCTGGATCAAAGCTGTCCCTAAACCCAACTTCCGAAATTCCGGTCGCACTCCCACTGTGGTAATCCAACCCAATCCTTGCGAGCGGTGGGGATCACCGCCAATGAAACCAGCCATTTTGCCATCGATGTCGATTTTCAACCTTACCATGCCCGGGAAGCTTAGCGCGGCGATCAGTTCGATCAGTGGCCAGGCGTCTTTTGCAAAACAGATTTTTTCCAACTCACGCAGATGGTTGAGATCGGTCAGAGTGGCTTTTTCGATAGTATAAGGGATGGGTTCGGTCATCTCGAAAAATACTGCGGGAGGAGCGCATTACTGCGCTCTTCCCGCAGAAATCTCTTTCATATCAAGTCGAGGTCATTTACTTGGTTTTCTTGGCGGCGATGAAATCACTGATCATACTGGTGAATTCCATCGGGAAGATGTACTTCGTAGCAGGGCTGGAAGCCATGCTCTTTAAGGTCTCAAAGTATTGCAGTGTCATCGTCTTTTGATCGATGTTCTTGGCTGCCGCAAAGATGGCTTCCAAAGCCTTCTGGTAACCTTCAGCACGAAGCAACTGTGCCTGTTTCTCGCCTTCAGCCTTCAATATGGCGGCTTGCTTATCGCCTTCTGCCTTGAGGATGTTAGCCTGTTTCTCACCGGTGGCCACATTGATGGCGGCATCGCGAGTACCATTAGATTCGGTCACGACGGCGCGGCGGGTTCGCTCTGCGGTCAACTGGCGGTTCATGGATTCCTGAACGTCTCTTGGCGGGATGATCTCGCGAATCTCAACGTTGGTCACTTTTACACCCCAACGCTCGGTCACTTCATCCAGGCGGGCGCGCAGGGCGGTGTTGATCTTTTCACGTTCGGAAAGTACGCCATCCAGCATAATGCCGCCGATAACCGAACGCAGCGTGGTGGTGGCGATACCCTGGGCAGCCAGTTCGAAGTTCTGAACCTGCAGCACAGACTGCACGGGGTCAAAGACCTTGTAATACCACAGGAAGTCGATCGAAACCGGGGCGTTATCCTGAGTGATCGAAGCCTGCGTAGGAATCTCGCGTACCTGCTCGCGCAAGTCCACCATGACCGGTCGGTCGATGAACGGGATCAATAACACCAACCCAGGACCTTTTTGCCCGATACAGCGGCCAAGACGGAACACGACCAGTCGTTTGTATTCCGGTACGACTTTGATCGCTGCGGCCAAAAAGATCACAACCGCAACGACGACACCAATGATCAAACACGTCAATACTGCCGGTGACATAACTCCTCCTTGGAATTTGAATCACTCAATTTATTTATCCGCGGGGGCAACGATCAAGACCAGCCCTTCGCGGTCAATGACTTTAACCTGGCTTCCACTTTTTATCAACGTATCACTGCGGGCAGACCATTCTTCTCCGCCGACATAAACCGTGCCGGTTGTCTTGATGTCCGTCCGAGCTTCACCGAGATCACCCACCAGCCGTTTTAGGTCCTGTGAGGGTTTCATCTTCAACGCGTCAATGGTGCGGCGTCCGATGATCCACAGCATGGCCAATGCGATGATGTCAGTAAAGATGGCAAAGAAAGGGTTAAGGTTTTGTTGGGTGGCTGTTTGTTTAAAGAGGAACACAGAGCCCACGCAAAACATCACCACGGATACTGTCAGCCAATACCATTGTTTTGGCTTTCGTATTGCCAGGAAGAACGGTACCATGCTGATCACGACGATGACCAGTGCCCACCAGTTGATGGTCAGGTTGTATAGGGCGTACGCCGAAAGGGCGATCGCGAAGAGCGCGCTTACTTCCAGCAGACCTGTCCCTGGTGTAAACAAAGCCAGCACGGTCAATATGAATGAAACAACAATCAATAGAAAAGCCACATTTGGATCAAACAGAAAGCTCATTTTAATCCTTTCAAGATTGCCCAAATTGCAACCATTATCATTATACTCTACGCTGATTAAGGTATTTTGGTTGCAACCACTTTATCTTGACAGTGGATTTATCTGAGTATATACTCCAAATTAATCAAATAGCCTCTTCGGGGCAGGGTGAGAGAGCAGAGCTCTCAATTCCCGATCGGTGGTGAAAACCCACGAGCAGAAATGCATGATCCGGTGGAATTCCGGAGTCGACGGTAAAGTCCGGATAAAAGAAGAGAAATTTGTTCCAGATGTCTATTCTGGAACCCTATGCCCCGAAGGAATTTACTTCGAGGTATTTTATTTGAAGACAACAACCACCCAAAAGCTAACCATACTACGACAAAACCGACCATCAACCTGGAGTGAAAAAATCGCGAGACGCAACGAATGGCTGGTCTTGCTGACACTCCTGATTGTTCTTGGGGTATGGTGGGCGGTTGTCTCCTGGGGAAATCTGCCCTCGTTTGTGCTTCCTTCACCAACCGCAGTTTGGAATGAATTTGTCGTCACATTGAAAGATGGCTCTTTGTTGGCCAACACCTGGGTCACCCTAAAGGAAGTATTGGCAGGATTGTTCGCCGGTGCCTGCTTCGCGATTGTTATCGGATACCTTCTGGCGCGCTCGCAATCACTCGAAAAAATGGTCTCCCCATTATTAATAGCTGGTCAGGCTATCCCCACTGTCGCCATCGCTCCCATCCTCATCATCTGGTTCGGTTCCGGGCTTTCTTCAAAGATCCTTGTATGCGCTTTGACAGTCTTCTTTCCTATCCTCGTTAACACCATCATTGGCTTCCGTAATGTCCCTTCCAACCTCCGTGATCTGATGAAATCAATGCACGCTTCGAGTTGGCAGATCTTCACCCTGCTTGAAGTCCCCGCCAGCATGCCGGTTCTGCTTGGCGGTCTGCGGATTGGTGCGACGCTCTCGGTGATCGGCGCTGTTGTGGGTGAATTCGTTGGCTCAGATAAAGGCCTCGGTTTTCTCATCAACGTCGGGCGTGGTCAGTATGAAATGGCACTGGTATTTGTCGCCATCTTTACCTTGATCGTACTGGCTCTTTGCCTATATGGAGCCGTTGTTTTTGCTGAATATCTTTCCATGCCATGGAAAAGAAACCATTGAATAGGAACTTGAGATGAAAAATAAAATCTTTTTTTTGTTGATTTCAACCCTTTTATTGGCCTCTTGCGCCAGTGTAGCCACCACGACACCAGAAAATATTGCTACAGAATCCATGCCTGTCAAGGTGACTTTGCCTGTGGGGTACATACCCAATGTACAATTCGCGCCGCTCTACGTAGCCATCGATAAAGGCTTCTACAGCGCTGAAGGGCTGGATGTTTCGGTGGATTACAGCATGGAAAACGACAACACCGTCCTCGTAGGCACCGGTGACCTGCAATTTGCCATCGTTAGCGGTGAACAGGTACTGCTGGCACGCGCTCAGCAACTACCTGTGGTCTATGTGATGGCCTGGTATCAGCAATATCCAGTAGGCATCGCGGCTCGCGCCTCCTCCGGGGTAGAATCCGTTACTGACCTCAAGGGAAAAAAGATTGGCCTGCCTGGTCTCTACGGCACAAGTTACATCGGTGCAATCGCGCTGCTTGATGCCTATGGCTTGCAGCAATCCGATGTCACGCTCGATTCGATCGGTTTCAACCAGGTTGCCGCTTTGTCTGCCGGAACAGAAGATGCTGTAGTGATTTACACCGCGAATGAGCCCCTGCAACTGGATCAAGAAAAAGTGGACTATGTTCTTTTCAAGACCGCCGACGCGGTTGACCTTGTGGCCAACGGATTGATTACCAACGAAGAAACGCTCAAAAATAACCCTGAGTTAGTACGCAAAATGGTTGCTGCCACACTCAAGGGTATCCAATACACCATCGATAATCCCGATGAAGCCTTTGAAATCAGCAAGAAATACGTGGAGAATCTGGCTAACGCCGATCAAGCCGTTCAGAAACAGGTCTTGTTGAATTCCATCGAACAGTGGAAAACCTCGACTCCTGGATATTCTGACCCTGCCGCCTGGGAGAACATGCAAAATATCCTTTTGAAAATGGGGCTTCTGACCGGTTCTCTTGACCTCAATCAAGCCTATTCCAATTTATACCTGCCCAAATGACCGCTCTGTCTGGAACACTGCTCCAAGTCAATGACATCAGCCTGACCTATAAAGATCCCCAGGGTGATCTTGAAGCGCTCCAGGGAGTCAGCTTTGATTTGAAGGAGCAGGAGTTCCTTTCGGTGTTGGGACCTTCAGGCAGCGGAAAGAGCACCCTGCTACGCGTCATCGCTGGTTTATTACACCCATCTGATGGGAAAGTCGAATTCGCGCGTGAGCAACTGCGAATTGGTCTAGTTTTTCAACAGGCCAACCTTATGCCCTGGCGGACAGTCATCCAGAACATCCTGCTCCCGCTTGAGATCATCGGCGTGGAGAAGGAGATCGCACAAGCCAAGGCTGATGAAATGGTCCGTCTGGTGGGTCTGGAAGAATTTGTTCACGCCTGGCCAGATGATCTCTCCGGGGGCATGGCACAACGCGTTGCCATCGCCCGCGCGCTCATTCAGGATCCCGATTTACTGCTTCTCGATGAGCCATTTGGCGCGCTTGACGCCCTCACCCGTGAGCGGATGGAAGCTGAACTGCTACGTATCTGGCAATCCAGCCGAAAAGCGGTGATTCTCGTCACCCACTCAATCTCGGAGGCCTTGCTGCTATCCGACCGTGTTCTTGTGCTCAGCCCCCGACCAGGACGAATCACGCTGGATCAACGGGTGCCACTGGAACGCCCTCGCAGCGAAGAGAATCGCTATTCAGCAGAATTCATCCGTTTGGAACGGACGCTCCGTTCTTCATTAAAGTAAGCTATTCGATTCGGGGAAGTTCAAGTAGAAAATTGTCTAGAACCAAGCGCAGGTGACCGTTGGCTTCCAGAGCTGCCGAAGCCCGATCCACGGCTTCCACCAGATGAAGCGCGCTTGAGGGATCGACCTTCTCCGCCAGTGCTTTGAGTATGGCTTGACGATCCAAGTTGGTAATTTCGGCTTCTGATCCATTGGCTAGCAGCATCAGATCGCGCGTGTAGGTGAACCACGTCTGTAGCGCTTCACGCACACCGTCCCGATCCCGTCCTAATTTTTCAGCATAAGCGAATCGGTCCCGAAGATTGATCGTAAGCATCCTCTCAAAATCATCCAATAGTACCTGCCGGCTTTCCAATGATTCAGGTTGTTCTGAATACATCACGGCCTTGCCCACCCGGCCGTTACTTAAGTGAGCGAATAAGGCAGCCTTATCCTTCTCCAGGTGCCATCGATTCACCAACTCCTGTTCCAGTGTGTCGGTCGAAACTGGCCGCAGTCGCAGGATCTCACAGCGTGAAGCGATGGTAGGCAGCAAATTCTCGGTAGAATCAGTGGTGAGCAGCAGGATCACTTTTTGTGGTGCTTCTTCGAGGGTTTTCAGCAACGCGTTTTGCGAATTTGCGTTGGCTTTCTGGAAATCCAACAGCAAAGCCACTCGATATTTGGCCTCATACGGTGAGAGTGACAGGCTGTGTTCCAAAGCACGTACCTGTTCCACCTTGATCATTCCACCATCGGTTTCAGCCTGGACAACGCTCAGGTCAGCCTGCTGCATTTTTTCTAGCTGTTTGCACATGCGGCATTCACCACAGTACTCTCCAGCAGCAGGTGGCTGCAGGCAGTTGATCGCGCGAGCAAACGCCAATGCCAGGCTACGACGGCCAGTACCATCAGCGCCGGTGAAAAGGTACGCGTGCCGGACCTCATCGTGAATGATATGCTCTTTGAGTAGTTTTTCCGCCCACTCGTGGCCAATCAGATTCCAACTCATAGGGTCATTTTAACCGTACATCATCTGGATGGCAAACCATCATGGTCAACGAGTCTTTTCCACTACCCAGAAATGTGACAACCCGAACACCTGAAAGGGTGTCTTTTCAAGCATCTGCAAAACTGCCCTCAGGATCTTACCCAGGCGCGGGAATCTGGCGATGATGTTGTCATACGCGCCAAAGACGGTATGGACTGAGATGAACTTGACCGGAAGATTTTTGAATAGGTTTTTTAAGTCACGACGGGTATAGACATTCACATGTGGAGCCAGTTTGTCACGCCACCGTCTCGGCAGATAATTAACGAGGGGAATGTTTCCGAAGTGGTATTTTCCACGCCAATAGATGCCGTGCGTCTCGAACCCATAGCCGCGGTTCGGGCAGAACAACGCTAACCGTCCTCCTGGTTTGAGCGTTCGAATAATCTCGTTCACCGCCTCCTGGTCGTTCTGTACATGTTCAAGTACTTCATGGCTCAGAATCAAATCGAATGAGTCTGATGGAAAAGGCAGATGTTCCCCCACCCCACAGAGTACGCGCGGACTTTTCATCTTTGCGTCCTGCGCCCTGGCAAACTCAATATCCATGCCAATGACACAATTCTTATCATTCTCCATACGAGCGAGATAGGAGCCAACTCCGCACCCGTCTTCAAAGACATTCCCATCAATACGTGATTCCGCCGCCTTTAAAACCATCTCGAGGCGTCGCTGTTGCCCAGCCCGCCAGACATACGAAGGTTCACCTCTTAATGCTGCTTTATCGGAAAAATTCGATGCCATGATTCACTCAACTTTTCTGAATAATTGCGGGTTATTCAATAACCAGATCTTCGTCTTCAGGCAGCGGCACCCAGGCAAGGATTGATGTACCTTTACCAGGCTCGGATGTGATATCCACCTCGCCGCCCACGTTGGTGATACGTGTTTCCATGTTCGATAATCCATGCCCGATCGACACATGGATCTTGGCCGAATCAAAACCTTCGCCATCATCGCGAACTTCCATTAACATGCGGTCATTCGTAGTCCACACCACCACATCCACACGGTGCGCGTGGGCATGCTTGGCGATATTCGCGAGAGCTTCCTGGCAAATATGGAACAACGCGACGGCCTGGTTCTTGGGCAGGTTGGAAATATCTTCCGTAGGTCCTTGCAGGTTGACATCCAACAAAGTATTCGCTTTGAACTCAGCCACCAACCGACCCAGACCACTCATCAAGTCTTCGTTGTGCAATTGTCTGGGACGAAGATCGAGGATATACGCGCGGATATCACGGATGATGCTGTTCAAATCGTTGATCGATTGTTCTATCCGCTTGGAAGATTGTTCTACGTTTTCATTAATCAAAAGATGTGCGTGTTGCAGCGTCAAGCCAACTGCATAAATGGATTGAATGATACCGTCGTGCAGGTCCATGCCAATGCGTTCTCGCTCTTCTAGCACTGCCAGCCGCCGTCCCTGCACATTCAAGTAGACATTCTCAATGGCAGTGGCCATCCACGAACAGATCGCCTGCAGGAATTGCACCTCCAGTTCATCAAGTGGTTGCTGATGGCATGAGGCCACGCACATGGCTCCCAACACACCTTTGCGTCCGGTGAGCGGAACAATCGCCAGGTGCATAACCCCAGCCTCACACGCTTTGGGGTCCAGATCAGGCACTTGCTGTTTATACAAATCGATCACCACAGGTCGTCCTGTCGTAAAGATCTTGCCTACGGCACCTTCTCCGACCACAAATTGATCGCGTTTCCAGAGATGATTGTTGCCCTCACCCTGGTGAAAAGTGAGGATTACATTTTTACTATCTTTTTGCCGTAAATAGATCTCGCCAATATCCAGGCGCAGATATTCCATCAATTGGACCAGCCCTTTGGTGATAATCTGGTCAATATCGGTGGAGGTAGCCAATGTGGAAGCCAGCCGGTCGAGCAAAGCCATGTTTTCATAGCGACGGGTCAACACCCTGTCGCGTAGAGCTAAATCTTCATTCATCCGCGCATTCTTTATTGCGATCGCCGCGTACCTTGCAAGGATTTCGCCTGCTTTCAGATCTTCATCTGAAAATTCATGCAGACCCGTTGAATTCCAGAGGAGCAATTGCCCCTGACAGGTTGTTCCCACTGAGAGGGTCACCCCCAAAAATGATCTCATCGGGGGATGCAATGCGTAAAAATAATCCCTGTTCGAGTCAGAGCCTACATCAGAAATCTTGATGGATCGGTTGGCTGAAATTGCTGATGAAATGGCAGTTAATTCCTGGCTCTTCCTTTGTACCAGTTCCCTTTCCTCCGCGGACAGTCCAAAAGGTACCACCTGCTGGATGGTTTCCTTCTTGTCCATCAAAAGCAGAATGGCGTAATGCGCTTCCACCTCCTGGCAGGCAACCTTGAGCAATTTTGTCTTCAAGGAATCCAGATTCACTTCTTGCACCAATTGTTGGCAATTCTGGTGAAGGCGTAAGTGTTGTTGGTCGGTCAGGTTGGTTTTCGCTCCGGATAAGGGCATGACTTTAGTCCTCAGTTTTAGAATTGTACCCGACTTTATCAGAATCGCCATTCTTGGATTCCGTTGAGACTCCAGAAAACATTCTACAAAAAAAGGGAATGCGCTTGAAATTCGATATAATGAATTATTGAAGAAATGGAGTAGAAATGTTTGATAGAAAACTTGCGGAAGATAAAATGCGTCAAGAAGGGAGATTACCCCCCGGTCAATCGCTGACCCAAAAATTTCCCGTGCTTCATTACGGCAGTGTGCCCAATTTTAACCCACAAACCTGGGATTTTAAGTTCTTTGGTGAATTGGATTCTCCATTAACACTCTCTTGGGATGAATTTATTAAGCTTCCTCGAAAACAGGTGCGAATGGATATTCACTGTGTGACACGCTGGAGCAAATTCGACACCGTTTGGGAAGGAATCGCGTTGCAAGACCTGGTAACTTCTGGCTTATTAAAAATCAAACCATCCGCTCGTTTCGTCATCGAACACGCTGAATTCGGTTTTACAACAAATGTACCGATTTCGATAGCGTTGGCAGAGAATTTTTTACTGGCTACCCATCTGGATGGTGAACCAATCACCCCTGACCATGGCTATCCAGTTCGCGCGGTAGTGGGAGCCATTCCCGGCCGGGATGACTTGAAGGATATCTATTTTTGGAAAGGCGCCAAGTGGTTGCGCGGATTGGAATTCACAAGTGATGATCAACCAGGGTTCTGGGAACAAGCTGGTTATCACAACGACGCGGATATCTGGAAAGAGCAACGCTTTGGATGATTTATTTATAAGTCACTTTTCTTTTTATTCAAAATCTTGTAATATATAAGTAACTTCCGCAGGGGAACTCTGCGAATACAAATTCTGGAGGAGAATATGAAACTAACACCACCAAAGAAGGTAACATACATCATCTCTGTGATCATCTTTGTTTTGGGAGTCCTGGCAGCTTTGATCAAATTGCCTGTCCTCTCGTCGATCAATATCTGGGTCGTCGCAATTGCCTTCCTTTTATTAGCAATTGCAAATGTGACAAAAGGTTTGTAATTTCAAAATTAATACAAAAAGGCGGACAATATCCGCCTTTTTGCATTTAATCATCCATACACAATTATATTAACGGTAAAATAAACGCATGGGAACATGGATCAGTCATTTACGTATCGCAGAAAATCTTTTACAGATCGTCCCCAACCTGGATGAAACCTCATTTACTTTTGGTAATCTGGCGCCTGACTCGGGACTACCAAATGAAGATTGGACTTCATTCGACCCACCTAAAGCGATATCACACTTCATGCCCGAGGGCGGAACCGAAAAAGAGATTCGCGATCTCGAGTTTTATCGGAATCATTTGCTACGCTTCGACAAAGCAACCAACCCGACACGTTTCAGCTTTTTGATGGGATACTTCTTTCACCTGGTGAGCGACAAACTTTGGACGATCCGAGTGGATGAGGCCTTCCATGTATGCCACCCCGATCTCTTCGCCTCTCATTCACACATGGAAGCGATTGATATCATCAAAGGTGATATGTACGCGCTCGATCAACGCTACGTTCGCGATCACAAGCAGAGCCTGTTCTGGCGAGTCTTCCTCGGGTCACCCATCCCAGCCGCTGATCTGGAATTCGTTCGCCAGGAGGCCTTTGAACACCAGGTGAATTACATCCGCGAGTTCTACGCCCACCCCTCCACTGATTGGGTGCTTGATCGACCTTTCCCATATATCAACGAAGTGACGATGACCCGTTATGTGGATGAGACAACAGCATCCCTGGCCAAAATTGCCCGCTTGTTGGCAGCCATGCCCCCACCCGAAGCGTTGAATTCGGCTACCACCCTGTTAACTTCTGAAGAAACCTCCATTTTCTCCGCGCCAATCGCTGACATCTAAGCCATCTTTAATTGCGTCAAAGGTGATCTCATGACAAGTGCACTCTCTGAACAAATCCGGACTTTCTATTTGGAATCCGGCAAGTTGAGCGTCCTTCCTTCAAATGTCGATGCTTCTTCGCTGCCTGACAATGTGGCGGATCTGGTAAAGGTTGTCCAGGGTCTTTTGATCCATGTTTTTTGGCTTGATCGATACGGTCTCAAACTTCCCCCGGATCGGCAGGATGAAGTGAATCTCCGGGACTTCGACAAGAAATTCGTCAAACTGTTTCAACTTGATCCCGCTCCTATTGATACACCCCGCCCAATGGAACGCCGTCTGGTAGGTAATTGCCGCGATTTTTCCAACTTTCTGTCAGCTCTTCTAAAATCAAAGGGCATCCCCGCCCGCGCTCGCTGTGGATTTGGCGCGTATTTCATGCCAGGCACTTATGAAGATCACTGGGTGACTGAATATTGGTCCGATGCGGAATCCCGCTGGATCATGGTTGATGCCCAGTTGGATAATCTCCAAAAAGAGGTGTTGAAGATCAAGTTCAACACGCTCGACGTGCCTTCCTATCAGTTCGTCACTGGCGGTAAAGCCTGGTTGCTCTGCCGCGCCGGACAAGCCGATCCTCAAAAATTCGGCATCTTCAAGATGCGCGGGATGGACTTCATCCGTGGTGACCTGATCCGAGATTTTTTGGCACTGAACAATCTCGAGATTCTGCCCTGGGATAATTACGGGTTAATCGCCAAACACAAATCGCAGTTAAACGAAAAAGAGATCGAGCTTCTGGATCACATTGCCGGGCTAACGCTGGAGCCGGATGAGTCATTCGAAGAAATCCGTTCCATTTACCAGAATAATAAAGATCTTCAAATACCGCCCGCCTGGATTCCGATTCACTGACCGCCAATCATGAAAGCCTACGCCACTATCGATCCATTGATATTTCTAGAAAAAATCCAAACAGCTCTTGAACAAGACGAAGCAGCGTATCAGAAAATGCTTTTCCGCTGCCGCGAGTTGACTGAAAATCCGACTTTGAGCCGTTCCTCGTCAATGATTTGGACGGAAGACGCCCAGGGAGTGACTTCCGCGGCGCTTTTAGCTCCTCCCGACCCCATGTGGCTGTTCTGCGAACCCCATCAAAAGGAAGCCTCTCTGCAATTGCTCTTGAACATGCTTCGTGACGTTCCATTTAAGCGCGTCAAGAGTAAAAGTCACGTTATCGCTTCATTTTCAGAGCTCGTACAGCGCATGTTTAAGGGAACCATCCACCCGGTTGGACGCGATCGTGTATTGAAGCTCACGCGGCGCGCCAATCACCCGTTCGTGGCAGGTTATATGCGCCTGGCAACCCAAAATGATGCGGGCCAGATCGATGAATGGTTGGAAGCTTTCAGTTACGAAAAGACCAAAACCGCAGCGGATGAAATTATCAAACACAATATCCTGAACCAGATCAACCGTGGGAATCTTTACGTTTGGGAGGACGGGTTGATGGTTTCTATGCTGGTGCGCACCCTGCCCACCCGGCATGGAGTAGCCCTGGACAGTCTTTACACCCCTCCACTTCTACGCAACCGTGGATATGCCACGGCACTTGTCAGCGCGTTCTGCGCTCAACTCTTCCAGGAAGGTTTCGCTTATTGCACCCTCGCGTATGATCCAATGGACTCGGTGGCAAGTCACATTTTTCCACGGCTTGGATTTACAATGGTGTGTGATCTGGATGAAATTGAGGTGAATTCATGAACACTCAATCCACAACGCTTCAAAAATGGGGGCTTACCAAAGCGCTGATCCGTTTTATCCTTCTGCTTATTATTTCGCAGGCGATCAGAGCCCTTTTGGCCTGGCTCGCGATCAATGTGATCGGCATCAAGAATGACATTGCTCAACCCCTGACGCTGCTCCTGATGGCTTTGGCTGTGTGGCTGATCGCCCGCCCCACCTGGCATGATCTTGGGTGGGACATGAAGGGTACTTCAAAGGGCACCTGGTGGCTTTACGGCATCATGGGGTTGATCCTGGTGATGCTGCTGGCAGCCAATTTGCTGCTTGACCGAAGCCTTTGGCTGCAGAACCTCTACGGGGTGATCCTTGTTCCACTTATCGAGGAATCCATCTTCCGTGGTTTGGGCTGGGGCAAACTCTCCAAAGCACTGCCGAAAAAATGGAATGGTTTACTCACCTGGGTGTTGATCTCGATTCTTTTTGGTCTGTGGCACCTGGGATATGCGGATGTCGTTCACTGGTATGCCGATTCACCGGTCAGCCTGACCAACCTTCCAATGGTGATGCTCTGGAAAGTGCTGGTGGGTGGATTCATCGGCGGTTTGGCTGGTTTGGCGCGTTGGAAATTTGACAAAGTCCCTGGTGCTGTGTTCGTTCATGCGATGTTCAACATTTTTGGTAGATAATCGGATAGAATGCTGAAAGGCAGGTGAATTATGAGTTCCTCCTTTACTTTTTATGGTCACGCGGCCATCGGCCTGGAACTGGATGGGATACACGTCCTGATCGATCCCTATCTTTCCGGAAACGCCAAAGCCTCTATTAGCCCGGATCAGGTCAAGGCAGACTTCATCCTCGTCACCCACGGTCATGGCGACCACCTGGGCGACACCATCGCCATAGCCAAACGTACCGGCGCGCTGGTTATATCAGTGGCAGAAATTGCCGGTTGGCTCAGCGAAAAAGGCATCAAGTCTCACGGTCAACATATCGGCGGTGGATTCAACCACGATTTTGGCTACCTCAAACTTACCCAGGCTTTACACGGCTCCAAGCTGCCTGATGGCAGCAACGGAGGCAACCCGTGTGGCTTTTTAATCACAGCCAAAGACGGCAAGAAGATCTACCTGGCTGGTGACACAGGGCTCTTCGGTGACATGAAACTGATCGGCGATGAGGGTCTGGACCTGGCAGCCCTTCCCATCGGCGACAACTACACCATGGGGCCAGCCGATGCTCTACGTGCTGTTGAATTCCTGCGCCCAAAAAAGGTGGTGCCCATCCACTACAACACCTTCCCACAGATCCAACAGGATGCCACTGCCTGGGCAAAAGTCGTCGAGGCGAAGACCTCATCCAAAGTGATCATCCTTGAACCGGGCCAGTCAATCAACGTATAAAACAAGAGCGTGAATTGAGAGTAGAGAGTAGAGAGTAGAGAATCGTAAGAACGGTTTCTGACAATTCTCTGTTCTCAAATATCGGGGGTTTGGCATATTTTTTGCAACTACTCCATTAGTCTTTTCGCCGCTTTGGCAATGGAGGAGTCGTCATGCAAACTTTAATGGATCTGTTGATCATCGCAGCCAAATTCCTGGTGGGCATCTGGCCGGTCATGTTCATCGCCGTTTTGATCGGTATATTCAAACGCCGAGAGGGCTTTGGCGTGATGCTGCGCAGCTCGATCAAAGGATTGATCGCCAGTTGGGGTTTTCTCGCCATCTTGCGTTTGGTCTTCTACGTGATGAAGATGGAAACCTTTCACTTGATCTCTGAGCCCACCGATACCGCGCTGTTCATTTCAGTAGGTTTGATCCTCTTCCCGTTTGAAATTGCCCTGCTGCTCGAAGAGAAACGCAAAAAATTTACCGCTTCTACCCTGGAGGACTTGCGCTCCCTCTCCCCGGCTGATTTTGAAGAATTGGTTGCTGAAACCTACCGAGCCCAGGGACACCGTGTGCAGGTAGTGGGTGGAACCGGTGACCACGGCATCGACCTGATCGTCCGTTCCCAGCGCGGTGAAACCTGGTTAGTCCAATGCAAACGTTACCGCGGGAAGATCGGCGAACCGATCATCCGTGATTTCTATGGCGCGCTCAAAGCCTCTGATGCTGATGGCGGCGCCGTCATCACCACGGGCACCATCAGTGATGCCGCCCGTCTGTGGGCCGAAGGTAAACCCATCAAACTTTATGACGGAGAACAATTCATTAAAATCGTGGTGGCCACCCGGGTTCGCAAAAGTCTGCCCGTCGAGGCCAAAACCGGCCCCAAATCAAAAGAGAAGCAAACCTCCTCTCCCGCTCCTGTCAGAATGCAAACCGTCAGAATGCAGCCGGCTTATGCCACCAGCGCTGGCTCAGCTTACCCCGCCGCGGTCACTAGCCCGATCAGGCACGATGTTGAAGAAGTAACAACTGTCCCCGTTGAACCCGTTACCACCGAGATTGAGGTGGATGATGACAAGCATCCCTTCATGGAAACCGATGACGCGCCCATGTGCCCGGCTTGCAACGTGCCAATGATCCTGTCTACCCAGAAGCAATTCCTGCGCAAAGCAAAGCAGATGTATATCTGCCCCAACGCTCCGGCGTGTACGGAAACGTACGCTGTGGAATCTTAGAAACGCGACCGCCCTCTGATGAGGGCGGTTTTTTACATGTATTGTTTCATCGATTCAGCAATGAATAACCCCCGCGCAGTCTGACGAAAACTATTCACCTGATATTTGGTGTATGGATAATTTCTGGTCATCGCCTTTTCTTTTGCTCTGTCTGGGTAAACGTAAGCAGCCACTGATTCAGCGAAATCCTCCATGGCGGTAAAGTTCTTATCCGTGCCGCAGGGAGGAGGCGGGGAACCGACGTGATACCAGAAAGTCGGTACATCCGGGAACACCATTCTCAGCGGCGCAAAGAGATCAAAGCTGCGAGTCCGCCGTTGCATCTCACGGGATAACGTGCAGCCACTGGCAAAATCCCAGGCATGACCGAACTCATGCACCACCGTCCATTTGGACGGTCCGGTCGTTCGGAATCGGATCAATCCAGGGCTGGTAAGCCCAAGCGCCTGGATTGGTTCCACGCGTACCCGGAGTCCATGCATCCACCCCGGCACGGTTCCATTGAACGCTGCCACCAGGTCGGTGCAGGCATCGTTCAAGGTGTTGAGCAATCCGGTTGGCCATCCGTGCTGGATATCCAGAAAAAAAGTGCCGTGGATCTGACTTTCGTTGATTTCCACCATATAATCATTATAGCAATCCCGATATAATTTTCCACAGGGAGAAAGACTGATAGCTTTTGCCAGTTTCTCTCCGTTAGGATTGGGGCAATATGGGTAGCTTAACCAAAAAATTCTATGACCAGACGCTCCCCGAACGCCGCCAGACCCTGGCAGTGGAAAGCGGCCTCTCGGTTGAAACGCTGGATGCGCTCACCGGGGCTGCCGGTTTGACTGCCGCGCAAGCGGATCACATGGCAGAGAACGTTGTGGGTACCTTCGCCCTGCCGCTGGGGATCGCTCGTAACTTCGTCATCAACGGGCGCGAAGTACTCATACCCATGGTAATCGAGGAACCATCGGTGATTGCCGCAGCCTCGTTCATGGCAAAACTGGCTGCCGCGGGAGGTGGCTTTATCGCCTCAGCGGACGCGCCTGAGATGATTGGTCAAATGCAGATTCTAGATCTCCCTGATCTCGACCGTGCCAGCGCCGACCTGCTGGCACACAAGTCCGAGTTACTTCAGCAAGCTGCTGCGCTTGACCCGGTGCTGAACCAACTCGGCGGCGGTCCCCGCGATCTTGAAATCCGCCAAATCAATGAATCACCCATCGGACCATTTCTGGTGCTACATCTCATTTATGATGTGCGCGACGCAATGGGCGCCAACGCGGTTAACACCGCGCTGGAAAAACTGGCTCCCCAGGTGGCTGCCATCAGCGGCGGAAGGGTGCATCTACGCATCCTCTCCAACCTGGCCGACCGACGTCTGGCACGCGCGAGTTGTGCCATCCCCCTTGATAAACTTGCCTTTGAGAACTTCAACGCTAAAACGGTTCGCGATGGCATCATCGAGGCCTGGGCCTTTGCCGCCGCGGACCCATACCGCGCGGCCACGCACAACAAGGGAATCATGAACGGCATCGACCCGGTGGTGATCGCCACCGGCAACGACTGGCGCGCCGTGGAAGCCGGCGCCCATGCCTACGCCGCCCGCGGCGGGCGTTACACCAGCCTGACGACCTGGGGTAAGGATGCACAGGGCAACCTCACCGGCTCGATCGAGCTGCCCATGGCTGTGGGCACGGTCGGCGGCGCCACCCGGGTACACCCCGGCGCGCAGGCTGCCCTCCAATTGATGAAAATTACCAGCGCCACCGAACTGGCAGGCATCATCGCCGCTGTCGGGTTGGCGCAGAACCTTGCTGCCCTGCGCGCCCTCGCCACCGAGGGCATCCAGCGCGGACACATGACCCTGCACGCCCGCCAGGTGGCTGTGGCTGCCGGGGCCAAAGACGCTGAGGTGGATCGCCTGGCTGCTCAACTGGCCGCTGAAGGCGTCATCCGCACCGACCGCGCCGCCGAAATTCTGAAAGAGTGGAGAAAATAATATGACGGATTCTCACCCCGCATTCGATCCTGAAAAGCTGCTGCTCAAGCCGGTCCAACCGGTGGGCATCATCGGTTACGGCGCCTACGTGCCGCAATACCGCCTGCCCGGCACCCAGATTGACCACGTCTGGACGGGCGGCAAGCCCAATTCTCCGGTAAAGGAAAAGGCTGTGGCTGGCCTCGACGAGGACGTGATTACCATGTCCATCGAGGCGGCCCGCAACGCCCTGGCTCGCGCCTGCATCGACCCCTGCGAGCTGCGCGCCGTGTGGGTGGGCTCAGAATCCCACCCTTACGCGGTCAAGCCCAGTGGCACCATCGTTGCCGAGGCCATCGGCGCCTCCAACAGCATCCAAGCCGGTGACTGGGAGTTCGCCTGCAAGGCTGGCTCCGAAGCCTTTACCGCCGCAATAGCGCTGGTGGGTTCAGGCATGGGCAAGTACGCTCTGGCCATCGGTATGGATACCGCCCAGGGAAAACCCGGCGACGCGCTGGAATACACCGCGTCCTCCGGCGGAGCGGCATATATCCTCGGTCCTGCTGAGGAAGCACTCGTCAAGATCGAGGCGGCTTATTCATACGTGTCGGATACACCCGATTTCTGGCGCCGCGCTGAGCAGAAGTATCCAGAGCATGGGCAGCGCTTCACCGGCGAACCGGCTTACTTCCAGCACATCGAGTCCGCCGGCAAGGTGATGCTCGATGGGCTCAAACGCAAGGCCTCCGATTACACTTACGCCGTGATGCACCAGCCGAACCCGAAATTTCCGCTCAAGGCAGGCAAGACGCTCGGCTTCACCCCCGATCAGCTCAAGCCCGGACTGCTCAACCCGGTCATCGGCAATACCTACGCCGGTTCGTCGCTCATCGGACTCAGCGCCGTGCTCGACATCGCCAAACCTGGTGACCGAATTTTGGTTGTGTCGTACGGATCCGGTTCTGGTTCGGATGCCTATTCGCTGGAAGTCACCGATAAGCTGCCCGAACGCCGTGAACTGGCCAGATCAACGGCAGATTACATCGCGCGCCGCGTCGAGATCGATTACGGCACCTATCTGCGCTTCCGCCACAACATCGCGATGAAGTAGAGGAGCCCCGATGACTGACGTTGTGATCGCAGGTATCGGACAGATCCCGGTGGGGGAACACTGGCAACTTTCGCTGCGCCAGATGGGTGTGCGCGCCATCCGCGCCGCTATCGCGGATAGCGGCGGTTTGCAGCCGCAGGCACTCTATATCGGCAACATGCTGGCCTCGGTGGTGAGTCACCAGGCCAACCTGGGCGCGCTTTTCGCGGATTACGCCGGACTGCGCGGCATCGAATCGTACGTGGTCGAAGCGGCTGGAGCCTCCGGCGGCGGCGCGCTGCGCATGGCCTACCTGGCCATCCTTTCCGGTTACATCGACACCGCCCTGGTGCTGGGTGTGGAAAAGTGGACCGACCAGGTGGGGCGTGAACTTCAATCCGCGGCCGCCATGGAGATGGACTACGACTATGAAGCCGTGCCCGGACTCACCGTCACCGCCCAGGCGGGCATGCTGATGCAGCGTTACCTGCACCAATACCACCTACCCGCAAACGCGCTGGCCGCCTTCCCCATCCAGGCGCACGCCAACGCGGTCAATAACCCAAACGCCTATTTCAAACGCGCCCTCGACCAGGCAACTTACGACGACGCCGAGATGGTGAGCGACCCGCTAAACATGTACGACGCCTCACCTATGGCAGACGGCGCGGCGGCTTTGCTGCTCACCAGGCGCGACCTGCTGCCAAAAGACTATGCCCATAAATTGGTGCGCGTGCTCGGTTCCTCGGTGGCCATCGACACGCTGGCGCTGCACGACCGCAAGGATCCGCTGGCATTCGACGCTGCCAGAGTCTCCATCGAGGGTGCCTGCCGCCAAGCCGGCATCATGCCCCGCTACGCCGACGTGGTCGAGATCGACGACAGCTTCTCGATCTACGCCGCCCTCAGCCTGGAAGCTGCTGGCTTTGCCGAACCCGGCAAAGCGGGTGAACTGGCTGCCACCTTCAACCCCAAGGGCAAACTGCCCATCCTCACCATGGGTGGGTGCAAGGCGCGCGGCAACCCCATCGGTGCGAAGGGCGTGTACCAGGCCGTCGAAGCCACGCTGCAACTGCGCGGCGAGGCTGGCGTCAACCAGGTGCCCGACGCCCGCATTGCCCTGCTCCAGTGCCTCGGCGGGCCTGCCTCCACAGCCGTGGCGCATGTACTGGAAAGATGCGGAGAGTAGAAGCATCAAGAGCGCTTGCAAAAAAAACGCTACAGCCGTCGGTGATAAATCGATGGTCATTTTTTACCATTGAACCACTGAGCACACTGAGAAAACCATCACTTTTATTCCTCTGTGATCTATGTATCTCAGTGGTTTTTTTTAAAGAGCTTGATTCGCGCGTTTCGCCCCTATTCGCGTCCTTCGCGGTGAATGGAATTACACTACCGCCCTGATCGCTTCGGTAAAAGCCTCGACCATGCGCTCCAGATTGACCTCTTCTGACACAATGCGATACGACTCCAGCCCCATCCGGCGTAAGCGCTTTACGTCCTGCAATGCTGAATCCAGCGCGTCACGCAGTCGTTCCACCGACATATCGCTGATCAGCCAGCCGTTCTCTGCGCGCACCAGCTCGCTTTGCGTGCCGTCCGCCTCGCCCACCAACACCGGCAAACTGTGCGCCATGGCCTGCTGGATCGCCAGTCCGCCCGTGCCGGGCAGGACGAACAGGTCGGCCATCGCGTAACAAGCCTGCAATTCCTCGCCGTACTTCGCGCCGGTGAATTCCGCCTGCGGATACACTCTTGAAGCCAGTGTTTGCAGTTCTTCCCGCTCCGGGCCGTCACCCACGATCAACAGGCGCGGACGCAGTGCCTCGGGCAATAACGCGCAGGCCTGCAGCAGCAAATCCACCTTCTTGCGCTTCTGCAGCCGCCCCACGAAGATCACGGTCGCCCGCCCCTCTTTGAACTTGTTCGGGCGTTCCAATGCCGGATTGACCGGCTTTGGCGTCACCGCGTTCGGCGCCACGAAGACCTTGGCCACGCGGCAGCCCAGCCCGCGGTACTGCTCTGCCCCGGTTTGTGAATAGGCGATCACCGCGTCCAGCGATTGCAGAAAACGGTAACGTAGCGCCTCATGTAATCCGCGCGCGTTCGGCGCGCCCAACCCCCAACCGATGACCGGGCGTTTGTGCGCGTGCATCCAGCGGATCGCCTGCGGCGTGGATAGATTGCGCGGGTTGGCCTCCACGATCAACACTTCGGGTTGCCATTCCTCGATCCACTGCATCAAATTGGTTTGTACATACGTGTAAAAACTACCATGAAGGATGTGCAGGTTGTTGGCCTGTGAATAACGCGCCACCTTGAGTTCAGTTGTGCGAGCGATAGCTTCCACTGACCTGCCGTGACCGGCATACACGCACAACCCCTTCGCGCAAGCCGCGGCCAGCGCGTCGAAAAAGGGCGCCCGATATTCTGGCAGCACCCGTTGTTGGATCCCCAGCTTTACCGATATTGTCGTCATCCTGCCACCACCTCTACCTGCGAACCGCAGGGAGTTTTGGTCACCTCGATCCGCGCCGGGAAAGCGTCTTTCAGCTCTTCCATGTGAGTGATCACTAAAATTTTCGCAAAATCACCGCCAGCCATGTTTATGGCTTCGATCAGGCGTTGCCGGCCTTCCGCGTCCTGGCTGCCAAAACCCTCGTCAATCACCAGGGTGCGCAGCCTGGCTCCCGCTCGCCGTGAGAGAACCCGGCTAAGTGCCAACCGGATGGCGAAGTTAACTCTGAAAGCCTCGCCTCCGGAGAACAACTCGTAGTCGCGCTCCCCCGCTCCATCGCGGATACGAATGTCGAGCGTTTCCTTGCGGTCTTCGCGCTTCTTGTCCTTAAACTCGCGCTGTGTCTCGAATTTCACCGACATGCTGCCGTCGGAGAGGCGGTCGAGGATCTCGTTGGCGTTGCTTTCGATCTCGGGCAGCGCCTGCTCGATCAACAGCGCCGGGATGCCGTCCTTGCCGAACGCGCGTTCAAGCGCCTTCAATTGCGCAGCCTGTTCGAGGATCGCGGCTTTTTCCTGTTTCTGCTTCTCCTGCGCATCCCGCAGCTTGTCCAGCACGTTCACGTCGTTACGCGCCTGCGCCAGACTTTGCATCAGGCGGTTGACGGATTCCTGCAGGTCGTAATACTCGCGTTCTTTTTCCGCCAGGTCAGGTAAGGCGCTCATCTGCCCGGCGAGTTTCTCCTGTGCTTCTTTTAACTCATTCCGCAGCGTTTCGATGCGCTCTTCCTGCTTCCCGGCAGCCGTATGCAGTGACTCGATCTCCCGCTCCAATGGTGCCAGCGCGGCGCGCGCTTTTTCAAGCTCCAACCATTCTTGTTGACTGGCACGTCCGCCCAATTCCGCCTGGCGCACCCGCTCGTGCTCCGCGGCGTCGTAGCCAAGCCCCTTGAGCTTCTCGTTGATCTCCGCCAACCGGCTACGCGCTTCCACGGCGTAATCGTCCTTTTCGAGTCTCGCCAGCAGTTCTTCGAGCTGCGGTTTACCATTCGCGTTCCAATCCGCCACCGACTGTTCCGCTACCATAATCTCGTGCTGGCGTGAGTCAAGAGTACGCTGATTCTCCTTGAGCCCATATTCCAGGTCTTTGAGTTCCTCGATCTGTTTTTCAAGATCAGAGTAATGTTTTATGCATTCTTCGACCTTGCGGCTGTTTTCCTTATAACTGGCGCGCATGTCCTCCCGTTCGATCCGGAGGTCCGCGATCATCTTCTTACGTTCCTCTTCAGAAAGCGGTTTTCCACACACCGGGCAGTTCGGAGAGGTGACTTCCTCAAGACTGGCCAAACGCTCGTTCATTTCCTTCCCCAGCAGGGTCAGGCGGTCATTTTCGGCTTTGGCTTTGGCGCGTTCATCAGCCAGTATCAATAATTGGGATTGCATCGTCTGGATCGATTGGACCTTCTCAACCAGCGCTTCGACCGTCTTTCTGAAGCTTTCGGTCTCCTGTTTGAGGCGTGGTAGGGCGGCTTCAACCGCTCGGACATTGTTCTGTGCGGCGGTCAGGTTCTTGATCTCAGTTTCCAGGCGCGCCTTTTCGGTCGCGATTGCCTGCAGTGGTGCAGCACGCTCCACCTCAAACTTCTGAAAATTCACTGCCAGTCCATCCCATTTTTGCAGTTCGATCCTGGCCCTTTCCCAATTTTGCACGGCTTGCTTGATCTCAGCTTCACGCGCCAGTTGCCCCTGCAAACGCTGACGCTCCTGCTGACGTTCCAGCAGCCGGTTGTTTTGCTCGTCAAGTTCACGCTGCAGGCGTTCCACTTCCTGCGCCTGCTTTTCCACCTGCTTCTGTTCGCCAGCGAACCGTTCCTGCAGCAGACGCTGCTGATCCAGGATTAACTTGCTGGCATCCGCCAGTGCTTTCTGACCGGCATATTCTTTTTCGACCACGGCCAGTTTCTGCTTGCGGGCTTCTTCTTCCCCCAATTCAGTCTCATATTCAGCCAACAGGGCTTCGATCCCGGCGAGGCGTTTTTCAGCATCCAGGCGGCGTCTGGCCGCCTCGGCGCGGTATTCCTCCCAGATCTCCAATCCGAGGATACTGGAGAGAATGCGTTTGCGGTCACCCGGACGCTGCTGGGCGAAAAGGTCGGCTTTCCCCTGCAGGAAAAACGACGCGTTGATAAAAGTCTCATAGTCCAGTTTAAGTGTGGTACGGATGCGTTCCTCAGTAGCGCGCAGGGTGGCTTCAGTCAGTGGTTTCCAACCACCATCCTCACCCTGAATGGAAAACTCAAGCAGCGTACTTTTGCTCCTTGGGCGGGTGCGTTGCACGCTATATATAGCGTTTTCATACTCGAAGATAAATCTCACCTCAGCGGCATCACAGGCAATGTTGATCACGGCATCGTCACGCTTGCGGGCTTCGCCAAACAAAGCGAAGGTGATGGCATCCAGCAGCGATGACTTGCCCGCGCCGTTCTGCCCGGAGATACAGGCTACATCGAACGCCTCAAAATCTACTTCGACAGGGTCACGATACGAAAGGAAACCACTCAGTTGCAAACGGATGGGGATCAAACCTTACTCCTCCGTCCTGGGTTCTGGATCGGGTACAGGCAATCGGCTCACCAGCACCTTGTCCACTCGATGCCCATCCATATCCATGACTTCGAACTTATAACCGGCAAACTCGAAATGCTGCCCGCTGGCTGGAATGTGACCAAATTGGTTCATCATGAAGCCGCCCAGAGTTTGGTAACCAACCTTGTCTTCCTCCGGAAGCATATCCAGATCGAAAAGGTCCTTCAACTCATCGATGGGTAGCAGACCGTCGAGCAAATAAGATCCATCTTCTCTCTCCACCACCTCGGGTTCCGAGGTGTCATCCTGAGCTGGTAACTCGCCCACGATCGCCTCGAGCACATCGAAAAGGGTGACCAGACCCAACAGGCCACCGTATTCATCGATTACCAGAGCTTCGTGCAGCCCCGATTGGCGTACCAGCTCGAGCACACGGCTGGCTGGAGTATTTTCTGGCACAAAAAGCGGCTTTTGTACCAACGCCTTCAAGTCAAAAGTCTGTCCGGTGAGATGCTGCTCAAAAAGATCCTTGGCGTTGAGGATGCCGACGACCTCGTCAAGCGAACCATCCGCTACCGGAAAGCGGCTATGGCTGCTGTGGATCACCTGATCAAGGATCACCTGCGCAGGATCTTCCAGGTCGAGCCATTCGATCGCGGTGCGCGGCGTCATGATGGCGTTGATGAGACGGTCGTTTAGGCGGAAGACCCCTTCGATCATGTCCTGCTCGGTCTCCTCGAACACGCCCTCCTGTGTACCCTCTTCCACAAGCCCTTTGATGT
Source organism: Anaerolineaceae bacterium (assembly GCA_034430175.1). Lineage (GTDB taxonomy): Bacteria > Chloroflexota > Anaerolineae > Anaerolineales > Anaerolineaceae > UBA6107. The sequence goes on along the minus strand of DAOUFI010000007.1, from coordinate 113,675 downwards.
CTTCTTCAGTAATAGGCGGTTCCCTGTCAGAAGCAATTCCCAACACCTTTAAGCCAAAATCGGTCGATGCCGAAAGCAGGTTCACCACAGGATTCATGATCTTCGCGATAAAGCGCATGAATCCGGCCACCCGCGCAGCAATTTTCTCGGGGTGAGCCAATCCCAACCGTTTGGGGATCAATTCGCCTAATACCAACGAAAAATAAGTGGTCAGCAAAACAACGATGGCAAGTGAAACACCGCTGGCATACGGTTTAAGCCAGATAATTTTTTCGAACAATATGGTGAGTCGGTCGGCAAGGGTGGCGCCGCCTAGCGCACCGGTAAGGATGCCCACCAGGGTGATGCCGATCTGCACCGAAGAGAGCAAGCGACTGGTCGATTCATTTAGTTGCAGGGCAATAGCCGCCCCACGGTCGCCATCCGCGGCGCTCTGCTCCAGGCGCACCTTTCGCGCCGAGACCAGCGCGATCTCAGCCATCGAGAAGAACCCGTTGACCAGGATCAGTGCCAGGATGATGACAATCTCAAGAAATGAACTCATCTTATCTCTACTCTTCCGAATTGACGCTTCCGCTATTCACCGCGTCGATGATCGACTCGGCTAGCGATTTCAGTTTATCCGTATCATGTGGTTTGCTGTTGACCGAATTCCAGTACAGATCCAACATTTGTGCAGAGGTGAGGCTGGCCAACGATTGATCTACCGGGAGACGCAAGCGCGCTTCTTCCTGCGGCTTGCGCATCAAATGGAATTCCAAAGCGTTCTCGCAATGCGCGCGAATCTGCCCCTCATCCAGGAACATGTCTAATGCGCGCGGATATTCGATTGTCAACCGTACGATCGCGTCTTCCATCTCACCTTTTGCGGGCAGTGCGGCCATAACCTTTTCCATCAAACCGGCTTGTTCATTGATCTTCACAAAGCGATCGAAAAAACGCCGCCCCTGCAGTTTGTGAAATTTATATTCCGTCTTCCCGCGTTCGATTTTGGCAATGACAAAATATTTATCGTCGGCCACCTCGCCGAAATCCACCCGCTCGATCGAACCGGGATAAACTACCGGCGGATGGCTGCTTTCGTTCACGTCTTGCGCCTTGTGGATATGCCCGAGCGCCACATAGTCAAGGCGTGGGTCCTTGACAAGCGCACCTGGCAGTACCAGGTCTTTTCCAAGCATCACCGTACGCTCGTTACCGTAGAGCGCTCCCTGTACCGAGCCGTGCGCAGTGAGGATCGCGGGCAGACTGGGATCGAGTTGCTCCATCCATGAGGTGATGATGTGAGTGACGTTGCTCTCAAGCTCTTCATTGATCGCGTCCTGCTTGACGCCCGAAAGCTCGCGCGCCGCCATCAGCCCTGACCGGTACACCCAGGGCATGCCGATCACCTGTATTGGTAAACCGCCCAGATCTTCGGGTTTGAGGAATTCGGGCCGCGCAATCACACGCACATGGGGCACTTCGAGGGTGTCAAACTCCTGTAGCGTGGTGGCGCGCCCGCTGGCTGGGCTGATGTCGTGATTGCCCACCAACAGCAGCGTGGGGATGCCCGCGTTCGAGAGGCGCATGATGCGCCTGCCCCATTCGCGCTGGAACGTTGGCGCTGGCGAGCGATCCTTGTAAGCATCGCCGGCGAAGATCACCAGGTCCACCTTCTCACTGATTGCGGCATCAACGATAGTATCCAGCGCCTTGAGGAAATCGAGCACCCGCACGGGTAATCCGCTCTCGGCGTCGTGCCTGCCGTGGGCGGCAATGTCGATATGAGCGTCGGCAAAATGCAGTAGTTTGATCAAGGGGAAGCTCTCCTTATCAAGGTTCCACTCCGATGGCGTTCAGTTCATCCATCGCTGGTTGGAAACCGGGATGTACCTCCACGGCTTTGCGCAAGTCCACAATTGCTTTATCCACCTGTCCCAGTTGTACTTCAGCCATGCCGCGCCAGTAGTAACTCTCTTCAAGCACCGGCTCGCTCATGTTATTCAACGTGTTCGTTGCCAGGTCGATTACGTCCTGATACCGCCCCATGTGGTAGTAGGCAAAATACGGTCCCGTCTGGTACCAGAGGTTGCGCCACGGGCGGTGATCACCGTCGATGGTCGGGACGAGCAGGAATGCTTTATCGTAAGCCGCGGCGGCACCGTTGTAATCCTGCATCTTCACCAGACTGCTACCCAGGTTAAACCAGGCAAAATACTGCTGATAAGGGTCAGTCAGAGTGATGGTCTCTGCCTGGGCACGGTCGCGAGCGATCTGGAATGCACTTTCCTCCGTGGCCAGTGGGCCAAGTAAATTTATCACGTCGTTGGTCTTGTTGTCGGGGTAGACCACAATGAACGTATAATTGAATGCCCGCCAATCCTCGTAGAACGCGTCATAGGGAATCTCAAAATTATGGTTGCTGGTGTTGTAGACGAAACTAACCCCATCAGCCTCATCCGTGCCGACAATCAGTGGTAAATAAGAATCGTGTGTATAGAATACGCCTTTGGCTTCGTCATAACCATTGACCAGCTCATAATGACCCATCCAGCCCATGTTGGGTTTCTTCGCGGTAGAGGGGATGTAAAAGCCCTTTTCCACCATCACTGGAATTCCTGCGTTGATCAGCGATTTGATGGTGTAAAGATTTCCGCCAATTCGTACCAGCGCATTAAATCTGGTATTTTCGTTGACGTAATCCGCCAATTCGTAGGGCATCACGTTTTTATCGCGTTCATTGGGTTTGACCACATCAGCAATATCGAATTGATCTCCCGACCAACCCCAATAGGACAGATTCATCGAAAGCGTGGTTGGAGCGCAATTGTTCCATCCCTGTTTCTCTTCCTTGATACCGGTTAGAAGTACCGGCGAGGGCAGTGGAATTTGCGTGGGCGTTGGCGTGGCACTTGCCACGACCGTCGCGGTTGGTAGCTCGGTGGTGGAGGTAGCTAACGCCGCCAGGGTTTGACGTACCATTGCAGCCACCGTCGGATCACCGTCCTGACCCGGGACGAACACGTCCTCCTGCGGTGGATTCAGTTTGTATTTGACCGATGTATAGAGTTCACTCAAGTGATAACTTACCCGCGACCACACCGGGGGCAAAAACAATATGATGACCCCCAGCACAAGAACGACAATAAAGCCGATAAGAAAGCTTGGACGTTTTTTTCGCATAAAAAGATTATAACATCGGCAGAAAAGTCAAATTGGCGTTGATAACCATAGTCCGGTTCTGCTTGTTAAATTACTGTCCCCCTTCGCATCTAAAAACCCGGAATCAACTCTTGATTCCGGGAGCTACGCTTAGAAAAATAAATTCTTGCCCATACCGAATTAATACTTCCATTCCAACAACTGTTCGGGTACCAGCCGCAGGCTGCCGTTACGGCAATCTTCCAAGGGAACCCAGGAGGCTTTAAAGATCTTCCCATCACCTTCGATCAGTCTGTATTCCTTGTCTTCATAATAGCTTGCATCTTTGAACCGGCAGGGATAAATAAAATTAATCTCGTGTCCGTTCTTGCCGTCACAAACAAAAATATTCTCGAGCACCAGCGGTTCTCCGGTCACCTCGATCTCGGTTTCCAACTCCTCCCGGGCTTCGCGAACGATGGCGTCGCACGCCAGTTCTCCGTACTCCACCGAACCCCCGATCGAGCGGTAATAATTGTCGCCTTTTACCGCGTCTGTCATCCTGACCACGAAGGTCTTGTCACCATTCACGATCCACGCCAGTGCTTTTACTTTGATGTATTTGAATAGGTTGTCCATTTCCTCATTTTAGCAACAAATCCAGTTTTTCGGTAAATGCCGATACCAGTAAACCGCTCCAGAGAAATATGATCATTCAAAGGATTGCATAATAAAACATTGTTGGGATTCTTCAAGTTTATCCAGCCTCACCCCGAATCCAGGCTTTCATTACCAGTTTCAGGAAAAGTCTCAAAAAAACTTGTGATCTAAATTCTTGTATCCGAACCCGAAAACATTCGGTTTTGACAGAAAAAGAAGCTTGTCCTCGTAGAAGAACAAGCTTCTTGAATTGCTGCTTTTCAGGCAGAAGCGGCTACGCCTGTTATTTCTCGGTGAACTCGCCGTCCACTACTTCACCGTCACTGGAGCCGTTGCTTTGCTGCGGTGTCGGATTACCCTCAGGTTGACCCTGCGGCACGGCCTGTACCGCCGCGGAGAACATCTGCTGCAATTCGTCGGTCAACTTACGGATACGTCCAAGGTCTTCACCTGTTAGGGCGGATCGTAATTCAGCGATCTTGCCTGTCAGGCCTTCGCGCTTGTCTGCTGGAATCTTGTCGCCCATGTCTTTGACGGATTTCTCCACCTGGTAGGCGGCGTTGTCGCCCAGGTTCCGGGCTTCGACCAGTTCCTTGCGCTTGGCGTCTTCCGCGGCATGCTTCTTGGCTTCTTCGACCATGCGCTCGATGTCGCTTTTCTGCAGATTGGTTGATGCTGTGATGGTCACCTTCTGCTCGCGGCCTGTGGCTTTATCCTTAGCGGTCACGTTGAGGATGCCATTAGCGTCGATATCGAAGGTCACTTCGATCTGCGGCATGCCTCGCGGCGCAGCGGGGATTCCTTCGAGGCGGAAGCGACCCAGGCTCATGTTATCACTGGCCATTGGGCGTTCGCCCTGTAGCACGTGCACGTCCACCGCGGTCTGGTTATCTTCAGCAGTCGAGAATACTTCCGTCTTGCGGATAGGGATGGTGGTGTTGCGTTCAATGATCTTGGTCATCACCGAGCCCATCGTCTCCACGCCCAACGAAAGTGGGGTCACGTCGAGCAGTAAGATATCTTTCACTTCGCCGCCCAACACGCCTCCCTGGATAGCAGCACCCACGGCCACGACTTCATCCGGGTTGACACCTTTGTTCGGTTCTTTGTTGATAAGCCCACGCACCAGGTCAACTACCTGTGGCATACGGGTGGAACCACCCACCAGCACAAGTTCATCGATCTGCGATGCCTTAAGGTTGGCATCCTTCAGCGCGCTCTCGAACGGTTTCTTGCAGCGTTCAAGCAAGTGCGCGGTCATCTGTTCGAATTTCGCGCGGCTGAGCTTCAGTTGCAGGTGTTTCGGCCCGCTGGCATCGGCGGTGATGTACGGCAGATTAATCTCCGTTTCCATCACGGTTGACAGCTCGATTTTGGCCTTTTCGGCGGCTTCACGTAGACGCTGCAATGCCTGGCGATCTTTGCGCAGATCAATCCCCTGGTCTTTTTTAAATTCGTCAGCCGCCCAATTGACGATCACTTCGTCCCAGTCATCGCCGCCCAGATGCGTATCGCCGCTGGTCGATTTGACTTCGAACACGCCGTCTCCCACCTCAAGCACGGACACATCGAACGTGCCACCGCCCAGGTCGAAAACAAGGATCTTTTCGTTTTTCTTCTTATCCAGACCATACGCCAGAGCAGACGCGGTCGGTTCGTTGATGATACGCAGCACATCGAGTCCGGCAATGCGGCCGGCGTCTTTGGTGGCCTGGCGCTGACTATCGTTGAAGTAAGCCGGCACGGTGATGACAGCCTGCGTTACAGTCTCGCCTAAAAAGGCTTCGGCGTCAGCTTTCAGCTTGGCCAGGATCATGGCCGAAATTTCTTGCGGTGAATAATCACGATTTGTCGCCGGAATATGCACCTGCGCGCTGTTCGCGGGTCCTGCCACCACCTGGTAGGGCACCATTTTCTTCTCATTCTCCACTTCGTCGACGTGACGTCCCATAAAGCGTTTGATCGAGAAGACCGTGTTCTCCGGATTGATGACGGCCTGGCGTTTGGCGGTCTGACCCACCAGACGTTCGCCGTTCTTGTTGAACGCCACCACGGACGGACACAGGCGCGAACCTTCGGCGGTGGTGATCACCACCGGGTCTCCACCCTGCATAACGGCCACAACCGAGTTTGTGGTTCCGAGATCGATACCTATAATTTTTGACATTTTAACATCTCCCTGTTACTAAGATTGCTTTTGCACGAATCAAAGGATACCTGCTGAATGCAAGAAGAATATTAACAAGTTGTCTGAATTTTATAGGCATTCACCCCCCTCCCATTATGCCTTTGTCACGATGCTATAATGAATGCGCGAGGTGAATATGAAACGTCGTCTGCTGGTCTCCATTCTCCTGTTTACGGCCCTTATCTTTTCTTTGGCCGTTTCGAATTCTACGGTTCATGCGGCACAAACCGAATCTCCAAAGGTTGTCACGGTCAAACTGGAAGGCCCGCTCACCCCGGTTTGGCGCGAGATTTTACAACGTGGTATCAGCCTGGCTGACCGCAATGACGCCCAGGCTCTGATCATTGAGCTCAACACCACCGGTGGCAGCATCGACCTGATGAATGAGCTGATCGCCAAGATCCGCAGCAGTGCCGTTCCTGTGGTGGTTTATGTGTCACCCGATGGCAGCATGGCTGCTTCGGCCGGCACACTGATCGTCCTTTCTGGTGACGTGGCAGCCATGTCGCCGAATTCCATCATCGGCGCGGCCAGCCCGGTGGGGTCGCAGGGGGAAGACATCGCCACCACCGAAGCCACCAAGATCAAGGAAGCCCTTAAAGCCGTCGCCCGATCCCTGGCCGTGAATCGCGGCCCTGATGCCATCACCCTGGCTGAACAGGCCATTGACGAAGCCAAAGCCGCCTCATCCAGTGAAGCGCTACAGGCTGGACTGGTGGACATCATCGCCAAAGACAAGTCTGATCTGCTCGGTCAGCTCAATGGCCGCGTGGTCACCAAGCAATACACGGATTACACGTTGAATACTGCCAACGCAGAGATCATCGTGACCCCCATCACCCTGGTCGAGCAGGTGCTGGCGCTGCTGACCAATCCGAACATTCTCTTCATCCTCATGGCCATCGGTATCCAGGCCTTGTTGATCGAATTCTCGCACCCCGGCGCGTGGGTGCCCGGTTTTATCGGGGTGGTATTGCTGGCGCTCTCCATTTACGGTCTGGGATTGCTGCCGGTCAACTGGCTCGGCATCATCTTCATTGTTGCGGCCTTTGTACTCTTTGTCCTCGATATCAAGGCGCCCACCCACGGCGCGCTCACCATCACCGGCACGGCTTCATTCATCGCTGGCGGGCTGATCCTCTTTAACTCGGCCGGTACCCCCGGCTATGCCAACGTCTCAGTTGGGCTGGTGATCGGTTGGGGCATCTTCCTTGGCCTCTCCTTCTTCGGCATCGTCATGCTGGCGGTGCGCGCCCTTAAGCGCCCGGTGGTCACCGGCGCCGAGTCCATGGTCGGACGCGAGGGCTATGCGGCAGAAAAGCTTGACCCGTCCGGCATCGTCAAGATCGGCGGCGAACAGTGGAGCGCGAAATTGGCCGAGGGTTCAAAGCCTGTTGGAAAAGACGACCGCATCGTCGTCACCGGGGTCCAGGGTGTGAAGATGATCGTGAAGAAGAAAGAGTAAACCTACCGAAGTGTTCTGAGGGATAGGTCGCGCATTCTTTTCAACCCCTAACTTTTTTGTATACACTTTACACCAAAATGGTCTGGAAACACATCTTATACTTACATTTGGACATTTATGGATTCAAGTTGGGTTACACTAACTCCCCTAGGTGGCTCTATGTTAACTACCGCAACTACACCTAGATATAAGAATGGAACTCGTGCTACACCAGATCTCTCCACAGTAATCCAATACAATTAATTAAAGATAATAACCACCCAATTTATGTTCGTAGAAAGTGAGCTTATATGAATAACTTTCCCGATTGGCCTGCAATTCTCAATCACATCTTGACTTCGGTGTGCTGCTTTTTTATCATGTTTGCGGTGGGTGGGAGCCTTGGCTATTTGATCGCCAGGCTGACCCTTCGTTGGGGTCAAAAATACCCGACCGCGTCTCGGTTTCTGACCCTGATCCCTTGGCGATCTATCGTGATTTTCATTGCAATTCTTCTGGTCCGGAATCCATTTTTCACCATCTTTAAGTTAGGGATTGGGATTGGTAGTAAATCTGAATACCTGATCATTTCCCTGGCCCTCACAGTGCTGTTCATCCCGTGGATCGCCCGCGCTCTTCTTAATCGCTGGCAACCGGGGATTATCAAAGACGATGTAGTCTCCATCAGCCGTACTTTTCTCATCCTTTCACTGGCAATGCCTGTTTTTCTGTTTACTGGGGTGGGTAACTTCATCGAGATGGCATCCAGCAATGGCGAATATGCGAAGGTGCTCCTAGGAAACATCACGGTCGGGTTAATCATGCTCGGGGCTGATCTACTTTTCGGTGGAACCAAGTGCCTTCTGGAGCGTTCATCGAAAAAGCAGAAATAAGGATCCTTTTTCCAGCCAGAGAAAATGCATTTATTGGCATCCATTCGCACAAATTAGCATTATTCGCGGTTATGTCCTTTGTTGTATTCGCAAATATCATTCAATGGACACCTGACGCACTCTGGATTACGCGCGTGACAGATCTCTCGCCCCAGGCGAATGAGGTTCAGGTGTGCCGCATAATAATCGCCGGGGTCCATCGAGGCCTCAAGCAAGTCGTGCGTCTGTTCCAGACTGATACCCTGAGGCCGCAGCCCCAACCTGCCACTAACGCGGTAAATGTGCGTATCCACCGGGAAAGCCGGACGTCCCAGCGAGAACTGCAGCACAATCGCCGCCGTTTTGCGACCCACGCCTTTGAAATGCAGAAGCCACTGGCGCGCCTCTTCCAGTGGCATCTCCGCCAGGAAGGACAGATCAAGCGATCCCCGCTCCTCGGTGATCTGACGCAGCACCGTTTGGATGCGCGGACCCTTTTGGTTCCCCAGCCCTGCCACGCGGATCGCATCGATCACCTGCTCCAGCGGTGCGTCGCGTACCTGCTCCCAGGTGGGCAGTGCCTCGCGCAGCCGGTTGAATGCCAGGTCACGGTTGCGGTCATTGGTGTTTTGCGAAAGGATCGTCGAAACCAGCTCGTCCACCGGCGGCAGCGGGTTACGCCAGGTGGGTTCACCATAGAAAGCCAACAAACGCTTGACCACCACTTCGGTCACGCGTGAAGGCGTCAGTTCTACTGTTCTCATGCGAACCGTTGAGGGTTACTCATCGACCGGTTCGATCGTCTGGTCGTGATGGTGCGAGATGTAATGCTGCAGACCCCAGCGCAAACGCAGGGCATAGTTCGCCTGCCGATCGGAAGGGATATCGAAGGATTTAAGCAATTGGTTCACCGATTTTTCAACATCTTCCGCGCTGACCTTTTCAAGTTGGTGCTCCACCTTCTCCAGGAACTTCACCTGTTCCTTTACCTGCTCCATGGTCACCACACCACCACGGCCGGAAATGATGGTGAAATGCTTGTATTCGGGCTTGCCCAACAACGCCAATGTTTCTTTCCAGGCGGGAATATCAGCACTGGCCAGGAATGGTGGTGCGTTGGGAACCACCGCATCACCGACGAATACGATCTTCTCCTCCGGCAGTATCACCCAAATTGCCCCTGTAGCCGGGCCGGGATGGTGTTCCAGGATCATCGGGTTCGCGTCCCAATGGATATAGAAGCTGTCGCTGAAAGTAAATTCGGGCGGCGCCCAGCGGATGGACCCCAAACCCTGATGGAGTTCCCACTCCGCGCCGGTTTCCACCGTCTGCGCCTTGAAGGTCAGCGGCCGATCGCGGAAGATCTGTGCCATGCGGTCATGGCCCACGATCATGCATTCGAGTTGGCGTGAACCCAGCGTGCGGTCATAGTGTGCGTCCAGGTTCACCAGCAAACGATCCACCCCACCACTCATCGAATAGAGCGATGCGCGCCATGAACGGATATCGTCCGGGCGAAACGGCGCGTCAATCTGGATCAACCCGTGCGGCTTGCAGATGGCGCCAAGAGTCACTCCGGGAAAACCAGTCTCGATGAAAACATGCGGGGCAATTTCTTGCATAATGGCTCCTAAAATCGCAGCAAGCGATGAATTTATAACGGAAGTGTGAAAATAAACCGCGACCCGCCTTGCGGCAGGTTTTCTACCCAGATTTTACCACCATGCGCCTGTACGGCGAGACGGCAAAAAGCCAGACCCAACCCGAGCCCTTTGATAGGGCTTTCGGTGTGGACCTGAACGAATTTATCAAATATTTTCTCCTTGGCTTTCTCTGGAATTCCGGACCCCTGGTCATCGACCCAGACCATGATCAAATCGCCTTTTTGTGCAGCGCCGATCTTGATTGTCGATCCATTGGGTGAGAATTTGTAGGCATTCTCCAGTAAATTCAACATAACGCGGCGGATCATGTCTTCATCGATATTGGCATCCGGAACGTCATCTTCCGCTTCTTTCTCGATGGTGATGTTCTTGGCGCTTGCCGTGGGTTCGATGATCTGAATCACATCCTGGATAAGCCTTGTGATAGAAGTATTTTTCTTGGTGGTAATCGGCTGCCCGGATTCCAGGCGGTTGATATCAAGTAACCCACTTAGCAGTCGCTGCATGCGCTCCGTGGAGCGGCCGGCGATCTCAAACAGTGAAGCCACCGAAGACGACGTATCTGAGGTGAGCATGGTCGACATGATCTCGAGACTGGAAATGATGTTTGCCAGCGGGGCGCGCAGATCGTGATAGATCATCGCGGAGAGGTCCTCGCGCAATTTGTCAAGCGCTTTGCGTTCCTTGAGGTCGCGGAAGATCCACTGGATACACGGGCTGTTTAAGATCTTGATCTGCGATACGTGCACCTCGATGGGTGCCAGTTCGCGGTCTTTTTGCACTAGATCAGATTCGTAGGTCAGTGACCCATCGAAAGGGATTAATTCGTAATGGGTGCCAGTTTTCTCTTCGGGTAACAAATGCAAATCACGGATCGTGTAGTGCGTCAATTCATCGAGCGTGTATCCCGAAACCAGTAGTGCCTGTCGGTTGGCTTCGAGTATATTGCCCTTGAGATCGGTCACCAGGATAGGATCAACGCTATCTTCAAACAGATCGTAATAGCGTTTGCGGGCGTTTTCGATCTCTTCGTACAGGCGCGCGTTGTGAATGGCGATCCCCGCCATGTCAGCAATGGCCTGCTGTAGCGCCAGGTGCTCAAGGGTAAAGTAATTAGTCTGAGAATTGACAATGGTCAGCACGCCCACCAATTTGTCGCGCGCTTTCAAGGGGACACAGAGTGCCGACTTACCAACAGGAGCGTCTTGATCCGTGGCTGGTCGTGACAGCCAGCGTTCATCGTGCAGCGTGTCGTTTACCAATGCCGGCTGCAGATTACGCATCACCCATCCCGCCAAACCTGAATTGATCACTTCCTGCATTTGTTCGGCTGTGGACTCGACCAACTTACCATTATGGATAATCGCGGCGTCCACCGCGCAACCATCTTCATCCAACACCACCAGGCTGGCACTTTCTGCGCCGATGTTGGTGGTCGAATGCGTGAGCACCCGTTTCAAGACCGTATGTAGATCAAGAGAGCCAGCCAATTCCTGGCTAATCTTGAGTAAAATCTCGTAAGAGGTGTTTGCGAAATTGGTCATGGATAGACTACTGAATATATTTTAACCCGGTTCCTGTATTGAATAATACAACTTTTTCAGCCGGATCGATAAACTTCATTTTATAAAGTTCTTCCACAGCTGCCACTGTAGCAGCCCCTTCTGGCGCAGCAAAAATTCCCTCCAACCTACCCAGACGACCTTGCGCCTCGAGGATCTTCTCATCGCTTACGCTGATGGCCGTGCCACCGCTCTCACGTAGCGCGCGCAAGATCAGGCGGTCAGCGAAGGCGTTCGGTACCCGCAGCCCGTAGGCGATGGTTTCAGCGTTCTGCCAGACTTCGGTGCGTTCGCGGTTCTCGCTGAACGCTCGCACCACCGGCGCACAGCCCGTGGACTGCACCGACACCATGCGCGGGCGCTTTGAGCCAATCCAACCCATTTCTTCTAATTCCCTAAAGGCTTTCCACATCCCCACCAGTCCGGTGCCGCCGCCAGTGGGATAAATGATCACGTCGGGAAGTTCCCAATCGAAGGCTTCTGCCACTTCGAAGCCCATCGTCTTCTTCCCTTCCACGCGGAAGGGCTCCTTGAAGGTCGAAACATCGAACCAGCCGTGCGTCTTGGCTTCAGCGGCCGCTTCTTTGGCCGCGTCACTGATCAGCCCGTTCACCAGGTGCAGATCAGCGCCGTACATCCACACTTCGTTTTGGATGGGCTTGGGGGTATCAATGGGCATGTAGACATGCGCCTTTGTGCCCGAACGAGCCGCATAAGCCGCCAGCGCTGACCCGGCATTGCCCGCCGTTGGGATAACGAACTCGCGCACGCCCAGCTCGACAGCTTTCGAGACCGCCGCGGCCAACCCTCGTGCCTTAAACGAGCCCGTGGCGTTGCCCGACTCATCCTTGACATACAGATTGCGCAAGCCAAGTTCAGCCCCGAGCCGGTCTACTCGCAGCATGGGGGTATCTCCTTCGCCCAGGGTGAAGCGGTACTTGTCATCCAAAACAGGCAACAGTTCATGCCAACGCCATAGTCCGCGTCGGCGCGAGGCCAGCGCTTCCCTGCTCAGTGTGCGCCTGACCAACTCCAAGTCATACTTCGTCAGGATCGGTGAAGCACACTTGGGGCAAAACGTCTGTACCTGCGCCGGGTCAAAGGAATCCCCGCATTCGGGGCAATAGAGGGTGAATTTATGGCTGGTCATGGTGAAATTAGTATAGCATAAGCCCGGAGATGCTATTGCGAGCGAAGTATAAAGTGCAACTGAATGTGAACCAGCGATCAAATTGTTTCCCCCTCACCCCTGCATCCCTCTCCACTCCAATGAAGTGGTCTTTTCATATTCAAATTTGTTTTTGGTGGAATGGGGGAGAGGGCAGGGCTGAAGGGAAAAACCTTTCACAGTTAAATTTCGTGGATATTCGTGTAATTAGTGGATAGTATTACTCGTTGCACTTCAGCGGCATGTCCGGATTCTCGTTCGCGTTCAGCGTATACCCAAAATACGGCGACGGGTCGATGGTGTTCTTGATTTCCAGCTCGTTTTTGAAGCTGCCGTCGCTGTAGCTCTGCACGATCGAGAAATGTAGATGCACCCCGGTAGGGCTGCCCGGCGTACCCGAATAATTGCCCACGTAACCCAGAAATGTCCCTGCTCTGACGAAGACCTCGCTGGTCCCGGGCGGGAACAGCGGCGAGATGTAGCTGTTGCCGTCCTGGTCGGCCATATGCGTATAATACGTCCAAATCTGCTGCCCCGGGTTCAGCGGATCAGACGGGATGCGGATGATCACACTCGACTTCCAATCGCTTTCGCGGGTCAGGTAACCATCATAGGCAGCGTAGACCGGCGTAACCCCCGCATCGGTTCCGGCAAAGATGTCTATGCCCTGGTGGCGGTGCGCCACTTTGAAAGTGTCATTCCACAGATAACCGATATAACCATCCGTCGGGAATAGGAACGGTGCGTTACCGCATTGAGATTTCGCCGCGGTCTTCCAGTCCTGGTGATCCTCGGGATGACGGATAAAAGCCATCACCCCCGCGCTGCGGTTCTTCGCGCGTGCCGGATCGAGAAAGAGAAAATAACCAGCCACCATTGCCACGATAAGGATCACCGAAAGCAACACGATCATTGGTTTCTTCATTTACCTATCCTTTGACGAGTTCGCCGATCATCGACCACGGCCCGGTCCAGGTGATATGCACCGGCAGCACCTGCCCGCGCAAGTCATCATCGGATTCCACGAACACCAGCTTGTTAGTGGGCGTGCGACCCTTCCAGCGTTTGCGCACACGTTCCTTCTCTTCAAAGAGGATGGGCACAGTCTTATCCAGGTAAGTGGCATGGATTCCGGTGACCACATCCTGCTCCAGCTTTTCAATGGCTCTAAAACGACGCCATTTCTCAGCGCTTGTAACATCGTCCTCCATCGTCCGCTGGCTGACGGTACCCTTTCGTGGTGAATACCGTGCCAGGTGCACCATGTCGAGCTTCAACTCGGCCAGCAGATCGTAGGTATTTTGGAACTGCTCCGCGGTCTCGCCCGGAAAACCGACGATGATATCTGTCGCGATCGACACTCCCGGAATACGTTCGCGGATCTTGTACACCAGTTGGCGGTACTGATCAGCAGTGTAGCCGCGACGCATGTTTGCCAACACGGTATCGTCACCAGCCTGATTGGGGATTTCGATGTGAGGCATCACCTTGGGCAAGGTAGCTACAGCCTCGAGCAACTCATCTGTAAACCAGTTGGGGTGTGAGGTCAGGAAACGGATACGCTCCAATCCCTCAATATCATTCATCTGTGCCAGTAGTTGTGCTAAAGACGGGTAACTCGGCTCATCCTTGCCATAACGGTCAACGATCTGCCCCAGCAGCGTGATTTCTTTGATACCCTGTGCCACCAACGCCCGCGACTCAGCCAGGATGTCTTCCGGCGGCCTGCTGCGTTCAATGCCGCGCTGGTAGGGGATAATGCAGTAGGTACAGGCGTGCGAGCAGCCTAACACCACCGGCACAAACGCGCTTACAGCTTTACCCTTCTCCGGCGCGGGTAACAGCAAGTCGCCGTCCATCAGGGCAAATCGGCGCGCTGTCTCCGCTTCTTCTTCATTATGAATATCGCGTTGGATCAGGTATTCCACCAGCGGACCGGGGTCCGATGGCGGTGAGAAAACGTCCACGTACGGAAAACGTTTATGTAGCGGGTTATAGCCTTTGACGCCCACCATGCAGCCCATCAGGTTCACCACCACTTCAGGGCGATTGCGGATAACCGGTAGTAGGGTCGTCAGTCGTCCTACTGCCTTCTCTTCAGCGGATTGCCGCACCACGCAAGTGTTCAGCACGATCACATCAGCTTTTTCGATGATCGGTTCATACGTATAGCCCAGATGCTCGAGCGCCGACGCCACCCGATCGGAATCAGCCTCATTCATCTGACAGCCTTCAGTCCAAATGTGATATTTCATGGAGCCGATTATAACAGCAGAAAATTAAGGATTTTTGTGATATACTTGCTCGGCTGTGGTGAGTAGCAATGGCGATGCTAAAACCACGCATATCAAGCACGTCTCCCGATCTTTCTTGCGTGCTGCCACAAGCAGTGAGAGAAGGGTAATCAAGGAGGCGGAAGTATAACGCAAAGGAGAATTTTATATGAGTTCGATTATTTCCATGAAAGCCCTGTTGGAAAGTGGTGTCCACTTCGGACATCGCACCAACAAATGGAACCCCTACATGCGCCCCTATATCTTCACCGAGCGCAACGGGGTCCACATCATTGATCTCCAACAAACCGTCAAATTATTAACCACCGCCTATAACCTGGTTCGCGACACTGTCGCCCAGGGCGGTACGGTTTTGTTTGTTGGAACCAAACGCCAGGCGCAAGAAACGATCACCGAAGAAGCCGTTCGCTGCGGCATGCCCTACGTGACCGAACGCTGGTTGGGTGGCATGATCACCAACTGGACCACCATGTACAGCCGCATCCAGGAACTCGAACGCCTCGAGCACCTGCGAGACAGCGGTGATATTAACCGCCTCACCAAAAAGGAAGGCCTGCTGATCTCCCGCGAGATCAAACGCCTTGAGATGCACCTGGCTGGTGTGCGTAATATGAAGCAATTGCCCGACCTGGTCTTCATTATTGACATCGTGCGCGAGCACACTGCCGTCCATGAAGCCAACCTGAAAGGTATCCCCGTGATCGCCCTTGTTGACACAAACTGCGATCCCCGTGGTGTTGACTATGTAATCCCATCCAACGACGACGCCATCCGCGCCATCAAACTGCTGGTCTCGAAGATCGCCGACGCGGTCATCGAAGGCAAATCCATGGCCAAGGACGACGAAGGTATTGCGGAAGTCCCCGCTGGTGAGGCTTCTACCTCCCGCAAGGAAGCTGTCCGCCCGCGTATGGATGAGGAAAGCACCTTCGAAGATAAAGATCTGCTCGGTGATTCCACCCTCGCCAAGATGAGCATCAGATCCGCTGACGATGATGTTGATGAGACTGAAGAAACCATGTAATCAATCCAGCCGGCTCGCGTAAACCCTTTTACGTCTCTCCGGTATAATTATGTAGATAAGAGGAACACTATGGCAATTACAACTGAAATGATCAAAACTCTTCGAGAAGCAACCGGCGCAGGATTCCTTGATTGCCGCAAAGCTCTGGAAGAATCAGACGGCAACATGGATACCGCCCTCGACTATCTGCGCCAGAAAGGTCTCGCCACTGCCAAGAAGCGCGCCACACGCCAGGCCTCGGAAGGCGTCCTCGAACTGTACACCCATGGAAATGGTCGCGTTGGTGTTATGGTCGAAGTCAACTGCGAATCCGATTTCGTTGGTCGCTCCGATGCATTCCGCTCACTTGCTCATGAGATCGCACTGCAGATTGCTGCCACCAACCCCGATTACATCAGCGAAGCCGACATTCCCCAGGAAGTAATCGAGCATGAAACCATGATTGCCACCGCCAAGGCCAAAGAAGAAGGCAAGCCGGATAGTGTATTACCCCGTATCGTGGAAGGTTCCCTTAAAAAATTTAAGGATGAATTCGTCCTGATGAACCAACCATATATCCGCGACGAGAGTATCACTATTCAAGAGCTCATGAATCAGAATATCGCCGCTATCGGAGAAAATATCGTTATTCGCCGATTCCAGCGCTGGTCGCTGGGTGAAACCACTGCCGATTCCGAAGTGGAAGAGGAATAAAATTAAAGACCAACCGCAAGGTTGGTCTTTTCTTAACTTCAAGGAGGCATGGATGGAAGAGCTGAAATATCACCGCATTTTACTCAAACTGGGTGGAGAATCACTTGCCGGTGAAGGTGGTTTTGGCATCGACGCCAAACAGGCAGCCGATATTGCCCGCCGCGTCGGTGAAGTCCGCGAACTTGGAGTGGATGTCGCCGTGGTCATTGGCGCCGGCAACCTCTGGCGCGGCAAGGTCGGCCAGGAAATGGGCATGGACCAGGCCACCGCCGACTACATGGGAATGCTCGGCACCGTCATGAACGCCCTGGGATTAATGGATGCCCTGGAACATCAGGGGGTAACAACGCGGGTCATGACCTCGATCGAAATGAAAACGGTTGCTGAGCCCTACATCCGGCGACGCGCCATCCGCCACCTGGAGAAAGGTCGCGTGGTCATTTTCGGTGGCGGCACCGGCAATCCCTACTTCTCAACCGATACCGCGGCTGCTCTGCGTGCCATGGAAATAGGCGCGGATGTGCTGATCAAGGCCACCAAAGTGGATGGCATCTACGATTGCGATCCCAAGAAAAACGACTCAGCCAAGAAATTTGACGAAATTGACTACATTGAAGCCATCAATTTGCGCCTGGGTGTGATGGATTCCACCGCCATCACCATGTGTATGGAGCACAAATTGCCTATCCTCGTGCTCAACTTATGGGACGAACAAGCATTGAAACATGCTCTTTTTGGCAATAAAGTGGGTACACTAGTACACTGATTGGGATTTTCTGTACGATTCTCTGTACATTTTATTGGTTCTTGAGTAAAGTAATTAAAACTTTATTTAGGAGGAAGTCATGGATGAACTGGTAGCACTTATTGTCAAGAAAACCAAGATCTCAGAAACGATGGCAACTACCATCGTAACAATTGTGATCGATTATATCTCCAAGAAACTCCCGGCCCCCTTCGGCAGCCAGGTAAAAACCCTACTTAGCAACGAAGCCCTCATCTCAGGAGCCGAAAACCTCATTGGTGGATTGGCTGAATCACTCGAAAAGAAAAGCACCTCCAAGAAGAAAAAGTAGTAACTATTCTCATCTGAACAATACAGGAGAGTTGAATGCTCTCCTGTATTGTTTTAAACACCCATTGAAAAAGCATTTCTATCTCTGTATGATTATTCTAAGTAAAGATGTTCAAAGGAGGTGAAGATGAAAACCCTTAAACTTAAGTGGCTCATTTCGGTTCTCCTTGTATCTGTACTGGCATCATGTAATTTTCCCTTATCCTCAAACAACAATTCCAATTCGGTAGATATCAATACCCTGGTTGCTCTTCAAGTCGCGCAAACCCAATTGGCACAGACGATCACGGCAGGAGGGCAGGTACAGGATACTCAATTGGTGTCGCCAACCGCGCAACCCTTACCCCAGGAACCCACCTCTACGCCAACCATCACTCTCACACCAATGCCTACCTTCACCCCAACCCTTGAAGGGGTTTGGTTGACGGTGCGTGAAAATACCAATTGTCGGTCAGGTCCGGGCACCAATTATGATTACGTCACCCTGATCAAAGCTGGTGTTCGCGTGCAAGCAATCGCCCGCAACCCAGATAATAGTTATTTCTATGTCCAAAATCCCAACGCGGGCGGCTTTTGTTGGTTGTGGGTGGCTTATTCAGACTTGACAGGAAATATTAATATTCTGCCAGTCTACACACCCGCGCCCACGCCAACCGAGACATATACAGCCACCCCCGCGGGTGGACTCAGTGTATCCTTTGTCGGTGTCACCTCATGCATGGGTGAATATGCTCTTCGTTTGAAAGTAAAAAATACTGGCAGCATCACCTGGCAATCAGTGAAAGTAGTCATCAAAGATACAACCGCGGGGATGACATTTACCCATACTCTTGATCAGTTCAGAGGATACAGCGGATGCTCCATGGACGTATCACAGGAGGATTTAACCCCCGGCGAAGAAGGCGTGATCTCGAATGTAAATCCCGGACAATTCGGTTATGACCCCACCGGACATCACCTAAAAGTAACCGTCACTGTCTACTCCAAGGATGGTCAGGCAGGAAAATCCTTCTCGGTATCGATCACAGTAAATGCCTAGTTGAAGAGAACGCTGATTAAGAACGATCCTCCAAAAAACGATCTCGGGGGATCGTTTTTAGTATCTTTACTTTTTAACAATTTCGGATATGATTGGTAGTATTAATTAAGAGAGTTGGATTTATTGTCATTGCTCAATCGGGTTAGATCAGGATTAAAACTTGAGGAAAACATGAATCGAATAATCAAAATCACTTTTTCGATATTAATCATCGCAAGCGTGCTGACCGGATGCGGCGCTCCAAGTGAACAACAGAGCATTGATAATGCCGTGATGCAAACCATGGTTGCCTTGAATGTACAGAATTCTCAGACCGCCGCGGCACAATCCGCGATCAATCAGGCAACGGGTACAGCTTTGGCGCTCATTCCCACCAACACCGGCACACCGATTATATTGCCCTCATCGACCCCCGCCGAGGTTTGGCTGGTGGTCAATGAAAATACCAATTGCCGCACCGGCCCGGGGGCAAACTATGGTTACGTGGCTTTGCTTGAGAAAGGCACCCGTGTTCAATCGCTGGCCCGCAACTACGACAACACGTATTACTACGTAAACGCTCCTGGCCAGGATAACGTCAAATGCTGGGTTTGGGGTGAATATCTTACCGTGGAAGGCGATGCCACGCCGCTGCCCATCTATACACCATTACCATCACCTACTCCTTCACCAACACCCACCCCGGTCCCGTCGTTCAACGCGGCGTTTATGGACCTGGACGCCTGCACCGGTTACTGGACCATTCGCCTTCATATCTACAACAACGGCGGTGTCAAATGGGAATCCGTTCATCTGAGGATCAAAGATCTGACTACCGGGGATATCATGAATTTCTCCTCAGACACTTTTACCGGCACCAGAGGTTGCGCCGTCTCCAGCTCGACCGATGCCATCAAACCGGGCGAGGAAGGTTTTGTGTCAAATACAAAAGGTAGATTCAAATATAATCCTTCGGGAGACAAAATCGAAGTTACGATTACCCTATACACCAAAGATGGTGAAAATGGCGAATCATTAAGTGAGACCATCCGCTTTACGCCATAAGATTATTCTTGTAATAAAAAACAGCGCGGAGATTATCCGTGCTGTTTTTTATTACTGGTTATCGAGATTACCCAGTGAAATCATGGTGTATAATCGCTGAGAAAATCTCAAGCGTCGGATGCGGATCGGTGGGTATACAATCAAATTTTGGTTATAAAGAAGTACCATCATTTTTATCAGCAGTTCAATCAAATACTTAGGGTAGCCTTTAATTAATGGTTCCATTTTGGATTGAAATCTTGATCGGCCTCGGTACCGGTCTGGTGGTTGGTATTACTGGCGCCAGTGGTGTGTTGCTGGTCGTTCCGCTGCTTACCATCATACTAAACGTTGACATGCACACCGCGGTCGGCACCAGTTTGTTCGTGGATGTGATCACCTCACTGATCGTCTCCATTTCCTATTTCAGGCACGGCAACATCAACCTACGCGCTGCCCTCTGGTTGGCGATCGGCGCCATCCTCGGCGCCCAGGTTGGCGCGCAAATCTCGAACATTGCCATCCCCGCCACCCTGCTGAACTATGGCTTCCTGATATTTATTTTCGGTATGGCTTTCGCCATGTGGTTCAAACGGGCAAAGAGACCTGAAGACGACGCGCCGCATCGCCTGGCAAAAATGAACTGGCGCAATCGCCTCATCACCCTCGGCATCGGACTTCTTCTCGGCATCAACTCCGGGCTCTTCGGGGCTGGCGGTGGCATGGTATTCTTCCTCGTTCTACTCATCATCCTCAAATACCCCACCAAATTAGCCGTTGGTACTTCGACAGCCATCATGGCGCTTACCGCCATCTCAGGCACGGCGGGTTACGCCATTCACGGTAACGTCGATTACTCCATCGGCGTCATCATTGCCATTGCAGCGGTCGCATCCGGACTGGCCAGCGCGCGGCTCGCCAACAAGATCCCCGAAAAGGTGCTTAATCGACTTGTCGGCGCTATCTTCGCCTCTATTGGCGTCATGATGATCGTGTTGAAATAGTTAATCCACTAATTACACGAATTCCACAAAAGAGAAGCAAAACTTTCGTTCCTCTTAAATCCTGGTAGCCCTGTTCCCGCGCTTCGTACCGGACCAGGGAGCACACAGATCGCGTGAGAGAGGAACCACAGGGCATGGGTATCGGAAATAATTCTCGCTCTCATTCTGTTCGTACCATTTATACCTTTATTGACTTCCCAATGCGGGTTTTGCAATTTACCTCTGCGACTCTGCCTGAGGAATCCTCCTTCCCATTTCCCCACTCCCCGGCTATAATATCTCCAACAGCACTGACAGAGGAAAGTACGCCGTACGACCCCGACAGGAACGTGGATTCCAGACTGAAAGATCCACCCGGCAGAATCCGGCCGAAGTTCCCTCCCGAGCTGTTCAGGTGAATCCCTTGTGGTACTAGCCTGAACCGTGAGCCACACGTTATCCGGGCAGCCGATCGCGCTCCCAGCGCCGTCGGGTCGAGTGGGCTGATCCTCAGCCAACCGGGGTGGTACCGCGGGAATATTTCCTCCCGTCCCTATGTGGACGGGAGTTATTTTTTAAGTAGGAGTTTAACATGACCGATTCCTCAATTCTGGATGAGCTTGAATCCATCCGCAAAACCGGGCTGGACGCGCTGGCTCCGCTGGCGGATGAAGAAGCCCTGCAAGCCTGGCGTACTGCCCACCTGGGCCGTTCCGCTCCGGTGATGCAGGTCTTCCAGAAGCTCGGCGCCTTTGATGCTGACCTGCGCCCCAAGGTTGGCCAGGCTGCCAACCAGGTCAAGGTAGCGCTAGAAACCGCCTTCACCGAACGCAGCACCGCCATCCGCGAACAGGCGCTCTCGCAGGCGCTCACCAGTGAGAAGCTGGACGTGACCCTGCCCGGACGTCCCATCGTCCACGGTCGGTTGCACCCTGACACCCAGATCCTGCGTGAGCTGTACCGCGTCTTCGGTGAGATGGGCTTCCAGGTGTACCGCTCGCGCGAGGTCGAGACCGACGAGTTCAATTTCCAGATGCTCAATTTCCCGGTCGGGCACCCCGCTCGCGACATGCAGGATACCTACTTCGTCGAGGCTGGCGACCGCGGCGACAATCCCATCGTCATGCGCACTCACACCTCGCCCGGTCAGGTCCATGCCATGCAGGAGGCCTCCGCGGCCAACCCGAAGAACCCGCCTCCCATTCGTATCATCCTGCCCGGCATGTGCTACCGCTACGAACAGACCGATGCCCGCCACGAGACCCAGTTCGACCAGATCGAAGGTCTGGCGGTTGGACCCGGCATCACCTTTTCCAACCTCAAAGCCACCCTTTCCGATCTGGCGCGTCGCCTCTTCGGACAAAACGCGCGCACCCGCTTCCGCGCTTCATTCTTCCCCTTCACAGAACCCTCGGCGGAATTCGACGTTGAGTGCTTCCTTTGCGGCGGTAAGGGCTGCCCGGTCTGCGGCGGCGGTTGGCTCGAGATCGGCGGCTGCGGCATGGTCCACCCCAACGTGCTGCGCAACGGCGGTTACGACCCCGAACGCTATTCCGGCTTTGCCTTTGGCCTTGGCCCGCAGCGCATCGCCATGCTGCGTTACGGCATCAACGACATCCGCTACTTCTGGGACAACGACCTACGTTTCCTGGAGCAATTCTAGAAGATCAGAGAATCGAGAAACGAGAATAGAGAATCGTTACAACCAAAACCACCTGAATTTACGATTCTCCACTCTCCACTCTCCATTCTCGGAGCTAAGAGGAACTATGAAAGCACCCTTATCCTGGTTAAAAGATTTTGTCGATCCCCAACTTTCCATCGCGGAGATCGCTCACCTGCTCACCATGGCCGGCATGGAAGTGGAGGAGATCCAGATCATCGGACTGCCCATGCCCGCTCCCGGCACCGTCGATACCAAGGTCACCGGATTGTCTTGGGATCCACAGAAGATCGTGGTCGGTTCCATTTCAGAGGTAATGCCCCATCCCAACGCCGACCGCCTGACCCTATGCAAACTCTTCGATGGTGAAAAGGAACAAATCGTTCTCACCGGCGCCCCGAACGTCTTCGATTACAAGGGCAAAGGCCCGCTGCCCAAACCCCTCAAGGTGGCCTACGCCAAGGAAGGCGCGGTCATCTACGACGGCCACGCCGAAGGACTTGTGCTGACCACGCTCAAACCCGCCAAGATCCGCGGCGTGGACTCGTACTCGATGGTTTGCTCTGAAAAGGAACTGGGGATGAGCGAGGAACACGAAGGAATCATCATTCTTCCCGATGACGCCGTCCCTGGCACCCCACTGGTGGAGCTCTACGGCGACGCCATCTTCGACATCAAGCTACTGCCCAGTTACGCCCGCTGCGCCAGCATGCTCGGCCTGGCACGCGAGATCGCGGCCATGACCGGTAAGCCGCTTAAAACACTGCCCACACCGACCGTCCCCGCCCCCGGCAAGCCGGATTACGTGACTGTGGATATCACCAAGCCCGAGCTCAATCCTCGCTTCACCTTCGGGCTCATCCGCGGCGTCAAGATCGCTCCCAGCCCTGAGCTGGTACAGCGCCGCCTCAAAGCAGCCGGTATGCGCCCCATCAACAACATCGTCGACGCCACCAACTATGTGATGCTCGAGGTCGGTCAGCCGCTACACGCTTTTGACTACGACAAGCTGCTCAAACGTGCCAATGGAAAACCCGTCCAGATCAGCACCCGCACAGCGCGCAAGGGCGAAAAGATCACCACCCTCGATGGTGTGGAACGCACCCTTGACGAGACCACCGTGCTCGTCTGCGACTCGGTTGGCCCGCTCTCCATCGCCGGTATCATGGGTGGCGCCGAGACCGAGGTGGACGAGAATACGGAGAACGTGCTGCTCGAAGGCGCCTCCTGGAACATGATTAACATCCGCAAGACCGCCAAAGCCCAGAACCTGCCCTCTGAAGCCTCCTACCGCTATTCGCGCGGCGTGCACCCCGCCATGGCCGAACGCGGCGTGCGCCGTTGCCTCGAACTGATGCAGCAGTGGTCCGGCGGTGAAGTCGTCCCCGGCTTCGTGGATAATTATCCCCTACCACCACAGACCCCTGTGGTGGAGGTCACACCGGCCGACGTCAAACGCCTGCTGGGCATTTCCATCCCCGCCACCAGGATCGCTGAACTGCTCACACACCTGGAATTCAAGGTTGAGGTCAACGGCGAGACCATCCGAGCCACCTGCCCGGATCACCGCCTGGATATCGGCGAAGGCGTCACCGGCAAAGCCGACCTCATCGAGGAGATCGCCCGCGTCTACGGCTATGATAATATTCCAGAAATTCGCCTGTCTGATGTTCTGCCGCCGCAGAAGGGCAACCCCATCCTCGACAAAGAAGAACGCGTCCGCGACCTTCTCGTTTCGTATGGCCTGCAGGAAGTGATCAATTATCGCTGGTCCACCCCCGAGCGCGAAAACCGGCGCATTGCCCCCGGCAGCGCCGCTGATGACAAACCTTACGTCAAGATCGCCAACCCGCTGGCCTACGAAAAAGCCTTCCTGCGTCACTCCGTCATGGCCTCCGTGCTCGACGTGGCTGAGCGCAACTCACGCAACCGCGAACATCTCGCGTTTTTCGAGATCGGCCCAATCTTCCTGCAGGGTGAAGAACCCGGACTGCCCGATGAAATGAAGAAGCTGGCGATTGTATTGGCCGGTCAGCGCAGCGTGCGCGGCTGGCAGCCTGCTGATACCGGCGACATGGACTTCTTCGATCTCAAAGGCATCCTCTCCGGGTTGATCAACGGCCTGAGGCTGAGTGATGTCAAATTTGAGCCCGGCGAGCATCCCAGCTTCCACCCCGGCAAGTGCGCCCACGTCTCTGTTGCCGGCACACAGGTCGGCGTCTTCGGTGAACTGCACCCTTCTGTGCGCGGACGCTACGACTGGCCCGCTACATTCAAGGCACCCGTCCTGGCCGGTGAGTTCGACATGGACCTGCTGCTTTCACTTATCCCCGCGCTCTACCAGACCGAGGACCTGCCCACCTTCCCGCCCGTGCTTGAAGACCTGGCCCTGGTGGTGGACGAGACCGTTCCCGCCGAGAAGATCGAAGCCCTCATCCGCCAGACCGGTGGCAAGCTGCTCTCAAACGTGCGCCTCTTCGACGTCTTCCGCTCCGAGCAGATCGGTTCTGGTAAGAAAAGCCTGGCCTACTCGCTCACCTACCAGGCTCCCGACCGTACTCTCAAGGACGACGAGATCAAAACCCTGCGCAACAAGATTATCAAGCGCCTGGAATATGAGGTCGGCGCGAAGTTAAGGTCTTAATCCACGAATTATACGAATTTTTATTGAAAAACCCCTCTCTTGTCCCCACGACAGGAGAGGTTTTTTAAGACATCACATTTCTTTGCAAAAACAAGCATCCCTCTCTGTACGTATTAATGGAAGGGGGAATCACAGGGTGAAAGGTATATGATGAAGGGTAATAATTTACTCAATGCTATAATTTAAGAATCACATTTGGGAGGGATTAACTGATGAGACGGGAGAGTTCCTTTGTAAATGTTGCCTTGGTCTTCATGTTGGGGTTTTCCCTGTTGCTCTCTTCCTGCCACAAGGCAACTCCTACCCCGGTCCAGACCACAACAATTCCTTCTCCAGTACAAACCACACCACCGACCTTGCCAACGCCAACCAGTTTCCTTCTCGCCGGCAAGTGGACCGGAACAGCCATCAATGGCTCCTACACTATGGACGCAATCATCGATTTCAACAGCGCATGTTCTGTGGGCGAAATCTGCGGGTATTACAACCTGCTCTCCATCCCCTGCGCCGGGTCATACACATTGCAGAATATTAACAATGGGACCTATGAATTCACTTCCGGCGACTTCATCGGCAATTGCAGCGCGAGCCACGATTTCTTCCAGGTTTCACCGACCGGTGTGTTGCAATACACCAGTCGTGGTGATTTTGGCGAAACCACCGGCGCTTTGAATCCGATCCATCCCATCCCCGTGATCTATGATGACGACGGCAGCCCCGATGGCATGCTTGCCTTGATGTACTTCCTGAGCGATCCCAGGGTCTCGCTGAAGTCTGTCAGCATCTCATACGGTGAAGCAAACCCTTCAACGTATATTCAGCTCATCGGAGCGCTCCTCGATAGTTTTGGGTTCACCGACATTCCACTTGGTTTCGGTAAATCCGCCCACCTGAGTGGGAATAACGCCTTTCCCGAATGGATGAGGCAAAGCGCGAATAATTTCTGGAATCAGCCTGTACCTAAAACCAATCAGGTCTATCATGTCAAAGATGCAGCCCAATTAATGGTGGATACTTTGAACAATTCACCGGAACCGATCACTGTTTTTATCAGCGGACCGTGCACCAACCTCGCTGAAGCCCTCAGGCTTGACCCAGGGATTAAGGATCACATCAAAGCAGTATTCATCATGGGCGGCGCTCTTTACACAGAAGGCAACCTTTCCGATCTTGTATCTAACCCGGAAAACAATCTGGCTGAATGGAATATCTATGCAGATGCGGTCGCTGCCTCTGAGGTTTTCCAATCTGGTTTGGAGATCTACCTGGTTCCGCTGGATGCGACCAACCAGGTCGCCGTTACGCACACCGATACGGCTGTCTGGCGAAACGGCGGCAAACCCGCGCAATTTGCGGCAAACTTGTACGACCAGCAAATAACTGGTGTCAACCGTGAGAGTTTTTATTATTGGGATGCAATGACCGCTGAAATTCTGGTGAATCCGGCCTTATGCCAATTCTCCAATCTGGCAGTCGAAGTGATCACCATTGACGGGAAGAGAGACGGTCAAACAAGGGTGGTGACGATGGGCGAACCCAACATCCATGCCTGCCTTCAACCTGACGCAATCAACCTGGTAAATACGATCGACTCGATCTTCGCTGCCAGCAAATAACCCTTTCGGTTGATAATTAATCGCGGTCGTTCTATAATCATGCCATTCTTTACTGATTAAGGAGGGATTTATTATGTGGTATTACCTTGTGAATAACCAGCGGGTAGGACCGGTCAGCGCAGATCAGATCAAACAACTGATTACGAACCATGTCATCACCCCAAACACCATGCTCTGGACCGAGGGAATGTCCACCTGGACAATGGCCAAACAAACGATCTTCGCGGCGCAATTCTACTCCTCGCCCCCTCCTGGTTCCGGCTCACAGCCTCCTCCGATCAACAACACTCCTCCACCCACCGGAAATAACCAGACTTATGGGCCACAACCTGTTGTGTTGAATGGAAAATACAAGGTTACATTTATGCAGGTGGCTCCCGATAACCAGGCTTTCCAACCTGCAGCATCCGGTGAAAGGTCCCTTCCTGTGCTGATCACCCAGACAATGGCTTCATCGAATGGGATACAGTCGTTTATCAACACCCCTTACTTATCCCGGATGACACTCGCACTCAAACAAACCAACCTTTTCAAGGATGCCGGGGCATCTGTAGGTGGTTTCGTGCTCGATAACTCACAGGCTCATCGTATCAGCCTCTCGGTGACTGAATTTTCCCACAACAATACAGCCCGATGGTTTTTCTTTATCCTGGGCTGGATCTTGATCCCCATCATGATCATTTACCTGCTGCTGAGATTTAAAGTAGAGTTCAGTCAACGGGTTGTCATCGAATTCGATTCAGCAAACGGGAAGAAATCGATCTTCACGGCAGAAACCTCCGCGATGACCAAGATCGGCTTCTTTGCCAACGCCGCCGAGGCTGAACTGGTGATTTCGAATGCCGTTACCCAGATGAACATCAACAGTCTCATGAACCAGATGATCAAAAGCAAAGACAGCATGGGTTTGTGATATTTTTAAGATAAAAAAATCCCTCAAAGAGTAAATTTGAGGGATTTTTTCTTTTTAAAAACAAGCGTTCGTGGTTGTTTTTCAAAATAAGCTTTTGTATTTCGATGGACTTCGTCACTTTTCATCAGATCAGGTAATTCCCAAAAACGCCAACCTTCATGCTGACCGGATGGTAATTGATCCAATGCCATCGGTTGCATCACTTCACACCCCAACACCACGTAATGTGTGCTGATCCCTGGCTTACCAAATACATTATCCTCGTAGAGATGTTCAAATACCCCCAGGAACTTCACTCTGGAAGTGTCGAGAGGAAACCCCAATTCCTCTAAGCCAATCCGTTTCAGTGCCTGCTCGATCCTCTCGTCCTTGAAGACTCGCCCTCCCGGAACGAACCAGAAACCCTGTGCAGGCTTGTTCCTGCGCAACCCCAACAAAACACGACCCCGCTCGTCCTTCACGATCAGGTCGATCGAGACGAGCGGAGCATTGGTAACAACCTGAAAAAACTCTTTATCGTCGAGCTTCAAAATTCTACCTTGGATTGAAAGAGCTTAAAGTTCCTGGAATCCAGCCAGGCACTCGAAAATGCGGTCGATATCGGTTTCGGAGAAGCTTTCGTAGGCTTCCGAGGCACCCAGGTTCTCGTCAAGCTGTTCCAGCCGCGACGCGCCTGTGATGACGCTGCTCACTTCCTTGCGGCGCAAGATCCAGGCGATCGCCAGTTGTGACGGGGTGATCGAGAGGTCGTTGGCCACCGCGGTGAGTTTTTTGACGATCGAGATTGTCTGCGGGGTGATGCGGTCGCGGATCCAGGCGTAATCGTCCAGGCTGGCACGGCTGCCCTGCGGGATACCTTCGTTGTATTTACCAGTGAGAATGCCGTAGTATAACGGACTGAACGTGGTCAAGCCCAATCCCAGGTCTCGGCAGATGGGCATGATCGTGTCTTCCACGCGTTTGCGGTGGAAAAGGTTGTATTGTGGCTGTTCCATCGTGGGCGGAATGAGTCCATATTGGCGCGCCACCCCGTAGGCCTCCATCACCTGGGCTGCCGTCCATTCGGAGGTGCCCCAGTAGAGGATTTTTCCCTGGTGGATCAGGTCGTCCATGGTTCGCGCCACCTCTTCGACTGGGGTATCCGGGTCATAGCGGTGACAGAAATACATGTCAAGATACTCCACTCCCAATCGCTTGAGACTGGAATGCAAGGCTTCTGTGACGTGTTTACGCGAAAGTCCACGTGAATTCGGTCCTTTGCCCACTGGCCAAAACACTTTTGACGAGATCACCAGCTCCTCTCGAGGCAAGTCCTGGATCGCCTTGCCGAGTACGACCTCTGCCTGACCGTTGGCATACATGTCAGCGTTATCGAAAAAGTTGATCCCCTGCTCGTAAGCCTCATGGATCAGAGAAATGGCGGTATCTTCATCGATCTGCCCGCCAAAGGTGATCCACGATCCAAGCGAAATCTCGCTTACCTTTAAACCAGAATGGCCTAAACGTCTGTAGTGCATGGTTCCTCCATTACTTCAGAGAGACGAGAGTGGAGAATGGAGAATCGTTAAAATCTGTCACCTCCACGCCGACATCTCCTAATAAATATTCACTTTTTCCATCGCAAATGGAATGACCAAGCTCTTTAGACTCAGCCAAACCCTGTTTGGATTTTCGTAAATAAGCAATATACCCATTAATCAGAATCACCAGAGCATCAGCTTTGGCAATACCTTGGCTCCCAATGTTTTCAGGCAAATATCCCAAATCAACAGCCATGGACAGGTGGCTGATCAATTCTTCAAGTGAACCTCTGGCGTTGTAACAAAATTGGATATTTGCCTGATAATAAAATCGCCCATAACCTTCTGCTATGTTTGCTGGAATACTGGTTGAAGCCCTTCGGATTTGAGATGCCAGTTCCCATTTTTCCTCTAGTGGCAAGCAGGGAATTACCTCGCGATAGATCAATAATGCAAGGTCTTTCGCTTCAACCCACACTTTCAGTCTTTTCAAACCAGTGCTTGTCATCAAATAACCCTTATCACAATTTGTCTGCAGGTATTGTCATGCATTGATGATTTCCGGATCTCGTATTTTGACGATTTATAAATCTCAATTCTTCATCCCTGGTTCTGACGATTCTCTTCTCTCTATTCTCGATTCTCGGAATTTCCAATACCCAGTGGCTTCCACTTGTCACTATCCGTACGCAGACGATGTTGGCCACCACCGCGGTTGTGCAATTCATCGAAGCCTTCCGGCTTGATGACCATTTCCTCGCCATCCAGCAGGCCGCTGACCCCGGATTGTCCGGGTTCAACTCGCTTCTTCTGGCAGTACTTGCAGGTCTTGGGGTCGTGTGCCTTGTAGTTCTGCGGTTCCTCGTAAGTGGTGATGAAACCCTCGTAGTTGCGCAGCACGATCTTGTGGTCCGAGGCGCTGATCTGGTAATTTGGCATGACCGGAATCTTTCCGCCGCCTTCCGGCGCATCGACCACATAGGTCGGAACCGCGAACCCGGAGGTATGCCCGCGTAAACCTTCAATTATCTCGACGCCCTTGGCCACCGGGGTGCGGAAGTGCCCCGCCCCTTCCACCAGGTCGCACTGATAGAGGTAGTACGGGCGCACGCGGATGCGCACCAGCTTCTGCACCAGGTCACGCTGGATATGCACGCAATCATTAATCCCAGCCAGCAGCACCGACTGATTGCCCAGTTGAATACCTGCCCGGGTCAGTTTATCGGTCGCGTCAGCCAATTCTTTGGTGATCTCGTTGGGGTGGTTGACGTGGATGTTCATCCACAGGGGATGATACTTCTGCAGCATATCGGTCAGTTCATCGGTCACGCGCATGGGCATGAACACCGGCACGCGCGAACCAATGCGGATGATTTCGACGTGTTCGATCTCGCGCAGGCGTGACAGTAATTCTTCCAGCAGTTTCGGTGCCAATGTCAGCGGATCGCCGCCCGAGAGCAGCACGTCACGCACCTGTGGGGTGCGCTTGATGTACTCGATTTGAGCTTCGAAATCGGCATGTGAAAACGTCTGGGTGGGATCACCCACAATGCGCGCGCGGGTGCAATAACGGCAATACGAGGCGCACTGCGTAGTTACCAGCATCAGCACGCGGTCTGGGTAACGATGCACCAGCCCAGGGACAGGGGAATGGCGATCCTCTGCCAGTGAATCTTCCATCTGCCCGGTAAACGCGTCGATCTCGCCAGCCGTGGGGATAATCTGCTTGCGAATCGGATCGTCCGGGTCGTTCGGATCGATCAATGAGACGTAATAAGGCGTCACATCCACCCGGAATAATCCAGGTGAACTTAACGCTTTCTTTTCACTTTCGGTAAGTTTCAGAACATTCGAGAAATCATCCACTGAGTTCAAACGGTTGCTTAACTGCCAGCGCCAATCGTTCCACTTTTCATCTGGAACTTCTGCGAAAGCAGCGGATCGTTTAGAAACAAAGGGGGTTGGTGACATAATTCTCCTTGGTCCTGGAAAAGGGTTGATCAAACGACCCGAAATCACGGGTTCGTTCGTAAAACTATTTTACGGTGAAAGGGGGTACGGGTCAACTGCGGCGCTCAACCCAGGTATTCGCGCAGGTGTCGGCTGCGAGTTGGATGGCGCAGTTTACGCAGGGCTTTGGCTTCTATCTGGCGGATGCGTTCGCGGGTGACGTTGAAATAACGGCTCACCTCTTCGAGGGTATGATCCTTGCCGTCGATCAGACCAAATCGCAGCTCCAGCACCTGTCGTTCGCGCTCCGAAAGGGCTGCCAGCGCGCTTTGCACCTGCTCTCGTAGCATTTCACGAGCCGCGGCGTCCATCGGTTCGAGCGCTTCGTCGTCTTCAATGAAGTCGCCCAACTGACTGCTTTCCTCGTCGCCGACCGGGCGTTCCAGTGAGATCGGTTCCTCAGCGGATTGCAGGATCCGCTGTACTTTCATCGTCGCCCAATTCCAGCGCCGCTGCAGTTCAGGATCGAGTGGTTGGTCGGCTGCTTTGGCTTTCTTGATCGCCTCCACGTCGGCCGCGGAGAGTATGTCGGTTTCCAAAGCCAGCTCATCCAGAGATGGCTCACGCCCCAGCTTTTGCACTAGGGAACGCTGTACCCGCAAAATTCGGGTGATCGCCTCAAATAGATGCACAGGAATGCGGATGGTGCGCGCGTGTTCCGCGATGTAACGGCTGATCGATTGTCTGATCCACCAGGTGGCGTAAGTCGAGAACTTGAAACCACGCGTCGAATCGAACTTCGACACAGCCCGCAATAAACCAAGATTCCCTTCCTGGATTAGATCAAGGAAGGAGATCCCGCGTCCCAGGTAGCGTTTGGCAATACTGACCACCAGTCTCAGGTTGGCACGGATCAGCGTTTGATTGGATTCCTCCGCGCGCCGTTTGATGGCATCTACTTCAGCCTTAAGGATATCTTCACCAGGCAGCATGCGTTTCAGCCATACCGCCTGCGGCATGATCTCGTTCTTGGTGATCTTAGTGAGGATATTTGTGGCCATGTCAGTGGGGATCATGTACATGCCCATGAATAAGGTAAATGCCTGCCGAACCAGTGCTTCCCAAATCTGGTCTTTACCCCACAGGCCGTTATCCAGGTAGGTACGCAGGTATGATGGTTCATCCGCCTGCCATTGTCGCTTCAATATTTGCGCTTCGGCAAACATCAGCGAAAGATCGGGAATTTCATGGTTACCCATGTCGCGGGCACCATCCTGAAGTCCCGACCAGGTTTGGACCATTTCATCAATCATTAACGAGTAAAGCGCCTTGTAATATCCTTCAGCTCCTCTGGCGATCTTTAACTTGGCTTCAAATTTCTCGATGCGTACAAGTGCTTCAATTCGAACAGCCAGGCGAAACTCGCTATCCGCGTCCAAAAGATGGATTTGACCAATTTCCTTTAAATACAAACGTACGGGATCTTCCGATAACTCCAATGCTATGGTGGGATCCTCGAGAATCTCCAACGGGTCTTCGACGACCAGTTCGTTCCACTCGTTTCCAGCCTGAGCCAGTGATGTATCGTCCGGCTCCTGTTTGATCAACGCGTCATCATCCAGCGAGGTATTCTCCACCAAAGGAATATCCAACCCTGGGGTTTTGCCGG
The DNA here is from genome assembly GCA_034430175.1 of Anaerolineaceae bacterium. GTDB lineage: Bacteria > Chloroflexota > Anaerolineae > Anaerolineales > Anaerolineaceae > UBA6107. Next base: position 80,888 of record DAOUFI010000007.1, on the reverse strand, counting down.
TTTTACGTTTTGGCTGTGAAACCTTGCTTGTTTTTTTTACCGGGGTTTTCTTACTTGATGTCTTGGCCGGCGTTTTCTTGACGGTTTCAGTGGAAGCGCTCTTTACCATGGGTTAACTATACCATAAATAGTTTTTTTAACTTGTCAACACAGGTTTGCCCAATGCGCGGTCCAGTTTTCCACGCAATATGGTGTATTCCATCGTCATCTTCTGTAAATTCTGGATTTCTTCTTTGTTTTCCTCATCTTGTTGTAAAAAGCGTATTTGATTCAACGTCTCTTTCACATGCAGCAGACGCAAGTTCATCACCGACCGGATCAGATCTTCAAGCACCTTGTTGTGATTCTTTTCTTCCTCTTTTAACTCAGGTGTGCTTAACCTGATCAGACTCTCCTGCAGACTTTCAGGCAGGTTGAGTTTGATGTATTGCAGCGTATCCACCTCATCCTGCGCCAACCCCTGGATAAGCAGCATGATGACCAGTTGGTGATCAGCATTCTCGAAATCATCCACAGTCACGCTGTTGAGCCCGCACTGCTGTAAAGACCGGTCGAGGTCGTACAAGTCGTCTGGCTTTTGAATCAGCAATTTTAGGCAATGTGTTTCCAACGCGTAAGCCCTGTTGTCAGACCGCTTTTCAAGTTTCGTAGGTGTCGGCTCAGCGATGGCATCGACACGAGTGCGCCTCCGTTTGGGGGTTTCTCGTACCTGCTGCGCGCCCAATAGCGTGCGTTCGTCCACTTTGAGCAGGCGTGCCAGTTGCTGGCGGTAAGTGTCTCGCTCGATCGCGGATGGCACGTCTTCGATTAGGGGTAGCACTTGGGCAGCCACCTCAGTCTTGACCTTGGCGTCGTTGATGTTCGACGTCGCTGCCAGGGTATCCATCACGTGCACCACGATGGGTTTGGCGCGGTCGAGGATGCGCTGCCACTCCTCGGCGTCGGCAAGCACTACCTCATCGGGATCCTTACCCGGCGGCAGGGTGGTGACACGAACGTCCGCCTGCAGCCGTGCTTCATGCCGCAGCAGCCCGTGCGCGTCGAACACGAGCTCGTCGCTGTGGTCCAGCGCCTGGCGCGCGATATCTAGACCTCGCAGCGTGGCTTTCTCACCCGCGGCATCAGCGTCCAACGCCAGCACGATGCGCCGCGTGAACTTCTTCAGATATCGAAGCTGATCTTCATTTAATGCCGTACCCATGGGGGAAACCGTGTTGGTATATCCCGCCTGGTGCAGGATGATTACATCCAGATAACCTTCCACCAGCACCACCTGGTCTTTAGCGCGGATGGCCTTGCGCGCCAGATCCAGCCCATAAAGCAGATGGCTTTTATCAAACAACACCGTTTGCGGTGAGTTAAGAAACTTGGGGTTGTCCTCGGGGTTGAGGATACGCGCGCCGAACCCGGCCATTTTGCCGTTGCCGTCGCGGATCGGGAAGGTGATGCGGTTGCGGAACTTGTCATACACGCCACCGCTGTCGCGCTCGTTGACCATGCCTGCCTGGCTCATCTCTTCAACGGAATAGCCCTGACCGCGCAGATGGGTGAGTGTGGCTTCATATGAATCGGGGGCGTAACCCAGTCCAAACATTTCAATGGTTTGCGTGGTCAGACCGCGCTTGAGCAGGTAGTCCAGTGCCGGTTTTCCTGCCGGCGTCTTGATTAGCGAATAGTGGAAGAAACTACCTGCTTCTTCGAGTAGCGCACGCAGGCGCCCGTATTGCTCTTCGGCAGCCTGGCGTTCCGGCGTCTGAGGTACGAGCGTAACCCCGGCTCGGTCGGCCAGGTACTTCAACGCTTCGCTGAAATCCCAGCCTTCCTTCTTCATTACGTATTTGAAGATGTCGCCACCCTCGTTGCATTCACCGAAACAGCGCCACGTGCCCGAATCGGGAAAGACCGCGAAAGCTGGCGTTTTGGTGTTGTGGTGGAACGGACAAAAACCCGTATAGCTCTTCCCCGATCGGCGTAGTTTCACCGACTCAGAAACAAGGTCGACAATATCGATACGGTCTTTGATCTCATCAATCGTGGACATAGGCTTCAGGCTTAATATTATCGCATAAATCCTTAACCGCCAGTACCGTAAAAGGGTGCGAGATTATTTATATGTCCACGAATTGCACGAATACAATCGAAAAAAACGGTTAAACGGTAGGAACACGGCGTGCTGAATACAGTGTGCCGTGCCTCTACATATGAATTTATTCGTGTCAATCGTTTACTTCGTGGAAAAGATTAGAACCCTTCCAGCACTGAGAAATCCGCTGTGCCCTTTGCCAACCGTGCCACCCGCTGCAGCAACCCCAGCCGGTTGGCGCGGACAGCCTGGTCCTCATCCATCACCAGCACACTGTCGAAGAAGGCGTTGATTGCCGGTACCACATTGACAAAGGCAGCCAGCAGCTCTTCCACGCTGCCGCTGCGCCGCGGAGTTTTCTCCATCGTCTCCAGGGCGGTATACAGCTTCTCTTCCGAAGGTTCGCGGAAGGCTTTGACGTCGATGGGGTACTCCACCTTCTGGTCTCGCGTGATGCGTACGCAGCGGGAGTAAGCTTGCAGCACCTGCAGCCAGTTGGCGCGCGTGGTCCAATCGCTCAGCTCTTTGACAGCGCGCAGAACACCTGCCGGGTTGGATTGCTGTTCTCCCAATACCGCGTCTACCACATCGTATTTGAATCCCTGTTCAGTGAGGCTGTTCTTCAAGCGACCCACGATGAAATCGAGGCAGGCCTGGCGGCTCTTATCATCCGCCCCGATGGGCAGGTTCTGACTTGCCAGGCTCAACCCTTCAGCCAGGTCAAAATCGAGATCGAAGCCCTGCAGCAACTGCACTAATCCCAACGCGGCGCGCCGTTGCGCGAAAGGATCTTTGGTACCCGAAGGCGCCAATCCCGCCGCGAACAGCCCAGCCAGTGAATCAAGCCGGTCGGCCAGCGAAATCACCAGTCCGACCTTTGAGGTGGGCAGCGCGTCGCCGGTGAAGCGCGGTAAATAATGCTCGTAGATCGCCTGCGCCACTGCCTCGGACTCGCCCGAGTGCAACGCGTAATATTTACCCATCACGCCCTGTAGCGAGGTCATCTCCACCACCATGTGCGTCACCAGGTCAGCTTTGCACAGTTTGGCGGCACGCAGTGCGGTCTTTTGCTCCTCGTCGCTCAGCTTGAAATAGCCGCACAGCGCCGGCACCATCGCCTCAATGCGTTTGGACTTGTCAAGCATCGAGCCCAGCTTAAACTGGAAGGTTAACGTGCCCAATTTTGGCAGGGAGTCTTCCAACTTATGCTGCAAATCCTCATTGATGAAGAAAGCGGCGTCCACAAAACGGGCGCGGATCACCTGGGCGTTACCGTCGGCAACAGTATCGAGGCCGTTCTTATCGCCGTTGCGAACAGCGATGAAATAGGGCAACAGCTTTCCTTCCTTGCCTTGTACAGGGAAGTAGCGCTGGTGTTTCTTCATCACCGAGATCAACACCTCGGCGGGTAATTTCAAGTGTTCCTCTTCGAAGCTGCCGCGCAGTGCGGTGGGCGCCTCGACCAGTTGAGTTACTTCATCCAGCAGATCCTCGTCCACCTTTTCAACGGCACCGCTCTCTCGCATGATCTGCAACACCTGGGCGCGGATGGTTTCCTTGCGCTCTTCGGGATCGAGGATGATCCCCTGCTTCTCCAAAGCCGTTTTGTACTCGGCAATGCTGTTGACTTTGATCTCCTCCGGCTCGTAGAAACGCAGCCCACGGGTCACATTGGACGCCATCAGGCCTGCGTACTCGAATGGCACCGGACAGTCCCCCAGCAGCGTGGTGAACCAGCGCAGCGGGCGCGAATAAGCCACGTTCGTCTGGTTCCAGCGCATTGTCTTATCGAATTTGATTCCAGCTACCAATCCGGGCAGCGCCTTGAGCAGCACGTCATAGGTGCTGGCGGTTTCTTCCTTCACCTCAGCCACCACGTATTGCCCGCCGTCGATCTCTGCCACCTTGAGGTCCTTCACGCTCAGCCCCTTGCCCTGGGCAAAGCCCTCGGCAGCCTTGGTCGGCTGACCGGCGGCGTCGAAGGCGCGCGCGGCTGGCGGCCCCTTAACCACTGTGGTACGCTCGGTTTGTTTATCAGCCAGGTCTTCCACGATCGCCACCAGGCGACGCGGCGTGCCGGACACGGTCACTTTGCCATGTTCCAGACGCAGCTCGTCCAACATTACCGGCATCTTCTCGCGCAACTGGCTCAACGCGGATTCCAGGTCAGCGGCAGGGAGTTCCTCGCTGCCGATCTCCAGCAGGAAGGGAGCCTTGCCAGTCGGCGGGGTGCCTTTTACCGGAGTGGTCGCTGCAACAGGAGAAGCCGCCTGATCTTTCAAGAACGGGAATTCCTGCTCCTCGCGCTGCGCTACATAAGCCTCGGCGGTACGATGCGCCAGGTCGCGCATGCGGCCGAACATCTGCTGGCGTTCGGTCACGCCCACCGCGCCGCGCGTATCCAGCACGTTGAAGGTGTGCGAGCATTTCAGGATGTAATCGTGCGCCGGAAGTACCAGCCCCAGACGCAAAGCCTCTTCAGCTTCTTTGGTGTAGATATCGAGCAACTGGCGCTGACGGTCGACGTCGGCCACCTCGAAATAATACTTGCTGTGTTCCACCTCACCCTGAAAATTGACGTCGCCGTAGCTGCGCTGCTTGTTCCACTTCATCTCGCGGAAGTGGCGCGCGTGCTGCAGCGGCATGGTGATGCGCTCCAGACCATAGGTGATCTCAACAGCCACCGGGTCAACGGTCAGACCGCCCGCCTGTTGGAAGTAGGTGAACTGCGTGATCTCCTGCCCGTCCAGCCAGACCTCCCAGCCGAGGCCCCAGGCGCCCAGCGCCGGGGACTCCCAGTTGTCTTCCACGAAGCGGATGTCGTGCTGGCGTGGGTCGATGCCAAGTGCCTGCAGCGACTTGAGGTACAACTCCTGCGGGTTGCCGGGATCCGGTTTGAGGATCACCTGGAACTGGTAATGCTGCTGGAAGCGGTTCGGGTTCTGACCGTAACGCCCGTCATCGGGCCGGATCGAGGGTTCGACGTAAGCCACGTTCCACGGCTCGGGTCCGAGCACACGCAAGAAGGTCGCCGGGTTCATCGTCCCCGCGCCCACCTGCGTGTAATACGGCTGCCAGATCAGGCAGCCCTGGTCGGCCCAGAATTTTTGCAGCGTCATAATCACATCTTGGAAATCGAGTGCTTGCGTCATAAGTCCTCCTGTCTGCGGACAGGTCTTGAGATTTGAGATGCTGAATTATACCGCGAGTGAAGATTAACCCATAAACGAATACGATGAAACTGGGTTAAATTAAGAACCTCGTGAATTTAAGGGTCGAGGTTAATGTCCACTCTACCATTGTTAGCCCACAAAGCAATATATGGGCAAGCGAACAATACTAGAAATTGTAGAAATCCAGAAAATTAACAAACGCGCTCTCTTGATCACAAAAAAAATCTTCCCGGATTGATACCCGACCGGCGTAATCAATACTAATTAATAGAGTGTATATTGCTCTGGTGGAATTGATAACTCTAGCGAAATTCTTTGAAATGCTTCTTTACAATATTCTTCATTATTATCTATCAAGATACAGTTCCTTCCAGACAATAACGATGCTATTCCTGTCGTTCCGCTACCCGAAAATGGATCTACGACTGTACCATCTACAGGGCACAACAACTTAATAAAAAATAAAGGCAAATCAACTGGAAAAACTGCGGGGTGCCCTTTGTTCTTCCCTACTAAAGCCATGGTTAATACGTTTGATGGTAAGACTTCATCTTTACCAACCCATTTTGAAATATCTCTTCCAAAGCCGCTATTATTCGCTGAATTATGTCTAGATTTATCTGTTCCGTTTAGATTTTTTAATCGCGTTTTTACCCAATCTCCAATTGGCTTCCTTACATCATCAGGATTGAAGTAAGGCTTTACTACCTTTGAAAGGTGAAAACAATATTCCCATCCATCACTTAATCTATTTGGCCAATGGCCAGGCATCGGATTTGTTTTATTCCAGATATAGTCATCGATGCAAATCCAACCTTTTCCTGAAAGCTCCTGAATCGTATCCCAAACAAATCTATGTCTACTGCCATTAACTACTTTATCTTTAATATTCAGTACAAAACTTCCATTTTCTTTAAGAGCTTCGAAAAAGGAATCGTGAAAGGATAAAAACCATTCTGGATATTTATCAGGCGAAATACTATCGTAATGTTTTTTTCTTGCATCCGCATATGGTGGTGAGGTAACAATTAGATCAACCTGATTAGTATATAACTTAAGAACATCCCGGCTATCACCACATATGATCGTACACGTATTGCCATTGTATTTAATTATTTGGGAGTTGAAAACAAGGTTCTCAATCATAATTATTTGCAAAAGAAATCCACAAGTTTGTGGGGGTTATTGAAAACACCTTTATCGTCAACTAATCCAGCTTCTGTGCAACATCGGCCAAATTCAATCAACAATTCTTCTGGGACTTCAATTTTTGATGATAATTCGTCTTTTTTATTCGACAGTAATATATCCAATACCATTTCCATTATTTCCTTGTATGTGTAATTTGCGAAAAAAGGCCAAAAATAATCCGCCAACCAAATTTCAGTATTGACTGAATGAGGCTGTTTTGTTTTTGAATCACCTTTAATCGTTCGGCTCTTTTTTCCACCTTCCATAGTCAACCCAAATACACAAAGGTAAGGGCCTCTTTTATTTTTATCATTAACAGCTATTTGTTCCAACGCACGAATTGCTTTGGGCCAGTCCTGCCCACCCATTGTATTCATCCGATTTTTAACGGACACATACAGACTTAATGGAGTCAATGCACTGTTTTTAAACTCAATTACTGCATTAAAATCTGCTTCTGCCGCACCAATATCTGCAACACTAGTAAATCGGCCTGATGATTTTGCGCAATCAAATGCCAAAAATTGATAACGCCATCCAGAATTCATTCTTTCTTTTTGTAAAGTTCTTAACCTAAATTGTTCAACACCAACGTCATGAAAGTTTTCGCCAGTTAATTGACATGCAGTTGCAGCAGGATCACCTGGATACTTCTTGAAATACTTAAAAAGCTCTTTCCCTTCATTTTTATATATCGCTAAAACTTCTTCTTTGGAGGCTTTATCAGGGATTTTTAAAATTTCCCTGCTAGATTTATCCTCTGCATTTTTTATCGAATCTATAATAAATTTTGTCATTTGATCTGAAGATATTTTTTTTGGATGCTCCTTTAAAGTAGAATCATCCAAACAACCAACCAATGGATTATTTCCATCATTTATTCTGGGATAATTTTGTGCAGTCACTTTTGCCATATTATTTCCTTTAATTTGAGTTAATTCCCCATCTTCTTATTTCAAGCTTAACTAGATTATATCAACCGATCATAATGTATCAAATGATTTACTCATTCCAGGTTACTCAATCGACTGATGGCCAGTTCACAATACTCCTCGCTGGTATCGATCCCCAGATACTTCCGCCCCAAGCCATCCGCAGCCACACAGGTTGTACCCGATCCGTTGAACGGATCCAGAACCAAGTCCCCCGGCTGAGTGAATAATTTAATAAACCATTGAGGCAATTCCACTGGGAAGACCGCCGAATGTTGCTGGTTGTAGCATTCCGTTGCCATGTAAAGCACATTGCTGGGATATACCATATCCCGCCCTACCCAATTGGAGATGTTCTTTCCAAATCCGCTTCCAACCCTGGAATTGTCCCGTCGTTTATCAGTTTCAGACAAGTTTTTCAAGCGCGATTTTGCCCAATCGCCCACCGGCACCATAACCTCCTCTTGATACATCTTGAAATTGCGTTGTTTTGTAAATTGCAATAGTCGTTCCCAGTTATCGCGGAATCGGTTAGGCCATTTACCGGGATGGCTGTTCTTCTTATGCCAGATATATTCCTCTGTCCACAACCAGCCCCTTTTGCGCATTTCCAGAATCAATTCAATGACATAAGTGTGCCTCTCACCATCAACCACTCGCTCTTTGATGTTCAACACGAACGATCCATCCGGTTTTAACACCCGTTGGAATTGATCAGCCTTTGGCAGGAACCAGTCCACATACTTATCCGGTTTAATACCACCGTACGTCGATGTTCTCTGGTCCGCATATGGGGGAGATGTGAAGATCAGATCCACAGATGAATCTGGAATTGCTTTTAATACATCTTCGCAATCCCCTTGGATAATCCGATTTGTGTAATCCAAGGGGATGAATTCCCTTTTCTGTTCATTTTCCACGAACAATGGAATTTGAGCAGTGCTATAAAGCGTGGATGATTCACGCACGGAATATACGTTGATCATGTTCTCTTCCATGGTCATAAGTATAGTTGAAAATTGACTTTATGTCGTTGGACACGATTTTCCCCTTGACAGACGTATTATAATTAAATTATGGAACATTTATTCTATTATATCACGATTTTGTCACTTAGAATACGACTCGTTTCTTATTCGTCGCGGTTTGCCTGCACTTGAAGCATATTCAAGTGTGCGCCCCCGAGTGGTTTTTGCGAGAGGAATAATAGATAACGAAACTACACAACTATACACTCCTGAGTGTAGTAAAGAACGTCCGATTGGAATCGAATTGATTTTTTGAAACAAAGGCTCCTTATCAACTGAATAAATTGACTACTTCCCCCACAGCGCGTCATAAATCATCGACCACGGCACCACCTTGCGGATATTGCCGGCCTTTTGCATCTCCGTTATACCGTGTAGGTCGTTACTAGTGCTATAACAGCTTCATCACCAAAAAGGAAACACCCAGCAACAGCACGCCCGCGCTGCCGCAAATGATTAAAAAATTGTACCCTTTCGAGATATCCCTCCGCATCTGCTTGAAACGCTCAAAAGTGCCCCCATCCACTTCATCGTTGTACTGTTTGCCTTCATCCGGGTTGGAGTTGTGCGCCCCTACGATGTTGATGCAACCGAGCGCCAACAGCAGAATCCCCGCCGCGCAAAAGCCGTTGCTGTACTCGGTGGAGGTCTCCCAATTCTTACTATTACCGATTAGCATTACGACACCGCCGGCAATGATGGCCAGCGCAACGATTGCTACCAAAAAACGCGCCACTTTATTACCCATGAAATCCTCCAGCTATCTCGGCTTTATCACACCATTATTGAACAACCCAATTATTATACAAAAATGTGATCGACTTGAATTAAGAAGTATTCCGTTTCATTCGGAAAAATTCGCGCAATTAGCGGTAAAGTTTTTCATTAAATAGAAATCCCAGCCTCTCGACTGGGATTCGATCTTTCTATTGCTGATTGGACGTATCTGGCACGTAGCCGCTCACGTCAAAAACCGAGGTGGAATTGGTCATCACCGTCGGCAGTACCCCGTTCCACTGGGTGAGAAACAGGTATTGCAGGTACTCCGGCGTCAGCGCGCCGCTGTCGTTGAAAGCCTTCTGCGCGTCGGCCTGACCCTGTGCCTGGGTCACCAGTGTTTGCGCGTCGATCTCGGCCTGAGCCAGCTTTTGCTTGCTGGTCTCCACAGCCTGCTGGGCAACCTGTTTTGCCTCGATGGCTGCCTGGAACTCGGGCGAGAAGTCAAAGTTGACGATGTTGAAGTTTTCAACAATGATGTGGTACGGAGCCAGGCGATCAGTCAGTTCCTTCTCGGCTTCGAGGCGTACCGACTCACGGTTGGTGATCAGCTCTTCAGCAGTGAACTTGGCGGTCACCGACTTGAAGGTATTTTGCAGCGCCGGGGCGATGATGATGTCGGCGTAGTTGGTACCAATGTTCTGGTAGACCTGCACGGCATACAACCCATCGAGGTGATAGTTGATAGCCACGGTCGAGGTCACCACCTGCAAATTCTCCGACATGGCCGAAGCCGATACCTCATCCTTTTGGGTGCGCACACTCATCAGGTGCACGCTGTCCACCAGCGGGATCTTCATCCCGAGACCGGGTTGCGCCACATGAGAGACCGCGCCAAAGCGCGTCACCACGCCCACGCTACCCGCAGGAACGACAAAAATCGACAGGCTGATCAGTAATACCACGACAAGAAAAACAAAAATCGTAAATCCACGTTTAAGTTTCATTTTCTCCTCCAGATTGAATACGTTCGTTTGAACGATTCGTTGCAAGCCATCGTTATGCTCTCCGGATCGGGTCTTCCGGCAAGCACAGCAATATCAATTATATGCAATCGCAAAGGGAGTTTTATATATTCTTTATTAATCTTTTCCTGAAAAGCGAATAAATTCTTCGCAGTTTCAGCGGCTCCTTTTCAATTTTTCTCCCTCTGGAAATCTGTATAATTATCTCATCAAACTAAAAGGATCACTATGCATATTCTGGTAACCAACGACGACGGGATCATGGCCCCCGGACTGCTGGCTCTGGCCAAAGAACTGCGCGCGCTCGGACAGGTCTCCATCCTGGCGCCAGACCACAACTGGAGCGCTTCCGGGCACGTCAAGACCCTCTCGCGCCCCATGCGCGCCAAGCCGGTGACGCTGGCCGACGGCAGCGAAGGTCTGGCTTGCGATGGCGCCCCCTCTGATTGCGTTGCCCTGGCCGTGCTCGGCATGGTTCCCGCTCCCATCGACCTGGTGGTGTCGGGCATCAACCCCAACGCCAACATCGGTCACGACGTCACCTACTCGGGCACCGTCACCGCCGCCATGGAAGCGGTCCTCTCCGGCATCCCCGCCATGTCTGTTTCTCTGGATGCTCCCGAATACTGCAACGAGGCGCTCGATTACTCGGCAGCCTCGGCGGTCGCGCGCAGCGTGGCAGCTATAATCCTGATGAATCACCTGCCCGAGCGCGTACTGCTCAATGTGAACGTGCCCTACCTGCCCATGGACCAGCTCAAGGGTTACCGCGTTTCGCGCCAGGGGCAGCGCATCTACCGCGACGAACTCGTGAAGCGCATGGACCCGCGCGGCCGGCCCTACTACTGGATCGGCGGCGACCCGCCCACTGGCGTGATCGAGGAAGGAACCGATTTTGGCGACCTGGCTGCCGGCTTCGTTTCGATCACCCCCTTGCAAATGGACATGACCGCCCGCGATTTTCTCAAGGAACTTTCAAGTTGGCGCTGGAACATGTGACGAAAAACTGACCCATTCCTGACATTGGCATGTTGACTTTTGCTACCGAAAGATATAAATTGAATACAGGACAAACGTGAAGGAGCAAGTCCGTCACCTCTGACCACTTATAAAGGAGAAAAAGATGCAGTCAACACTCGTGAAAGACTGGATGAAGGACCTCGTCGTTTTCATCAAACCCGATGCTACGGTCACTGAAGGGTTATCGCTGATGCGCCACCGCTACACCGATAGCCTCATCGTCGAGAAGGACGCGGATCATCCGGAATACGGCATCGTTACCGCCATTGATATCAGCGACAAGATCGTCGCCCAAAAGAGAAACCCCGCCACCACCAAAATCAGTGAGATCATGGTCTCTCCTTTGATCACGGTCTCCCGCAAGATGCCGATCGAAGAATGCGCGACCCTGATGCACCAGCATCACATCCATCACTTGCCGGTAGCTGGCGAGACTGGTAAGATCGTGGGCATGATCTCCGCCAGCGATTTCCTCGTCGTGGCCGAAGGCATGGGCACCAATTTCAAGGAACGCAGCCTGCATTAAGCCATTTTCCCCCTTGACAAAAATCGAACGGCGCATCGGGTATAATTATTCCTCGATGCGCCGAAAAATTTTAACCACTCTATTTGTTTTTATCGTTGTTTTTTCCGCGATTGCCGTCCCCCAGAAGCAGGTCCAGGCTGACAGCGGTATTACCGCTTATGATTTGATCGCTCTGGTCAATTCCATCCGTACCGGTACTTACGGTTTACCCGCCCTTGAGGTTAATTCATATTTGATGAAGCAGGCTCAATGGACTGCTGAGACAATGGCTTCAATCAACGCAAATGGGCACCTGGCTTCTCTGGGTTATGGTGGTGCAAGTGAGCGTGCCGCTAATATGGGTTTTGGTGGCGGCAAAACCGTTTTTGTGACGGAGAACTGGTATGCGGGAAGAAGTGCTACCCTTGCAGCGATTCAAGAGGGTTGGAACGACGAATTACACTTGTACCCGATGACCAAATCGGAATACATGTACATCGGCGCCGGAGTGGCGCAGGCAGCCAATGGGATGACCTATTACATCGTCCAGGCCGGCTACATAGCAGGCGAAAGCGTGGCTGCCACTTCTGACGTGAACAACTCCGCCACGACAGCCCCAATTGCCCCGACCACAGATTCCAGCAATAACTGGCTCGCAGCAGTCGCTACCTCCACCCCCGGCGGCTCGACGGATGGGTATATCCATCATATCGTCCAAGCGAACCAGATGCTCTCGGATATTGCAGCGGCTTATGGCGTAAGTGTTCAATCCATCGTTGATCTGAACAACCTCTCTTCTCCCGATGTCCTCTATGCCGGTAAAGATTTGCTCATCAAGCTCGCTCCCACGCCTACCGCCACCCTAACCCCCACGCCGACAGAGCAATATCCCACCCATACTCCCACCTCGAACGCTACTCCCACGCCGCTCTACACTCGCACCCCCACCCCAAAACCATCGCTCATCCAGCAATTGCCCAAAATGGATCGTCCCACCTTTGGTCTGCTGCTGGTGATCTTCAGCTTCCTCGGTCTCGGGCTGGTGGTATTCATCAATTTCATCAAACCGGCCAGGAAACCGACTCCACCCGTCGAAGCGGAACCGCTTGAAGAACCCGCGAAGAAGCCATCGAAGGGAACGCCAAAGCTGGCGCCCAAAGAGCCCGCGAAAACCAGCGCGAAGACCTCCACCGGCAAGACCACTGCCGCCAAACCAGCTGCCAGCTCAACCCACAAAACGGCCAAGAAACCGCCCGCGGAAGCAGGAGGTCTCAGCCTGAACATCCCGGTGAAGACTTCAAGAAAGACTACCAAGAAATAAAACAATCGCCCTGGTTTTCAAGCCAGGGCGATTTTATCTTCATGTGCGTAATCAAATCGAGAAATCCTCTCCGTGCCACACCCCGTGGTCCGGAGCGTGGATCTTCTGCGGTTCGCGCTGACCGCCGTTGCCTGCTTCGGCCTTGAACTCGGGCAGGCGTAGACGTAGCGCGGTTTCGAGGGTGTCCAGTCGCTTCATCAACGAAGCCACCGATTCGCCAATGGCGTCGGGCATACGACCGTGTTCCAGGTCGGGATGCCCTTCCACCGAGTGGCTGCGCACCACCACCTGCCCCGGCACGCCCACCACTACCGATTCGGGCGGCACCGATCTGACGACGACCGCGTTGGCGCCGATGCGGCTGTTGGCGCCGATGACGATGTTACCCAGTACCTTTGCACCGGCCCCGACCACCACGCCGTCTTCCAGGGTGGGGTGACGTTTGCCCTTTTCGAGGCTCACACCACCCAGGGTGACGCCATGATAAAGCGTCACGTTGGCACCGATCTCTGCCGTCTCGCCGATGACCACGCCCATGCCGTGGTCGATGAAAAAACCGGGGCCGATGGTGGCTCCGGGATGGATCTCGATGCCAGTAAAGAAACGGGTGATATGCGAGAGCCACCTGGCCAGCGTTTTGGCGTGGTGCGTCCAGTACCAATGCTCGATGCGGTGCGCCCAAACAGCATGGACTCCCGGGTAAGCCAGCAGGATCTCGATCACCGAGCGGGCGGCCGGGTCGCGTTCGAACACGGAACGGATATCGTTTCGTACAGTCCGGATCACAGTCATACTTCCTCCAGTTCAGTCTGCCAGGTCGGCAAAGAGCGGCGTACTCAGGTAGCGCTCGCCAAAATCTGGGATGATGACCACGATCAGCTTCCCCTTATTCTCGGGGCGGCTGCCCACTTTGATCGCCGCCCAGGTGGCGGCGCCGGCGGAAATTCCCACCAGCAGCCCTTCCTGTTTAGCCATTTCACGCGTCGTTTTCATGGCGTCCTCACCGGTGACGCGAATGACCTCGTCGTAAATTTTGGTGTTGAGTACATCCGGCACAAACCCGGCTCCGATGCCCTGAATGGGGTGCGGTCCTTTGGCACCACCCGAAAGCACCGGAGAGGCGTCTGGTTCCACGGCGATCATCTTCACAGAGGGTTTGCGGCTTTTCAGCACCTCGCCGATGCCGGTGATGGTACCACCCGTCCCCACCCCTGCCACGACGAAATCAACCTTGCCGTCGGTGTCGCGCCAGATCTCTTCAGCTGTCGTCTTGCGGTGGATCTCGGGGTTGGCTGGGTTCTTGAATTGCTGCGGTACGAAGTACTTCTTGTCGCTGGCAGCGATCTCTTCGGCTCTGCGGATCGCGCCTGGCATGCCCTCGGCCCCCGGTGTGAGGATCAGTTCCGCTCCGTAAGCCCTCAGCAGCATGCGGCGTTCCCTGCTCATTGTCTCCGGCATCACCAGGGTGAGCCTGTAACCGCGCGCGGCGGCCGCGAAGGCCAGCCCGATGCCCGTGTTGCCGCTGGTCGGCTCGATGATGTGCGAATCCTTGGTCAGCAGTCCGGCTTTCTCGGCAGCGTCGATCATGGCCACACCGATGCGGTCCTTCACCGAGTGCGACGGGTTAAAGTACTCCAGCTTGGCCGCGATCTCAGCCTGGCTGCCGGAAGCGATGCGGTTTAATTTGACAAGTGGTGTGTTCCCCACCAATTCGGTAACATTATCTGCAATTTTCATTTCTCACCTTATTAAAAGTAAAACGATCAACTTAAATCAAAAGCGGCTTCGACACGCTGGCACAAAAATGTGCGGGGATATCTTCCGCCGCCCGAAAAGTTGATCGCGAAGGGTCTCTTCTATCGTTCAGGCGGTGGTCAGATCATGCCCCGCCCCAAACACAAGCAAAAAAAGGTCATTCAATCTCCAAATTAGATAATTCTTGTCAGTATTATAACAAAGTGAAAGCGGATGTCAAGTGCCCGTGTCAAAAAATGGCACGCAACCTTCGACAACCTGCTGCGTATATGAAGTATCAAAAATGAAATCCGTGAGGTAACCATGAGTAAAAATCAAAGAAAAACATTGGCACTAGGTGTGATCCTGGTATTGGCCGGCGCGCTCTTCATTGCAGCGAATTTCTATCAACCCCTTAATGTATTTCTGCAACAATTGAACAGTTGGCCCATGATCATTGAAGCGGTAGCGCTTGGGTTGCTGCTGCTGGGTTTGCTGATCGGCGAACCCGGCATGGCCATCCCCGCTGTCATCGTCGCTGGTATCGGTGGCATCCTCTGGTGGCAAAACCTGACCGGTCATTGGGAATCATGGGCGTACATGTGGGCACTGATTCCCGGTTTCTCCGGTCTGGGCATTCTGCTAGCCAGATTGGTGGGCGGCGGAGAAAAGTACAAGCTCTGGTCGGCTTTGAACACCATCGGTACCAGTCTCATCATGTTTGTCATCTTTGCCGCTTTCTTCGGCGGCCTGGACTTCTTCCTGGGAAAATACTGGCCCGTGGCGCTGATCGTGGCCGGTCTGCTGCTTGCTATACGTTCATTTATTAGGAATCGTCAATAAGAGAGGAACAAGAATATGAAAAGATCAAATATTTTTTGGGGTAGTGTTATCGTTTTGTTAGGCGCACTTTTACTCGCCAGCAACCTGAATGTGTTTCAAGTTAATGTTTGGAAATTCTTCTGGCCAGCTTTGATCATTTTGGCCGGAGTCTGGTTCCTGATGAAATCCTCATCCAAGGATCAGCCTGTTGAGACCGTGGCTTACAATACTCCGTTGGAAGGCGCGACCGATGCTGAAATCGAATTCAATCACGGAGCCGGTCGTCTTGAGGTCAACGCCTCCGCGCAGTCTTCAGACCTGCTCAGTGGTACCTTCGTCGGTGGCGTTACGGCTGACGTCAACCGGGAAGGCAGTACCGCGAAAGTCTCACTGCGCACCCCTTCAGGCCACATGTTTGATGGCCCCTGGTTCAATCACGGTTTGGAATGGAAAGTTGGCATCAACCCCTCTGTTCCGGTTAAGCTGCATTTTCATACTGGTGCCAGCGAATCTTATTTCGACTTGAGCGGGTTGAAGGCAACCAGTGTTATGCTCGAAACCGAAGCCAGCTCTTCTACCATCATCCTGCCCGCTAATGCCGGTTTCACCAAAGCAAAGATCGAATCCGGTGCCGCGTCAGTTAAGATCACCATTCCACAGGGTGTGGCAGCCAATATCCAGGTCAAGAGCGGCTTGTCAGGCATCAATGTCGACACCACCCGTTTCGTCAAAAATGGTGACATTTATCGTTCCGCTGATTATGACACTGCCACCAATAAGGTCGATCTGGAAGTGGAAACCGGCGCGGCTTCTGTAGAAATTCACTGATCTGGAGGACATTATGAGTAGTTCGACCAAACGTATCTTTTTCGGCGCGGGTTTGATCCTAGTCGGAGGATTGTTCCTGGCGCAGCAGTTGCTTGGGTTGGAGATCCACCTGGGTGCCGTAATCATCGGTGTCTTGTTCGCCCTTGGTGCGGCCGCGTTTTTGTTCGTCATGTTCCAGCGCCGCGAGAATTGGTGGGCAGCCATCCCCGGCATAACCCTTTTGGGTTTGGCAGTGTTGATCTGTTTCGGATCATTGTTCCCAGAATTCTTCGACCGTTTTGGCGGCAGCATTTTCCTGGGTTCGATTGGTCTGGCATTTTTGATCGTTCTGTTGATGAAACATGAGAATTGGTGGGCGGTGATCCCCATGGGCGTGCTGTTCACCCTCGCACTCGTGGCCGGGGTCGGTGACAGCCTGGGGGGATGGGCGGTCAGCGCCATCCTCTTTTTGGGGATTGCTATTACCTTTGGTGTCATCGGGCTTATGCCCGTTGGGCGCAACGAAAAATGGCCCTGGATTCCGGCTGGCGTCTGCGGTGTCATTGGCACCTGCTTCATGCTGTTTTCGTCCCAAATGATGGCATCTTTTGCGGGTCTGATCTGGCCTGCCATTCTGGTGATCTTTGGTGTTTACCTGATCGCGCGCACGTTCTTGAAGAAATAGAGAGGTCCTATGCAAAACAAACTTTACCGAAGTAACAGCAATAAAATGCTGGGGGGCGTTTGCGGAGGTTTGGGGGTTTACTTCCACATCGATCCAACCTTGATCCGTCTCTTTTTCGTTGTCTTAACCGTGGCTGGCGGATATGGAATTCCCCTGTATCTCATCCTGTGGATCGTTATGCCGCCTGAAGGGCATGTCACGCCGCTCGGTCAAGGTGATCAATTCAACAAAGAAGAATTGAGAGATCGTGCCGGTATGATGCGTGATGATTTTGTCGGTGCGGTCAGCGCCCCCAATCAGAACGTGGTTCGCCTTGTCGGCATTGGTCTGGTAGCCGGCGGCGCATTCCTGGTGCTCAGACAATTCAACATTAGTTGGTTGAGCTGGTTGGACAAGATCAATGGCAGCGTTATCTGGGCTGCCCTCATCCTTCTGGCAGGTGTTGCCTTGCTTGTTCGTGGAACGCGTGGAGAGTAGAAAATGGACGAAAAAAAAGAGTTTAGAAAACCAAGAAGTTTGTTCTTTCCCCTTTTGCTGGTGATTGTTGGTGTTTTTCTGCTTTTAATCAATCTTCGCTACATCAACACCACCTCCTGGGAACTGCTGCGCACCTACTGGCCATTGATCTTCATCGCTGGTGGCTTGGACGGTTTGTACCGCCGTGACGGATGGGCTGGTCCGCTGGTGGGGATTGGTCTGGGTACGGTATTGATCCTGGGTAACCTGGGCTACCTGGCCTGGGGTGGCTGGAATCTTTTATGGCGCCTTTGGCCGGTACTGATTATCGCCTGGGGTCTGGATGTGGCTTTCGCGCACCAACGAACATTCTGGAGCACTATTATCAGAGTCGCGCTCGGGCTTTTACTCGTTGGTGGCATCCTCTGGCTTTCGATGGTCTCTCCTTTCAACACTGGTATGAAAACTGAAGCGGTCTCGCAAAAGCTGGCGTCCGCCACACCATCGAATATCAGCTTACAGCAGCCGGTGGGCGAAATGCTTCTCACCGGAAACGCAGCTGAGGATAAATTGATCACGGGTACGGTATACCTGCCTGGGAGTATGACCCTTCTTACCAACTACAGTCATCCATCAGAAGCGGCTGATTTCTTCTCTTTGAAGCCATCGGCTATGGTAGTTTACTCTACTTCATCGAACCAATCGCCGTGGGCTTTCAAGATCAATTCCACTCACACCATATTCCTCGATACCGAAATGGGGGTCGGCAGTATGGTGTTGGATCTTTCGGATACCCAGGTGCAGGAAGTGGATAGCCAGATGGCTGTAGGTCAAACGGTGATCACCTTCCCGGCCAAAGTGAACGTCACTGGCAAGGTTGAGGGTGCGGTAGGTGAGACCATTCTGCGCTTTCCAAAAGGGGCGCAGGTGACAATTCAATATTCGGGTGGGCTGACCTCGGTACGATTGGATAATGGTTTCTCCCGAAGCGGCGATGAGATTACCTCCGATTTTTCAGGCGACTACACCATCAAATTGAACGTGGATCAGGCGGTTGGCAGCCTGGTCATCGAGTGGTACTAGTTCTTCCCGCTGTTACATTTCGAACTCCCGGTTCCCTTTTGGAAACCGGGAGTTTTTTACCTTTGGAACTTTTTCCAAATAAAAGCGTCTAAACTACATGAAAAACATTTCAACAAGGAGACTGTAATGAAACGTACAATTACCTTAATTTTTACCGGCATCTTTTTGATTGCTTCGTTGGCAGCTTGCTCAACCTCCGCGCCCATCCAGGTGACCACCTCACCAATCATCCCAACGTTGAGCGCTTCCGGTTTAGGTGAAGTCTATGTCGCTCCTGACATCGCTTACATCAATATTGGTGTACACACTGAAGCCACCGATATCAGCACTGCCATGAGCCAGAATAGCGCCCAGGCGCAAAAGGTTTCAGAAGCGCTCCAATCCATGGGTGTGGATGCCAAGGATATTCAGACGACCAACTTTAACGTCTATCCCATGAACACCTACGACAATATGGGACAAATTTCTGGTACCTATTATGCTGTGGATAACACCGTCTACGTTACTGTTCGTGATCTGACCGCGCTGGGATCTTTGCTCGACACTGTGGTAAATTCCGGCGCCAACACCATCAACGGTATCACCTTTGATGTACAAGACAAGGAAGCTGCCATCGCCCAGGCTCAAGATATCGCCATCAAGGATGCCAAGAAACAGGCTGAATCCATGGCCAACTCTGCGGGTGTAAAACTTGGTTCCCTTCAGTCCATCAGTGTTTCGGTTAGCAATTCGACCTCTCCGATTTACGATGGTAAAGGCGGCGCCGTGATGAACTCCAACAACGTCCCCGTTTCTGCCGGACAGATCCTCATCTCGGTCACTGCTTACATGACCTACGAAATCAAGTAATAAACGCTACTAGAAAACGACCTCCGAATTATCGGAGGTCGTTTTGTGTTAATACTGGATCGAACTGATCAGATCGAGCTTGCGCAAGCTGTGAGTGGCTGTAATCCGCCTTACCGTTCCCGTGAGGCCGCGCATCACCAGGCTGTCAGTTCTGGCTCCATCCGGGAAATAGGAGACCCCTTCAAGCAGGTATCCCTTGGTGATCCCTGTCGCGGCAAAGAACACGTCGTCGGTGGAGACCAAGTCGTTGATTGTCAGCACCCGGTTGGGATCCATACCCATAGCTTTGGCTCGATCCAATTCATCTTTGTTGCGGGCAAACAGTTTGCCAACGATGTTTCCTCCGGTGCAGCGCAGCGCGGCAGCTGCCAACACCCCCTCAGGCGTCCCCCCCACCCCCATCAATACATCTATCCCTGTTCCGGGAATGGAGGTCATCAACGCACCGGCAACGTCGCCGTCGGGGATGAGACTGATTCGCGCCCCGGCTTCGCGTACTTCGCGGATCAATTGTTCGTGCCTGGGCCGGTCCAAGATGACCACCGTCAGGTTCTCCACATCTTCCCCCTTGGCGTGGGCGATCTTTTCCAGGTTGGTTTTCACCGGCGCTTCGATGTCGATCACGCCGCTCGCTTCGGGTCCAACCGCGATTTTTTGCATGTAAAGAAAAGGGCCAGGGTTGAAAAACGCTCCATGCGGGCCCATGGCCACCGTGGCGATTGAGTTTGGCAGGCCCAGAGCCAGCGGACGTGTGCCATCCACAGGATCCACCGCGATGTCCATGTGGGGGGATTTACCGGTTCCCAGGTGTTCGCCGTTGTAAAGCATGGGCGCCTGGTCTTTCTCACCTTCTCCGATTACGATTTCGCCGTCCATCTCGATCTGATTGAGCAGCAAACGCATCGCTGATACTGCCGCGCCGTCCGCTTCATTTTTATTCCCCCGTCCCATGTACCGGCCAGCTGCCAGTGCTGCCGCCTCGGTAACGCGTACCAGGTCCAAGGCCAGGTTGCGTGTGGGTTGGTTTTCTGACATTTCAGGAAGCTCCTTTTAATTGGATTTTCCGGAAGTTCAAATAAGGATGAGAATCAGGTAATATCCAATCACGATCGCCCAAAGCGAAGAATCAATGCGGTCGAGGATGCCGCCGTGCCCGGGCAGGATATGGCTGGTATCCTTAATCTGAAACTGGCGTTTGAACATGCTCTCCGCCAGGTCACCAAAAGGAACAAAAATGGATAGTACCGTTCCAATGATCAATCCGTGGATCCCGATAATCTCTGGGAAGTAGATATGCAAAATGACGGTCGCCAGCCAGGTGAACAGTCCGCCGAAGAGAATCCCACCGAAGTATCCCTCCCATGATTTCTTGGGGCTGATGGAAGGCGCGATTTTGTGCTTGCCGAAGAGACTGCCAAATAAATACCCACCGGTGTCGGTCATAGCCGCGGAAAATATAACTACGAGAGTCCAGATCAACCCCTGCGGTTGCTGCAGGTTGCGCAGCAAAATTAGATAACTACCCAGCCAGCCCACGTAAAGCGCGCCGCTAACGGTGATCGCGAAATTGAACGAGGCGTTCGGCACATTTATTGCCTGCTGCCTCACTGCGTCGCCCAATGAGAACAGCACCAGCAGCGAAAGCCATAACCCCATATATTCGGCCAGAGGGAGAGTACGCAAAAAGACAATACTGACCGTAGCCGCGACCATGATAAATAACGATGGCTCGTATCCTGCTCCCCGGAACATACGCCAGAATTCCCAAACACCGAGGGATAACGCAAAACAAACAAAAATATTGAACGACAAACCACCGATGATGATAAAGAAGCTGATCAACGGTATCAAGATAGCAGCAACAATCAACCGTTTCTTTAATGATTTATCGGAGATGATCTTTGTCACATCAGACTTTTCCGAAACGGCGCTCGCGGCTGCCGTATTCTATGAGGGCTTTTCGTAATTCTTCTTTGTTGAAATCGGGCCATAGTACCGGGGTGAACACCCATTCCGAATAGATCCCCTGCCAGATCAAGAAATTACTGGTGCGGCATTCCCCTGAAGTGCGAATGATCAGATCGGGGTCAGGGCATTTCTGAGTGAATAGATGGTTGGTGATCGTTTCCTCGGTTACTTCATTCGCCGGAATCCCCGCCTCGATGATCTTTTGCACGGCATAAACGATTTCATCCCTGCCACCATAATTCCAGGCAATGTAGAGGATCAAACGCTGATTGTTCTTCGTGATCTCGATGGCATTCTTTACCTTTTCACCCAGGCCTTTTGGCAGGGCCTCCAGACGGCCAATGTGACGGATCTGTACCCCCTCTCGGTGCAATTCAGCCAGTTCGTTCTCCACCACCGATTCCAGTAGCAGCATCAAACCGTTCACTTCGTCCGAGGGTCTTGTCCAATTTTCGGTGGAAAATGCGTAGACCGTCAGGTATTTGATCCCAAAATCCACGCATGCACGAATGATCCCACGCAAGTTTTCTGTCCCTGCCTTATGCCCCTCAAGACGCGTCAAGCCGCGGGCTTTCGCCCAGCGGCCGTTTCCGTCCATGATGATCGCAACATGGGTGGGAATTTTTGTGATTTCTTCAGACATAAGTCTTCGACCTGAAGGCCTAGACCTCCATGATCTCCTTTTCTTTGTGTTCACCAACCTTGTCAACATCTTCGATGTACTTGTCGGTCAACTTTTGGATCTCTTCTTCACCGACCTTAAGGTCATCTTCAGAGATCATTTTTTCTTTTTCAAAATCGCGCATATCTTTCAATGAATCGCGGCGAATGTTCCGTATCGCTATCCGACTCTCTTCCAGACGATTATGCACGACCTTAACCAGATCACGGCGGCGCTCTTCGGTCAACGCGGGCAGGTTCAAGCGGATCACCTTGCCGTCGTTATTGGGGGTCAGACCAAGTTCCGATGCGAGGATTGCTTTTTCAATGGCTTTTAACGTGGTTGGGTCGAACGGGCGAATCAAAAGCGCGCGGGCTTCGGGAACGCTGATGCTTGCCAACTGCTGCAATGGTGTTTCAGCGCCGTAATACTCGACCGGTAATTTTTCAACCAATCCCGGATTGGCTCGTCCGGTTCGGATACCGCCGAGGTCCTCTTCCAGCGAAGCGATGGCGCTCTTCATGCGATTCTCTGCATCTTTCAGAATATCTTTAATCATGGGGCCTCCAGATGAATCGTGTTGTGTTTGGTACTTCTGGAATAGTAAATGAAATCAAAGTATAGGATACACTAAAACGCAAAAAAAATCCATGCCGGGTGCAAATTATGGCTGGGTTGGCCCGTTTATTGCATAAATGCACATAAATACAAAAAGTACTTGACAAATAAGAACGAACGTTCTATAATGATTATAGAACATAAGAACTAATAAAGCTGGTCTGAAAATTGCACTAATCTAGAAAGAACGTTATATCAGGAGAAAATCAATGAACACAGGCATGCTCTGGTTTGACAACGACCCCAAGGTGGATCTGGTGACCAAAATTCAACGGGCCACTGAATATTATCAGAATAAGTATGGCCAGAAACCCGACCTGTGTTACGTGCATCCCAGCATGATTGGCGAAAAGAAACAACGCGCAATCGGCATCGAGGTACAGAGTAACCAAATGGTATTACCCAACCACCTCTGGCTTGGCATCAAGGCGGGCGCCTGATTTGTCTTTCTGTGCTGGTAAAGTAACGTCCGGATCAGTCCGGACGTTTTTTATTTCGCTTGCGAAACAGCCACTTGAAGATTTGGCTCAAATGCCTCACCCTCCGTCTGGAAAATTTTTCCGAAAAATTCATCGCTGCCGTTTCCAAACTGATGGTGCGGTGACGTTCCTCCCCCAGGTACCATCGGTGTTCCATGATCCACAAGTAAAGGTCCATCTCGGTTCGTCCCGGGAAATTCTCCAGGATCTTTTGTTTGCGGATAATCTTCACCAACGGTCTGTACAGATCAGAATACCACCCCTTGACCGCGTCTGTGTAATCGATCGGGTGTTTTTGTTCCTCTCCCATGAACCATTGGTGCACGGAAATATGCTGTAATACTTTATCATACTGTCCAGGAATTGAGAATCTGAAGTCGTGATCCGGATACAATTCATCCAGCTTCGTCACGTTGAGAAATTCAGCATATTCCTGGACCATCACAAGGTTATCCAGGTTGAGACTCTTATCTAGCGTGCCCGGGATGTCCATTTCGATGACATACGCGTCCATAAAAGCCTGGCCGCGCTCACGCGCCACCGAAACCCGATGGTTGCCATCTTTGACGAAATAAACATCACCAATCTTATAGACGTCGATAGGCGGCAGGATCACATCCTCAAAGTACGCCCGGTCGATGCTTTCCCAGCGTGAACGGGTGTGTGTTTGACGCGGCAGAAATGCCCGGTCAAAGTCATTGAAGCGACTGACCGAACCAACGATTTTTTCAGTCTCGATCTGCTGCAAGCCCAGGTAATGCTGTCCGCGCATGGGGATGCGCTTACGCACTTCGTCGTAGGGAATCAGATCATTGTTGACGCTCTGGATTGCCGCGATAATGGCTCTAAAAAAGCCTTTTCGGTAAGCGTGCCCAAAATCGTCGCGAGCAGCCATCCAGATGGCCTTCTTCATCTCTCGGTTGTTTTCGTTTTCGTCCATAAGAAATCCTTTACCTTTTCCTCTGACAGGTACGTCTGGTAGGGGTAGCGAAATCAAATTCGCGGTACCCATAGGTATTAATCACCCGGGTTTCACTGACCCGCGTTTCTGTGACGGTATCTTGCCGGTACACATGGATGTGACCATGTAAGTTGATAGCTGGTTTGAACACGTCGATCAACCAGCGGTACGCCTTGATGCCCCGGTGCGGCAGGTCGTCCGCGTCGTGGATCTTCCAGGGTGGCGCGTGCGTGACAAAAATATCCAGGTAGCGCCCGGCTTTCAGTTTATTGATTAATAACCCCGGAACCAGTCGAAAGACCTTCATCCAGAACTCACCCTGGGAATACTGATAAGGACCATTATTGTAGCGAAGACACCCCTCTAGCCCTGCCAGTAACAGCCCGGTATCATCTTCCACCACGCGCTGATGCAGGTTCACAGCCCCCCAAGGATAAGTTCTTTCTCCTCCTGTGGTGATCTCCACCCGGCTGGCATGATTGCCGCGCACGTAATACAGTGGAACATTGAGTGTTGTAAGAATGTATTCCAGGTAGTAATACGGCAGGTCGCCGCAACTGATCACCAGATCGGTGGATTGGAATTTTTCCACGATCATAGGGCTGTAGATGAACCCGATCTCAACATCGCTTACCGATAAAATACGCATGGGTTAATCGAAATTTCCTTGCTCTGAGCCTTTGCTCGCAACCACAAAAGCGGTTGCCAGTTCACGTGTATGTGAGATAGACACCGACCATTGGTGAAGGCCTTTTTCGCTGGCTTTCACCTTGGCCTGACCATGCAGGATTAATTCTGGAGCATTTTGCTCGTTTGCCAGTGTTTCCACGTCCTGCCAGCCGATCAACCCAATTCCGCAACCCAATGCCTTGGCAACTGCTTCCTTTACGGCAAAACGCCCTGCCAGGTGGTCATCTCTGTCACCACACAATTCGATCTCTGCTTTGGTGAACACCCTTCGGATGAAGCGTTGCCGAATAGCCGGGTCAAGCGCGGAAAAACGGTGAATATCCACCAGGTCGACACCACAGACGATCAGCGACAATCAAGCCTCCGTTGTATGTGTCGTCCCTGAGCTGACGATCACCAGTTTATCAGGATTGATGTACTTCCGTGCGGTCTCGAGCACGCTTTCTGGTGTCACCTGGTTGACCAGGGAGTTGTAACGTTGTAGATAATCCAGACCCAGTTCGAACCGTTCCATGTTGAGGATCGTTCCGGCCACGCCCGCGTTGGATTCAAGGGTAAGTGGCAGACGTCCGATGTAATTAGCCTGGCTATCAGACAACTCTTCCTCGGTGACCGGTTCCTTAATAAATCGTTTCAGTTCTCGGATGATGAGGTCTATGGCTTTATCGAGATTGGTCGGGTTGACACCTGCAGTTACTTCCCACGACCCGCCTTCAATCCACGCGTTCAGACTGGTGGAGGCATCGTACGCGAGGCCGGCCTTCTCACGGACGACTTCACCGATGCGTCCCATCATGCCAAACTGCCCGAGTACGCTATTACCCAACGAAGCAGGCAGAAAGTCAGGCGAACTGCGTTTTGGGCCAACCGTCCCCATCACCAGGTCGGTCTGGCTCTTGCCCGCCAATTCGATATGTTGTCGGGTGGTCTTTGAGGGAACCTGGATCATCGGAAAGGTGAACTGTGGTTCCGGTTCGTCATTTTGCCAGCTTCCCAGCTCGGATTCGATGATCTCGAAAACCTGCTGGGTGTAAACAGCGCCAACGATTACGATGACCATTCCCTGCGGTCGGTAATACTTTTTGTGGAAATCAACTAGATCTGTCCGTTTGATCTTCTCGATGGTCTCGGTATACCCGTCTTCTGGAATACCGTAGGGATGATTCCCGAACAGGAGTTTATCAAAATTCAGCGCGGCCATTTCTGAGGTCTCTTGCGCGCGAATTGCCAGCGATGTAAGCAATTGTGTTTTCAACCGATTGAAATAGTCGTGTGGAAAAACCGGATTACGCAGGCAATCAGCCAGAAGTTTCACGAGCAGGGGTAGGTCTTCGCTGAGGGAACGTCCGCTGAAACTGGTGTTATGTACGCTCGCACCAAACCCAAGACTGGCGCCCACCGATTCAAGTTCATTGAATATTTCCTGAAACGAGTGGCTTCGCGTTCCACGCATCAACGCTGCCGCAGTAAAGTTTGCCAATCCAAGTTTATCCACCGGGTCCAGGGCACTACCAGCGGCCACATATCCGGAAACAACCACTGATAGGCTATTAAAGTTGCTGCGCGTTAAAATCGTGATACCGTTCGCCAGTGTTTTACGAAAGATATCCTTCGGTCCGGGTAATGAATTCATATTTTTTAGCTCATCCAACCGCGCCATATTACGCCTCCTCTGGGAAATACACTCCCACAACACGTCTTTCAGGCAAGTAATATTTTTGAGCGGCTTCCTGCACCTGCGTCGGAGTCACCTGATTCAGACGGTCCATGTATTGCTTGAACCAATCGTAGCCATCGAACATTTCGGAATATCCTAGCCAGAATGCCTGGTTGGTAATATTTTCCGACCCATAAGCAAACATTGCTCGGGCCTGTTTGATGGCGCGATCAATTTCAGTTTGAGAAACTGGTTTTTGCTGCAATTTCTCGATTTCCCGGTCGATTTGCTTGAGCACAGCCTCGGGTTTACGGTCTGGGCGAACTGTAACATGGATGTTGTATAAATACGGATCAATTGTCGCCTGTAAACCTCCGAACACACTGATGGCGTATTCCTTTTCGACCAATTCCCGATAAAGACGGCTGGTCTTATTCGAAATGCCCCCACCGCCGAACATATTGAGCCCACTCGGTCCCGAAAGCAGGCTGTCCAATACAGATACCACAAAAAAATCATCCTCGGCAGCTGCTGGTGCGCGGTAGGCGATTTGCAGATAAGTGGTCTCTCCCGGGCCTTTGACTTCCACTCGTTTTTCCTCATTCAACGTCTCATCTTGTTCGGGTTGGTGAATTTGAGGGCTTCCTGCCGGGATGTCGCCGTAATACTTTTCGGCAAGCGCCAATATCTTATCGCTATCAAAATCACCAGCAATCGCCAGCACAGCGTTTGAAGGGCAATAATGCGAGCGGTAATGCTGGTAAAGATCGTCCCGCTGGATCGCTTGCAAATCTTCGATACTGCCTAGTACCTCATTCCGGTAGGGATGCGTGGAAAATGCCGCCAGCTGGATTTGCTCGTCCAGTTTGAAGTGTGGATCGTTTTCATTGCCCTGGCGCTCAGAGATAATCACCGTGCGTTCAGAATCTACTTCACCGGCATCATAGATGCTGTTTACCATCCGGTCGGCTTCAAGCTCGAAGGCCAGTTCAATCTTCTCCGCCGGCATGGTTTCGAAGAACGTGGTCCAATCCAGAAAAGTGAACGCGTTCCAAAAACCACCGTCTCGTGAGATGGCTCGGTCGAGCAAGCCAGGTGGAAATTTTGGCGTCCCTTTGAACTGCATATGTTCCACCCAGTGGGAAAGGCCGGTTTTTCCCTGAACTTCGTTTCGCGAACCCACTCGATACCACAGCCAGTGGCTGATGATCGGTGCCGAGTGAATTTCTTTGATATTTACCAATAACCCGTTCTTTAATTTCTCCTGGCGGAACTCATCTGCCATGCTTTTTCTCCGGTAATTGAATGTGATCCTGCTTTTTAACTATAGCATAACGCTTCTTTGTCGAGAAGCAAATCCATATATAATAGAAAGATGAATGAACCGAGCAATACCAGAAAATATTGGGGAATGCGAATCGGAACCTCCGGAGGCTGAATGGTAACACAAAACAGATCGGCAATGGTGGCGGTCGTTGGGGCTGGACCTGCGGGATTATTTGCCGCGCGTGAACTGGCGCAGCAGGGCATTGATGTGGCTCTCTTTAACCGCAATATAAAACCGGGTGGTCTGGCTGAATATGGTATCTACCCCGATAAATTGAGATTGAAAGACGGCCTGCGCGCCCAATTCAATCAGATCCTTGATTGTGACCATATCCATTACTACGGCAACGTCACCATCGGTGCGAAATATCCTCTCTCCCTCAATGATCTCCAGCAAATAGGATTCGACGCGATCCTTGTGACCAGTGGTGCCCAGGGCACCAAATGGCTGGGATTACCCGGTGAGGATCTTTGTGGCGTGTATCACGCTAAGACCCTGGTCTTCTACTACAATCACATGCCGCCTTTCGCCTCCATGCCCATCAAATTAGGGAAAAAAATGCTCGTTGTTGGCGTTGGCAACGTAATGACCGATATCGTGCGTTTCTTGATTACCCGCTCTGAAGTAGAAGAAATCACCACCATCGCCCGCCGTGGACCTGCCGAGGTCAAATTTGATCGTCGCGAACTGGAACCAGTGGCGGTCGCCCTTGATGTTGACGATTTTGATAAAGAGATTTCCCGCGTTTCGCCAGCAATGAAAGCCGTCGCTCAAGATCCTCAGAAATCGGTGGCGGAAATCCACGAAACCCTTGCGGCTGTGACGGAGCATATTTCTCACCCTGTCTGGAAGATGCGTTTTCTCTATTCTCCCCTCCGCATGCTTGGCAACGATGGCAAAAACCTGAGCGCGGTCGAGTTTGAAGAAAACAACCTTGAATTACTCAATGGCACCATTCGCGCGGTCGGTACCGGTCGGAAGATTGTAATGGACGCGGATGGGATCATATTTGCCATTGGTGACCGGGTGGACGACGAGCTCGGATTACCTGTACAAGGGAACGAATTCATAAAATCCAGTGAGCCGAGATACCCAATTAATGGAATTTCATACGAATCTGCGGGTCAGGACCTTTCTAAACCGGGAGCAATTTTCTTGGCGGGATGGTCACGTCAGGCAAGCACCGGTATGGTGGGCGTCGCCCGAAAGGACGGTGCCGCTGCTGCCAACGCGGTTCTCCAATATCTGGCAGATATCCCTTTGACCGCTGCTCTCAATTTCGATCTCCTTGAAATAAAATTGCGCGAAGTCGGATATCGCTATGTGAATACTGCAGATTTACAAAAACTTAAAAGTGCCGAGAATGAAATCGCGCTGGCCAGAAACCTGCCCGAATTCAAGTTCGATACCGATGATGATATGTTGAAAGTGATGGGATTGTAGATCAGCTTTTCTTCGATGGGTAGGGAAACATCATCACAAAACCCATGGCTATGATGCCAAGACCAATTTCCATGCCCCTGGCCTGCCATACCCCAAACACCGGCACACCAGGCAATGGATGTGAACCGATTCCGAACACATCAGCCATGGCGCAAAAGATAGTGATCACGTACCCTGTGCTGAGAATACGCATGCCAAAATCAGCTGTGATACTAGGCGTCTGTCTGCGCCAGAGCGCGTGCACAGCCTGATACCCTGCCAGACAAATGATGCCCAAACCAAAAATCATAACCAATAACTGGATAAAACCAACCACCGGACTACGATCTAACCCAAACAATTCAGGTTTGGCTCCCAGTAAAAAAAACGCGAGTCCGGCTATCACTCCATAGAGCGCGAATCTGATCCGCGCCTTTGGATAGGGAGGGAGTTCGCTTAATTTATCTTCAAGTGTGGGTTCAATTTTGGTTTCGGGCTCTTTTGGTTTCATGCCGGGAGCGATTTCTCTAGATGATTTTTCCAATTTCGATGAAAGATATTTTCAACGTCTTCAGCAGTATAACCCATTTCTTTGAGAACGTCACCCAGTTTTTGGACGTCAGCGATGGTGTCAAGCTCCATTGGGATATTCGGATATCCAAAACCACCATCGAAATCGGAGCCAATCGCCACCTGTTTCGACGAACCGCTTAATTGGCAATAATAATCGATCTGTTCTGCCACGGTCTTGAGGGTAACCAACTCACGCGCCGAACCAAAATTCCACTCTGTGGATAAAAACATGTTAAATAACACCACACCGATCACGCCCCCACGCTCAAACACGCGTCGGATGGTCGTGTCGGTAAAATGACGTGGACTTTCACTGCCCTTGAGTAGTGCCAGGGCGTTTGCATGGCTGGCGAATACCGGCCCATCAAAATGATCCATCGCTGCCAGTGCCCCGCTTTCGCGCATGTGGCTAAGGTCGAGTGGCATTTCCAGTGACGAGATCGCGTCCAAAAGTTGAAGCGACTCTTTGCTGAACTCTACATCCTCGCGAGTGCCGCCAAAATAACGGGTGCCGCCCCAGGCAGGCCCAACCATGCGCAATCCGCGCTCGTGGAATTCTTCCAACTTCCCCGGAGTGCTCAAGCCATCCGCGCCCTCCATCAGCATCACCAACCCCACCGGGTGCTCGCCGGGAAGTTGTTTCTCCCATGGTTCAAGCACACGTTTCAGGTCATGTTGATTGATAACCAGTTGGAACTTGTCGGGATGATCTTCACACAGGCGGTGGTAATAATCCACCTGCTGGTGCATCAGCTTCTCCGCTTCGCTGGAATCTTTGAAGCACACCAGATCCCAGTCACCGTCTCTGAATTTCTCTGGAGCGGTGAAAATTGTGGCAAACACCAGCCCCACTTTGCCGCGTTGATAGTCCGGCCAGCCAAGGGTGGTATCGCCGTGCCCCCAAACCGGGATTTTCGTGCCTTTTTCTTTATTACGGGTTTCTTGAGCTGAAATGCAAAGATCGCGGTTGAACGTCAGGGCGCTACACGCCATATCTTCATGAGCATCGATGAAATAAGTCATTTGGGTCGCCTAAAAAAGAGCGCACCGTTCCCGGTGCGTTTCTCATTTGAAATTGATTACTCAGCTTTTGCTTCGTCTTGCTTTCCCTTGCCGGCTTTCTTTTCGGCGGGTTTTTCTTCACTGTCTTCGCTCAGGATTTCGTCAGCCAGGCTCTGCCAGTCCATATCGGCATAGGCCATCGAATCCACGCGACGCAGACTCAAGCCAATGCGGTGGTTACCCGGGTCGATCTTGATGATACGAAGGGTGACTGTCTCGCCCTCTTTAAGGACTTCCTTCGGGTGCTCGATGCGTTTTTCGCTGATCTCGGAGATGTGGATCAAGCCTTCCACGTCGTCAGTCAGGCGCGCGAAAGCACCGAACTTGGTCAATCGTGTAATGGTACCTTCAACAAGCTGACCCACCTGGAAATTAGCGGCTTTTTGATCCCACGGATCGGAGACCAGTTGGCGGATCGACAGGCCGATGCGTTTCTTGGCGCGGTCGATGCTGATAACCTTGACTTTCACTTCCTGACCCACTTTGAGGGCTTCGCTGGGATGAGCGATATGGTCCCAGGAAATCTCGGAGAGGTGGACGAGTCCATCCGCTCCATTGATGTTGACAAAGGCGCCGAATTCAGCCAGGCTAGTGACACGACCGGTGCGGACATCGCCTTCATTCAGTTCATCGATCACGCGTTCCTTCACGGATTCTCGGGTTTCGGAGCTCGCCTGGCGTTCAGAGAGAATCAGGCGGCGGCGTTCGCGGTCAATCTCGATGACGCAAACATCGATTTCCTGCCCGATCATCTTGCTCCAGCGTTGTTCGGGAGTATCGCCGGTCATATCAGAGCGGCGGCCCAGGCTGATCTGTGACGCCGGAACGAAGCCACGCAGTCCACCGACTGGGACGATCAGACCACCCTTATTGAAGCCGATGATGCTGGAATGGTAGCTCGACTTGCTCGCCAGCATATCTTCGACAACTTTCCAACCCTGTTCTTCACGAGCACGGACGAAGGACAATACCAGGTTACCGTTTTGATCTTCCGGATTGATCACATAGACAGGGATTTCCTGTCCGATCTTCAACTCGGCGAGTTCGGCAGGCGGAATCAATTCGTACTCTTTACCGCTGATCACACCTTCAGATTTTGCTCCAACGCTGACCAGGATTTGCCCCGGGGTCATGCTGGCAATAACACCCTTGCGAATTTCACCCTGCACAGGGAATTCGATCTCAGTGCTTGCCGCATCCAGCAGTGAAGCCATGTCATTGTTTTCTTGCTGATTATTCTCGAAAGAATTCCCCTGTTCGAGATTGGCGTCTTGATTGTCCATACGTCTTATGCACTCCGACGGATAAGATATAGCTCACTACAAAGGAATCGAACCCTCCTTTAACCCGATTGGGCTATGAGCCTCGAAAGATAAATTATACCTTATTAAACAATTTTTTATGCGATTTTCACTGGCGATTTAAGCAAATCGTCAAGGTTAAAAACACCTTGCGTTCCTATGGCAGAAAATCTTCCAGGTGCGCCAACGCCTCGGGCATATTGCGGCGGCCAAAACCGATCCTGAAGTGATTGCCCCGATCACCAAAGAGTGTTCCCGGCAGCAACAACACGCCACTTTCCATCACCAGGTTGTGACAGAATTCTTCGATTTCCCCGTTTAGTAGACACGGAAAGGCGATCGAACCAGCCCGCGGACGTACCCATGAGAAAAGTTCGCTGTGCCTGGCAAAGAAATCATCCAGGAGCCGCAGGTTTTCAGCGAGGATTTGCCGGTTTCGTTCCGCAAGCACGTCGCGGTGACGCAACGCCACCTCAGCCAGCAATTCACTGGGCGCGCTGCTACAGATGGTGGTGTAATCCTTCATCACCGCCATTCGGTCATACGCTTCGCGGTTCTTCGTGGCGATCCAACCAATGCGTAATCCCGGTAAACCGTATGTCTTGGAAACCACCCCCAGCGACACTGCCATCGGGTTCACGTCACAGGCAGCGGGTAGCCGTGATTCTGAATTGTATTCCGACTCGCGGTAGACTTCATCCGAGAAAAGCCAGAACCCTTTTTGTTCAGACAGGCGGTTGATTTCAATAAAATCTTCTCTTGACATTAAAAAACCAGTGGGGTTGTTCGGTGAGTTAATCACCACAACTTTGGTGTTGGGTTTGAGCGCAGTCTTTAGCTCATCCAAATCGAGCCACCAGCTGTTCGCTTCGCGTGCCACCCAGTTCGTCACCTCGCAACCGATACTGGCTGCCACCTCGTACAGGGACTGGTAACACGGCCAATGCACAATAATATGATCGCCCGCGTTGAGGTTAGCGTGCATGAAGTTGAAGATGGCTTCCTCGGCGCCGCTGTGGACCAGTACCTCGCCCGCAGTGATGTTTTGATAAATGCCGCAGATGGCTTCTCTCAGCGCTGGCGCGCCGCTGGATTCTGTATATCCAAGCCACAACGAATGCAGCCGCGCCTCAGCTTCAGGTTCGATCTTCAACAGATCATCCACCGTAACGGATTCACAGTCCGAGCCACACAGAAGGTAACGGACGTTGAACTCGTATTTCGCAAAATATCGTTCCAGCGCGAAAGGCTTAATCCGCATGTCGCTCTCTAATGTCTCTTGCGTTTCTTCTTCCCATCGCCGCTTTGCGTAGGTTGTTGCTGCGCAGCCGCGGCTGTCTGCGACGGGACGCGTTTCTGTTCAGCCGTCGCTTGCACGCCCGCCCGGCGCGGTTGATAACGGTACATGCGGTTGATCACACCAATGCGGATATCACTCAGCAGCTCTTTGAAGTATTCGGCAGCCTTGCTCTTGTACTGCACCAGCGGATCGCGCTGGGCAAAGGCCTCGAGTCCAATGGAAACACGTAAAGCGTCTACCTTGGTCAGGTAATCCACCCAAAGTTCCGAGATCACGCTCACCAGGATGTGCCGGTAGATGCCGTTCTGTACTCGCCAACCCAGAACCGCGGCCAGCGCGTCGGCATCCTCTTCGCTCAGATCGTCTACCTTGCTGTTGGCAATGGCAGCCACCTTCTCTTCGCCAAGCTTTTCCCGCAGTGCCTGTGTGACCTTGTCGTCCAGTTGCGAGAGCGGCAGATCGGCCAGACGGAACCGTTCGAATTCCATCTTGCCCCACACCACTTCCAACCGGTCGCGCGCGTTTTCTAGATGGGCGATGATGTCTTCGGTGATTTCCTTGTCCGACACTCCCTGGATCATCTGTGCGGCCAGGTAGATGTAATTCAAGATTAAAACCTTGCGCGTTACGCGCTGATGGGTTTTTGGATCGATAGCCAGGCGGTTGCCCAGCGAAATGTTCATCAGTAATTCCACCAGGTCGTCTTCGCTCAGGTTGCTCTCGTCAATATGGGCCAGTGTGGCATCGAGGTTCTGGCTGATCTGCCCCTGCGCTGAGACCAATGATTCCAACCGCTTATCAAGGCTTGTCTTGAGAGCGTCCATCAGGGTGTCCTCGACCTCGCCCCATCCAAGCTCCATCAATTGCGCCGGGCGTATCTCCAGGCTGTCGTCCAGTCGGCGTTCAAAGGCCCCGATGACGCGGGTCAGCGCCAACACCATCAACCCACTGGTGATCTGGTCAGCCAGTTTTTCCTTGACGTCGCTGTCCGCCTCGGGAAGGCGGCGCAGTTCATCACTCGAAAGGCGCAATTGTGTTCGCACTAAACCCGATAGTTCATCCAGCATTTCCTGGGGTCGTCGGCGCTGCTGGTTCTCGCCTTCGTCGCCCGATTCGAGCCCTTCGAAAAAGGTGTCGAGGGTATCCAATCGCTCATCCAGCACCTGCTCCATGGAGCTGTGCGTCTTTTCGAGTTGAATCTTTGACGTAGACAGGATATGCTCATTCTCGGCTGCGATGGTCTCTTTTGCCAGGTCAAGCACGATCTCTTTTAATGACTTCGCGCCGCTCTTCTCGAAGCGTTCCTTAAGCTCATTCATCACCAGGTAAACCGAATAGGAGGGAACCCGCGTTTTTTCCTGTTCGAAAGACATCGAGGGTTGTACTTCCTCAAGAAAAGCCAGCAATTTCCACGGACCTTCTTCATCTTTCAGCGCTGTGGGAATACGTTCCTGCAGCTCAACCCGCAAAATATCAACCACATCTTCGTGCAGGTCTTCTTTCTGTAAAGCGCGGTCGCGTTCGCCATAGATTCGTTTACGCTGCGCGTTCAGTACATCGTCGTATTCCAACAAATGCTTGCGGACGTCAAAGTTATTCCCTTCAACGCGCTCCTGTGCCTGTTCCACCATGCGCCCAAGGAGACCGCTCTCGATGGGCATGCTAAGGTCCACACGCAATCGGTTCATCACATTTTCCATCTGAACGCCACCGAACAGCCTCATCAATTCATCTTCCAACGACAGGTAGAAGCGTGAAGAGCCGGGATCACCCTGACGCGCGGCACGGCCTCGCAACTGG
The DNA here is from genome assembly GCA_034430175.1 of Anaerolineaceae bacterium. GTDB lineage: Bacteria > Chloroflexota > Anaerolineae > Anaerolineales > Anaerolineaceae > UBA6107. Next base: position 45,638 of record DAOUFI010000007.1, on the reverse strand, counting down.
TTGTCGATACGGCGCGCTTCGTGGCGTTCAGATCCAATCACGTGCAGACCGCCCAGTTCACGAACCTTTTCCATGTCGGTAAAGTATTTCAAGAAGGTATTAACAGCTTCTTCATAAATTCCATACTGGTCAGCACTCAACCCCTGTAGCGCCTTGCGCCGTTCCGCGTTCGTCATATCGTACGGATTTTCAACATTGGCGCTTTCGAGCACGCGGATCACATCCGCGATTACTTCCTCACTTAATTCGCCGCCGAGCTTGATGTCCACGCCACGACCTGCCATATTGGTAGCGATGGTGACCGCGCCAAAAGCTCCAGCACGGGCAATGATCTGCGATTCCTCGTCATGTTTGCGCGCGTTCAACACCTGGTGTGGAATACCACCCTGCAGCACTGTGGAAAGACGCGGAAGATCAGTATCACTTAGCTCAAGAATCTTGAGCGTGCGGGCGATATTCTCAGAATCCTCTGGGTTGATCGAGATCAGACCTGCCTGGCGCGAGAATTGTCGTAGTTCATTGGTGTTGATCTCGTTGAGCGGACGGTTAAACGAAGCCAGTTCCTTGATCTCCAACTCGGGGGACACGTTGTTTTTTTCGATCCAGGCGTCGCGCACCAGCATTACCTGTACCAGCCGGCGTAGAGGTTCGGCTCCCAACCGCAGTGACAGTCGCTCGGAATGTTCCACTGAGGTCGTACCCACCAGTTGCGGCCGTCCGATGACGTAATTATGAATAATCTCGCGCGTGATCGCGCGCAGTTTACCTTCCTCGGTTCGATACACCAGGTCAGGGAAATCTTGCCTGCGCCAGAACACCGGTTTGCCGTCGGGATCATCTCGTCGAAGATAGTATTGAACTGGATAATTTTTCGCGTCCTTGGTCTCTTTGAAGATCAAAGAGGAATTATTCTTCTCAGCCACGTATTCAAGGTTCATCGGGATAGGTAGCACTTCGAGTTTATAGATTTTGTTAAACTCTTCAGCCTCGGTGAGCGCGGTGCCCGTCATACCGCCCAGCTTCTCGTACATGCGGAAGTAGTTCTGGATAGTGATTGTCGCGTAAGTAACATTCTCTGGTTCGATATTGACGTTTTCCTTGGCTTCCACCGCCTGATGTAGGCCTTCAGACCAGCGCCGTCCGGGCATCAGACGTCCGGTGAATTCATCGACAATGATCACCTTACCGCCCTGCACGATATAATCTTTGTTGCGGCGGTAAAGGTGTTGGGCGCGCAGAGCCTGCTCCAGATAACCCAGCAGGCGTGCCTGTTCAGGGGTGATGTCTTCCGGGCGGTCCGGATCACGCAGTGTCTGCCCAACGATCTCTTCCACATGGACTTCACCCACCTCGGTGAGAGATACCTGATGGTCTTTTTCGTTCACTTCGTAATCTTCAGGGCGCAACTGGCGCACCACCTGGGCCATCCTCACGTACCATTCGGTATCGTCCGAAGCCGGTCCGGAGATGATCAACGGGGTTCGAGCTTCATCGATCAGGATATTATCAACCTCATCAACGATGGCAAAGTAATGACCGCGCTGCACGCGCTCTTCCAGAGACATGGTCAGATTGTCGCGCAGATAATCGAAACCAAATTCGCTGTTGGTTCCGTAGACAATATCACACTTGTATGCTTCGGCGCGATCCACCATCTGTAATTGATCCAGGTCTTCACGCGCGTTACTTCGCTCCAAATCAACAATAAACGCCTTGCGCCCGTTCTCGGTGCGATCAGCAGCCTGCAACACGCCCACGGTTAACCCAAGGGTTTGATAGATCGGAGTCATCCAACGAGCGTCGCGGCGAGCCAGGTAATCGTTGACCGTTACCAGATGGACTCCTTTGGAGGTCAACGCGTTCAGGTAGACCGGCAGAGTGGCGACAAGTGTCTTGCCCTCGCCGGTGCGCATTTCAGCGATTCTGCCCTGATGCAGCACGATACCGCCAATCATTTGTACATCGTAATGTCGCAAGCCGATCGTACGCTTGCTGGCTTCCCTCACCGCCGCGAAAGCCTCAGGCAACAGATCATCAAGGGTTTCACCCTCTTTCAAACGTTGCCGAAATTCAGCAGTTTTACCTCGCAAAGCCTCGATACTTAAAGCTTCGTATTCTTCTTCAAGACCGTTGATTTCATCGACGATCAGGGAAATTTTTTCGATCTCGCGCTTGTTGGGATCACCCCCGAACACCCGCACGATGGATTGGAGAACCATGCTCACCTCATTTTGACACAAAGACTGATTTCAGAACGTGATTATAGCATACGCATGTTTGAATCTCATTAGACATGAAAAAGCCCCAACCGTGGGGTCGGGGCTTGTGGGATTCAATATCAGCTACTTCAGCCAGTAGAAAAAGCCTTCCAACTGAATGGCGTAGACTCGGTAGGGTTTTGGCCCTACAACTGGCTCACTGTTAATAAACATGGTCGGTGTGCCATAGAAGTTCGTCTTCTGGATCTCCGAATACAGTTTCTGTACGGCGTCTTCAGTAGCCTGCTGATTGGCACAATTGTCAATGATTGCCGGGTCCAACCCGAGATCAGCCAGAATCTTATCAGTAGCGGCCGGATCCTCGAGCAAGGCAATATCCTGGGCGAACAGGGCATCGTTCAGCGGCCAATACTTCTCGGGGTCCTGGTTATAAACGCAGTAACCCACTTTCGACAGGTAATCGGTCTTGAGTTTGGTGGGATATTCACCAAAATAAAATTCAGGCTCATATTGATCCACCAGCTTGCGTATTTCAGGGTACACCTGCCGAGTATATTCGCAGGCATAGCAGCCAATAAAAACAAGTTGCGTTTTTGCCCCTTCGTTCTTCACCGGCCACAGACTCAAGTCGACGCCATTCAAGCTCAACGCGCCGTTGTTGTTTTCTCCAGTGGGTACCGGGCAACTTCCTGAAGCTCCCACGCTCGAGGTCTTGGTGTTTTCTCCAGTCGGGTCGAAAATACAGAAAGCCGTGCTGGTGGCTCCATTGCAATTACCGGTTGTATAGAACAACACAAGACCACGCACAAACATGACACTGGCTGACAGCATGATGACGAAGAAAATCCATGCGAGCAGCTCAAAATTCTTACTCAGGAACCGCGCGAGCTTCTCAGAACGGTTGATCGCCTTGCCCAGGATCTTGGCTTTCATCTTTTCGTCGAAACCCGTGGTGCATGGGCGAAAGGTAATCCTGTGGAACACGCAGTCCAACGCTTCAGCGGCTAGTTTACGGTTCGCGGCGCTGAAAATACCCAAAATAGAGAGGATGACCGCAGCTACGATACAAAACATGGCTTAGAGGACCTTTCTGATCTTTTTCAGGTTCTCCACGAAGATTTCCGTTTCTTCGAGGGTGTTGTAGAAATAGACTGAAGCACGTACCGAACCTTTGATGGCATTCGCGTTGAACCAGGAATGAACGCAATGCTGCCCGGAACGGACACAGATGTTGGCCATCTGATCCAACATCAAGGCGATACGGTGCGAATCGATGCCGTCGATATAGAATGTGGTAATGCCGCCGCGTAACGCCGGATCCTGTGGACCGATTATGTGCAGCCCGGGCAGGTCGGCAATCCCCACCTGGATGGCCCTGGTCAGCTCGGCTTCCTGTTTCTGGATGGCATCGAAACCGATCTTTTGCAGATACCTCGCGGCCTCCCCAAGTCCGATAATCCCGGCGTAATCCTGCAGACCCGCTTCAAAGCGTTCTGGCACTGGTAAGAACTCACAGCTTTCGTAGGTGGAGGAGGCAACCGTCTCGCCACCAACCATGAATGGATGAAGTGAATCCAGCAGTTTCTTCTTGCCGTAAAGCACACCCGTGCCGGAAGGTCCGAGCATCTTGTGACCAGAAAGCGCCAAAAAATCCACGTCCAGCCCGCGCGCGTTGATCTGACGGTGTGGCGCGGTCTGAGCCGCGTCGAGCAATATCAAGCTACCGTTCTTGTGCGCCAGCTTGATGATCTTTTCAACCGGAATCGACACACCGTCCAGGTTGGAAGAGAAGCCCAACGAGACCAGCTTCACCGATTTGTCAAGCAATTTCTCAAAACCTTCCAGGTCGAAAGTGCCATCCGCTTTAGAAGGCAGCACCTTGAGCGCGATTCCTTTGCTCTTCACCAGCATCTGCCACGGGATCAAGTTCGAATTGTGTTCCTTACCCGAGATCAACACCGCGTCGCCAGGGTGCCAATCGAGAGTGTTCGCAACCAGGTTAATCCCCTCGGTGGTGTTGCGCGTGAAGATGATCTCCTCCGGCTTGGATGCTCCCAGGAACTTTGCCATCACCGCTCGGCTTTCGGCGCATTTATCCGTCACCTTTGCGGCCAGCTTGTGCATACTGCGCCCGCTGCAAGCTGGGTAATCGGTGTAATACTCTCTCACCGCCTCGATCACCTGAAGCGGTCGCAGACTCTGGCAGGCGGTATCGAAATACACCACCTTATTGTCTTTTAGAATGGGGAAATCTTTGCGAAGTTCGGGTAGATTCATTATGTCGGTCTCGCCCTGAGTGTGGATGTCACTGATGGTGATTATTATACGCGATTATGCAAGTAGGATTTAGAAGATTTGCTACCAAGCGGGGGGTGAGGCAAAATCACTTCTACAAACAAATGCAAGATTATATTCTGGTAAAAAAGACGCGCCTTGCGGCGCGTCTTGACTTCATTTCAACTGATCTACTCTTTGCCTTCTTCGGGTTTTGGGTAGGTCATGGCAGCCATCTGCTTGTAGAGTTCCCAGCGGGTGTTGACGTTCTCTTGGGCTTCGTTAAGCAGCATCTCGGCGCGCGCCTCGTCAGCCTGTACCAGTTGACGATAGCGGTTTTCGTTGTAAGCGTAATCCTTCACTGTGAGCGTTGGATCCTTGCTGTCGAGAGTGAGCGGATTCTTGCCTTCCATCAGGTTGGCCGGGTTGTAACGGTAAATCGGCCAAACACCAGACTGGTTAGCCAGTTTCTGCTGTTCCAAACCGTTCTTCATTTCTTTCATGCCATGGGCAATACAGTGACTGTAAGCAATGATCAGTGACGGGCCATCGTAAGCGTCCGCTTCCAGGAAGGCCTTGAGAGTCTGCGCGTCGTTGGCGCCCATGGCCACGGAGGCGACATAGACGTAGCGGTACGACATGGCGATGAGACCGAGGTCCTTCTTGCCGATACCCTTACCCTTGGCAGCGAATTTAGCAACCGCGCCGATAGGGGTGGACTTGGAGGATTGACCACCAGTGTTGGAATAAACTTCGGTATCCAGCACGAGCACATTGACATTGCGTCCGGAAGCGAGGACATGGTCCAAACCGCCATAACCAATGTCATACGCCCAACCATCGCCGCCGATGATCCAAACGCTCTTCTTCACCAGTGAATCAGCCACGCTCAGTAACATCTTGGCGCGTGGATCCTTGCTCTTTGGCAGTTTGGCCTTGAGCGCCTCCACGCGTTTGCGCTGCTCGTTGATTCCCTGGGAATTGCTCTGGTCGGCATTCAGGATGCCCGATACCAGTTCATCGCCCAGTTCACCACCCATGCCGGCGATGATCTCGCGGGCGAATTCGTTCTGCTTGTCCAGGGTCAGGCGCATACCCAGACCAAATTCAGCATTGTCTTCAAACAGGGAGTTCGACCAGGCCGGACCGCGTCCCTGGTTGTTGATGGACCACGGGGTGGTGGGCAGGTTGCCACCGTAGATGGAAGTACAACCAGTGGCGTTAGCAACAACCATTCGGTCGCCAAAGAGCTGGGTGGCAAGTTTAAGATACGGGGTTTCACCACAGCCCGCGCAAGCGCCCGAGAACTCGAACAGCGGTTCAGCAAGCTGTGAATTCTTGACAGTGGTGGGGCTGTACAGATCAGTGTCGGGTCTGGGTAATTTCGTGAAGAAATCCCAGTTCCTGGCTTCGGCCTCACGGAGCGGAGGTTGGGGAGCCATATTGATAGCTTTGCGAGTGGGATCTGCCTTGTCTTTGGCCGGGCAGGCTTCCACGCACAAACCGCATCCAGTGCAGTCTTCAGGAGCCACCTGGATGGTGTACTTGGTGCCGGGGAATTCCTTGAATTTGGCGTCGGTTGACTTGAATGTCGCGGGAGCGCCTTCAAGGAATTTCGGATCGTAAACGTTCGCGCGGATAACAGCGTGTGGGCAGACAAACGCGCATTTAGCGCACTGGATACAAAGGTCGGGTTCCCATACGGGGATCTCAAGCGCCAGGTTGCGTTTCTCATAGCGGGTGGTGGCAGTGGGATAGGTTCCATCCACCGGGAACGCGCTGACCGGCAACTCGTCGCCTTCAAAAGCGATCATCGGACCTTCCACATTACGTACGAATTCGGGCGCGTCTGCAGGCACGACCGGCCGGCGGCTGAATGAGGATGTTACGGCAGACGGTACTTTCACCTCATGAACATTGGCCAGGGTGTGATCGACGGCGTCAAAATTCTGTTTGACGACAGCTTCACCGCGCTTGCCATAGGTCTTCTTGATGGATTTCTTGATCTGCTCGATGGCTTCTTCCCGTGGCAGCACGTTGCTGATAGCGAAGAAAGCGGTCTGCATGATAGTGTTCACGCGATTACCCATGCCAGTCTTGGCGGCAACTTCGTAACCATCGATGACATAGAATTTGAGCTTCTTCTCGATGATATCTTTTTGGGCTTCACGAGGGAGATGATCCCAGATTTCATTGGGGCCATAGAGGCTGTTCAGCAGGAACACACCACCGGGAGCGGCGTACTTCAAAACATCCAGCCATTCCATGAACGAGAAATTGTGGCAGGCTACGAATTGGGCGTCACCGGGTCCAATCAGGTACGGAGCGCGGATGGGATCAGGCCCGAAGCGCAAGTGCGAAATAGTGACCGAGCCGGATTTCTTCGAATCGTAGTAGAAGTAACCCTGCGCGTTGAAATCAGTCTCTTCACCGATGATCTTGATGGAGTTCTTGTTCGCTCCGACGGTACCGTCAGAACCCAAACCCCAGAACACGCAGCGTTTGGTGGATTCGGAGGCAATGGAGAAGCGCGGATCGAAATCAAGGCTGAGGTGGGTCACGTCGTCATTGATACCGACAGTGAAATGATCTTTGGGATCAGGTTTCGCGAGTTCATCGAAGATGGCTTTGGCCATGGCAGGAGTGAATTCCTTCGAGGCCAAACCGTAGCGTCCACCAATGCAGCGCGGTGCGACTTTGAATGGAGCGGTCCCTTTGACGAGGGCTTCGTTGATCGCGGCAACCACGTCAGTGAAAAGTGGCTCGCCCACGGAACCAGGTTCCTTGGTGCGATCGAGCACAGCAATCGTCTTAACGGAGGCGGGTAATGCCTTGACGAAATGTTCTACCGAGAAGGGGCGATACAGGCGGACGTTGACGACGCCCACTTTACGTCCCTGTTTATTGAGGAATTTGGCGGTCTCTTCGGCCACTTCTGCGCCGGAACCCATCACCACGATGACTTCGGTGGCGTCAGGGGCACCAACGTAATCGAAGATGTGGTAAGCACGGCCAACGATCTTGGCGAATTTATCCATCGCTGCTTGGACGAATCCGGGGACGGCTGTGTAGAACTTGTTCACAGCCTCGCTGCCCTGGAAGAAAACGTCAGGATTCTGGGCGGAACCACGCAGAACGGGGTGTTCAGGGTTCAACGCCCGAGCACGAAGCTCGGCAATTTTGTCTTCGTTGATCATCGCTCTCATATCATCAAGGTCAAGCTGTTCGATCTTGTTGACCTCGGCGGAGGTGCGGAAACCGTCAAAGAAGTGCAGGAAGGGAACCCGTGATTCGAAGGTGGCCGCGTTGGCGATCAAAGCCATGTCCTGTGCCACCTGGACGGAATCGGACGCCAGCAGGGCAAACCCGGTCTGGCGAGTGGCCATCACGTCCGAATGGTCACCGTAAATGGCGAGGGCGTGGGTGGCCAGGGTACGGGCAGCCACATGGAACACGGTTGGGGTCAACTCACCGGCTATCTTATACATGTTCGGGATCATCAACAACAAGCCCTGTGAGGCGGTGAAGGTCGTGGTCAGTGAGCCGGCGGAAAGCGCACCGTGAACCGCTCCGGCAGCGCCGCCTTCGGACTGCATTTCAACAACAGAGGGGACTGTCCCCCACAGGTTCTTCACACCAGCCGCAGCCCAGGCATCGGCGTGTTCACCCATACTCGATGAAGGTGTGATCGGGTAGATGGCAACCACTTCAGCCAGGTTGTAAGCTACACGAGCCACTGCTTCATTTGCATCAATCGTGATCATTTTTCTTGGCATATTAACTCCATAGTTAAATAAGGGTATCGCGACCCTTTTTAATTTACTGCCTACATTATAAGACTAAACCACGTCGATTATCGCGGTGCGATTTTGCGATGGGGAAAATCATTATTTTGGTTGACTGGGGGCTAGATCTGTTGCCATGCCAGCAATAGCGCGGCCAGTGATTTACTATCAGGCAGATCACCGGCTGTGGCCATCCGCTTCACCTGTTCCAGTGGAATTTTTTCCACATTCAGGAACTCATCCGCGTCTGGCGAAAGCGGTGAGCGATACAGCCCTCTTGCCAAAAAACAATACATGTATTCAGTAGAGTATCCCGGTGACATATAGAACCCGCCGATCGGCAACATCTCTCGCGCGGCCAGTCCGATCTCCTCTCGGATCTCTCGCTCCGCGGTCGCCTGAGCTCCCTCCCCTGATTCAATCTTTCCCGCGGGGAGTTCCAATAAAACGCTGTTGGAACCAATCCGGTATTGTCGCACGAAATAGATATTGCCTTCATCGTCGATCGGAAGGATCGTGACAGCGTTCTGGAGGTTAACGCGCTCGTAGACCCTGGCTCTGTCGTCCGGCAAAACGACTTTAACCTTTTCGACTGAAAAGATATGCCCTTGATAAACAGCCGTTGTGTTCTTGATCTCGTAAGCCATATTAGCGATCCTCCACCAGGATTATAGCGAAAAAAATCAAGAGCAGTGACAAATTCACTGCTCTTGCGATTGTCAGAATGAGTAGAACCTACGGGATGTAGAGTACCTGCCCTACAGTCAGAACTGACTCTTTGGTCAATCCGTTGGCAGCCATGATCGTGTTTGGATCGGCATCACCAAAGTTACACGCGATAGTATAGACTGTATCACCAGCACCAACTGTGTAATAAGCGGGGTGAGTCTTGCGCGATCGTTCGCCGGGATAATTGCTGTTTTGCGGGATGACCAACACAGTACCTGGCTGCAGGTTTTCAGCGGTATACATGTTATACCCGTTCGCTGACATCAAATCAGCCGGGTCGACGTCAAAACGGCGGGCGATGCAGAAAAGATATTCTCCCTTTTTCAATGTATATTTCGCCGGGATTCCGGGAGTGGGCGTGGGGTAAGAAGGGGTCGTGGGAGTAAGGGTCGCAGCAGGTGTTGAGGTCGCCAGATTGATCACATCGCTGGTGGAGGTAACCAGGTTGATCACCGCGCTGGTGGCTCCAGCAGAAGTTGGGGTCACGAATGAAAATGCGGGGGTACTGGTCGCGCCTTCACCGCCGACCGCCAGGGTGCCGCTGGCAACCGCCGCGGTCTGGGTGGCCGAAAGGATGTCTTTGATGATCTCAGGTTGAGTGGCTACAGGGAATGGAATTTCACCGCTGGTGGGTGTGGTAACCGAAGCCACAGAAGCGGGCCGTTCACAAGCCGCAAGCAACAAACCCATTGTTAAAATGACAAATAGAATCAGATGGAATTTCTTTCTCATGGACATCTCCTCCGGTGGACCTGCCTTGAAGCCAGGCACCCGAATAAATTTTGTAGCCCTCACATGATCATTGTTTAATGATGGTAGCACAGGCTTTTTAATGCGTCAAGCATACTGAAATATTTGTTCCAGTTGCATTATCGTAAAAAGTTGCATAGAATATGCCATACTCACGTAATTTGGAGCAATCGATGAAAATATATTTCTCCTGTTCGATCACCGGCGGCAGAGCGGATGAAAAAGTGTACCAGCTTCTGGTGTCTGAAATGCTCCATTCCGGGATCGAAGTGCCCACCGCCCAACTTTCAGAATCCGGAATCGTAGATCTCGAGAAGGTCGTTGATCCTAACGAGATCTTCCACCGTGACATGAACTGGCTGAAAGACTGTGACGCTGTGGTGGCGGAAGTCTCGACTCCGTCCCACGGCGTGGGTTACGAGATCGCCATCGCCCTCACCCTGGGGAAACCTGTCCTGTGCTGTTACCGTCAGGGACGCACGATATCCAAGATCATCACCGGTAACGATTCACCCAACCTGATGGTGAAGGAATACGCAAATGAAGAAGAAGTTATCTCCTATCTACAGGAGTTTGTTTCTTCATTGAAGTAATCATATTTGTTAATTCTCTGTAAGATTGCGTCCATAGACCATTGACAGGGGGTGTCCTTCGTTTTAAGATACTCTTTATGGAATACAAAGACTACTATAAAATTCTGGGCGTTGAACGCAGCGCCTCGGCGGACGAGATCAAAAAAACCTATCGCAAACTGGCGATGAAGTATCATCCCGACCGTAACAAGGGTAACAAGGAAGCTGAGGAAAAATTCAAAGACATCAACGAAGCGTATGAAGTCCTCGGCGATCCCCAAAAACGCTCCCGTTACGACCAACTGGGAGATTCCTATTCACAATGGCAAAACAGGGGGGGCAATCCAGGTAACTATAATTGGAACCAGTGGACCACCAACCAGGGCGGGCAGGTCAACATGAGCGATTTTGAAGACCTGTTCGGTGGCGCGGGATTTTCCGACTTCTTCAGTGCCATATTTGGCGGTATGCCAACCAGCAGCAGACGTCAACAGACCCGCACTCCAGCGCGGCCCATGACCTATGAACAAAAGGTTGATATCACCCTGGAAGAGGCTTACCGAGGGACGATCAGGTCTTACACGATCAACAACCAGAAGAAAGACGCCAAAATTCCCGCCGGTGCCAAAACCGGGATGAAGATCCGCTTTGCCGGAGGCGGTCCTTCCAACAACGGACAGTCGACCGATCTTTATCTGGTGGTCACCGTTCTGCCGGACAGCCGCTTCTCTGTCAATGGCGTTGATCTCACCACGGAAGTGACCATTGATCTCTTTACTGCCGTCCTCGGTGGTTCGGTGAAAGTTTACACATTCGCCGGTGACGTCACCCTCACCATCCCTGCCGGTACCCAACCCGGCACAGTATTCAGACTGGCAGGTCGGGGAATGCCTGTTATTAAGACCAAAAATTTCGGCGATCTATTTGTTAAAGTCAAGGTAGAGATCCCGAAAAACTTATCAAAGGAACAGATTGATCTGTTCGAAAAGCTCAAGAAACTGCACTAGTCCCGAAAGGGGGAGTGATTGATGAAAAAAGTCAGGTTTGTCTTATCGATATTAGTGATCTCATTCATGCTTGTATCGTGTTCTCTCTCTGAAGATATGCGTACTTTGGTTTTGGGTACCCCCACAGCGACGGCTATCTTGCCCACGGCGACAGCCACCCTGCAGCCCACCCTCGGACCGGCGATCACGGTGAATGGGGATGTATCACAATTGGACGCCGTACTTATCAATCTTTATCAAAAAGTCTATAAGGGAATTGTCTCTCTAATATGTGAAACGAACGACGGCTGGGTGACAGGAACAGGTTTCGTTTACGACAAGGAAGGACACATTCTCACCAGTTACCACGTTGTCGACCACGCAAGATATATAGAGGTGGATTTTCCTTCTGGTCTGAAAGTTGAATCGCACTTGCTTGCCTATGATAATATCTCCGATCTCGCCGTCCTCGAGGTGGATATCGATCCAGCAGAGCTGTACCCCCTCGAAATGGGTGAGACGGATTCTCTCAATATCGGGCAACTGGTTGTGGCAATCGGTAACCCCTTTTTCTTGAATGGCTCGATGTCATTGGGCATTGTCAGTGCCAAGAACCGTATGCTGGAATCGGCCTCAAACAATTCAAATTCCGAGACTGCCTATGCCGGCGATATCATCCAGACCGACGCGGCGATTAACCCGGGCAACTCCGGTGGTCCATTGTTCGACCTGAATGGACGAGTGGTCGGTATCAACCGCGCTATCAGCACATCAAACTATACCGGGAATGGCGAGGCTTCCAACAGCGGCGTCGGCTTCGCGGTGTCTGCCAACATCATCAACAAAGTCATCCCGGTTCTGATTGCTGAAGGCAGGTACGAATACCCCTACATTGGCATCAGCAGCCCGTCGATTGAAATGACGTTGGCCGATTGGAAAGCGCTTGGGCTTGATCAGACTTACGGTGTTTATGTTAACGATGTAAAACCCGGCGGTCCAGCCGACGAAGCAGGGTTGGTCGGCGGCAACGAATCCACTGATATCCAGGGGCTTTATGCCGGTGGCGACCTGATCGTAGCCATCGATGGTCATCAAATCCTGGCTTACAGCGACCTGATCAGCTACCTGATGTCGAAGAAAAGCCCAGGGGAAGAAATCACCCTGCAGATCTACCGCGGCGGCGAACTTATGGAAATTACCGTAACGCTGGGTACCAGACCCAACCAGGGTTAAGCAAAGAGGTCGCCGAGTTGGCGACTTCTTCTTTTTTACCTCAAAATCTCGATCATTGTATCCAGGTCCTGGGCGAGAGTTTCAAGTTCCTTGATCGCCTTGGTCGGATTATCTGGAAGGTTCTGCTGGACAGTATCCAGTCTGGATTGTAATCCCGAGATCTCTTCCGCAGTGAAGTCCGTTGACTTCATCTTAGCAATATCGTCTGCCAGAAGCGCCATTTTCAATCCAGCTGAAAACAGGTTGCCATCGAGTAAGGCAGCCCGTGCAGCATTGGCGTCCGCCTGGATCTTGTAGAGGATTGCCAATTTATGCTGCCTGTTGAGATCTACTGAGTTTTGCGTAAGAGTAGCCTGTGCCGCTGACAGGTTGTCGTTAGCTGTCGTCAGATCTGCCTGGCAGGTCGTGAGGTTGGTGGTCAGTTTTGCCGCGCTTTCGTTCATGGCTAACAGATCCGCTTTCGCTGTTCGATATAGCGTGAAATAGATAAGGCTCGCTCCGCCCAAAAAGAATACCAGCGCTACGATAATCCACGGCAATACCTTCTGTCCGAAGGTTGGTTTCTTTTTCTCGATCCCAGTCACCGGTTCTTTGGGTTCATCCTTGATTGTTGCTTCAACCGTCGGGTTGTCTTCGATCTGGGTTTCCTTTTTTCGTGCCATAGGTTTTTATCCTTCTCATTCACAAAATAGTCGTTGATTGATGATTAAAGTATAACCTTTCATGCCATTTACGCAAACCGACTTTCGATTGTTGACGGGTATAATCAGGCGTATGGAATCCACTGAAACCGCCTCCATGCCAAATGATAATCGCCAGATTGCCCGGGCAGCCGGCACAATTTTCTTAGCCATGATCATCGGCCAGGTTCTCAGCCTGATCTCCTCCATGCTTATCACCCGTGCCTTTGGCACCGGCGCCAGCAACGAAGCCTTTTTCGCGGCCAATCGTCTGCCAGATATTATCTATAACCTGGTGGCAGGTGGCGCGCTCGCTTCCGCTTTCATTCCCACCTTCACCACCCTCCTGACCAGGGGGGATCGCAAGACAGCCTGGCGACTTGCCTCGGCGGTGGTCAACCTGGTGACGTTGATCCTCACTCTCATCTGCCTGCTCACCGCGATCTTCGCCCCCTGGGTAGTCAAGACCATCCTCGCCCCCGGCTTCTCCAACGAGTCCACCATTCTGCTCACAGCCAGTCTATTGCGTATCCAGCTCATCGCCCCAATCATTTTTGGCATCAGTGGTCTGTTGATGGGAATTTTAAACGCGCATCAAAGCTTCTTGTGGCCTGCCCTGGCTCCCGCCATGTATTCAGTTGGCAAGATCATCGGTGTGCTCTTCCTCGTTCCTCGCTTCGGACCACAGGGGTTGGCAATTGGTGTTGTCCTTGGCGCGCTCATGCATGGTCTAATCCAATTACCCGCTCTCTTGAAATTGCCTGAGCGGAAATATGATCTCACCCTTGGGCTCTCCATCCCCGAGGTGCGCGAGGTTGCCCGCCTTATGGGTCCGCGGCTAATCGGCGTTTCGATCGTGCAATTGAACTTTCTCATCAATACCCGCCTCGCCTCCAATTGGGAAGGCGCTGTCACAGCAATTTCCGTTTCGTTTGCCCTCATGCTCATCCCCGAAGCGGCCATCGCGCAAGCAGCCGCTATCGCGGCACTGCCCACTTTTTCAGCCCAGGTCGCTCGCGGTAAACCCGAAGAGATGCGTTCCTCGCTGGCGCTCCTGCTACGCACGGTGATCTCGCTGGCCCTACCCGCCTCGCTCGGATTAATTCTCCTACGACAACCGCTGGTTGCTCTCATTTATCAGGGCGGCAAATTCGACGCCCAATCCACCCAACTGGTGGCCTGGGCACTGTTATTCTACGCCGCCGGTTTGGTTTTCCACTCCATCGTTGAGATCATCTCTCGCGCTTTTTATGCCCTGCACGACACGCTTACCCCGGTGACAGTCGGTGTGGTGGCCATGAGCCTCAACATCGGCCTCAGTTTTCTTTTTACCTGGCTGTTCGGTCAGGCTGGCTGGATGCCGCATGGTGGGTTGGCACTGGCCAATACACTCGCCACCGCGCTGGAATCGGTTGGCCTGCTCATCTTTATGCGCAAGCGAATCGGCGGTCTGCACCTCAAGGTGATCGGAGAAGGGGTCGGTAAAGCCGGGTTGGCAACGCTGGTAATGTCATTCGCAGTGGCATTGTGGCTCTTGCTCACACACGACGTAGCCAATTGGATAGTGGCGCTCGCCGGTCTTGTCGTCGGTGTGGTGGTCTATCTGCTGGTCATGATCTTGCTTAAAGCGCCGGAGCTGCAAATATTGAACACGTTGCTGCGACGATTGAAACCATCCACACGAAAATAACTCGGAGGGATAAAAATGGAAGAAAATATTGGCCAAATATTCATGCACAAGACCCGTTACGACGAGCTTTCGGATTCGCCGCAAGAGGGAGGGGTCATTCCTCAGCCGCCTCTAGAACTGCCTCCCCCGGCTGGATCAGAATTGATATCCCTTCCCAAACCAACAGAGATCAAAACTCCTCCGATGGATCTGCGAGTTGCCATCGAGAACCGGCGCACCGTCCGTAATTATGCAGACACTCCCCTCACCCTGGATGAGTTGACTTACCTGCTCTGGGTATCCCAGGGTGTCAAAGAGGTTACCAAACGCCCGGTCACCTTGCGTACCGTCCCATCCGCTGGCGCCCGCCACGCCTTCGAAACGCTGCTGCTCGTCAACCGCGTTGACGGCTTGGAACCCGGCCTGTATCGCTATTTGGCCATCGAAAACAGCCTGCTCGATCTCCATGCCCCTGCCGATATCACCGCGCGGGTCAAAGACGGCTGTCTGGAGCAGAGCCAGGTGGAGGGCAGCGCCGCCACTTTCATCTGGGTGGCCGTGGTGGAGCGCATGTTCTGGCGCTACGTCGAGCGCGGCTACCGTTACCTTCACCTTGATGCCGGTCACGTCTGCCAGAACCTGGCCCTGGGCGCGGAACAGATCGCCAGCGGCATCTGCCCCATCGCCGCCTTCGACGACGACAAATTGAATGGAGTGTTGGGACTGGACGGCGTGGAGCAGTTTGTCGTGTACGTAGCTACGGTTGGTAAAAAGAAAACTATAGACGGAAATTAAACATAAAAGGTGTGCTCGCAAGACTGGAGCACACCTTTCTCATCTATCAATCTTACTTCGAGAGAATGGCTGTCATTTGGAGGTAATCTTCCGATACCCGCTTGGTGTTGGCCAGCACTTCGTCAATAGGTACCGGAACAATATCGCGGCCATTGAGCGCTGTCATCACATTGGTCAGCCCGGCCATCAGGAATTCCACCGCTTTCACGCCAAACCGCGTAGAGAGCATACGATCAAACGCGGTCGGTTTGCCGCCGCGCTGGATGTGCCCCAAAATGGTCACCCGGGTGGTGAAGCCGATATCCATCGCATCGATCATGGCACCCAGTTCCTGGGTATGCGGTTTGTATCCCTCAGCTACTACAATAATGGCGTGAGTCTTGCCACGCTTGTAGGCTTCCTCGATGACTGCGGCGACAGCTTCAGGGGGAGTGGGGCTTTCTGGGGTCAGCACCAGCTCAGCGCCGGTGACGATGCCCGCCTGGATGGCCAGGTAACCCGATTCGCGTCCCATGGTTTCAACCAGGAAAGCGCGGCTGTGTGAGGAGGCCGTATCGCGGATCTTATCGATGGCGTCGACGATGGTGTTGAGCGCTGTATCCACGCCGATACACATGTCGGTGCCGTAGATGTCGTTATCGATGCTTGCCGGCACGCCGATCACGGACACACCCTTTTGAGCCAACACCTGGGCGCCGTGCAGCGATCCGTCGCCGCCGCCCACGATGACAGCGTCCATTCCGGCGTTGTTAATCTGCCGGATGGCTTCTCGCTGTCCACTGGCTTCACGGAAATCCTTACTGCGGGCGGTTCGTAAAATGGTGCCACCGCGTTGTAAAATGCCGCCCACGTCGCGCACTCCCAACTCGATGAACTTCCCGTGGATCAGGCCTTCGTAACCCTCCTCGATCCCCAGCACACGGATGTTGTTGGCTGAGGCAGTGCGTACCACCGCGCGGATGAACGGGTTCATACCCGGCGAATCGCCTCCGGAGGTCATTACCCCGATGGTTTGAATTTTCTTTATTGGTTCTACCATTCTTACTCTCTTTCTATCGGCTTATTGAAGACGTACGTTATCTACCTGTACGTTTTCTGAACCGACCAATTCTACCAGCTTCTCGATTAAATCGGGGGTAACGCCTGTGGTATCGTTGGGAAAATCGAGGAAATGGCGGAAACCATTTTCATGGATCATTAAACAAAAGTGATCGGAACCCGGGTTGGCTCGCAATAATCCGTGCACTCGCTTAAGCCTGCGGATATCCCGATCTTTCTCACCCGTGGATTTGATCACCACCGTGACCATGCGCGTTTCCATCTGCGTCCGACCGCGTTTTGTCTCTGCGGGTCTCGGATCGATGATCATCGGCGGCATTTCACCGATGGCGCTGATACCGGCCACCACCGCTTGAACGGAAGGGGCTTGCGCAACCTGCGCAGGTTGGCGTGCCACTTCCAGCACCACAGTTGCTTGCGGAGCGGTCATTACCGCGGTGGCTGTTTGACCGTTGCCTGAATCCACCGGCGGCGGCATCAGGTGCCAGTCGTCCGGTTCATCCGGCGGAGGCGGCATATCCACCGGGAAGGATGCATCAGTATCCATGCTCATTTCTTCCACCGGTTCTTCCATCGGAACGGCGCGATAAACCGGTGGCTTCGATTCGGAGACAACACCGTGGTCGACCCTGGCCAGATCCTCTTCCGTGAGTGCTTTGATATTATCCACCAGGATCTTGGGATCGGCGCTTGTCGCGTCTACTTTGCCGTCTACGATTACCATCCCGTCGGTGTGGATCTGCGCGCCAAATTTCGTCCAGGTATTAGGGAAGATCACCAGCTCGATGGCTCCCTGTAAATCTTCAATGGTGGCAAAGGCCATCGGCTTGCCGGTCTTGGTGGTGAGCGTGCGCATCTTAGTCACCAACCCGGCCACGGTCACTTTTTCATTGGGTGAACATTCGCCCAGGTCGGCTGAATAATGGCTTACCTTCCCTTGTATCAGCGGGGTGAAGCGGCTGAGCGGGTGATCGGAGACGTACAGTCCAATCAATTCTTTTTCCCATTCAAGCTGTTCACGCGGGTCGAGGTCGGAAACCGGCGGCAGTTGGATAGATTCCTCCACTCCGGCTACCGTGCCGAAAAAGCTCATCTGCCCAGACTGCACCGCGCGGAAATGACTGGAACTGAGCGATACCATGCTATCGAGCACTTCCATCAACGCCTTGCGTGGGCCAAAACAATCCAGCGCGCCTACCCGGATGAGACACTCCAGGCTACGCTTACCCACCTGGCGCAGGTCCACCCGGCGAATAAAATCATTGAGATCCTTGAACCGTCCATCCTTGCGGGCTTCCATGATCAATTCCACCGGACCCTGTCCGACGTTCTTGACCGCACCCATGCCAAAACGGATTCCCGCGCACTTACCATTGCAATCTTCGATCGTGAAGTCCCAGCCGCTCGAGTTGATATCCGGCGGCAGTACGTCGATGCCAAGGTTGCGGCAATCTGCCACGTAAAAAGCCACCTTGGCGGTATCGCTCTTCGACGCGGAGAGCAGCGCAGTCATGTATTCCACAGTGTAATGGGTCTTCAAATAAGCGGTTTCAACAGCGATCACGCCATAATCAGCCGCGTGGCTCTTGTTGAAGCCGTAACGTGCGAAGTTTTCCCAGTCTTCAAAGATGGCCACGGCCACATCCAACGGCAGACCATTCTTCTCCGCGCCTTCGCTGAATTTCTTTTTGTGTTTTTGAATGGCGTCCGCGTTCTTCTTGGAAATAGCCTTGCGCAGTTCATCCGCTTCTGAAGCGGTATAGTTCCCCATGTGCATGGCTGCGAACATCAATTGTTCCTGGTAAAGCGGGATGCCGTACGTATCCTTGAAATCCTGCTCCATCATCGGGTGGCGGTAGGTCACCTCTTCCTCTCCGTGCATTCGTTTGATATACGACGGGATAAAGTCCATGGGACCGGGGCGGAAGAGCGCCACCATGGCGATGATGTGATCAAGGCTATCCGGCTGCATCTGCAACAGCCAGCGTGTCATGCCGTTGCCTTCCAGTTGAAACACACCTGCGGTATGCCCCTGACCGATGAATTTGTAGGTCTCTGGATCATCCAGCGGAATATTATAAAGATTGAGGTCAATCTTCTTGCGCTCGCGGATTAAATCACACGCGCGCTGCATGATAGTGAGCGTGGAAAGTCCGAGAAAATCCACTTTGAGTAATCCCAACTTCTCGACAATGCTCATCTCGAACTGGGTCACGGTCTTAATCGGTGAATCCTCTGAGCCGCTCGTAGGACGGTGCAGAGGAGCGTATTCCACCAGTGGCACGTCGGCGATGACCACGCCCGCGGCATGGGTACCGGCGTTGCGTACCACGCCTTCCATTTTGCTGGCAGTGTCGATCAGGTCATGGATGTAATCGCTCTCATTGTAGATGGCTTTGAGCGTTTCATCCTCTTTCACAGCTTCTGCCAGTGGCAGGCTCTTGCCGGGGATAGCGGGAACAGCTTTGGATACACGGTCCACTTCGGAGAGGGGAATGTCCATCACGCGGCCCACGTCGCGAATGGAGCCGCGTGCTCCCATGGTGCCGAAGGTGATGATCTGTGCCACCCTGTCGGCTCCGTACCGTTTAGCGCAATATTCCATAATCATACCGCGCCGATCGTCCTGGAAATCCAGGTCAATATCGGGCATGGAAATTCGACTCGGGTTGAGGAAACGTTCGAAGATCAAACCGTGGCTCAACGGCTCGATGAGCGTGATATCAAGGGTGTAAGCCACCATCGAACCCGCACCAGAACCACGCGCGTTGTACCAAACGTGATTTTTAGCGGCGTACTGGCACAAATCCCACACAATGAGGAAGTAAGCGTCAAAGCCCATCTGGTGGATGACCGAGAGTTCGTATTCCAGGCGCTCCCGTACCTTGGGGTCGCTGGCACGGTCGCCGTAACGCCGGATTAATCCTTCTTCACACAGCTTACGCAGGTAGGTTTCAACAGTGAATCCTTCTGGCACGTCAAATTTGGGAAGGTGGTAACCCTTCTTGCCCAGGTCCACGTTACAGCGCTCGGCGATCTCCAGCGTGTTTGCCAGTGCTTCAGGGTTTTCGGGAAAGAGCGCGGCCATCTCCTGCGGTGAGCGCAGGTAATAGGTATCGCCGGTCATGCGCATACGGTTAGGGTCAGTCAATAGCGCGCCGGTCTGGATGCACAGCAGAATATCCTGCAAACGGGCATCCTCGCGGTTAACGTAATGCACATCATTGGTGGCGATGGTTCTCAGGTTGAATTGTTTGCCCAGGTCGAGAAGTGTCCGGTTCAAGGCTGGCAATTCGGAGATGTTATGGCTTTGCAGCTCGATGAAAAAGTTATCTGCGCCAAAGGTGTCGATATACCATGCCAGCATTTGTCTACCGGCTTCGACGCCCTTGTTCAGGATTGTCCGCGGCACCTCACCCGACATGCACGATGTAGTGGCGATGATCCCCTCTTTATGCTCTCGCAGAAATTCGTGGTCCACCCGGGGATAGTAATAGAACCCTTCCAATTGCGCCGCGGAGGCTATCTTGAGCAGGTTCTTATAGCCCGTCTCATTCTCCGCCAGCAGCACCAGATGGTAGCTGTGTTTGTCCTTCTGAGCGTCTCGGTCGGTCATGCGTCGCGCCGAAACGTAGGTTTCCAAGCCGATGATCGGTTTAATGCCGGCATCCTTGGCCGCGAAGAAGAACTCAGCCACACCGAACATCGTGCCGTGGTCTGTGATAGCCATCGAGGTCATGTCCATCTCTTTGGCGCGCTTCACCAGCTTCTTAATGTTGCTGAAGCCATCCAGTAATGAGTATTCAGTATGGACATGGAGGTGGGCAAAGGACATTCGATCGGCTCTCAATCGGCGATTGGGTTTTTTATATGTTTAAATCATTATAGCACCCGCATTTTCAGGTGTCTTCATGTAAGCCCAATAGTTTCAAGAATTTTAAGATAACGTAGTCATACTCATAAGTAAGCGACGATATCCGCCGCTTTCACGCCCAGATCTTCAGGCGTTACGTTTAACTCTTTGAAATCATCGAAGGTCAGGTTGGGAATATTCAAATGTTTCGCCTTCTTCACCCGCTCGAAAAGCATCATATAGCTGTCAGAAATTCGCAGGTTCCAATCCATCCCCAAAGTATGCGCCATTCGCTCGATGGATTCGGGTTCCACCCCTTCTATCTCGATGAATTTACCGAACGGCATTTCATCCAGGTCGATTTCTAACCCGTTGAGCTGGTACTTGGTGCGCCATTTTTCGTATCGCACACTCACCTGATAACCGATGGCGGTTAAGAGGGCTTCGGTATCTTCAAAATTGCTCACCTCCACCTCCACCTCTTTGCGGATGGAGATGGTTTTTCCATAAGTCGCCGGACCCTTATAAGTGAGGTAACTGGCCTGGTCTTTGCGTAGACGCAGTACCTGGTGAGATTTGGTCAGCTCCAGCTTGGGGGTATCAAAGCGCAAGTTCGTCTCGAACGTCCGAGGTTGAATCATACTGGCTCCGATACTGCGCAGTCGTTGCTCGAATGACATCAGGTCATTCAGGCAGAATTTGATTTCCATTTCTAGATGATTCTCATTCATTGGACCCTCCTTCAGCCAGGTCCTCATCACCTTTTGGCGGTTCGCCTTCCCTCATCGGTTTCAAAACCCACAGCGAGGCAAGGACCAGACCCAAAATGATGATGAAAACAATAAAGTTAAACACTTCACTCGAAAATGGTTGCGGGTTGACCGCGATCACGAATTTATCCAACCAGTACCAAACTGAAAAGAGCAATGCTGCGTTCGCGCCGAAGCCGTACGCCCAGTTCACCCGCAGCCAGAGCAATATCCCAGCAGTCAGGAAAAGCAGGAAGAAGAGCGTTCCATAAAACAGTGGATAAACCGGTCCGGGTTGGTACTGGACAGCGATCAGAATATTCCACGATCGGATCGCCTGGATCGCTTTGAGCAATTCAATGAACGCTCCAAATACAAAGAGTATGCAAATCAACCACAACAGGAACGGTCGCTTCGCTTTCATTGCAACGTGATCTCCCAGAGATGCACGTGGTCAGGTTCGCCGCTTTCGGTATTCCTCAGACTGATGCGGATTTCCTTTATGGCAATCTCTTTGTTAAACGTAAAGGTGACATCGCGGTAATCGCCGGCAACCGGCAGCACCTGTTTAAAATTGATCGGCTCATTGCCGTTAGCGGGAGTGACCGTGACGATAATCTCGGTGGCTCCTCCACCAATCCGTAGCGTCATCTCTGAAAAACTCGGCGGGTTGGGGAATTGCAGCACCAGCACCATCGGGTTGGCTTCCTTGCTACGTACCACCGACGCCGGGTTGCCATCGAACAGGTCACTCACCGAGCCCATGTCCAGAGCTGGGTGCTGCACGATCACTTCCGTACCATCCGGCAGATTGGTGGTATCGCTTGTTAATTCATGGCGTGCTTCCACCTCTCTGGCAAAGATCTCTGCAATGTCATCCGCGTAGGCAACTTTAATGAAATAGAAACCAGGCTGCCCATTTGGATATGGAATGGTCTGCAATACTTCGATGGATTTAAACTTCGGTGTCGCCTGGATCACTTTCATTTCATCCGGGATGACCACGAAGGTATAAGAGTCGTCCAACGGTAATTGCTTATCGAGCCAGGCTTCAATACTGCCCATGGCGTACGGGTAAGGTTTGGTTAAGAAAAAACGCCCGAGTGTGTCCGATCCGTTGGCCCACTGCGATGAGATGATCAGTTTTTCATTGGGATGTTCATCCATGTAATCAACCGCAGCGGCGAACACCTGCCTGGCGCCGTATTGCATGCCCGAAAGCCCGTAATCGCTGAACCAAGTGGGAGCGTTCTTTACCACGTCGTGAACCATGTAGCTGTTGAGCCCGATCAGAGCTGCCAGGCACACCCCTGCAGGGATGCGCCGGTCAACGCGAAATTTTGCCAACCAGTGGATCACCATGTCGATTCCCAGTCCCGCCAGTAGCGCAACCGGGATCACCATGAACAGCACCCGTGTCACTCCCTGCCCAGTGAGTGCCGCTCCGGTCGGCGCGGCCAGCAAAGCGATCACCACCACCCGGTAAGGGCTCTCTTTAATGCGCGAGAGAAGGTTGATCAACCCGAGCACCACCAGTGGTAAGGTCCACGACCCAAGATTGCCGTACCCCTTCATGATGTGTCTGACAAGGTCCACATCGTTCGGGAAGAACCAATAGGCTGGGTTAATGTTCAGCCAGTAGAACTTGAAATACGTCCCAATCTTTTCCCAGATGGGGGTCGACTTGATGAGGTAGGAGTTTAAGATCAACAGGTGCCGCGCGTTCTCACCGGGATGGTTTATCAGGTAACGCAGGTACGGAAGTGCCATCACCGCGCAAACGGCAATCATGATTAGCACGGATTTGCGATGCTGCCAGTGATAGCGCAGGTCGGAGAGGAACAAAGCCACTGCTGTCACCGCCATCACCATTTGCGCCGGGCTGTAACTGTAAAAGGTCAGCGCTCCAAATACCGCCGCGGCGTAGAGATAGCCGATTTTCCCCTCGCGGTACATCATGTAGCAATACAAAAATGCCGAGTAAAACGAAGTAGCCAGCGCGGTTTCGAAAGCCGTGCGTGAATGGATGAACCAGGCCGGGATCACGCTCAAGAGTAGGATATAGAGATAGGGCTGTGGTGATTTGAAGATATTCTTCGCCACTAAGCCCACCCCCAACACAGCCAACAGGCTGAAGAGCACGCAAACCCCGCGCGTTACCCAGATTGAATTGCCAAAAATCAAGCTGGGAATCATCTGGATGTAAACCGAGGTGCTCAGGTTGAACTGCCCACCGTTGATAAGGTAGGTAGGCAGAAATTCGTCCCCTTCGCCGAACAGATCGTTCTTCAACAGCTCGTTGGCTCGCACGGTTTGCACAGCTTCGTCTGAGAAGAAATAGATCGGAAAGGAATCGAGGGCGATGAACCGACTGGTCAGGTAGACCAGCAGCGCAGCGCAAATAATCACCACAGTCCAGTTGATGCGATGAAAATTAAATTTCGTTTTAAGAACAGGGAAATGTTTTTCTTTATTTGATGAATAAATTCGACGTCCGGAGGTAACTGTCCCGTCTTTTTTCTTCTTTAGAATGGTCACTTCTACGGCCGCGTCGGAGTCCAGAGTCAGCGATACCTTCTTCACCTTGCCTGATGGTACGGTAAGTTGGTACATCTCTCCGGTCTGTTCCACGGGGATGGAGGCTTTACTCGGATTATTCGCGAATTTGTGGGATTGTCGCTGAGTCAACGGTTCACCTGTTGGCTGGATTATAGCATGCGCTCATGCCCATGATGTAAAAAATCTCGATTCCCGACGCAAAAATTACAAATGTAAAATTCTTATAAATTTTCTTAAAGGAAGACAAATCGGGGTTGCGTTATTGTCTATAATAATAGTAAGGTGGAATAGTATTGAAAGAAAAGTAAAGAAAAAATCGCGCTGTTTTTAACTACTGACCAGAAAATGACCTGGCAGTTTTTATCGTGACAATTAATGGGGCAAAATGGATCTACCGGCAGGGTCTGATAAATTTACGAAAGCACTGACAGGATTCTCTGTTCTCAATATCCTGCTGCGTATCGCCCTGGTGGTCTTGTTTTGGATTTGTGGCTACGGGGGATTGTTCTACTTTACGCTCTTTAGTTTACTGATCTGGCTTATCGTGTTCGTTCTATGTATAACAGGTCACCCGAACGCCGGCTTCATCGTTGGAATAGCAGACCTCGTTTTATTTTCCTATTCAGCCACGATCACCACAGGGGTGGAAAACGGCTTTTACCTGCTGCTGGTAGCCGCGATCCCTTTGAATTTCTACAACACAGCCCTCAAAAGACAGAAACGCCTGATCAGCGGTATCCTGTTGGTCATGTCCATTATATTGCTGGTCATCCTCATGCGTCTGGATAAATTTGTCTCGCCTTACGCGAGCTTTATGGCGGAGGTCTTTTTTACCACTAACTTGATCGGGGTAAGCGTCATGCTCGCGCTTACCGGCTTTTTGTTTGGTCTGGCTGACTCGCACGAGGAAAAAGAAAGGCTACTATCGCACCAACGTATCCTAATGATGGCCAACACTGACCCCCTCACCAACCTAATCAATCGACGCGTTATGACCACCCGCATTGAGCACGAGAAAGAACTTGTCGATAAGGGTGGCAAACCCTTCTCGCTCATCATGGTAGACGTAGACAACTTTAAACAGATAAACGACATCTACGGTCATGATGGCGGTGATTTCGTCCTCATCAACCTGGCTCACCTCATCAGCCTGTGCCTGCGTAAAACCGATATGGTATCTCGTTGGGGCGGCGACGAATTCCTCATCATGTTACCCGAGACCGCGGGTCTTCACGGGCAGATGGTAGCTGAGAAGATCAAGAACCGCATCGCCCATACCCCGTTCGTTTACCACGAAGAAGACATCCCCGTGACCATCACGCTTGGGGTCTCCCAATGCGATTCCTTCACCGGTGTGGACGGTACCATCCGCAAGGCCGACCAGGCGCTCTACCAGGGCAAGCACGGCGGCAAGGATCAGGTAGTGCTGACCCAGTAACAAATCATCCAATTACATTGGGTAATCTGTATACTGGTCACCCCAAATTAAAATTCCCGAAACATATACAACTCTCCGCGTTTGAAGCCGCGGCTCTCGTAATATCGTCGCGTTCCAATTGCCGCGATGACCGCCAGACGTGAAAATCCGTTGGTGCGCGCGATCTCTTCGGCCTTCTTCAGCAGCGTCGTCCCCAACCCGATATGCTGCGCCGCGCCGCTCTGCTCCGTCCCCACTGCCAACGATTGCCCGTAGACGTGCACCTCGCGGATCAGCGCCGCGTTCTCCAGATCGGACATGTCCAGCTTCGGAGCATTCGTTCCGGGCAGCGACAGACGCAGATACCCTGCCACCTGGTCTTGCGGCGTGTTGAACGAAAGAAAATGCTCCTCGGCATAAGCGGGATTGTAGACAAGATCCTTGAAGATCAGAGAGTCGGCGTCCACCTTGCTGGTGCGGATCTCGCGGCAGCGGATGCAGCGGCAGGCCTGGCCGCGCTTCTTGAGCTCAGCCAACACGTCCTGGCGCAGGCTAGTGCGTTTGTTGCCCTCCACCACGTGCGTGGATGGGATGTCGCGGATGATGCGGTTCACCCTGCAGTACTCGGGGATGGTGGTTTTGATATCGGCGATCAGGTCGATCAGCGTTTCGGTCGAGTACGGCTCGTACTCGCCACGTTGCCAGTATTTATAGAGTTCGGCTGTTTCCAATAACTGCGTGGGGTAGATCTTGATCTCGTCCGGGGCGTAACCATCCTGCCACAACCTTTTAAAGTCTTCCCGGTCAGATTCCGGTGTGGCACCGAGCAGGTTGGGCATCCAGTGCAAAACGATCTTGAAGCCCGCCGCCCGCAGCAACGATGTGGCCTTAAGCGTGTCCGCAGCGGTATGCCCGCGCAGGTTGATCTGCAACACGCGGTCATCCAGGCTCTGCGCGCCCATCTGTACCTTGGTCACGCCCAATTGCCGCAGCCAGGCCAGTTCCGCTGCGTTGATTTCATCAGGCCGGGTTTCGATGACTAATCCTACATTCCGATGAGACGCCGTTTCGTTGATCAGATGGACTGCCTTGAGGTCATCCACATTCTCTGCCGTGGTGGTGTCGGTTACCGGCTCCGTTTTGGGAGCGCTTACGGGGTCTTCCCCGCTTGCAGTGTTCATGGCATCGAAACAGCGCTGCACGAACCATTTCTGGTAGTCACGCTTGTACGAGCTCCACGTTCCGCCCAGGATGAGTAGCTCGATCTTGTCTGTGGGATGTCCCACCGACTCGTATTCCATAATTCGCGAATGCACCTGGTCGTACGGGTCGAATTTGTTCTGGAAAGCCCGCGCCGCACCCGGCTCATCTGCCAGGTAACTCTTGGGCATGTAATTCTCGCTAGGGCAAAAGATGCAGCGCCCCGGGCAGGGATAAGACTTGGTCAGCACCGTCACCGTGGTCACTCCCGAGAGGGTGCGCACCGGCTTCATGCGTATGCGCTCCAGCAGCGCCGGGTCCTCCTCCCACTCGCCGCTCTCGACCAGTTGCTTGTAGGCGGCGATGAGGGTGTGCTTGGCCAGCAGGTTCCCCTCCGCGTCCGGGTGGGAGCGCAGAGCGCGGTCCAACCTGCGCCCGCCTTTCACTTCTTCAAGTACCACCTGCGCCAGCTCAAGTTGCTCCGCAGAGTGCTGCCGCTTGCGTTTCCAGTTTTCAATATCCAATGTTTTCACAGTGAACATTATAATGGAAAGGATGAAAGAATCCACCGCCCGCCAACTCTCCGAAATCAATAATGTCTTTTATTCACGTTTCGGTAAAGCCTTCGCCGAAACCCGCCACCGTATCCAACCCGGCGTGGAGCGCGTGCTCAGCGAGTTCATTAAAGATGGCGATTGGCTCGACCTGGGTTGCGGCAGCGGCACCCTCGGCACGGTGTGGATCAAACAGAGTATCCGCGGACTCTACGAGGGGCTCGACTTCAGCCCCGTGCTGGTGGAGGAAGCCCGGCAGCTTACCGCTCCACTTGAGCTTGGACCCGGTCAACGCCTGCTCTACAACCAGGCTGATCTGAGCCAACCTGACTGGACGAAGCAATGCAGCCAGCAGCGCTACGATGGCATCCTCATGTTTGCCGCCCTCCATCACCTACCCGCTTACGAGCACCGCTTGACCCTGCTCAAACAGATCGCCGGTTTGCTTGAGAGCGGCGGCGTATTCATCCACTCCGAATGGCAATTTCAGCGTAGTCCCAAGCTCATGACCCACGTGCAGCCCTGGAGTCTCGCGGGTATCGACCCCGCCGATCTGGAGGAGGGTGATACCCTGCTTGACTGGCGTCATACGGAACCCGATCGCCCCGGTGAAATCGGCTTGCGTTACGTCCACCTCTTTTCTCCGGCCGAGCTCAAACGCCTGGCCGAAGAAAGCGGCTTCACCATCCTTCATCAGTTCGATTCGGACGGCGCCAGCGGCAACCTGAGTCTGTACCAGGTCTGGCAGCGCAGTTAATCCTGCCGGTTTTTTACTTCGATCAGCGTCGTGGACAGCGATTCCATCTGAATCCGCTCCCGTATTCCCCTCATGTGGTAAGTTACCGTCCGTCTTGAGATCCCCAACCGCTCGGCAATCTCAATGTTCGTCAATCCCTTCATTGCCAGTTCCATCACCCGCCTTTGTTGATTCGTCAGCACTTTGCTGTCGAAATCCTGCGCGGTTCGTTCCCTTTTTCGGTACGGAAAGATGATCACCGTGTTCCCCACCAGTCTGGCCGTGTAGCGCTGACCTTTGATAAAGACCCCAGGCAGTGGGTCCAATCCAGCATTCACCGCGGCGGCAAGCTGGCGCGAAGGAACATCCACATCAAGATGGATGATGGTCGCATCATCCGGCAAGTATAGCAGACGGGTCATTCAACCTCCGTTCATGTCATTACCCGATTCCGGTGTTCTATGTTTCCCCAGATAGAACATATATTCTATATTATTACATGGGAGGAAGAGCTTGTCAAGCGGGGGCAAAGAAAACAAAAGAAGGGATGCGCCATCGATGCATCCCTCAATCAGGTTCAGGGGTTAGGTTTAGTCCTGCTTTGCCGGTATAAAACCCGCCCTGCGAAGGATTTCCGCGAATTCGATTTCTTTGGGATTGAAACCCGGTCCGCACCATTTTGTGAAAAACCAATCCAGATAATGGGCGCAATCCACGGATTTCCAGGCCGGATTCAGCGCCAGGTGGTTGTCAGGGTCGTCATAAACCGCCACCATCTCGTTCAGTTCTTCATGCGAAAGGCGGCGATACTCACCTCGGTGCACCACACCACTACCGTTGATCCTACCCTTGAGAAAGTCGGGCTCGACCGTTGGGTATCCCAACACCAGCAGGATCATTGGGAAGCAATACTTTTCAGGCAGGTGAAGCTTCTGGTACACGCTGTCAATGTCCACCCTGTGGATGCCGTTGGTGAACAGGCTGTCGATGCCCAGCGATTTGGCTGCTAACGCCGCGTTTTGCGCCGCCAGCACCGTATCTACCGCGCCGGTGACAAAAGCCACCAGTCCATCCGGTGTGTAGGGATGCCCGATGTGCTCCGCCAGGTCGGTAATGCGCGTATAGTCCACGCAGAAGAGCAACGCCCGACTTCCCCGGTAACCGCAGATCTCCTTCATCACCTCGCGGTCTTCAACGACAACGATCGAATACGCCTGGCGGTTCGACGCGTTCGGCGCCCGTACCGCTGCTTCCAAAATGGTTTGCAGGTCCTGCTCGCGGATCTCCTGGTCGTTGAAATTACCATGGATGGTTCGCGATTTAAGAATTGTGTTCAGGGTCTCGTTCATTCTATCCTTCCTCTTCAATAGTTTGAATTCTAATTATTGTGGTAAAAAAATTACGCTTCCTGCGATTTTTCGACCTCTTCGATGTGAGCTTGCAGCTTGCGCAGCAGCAAGTCGAATTGGTGCACTTCATCCTCCGTGAATGTCTCTAGCGGATCAAAATCCTGCCACTGGATGCTATCCAGTTCGGATAATTTTTGTTTTCCCCCAGGGGTCAGGCTCACCCGCACATATTTGCGATTTTCCTCCTCTTTCTCGCGCCTTACCCACCCCTGCTTGGCCAGGTTGTCTATGATCACCGTGGCCGTGGGACGGTCGCAGAAGAGCATTTCCGCGATATCCGATGGGTAGAGGTAATCCTTCCTGGCGAGTTGGTGGAGTACGAATTGCTGTTTGAGTGTGATGCCATAAGGAACCAGGTTGCGCTGCAAGTGCCGCCTCCACGTCAAAAAGGCGACACTCAACCGTCCCATTGTCCCACTGTGAGAATTCTTGCTTGATTTACTCATAATTAGTACTCTAACTATAGTATATCGAGTTCGGGCTCAGTTGTCAACAAAAAAGCTCCCCATTGCAGGGGAGCCAATTCCGTATGTCAATTTACATTCCGTAACCGATCCTGATCCCCAGCCACAGGAAAAAGACCGTCACAACAGCCACGCCCACCCACAACTTCCAGGTGAACTTCATCCACTTGCCGTATCCCACCGAAGCCAGACCAATCGCGATGAGCAGCACGGCGTTGGTCGGGTAGGCCATGTTCGAGAAACCGTCGCCAAAGCAATAAGCCGTGACGGTGAGTTGGCGGGTGACTCCCACCAGGTCTGCCAACGGTGCCAGGATGGGCATGAGCAGGAAAGCTTTGGCGCTGCCGGAACCGATGAAAATTTCGAAGAAGAGGGCAAGGGCATAGATGATCAGTATGGCGCTCATCGCGGAAGTCCCCTGCAGCACTCCAGACGCGCTGTTGAGGATGGTGTCCATCACGCCGCCAATGGTGACAAGGTACTTCACACTGTACGCCATCAGCATCAATGGAATGGCAGGAGCCATTCCGGAAATACCGTCGAGTAAAGCTCGGCCGATCAGCTTACCTTTGGCTCCCGAAAGGAACCCCGCCCCCAAACCGCCGATGAAGAAGAGCAGCCCGGCCAACACAAAGGCGTAATCCGAAAGGAAATCACTGAATTGTGTGCCCACGAGTACTAAAATAATGAGGACAACGAAAGCCAGGAAGAACAACCCGGCGCGCATCAGGTGCGGGTTGCTCTCGAAGGTAACTTTTTGATATTTCGCGCGGCTGGCTTGATCATCTTCGTACATCAAGGAAGATTCCGGCTTGCGGTCGATCTTGTGCGCGTAACTCCACAGGAACCAGGCCAACACGCCGTAGACCGCCAGGAAAATGGGAATTCGGAACTGCCAGCCGGAGAACATATCCAGACCAGCCAGGCTTTGCGCCACACCAATGGTGAAGGGGTTGCTGATGGCCGCCGAAAAACCCATGTTGGTGGCCAGAATACTCATTCCCAATCCAACGAGCGCGTCCCAACCAAGGGAATACGCCAATGCGATCATCAGAGGCACAAGAGGCACGATTTCTTCGAATACCCCGAAGAAGGCACCCATGAGCATGAAGAAAAAGCTAACGGCCAGTAATAAGACATACTTACGCCCGCCGAACTTCGTCACGATCTTGCCCAGCAGCGATTGCAGTATGCCGCTTTTATCGAGGACGGCAAAGGCGCTGCTGACGAGTAGGATGAACACGATGATCGAGATTAGTTTGATGCTCTCGCTGCCATTCTTCCAAAGCACTTCGACAGGCGCGGTAAACCAGTGCCACACAGCCAGCGGAGCCTGCGAGGTCAGTTTAAATGATCCTGGAATAATCGCGGAAGTACTGTCCTCAGGATCCAATCGCTGGAAACTGCCGGTGGGAATCACCCTTGTGAGCACTCCAGCAACCATCATGAGCAAGAACAAAATCAGAAATGATTGAATGAATGCCTTTCGCGAGATCTGAGCGCCTGATTTTTCGTCCATGAATACCTCCGGAAATAACCTTAGTTCGGATTATGGTTTTACTTCTTGGAAGACCTGAATAATCTCTTTGAGTCCATTGACGACGAGGTCGGCGCCAGCGCGGCGTAATTCTCGTTCCGTTCCGAAGCCGCATAATACACCGATGGTCTGAGCGCCAGCAGTTTTACCCGCCAGAATGTCCACCGTGGTATCGCCGATCATGACGCAATTTTCAACCGCCACCTTCATTTGCGAAGCCGCCCACAACACCGGGTCAGGATAAGGCTTGGTGTGATCGCAGGTTTGAGAGGTAACGATCCTTTGGAAATACTTGCCCAGTTGAAAACTATCGACAAAACGCATCGTGCTGATCTCGTCACGGGCGCTTACTATTGAAAGTGGCATGCGGTCATACATTAGGTTGAGTAATTCAACCGCGCCATCCATCAACCAGAAAGGATGCTTCTTGATCTTGCTGTTGCGTGCTCTTTTTTCGAAGAGGCGCGCGAAGTTATCGTCCAGGCTTAATCGGTCGAGCAGGTAATACGCAGCGTTCATCGGCGATTCCGTGGCCATCACCAGCCACCTGGCCGCCCGTGCCCGTTCTTGAGCCTTAACCGCGAAATTCAGCCAGCCAGAAGCGCGCGTCAAACGGTCGACCCATTCATTATCGGTGTCGCTCAGGGTTCCGTCCACATCGAAACATACCGCGCGGATGCGGTTGACGTCCAAAGGCATATTTATTTCGTCCCGTACATGGCTTCGATAATAGCGGTTTGGATGGTGCGGTTGGGAGCCATCAACCAGATCATCTGGGTACCTGTTTGACGCATATAGACAAAGCCGTTGGCAGTCGATTGCCAGGTGTATATATTATTCCTCTCCTGCGTTGGGGTACCCCAACGAGCCGTGCCGTAATCCAGGCTGGCTTGCGCAAATTCATCCAGGTCCTGTGACGTGTCCCATTCACTGATCCAGAGGAACACGAATTGAGAGGTGGCGGAGTCTTTATAGAAACCATAAGCGTCTCCCCCCCAACCTGCCGCTGCGGTTTTCGCCTGGTTATCATCCAATCGGAAGGCTGGGTCATATCCCGAGCCAAGAATCAGGTAGGTATACCACTCACCCATGGTGCTTTGATCCACTTCCTGCCAGGTATTGCCGAGAGCGGATTGCAAATTAGGGAGTTCCACCTTCATGGGCACGTCGTCCGGATATTTTTCCGGATGCAGGATCTGCTCGGTAGATACCGGTGGGTTCGCGTAAGCCGCGTCGATCGCTTCCCATCCGCCCCGTGAATAGAGCGAGTTTACAAATTCATAACCCTGGTCGTATGGAAACACAAAATCCAGTTTCATATAAGCCGGCGCCGAATCGTAAACCGGGCTCTGATAACTGTTCTGAAAATTGATAATATCCTGCCGGTCTTGCTCGGTGCCGTACTTCGAGAACCAGGTATATTCCGAAAGCGACGCGTCACCTTCGATCAACGCTTGAACCGCGGCACAGTATTCTGAATCGGTATCACATTTGGAATCGTTGTATTGCAATCCGTTTTCAAAATCGTAGTTTTGATCTTGAAGCACGTGAGTGAATTCATGAGCGTAGGTCATCCGCTCCATGCCACCGAAGGATTCATCAGAGATCACGTACATCTCTTTGGTGATATTATCGTAATAACCGGCTACTTGCTCGGCGTAAAGGTCTTTGTAGAAGGTAAGCAGGTGAAAGTCGGGGTCAAGCAAACCCATCGCGCTCAACTCTTCAACATCGCTATCAGCATTTTCCTGAGTGTATTCCCCGAAGAAATCGGTTTCAACTTTATCCTTTAACTCGGCTGTAGTCATCAGCGCCCTTTGCAGGGGTTCCTTCAACTCCAGACCGCGATAACTCGTCACCTGTTTCTGGATCTCATCCATCTGATCACTGATGCTGGCTGAAGGCACGGTTGGAACATCTGTTACGACATCTGTTTTCAAGGCAGACGGCAGCGTCGCGGCCCCTACAATGGAAACAGCGCTGGTGAGCACGCCGGCCACCACCGCGAATGAAATTAGCGTCAACAGCACTTTTCTTGGCATAATGAACTCCCTCGATTAGGAATAATTGTACCTTCAATCAACGAAAGCAATATAAAAATCTTATGACGAATTGATTTACCTTGGTGAGAATTAGGGCAGCCATAGAAGAAGATACTGTCTTGAAAACCAGATGTTAAAAATTACTGTTATTCTAAAACCAATTAATCTCTAGGCGTTCTCCGTGCCTACACGTGGGTCGTATGTCAATTTATAGATTTTCTACCTAACTTCAGCTGCGCTGATTCTCTTGCTGTATGTTAAGTCCAAATTGCATCCCATCAGGTCAAGCCAGTTCTTCCGATAATACTCATCGCCGCTGTCAAAAATTATTGTTTACCTAAAATACTTCAGGTACTCCATCAATTCAGCCAGACCTAACCCGAAGATGAACGGCGCTCTTTGGCTTCGTGAGCTTCATCAGCGCCAGCGCCTCTAGGTCGCGCTCCGGTAGCTCGATGATCCGGTGCGGAACGTGGATGAATCCTACCCGGCTGCTCTTTGTTCAGCTACCGATAAATTTGAGGACATGTGCCACTGTATCGGCAGAAATATTCTATATCATTGCCTACCGGACAAACTCCGTCGGTTGGCTCGTGTCAAAGCCGCCAGCCTTCAGGCACTCAACCAATTTTTGTTCCTCAAGATCAATGGGGAGAAACCACGTATTGCTGGTTCAGTCGACGAGCAGTTTTTCCACCCGCTCCCAGCATTACCGCCTGTCGGATTTCTTTTTAAAGCGTATTAACCACAACTTCTCAGAAAACAGCGCTTGCTGCCGTGGTTCCTTCTCCATTTTTTTGCATTGATCACCTCGCTACATCCAGAATCTCAACTGCCTGATGTCCCCCGCGCACTCATTTGGATTTATTGGCGAAAAATTATATAATTTCACATTCTTTCCCTACCGGAGTATGGATCCATGCAACTCAGCTATCTCCTCAAAGGTCTTCTTCTCGGATTCTCCATCGCCGCGCCGGTTGGTCCCATCGGCATCCTTTGCATCCGCCGCACCCTGGCAGATGGTCGCAAATACGGTTTGGCTTCCGGGCTCGGTGCCGCCACCGCGGACGCTTTCTATGGGAGCATCGCGGGCTTTGGTCTCGTATTCATCTCAAATTTCCTGGTGAGCCAGCAAAATTGGTTAAAACTTTTCGGTGGCGCGTTCCTGCTGTATCTGGGTATACGTACCATGCTCGCCAAACCCGCGACCGAAGCCGCCCAGTCAAAGAGAACAAACCTGGCGGGCGCTTTCGGATCAACCTTTTTACTCACCCTCACCAACCCTGTCACCATCGTTACCTACCTGGCCGTGTTTTCCAGCCTCGGTGTGGGTACCGCGGGAGGAGAATATGGTACAGCCGCATTTTTCATTCTTGGCGTCTTCAGCGGATCCGCGATGTGGTGGTTTATTCTGAGTTTTGGCGTCAGCTTGCTACGCGATAAAGTCAGCCCAACCGTGCTGCTTTGGGTCAATCGCATCTCAGGGTTGATCATTATCGCTTTCGGCGTTTACGCCTGGTTGGACTACTTCCTTTCTTAACATCTTGATAAATCATATTCAATAAAATAAAACATATGTTCTATTTTTATCCAATAAAAAATACTTCGATTTGTTTTTTTTAAACAAATCAATTAAAGTCACGCTACTTCAAGAATTTATGGACTCGAGCGCGGAACTATTGCTCTATAGCGGCTTATGATTCTTATCGGATCATTTCACCGGCAAACCAGTCAATAAGGTTGTCTGAGTGATAGTGCAATAGGAAGTAGTGATCTCAATCGAGATCTCTACATCGACCGCGGTTGAATATAACTCCTGAGTAAAATGGACATCGTTCCACGGACCACTGCTGGTGCCGTCAGGCAAGTTATAGGTGAACTCCTGACCCTTCTCACTGCTGCTTAAAGCTCCGGTCAACACATCCGGATCGGCGGATATGATCTTGTAGGATACCAATTCTCCCAACAAGGAATGTTCAGGGTCATTGTTGTTCCCCATCCTGAGGAAAAATCCGCCATCCTCTGCTGATTCAGTCCAAATCAAAAAGTCACGCCCGCATTCAGGCAAAGGCGTTTCCGGCTCGCTGGTGGGTGACTTTTCTCCAGAAGAATTACATGCAGAAAGAAGCAATATCGCGATGGTAATTAATCCAAATATCGACAGCACCGATTTCTTCATGACTTCCTCCTATTTTGGTGACTTTGATTTATACCGGTAATTATATTGATTTTTAGGTATTACTTCCAGAATTTTGATCCAGAAACAATTCAAAAATTCTTTACAGCCCTATTTGTGATGAAAAAAAGGATTGATGCCACCGCAATGGAGACAATTGGGTCTGTGACAGCAGAGAAGCTCACCACAAACCGGACATTTCCATTTTTCGCCGTCGCGAACGATCAGCGTTTCAATACCACTCGCTTCGATCAGGGTGATATTCTCCAGGCAACTTTCTCCGTACTTAGTGCGGTAACGCTTGTCGAGGTCCTTTAACCGCTTGCATGGGAATTTCGCACAGAAGGTCCCGCAAATTCTAGTGGAATCACCCTCCTTTTCCGGGCAAAGCTTGAGAATACAAGAAGTGCAATACCCTGGGCGGACGTTATTTGAGTTGCAGCCGCCACACCTATCCTTCTCGCGCTGATAGCCGTGACACAGCGCGCAATTCAACCCACAAGGAGCGATCAACATGAAATCCATTACCCACTCTTTCTTTCTTTTCGTTATCTGTCTATCTTTCGCATATTCGGCGTTTTCGTGATTGAAATGTCTTATACCCGGTCGCATTCACGACAACAAACAAAAATAACGAATCTAAATTATCACAAATTTCTCTTTGGTGCTTCGCATTTCTGCATGAGCGATTTACGTTTTTCGCGTCACCTGCCGGATGAATTCCGGTGTGTTCAGGTTCCGTTCCAAAAGATACGTCATGTAGTAATTGATCAGTGCTTCCACCTCTCGGCGCGTTTCTGTACCAGGGTCAGCACGCTTGGCTTCTTTGTAAGTACTTCGTTGAAAATGCCGCAAATATCGCAGGGCATCCATGCTCACCGGTCGAGCTTCATTCACCATCAAGCCGCAATCCGGGCAAAGCACCCCACCCCGTTCCGCTGAGAAATATTGGTCCTCAGGATGGATCTCTTTTCCGCAGGCGGCGCACTCAAAAAGCAGTGGCCGAAAACCCATCAGGTCGAGCAGACGCATTTCGTAATAGTGCACAGCCACAAAAGAATCGTCTTCCTTCGCCAGACGGTTCAGCGTCTCAACCAGAAGCTGGTAGAGCTGCCAGTTCTGTCCCTCTTCATAAGTGAAACGGTCGAGCAACTCCACCACGTAGCCTGCGTATGCGATGCGCGTCAGGTCTTCACGCAAAGGCTGAAAAGCGTCCACTGCCTCAGCCTGGGTGACGATCCAAAGATCGTGTCCTTGTGCCAGCATCAACGTCACCTGCGTGAACGGCTCAAGATGCCCGGCTTTGCGCGACTGCATCTTACGCACGCCTTTGGCAATGGCTCGTAGCTTGCCCTGCTCACGGCTGAAGATTGTCAAAAGTCGATCCGCCTCGCCATAATCGTTGTGGCGCAGGATGACCGCTTCGACCTTTAACGACCGCTCAGTTCGGGGCATCGATTCCTTAATAATTTATAGCAAGTCTTTCGGCGTGAATGCCCCCGGCAGCATCTTTGCCACTGTGGTTTCTTCGCGAATTTTCCCCGTGCCATCCACCAGGATCACCCGAGTATCGAGTCCAAACTCGGCCATCACCTGCCTGCACATACCGCACGAACTACCGCCATTCTCGGTGGCAACCACGATCATCTCGAATTGGCGTTCGCCCTCCGATACCGCCTTATAGATGGCCACCCGTTCAGCGCAGCAGCCATTGGGAAAGGAGGAATTCTCTACATTTACGCCATCATAAATCCGCCCACTGGAGGTCACCAGCGCTGTCCCAACTGCATAATGCGAATAGGGCACGTAAGCCCATTGACGCGCCTGGAGAGCCAGATCGATCAGCTTCTTCTTGATTTCCTCTTCCATGGGTTACAGTGTCTCCTTTCCGTCAGGTATATTTCTTGACGCTCGCACCTTGCTTATCCGGTGCCCTCGCACATCTTCCACGATGAAATTCCAATTGCCCACCTTCAGGTCGTCACCGGCAGCCGGGACTCTGCCCAAAGCACCATAAATGTACCCACCCAGGCTGTCAGAATAGTCACTGGTCAGTTCGCTACCCAGCAGATCGTTGACGTCGTCCAGATCGATCTGACCTTTGAAGAGGTATTCGTCATCGCTCAACTTTTGCACGGGTAATTCCTCAGCTGTGTCGTATTCGTCACGGATCTCGCCGACGATCTCTTCAACGATATCCTCTAATGTAACCACACCAGCCATACCCCCGAATTCATCCACCACGACAACCATGTGCACCCCTCGAGCCTGCATCTCTCTCAGCAATTCATCCACTTTTTTGGATTCGGGCACAAAGTACGCTTTGCGTAGAATTTTACGCAGATCGGTCACCGCGCCTACTTTGAGCAGGTCTTTGGCATAGAGCAAACCGATTACGTTGTCGATCGAACCTTCAAAAACCGGTACCCGCGAGTGACCGGATTTTACCAATTGATCAGTAGCCTGCTTGAGGGGAGTGGTCACTTCCAGCGCCAGAACGTCGATGCGCGGGACCATAATCTCGCGGCAAAGGGTGTCGCCAAATTCGAAGATCGACTGAATCATCTGACGTTCGCCTTTTTCCAGCCCACCTTCCGCTTGTTCCGTTTCCACCCAGACCTTAAGCTCATCCTCGGTCACGACGCGTTCATCCATTGCCGTCCTTCCACGTCTTCCCTGCAATTCGACCATCAACCAGGAAAACGGTGTCATTTCAATATCCACAATCAAGGCAAAAGCTCGCAGTCGGATCGCCCATAATTCAGGCGCGTTCAAAGGCATTCGCTCAGCCGTGAATTCCAGTACAAGAAGAACCAGCATCACACCGAGGATCATCCCGATCCAACCAAGCGGAGTTAAGCGAGAACCCCAGGTCTGGAAAATCGCCCATCCCGCTAGCGCTGCTACCAGGAAATGGGTAAACGTCAGCGCCACACGAAGGCTGACACGTAATCGAGGACGCTTTAAAACATTGAGAGTGGCATCGATGGTCTTCTGACTTTTTCCTTCAATACTGGCGACCTTCGTGAATTGGGCATTAAGCACGGCTGCCCGAATCATGGCAAAATGGATGTCAAGCAAAACGAACAGGACCAGCAAAGACCAAAGGTAACTATCCACCAGGGTCCTCTTTCTTTTTCATGGGACGAGCAGGTACACCGGCTACCACCTCGCCATCGGGGATATCGTGGGTGACCACCGCGCCTGCGCCTGTTCTGGCACCCTTACCGATCTTGAGCGGCGCCACCAGCATAGTGTCACTGCCGATGAAAGCGTCCGCCCCAATCTCGGTGGGGTTCTTGTGTACCCCATCGTAGTTGCAGGTGATCGTGCCCGCGCCAATGTTGACGTTTTCCCCAATCGTCGCATTGCCAATATACGAGAAGTGCCCCATCTTCACCCCGGCTGCCAGATAGGAATCCTTGACCTCGCCGAAGTTACCCATGTGCACCCCCGGACCCAGATGGGCGCCGGAACGTAAATGGCAGAACGTGGTCATATCCACGCCGTCTTCTATGATAGCCTTTTCGATCAATGCCGGGCCGATCTCAACCTCATTGCCTATCTTCGAGCTTTCGACGATGGTGTTCGGCCCAAGCGTGCAGCGCTCACCGATTGTGGTGTTTCCGTGTAGATGCACACCGGGTAAGAGTGTGGTGTCTTTACCAATTTTCACAGTCTCTTCAATGTAGACCAGATCCGGATCCAGCATGGTCACGCCTGCCAGCATCCAGGCTTCATTGATGCGATGGCGCACGATACGTTCCGCTTCGGCCAGGTGTACGCGGGTGTTTACCCCCAGAGCTTCGTCCTCATCATCCATCACCTGAGCCACAACCTTTTGTCCCGATTTAACCGCGACCTCAACGATGTCAGTCAGATAATATTCGCCCTTGGGCGAGAGTTTGATCTGTTTGAGCGCGTTCCATAACCATTGGTTGTTGAAGCAGTAGACGCCAACGTTCAACTCGTCGATCTTGAGCTGATCTGGCGTAGCTTGCGCTTCCTCCACAATTGCCTGAACTGAGCCGTCGGCTCCACGCAGCACCCGTCCAAACCCGCGTGGGTTCTTTGAATGTACGGTGAGTATCGTCATTGGGCCAGCATTCTTCTTCTGAGCCTCGACAACAGCATTCAGGGTATCCGCGGTCAGCAGCGGCATGTCGGCGCTGGTAACCAGCACCAATTCAGCATCTTTCTGCACGCTATCTTCGGCGGCCATTACCGCGTGGGCGGTACCGAGGCGTTCGGTTTGCACCGCGAAGATCACCCGATCACCGATCTGTTTTTGCACCATCTCCGCGCCGTTACCAACCACGATTACCGGGGTCTGGTTGGCGGTTCGTCCGGCCGCATTGAGGGCGTACTCAATGAGCGGTTTACCGTTCAATTTGTGTAGCACCTTTGGGGTATCCGAAACCATGCGTTTACTCTGACCTGCCGCCAGGATAATGGATGCGATTTTCATGATGAGCTCCTGTACACTAATTATGCACGATATTTAAACAAAAAGGCGAGCCATGAAACCATGTTGATGGTTATTCGCTCGTCGTTTGTTGACCACAACTCTGCGGTCACATCAAAATCAGTTTCACAGAACATTTGCTGGTTCAGGCTGGGGCACCTGGATTCGAACCAAGATTCACAGATTCAAAGTCTGGTGTGCTGCCGTTGCACCATGCCCCATCGATTACATTTCATGCGAGGTAGATTTTAACACACTTTTTGCCCTTCGTCCCAAATCCATTAACCGCGAAATTCGCGAATGAGTGCGAATTTCTTTAGGATAAGTTGCGGACGTTCGTTATAATTCGGTCGATTCGTGGAAGAATGGGGAATATCACAATTGAAACGTGTTAAAATGAGGACATCATTCTCAAAGAGGTGTTCCATGTCTGACCCCATTCTCGTAGCAGTTGCCTGGCCCTACGCCAACGCTGAAATTCACGTTGGTAACCTGACCGGCTCGCATTTGCCGGCAGATATCTTCGCGCGCTACCAGCGCATGCGCGGTCGCCAGGTGTTGATGGTTTCAGGGTCGGATTCTCACGGCACGCCCATCACCGTCCGCGCCGACGCTGAGAACACAACCCCTCTCGAAGTCTATAAGCGATATCATGAAGGATTCCTGGATCTCTTCCAGAAGCTGGGAATCGATTACGATCTCTTCACCAGCACCCATACCCAAAACCATTTCGAAGTTTCCCAGAAGATCTTTCTGTCGCTGAAAAAGAACGGCTTCCTTTACAAAGAAAAGCAGAAGCAATGGTATTCGCCAAAGCAATCGAAATTTCTACCCGATCGCTACGTTGAAGGCACCTGCTACATCTGCGGCTACACCAACGCGCGATCTGACCAGTGTGACAAGTGCGGTAATCTGCTTGACCCCGAATTGCTCAAGGAACCCCGCTCTAAGATCGACGGTTCCACTCCCGAATTGCGTGAGACCGAACACTTTTTCCTCGACCTCGGCCGTTTGCAGAACCTGGTCGTTGAATTCTTAAACCTACGTGAAAGTTACTGGCGTCCAAACGTTTTACGCCAATCTCTCGGTCAGATCGTTGCCGACAGCCTGCACGGACGTTCCATCACCCGTGATCTTGACTGGGGTATTCCCCTGCCTAAAGAAATTTTGGAGGATGGTCCCGAATGGGAGACCAAGCGCCTTTACGTCTGGTTCGAAGCCGTTATTGGTTATTTATCCGCCAGTATCGAATGGGCTCAGACGAGTGGGGATACCGACGCCTGGCGTAAATGGTGGCAAAAAGCCAATAGCAAAACCTTTTATTTTATCGGCAAAGACAACATCCCCTTCCACGCGGTCATCTGGCCAGCTGAATTGCTGGGGGTAGGAGCTTCATTCGACGAATCCATGGGTAGCACTGATCCTAAACCGCTTGTCCTTCCGTTCGACGTTCCGGCAAACGAATTCATGAATCTCGAAGGGCAAAAGATCAGCGGCAGCCGTCACTGGGCCGTGTGGGCCAGTGACTTCCTCACCCGTTATGACCCCGATCCACTGCGCTACTACCTCACCGTCAACATGCCCGAATCAAAAGACACCGATTGGGACTGGGATGATTTCTATCACCGCAATAACGATGAACTTGTTGCCACCTGGGGTAACCTCGCCAATCGTGTGCTGGCGTTCGCTTATAAACACTGGGAGGGTCATGTACCCGATCCCGGGAACCTGACGGATCTCGATAAAGATTTGTTGAACGAGATCGACGCCGGTTTCAAGACCGTTGGAGATGAGATCGAAGCCGTGCATCTGCGGGCTGCTCTGGCTGAAGCAATGCGTCTGGCCACCGAGGTCAACAAATATCTCGACCAGACCGCTCCATGGCAAGCCGTCAAGACGGACAAAGAAGCCGCCGGGCGTGCTATCTACACCGCCATCCAGGCCATCAACGCCCTTAAGGTCATGTTCGCCCCCTTCCTGCCCTTCACCAGCCAGCGCCTGCACGAGATCCTTGGCTACACCACTCCACTCTTCGGCAGCCAGTATGTTGAGACAAAAGACGACAACCTGGGCAGCCACAAAGTGCTGCGATATGACGGCAGCCACGCAGGGGGCAAATGGGAAACTGAGCGGATTCCAGCCGGCGCCCCGTTCAATCCACCCGCGCCGTTGTTTAAGAAATTGGATGTCAAGATCGTGGAAGAGGAACGCGCCAAACTGGGCGTTAAACCCGAATAATGCAGTAGGGGTAATTCACATGTCCCCGCACGATTATTGTGAGTGGGATGAATTACCCCTACGAAATTAATTTATCCACCCCGGTAAAGAATCCACCAGCGTCTTCATGATCATTTTCGCGCGTTCATCGAACCCAACCGCGCCATCATCGTAGATCTCACCGCCCACGGAGCTGACCACATCAGTCACGCCGCGCAGGATGGTGCATTTCATCCCATTGCGTTTGGCCACCCAGGCGATCGCTCCTGATTCCCAATCAGCGGCCACCACTCCAAATTTCCCGATCAACATCTCCACCTTCTGCGGGTCAATATCCTCATCAGCCGAAGCCAGGGGTGCCAATCGCACAGGGACGGGGTAAGGGGGGTTACCAATATCGAGCTTTGCCGAGTAGAAACGAATCGCCTCCTCCGGGTCGCCCATGCGCTCGTGGATATCATAGTAAGCTGTTTCCGTGACCAACAGGATATCACCCACCTTTGCCTGCCCGCGCAGACCTCCGCACGTCCCCAGGTTGATCAACATGTCAGGGTTGAAATTATCGATCACGTATTGGGTGGACGCGGCCGCCGA
This sequence comes from Anaerolineaceae bacterium, assembly GCA_034430175.1. Classification (GTDB taxonomy): domain Bacteria; phylum Chloroflexota; class Anaerolineae; order Anaerolineales; family Anaerolineaceae; genus UBA6107. The sequence goes on along the minus strand of DAOUFI010000007.1, from coordinate 2,915 downwards.
GACCTTTCCCCACCCTCCCTGGAAGAACAAAACAGGCTGGTTGTTCACCCGGGTATGAAAGTATTCTCCGAAGGGACTTTTCAAGCAACTGGTTGGATCCAATAAGTCGAGGACAGCGCGCCATTCGCTGTTGGCAGAGATGAGTACTGCGATCATGGCAACCACGAATGCGGATCACGGATCTCAGCTTCCGATAATCGCCCGACGAGCTCTTCGAGCGGTTTTTTATGCGCTCGAGCTGTTTGCGGTGGTGCCTTTTCAAGCGTCTGGTGAAGGATGTCGGCCACTTTATACGCCGATCGTGGTTGTCCGATTCGAACCGCATTTTTCGCGCGCTGTTTCAATATTGCCTGATCGTTCATCAACATGTGATCCAGGCATTCCAATACAGCAATTGGAGACTCAGCCAGATCAGCAGCACCCAACGCGGTGACATATTCCGCGTTGCCCGTTTCCTGTCCGGGGATGATTTCGATCAGAATCATTGGCAAACCGCACGCCAACGATTCTGTAACGATCAGTCCACCCGCTTTGCATATGATCATATCCGCTGCGTGCATCAGGCTGGGCATGTTTTCAACAAAATCATAGACCTTTACCGGAATATGCCACTCAAACTGATTGATCTCATGCAGCAACCGTTCGTCCTTGCCAGCGACCACGGCAAGTTGAACCTTGCCGCCGTAGTGATTGATAATGTTCAGAGTGTCGATCATCCTCTCCACCCGCTTGCTGCTTACTGCCAGAATCGTTGGGGTATCGGTTTCCCATCCCAATTCCTTGCGAATTTCATTTTTCGGTCGAACATCACGTACCACATTGGGGTGTACAGGAATCCCCGTGATATTGATTTTCTCTGCCGGCATACCACAGCTAGTGGCCAAATCTGCCACCAGGTTGTTGGGTACCAGACAACCATCCACTCGTTTGTGGAACCACATGCGATGCACAGTAGAAAGATCAGTGATCGAAGTAAAAAGCGGTACACGGTAGCGTTTGCTGCGGAAAAGCGCAGTCAGGGTGGATTGGTAGAGCGGGTACGTGGTAAGAATCACATCTGGATTTGAAGCCTCGAGAATTCCACGCATGGCATCGATCAACAACACAACTAGAGAGTTCTCCAGAATTGTGGTCGGCAGCAAAGAATCACTGGCCTCATATCCCAACTGATATAACTCAGGCACATGGCGCACCCATTTGGTATAGTCAGTCTGAGAATCCCTCAAGAAGGTCGGTACTCGAATATCATCCAATGGATTGACAATCTCAACGTCTGTATCTTCGGAATATTTTTCCTCGATTGCCGCGGCAACCGCGATGGCTGCGCTTCGATGGCCAAAACCCGCGTCCGCGGTTAGAATTAATACTTTCTTTCGCTCTGACATCATTAACCTCCCTTTATTCTTTATAGAGCAGTACCGCTCCAGTTTTCATCGGGTAATTTACCCTGTAAATAGTAGACCACCAATTGCAAAGCCGCTTGAGCAGAACTTTCTTTGTTGGATATCCGATCCCGCTGCCAATGGAAACACCAGGCCCATTCACCGTCATTGGCACTCATCCCCACCCAGACTGTGCCCACGGGTTTATCCGGAGTAGCCCCGCCTGGTCCTGCGATCCCGCTGATGGATACCCCCAGGATATCTTGCATTGGGAAACCGCCGCTTAGCGCCTTACGGACGCCGCGAGCCATTTCAACCACGCACTCTCGACTTACCGCCCCATATGTCATCAGTGTTTCATGCTTTACACCCAGAAGATGCTCTTTCACTTCATAGGCATACGCAGTTACGCTGCCCAGGTAATAATCTGACGAGCCTGGAATGTTAGTGATTCGATGACCGACAAGTCCCCCGGTGCATGACTCGGCAAAGGTTAATTTCAAATTCCGGCTCTTCAGCAAATTCCCAATTTGAACTTCAAGTGGAATGGATGTCAAGTTGTCTCCAGTCATTTTTTTCTGAATTATAACTGTTTCCAGTCCGGAAATAAGTGAATTCAAAACTATCATGCTTGCCCTATACGATTTTGCAGGCGTCATTAATTAAATGCCAGACTCCTGGTATCTCTGGAGTCTGGCAGGTAAGGAATTGAAAATGGAATTATTCTTTCATTTTGACCGGGCATCCATTAATATTCATATGCAATTGGATTGGGACTGAATCAGTAAAGTAAAACTCATTAGGAAATTCAAAATTTCCCAAATTATCGGTATAGGTGGAACCCGATAAAGCACCTTCCATATAGTCTCCCGAATCCGAAAAATTGTATTTGATTCGGATATGTGCTACTGCTGGTGAAATTGATCCGGCAAGCAGGTACCCACCATCCATTTGTTCATAAATGGTTAAATACGCAATATAGTAATCGCCGCATTCATCTTTTGGCTTTGTGTAATATCCAAATAGTGCATAAGTCCCAGCCTCGGGAGCGTAGGCACATGCCATAAATTTTCCCTCTTCATTTGGACCCCATCTGCCGGATGTTTCAATTTTCTTCCATCCCTCACCGATCAATTCATAAATCTCCCCTGTCCATCCATTTTGCCCCCCCCAGAATGGGTGGCAAATTTCTTGCGGTTGTGCCACCTTGATCCCGTTGGAAAGCAGTTGCAGCCAACTTGAGTTTGGCGTTGTGATTTCAACCATCGGGATTTCTGTTCCCGAATTGCTCACCCAGGCTCCTTCAGCCACACCTTTAGGCCCACCTGGTGGCAATGGAATGGCAATGACAACTGAATTAACAGTCAGCAGTAATGAGCAAAGAACAACAATGATAATAAATACTACTCTCTTAGATTTCATATCCTCTTCTCCTCTGGTTGGTGTAACATATTTTCTGTAAAATACTGAACCTTAACAAAAGCGGTGAGTCAGAAGTATCCTTAAGGTGACCAAACCAAATAAGGAGAACAA
>DAOUFI010000006.1:0-34371 GCA_034430175.1 Anaerolineaceae bacterium | reverse complement strand
GCTCATTGGGTGATGGACACGGCGACCCTTGCTCTCCCACGGTCTCCTAGACCAAGGGGTGGACGGCCTGCCGTGTCCTATTAATTATCATACAAGGGGGTGGGGTGAGGGAAGAAGTAGTAGGAGGGAAATTAATATGGCAAGACGTAATTCATCACAGGCATTGCTTGAAGTGATCAAAGAACAACGTCACAACCCAACCCCCGCCGAAGAGAAACTCTGGCAGGAATTACGGCGGAAAACCCTCTCCGGCTGCAAATTCCGCAGACAGCACCCGGTTGCTGGATACATTCTGGATTTCTATTGTCCAAAATTGAAACTTGGCATTGAAGTAGATGGAGGGGTCCACAAGACCCCTGAGCAAATTAAGTATGATAAACAACGTACTGATGAACTCACTGCTCTTGGAATTAAAATCATCCGATTTTGGAATTCTGAGGTCATGAATGGTATAGATGCTGTCCTTATAAAGATCAATGGCGCAATCCAAACAACAAAGCTAAGTTAAGAAAAATCAACCTCTCCCCTGGCCCCTCGAGGGAGTGGAGGTGGGGTTAGGGTAAGTATTGGGGACTTAGTGATAATTCGGATTGGATCTTAACAAGCCCCTGCCGATCAACCTCCCTTATCTATCTTCTTTTTAAATCCTGGATGACCTTATCTGCAGCGATCTTGCCGGTGATCAGCGAGATCGGCAGCCCCGAAGGGCTGTACGACCATTGCCCTGCCTGGTAAACATGGGGAACGGGTGTGGTCACAGCATTCATGATCCTGGGGATCCGGCTTTCGGCCGGCATCGGATCGTTGTACAGTGCCCAACCGGTGATCGCTCCATCAGTGTTCCCGGAGTACTTCTCGATCGTTAGCGGAGTGGATGAGAACCGGTGCAGTTCAGCCTTCTTGATCCCAGGGAAGATGGACGCGTTCAGGGTGTCGACCATGAGGCTCTCGCATAGCATCTTAAACTCGTCATACCAGCCCATTTTTTCGATCTCACGAGTCAGCTTGTAATCGAAAAGCACGCTGATGATCATGCCTGTGCAGCCTTTCGGCGCCAGGGAGGGATCGCGCAGTGCGGGTATTGCGATCTCGTATGTCGTCAAACTGAAGAATTTCTTGAGCCACTGCTCGATCTCCGTCCGATTGGAGTTGATCGGTATTCCGCCGGCGAGAGACTGCCCGGTCCGTTTTGGAGTGTAAAAGAAATGCTCGCTGGCAATTGCGGCGAAATGCTGCGGCGGCATGCGCACTCCCAGGTAAACGGTGAGCACGGAATCGTTGCCCGGTTTGTCGGCGATCATCTTTTTGTGCGTTTCCACGGCGACCGCGGTCTTTGTGCCGCCGGCTCCGTTCAGGTCCAGCACCCGGTAAAAGGTCTTCTGGTCCGCCGCCCAAACGAGGCGTTCGTACTCGTATTCGTTCCCCTTCTCATCGGTAAGGACGCGCTTCGCGGCGTCGACTCGGACGATCTGTGTATCTGTACTGATCTTGCCATTCTTTGACCCAATGTAAGAAACCATTTTGTCGATCAGTTCACCAGTCCCCCCCATGGGGTAATAATAGTCGTTGTACAGTTTCAGGTAGCTCAGGGCAAAGTAGGCGGGTGTGCTTTGAAAGAAGTGCTGAGCGATGATATCGATAAGGCTTTGATTGTTTGTGAACTTGCGCAGAAAACCCACCACTGGAAGATTCAACTTGGAGATTTTCGGTGCGGTAACCGCATACTGGAATACCCAGGGCAGGATCTTTTTGACCATGTATTCCCGGTCCTTCTTTATATCCAAGAAAACTGGATTTTCAATGCCGTACTGGACCTCCATGTAATGCATGATCCGACGGATCTCGGTCATGATCTTCGCTATGTCTGCGACATTTTGCGGAAAGAGGTGATCAAGAAGAGCTTGGTAATCGGTCAGGCTTGCTTCAGAATTCACCCGGACAACCTTGTCTTCGATACCCAGGGTGATCTTGTTCTTGACAAATTCGACCTCCAGGCCAAGCGATCTGAGCATGGGGAATAACGCACCGGAATCCTCCGTGGCTCTGATCCCGCCATCGTATACGAAGCCATCGCGAGTGAATGAATTGACCAGTCCCCCGCATTTGTTTTCTTTTTCACAAACGAGGACTTTCAAACCTTCCTTGGCCAAAAAGGCGGTGGCAGTCAATCCGGCGATACCGCCGCCAACAACGATTGCGTCATATTTCATTGTCTCACCTCGCAACACCTTATCGTTAATTTAAACACTTGCTTTACCCTCTAGATTCCAAACCGGTCATTCTTTCACTCAAATCCCAAACACGTTTGCCAAGGGCACGGTCCAAAGCATGAGCGGCCGGTTTCTCATCGATCGTGAGGTTAAAGAACCGTCCGCTGACCGCTGCCATTTCAGGCGCGGCTGCCAGGTAATAGATCGCCTCACCAGAAATCACGGGCTTCTTCAGGATCCACCACAGAAAATAGCGCTGATAGATGCGGTAAAGGAGACCGTTGTTCATACCAATGTTAGTCCGGACCTCTCCGGGGTGCATGGCGTTGACGGTGACGCCCGAGCCCCGCAAACGGTCGGCGAACTCCCAAACGGTCAGAAGCTGGGCCACCTTCGACGCTCCGTATGACTGCAAACCTTTGTATCGGCGATGGTCCCAATTGAGGTCGTCCAGGTACAGACCGCCGAAACGATGCCCTTGTGAATTGACCTGGATGATCCTGGCTGGGGCGCTTTCCTTCATCCTGTTCAAAAGCAAGCGCGTGAAGAGAAAGGAGGCCAGATGGTTAACAACGAAGACGATCTCAATCCCGTCATCGTTGAGGGTGCGGTGGGTGTAATGGACCCCTGCATTATTGATCAGCACATCGATCCGTGGAACCTTTTCCAGGACCTTTGCGGCAGCAGCGCGCACCTCTGCCAGCCGTGAAAAATCAGCGAGGACGTATTCAACCTTTCCCTGGTACTGATTCTGTAATTCAAGCTGTAAATCCCTCACCTTGTGCTCATTGCGGCACACCAAGACGAGGTACGCCCCACCCTGCGCCAGGCGCCGGGCAGCCTGGTAACCCACCCCCGAGGTGGCGCCGGTGATCACCACCACCTTGCCATCCAAGCGGGAAGTGGTCATATGTTGAGGTTTGCGAGCGTTTACGATGAATTGAAGTTCTTCGGGCAGTTTCATTTCTATCCAAACTTGTTGTGCATGAACTTGCGATACATGCGGTGAAACCAGGGGACGGCATTAAAGATGTCTCCCCACAGGTCGAAATAATCTCTTTGGTGTACGATCCGCTGATCGGCGCCAATCGTCAGTTTGGTGCAGCCATAAATGGGAGTGCTTGGAAAGTGTTTGAAGATCATCTGCATCTTCCATTGGAAGAAGACATCGTTCCCCTCTCTGGCAATGGAAAGGATATCCATGTTCAGTTGCTCACAGCGCGACGTCAAGCGTTCACACATCCTCTTAAATTCGACGATCCCCTCAATCCGCTGAATGCTGTCTTCAAACACGATGTCATCGTGATAATACGGGTAAATATGCGACCAATCGGGCTTACCTATTGAGTTGTAGGTCCGCGACCACAACGTTCGTATCAAGTCAGCGGTCAACGGTTCCAACTTATTTTGCGCAATTGGAGGATAATTGTCCATGTTTCTATTTTACTGGGAAGCAGCCTGGAGGGCAATGGAAGCACCTTATACATGGGGCAAGCACAACCTGACATGTAGTGGTACTCATCAGAGAGCTTGGTCATTCCCCCCCGAAAATCAAACATCATCATTTTTGTTCAGGAGACGCTTGAACGAAAATGCTATAATATGTCCAGACCACCCCTCCCCTCGAGGGAGTTATTCTGAAGGAGACAGCCATGATCGTAACCACCAAAAAGTTATTTGAAGCAGCTTACGGCAAATATGCAATCGGCGCCTATAATATCAACAACCTTGAACAGACCATGGGCCTGTTCCGCGGCAATATTGATAGCCAGGCACCATTCATCATCCAGATCAGTAAGGGTGCACGTTCCTATACACACAAACTGATGCTCGAAGGCCTCATCCGCAGCGCGGATCAGGTGTTCCCCGAAGCCATTTTCGCCGTCCATCTTGATCACGGCGATGAGGATACCTGCTACGATTGCATCAACAGCGGTTTCTACTCTTCCGTAATGATCGATGCCTCCGCCGAACCTTTCGACAAGAACGTTGAGATCACCAAGCGTGTAGTCGAAGCCGCGCACAAGAAGGGCATCGTAGTCGAGGCCGAACTTGGCCAGCTCGGCGGCGTGGAAGAGCACGTCAAGGTGGACGAAGCCAACGCCAAACTCACCGATCCCGCCCAGGCTAAGAAATTCGTCGAGCTCACCGGCTGCGACAGTCTCGCCTGTGCCATCGGCACCAGCCACGGCGCATTCAAATTCAGTGGCAGCCAGGGACTTCATTTTGAAGTCCTCACCGAGATCCAGAAAAACCTTCCCGGATTCCCCCTGGTGATGCACGGTTCCAGCTCAGTCCCCCAGGACGAAGTGGAACGCATCAACGCCGCCGGTGGTAACCTCAAGGGCGCCAAGGGTGTGGATGCCGGTCAGTTCCTTCAGGCAGCCAAGCTCGGCGTCACCAAGATCAACATCGACACCGACGGTCGTTTGGTCTGGACCCGTGTCCACCGTGAATATTTCCGCGATCACCCCGAGAACTTCGATCTGCGCCCCATTGGCAAGGAATTCATGACCGCCTATGCCAAGTTCATCGCTGAAAAGAATGTCTTCCTCGGTTCAGCCGGTCAATTGGCAGAAGTACGCAAACTGGTCGCCTGATCGGTTCCATCTGACTCTTCGGTAACAAGGTTGGCGGAAAATGCCAACCTTGTTTCTTATTTTGAAGTGTCCCAAATTTCAATGAGATTTCTTAAATTTTGAACCACCTACTTGTAATTGACTTTGAATAGTTGTATAAACTTTCCTTATAGGGTTCACCCATGACACATACTTTCGTCCTTTATTACATGTGGTTTCTTGGACTCGTCATTATTTTGATGATGGCAGGTCTACTTCATGTTAGGCAGGCGAAAGGAAGAAATAAATAGATAGGACATTTATAAAAACCTTAAAAGCCACCTAACAAAAATAGGTGGCTTTTTTTATAAGTCCGGAGGAGGTCCACTGCCATTGAATCGAATACCAGCTACAAAATGCATTATCCAAGGATTTATCAAACTCAAAAGGAGAAGTTGAAATGAAGAAAGCCCTGAAAGTTATCTTTAGTATGTTGGTCGTCGCCTTCCTGTTCGCGGGTTGTGCTGCACCGACCGCGGCGCCTACCCAGGCAGCCGCCACCACCGAAGCCACCGCTGCTGCGACCGCAGTTGACGCGCAGGCTGTCTGTGCAGCCGATAAATTCGGCTGCGCTGTTTTTAAACCCGGTGAAGTCGTCAAGATCGGCATGGGCGCCCCCATGACCGGTGGTTATTCCAGTTTTGGCATCGATATTTCGCAGGGTGCCACCATCGCCATTGAAGACGCCGGCGATGTGTTCGGTTGGAAATTCGCACTCGACGCCCAGGATGATGGCGGTGGTGCTGAAGGCGGAGCCGCTGTCGCGAATAAATTCGCCAACGATCCCGCCATCGTTGCCGTAGCCGGACACATCTTCTCCGGCGCTTCTGCTGCTGCCATTCCCATCTATGAGAAAGTCGGCATCCCCATGCTCTCCCCCTCCGCTACCACGCCCTCTCTGACCACGCTCGGATCCCAGGTTTTCAACCGGATCGCCTTCACTGACGGTCTGCAGGGCAAATACGCCGCTGAATTCCTCTTCAATAATCTCGGCGTCACCAAACTCGCGGTGATGCACGACGGCAGCGACTATGGCAAGGGTTTGGCTGAGATCGTTTCTGCGGAGTTCGAGAACTTAGGCGGCACTGTTGTGGCTGAAGAAGCCGTAACCCCTGGTGAGACCGATTACACCGCGGTGCTCTCCACAGTGGCTGCCACCGCGCCTGAAGCCATCTATTTCGGTGGCTACATCGCTGAAGCTTCCGTGCTGGTGAACGAATTGAAACAGACCGGTTTGGAAGGCGTGAAATTCTTCGGTTGCGATGGTACCTACGGTGATAAATTCCTCGAAAATACCGGCGCCAACGGCGAAGGTGCATTTGCAACCGTCGCCCCCGCCAGCCCTGACAGTGATGCCAAATCTGCCTTCAACGCCAAATACGAAGAAGAATTCGGCGCTGCGCCTGGTACTCTCTCCCCCTTCACCTGGGCCGGATATGACTCCGCTGCTGCGCTGGTTGCCAAGATCAAGGAAGTTGCCTTCGTTGGCGCGGATGGTAACCTGTACATCCCGCGTGGCGCCCTCGTTGCCGCAGTCCGCGGTATCACGGATTATGTCGGCCTCTCCGGCACCTTCACCTGCAACGAAGTCGGTGAATGCAACACCGCAAGACCCTCGTTCGTCGTTGTAAAAGATGGAGCTTTTGTTCCCGCAGAGTAACATTGGCTTCTTCACCACGGTCGGGGAGTAGCACCACTCCCCGACCCTATCCTTTTGTATGAAAGGCAGCTACCATCGCCATGAAAATTGTCAGTCGCTCAGACCTGAGACAGAAAAGTGAGCAAGTGCTTAAGTTCGTCCGGCCTGTTTTGGGAATCGCAGTTTCATTATTCATTGTTTATCGATTGGTTCAGGTATTGTTCATCGAGCATACTTATGGCCCCGATACCTGGACTCGCCTGTTGATCACCGGTCTGATCCTCGGGGGGGTTTATGCTCTGGTTGCCATCGGCTATACACTGGTCTATGGCATTTTATTCATGATCAACTTTGCTCACGGCGAAGTGATGATGATCGGCGCTTTTGGTGGTTACTTTGTATTCGAAATATTAAAAGTAATCCAGGTCAGCAGCGCCAGTACGAATTTTCTCAACGCGTATCCGGTCTTATCTATCATTTTTGCATTTATCGCAGGGATGTTCATTTCAGCCCTGCTTGGTTACTTCCTGGAAAAAATCGCTTACCGCCCATTGCGCAGTGCTCCACGCCTGGTTCCCCTTATCAGCGCCATTGGCGCTTCGATCTTCCTGCAAAACGCGGTGATGCTCCTTTTCAGTTCACAACTTCGCAATTACACCAACCCTGATATCCTTACCCGGGGAAATGGTTGGACTATCGTTATTAATAACAGCAACGTCGTGATCACCTATACCGGCGTTTTTTCTTTTGCGCTCTCGATTGTGCTGATGATCGTTCTGTATACAATCGTTCGAAAAACGAAACTCGGACGCGCCATGCGCGCCGTCGCGCTCGATAAAAAGACTGCCGCCCTCATGGGCGTGGATGTGAACCGCACCATCAGCCAGGCGTTCATCATGAGTGGCGCCCTTGCCGGAGCGGCTGGCGTGATGTGGGGCATCCACAACGGCATGATCTATTACTACACCGGCTTCATCCCAGGCATCAAGGCTTTCACAGCCGCTGTACTGGGAGGTATTGGCAACCTGCCCGGCGCCATGCTCGGTGGTTTGTTCCTGGGTGTGGTCGAATCCATTGGCCCGGCCGCGTTGGGAATCGATTACCAGTTGAAAGACGTGATTGCGTTCCTGATCCTGATTGTCGTTCTAATCTTTAAACCCTCGGGCTTGCTCGGTGAATCCCTGGCGGAGGAAAAAGTATGAAAAAGTCAGCGCTTCGTCAAAGCCTTAACCTGGGAGTGGTATTTGGGATTGTACATGTTTTTTGTGTGCTGGTAGGGTTCAACACACTCGTCGGCATCCTGTTGGCCAAGCTGGTCGGCGTCACCACCACCGGTGCCACTCCGGCTACCGGCGCGTTAGTGGCTTACGGCGCTTTGTTGGCGCTTTGGGCAGGGCTGCTCTCAGCCCGCCACCAGGACAGCACCGGTAAACGCCTGCTGGCAAGCACCCTCACCGGTCTGGCAATGGGATTGGTGGCAGCGGCACTTGCCCTTGTTTTGCTCCTGCTTGTCAAGAACAAGAGTAGCGTCCGTGATTATCTCACCGTCCTTTCGCTCCCCTTCATGAAAGCCTGCCTCTATAAACTCACCAATGCCTTCGGAATACTGGCCAATTTCGCCACCTTCTTCGTAGGCGCGGTTGTTGGCGGGCTGCTTTCGGTGCTCTGGAATCTGCCGATTGCCAATCATATCCGCCAGGCGATATCGAATGGTTGGAAAGCTGCGACAGCCTGGATAAAGAGCGGCTCACCACGGGCGAACAACATCAAGAAATACATCTTCTTCGTGCTGCTCTTCGCGCTCGTGGCATTGTTGCCCCTCAAATGGGGTTCCTACTGGAACTACGTGATGGGCACGGTCGGACTGTACGTCATCCTCGGTCTCGGTCTGAACATTATTGTCGGACTCTCCGGGCAGCTCGTGCTGGGTTACATCGCCTTCTTTGCCATCGGCGCTTACACCATGGCGCTGCTCAACGCCCCCGAGCCGCATCACCTGATGTGGGGATTCTGGCCGGCGTTGCTCCTCGGCATCATCCTGGCTGCCATTTCGGGCTTGTTGATCGGTTTACCAATCATGCGTTTACGCGGCGACTACCTGGCCATCGTCACGCTCGGCTTTGGCGAGATTATCCGCATCATGCTCAAAAGCGACGTGCTTACCACCTTCACCGGCGGTCCACGCGGCATTCAGGATATTCACGGCCCTACCCTGTTTGGCAGAGCATTCAATGATATCGATTATATGTACCTGATCATTCTAGCCATGCTGCTGGCGATATATATCTACCAGCGTTTGCAGCATTCTCGTTCAGGACGCGCCTGGATGGCCGTCCGCGAGGACGAGACCGTTGCCCGCGCCAGCGGCGTGGACACCGGAAAATACAAATTACTCGCCCTGATGATTGGCGCTGCCTTCGCCGGGTTGGCTGGTGGCATTTACGCCGCTCGCAACCAATTCACCGGGCCAGATGAACATGCCCTGATGGCTTCAGTGAATGTGCTCTGCCTCATCATCGTCGGCGGTATGGGCAACGTACCCGGCACCCTACTGGGAGCGTTCACCCTCAAGGGGTTACCAGAGATTCTGCGTGAAGTGGAAAACTTCCGCATGCTCGCGTTCGGCGCCCTGCTTGTGGCAATGATGATCCTGCGTCCGGCTGGTCTTATCCCTTCACAGCGTCCAACTTTGACTCTGCCTGAAGAACCCCAGGAGAGTACGCCGCCCATCTCGGCGGAGACTTCCGAGGAGAAGAAACGCGGAGGTGTGAAATGACCGAGAGTATCATCCAGGTGCAGCAGGTATCCAAGATATTCGGCGGTCTGACCGCTGTGAACAAGGTTGATCTTGACATTCCCAAAGGTGAGATCTTCTCAATCATCGGGCCAAATGGTGCCGGAAAAACCACACTGTTCAATTGCATCTCAGGTTTCTATACCCCCGAGCATGGCAATGTATTGTTCGAAGGCAAGTCACTGCGCGGAAAAACCACCGACAAGATTGCCGCAATGGGCATTTCGCGTACCTATCAAAATATCCGGCTCTTTGCCAACATGACCACCATCGAGAACGTCCTCGTCGGCCAGCACCACCGCTTGCGCGAATCGTGGTTGGACGCCGTTCTGCGCACCAAACGCTATCGCGATGAAGAAAAGACTTCGCTTCAGGAAGGCGTACGCTGGCTGAATTTCGTTGGCCTCAAGGGTATGGGAAACACTCCCGCCCGCAGCATGCCCTACGGCGCGCAACGCAGACTTGAGATCGCCCGTGCGCTCGGCAGCAATCCCAAGTTGCTACTGCTGGACGAACCGACCGCAGGCATGAACCCGCAGGAAACGTTGGAAATGACCTCGTTGATCCGCAAACTGCGCGATGAATTCGGCATTACCATCGTCCTTATTGAACATGATATGCATGTGGTGATGGGTATCTCAGATCACATCGTGGTACTCGATTTCGGTCAGAAGATCGCTGATGGCACCCCCGCGGAGATCCAGGCCAACCCGCGCGTCATTGAAGCTTATCTCGGTCCGGGTGGCGCGGCCCTGGCACGCAAGTACAGGAGAAAACACTGATGAGTCTCTTATCGGTAAACAACATCGACGTCCATTACGGCTCCATCCAGGCGCTGCACGGAGTAAGTTTTGAGTTGAACGAAGGCGAAATTGTCACCCTTATCGGTGCCAATGGCGCCGGCAAATCAACGACCCTGAACACCATCTCCGGTCTGATCCGCCCATCTACGGGAGCGATCAGCTTTCAGGGCAGCGACATTACCGAAGTACAACCGCCCGAGATCGTCAAACGCGGTCTCATCCAGGTGCCCGAAGGGCGTAAGATTTTCGGCACGCTCACCGTCTGGGAGAACCTGGACCTCGGCGCCTTCCTCAACCCCGACAAGAAAGACAAGGAACGCCTGATCGAGGAAGTCTTTGAACGCTTCCCTCGCCTGAAGGAAAGGCGCAACCAGAAGGGTGGCACCCTCTCCGGTGGCGAACAACAGATGCTGGCGATTGGCCGCGGCCTCATGGCGAAACCCAAAGTACTTCTACTTGACGAACCTTCGATGGGGCTATCCCCCATCCTGGTGGAACAGATCTTCGATACCATTCGTGAGATCAACCAGAGTGGAACATCCATCCTTCTGGTGGAACAAAATGCGTTGATGGCGCTTTCCATTGCCGACCGCGGTTACGTGCTCGATACCGGTCGCGTGGTTCTGGAAGGGCCTGCGGACGACCTGCTGCACAACCCGGTCGTGATCAACGCATATCTTGGTGGCGACACTGGCGAGTAGACCTGTCGTACTTCTCTCCTTTTGAAAAGCCCTGTTGCCCGCGCTTGAGTGACAGGGTTTTTCGTCGCCTCCAGGTAAAAACATACAGATCATGCGATCATTTCTCTACCAATTCTGCACATTTTGGTGAGAAAATGGAAATTCCAAAAGAATGATCACCGCTGTTGTCGCGAAGAATGAGATTTTTCCAGTTTTCCTCTCTCCCCGATAAAACCCCTAAGATGTAAAATCATAGGGGTTTTATTATTGGGAAATACCATAAGTAATTCGATTTTTTTCTGCTAGATTTGATTTTCTGCTATACTACTATTTGCTCAAAGGAGTCCTTATGTATTATCCACCACAACAACCGGTACAAAATCCAAACGATCATTCAGGATTGGCTATCGCGGCTCTTGTTCTGGGCATAGTTGGCTCGGCTTCCTGGCTGCTCCCCATCTGTGGTTTGCCCATCAATATTCTTGCGGTGATCTTTGGCGCCATCGGCGTCAAATCGAGTAAACAGGGGATGGCTATTGCGGGTCTGGTGCTGGGCAGCATTGGGGTTCTACTTGCCATTCTGAACGCAGTTCTTGGTTTTGCCCTTCTTTCCGAAGCCTGGTATTTTTGATACAATTAAACAAATCACTTCGCAGCAATAAAAGAACACCTCTGTGATGGCTTGCTCTCACAGAGGTGTTCTTTACTTTTTCATGAAAGGACCGGTAAGTGCCTCTTCAGGGATGCCCTGACCTTCATCTCCCATTGAATACATCAAAATCGACCCATCGATCCAAACTTTCATGTAATGCAACGGCATATCGAACCCGCCGTTCTTCCCGTTGACTCTCACCCAGGTCATTTTCAAGGTGAGCACCCCGTTGACCCAATCGATATCCTGTATTTCGTACCAGGTCTCGCGTAAAGTATCCCCGCCACCCATGGTTTCTTTTTGCACAAGATATACACTGGATTCACTGATCACGATGATATCACCGGAATCGCTCAGCCATAACCCATACATCACCGGCTGCGTCGAATCGTCCGCTGCCTTAACTGGTTCGGTAGTTTTTACATCATTTGTGGGAACTGAATTCTGAGCCGAAGGCAAATCGGTGGGGTTTTCTAACACACCGCAACCCGTGAGAAAAACCAGCAATGCCATAATCATAAGGAGTTTCTTCATTGAGAGCCCTCCTGATCTGCGTATGGGGGTTTACCAGCGTGAAAAGAGCGAGGCAATCAATCCGGCTGCCGGTCGTCGAAAGCCTGGTCGATTTCCGTCATCATCTGGCGCCACACTTCAGGTCGGCTTTTCTTACATGAGGTGAGCAGGTTGACGATCGGTGTAGACGGCTGGGTAATTGCCAGTTCACGGACCTTCGCGGGGCAGATGAACGGAGTGGAAAACGCCGCGGCGGCTTCCCCTTCCACGGGCATCAGCCAATTGCTGGATGCCAGACCCCATTCGACGAGTTCCACCACTTTTTCCCATGGCTTTGGTCGATCTTTGGCAAGGATCATGTAGATGGCCCTTCGCACTGAATGATCTCCCGGTGATGAATAGAGCTGACTAGCCGCGTACATGATACCGGATTCAAGGGTGTAGCCATTCCAATTGGGAGTTTGTCCGCAAGGGCGAATTTCCAATTCCATACTCTCTTTGAGCCCAAATGCGGATTTCTTTTTAGCTAGATTAATTTCCAACGCCCCCTCGATCTCGTTCGCCAGGATCGCTGCCGCGCACATCAGAGTCGTAAGATAAACTCCATCCACAATCCCATCGCTGCAGAGAAGTGGTAATTTATTCTCTCCCCTTGATTCCGGGGCAAACTTGTCACCGTTCAAAAGGATGTATTCGCTTGGTGTGAATGAAAACTCCGTCAAAGCCATATTTTTTCCCTGATCCTAATTTAGTTTTTTAATTTTACAGCATTCTCAAGGTTTGTTACCCTATTTTTTACTTAAAATCTTTACGGAAATTTTCTTTTCCAATCGCTATAATATTATTAGGCAAAGAAATTCCATATATAGATAAAAACGGTTCTGAAGGAAATGAATGCCATTTTATAATTGGCCCTCCTACACAAGCCTCAGTATTGGTGCCATCTCGATTTTTGCCTCCATCGCTATCGTCATATTCGCCTGGAAACGACGTTATACCCAGGGCGCGAATTATCTGATCTGGATGGCGTTAGCCACTCTGTTATGGTCCACTGCTTATGTGGTGGAAATTATCTTCAGCTCATTGGCTGTGAGAGAAGCTGCTGAAAATTTCCAATATTTGGCCATCTCTCTCTTCCCAATCATTTACTTTTGTTTTGTTAAGTTATACTCTCAT
Organism: Anaerolineaceae bacterium; assembly: GCA_034430175.1. GTDB lineage: Bacteria > Chloroflexota > Anaerolineae > Anaerolineales > Anaerolineaceae > UBA6107. The sequence continues at coordinate 21,286 of DAOUFI010000006.1, read as the reverse complement.
TGGAAAAGGAATTTTAAGAAATCCACCTGGCTGCTATTTGCCATCCAGCCTGCGATTAACCAGATTGTGATTTGGACTAATCCCTTGCATCATTGGTTCAGGACCAAGTCATTCAATATCGACGTCGAAGCAGGTTTTCCTGGAGTCCATATTAATAACTATGGTTGGTGGTTTTGGTTTTTCGCGGTCTATATACTGGTATTCCTCCTGATCGACCTGATCCTAATTTTGATTGCTTATTTCCGCACCCCTCTCTGGGCTAGAGGAAAACTGCTTTTTATCACATTCGGTATGATCATCCCATGGTTGACCAGCATCATCATGTTACCAAAGTTGATCTCCGAGGGCAAAGATTATTTTTTCCTCATCGCTTCAACGATATCGATGATTCTAATTGGACTTGGTTTATTACGGGTACAGATCACCGATTTGATGCCAATCGCACGTAAGACCTTGCTAGACCAGTTGGACGATGCCGTCATCGTTCTCGACGCAGATGGAAGAATAATTGAATACAATTTTGCGGCGAAAAAGTACTTTAAAGCACTTTCAACCACATGGGTGGGACGGCCGATCATTTCGTTCTTCCCCCAACTTCAATCATTGAAATTCGGCGCTGATTTCGTTCCTCCCGATGGCATGGAGATCAGCAACGGCGAAGGAGATTCTCCAAACTCGTATGAAATACACATCTCCGATCTGATTGATGAAGATCAAATGCTGGCCGGTTGGTTATTGACTTTTCAGGATATCACTCGCCGAAAATTGGAATCAGAGCGCCTGAAACAGGCTGAAGCCCAGATGAAACTGGCGTTCACAAACGCGCAACGGAATGCGTCAGAGCTTTCATTGCTGCGTATGGTCAATGAACAACTTAATGAAGCGACCTCCTTGAGGCAAGCGCTGATTCCCACTATGCGCAGCATCCTTGAGATCTCACAAGCTGAAAAGATCTGGACTCTTCTGCTGGAAAATGAAGGGCTTAGCCATCGGACTGTTCAATACCGGGTCAATGATAAAGAAGGACCGTTAATCTTCACTGAAGTTCAGAGCAATGAGTGCCAATGTCTGCGGGATCTGCTCAGCGGAAAAATGACCAATCCCACCAATTTAATTGATTGCGATTGTGGGCGGGATATTACAATTGGCAATCTTCAACCAATAAATCATTGTGCTTTTCCGCTTCAATCAGGAGTTACCGCGCTGGGAATAATGAACTTCACGTTGTCCAACGGTAGACAACTCGATGACGAGTCAATCCATCTCATCGAATCGATCTGCGATTCTCTCAGTGTTTCCATAGAAAGGATTCGATTATTTAAATCTGAATATGATCAGAGACGAATTGCCGAAACCATGCAAGAGATCAGCACAATATTAACCTCGACCCTGAACCTTGATGAGGTTTTGGATGTGCTGCTTGAACAAGTCGGCAGACTCGTTCCATATGATGGTATCAATATCATGTTTGTTGAAGGAGATACAGCCAGGGTAAAACGTAGTCAGGGGTATGAATTCCTTGGGAAGAAACTCAGCGAATCGTTGATCAACCTCACATTTGATATCAAAGATACAGCCAACTTGCGCGCCATCTTGGAAACAAAGCGCTCGTTTATAAATTCGAATACACAGACAGATCCAAACTGGAAGCCGACCGCTGTATCCTCTTATTTTAGCAGTTGGTTGGGCGCGCCAATCATCATCGATGATAAAGTAGTGGCGATTTTTTCGCTGGATAAGAAAGAAGTCGGCTTTTACAATCAGACTTACGCCGACCGCCTGTGTACCCTGAGCGCTGGTGCGGCTCTATCAATCCAAAACGCCAGGCTCTATGAAGCTGGGCTGAAACGTATCCGCGAGTTGGAGAGTCTTCAGGCTACATTGACGGATATTACCTCCGAATTAGACTTGAAAAAATTACTTGAAGACATCACCGAACGCGCTGTTAACCTTATTGGCGCGTCGGGTGGTATCCTGGGTGAATTTGACAAATCAACTAACGAGATCAAGATCATCGTTGGTATCAATACAAATTCGGAAATGATCGGAATGATTTTTCCACTGCCGCAAGAAATCGTTCGCAGTATGGAAGAGACCAGAAAGCCTTACATTATCGCAGATTATCCCACATGGGAAAAGCGGACTTCCGAAATGGTCAAATACTTCCCTCATGCTTTACTCGAGGTACCCCTTGTCGTCGGTGATGAATTGGTTGGACAGATCGCCATCAGTGACTCCAATCCACAACGGGTGTTCAACGAGGATGACTCTCGCCTGATCACGCTATTCGCGCAGCAAGCCACGGTGGCGATCGCCAATGCCCGTCTGTACGCTGACGCGAAAAAACGAGCGGAAGAGGCTGAAACCATGCGGCAGGCCAGCGCAATCGTGGCTTCTTCGTTGGAACAGAAACAGGCGTTGCGGTTGATCCTGGAACAGCTATCTCTGGTAATCCCGTGTGATAGCGCGTCGATATTATTACCCCGAGGTGATGACCTGGAAATCGTCGATGGGCGCGGCTTTAACCGAAACTCGCCGATTCTGGGTATGCGTATCCCCCTCGCGAATGATCAACCCGGCTCGATCGTATTCCGTGGCAAGAAATCGATCATCGTTCATGATATGGATACCGAGTTCCCTTCATTTAATAATATCGCCAATCTGCCTATAAAATCATGGATTGGTGTCCCTCTTATCTTCCAAAACCAGGTCATTGGTCTATTGGCGATCGATTCACTCAAACCCAACAGCTATAACGAAAGCCATGCCAAGTTGGCTCAGGCTTTCGCGGACCAGGTTGCCATTTCGCTCGAAAACGTTCGCTTGTATGAAGAAGCTGTGAAATCAGCCAAAAGGTTGGCCGGGCTTTATAAACTCAGCCAACGCATCAGCGCCAACCTTAAACCAGAAGAGGTATACCGCGCCATCCATAAAGCGACCATCGAGTTGATGAACCCCGATGCGTTCATTCTTTCTCTCTACGATGAAGATGCCAAGTTGATCCATGATGTCTATTTTGTTGATCATGGTATTCCCCAAAAAAATACCGACCGGCCACTCGGTCAGGGTTTCTCGGCGCGAATCCTAAAAGAAAAGAAAACGATCATGTTCAACAACTTCAGCCTGAACATGCTGACAAAAACAAAAGCGGTGCTGGTTGGAGACGAAAAAGACCCAACAATGGTTCGCTCTTTGATCATCGTTCCTCTCAAGCTGGGGAAGAAGATCAAAGGCATCATCTCAGCCCAGAGTTACCGACCTGACGCCTTTACCGAGGAGGATAAGGAAACCCTGGAATTGTTAGCCGCGCATGCAGTCATCGCTCTGGAAAACGCGCGGCTCTTCAGCGAGGTACAGGAATTAGCCATTACCGACTCACTGACACATATCTACAACCGGCGTCAATTCTTTGAGCTGGCAGACCAGGAATTTGATCGATCCCGCCGCTACGAGCGCCCGTTCTCGATCATCATGTTCGACATCGACCTGTTCAAAAAGGTCAATGACACCTTCGGTCACAGCGTGGGAGATGTGGTGCTGCAGCGCATTGCCGATATCTGCAAAGGCGCTTTGCGTGATGTGGACATCATTGCCCGTTACGGTGGCGAAGAATTCGTGATCCTCTTACCCGAGACCACAGCCACTGAGGCACAATTAATGGCGGAACGATTGCGCCAACTAGTAGCACGCACGACCATGGAGATCAATTCGATCAAGATAAATATCACCCTCAGCTTTGGTGTGGTCGAGGTGGATCAAAGCATCAGAAATATCGAAGAGTTACTCGATCGCTCTGACCAAGCGCTTTACTATTCAAAAAGAAGCGGCAGGAACTGCGTATCAATTTGGACGCCTGAGATGCGCCTCCATGATGATAATGAAAAAAATGAAAGCCATCTTCATCATTAATCTTTATCCTTAGCCAATTAAAAATATTGATTGGCAATAATCTCAAGCCCAAAATGGGGATTAATTATTAAGCGCGAATGAATGATTGTATAATTTGGTAGTTCATTGTTTCGCTGGAGGGAAAAATGGGTTATGGCATCAGGCTTGTTTACTGTCCCAATGGACATCCAAATATGATTCCAATTGGAATGACCGGTGTGTATTGTCAATTATGCCAGGCGATGTTTAAGGTAGATCCCATTAAAAAACGACCGGTTCATTATGGTACCAGCCGATCTCCCGTGGTATATCGTCGATGGCCTCGTGGTCCGTTTGACCCACGTCGACGCCCTCTCCCACGGACACGATATATGCCCGCACCAACGCCACCGACCATAAGAGTTCCTGCCGATTTCCGCATGCTTGAGCAACCACCCGGTCCCATCCTTGGAGAAAAAGGGCCAGCTCCGGTTACTCCTGCCAGCCCGGTAAAAAGTGGAATCGGTGTGGGTGGAGTCGTGGGTATTGTTGTCGGTGTTGCGGTGGTTGCTACCGTGATCGGTGCCATTGCCAACCCGGAAGGGTTTCAGGATAAGCTCAATTCGATCATATCAAGCGTTGGTGGATCATCTGCGGGAGAAATATTATCCAGTGGAAGTTCATCGAAAGATTCCTGCACCAAAGTCCACGAAGCTTTTTCATATATCGGCGATTGTGAACCCAGCAGCCGTGCCGGGTATCAGTTTTGTTACGTGAAGATGCGCTCGAACTCAGGCTGCCAGATATCGAATGGAGTACGGCTGTGTGATTCCGGCGAGGGTACCGCATTCATTCCGAATGAATGCGTGCCATAATATTTCCACGAAGCTGAGTGAATCTCATGACTGATGAAATGACCACTTACTGTATTTATTGCGGGACACAGAACCCGGTTAGCGCTGAGACGTGTGTATCCTGCAATCAGGAACTGATCCTGCCACACCCAATCCAGATGGAAGGCGGCGAGATTTACACCTTACGCTGTGTCAAATGCGGAGAACGCCTGCCCGTGATTGAAACACAAGGGTATGTCTCCTGCGCTGTCTGCGGCTTGACCCACGCCATCATCGCCGGTGATGGATACCTCACCGTCTCGCCTGCCCCGGGAGTTACCGCCAGCAGTTCAATCCAGGATTTTTTAGCGATGGAAGTGGCGCCGGTGGAAAACATGCCACCACTGCCACAACAAGCTCCACAGGGAAACCCTTATCAACCCAATGCTGCTATACCGTTACAGTGGCAAATCGACATCCTGCAAAAAAAATTCTATAAAAAATCAAGTGAATTAAAAAAGCGGCAAAACCGCCGTACTACCGGGACTGTGTTACTCATAATGGGGCTGCTCGTTTTCATTTTGGTTGAGATAGACCTTGCGAATTACAACTCTCTTGGCGCCGCTGGTGGCGCAATACTCTTCATCGCGTCAATAATTTCATTCCTTATTGGTTTCATTTTGTTGATCGCGACCGGTAAACGTGGAGATCGCAGGATCGAAGCTGAGCTCTTGAGCGTTCAGAGAGAATTGGATCAAATACGCGATCCGCGAAATAGCTTTCCCTACCAGGGGGTGTACCGATGAGTCAGGAAATCTTTTGCATTCATTGTGGCAAGAAAAACCCCGCTGAATCATATTACTGTATGTATTGCGGCGGGTTGATGGCGCGGATCGAAACCAGCGCTCCCGTTCAACCATTTCCAAGCTCTGAAGCTGCGGAACTCACGTGCCCATACTGCGATCAGGTATTCCACCTAGCTGAAGGGGTTACCCAATTGATTTGCGTCCAATGTGCCGCCTCATTTGAGGTAAAAACAGTTGATGGGGAAAAGCAATTGGAGATCCTGCGTTTCATTTAAACCATCACCTGGCTCAGGGTGCAATTTTTCAATTACATGATTATTAGTCACGTGGAAAAGGATTGACAATTCCTGGAATAAAATTTTCTTGGAAATAACGAAGAAGAATGATCAGAACCTTTGATCATTCTTTGTTTAAGATGAGTTGATTTCAAAATAAATGGCTCAAATTAAAGATATTTACCTAAGTGTATTACTACTTCGTGATCAGCCCGAAAAATTTTTGAGTAATCAATGGAGGATAAAAATTAATCAGATTTTCACAACAGAATTACCATTTTTAACAAATTGGTGCTAGACTTTGGTTATCCAAAACGAATAACAACAATATTACAATCTAAAAGCAGTATAGTTGCGTTGTTCGATAGAGAGACGAATTCATTTTAAGGAAATTGAGTGAAACAAGATTTTGAACTAAGGGAATCATGGATCTTGCGGACTCTGATGGATAATACTTCAGACAGTATTTACATTAAAGATAGGGATTGCCGTTTGATGCTCGTGAGCAAAAAAATGGCGATGGATCTTGGTTTCCTTGAACCAGAAGAAATCTACGGCAAGACTGATATCGATCTGTTTGGAGAAGAATTCGGAAGCAAAACCCTGGAAATCGACCGTCAGGTAATGGAGAGTGGTCAACCTGTCACTGGTCAGATCGAAAGTTATGTCACCAAAGACGGAATTACGAACTGGACTTCAACTACCAAATTTCCCTTACGCAACGAAGCAGGCGAGATCATCGGTCTGCTGGGGATCACCCGTGAGATCAATGAACTGAAACTCTCCGAGATCAAATCGCAATGGCTGGCTACGCACGATTCTCTAACCGGTTTAGAAAATCGCGTGCTTCTTGAAGAGCACATTTTGCAATTCATAAAAGATTCTCAAGAAAGTGGCTTGAAATTCGCGTTGCTCTTCGTTGATTTGAATGGATTCAAGAAAATGAACGATACCTTTGGCCACGATGAGGGAGATCGAATCTTGCGCACAGTGGCCAGGATCATTACGGATAATGTCCGCGGTATGGATTCTGTATCGCGAATAGGTGGAGATGAATTCACGGTATTATTGAAAGACCTTCACCATGGTGGCGACGCCATGAATGTCGCCCACAAAATTGCCAATCGTATCAAATTAGGTACCGATCCGGTTGAGCACTCGGTGACCGCCTCAATCGGGGTAAGCGTTTATCCGGATGATGGCGAAACTCCCGAAACACTGATCAAAAAAGCCGACCGGGCGATGTATATTGCCAAGGAAAGTAAATCCGGTTGTCAAAAAGCAAGTCACGAATCCTGATTTCCCCCTTTTTCCAACCGAATTACAAGGCAGCGTGAAATTAAGCCGCGAAAATCTCTTCAAGTGCAATCGCTACGCCATTCTCTTTGGAACTGCGCGTCACGCGATGCGCCTTCTCTAGCACATCTTCAGTGGCATTGGCCGGCGCGATAAAGCAACCCACCACGTCGAGCATGGAAAGATCATTGCCGCTGTCGCCAAAAGCCAACACCTGTTCCGCAGGGATCTCCAATGATTCCCTGACCGCGGACAGGGCTCTCCCTTTGCAAGTCCCCTTTTTGGTGATCTCGATGTCAAATCCCATGGTGGTCACGGCTTCAACTTCACCCCGTGACTGTAAATGAGATAATACCTTGCCGCACTTATCACTATCATCGAAATTTAAAATAATCTTTTCGACGGGTTTCTGTTTTTCTAAGACAGTTTCCCGCACGTCCTTGACAATACTGTAATCCGCGATGAACTGGCGCAGCCAGTTGAGCTTTTGCCAGAGTGTGCCTGACTTCCGTCCCTGCCTCATGCCCAGGATGCGTTTATCGGAGTACGCTTTGCCGTCGATGAATACGGTTAACGAGATGCCCTTCCCGGCAAATTCCTCCAACAGATCAAGAACCTGCTTACGGTCGATGGGATAAAGCGCCTGGTTCTTCTTCGCGATAAGATCATCGGTACGCGCGCCGTTGGCTGTGATGGCATACGAGAATGGCAAGGAAAACAGCTCCGGGGGAATCATCGCCAGGGGACGTCCGGTCACCAGGGTGAGAATAGCACCTTTTTGATGCGCCAGCATCAATGCCTGTCTTGTCCGCCTCGAAATCCGCTCCAATCCACTCACTAGTGTGCCATCGTAGTCAAAAGCGATCAAGCGGAAGCTGTTTTGAATCATAACCATTAGCAATACATCCTGTCCCAAATAATTTGAAACCGATAAAGAACCGGTCATCGAGGGCTGTTCACTATTTTACTTGCAAATGGCATGGATGAATTCGGGAAGTTATCAGCCAAAAGGAGAAGTATCTCCAATACCCAAATTTCTGGAAGTGATAAAATGACAATAACCTCAAAGCAAAGGAGAGCCACTATGACGCTCACGTCCATTTCCATCGACCAATTTACCTCCAGAAATTTCGAGATTTTTGATAAAGGTTGGTTTCTGCTCACCGCCGGTGATTTCAGTCGTCAAAAATTTAACTGCATGACCATCTCGTGGGGCATGATGGGAACCATGTGGAACAAGCCAGTGGTACAGGTGGTGGTACGTCCCACCCGTTACACCTTCGAGTTCATGGAATCGAGCCCAGATTTCACAGTCTGCGCGTTTCCGCAACAATACCGCAAGGCACTCTCGCTGCTCGGCTCCAAATCTGGCCGCGATGGCGACAAGATCAAACAGGCTCACCTCACCCCCTGTGCCGCTGAAAAGGTAGCCTCCCCTGCTTTTGCTGAAGCCAGCCTGGTGATCGAGTGCCGCAAGATCTACCGCGACGCGTTTAATCCGCGGGGCTTTATCGACCCCTCCATTGAGAAAAATTATTCGAACAACGATTATCACGCCATCTATATTGGCGAGGTAGTCAATATCCAAACACTAATGCCATAGGCTTTTAGAAAACCGCCTCACACTCACTTAAAAGTGCCAATTATTTGCTTCGAAGGATATTCCCTGGATCAATCCAACGGGTGTTTATCCCCTTTTTTCAAATTGATTATCGCTTTCACCCAACCTTTTTTGCTTGAAAACAGTATACATGTTAAGAGATCTCAAAAGTGAATCAATCCATGGATGACTTACGTGCAATACAACTTCTCAAAAAAGGTGACATCAACGGTCTGGAATTACTGATCGAGCGTTACCAGGTGAAAGCGATTCGCGTTGCTTTTCTCATTACGCGAGATGAAGCAATGGCTGAAGACGTTGTTCAAGAAACCTACCTCCGGATCTATCGTCGGATTCGATCTTTCGACATATCCCGTCCTTTTGAACCTTACTTCCTTTCCTGTGTGACCCACACGGCGATCGATGCCGCTGAACGGGCTTCACGGAACGTCATACTGGATGAAGGTGAGCCTGAGCAGATCGATCATCTGCTTCAGAAGGCTGTTTCCACAGAAAATTTGGTGGAATATAACCAACTGAGGGAGGAGATCTTCAGTTCCCTGGGCAGGCTGTCTCCCCGTGAGCGGGCAGTGATCATTCAGCGTTACTACCTGGAAATGAGCGAAAAGGAAATGGCAGCCGAAAACCGCGTCGCGCCTGGCACCATAAAGTGGCTTCTTAATTCAGCCCGACGGCGTTTGCGCGGATTGATCGGTGTGGAGGACGAAATCGAATGAAAACAAGAACTCCTGACCAAATCCTGGCAGATATCGCCAGTCAAAAAATCCACCGTGATGTTGACCTTTCTTCGAGAATACTCTCAACAGTAAGAAGGGAAAATATGAAAAGAATGAAAACAAGAACGGTGGTAATTTCAATAGTGATCATATGTGCCACGATCGCATTAATCTTCACTGGACCGCAGATCGTACAGGCAATGCAGCGCTTGTTTGGATACAACCCGGGGGTTGGCATGGTGGACAATGGTTCATCGCTCAGAATCCTGGAAAAACCTGCCAGCAAGATACGCGGAGAGACAACTGTCACGGTCGCGCAGGGGTTGGTCGATTATGAGACGACCACCTTGCTATACCAGGTGGAGCATCTCCCCGAGGCTTCCTCTGGTGAAACCTGCGCGCGAACGCCTGAGCTGCGGCTGCCTGACGGCACGGTTCTGCAAGGCAATGTGGATTCCGGCGATCGCTGGATGAGCGGCTATAGCCGTAGAGTTCAATTCGCTGCCCTACCCGCGGAAGTGAATGATGCCGTGCTGGTTCTCCCTTGCCTTGAACAGACATCGGATGTGCCTGAGATGCAAGGATGGGAGATCCCATTACACTTCGTGGCAGCCCCGCCTGAAATGACCGTTTACCCGTTGGTATCACTCCCCACACCAACCTCCTCCCCTTCACATGGGTCTCCGAATGATGAAGCAAATGCACAATCCATGACCATCGGCGATCTCTCACTCTCGCTAGATCAATATGTTCAAACTGAGAACGATTTTATCCTCTTCGGCACCATCCATACCTCTGCCGAAGGTCTGCGGATCGATTATGTCGATGAAACCGATATCCATTTGCAGGACGCTTCTGGAAATGCATTCGCGCTCTCCTTCGATCCTACCGTGGCTCCGGAAGTTTCCGCGCCAGCGGATGGCAAGACGCTGCAACTGAGCTACCGCACTATTGGCAAACCTTCTGCCGGGCTGGCGACTCTGACCATTGATTCCGTCTGGGTCAGCCAGGATACGGATGCCTCCTTTAGTATCGATCTTGGCGCCAATCCTCAACCCGGACAAACCTGGCAGGTAAATCGTGACCTGGAAATTGCCGGCAATACGATCAGGATAACAGAAGCAAAAGTTGATCAATTCGGTACCAGCCTTACCTTCTCGTTCACTGCTCCAGAAACGATCGGTGGGCTAAACCTATCCGATCCTGATCATGGGGTGGTTGGCGGTTCAAGCGTTCCAGGCTCGGCAAGCATGACATATCAAGACAGTGTCCCCTCGGGAACCATCACCGTTTCAGTCGCTTCCATCTCTCTTCGCAAGGATGGACCCTGGCAGGTAAAAGTGGATCTACCGGCCTTCGCGAACAGCGGCGAAGAAACCGAAATGCCGACCGGGTGTCTTACCCTCGACAGTTGGAAAGCCGCTCTCAATGGCGCTCAATCAATCCCCTCCTGGATGACTGGAACGCTTGTGATGAAGGCGATCTCGGAAACCGATGGTACTTATCACGTCTATGTTGTGTCTCTGCCCGGCGGCAAAAAGGAAGACCTTGGCAAAGGCTTTGATCCCGCTATCTCGCCCAACGGCAAAACGGTTGTCTACAATTCAGAGAATGGTCTGGTTGTGGTAGACCTGGAATCGAAGAACAGCTCGATTCTCGCGAACACCAGCAAACGCGACCGCGGCGCGGTCTTCTCACCGGATGGTTCAAAAATCGCGTTCACTCGCGGTCCCGAATCGGGGATGAATAATGCCGCAGGTCCTTACAGCATCTACATCTCCAATTTTGACGGATCGGAGCAGAAACCGTTGCTCGAGAATTCCGACGCCAATACCGTGTTCGCCTGGATGCCTGACGGTAAACAACTTTTATACTCGGTGAAAAACCCCCTGGGCGCCTCACTGCGACTGATCGATGTTGAAACAGGGCAGGTCACCAACGTGATCGAGACCGAATATGTCCACTCAGGCGCGGTGGTTTCACCCGACGGAAAGACCATCGCTTACGAAGATCAGCTGAACGGAGAGGAATACCTCATCTATACCGCCGGAATCGATGGACAAGGAAAACGCTTGATCTCCAATACCTCGCCTTTCGTGACCGTCCACCCGCAATGGAGCCCGGATGGCAAATGGCTGGCAGTCAGCGTTCAGGACACCGACCTCTCGGAAATGAATCCCTCCATCGCTCTGATCAACGTAAACACCTGTGAAGTGCTGGCAATACCTTCACTCACCGGTGCCATTACCGGATGGATTCCATAAAAAGGCTCTAACCAATAACCACTCTCTGATTTGCTCCCGCTTTGGCGGGAGCAATCACTTTAATCATTAAGAATATATCCTCAGATAATTGGCGAATTTCAGGTTTTTGAATAAAATTAAGTTGAAACGGTCAATATTGTGAATGGATTCTTGAAAGGAGAAACCATGTTAGTCCGAGAACGAATGACCAGCCCCGTTTTGACCATCACCGCCGACGTCGGCATCCAGGATGCCCTGGCTCGCATGCACCAGGACAAGGTGCGGCGTTACCCGGTGGTCGACAAGCACGGAAAGCTGATCGGCATCGTCACCGAAGCCGACCTGCTGAACGCAAAGCCTTCCGAGGCCACCACCCTCAACGTGTGGGAGATCAATTACCTGCTCAGCAAGATCACTGTGGAACGGGTGATGACCAAAAAGGTGATCACCGTGGAAGAAGATTGCCCGATCGAAGAAGCGGCACGAATCATGGCCGATAACGAGATCAGCAGCCTGCCGATCATGCGCGGCAAGAGCCTGGTGGGGCTCATCACCGAGACCGACCTTTTCCACATCCTGCTCGAGATGATGGGCGGACGCACCCCCGGCGTGCGCCTGACGATCGAAGTGGTCGACAAGCGCGGCAAGCTCTACGAACTGGCCGGCATCATCCAGAAACTGGGCGGCGACATCCTCGGCGTGGCCGCGGTGCTTGGTTCGCGCGCCGAAACGCGCATCTTCACCCTCAAGGTGAACGGCGTCAAATTGGAGACCCTTCGCGACGCGATCAAACCCGCTGTGGAACAGATTATCGATATCCGCGCCACCGAGATCAAGTAAATTTCATACTGACTAACGAAGAACGAGGCTTTTCGCCTCGTTCTTTTTTCATTCACTCTCTACCTGTTTCATTTGCGCCAGCACCCAGTCGCGGTTTTCCCAGAGCGTGCAGCCACCCTTGCGCTCGCTGAGCTGGTTGGCGTTCTGGCGGATGACCCGCATCAATTTGGAGCCGAGCGCTTCTTTAAGGCTCATCTCGTTGAGGTCGGTATCGGAGAAAGGCGCGAACGGACAGGCTTCCAGCCGCCCCTGCGGATTGACGTGGATGAATCCCCGTCCGCCCGCCAGACAGCCGCCATACTGGTCTTCGTCACCGGGCAGGGCTACGAATAACCCGCCCACCTCGTCGTTCAGACGCTTCATCCACTCGGCTTCGCCCTGTTTCTGCTCCGGGGTCAGCACCAGCGACTCTGTGCCGGGTTTGACCGGGACGTAATCGACAAAAAACGAAATGCTGCTGCCCAGGCTGCTGAGATTCCGTTGAAAATCCACCGAGGTGATCAGATCGTGATTCTGACGCGTCAGTGTGAGCGAGGTGCCGAAGAACAAACCCTTTTTCTTTAAGGCGCGCATGCGTTCCTCGACCAGCCGGTAGACGCCGTTGCCGCGGCGCATGTCGGTTTCCATCTGCTCGCCTTCCAGGCTGAGCACGGGGATGAGATTGCGCATACGGCGGAACAGGTCCACATTGGCTTCGTTGAGCAGCAGACCGTTGGTGAACACCAGGAACAGGATGCGCGGATGCAGCCAGGCAAGCTCGAAGAAGGCCGGGCGCAGCAGCGGTTCGCCGCCGGCGATAAGGATGATCGAGACGCCAAGTTCATCGGCTTCGTCCACCAGCTCGAAAAGGCGTTTATCGTCCATCTCCTCTTCAGGCGCGGCATGGATGGCATGGGCATAACAGCCTACGCAATTGAGGTTGCAGCGATTGGTGATGCTGATGATCATCATCGGCGGCACCTGCACCCCCCGCCTGCCCCACTTTGCCCGCTGACTGACGGCACGGCGTTGGTCCAGGCAGGTACGCGCCAAAAACGCGCTTGTCGCCAGGTTCAGGCGGTTTTTCACGACGGCATCACGGAAGAAACGCAACAAATTTCGGTCGAACTTTACAGAATAATCCTCGCTCATCTCAATCCAATCTTGAACGGAAAATACACCTCATATACGGATTTCCATCAAGATCGGTTGCGACAAAATTTCAGTTGCCACCCTGACCGCAGTCGTAAATGACCGGGGTCAACCCATTCACCAGGGTGCCAGCGGAGGTCAGTCCCCGCACGGCGGACGGTTGGACCGGGTTGCAATTAGCTTTGACCCAGGTGTAGATCGCCGGCTTGTTGTTCAGATCACCTTCATCGAGCACGTAGCGGAGCTTCCCTGTGCTTATCAGCCCCGCCAATCCGGATACATCGATCACGTTATCCACCCCCCTGAAGCCGCCCAGGGTGAGCACTGGCCGGGACGTGGCGATGATGATGCCGGATGTATCGTAAGAATCCAGCGAGGCCACCAGGTATGAATCTTTTGGCGTATTTGCCAAAAGGTAATTCACCAGTACCTGCTGCACCTTATCATTCTGATTTTTATGTTCCCGCGCAATACTCCTGTCTCGCAGGGCGGGTTCGGCTCGCGGCAGGTCACTGTCAGCGGACGAATTGACGCCTGCCAGCCCTGACCAGAGCGCCGGACCAACGATCAAGGCTAAAACCACCAGAACGGTACTCCAGATGGCTGGTTTGAGCCAGTAAGCGATTGAAGTGACGAGCCAGCAGACGATCATCAGCGTGGCAAAGAGCAGCGAATACGTAACATACGAAGAAACCGCGTACGTCTCATAGACCACCACCAGCAGACTCAGCGCCGTGAAGATCAGCGCCGGCCAGCGACTCAGACGTTCGGTCATGCGGCGAAGCTGCCAAAACCAAATGCCGGTGAGGGCGGCGATCGCCGGTCCGAGCATGATTAGGTAATAGACGTGCCACAGCCCGCCGGTGAAGCTGAAGAACAGGAAACACGGGATCAGCCACCCCGCCCAGAAAAGCACTCCCAGTCGGTTTTCGCGCGACGCCCCCAACCGTTTTTGCAACAGGCCAAACAAGGCAAGGCTCACGAGCGCAAGCGGTAATAACCACGAGGTCTGTACGGCAAGCGGCGATTTGAAGAGGCGCAAAATCCCGGGGTCACCGATGTCTTCATAGATTACCCCTCCCAACCCTTCCTCGATCACGCCGAGGGTACCCCAGAATATGTTCGATTCTGCCACGGGCTCCTGCTGACCTGCGGCCCCAGGGCTGCCTGCGGCCCCAGGGCTGCCTGCGGCCTTTAGGCTGCCTGCGGCCTTTAGGCTGCCTGCGGACCGCGCCGTTTCCGTCGCGTTGCGTTCCGTGGCAATCAGAGAGAGATCAGATCCCGAAAGGCGAAAGGCGCTGGTGAACCGCTCAATGCCATTGTGACCGATGATTAATTCCATCACCGAGTTGCTGCTGGTGGACCCCACGAAGGGTCGCCGCGAGGCGGGCACCGCGTCCACGATCAGCGCCCAAGAGAGCGATACCGCCACCAGCACAACCGTAGCCAGGCCGAGATGAAGCAGGCGCTGCCTCCACTTGAAGCGCGCGCCAAAGAGATAGAGCAGATAGAGCGCCGGAAGCACCATGAAGGCTTGCAGCATCTTGATGTTGAAAGCCAGCCCCATCAGCACCGCCCCCCAGATTAAATAACCCACCCTTTTGCGCTCGACCGAGGTGAAAACCGCCCGTGCCGCGAGCAAGAGGAAGCACACCAGCAGACCGTCGATGGTGTTGTTGCGTTCTGTCGCCACCGTCACCGGGGTGGCTGCCAGGGTCAGCGCGGCGATCAAACCAGCCGACTTGCCGAACGAGCGCTGCACCAGATCGTAGAGCAGATAGATCGAGAGCACCCCCGCCAGCGCGTTGGGGAAAGCCAACGCGAAGCCGTTGAAGCCAAAAACGAGCGCACTGAGCGCCTCGATCCAAAAACCGAGCGGCGGTTTATCGACCGAGACCGAGCCCCCGGGCTCGTACGCAGCGAAGAAAAAGTTGTGCCACGAGGTGAGCATGGACTTGACCGTGGCAGCGTAATAGGAGTTGCCATAGCCTTCCGCTCCGAGCTGGTAGAAGCGCAGGAAAGCGCCGAGCAGCAGGACGGCGATCAGGCCGATCAAGGCCAGTCGTTGATCGCGACGGCGGTTTACATTGAGGGCAGGGTGATTTTCCGTCAGCATGGAAGATTGGTTCCCAATTTATCCATGCTAATTGAAAATCCTTAAAATCAGCTAAAAAATGGCTGTGAAAACGCTCAAAAATTGGATGTCGCGCCGGACGAAGACTGCCGGGAGCGCGCTCCCGGCAGTTTGAAAATGGAGGCACAATCAGCGCTACTTGCCAGCGAGCTTTCCTACATCCATAGCCACGTTGGCAGCTTCATCGTACCCCACCTGTTTGACATTCGCCAGCACTTCGCGGCACTTTGCCATCGCCAGGTTGGCGTATTCCTGCGCCTGCTTCTCGTTAAGCATGTAGATTTTGTCTTTCAGGTGCAGGTGCCAGGCTTTGATGCCGCCGCGGATATGCCAGTCATCCACGGGCAGCGTCTTGGGCGTCGCCGTGGGCAGCACACCCTTCAACACTTTCACCGTAGAGCCGCCTTTGAACATCGCCGATTCAACGACCACGGCGGGATTCTGCTGCAGGATCTGTTCCTTCGCGATAGCCTCGATGCCCATATCGTGGATAAAGCGCTCGGCCAGCGAATCGAGCAGGCTTGGCCACTTGCCCGGCCACTTGATCCACCAGGGCAAAAGGTCATACTTATCAATAGCAATAAACCTATCCATCACAATCCTCCTTTACAGGGAAACCTGAAAAATGAACCCCCTCATCCCCCGTTTCGCGAAGCTGGCGGCGGTGGACGCGAAAGTGTCATTTTTCCCTCCAATCATCGGTTGCCGTAAAAACCTGTCCGTCCCGCTGGATCGCAGGTAGACAGGGGACCGATCAGTTCACCAAATTCGGCATAGAGCCGCGCTGCCGCGCCGATAGCCGCCCGCTCGGACGCGCATAAGAATGGCCCGACGCGGTTCGTGTAACCGGTCATGAAGAGGTTCGAGCAGCCGCACCAGTTGACGCAGTAGTCGCGCATGGAGCACTCCCGGCACTCTGGGTTTGTCTCCCCACCCCCGGCACAGAAACCAGCCATGCGCGAAAGGTCCACCCCGCTCTCGATGGTGCCAATGCGGTAAGTGCCGTCAGAGCCGGAGCCGACCAGGCGCTCGCAGGGATACAGCCCGCCATCGGGGGTGATGGTCAACTCCCCCACCCCCATCATGCAGCGTTCGAGCGGGTGATAGCCGCCACGCGTGAGCACCGAGAGCTTGTTATCGATGAGGTCGATGTAGTGCGGGTCGCCGGCCCGGTACCAGTCTTTGAACTGCTCAGCCACCGCCTGGTAGATCGATGGGAGCTGCTCCAGGTCGGCTGGCGCCCAGACCGCGGTGAAATCGGGCGAGAGGCTGATATGGCGCACGCCGAGCGACGAGAAATAAGCCACCGATTCGGGCAAATAGCGCAGGGTACGCGGCGTGTACACCGCGTTGACCGCGAGGTCGCCCAGGACGGCTTGCGCGATGGCGAGGTTGCGCACCACCAGCGCGCTCGAACCCTTGCCGTCGGGGGCGTGCCGGTGCAGGTCCTGCACTCGCGGAGCGCCGTCGCAACTGACGCAGACCTTGAAGGCGTGTTCCCGTAGGAAATCCAACCCCTCACCGCTGAGGAGGGTGCCGTTGGTGGTGAGGGTAAAGCTCACCTTTCTGCCCTGAAATCCAGGGTGTTCTTCCACCGCGCGCACGATCTGCCGCATGAGCGTGAACTCCAGCAGCGGCTCGCCACCGAAGAAGCCGATATCGATCACCTGGGCGTCGCCAGCCTGCCGGAAGATGAAATCCAGCGCGCGCCGGGCCGTCTCGAGGGTCATCCGCGCCGGGTGCTTGCGCACGTAGCAATAATCGCAGGTCAGGTTGCAGCGGAAAGTGGTGCAGAGCGTGAAGAGCCGCGGGCGCCGCAGCCATTCTTTGGGGAACGCGCGGGCGGGTGACAAGCCCCCAGTGGAAGACGCGACAGTCATCTCTCCTCCTCGTCTCTACCGGTAAACCCTGGTTATGGATCTCATCACGCGGGCTGGGCGCGCGCCCGGAGCCAAGTTGAGCGGATGAGTCAATTGATAAAGGATTAATATTGTGGCAATAAAAACAAAATACAAACACCCCATCCCGACCGCGCGAACAGCGATCGATATCGGGTCAAAACAGCGGCCGAAGTGCGTGATGATGGACTTGCCTGGTGCCAAACCGCCCTGCGTTGAAAGCGTCCCATCCCCCCTGTTCGATTTCATTATAGTGATTCAGCGGAGGGAATTCAAGATGGAAGGGGTTGACCGCGGAAAGACTTAACCGCGAATGAACGCGAAAATGGGGTTTCCACGAATTTCACCAATTTTCACGAATTCAACTGTGGGCGCGTACCACACTGCGTAGACAACCCTGATACTTACTCCCCTTACTTCCGCGATTCCTTCCGCATCACGAAAATTCCTTATCCGAAGCCCAATTGTCTGGATTGGACGCGATGTAGGCAGCGATGGTCTCATATTCTTCATCGGATTGAATGATGTGTTCGTAATAATTCCGTTGCCATACCGAAAATTCCGGTGTTCCCCGGGAATCATTGATGCGTTTGGTGGTTGCCCCTTTGAGACCGCGGACGATTGCGCCGAGGGTTTGCGATGGTGAACGAAATTTCCGGTTTTCGTTTTGTAGGGGCGTATGGCAATACGCCCCTACCGGTTGATCGGCAATCGTTACAATCGCATGGAAATGGTTTGGCATGACGACGAATGCACCTAATTCAACATTGGGTCGAATGGTCGGCGTTACCAACCAACAATCGCGCACGATCTCCCCTTCCGGACTCAATCGCATTTCACCACCACCGATCTCGCCGAACAAATGCTCGCGCTCGTGCGTAACCATGGTGATGAAGTAATCGCCCGGTTCCGAATAATCGTATCCGGGCAGCCGAATGGAGCGGCGATGATATGAGTCATTCTCTTTCACAAAATATTCCCCTGGTTTATCGTCTCGCGATGTGTTGCTGTTGAGGCGTAATGCAAGACGCCCTACGAACCTTCGACGATCTTGATCTCGTCCTCCGTCAACCCGTACAACTCGTACACCAGACGGTCTCCCGGCCCGTGGACGCGATAACGCTTTTGTTGGGGCGTATTGCAAGACGCCCCTACGTTACTCGATCGGCCACTTGGGGATGGCCCTATCCACCTCAGACATGAGACGAATGGTCTCTTTCAGCGCGACGACGACGCGCTGGTAGTGGGTGACGTCTTCTCCGCTCAGCAGACGACCCTTGCGGTCTTTGAGCCATTTGTCGCAGACCTGGTAGCCGCCGATCTTGAAGTTCCAGACTTCGGCAGGGACGCCGCCAAAGTACTGCTCGGCGTTGATCCAGACTTTGCCGGCGTCATATTTGACCTTATCCACCAGGCCGCCGCCGGGGACGGGGTAGGTGGTGATGAAGTTATCGACCTTCGGGGCCTTGAGCAGGTGGAATTGGACAAGTTCATTGCCCAGGGCGACAAGTTTGGCAAAAAGCTTCTTGTCGCCGGTGAGGGGCAGACGGGGGAAGTCGATCTTGAGGAATTCAGCGTAGCGGGAGCGGTAGGTGGGCGAATGGAAGACGGCGTAGGCGTAGTAGAAAACGTCTTCCGGCCCGAATGTGGACTTGAGGTCGCCCTGACCGTCCGGGATGAATTGCAGCTTGAGCTTCTGGCTGAAAGCGTCGATGAAGGCGGGGGCGAGGTTGGGACGCCGCGTGGTCTCGGTCTGGGCAAAGAGGGTGCCGGCACTATCTTCAGGCGTCTCGTAAAGATAGAGAGGAAAAACAAAACCATTATTTGATGTTTTTGAGGACATACAAATGACCTCTGACATATATTTTGAAACTTGCGTATGAGCAAATGATTCGCCTTTTGTCATACGGGAAGTAATTAGGACCAAATTGTCCAAACCAATAATGTGTTTATTAATTTTTTCGACAGGCCAGCCTAAAAAACCTCTCGCCTTTCCTGTGTAATATGTGTATTTAATGTCAAAAGGACGATACAAAACGGGGACGATATTGTCTTCAGATGGTCCAGATTTTCTTAAATCATCTTGAGCCCACACGATTTTCCAATCTCGCACGTCATCTGGAAGAGAATATTTTTTCTTTGCTTCATTTGCAGGAATTTTTATAAACTCATTTACAGTCTTCCAAACAGAGGCTTTATCAGGATAGATTGTAAAATTATCTCTTTTTGTGATAATTCCAATATTGTTTACGGGGAAAATTTCTGTGACTTTGTAAAAATTTTCAAATTCCTCTTTATGCTCATTGTTTTTTGGTAAAAAAAAGAAGAATTTAGACTCAGGTGCTATTTGTTTCCAATTTACATTTTTAGAGGAATTTTCACGTAGATAATTATATTTTCCTTCCCTTATCCCCCAAACATCATTATGAAATACTTTACATGATTGACTAGACACAAGGGAACAATCGCATTTTATTGCCAATATAATCGCAACACCTTGTTGAATGTCAAAAACGTTCTCGTCTTTACTTCCATCAGGTGATACTTCTTTTTTCTTGCTATTACCATGTAAGTCAAGAATGTAAATTTCATCGAAGGTGCTCATCAGATGACGGCGCATCCCACGAAAAGTGGGGTTATCCAGATAACCGTGGTTGGTGATGAATGCCAAAATCCCGTGACCGGTTTTGTTGATGCGCCACTCGCCAAAACGGATGAATTTGACGTAATCATCCTGCAGCCATCTTGGGTTTTTTTCATTCAATGAAATGCCATCAACGAAGTAATATTCCCGAATTAATTTGCCAATGAAATTCAGATTGCCCTGTTTGTCCACGCTGGCGTTGGCTGAATGACCCGAATATGGCGGATTGCCGAGGACGACCATGATCTCATCGTCGCGTTTGACCTTCGCAGCGGCAGAAGATTCCTGGGCGATGTTCAACCCCATGCCGGCCAACTGATCGGCGCGGTCGCTGGCTTCTTCGAGGGTGTTGGTGAGGTAGACGTGCAGGCGTTCGCCGCGTTCGATGGGGGCGTTGAGCGCCTGCATGAGGCGGTCCAGTTTGAGGTGCGAGACCACGTAGGGCGGCAGGAGCAGCTCAAAGCCAAAGAGGCGTCGCAGCATCTCTTTGCTTTTAGCGGTCCACTGCCCGGCTTGCTGCCGTTTGTTGACGATCTCGTCGAAGATCTGCTGGATGACGAAGTAGAGGAAGGTGCCGGTGCCGCAGGCGGGGTCGAGCACCTTGACAGAGGAATCGGCGAGCCCCCAGGGCTTGTCGAAACGGGTCTTGAGCAATTCATCCACGGAACGGACGATGAACTGGACGACCGGTTCGGGGGTGTAATAGACTCCCCTACTCTCGCGCAGTTTGGGGTCATAGGCGGCGAGGAAGGTCTCGTAGAAATGCACAACCGGGTCTTCGGTGCGGGTCTGTTTGCCAAAACCGGCAAAGACTTTATCAGGTTCGGCCCGATTGAGCAAAGAGACAATGTCCTGCAAATAAGGGTGGATGACGGCAATGCCTTCGATGTTGCGATCGACGTCCTGGAAAAGCTGCTGCATGAAGGGATTGCTGCGCAGGTACTTGTAGGCGTCCTCAAAGCTGAAGGCGGCGTCACCGGCG
>DAOUFI010000005.1:0-62554 GCA_034430175.1 Anaerolineaceae bacterium | reverse complement strand
TGGCAGATCGGTAAACATTATTGTGTTGGCAAGTCATTGAATTATTAAAGAACTGTGGATATTTCTGACTCAAATTTACAGAAAATAGGTTGCGCAATCCTCCTCTGGAAAAAGTGAACACAAAATCATTATAGAATTCGAAAATCGTAAAAACAAGGTGACAGAAAATAATTATGAAATAATTTTTTCCAAATTCTTGGGTGGTTCGACCTGGAGTTGTGATTGACTTTTTACTTGAAAATTAATAAATTTAAGAGATCGTCACTTTCCTCATCAATTTATGGATAGGACAAAAAGCGAACCCGATCAATTTGTGAAAATTTTTCCATTTCCCAATTTGGTCCGCAAGTCATTCTACAATTAACTCCTTCTTGATGAATGTCATGCTTTTACTGTGACATTAATAACTTCATTCTTTTGTTCACCACATGTATCGTTAACTCGAAACGTTATAACGTTATAACGTAATAAACATTGGTTGATTGGATTAAGGAAAATATGCAGACAGATATTTTTGATCGCGAGAGTGGGGTCCCTGTATATCGCCAATTGGCTGAATATCTTAAGAAGCAAATATCAACCGGCGTCTATAAACCAGGGGATGTTTTGCCAAGCGAAGCGGAGTTGATCCGTGATTTAAACATCAGTCGCACTACAGTTCGGCTGGCATTCAGTCTCATCAGTAACGCGGGTCTCATCCGCCGCGAGCAAGGTCGCGGGACAATTGTTGTCTCCCAAGTACATACCACACTTCCCATCCTCGCCAGTTTCACTGAAGAGGTCGTGCGCATGGGTCGCACGCCAGGAAACATTCTTATCAGCAAAACAGAAGAGAACCTTTCGGTCAACGCTGCAAACGCTTTTGAAATGACCGTCGATGACAAAGCATTGAAATTGGTACGTTTACGCCTCGCCGATGATGAACCCATTGCGATCGCAGTATCTTGGTTGAATTCGATTCAATTTCCTATTCTAAAAGAATTGGATTTCAGTCAAGTCTCTCTGTATCAAATGTTTGAACAAGAACTGGGAATGAAAATCAGAAACGCCATTGAGAACATTCGCGCAGATATCGTCACAGATTTTGAAGCTCGAAAACTTGGAATCAAATCTGGTTCACCGGTAATCCGTATGGTCCGAACGACTTATGTTCAGGGCGAGCAGGATAAGGGCATTCCCATAGAGTATGTTGAAGTCGTTTTCAACGGCCTGGTCTACAGCATCGACGTGGAGCTTTTCCGCCGGGCATAATTTTAGTTATCTTACCCGTAAGGGATAATCGGAAAGGATTTTTCAATGAAGCAGATCGATAAATTTCATGAAATGGAAAGGATTTTTGGGACCCGAAAGCCCATCATCGGCATGGTCCACCTGCCCCCATTACCGGGCTCTCCCAGGCATGATGGCATGTCCATGAAAGAAATCACAGACTTTGCCCTCAGTGAAGCCAACTTGTTATTCAAAGCCGGTGTGAACGGCGCGATCGTGGAAAACTTTGGTGATGTTATGTTCTACAAGCGTGTCCCAGCCGAAACGATCGCGGCTATGACTTATGTTGCCACAGTATTAAGCAAAGAAGTTCCCAAGCTTCCGCTTGGACTTTGTGTGCTCCAGTCAGACGCCATTTCAGGCATGGCTATCGCTTCCACAATTGGTGGAAAATTCATCCGCGTTCCATATTACACCGAGACATACGTCGTCGATGCTGGCCTGATGGATAGCATTGCTGCCGAAGTACTGCGTTATCGCAAGTTTCTCAACGCAGATGTAAAGATCTTTGCAGATGTTCACATCAAACACGGATATCCTTTATCACAGCGACCCATTAGTGAATCAGCAGCAGATGCAGAACACCGCGGTCTGGCAGATGCGATCCTTGTCACTGGCATTGCCACCGGCGCGGAGACTAAAGTAGATGATGTTAAAGAGGTGAAACAAGCCGTCCATTCCACCCCTGTATTCGTTGCCAGTGGTGTGGACGAGAAGAACCTCCCCGCTTACAAAGATTATGCCGATGGCGCCATTCTGGGAACGCACATCAAGAAGAATGACGACACCGAAGCTCCCATCGATCCCGCGAAGCTGCGTAAATTTATGGACGTAGCCCACAAAGTTTGGCCAAAATAGGAAGGTGCCCCATGAGCATGTACCCTGATGACACACGTTTGCAAAATTTTCACGAATTGTTCGGAGTTAAAAAACCGATCATAGGTATGCTTCACTTACCCCCACTCCCTGGCTCTCCAATTTATAACGGTGATGGCCTGAAGGAGATTATCGACCGCGCTTTGGCAGATGCCGAATCGCTACAGGCTGGCGGCGTCGACGCCCTGGAAGTTGAAAACTTCTCCGATCCATCCTATTTTCCGATGGAAGTCGGTCCCGAACTTGTGGCTGCCATCGCGGTAATCAGCGATCATGTGATGCGAAATGTCTCAATTCCCATCGGAATCTGTATCCTTTCGGATCCCAAAGCATCATTAAGCGTTGCACACGCGGTCGGAGCGAAATTTGTTCGAGCTACATTCTTCACAGAAGCCTCTGTGGATGTTTCCGGTCTCGTGACACCCAAACCGCACGAACTGCTGCGTTTCCGAAAATTCCTTGACCCATCCATAAAGATTTTTACAGATGTGCATATCAAACACTCTGCGCCATTGGTGAACCGTCCTCTCGGTGATTCTGCTTTGGATGCCAAGTATTTCTTATCTGATGCTGTAATCATCAGTGGCACTCATACGGGTAAAGAGACCAAACTGGATGATATCAAGGAAGCCAAGGACGCAGTGGAAGACTTCCCTGTCATGGTTGGCAGCGGATTCAAGAAAGAAAGTGCCGATAAGATTTTCAAGATTGCTGATGGTGCCATTGTGGGTACCTCGTTGAAAGTTGATGGTATCAGTTCCAACCCAGTGGATCGTAAGCGCGTCAGCGATCTGATGTCAGTTGTAAAAAATATCCGCGCAAAACTTGGTTAGTTGTTTTTATTTCGGATTTTTGGAGGTGTGAGGAATAAATACAGTCAGTCGTTGAAGTTGAAACCAAATTCATTCTGTTCTTCGGGAGGAAGTATGTTTAACAAGAAGTTGATGTTTGTTGTAACTATTTTAATCGCTGTCTCGTTCGTTCTGACATCATGCGCCAATGCAGCGACCCCCGCAGCCGCCACGACCGCAGCCCCCGCGACCGCAGCCCCTGCAAAAAGCATAACCGTTGCAGTTGTCGCTGGTGGAGAAGTTGGCGATATGGGCTTCATTGATTCCGCCAACGAAGGTCTCAAGAAAATGGAAAGCGAGCTGGGAGTCAAGACCGTTATGATCCAGACCCGCAGCGATACAACCGTATACCTCGATTCACTGATCTCTGCTGCCGAACAGGCTGACGTGATCTTTGTGATCCCCGGTTACTTCTTTGATGAACAACTCAAACAGGTTGTCCCACAATACCCCGACAAAATGTTTGTCTATGTTGATGGCTCCACCGATATCGCAGGTATGACTTCTGTTTCCTTCAAGCAAAATGAAGGCGCTTTCCTGGCCGGTGCGCTTGCCGCCTTGATGACCACCGATACTACTGACCTGCAATACGCAGATTCAGCCAAGACCATCGCATTCATGGGTGGTGCTGATATGGCCGTCATTCACGACTACCAGGTTGGTTTTGACCAGGGTGCAAAATATGCAGTTGCCGACATCAATGTGATTGACAAGTACGCTGGAAACCACTTCGACGCGGTGCTCGGCAAGGAAACCGCTCTGTCGCTGTATGAGCAAGGTGCCGATATCATCTTCCAGGCTGCCGGCCCGACGGGTGTGGGCGTGTTCGAAGCCGCCAAAGATGCCAAGAAATACGTTATCGGCGTTGATAGTGATCAGAAATCACTCGCCCCGGAATACACCCTGGCCAGCATGCGTAAGAACGTAGGCGATGTTATCTACCTGTTCACTAAACAATACCTGAATGGTGAGATCACCCTCGGCAACTCCTATGCTTATGGCCTTGCTGAAAATGGTGTAGGCATCGACTACAGTACTATCGCCCCAGACCTGGTACCACAGGCAATCAAAGATCAGATCGAGCAATATAAGCAAGACATCATTAGCGGAAAAATTGTTGTAGATACATATAAAGCTGAATAAGCTTCTGGGCAAGGGGCAGGGATGTTCTTTTCAGAGCATCCCTGTCCTTGCAAATTTATTATATCTTGTAATAAGAGGAGTTATCGTGGCCAACGCAATCGAAACACACCAGATCACAAAAGTTTTCGGTGATAATGTTGCCAACGATCATATCAACCTCTCGGTTGTTGATGGACACATTCATGCAATCCTCGGCGAAAACGGTGCCGGAAAAACCACACTGATGAAGATTCTCTTTGGTGAGGAAAGACCCTCCGAAGGAACAATCGATATCTTTGGAAAACAAGTCGAAATCCTTAAACCAGCAGATGCATTGAACCATTCCATTGGCTTTATTCACCAACATTTCACATTGGTAAACGAATATTCAATCGGGCAAAACTACGCGTTGAGTATCGAACCCACTAAAGGCGTATTTTTCTCTGATTATGAAAAAGTAAACAAAAAAGTAAAAGGTATCCTGGAAATGCTTGGAATTTCTCTTGACCTGAAAGCACCGGTGGGTACCTTTTCGGTGGAAGAAAAGCAGATCATCGAGATTGGCAAAGCGCTATACAGGGGGGCTCAAATTCTCATCCTCGACGAACCAACCTCCGTCTTAACCCCGCAAAAGATTGAAAAACTACTTGACATCCTCCGAATCTTACGAAAAGAAGGCAAAACGATCATTATGATCACCCATAAACTGGAAGAAGCACTGGCGATAGCGGATGAGATCACCGTCTTGCGCCATGGAAAACTTGTTGCCACTCTTCCACGTAATAAAGTGACCAAGGATGAACTGGTTAGGATGATGGTTGGAAACGAACCACTTGTATCAGTAGAAAAAGACAAACATCCGTTTGGCGACTCGCTTCTACAAGTCAATGATGTCTCAGTGATCGTGAATGGCAGCAACCCTGTAAGGAAAGTCACCTTTGATGTGAAAAAAGGTGAAATCTTCGGACTTACCGGTGTGGGAGGGAACGGTCAGGCTGAACTGGTTGAAGCGATCATCGGAATGAGGCAAGTCTCCGAAGGCAAAATAGTTTTTAATGGGAAAACCATTGAGCGCTGCTCCATCCGTGAAAGACGTTTGCAGGGGATGGCCTATGTTCCCGAAAACCGCATGGCCCGCGGTGTGGCCACAGCATTACCGGTGAGTGACAACTTGATCATGGGCCATCATTATCGTAACCAGTTCCGGTCCGGTCCTGTATTGCGATCGGCCAAAATTCACGACTACGCTATCAGAGTGATTGAAGAATACGAGGTGGCTACCACATCGCTTGATTTAAATGCCGGAAGCCTCTCCGGTGGAAATATGCAGAAATTGATCATCGGCCGCGAATTTTCAATGAATACTCCTTTTATGATCGTGGCTTATCCATCACAGGGAGTGGATATCCGTACGACAAAATATATCCATTCTGAATTGTTACGCCGGAGGGACGCAGGTTGCGCGATCCTTCTGATCTCAGGAGACCTCGATGAGATCTTTTCCTTAAGTGATCGCATCGGCGTGATGTACTCCGGTGAACTGGTCGCCATCACCCGTCCAGAAGAAACAAACCGATTCGAACTTGGTGAATACATGCTCGGATCACGGAGAAAATCGCAATGAAAGCTTCTTCGAGTGTTCGCAGACAAGCTTTTCAACAGTTTTTCAGCCTGTTAATGGCTGTGATCGTTGCCCTGCTTCTGGGATTCATCTTGTTATCATTGGATGGGCATCCACCTGCCGAAGTGCTTGGCGGTGCCTATTCCAGCACTTTTTCAACGAACTATCGCTTCGCCAATCTCATTGCCCGTCTGATCACCATCACACTGGTGGCATTGGCTGCAGCTATTCCTTTCAAAGCCGGCATCTGGAACATCGGCGGTGACGGGCAATTACTCGTAGGCGCGTTTGCGTCTGCCCTGGTGGGTATTTACGTCACCGGGTTACCCGCCTGGCTTCACGTCACACTTGCTGTCCTTGCTGGTATTCTGGGTGGAATGCTCTGGGCTGCCATTCCAGGTGCGATCCGGTTGAAATACAATGCCAATGAGATCGTCACAACAATCATGATGAACTACCTTGCGACATTATTTACCGGTTATCTGGTAAATTACCCATTTCACTCACCGGGATCTTCCAACGCAGAGACATTGAACGTTCTGGATTCAGCCACATTGCCCAGGCTGGTTCCAATGTCAAACCTGAGCGCGGGCCTTTTCATTACCATCGCCGTCTTCATAATCATTTACTTTGTCGACAAAAAGACAGTTTGGGGTTTTGAATGGCGCGTCATCGGTTCGAATCCGGAATTCAGCAAATACGGCGGTGTAAACAACAAGAAAATGCAATTCATTGCCATGTGTCTGGGTGGTGGATTGGCCGGGCTGGCTGGATCGATCCTGGTGCTCGGTAACTACCACAAATTCATCGCCGGGCTCGGTGGCGGGGTTGGTTTCACCGGTGTTTTGATTGCAATCATTGCCGCAAATAGCCCTTTGATCATCCTGGTCATCGCAGCGATCTTCGCTATCCTGCAAAACAGCATCATCGGTATGCAATCAAAGATCGGTATTGCTGTTGAATTCAGTGACATTATCCAGAGTGTAATCATCCTGATGGTCATCACCCGCGCCAAATTATGGTCTTCGATCACCAAACTCTTCTCAAACAGGAAAAAATATGGAAACACTGACTGAATACTTGCGCGCTACTATCCGTTTATCGGTTCCCTTACTACTGGCCGCTCTCGGTGGTTCCTTTATGCAGGTGGCGGGCGTTCCCAACGTTGCCATGGAAGGAATGATGCTTATTTCGGCCCTGGTCGGGTACATCATGAGCTACGTCACGGGTAGTTGGGCTCTGGGCCTCTTGTTTGGAGTGCTTGCAGCTGTGGTGGTAGGTCTTTTCTACGCGCTCCTGGTGCTACGCTTCAAAGCCGATGTGTTTGCTATTGGTATCACCCTCAATATTCTTCTCACCGGTATTTCAGCGTACATCCTGCGTCAATACTACAATCAAAACTCAATTCTACTTTTTCCCAACACTCCGCAGTTACCAACAATCAACTACAAGATCTTTGAAAATAGTCCCATCCTTGCGTCGTTGTTCAATGATTATTCGTTGCTTATTCCCATTTCCTTCCTGTTGGTCATCGTGATCTGGTTGGTTTTCTATAAAACGCCATATGGGTTCTGGCTACGCGCGGCTGGATATAACGCTGATTCCCTGTTGGCTTCAGGCAAAAGCGTGGATGGGATTCGGCTTTCAGGTTTCATCTTGAGCGCGGTGTTATGCGGGTTGGCGGGTGTTCATCTCTCCCTTGGTTACATGGGCATGTTCACCCTAACGTTGGTCTCCGGGCGCGGTTTTATTGCCCTGGCCATTGTATTGTTCGGAAGTGGAGATCCGATCGTCGTTTTGATCGCCAGTTTGATCTTTGGTATCGCTAACGCAGCCAGTTTACGCATCCCATCAACGATTCCACCGCAAATCCCGTTAATGTTGCCTTATATCATCACGATCATCGCCATTACCGTGATGAGCCGCTTCTCGAAATCTAAGTCGGCCTCCGACTGAACGATTAAAGACTACGAGTGGATCATGAAGACGGTAATAGGTGTCAACGGTGAAATCCCGGCCGAAGAACTTGGTCTAACTCTTCCACATGAGCATCTGTTTACCGACCTGAGTTGTTACTGGAACAAATCTGATCTTCTTCAAGATCGTGCAACTTTCTCCACGCAAGTCTCTCCTGCGATCAGGGCCGTAGTTCAGCGACGGCCCTGGTCGTATTTAGATAACATTATCTTGAAAGACTTGAGTTCAGCCATTGATGAAGCCAATGCCTTCAAGGCTGCCGGTGGGAAGACCATCGTGGACGTATCGCCATACCCTGGTATGGGGAGAAATCCAGATGGTCTTCTCTCCGTCAGTCAAGCCACTGGGGTGAATATCATCATGTCTTGCGGACGGTACTCAGAGCCATCCATGACTAGCAATGAAAAAACAGTCTCTGTTGAAACCCTCACTACCAGGTTCCTAAAAGAATTTCGTGACGGTGCCGATGAAACAGGAATAAAACCCGGACTTTTAAAAGTGGGCTTTGTCTCCACCATCGACAAGCCTGCCGAGATTCGCTCTCTCCGAGCAGCCGGGCGTGTTCAACACATCGTCGGTTGCGCGCTGAGCATTCATCCACATATCTGGAAACCAGATAGTCATCTGATCCTTGATATCTTGGAAGAAGAGCATTGCGATTTGCGGAAAGTGAT
This sequence comes from Anaerolineaceae bacterium, assembly GCA_034430175.1. GTDB lineage: Bacteria > Chloroflexota > Anaerolineae > Anaerolineales > Anaerolineaceae > UBA6107. The sequence continues at coordinate 54,164 of DAOUFI010000005.1, read as the reverse complement.
CCTGTGTCATCAAGATTTTCTCGGGAAGGAGCTTGATTACCTGGATTCTCTGGTTAAACGAGGTCCTTTCATCGAATTCGACACCTTTGGATCCGGCATGATCAATGATCCCATGTGGCAGATGGATGAAAATCAAAAACTCGCGAATGTTGCGTCCCAGATCAAACGGGGTAATTCCCATCACATCTTGATCTCGGGCGATATGTGCATGAAGATTATGCTTGCCTGCGGAGGTGGGATTGGCTTGAAAAACATCCCCCTGAACGTGATCCCCGCAATGCGACGCCTTGGCATCAACTCTGAAACGATTAACCAAATTGTTACTGAAAACCCAAAAGCTGTTTTCAGTCATTAAATTAAGGGATAATGTGTTTATGAATGATCAAACAAAAAAAAATCAAGTGCTCGGCATCGGTGATGCCATGGTCGATCTCTTTACTCGTGCTTCGCAATTGCCACCGCGCGGAGGGAATATTTGGAGTTCAGCTGTTGAAGTTCATAGCGGTGGTACCACCGCTAATGTAGCTGCGAACCTGGCCAAATTGGGGATACAGTCAGGATTCGCCGGCTTTGTAGGCGACGATCCATACGGCGCGTACCTCGTGGATGAATTTAAGCGGATTGGCGTCGATCCACGTTGGACTGAGAAAAAAATTGGCGCGTATACTGGAATTATTCTCGCCATTATTGACGATACAGGAGAAAGAACCTTCATCGCCTGCGCCAGAGGAGCTGCTCACACATTTTTAAACCCAGAGTATGCCAACAAACTCAATATCACCAAAAATACCGTGGTTCATTCAAGCGGAGTTTGCCTGGGTGAAGAACCAGCCAGAAGCGGACTATTGGCTGCGCTTCACAAGGTTCATCAACAAGGAAATTTACTCTATTTTGACCCCAACCTTCGGCTTGAAGGCAATATTTTCCCCGAACCATTAAAGGAAGCTCAACTCGAAGCTATTTCGATCTCTGATGTGATCCTTATCGGCGATGAAGAACTCGCTTTACTCTATCCCACCCTTTCGCTGGAAGATAGCGTTCAAAACATCCTCTCCAGCGGTGCCAAACTAGTTGTCGTCAAGCAAGGAGACAAGGGAGCCACCTTGTATTCAAAAGACGGTCAGGATCACCAACCTGCATTTAAGACAGAAGTAGTTAGCACTGCCGGAGCCGGCGACTCATTCGATGCCGGGTTCATCGCGGCTCGGATCAGACAGGCAAGCCCGCATGACGCTCTTATCTATGCCAACGCGGTAGCTGCCATCAAGGTCAGCCGCCAGGGTTCACAATCAGTTCCAACTCATAACGAAGTTTTAGAATTTCTCAAACATCAATCCATTTCGATTTATATCAAAGACTGAATTACTCACATTTCGATCAAAGCCTTCGCGGTTAACGAAGGCTTTTTGATTTCAACATCTTATCAATAAAAAGAAACCCTTTGTCCTCTTGACAGCTCTATCCATGTTTTCTTGACCGTTCATTTTGTTTCTGTTATGATGATTTTTCGAGGTAAAAATGAAAGAGAAACCTGCTTCCCATTCGCAGCAACCTGCGGATGAAGAAGATAACGCGGATAATTTAGAGGAAAAGTTTGACCTATCCTCATGGTGGCAAAAGATCTGGCAGCGATTGCTGCGGTTGGGTCTGGGTGAAAATGCCTTGCGCGTCTTGACGGGCGCGATTGCGATTGTCATGATCTTGATCGTTGTCTGGGTGATGAGTTCTTACTTCCTGAATGAAAAAACTAATTCAGTAGAACCCTCTCTTGTAGCGATAACTCAACAGGCCGTAATTGGTACTACCGACGCGACCTCTGAATCCGCTGCCTTGTCCGGTGGATTCGCGATCTCACGGTTGGCTCAACCTCACACCGATTTTCCTTCGCACCCCAGAGACAGAATCACCACTTACACCGTGCAAAAAGGAGATACCATTTTTGGTATCGCTGACAAATTCGGGCTAAAACCTGAAACAATCCTGCTCTCCAACCGTTACACACTATCAGGCTTACCCGAAAATTTGCAGCCAGGAACAATTTTGCAAATTCCCCCCATTGATGGCGTAATCTATCGTTGGGAGATAGGCAATGGTCTGAACGGTGTAGCAAAGTTTTACGGGGTAGAACCCCAGGTGATTGTTGATTGGCCCGGAAATAACCTTGACCCTGCTACATTAGGTGACTGGTCTCTCCCTAACATTGCTGAGGGAACCATGATCTTCATCCCCGGAGGTTATGCTGAAGTAACCGACTGGCTTCCGCAGGTATCTCGTGATACTCCAGCCGTGGCGACTAGCTATGGTGAAGGGTATTGCGGTGAGGTGACCGGAGTGAGCGGAACAGGTTCCTTTATCTGGCCAACTACCGATACCTATCTTTCCGGTTATGACTATTCATCTATCCACCATGGCATCGATATTGCCGGATCGATCGGTAATCCAGTATATGCCAGTGATGCTGGCGTGATCGTTTATGCTGGATGGAATTCCAGCGGTTATGGCAATCTCATCATTGTCGACCACGATAATGGTTGGCAGACTGTATATGGGCACCTCGATCAAATCCTGGTGAATTGCGGCCAATCCGTGGATCAGGGAGATGAGATCGGGCTGTTGGGAACAACTGGCAATTCTTCTGGTCCTCACCTTCACTTTGAAATCCGTAAAGATGGCGGGTACGAAAATCCCTGGAATTACCTTATTCATTAAATGTGACCTCAATAACGAAATCCTTCACTCTGAAGGGTTTCTTTTTTTGCTGTCGGGATGTCTCCACTGTATAATGAATTGATCGGAGGTGATTAATATGAAATTTCTCTCTCCTGTCCGTCCTTCGCCTATTGCCGGATCCTGGTATCCTGGGGATGCCGCTGTTTTGAAAAGTACAGTCAAGGAATACATCGATACCGCCTCTGTGCCAGGGTTGCCAGGTAAAGTGGTTGGGCTGATCTCTCCCCATGCCGGATATATTTACTCCGGTCCCACTGCCGGGTATGCTTACCGATGTGTCGTCGGCGCTGATTATGATACGGTCGTAGTGATATCTCCCCTCCATGATTATCGCCCAGAACCTTTTCTCACCACTGCGTATGAAGCCTATGCCACCCCAATGGGTAAGATCTCCGTTGACCAGAAGTTGCTTTCCAGCCTGGAAGAAGCCCTGGCAAAGAAAACTGGTCTCCAGATCGTCCCCCATGCCCGTGACCGCGAGCATTCACTTGAAATTCAATTACCTTTTCTCCAATTTGCGCTGGTAAAACCTTTCACCTTGCTCCCCCTCATGGTAAGAGAGCATCAACCGGGACCGTTAAAAGATTTCGCGTTTGCCCTTGCTGAAATTCTCAAAGGGAAGAACGTCCTGCTGGTGGCCAGCACTGATCTTTCACACTTCTTCACCGAAGAGCAAGCCAACCATCTCGACGGCTTTATGCTTGAACAGATACATCAATTCTCCCCTGAAGGTGTATTGCGGGCTGAAGAAGAAGGTACCGGTTCTGCCTGTGGAAACGGAGCCGTGGCGGTTGTTCTTTGGGCGGCCAGGGAATTGGGAGGGAAAACTGTGACCATCCTGCACCATACCACCTCAGCGGAGACAACCGGAGATCGTTCTCAGGTTGTCGGTTACGGTGCCGCGGTAATCTGCGGAGATTGAACGGAAATTAACCTTCATGTCCAATTTTGTCAGAGTAGCGATCAATATTCCGCAAATCAACGAACTCTTCGATTACTCGGTTCCCGTTGATCTCGCACCGCTTGAACCCGGGTCATTGATTACTGTTCCATTTGGTAAACAGCTCGTTCAGGCGATCGTCGTTCGCGAAATCGATCAACCATCTGTACCGAACGTCAAACCAGTCGAGAGCCTGGTCGATACTCAACCCGTCTGCACATCTGACCAGATCAAACTGGCTGTGTGGATGGCGGATGAGAATTTGAGCACGATTTCGGAATGTCTGGAACAGATGCTGCCTCCCGGTTTGAGCCAACACTCTGATGTCCTTATTCACTTGAACAATCCTCTTCCACTTGATCTAACCTTTACACCGTTGCAGAACCGGATCATCTCTGAACTCACCAAACGGGGCGATCTCCGCGGAAGGCAATTGGACGCGGCTTTTCCACGGATCAATTGGCGCAATAGCCTTCAGTCTTTGATCCACGCCGGTTTGGTCACCACCCACCCGGTATTATCCGCGCCTTCTATTCACCCACGCACGGTTCGCAATGTCAGCCTGGCTCTGCCAGTCAATATTGCGATGGAAAAGGTTGAACAATATTCAAAGAGAGTCTCTCAAGCAACCCTTCGGCGAAAGAATATCATCTCGTTGCTGCAAAAAGAAAATACTCCCGTAGACATTTCAATGGTCTACGCAGAGACTGGCGCGAACGCAATCGACATCAAATGGCTCTCGGAAATGGAAATCATCGCGGTTGGAGAAAGTGAAGTTTTTCGTGATCCATTAGCCAGATTGGCACCGACACTCTTTCAAGCTCCGGTTCTCAATCCTGCCCAGGCTTCAGCCTGGCAGATCATTGAGGATCAGATCCTTGGTAGATTGAAAAAGAAACCCAACCTGCTGGTGGGCGTCACCGGATCGGGTAAAACCGAGCTTTATCTGCGAGCGGTCGAGGCCATCCTTGCGCAGAAGAAGGAGGCGATTATTCTCGTCCCTGAGATCGCGCTCACCCCTCAGACCGCCGGTCGTTTTTTTGCCCGTTTCCCGGGTAAGGTGGGGTTAATCCATTCGGGATTGTCCGTCGGTGAACGCTATGACACCTGGCGCCGTATTCGCAGCGGGAAACTGCCAGTGGTTGTTGGCGCGCGCAGTGCCCTTTTTGCGCCTGTAAATCATCTTGGCTTGATCGTGATCGATGAATGCCATGAAGAATCGTATTTTCAGGACGATTTTCACCCCCATTACTCGGCTGTTGAGACCGCGTTGGCATACTCCGTGCAGACAGATGCTGTCCTCCTCATGGGGTCAGCGACGCCAACGATCGAGCAGCTTTTTCGCGCCCGACATGAGAAGTGGAACGAGCTTACCTTACCCGACCGTGTTCTGGCGCATGAAGTTTTACCAAACGCACAAACAGCCGGACCTGGAGTTTTGCCATTGCCAGAAGTGCGAGTGGTGGACATGCGTGAAGAACTGAAAGCTGGCAACCGCTCCGTCTTAAGCCGTGAACTTCATCGCTCACTCGATGAGACATTGCAAAAAAAAGAACAAGCAATCCTTTTCCTGAACAGGCGCGGTTCAGCCACTTATGTTTTTTGCCGCGATTGCGGGTACGTGTTACGCTGTCCCCGCTGCAACACACAATTAACCTTCCATGAATACGAAAACGCACTAATCTGCCACATCTGCAACTATCGGCGCAAGAAGCCCACCATCTGTCCAGACTGCAAAGGTCCAAATATCCGCCAGTTCGGACTGGGCACCGAAAGTCTTGAAAAAACGGTAAACGAGTTATTCCCTGCTGCCCGGGTGCTGCGCTGGGACGCTGATACTGCGCGATTCAAAGGCGCTCATGACCTCATCCTCGATCACTTCAGCCAGCACAGAGCGGATATCCTCATCGGCACCAAGATGCTCGCAAAGGGGCTTGACCTGCCCCTGGTGTCTTTGGTTGGCGCCGTGCTGGCAGACGTCAGTCTGAACCTGCCCGATTTTCGTGCCGCCGAGCGTACTTTTGAACTCCTCAGCCAGGTGGCCGGGCGGGCTGGCCGTAGCGCTTTGGGCGGCAAAGCCATTTTTCAGACTTTCGCACCAGAGAATTACGCGATTCAATCTGCATCTTTCCATGATCTGGAGGGTTTTTACGCCAGGGAAATTGAATTGAGAAGGAAAACAGGGTATCCACCCTTCAGCCGGCTGATCCGCATCGAGTTCAGCCATTACCAGGAATCCGCAGTTAGAAACGCAGCGGAGCAATCGGGAAACCAAATCAAGGATTGGCTTAAACAAGCCGAGTATTCCGGCACTGAAATTATCGGACCTGTCCCCTGCTTTTATTCCAAAGTGGCAGGGCAATATCGCTGGCAAATCCTCCTGAAGGGTTTTGACGCAAAAAAAGTTTTAATCGATCATCCACTTCAAACCTGGCAGCCTAAAGAGATAAATGTTGAGATCATGGTTGATCCACCGGATCTTTTATAAAAAACGCGGCTTCTGCCGCGTTTTTTTGTTCAATCATTTTCGTTTATGGAAGAACAAGCCAGGGATTGATGAAACCGCCGTCCCTGCGAACCTCAAAATGAAGGTGGGGACCGGTCGAATTACCAGTGGAACCGGCATTACCTATCCATTGACCCTGAGAGACATTTGATCCACAAGACACTCCCACAGCAGAAAGATGAGCGTAAAGTGTCTGATACCCATTGTTGTGGTCGATCAAAACCAGGTAGCCATAACCGGTATCATTCCATCCTGCATAAACCACGGTTCCAGCATCCGAGGCATAGACCGGTTCGCCCATGTAGACTGCAATATCGATCCCTTTGTGGAAGCTGCTAAAATCCCAACCCGAAACCGCATGTTGGGACGATGGCCACTGGAAGTTCATTGAACCAACCGCGCCATAACCACCGGCAATTTCGCAACCACCCGGACCGTTGATCTTTTGCGTCACACCGGATCGTGGTGTGTACGCCACTTCCTGGATCCATTCGTTGATCTCGGCTGTTCCTCCCGGGATCATGATCGTTTTTCCGGCTTCCACCTGTGGGTTTGCGGCATCCAAATGGTTGGACGGCCAGGCCACAATCTTTTGCACAGTGGAATGGTAATCATAGGCGATCTTTTTTAGAGAGTCACCTTCTTTCCATTCATAAAGCACGCCGTCTGTTGGGGGAATGTTAAGCACAGCTCCCACACTCAGAGTTACAGTTGGGTTACCACCAAAGTAATCATCATTGGCCCAGATCACAGACTCGGGTTTCAAGCCATATTGAGCCGCGATACTGAAAATTGAATCCCCTGAAACAACAGTGTATTTGACGATACTTTGCCGCGTACCATCAGGGATAATTGTATCCATGTTGGGCTTGCGGATCAACGCGTCAACCTCTGTTTGTTGCCCGGCCTGTAAAGTAGGCAAATCGACTGCGATCGACGATTCTGCCGTGGTGGTCGCTTCAGTCGGAATATCCCCCGGTAATGGAATTTTTTGAAACAGTACCAGCAGTAAAACAGCTATCACTAAAACTGTTACACCCCAGGAAAACACCGTTGGCCAGGGGAATTTTTTTGTCTCCTGAATTTTTTCTTCAACAACGTTTTCTTCAGGAGTAATTTTCTTTGAACTCACGAATCCTCCGTCAAACTCTCCAGGAACTCTTGATTGTTCTTGGTTTTGTTAATCCGCTGCAAAATAGCCTCTGTTGCCACCGAAGGATCCATTCCAGCACCCTGCGGTGGGGTCGCGATCATTTGCAGGTACATGCGCCTCATCAACCAAACGCGCTGTAAAATATCCGGGCCGAGCAGCAAATCCTCACGTCTCGTGGATGAACGCTCGATGTCGATCGCCGGGAAGATGCGGCGCTCCTGCAAGCGTCTCGAAAGGTGGAGCTCCATATTCCCAGTACCCTTGAACTCTTCGTAAACCACGTCATCCAACCGTGACCCGGTGTCCACCAGAGCCGTGGCGATGATAGTCAGACTTCCGCCACCCTCGATATTTCGGGCTGCGCCGAAGAACTTCTTAGGTGGATAAAGGGCCGATGGGTCCATACCACCCGAAAGGGTACGTCCTGACGGGTTGACAACCAGGTTGTAAGCCCGCGCCAAACGAGTCAAGGAGTCCATCAATATTACCACATCGCGTCCGATCTCAACCAGACGCTTGGCGCGCTCCAGAGTGATCTCGGCAGTACGAACATGTGAGGTGACTGGCTCATCGAATGTTGAAGCCACCACTTCCGCATCCACGGAGCGATCCATGTCAGTGACCTCTTCGGGGCGCTCACCGATCAACGCGATGATCAAATGCACATCGTTGTAGTTTGCTGATATAGAGTTGGCCAATTGTTTGAGAATGGTCGTTTTACCGGCTTTTGGGGGAGAGACGATCATACCGCGCTGACCACGGCCGATTGGAGCGATGAGATTGATCAAACGAGAAGAGAGGATGGAACGATCGGTTTCAAGGTCGAATCTTTTATCCGGGAATATTGGAACAAGGCTCTCAAATGTGGGCCGGCTGGTCATTTCTTCGATGGGAATCATGTTAACCGATTCCACCTTTAGCAAGCCGTAATGCCTCTCTACATCTTTCGGGGGTCTGACGACACCGATGACGAAATCACCCATTCTCAGATCATATCTGCGAAGTTGTGCCTGGGATACATAAACGTCGTCAGGACCAACGGAATAATTGTTGCGTAAAAACCCAACTCCTTCGGGAGTGATTTCAAGTACTCCTCCCCTCACTTCTAAACCTTCTTTCTCAGCTTCAGCTTTTCGGATGTTTAAAATGAGGTTTTCCTTCTTCAAACGCCGGGCATTGGGGATATTCATCTCCTCCGCAACCTGGCGTAGTGAGGCAAGTGGGGCATTTTCCATTTCGGATATGTTCATTTGTGTTTGATCCATGAGTTTAGAATATACAACTGTGAACTCCCTGAAGAGTCAGGGATTTAATCGCTCAATTGGTTTACCAAGGGAATTTATGATTTCACTTAAAGGATTAGAGAAATAAATCGACTGCTAACGATCCACCAGTAATTCAGTATAACATGGAAATTTTGTCAAGGCAAGAAACGGAAGTATTCTGTTAAACCAAAGTAGAAATGTCCCCTTTTACCAAAGTTAAAATGTCCCCATACGTGGAGGAAGAAAGTGGACAGACTACACACGATGAGTGAAAAAGAGATTAAGAAAACAGAAATGATGAGCCAGTTGGCAGAAAAACAAATAACTCAGCAAATGGCGGCAAAACACTTAGGAATCAGTGTTAGGCAAGTAAAGCGACTGTGGAAAAAGTATCAAAAACTGGGAGCAGAAGGGTTGATCAATAAAAGCCGGGGGAAACCCAGTCACAATCAACTGGATGATGAACTTAAGAAAAGAGTAGTGAATCTAATTCTGGAACGGTATCGAGATTTTGGTCCCACCCTGGCAACAGAGAAACTGAAAGAAGTTCACGGAATCAAGATCTCTGATGAAAGCGTAAGGAAGATCATGATCACAGAAGGGCTTTGGAAACACAGACGAAAGCGGAAGTTGAGAGTCTTTCAAATGCGGGAGAGAAGAGCTTGCTTTGGTGAATTGGTGCAAATAGATGGCTCAGACTATGACTGGTTTGAGGGTAGAAGTCCACGGTGTACACTGTTGGTGTTTGTTGATGATGCTACAGGAAGATTGGTTGAGTTATGGTTTGTGCCTCACGAGAGCTTCTTTGGCTATTGTGAAGCGGCCAGACACTATTTTGAGCGTTATGGCAAGCCAGGAGCCTTTTATAGCGATAAACATGGTATCTTTCACATCAACCACCCTAATGCGACTTCTGGAGACGGTATGTCAGACTTTGGCAGGGCAATGAATGAACTTGGTATAGAGATCATCTGTGCCAATACACCACAAGCCAAAGGGCGAGTTGAAAGAGCCAATAAAACTCTTCAAGACCGACTTACCAAAGAACTCAGACTCCACAATATTTCCACCCCTGAAGAGGCCAACCAGTGGCTGCCAGAGTTCATGGAAGACTACAACAATCGGTTTGCCACGACCCCGCGTAGCGATTTAGATTTCCACGTACCATTATCTGAAACAGATAATTTAGACTTGATTCTTTGCCACAAAGAAACACGTACCTTGTCTAAGAATTTGACTTTTCAATATCGTAAAACCATCTATCAAATCCACGTTGATCGCCCCACTTATGCCATGCGAAATACTCTTGTTACCGTTCTTCAAAAACCAGACCATGAAGTTATTGTGCTCTACAAGAATAAACCTATTAAATTTGATGTATATTATCAACAACAAAAACAAGCTGAGGTTGTTCCTTCCAAATCGATTGATCATGCAATGATTAATGCTTCCAAAGCACACACTCCTCCTCCTGATCATCCTTGGAGAAAGTTCAACCTTAAATCAAATGCCCCCTCTAAAGGGGACATTCTTACTTTGTCTAACTAGGTGACATTTTAACTTTGGGCTAACATGCAATTATCTGGGGGTTATTCCAATGGTTGGACCAGTTCTCTGGATTCAGCTAAAGTTGAATTTACACCAGTTCCTACCACATAGCCTGTCATCTGATTAGCCGGGTAGGGGTTAAGCATCTGCCGAAGATCATTTCTACTGGCGGGTTTTAACCAATTCCAGGCTGTGGAAGCATCGAGGATCACTGGCATACGTTCATGGATTTTCCCCACAAGTTCATTCGCAGCACAGGTGATGATTGTGCACGAGAGCAGGGGTACTCCCTGGGTATCTTTCCAGGAATCCCACAATCCAGCCAGAAAGAAGGGTTTGCTCTTGTTTAGGTGGAAGTAATGCGGAATCGAGCGTTCTTTTCCTATCCCTTTTTGCCATTCGTAAAAACCATCTGCCAACAGCAAACAGCGACGGCTGTTAAATGCTTCACGGAAGGAGGGTTTTTCTTCGATTGTCTCAGACCTGGCATTGATCATTTTTACGCCAATGGCGGGATCTTTCGCCCAAAATGGTACCAATCCCCAACGCATCCATTCGACGTTTTTCTTGATCGCGTCGCGCACAACGGGCACTGGTTGAGTGGGGGCCACATTGTAACGTGGAATAAAATCCTCCGGAAAATCGCCCAACCCTAGTTCTTCCTGCAAGTCCGCAGGTTCAAGCGTGATCGTGAATCTACCGCACATTTGCTCACCTCTCGATACATTGTATAACTTTTTAAACAGGCAGCATACATCTTGTTTTCCGAAGGTCAACTCTCTATACTCAAAGGAGTGAAAAAAACAAAGGAAGGTAGATAACTCATGAAAAGATGGATCTCGTTATTGACGATAGGGTTTTTCTCTTTGGTTGTTTTCTTGGTCTCTTGTTCTCCAGTCAGCGGACCATCAGAAGATAAGATCTCAACGATTGTCGCAGCCACGGTAATGGCAGCAGGGAGTGAAAGTTCTCTGGTTTCACCCACTGCGACAACGGGGTCGCCTACGATAACACCCTCACCGGCTCCAATTCGAGTCTCCTTTGTGAGTACATCACGGAATCTCTTCACATGGGTGGATGGATCTGGTTCGCCATCGCAATTAACCAGCAGTGGTGATGTCTCTGAAAGCTTTGTGTCTTCTGATGGCAACCTGATCGCGATGATCCGTAATGCTGATTACACCCATTTTCAGGTGGATGTGATCAATTCTGATGGAACAAACCAGCGTACATTACTATCAACCGCTCAAATCGAAGCACTGCCCCGACCATCTGGTTCTCTAACCCTTGCGCCAGAGCAAATTGTCTGGATCGGCGATACACATATGATCGCGTTGAATTTCCGGGTCCTGTATGAAGGTCCGGGCTTATCATTCAGCCCAACCCTCTATCTCTTGGATGCTGATACTGGTGTGCTGAGCACCCTTCTTACAACAGAGGAATCGTGGAAGTTCACTTATTCGCCTGATGCTTCTAAACTCCTTATCTCACACCCATATGGAGTGGATCTTTACAAAGCGGATGGTTCACTGATTTCCGCTAATGTAATCAGCCATGATTTCGTAAATACCGCGTCGGAATATGCCTGGGTATCATCTCCTACCTGGAAGGCTGACAGCACTGCCTTTGCTGTTGCCATTCCGCCGGCACAACCCTGGGGTGACATAGTGAGCCCTAGCAGTATTTTTATTTGGACTGATACCGGAGTTTCCACTATTTCACCCATTTCTTCTGTTATGCTCTTCTCGAACGTTCTAGCCAGCTTCAGTCCTGATCTTGACCGGGTGGCTTATACATCACGCGTGGGCGCTCCGGCAGATAACACATGGGCGCTCCATATTGCTAATCTGGATGGCTCGAATGATTCAGTGGTCGCCACAGGGGATATCAATGAGTTGCCTGTCTGGTCACCGGATGGAGTTCGTTATATCTATTCGATGATGGTTGGCTCATCCATTCAAACATATTTGAACATGGATGGAGGAATCTCCATGTTTCTGCCTGTCATTTACTCATTGATAGATGTGCGCTGGATCGACAACAGCCGATTTATCATATCGACGCGTGATGGATCAGGAAATTCTTTGTTAATCGGGACAATCACTGGAGTATTCAGCGTGATCTATAATGATCTTGGCCCGGATGATGTTCAAAAGCTGAGCTTCGATGTAAATCGTTGAAATGTTGTTACGTAAAGGTAAAGGATGCATCCAAGTAGTAGGATGCATCCTTTTAAATAGGTCTTTATTGGTCTGATTTATTAGGATATAATCGCCTGTATTGATTTTTGATGATGGTAATGGTGGAATTGATATATGAAAGCCAAGCAAAATGCTATTCTAATAACAATATTACTGATGCTGGTTGTAGTTATATTGGCTGCCTGCCGACCGACAGCGGTTGGAACTGGAGAATCGGTCAACCAATCAGTTGAAAAAACGATGGCAGCCCTTCCTACATTGACTCCTTTCCCGACTCTGACAACACCCACGGTCACTCCAACTGAGGCACCGGTCAAATATGGGCCGTCTGATTTTCCAGCGGATATCAATCCATTGACTGGCTTAAAAGTTACCGACCCAAGCATGATGAACCGACGTCCGGTTATGATCAAGGTATCCAATTTTCCCCGCGAAGGGCGGCCGCACGCGGGCCTTTCGAAAGCGGATATTGTTTTCGATTATTCAGTAGGTGAAGGCGGAGATCGTTACCTGGCTGTTTTTTACAGTCAAGATTCAGACAACGTTGGCCCTGTCCGATCAGGTCGTTTGGTCGACCGTTGGCTAGTCAGTATGTATCAGGGGATACTTGGTATGAAATTGGCCTATATTGATGTGTTGAACAAGATCAATGACCAACTCGGTTACGCGAGGGTCATTAATGCGTCATATAAGTCTTGTCCGGCCATTTGCCAATTTGATTACAAGCCTTCTGCAATCAGTTGGTTTGCCAATTCTGCTGAAATGACCAAGTATTATCTGAACGAGTCAGGTGAGGATAGTCTTAAACCTAACCTGGATGGCATGACCTTTAATTCAATTCCTTCCACAGGGGGCGTGGACGGATATGAGTTTACGATGCATTTTGGCCATGCCAACGAAGGACAATGGATTTACGATCCAACGACCAATAAATACAATCGCTGGATCGAGAATATTTTGGACCCGGTCACTGAAGCTTACAATATGATCCCATTGGTCGACCGGAACACAAATGAGCAATTAGCCTTCTCGAATGTAATCGTCATTTTTGCTACCTATGAAACACTAACAAAATATGACACCATTCATGAGATTCACCTGGTAGGTACATCGGGGAAGATGATGCTTTTCCGTAATGGAATGATGTACGAAGGTACCTGGAAATCCACCCGACCGGATGTACCCTTACAATTCTTTGACGATAAAGGCAACCACCTGGATTTGCAACCAGGAACTACCTGGATCAATATCACAGGATATTATTCTAAAGTGGATCAAGTCTCACCAGGTGTGTGGTACGTATCCTTCGCCAAGCCATAGTTTATTCACAAAAAACCAAAGACTCCCCGTAGTAGAGATGGGGAGCTTTTCTTGACATTTTCTCATTTTTTGTTTGTTATAATTCGCAACTGATATTGTAAATTCACGATACAGGAGTATCAATGAAAATTTCAAAATCGGCGGCGATCATCACTGCCATTCTTTTCTCTGTCAGCGTTATCCTTAGCGCATGTCAGCCGGTTTCTGAGGCAGATGTGCAAGGAACCATGCAGGCTGCTGTCAACATGACGATGACAGCATTACCCACTCTCACGACGATTCCCACGTTAACCTCCACACCAGCTCCAACAGCCACGGCTACCTCTATACCCGTATCGTATGGACCAGATAATTTTCCGGATAATGTCAATCCTCTCACTGGATTAACTGTTTCCGACCCTTCAATTCTTGACCGCCGCCCAGTGATGGTTAAGGTGTCCAATTTTCCACGCGAAGGTCGCCCTCACGCTGGATTGTCGCAAGCGGATATTGTTTTTGATTACTCAACAGGTGAAGGCGCGAATCGCTTTTTGGCACTTTATTACGGGCAAGACTCCAAACAAGTAGGTCCCATCCGGTCAGGTAGATTCATCGATGGCGATCTTGTAAGCATGTACCAGGGGATCCTTGGCTTGATGTATGCTTGGAAACCCGAAATGGATTACATTTACAACATGCTTGGCTACAGTCGGGTTCTACAAGGATCTCAATATACCTGTCCATCGATATGTAATAAGGACTTGGGAATTTCAGAGATCAGCTGGTTTGCAGATACCGCAGAAATGACGGTCCGCTACGAAAAGAATGAAAGTGCATTAAAAACAAAACCTGATCTGAATGGAATGGCTTTTGCCACCATCCCCCCCGAGGGTGGGGCGGCAGGGACCGATTTCACCATGCACTTTGGCCTGATGAACGAAAGCCAGTGGAAGTACGATCCTTCATCAAAAAAATATTTGGCCTGGATTGATAATAAGCTCGATGAGAACAACTACACCATGATCCCCTGGGTAGATCGCAATAACAATCAACAGCTTGCCTTTTCCAATGTCATCGTTGTTTTTGCCAACTATGAAACTGTGTATAGTGGTGATACTGCTCACAAAGTATCGCTAATTGGATATAGTGGCAAGATGTTGCTCTTCAGGGATGGACAGATTTACGAAGGAACATGGAAGGGATACAGCGGAGTTTCTCCACTTCAATTTTTTGACGCGAATAAGAATCCAATGCGGCTTCAACCTGGCAATACATGGATCTGTATCGTAGGCAACGCTTCTCCGGTGAGCAACGACTCAGCTGGCGTATGGAAAGTGGTGTTCAGTAAACCCTAACATAATAGCTCCCCGAGAATTACGGGGAGTTATCATATCAACTGTTGGTAATGCAAAACGCACGCTGTATCGCGTGCGTTTTGCGAGAAAAAAGAAAGGAAACGCATCATGCTGGTTGCGTTTTACTGTTTTGCGGGCACTGCGCGCATTCCGGTTCATTGTTACCTTCCGGTAACTTAAAGATAGATACGATAGGATGTGTGTCCGGATCGATGGGTTGGTTTCCCTCAGGGAAATCGCCAAACGGGTCAATACGTCGGGTTTCCTCGATCTCGAGGATGTGGTCCCAGACAACGATAGAAGTGATCAAATTTGATTCAAACATTTTCTCCTCTTTCCTGCAACCGGTTGCAATACGGCTCAAAAAAATATGCTTTTCTTATGCTGATTTGCGAATTACCAATTCAACGGGCATGGTCACATTAGTGATCACTCCCGATTTAATAAACTGCACCAGGTTCTGTGCCAGTAATCTACCTGCCATCGGGATGTTCTGGCGGATAGTTGTAAGTGGAAGGTTGTTCAATGCCGCGATCGAAAGATCGTCGTAACCGACCACCGCGATATCTTCTGGCACGCGCTTGCCTTTGCTCTGAATCACGTTGATCGCACCAATGGCCATCAGATCGCTGTTGACAAAGACCGCGTCAAGATCGGGAGCCTGCTGTAAAAGTTGCTCCATGGCGGTGTTTCCAGAGGCCAGCGAATAGTCACCATAGGTAACCATTAGAGGGTTAACCTCGCGGTTTGCATTCTTGAGCGCTTTTTCGTATCCAGCGTATCGTTGTTGCACCTCGCGCTCATAATCAGCACCACCAATGAATGCGATCTTTTGCCTGCCGATTTTAATGAGATGCTCTGTAGCGAGCAAACCACCAGAAATATTGTCTCCAGTAACCGAGGGATAGCAATAATTCGGTTCAGGCACACCCCATACGATAAACGGCGCTTCCATTTCGTACAGGGCTTTGATATGATACTGTTTCCGGCTGGACGTGTTCAAAATAAATCCGTCCACCTTGCCACTGTCAAGGTACTCATGCGCCCAATCCGTCTTGTGGGGATCCACATGGACGACCAAAAAATCATAACCAAGCGCGGTCAGACCAGTCGAGATGCCGCCCATGATCTCCAGGCTGAAAAGGTCCTCCATCGAGAAGCACTCGCTGTATGAGTGGGTGATGAACGCGATCGTGTGACTCTGACCAAGGCTCAGGCTTCGAGCGGTTGCTTTAAAGCAAAAATTGTTCTCTTTGGCAATGGCCTTTATCTGCTCACGGGTCTCCTCTTTTATGAGTGGACTATCGTTTAAAGCGCGCGATACAGTCGATTTGGACACATTCGCCAATTTCGCGATATCTTCAATGGTTTGAACAGTCTTTTTACTCATAAAACGACCTTATTTATGCAACCGGTTGCATTATAGCACAGTAAAAAATCAAAATCAAGAGGGTACTGATGAAAAATTAAGAAACCTTAATCTGGATGAGCGATCACGGCAAATTCGGAAGCAATCGCGTCATATTTGTCACCAGCGACATTTCCAAGGTATTCCTGGATATTTAACCCACAGGCAAAGAACTCGGCCTTGAGTGATTCAGGTTCATAGTATTGCAACCAGTTATACACCGTACGAATACGATCGGCTTCGACGATCGTATACTTGTCGAGGGTTACTTTTTTTTCATCATACTTAAATGAATTGAGGAGACAGTAATACGGGTTGGGAGACCAGAAGCCATTGAGTTGGCTCACTTCGATTGACGTCGCTTCTTTGAAGTTTGCGTATCCGGCCAGCGAACTTACATCGAGCAGGATTTTACCTTGCGGTGTGAGCATACTCCGAAATTTCTTTAAAAGCACGGATCGCTGTGCAGGGCTGAGAGCGCACAGATCGCAGTAAATCATCAAAATAAGATCAAATCGCTCATTTGTTTCGAAACCCAAATAATCCTGACAGATATAATCGATCGATACCCTTGCTTCAGTTGCCCGGGTTCTGGCGTATTCCAATGAACGTTCTGAAAAATCAATACCAGTAACATTGGCTCCCAGTTTAGCCAATGGCAGTGTATACAACCCTGGACCGCAGCCAAAATCAGCGATTTTTGTCCCTTCTTTCACGCCAAAGTATGTGATGATCCATTCGAGAGAACGCTTGACGAATTCGGCATTGCGGGATGATAGATCTACTTCATCGTTAAGGTGACAGGCGAGCATCTGTTTAGAAGTATGTTCATTCGTCCATAGTTCCGCGGATGTGTAGAATTCGAACGGTTTGGGCCGTTGAAAAACTGATTGGAGGGATTCAAAAAGTGAGTTCATGGCGTCGCTCTAAAAAGAAAGTCGGCTGAGAAAATGAACAGCCGACTTCAATCTTACATTATTTTTGTGTTTTTATCATCCCATCCAAACTTCTACTTTATTTATATCGGATAGCTTGTTAATGGGAATAGTATTATTCTCAATTTCTTCGCTGTTCAAGCAGAGTCTGGTTACTCCTGAACATACATGTTTTGGATTATGTACTTCGATCTCAATTTGCTTGCCACGAAATTCTCGCGAGACAGAAAAGCCATCCCATCTGGCAGGGATGCATGGATCGATTAAAAGACCATCTTCCTGCGGCCGGATCCCCAGAACGTACTGGGTGGCGCTGTAATATAGCCAGGCAGCCGCACCGGTCAGCCAAGAGGTGCGGGTGTTACCGGCGCGTGGTGAGAAGATGGAATATGTGGTTTGCGCCTCAACATACGGTTCACATTGATGTATCTCGGCTTTGTTATTGTAGGCAGCCGGCATGGCAGCCCGAAGATATTCATAAGCTTGATCGCCGTGGCCCAAGAGACACTCAGCCATGATCCCCCAACCCTGTGTGTGATTAAAGATCCCAGCGTTCTCCTTAATCCCAGTGTTAAAAACTACCGCGCGCATCACTTCGATCGAAGTCTTAACAAACGGCGGAGCGGAGAGCATAAGCCCGTTGGGAGTGGCTAGTTTTTCTTTCACAGACTTCATGCACTTTTCAGCTTGTTCTTTGGTTGCTGCACCACTGAGCACCGACCAAACCTGCGTGTTCAAATACACTTGACCTTCATCATAATCTTTAGTGCCGTAAATCGTACCGTCGTCGCCAATAGCCCATATGAACCAGTCTCCATCCCAGGCAATTTCTTGAATACTTTTATCGAGCGCGTCCAATTTTTCTTTTGCCCATTGGATGTCTTCATCGTGACCGAGTTTACCAGCGAGTTCTGATAATTTTATCAATCCCATTCGCACCTGGAAGCCCACGAACAGGCTTTCGCCGTTGTATCCTAACCGAAGACAGTCGTTCCAATCTGCCAGTAGGCCGCAAGGCAAACCATGCTTCCCCAAACGTTCCAGGTTGAACTCCAGGGCACGCTTGAGATGACCATACACGGTATCTTCCCCTTTATCTGCGTAAGGAAGAACCTTGTTATAAAAATCAAAATCACCCGTCTCGTTGACATAGGCTGGCACTGCGTTGAAGAACCACAGACAATCATCCGAGCGGAATTCCTCAGGTTCAGGAGCTTTTTCTTTTCCAGGATGGTGGTCGAAGGGTTGGATCACAGGGATCGCGCCACCGCAGTTGACCTGCCCGGTCAGCATCAATTCCAGACGAGCTTTGGCTTCGGTAGGGATGGCGGTGAGCACACCGAGAATATCCTGAACCGAGTCGCGGAAACCTAGACCGTCGCGTTCACCATTGTAGACCAGGCTGGCGGCACGCGACCAGGCGAAGGTAATGAGGCAGTTATATAAGCCCCACGTGTTGACCGTATGATTCAGTTCTTCATCCGGTGTTTTCACCATCATTTTTCCAAGCATTGAATGCCAATGGGATTTTAGCTTGTCTAGTTCCCGATTAGCTGCTTCGATGGAACCGTATTCCTCCATCTTCTTCTTACCAGTTTCACGCGCGTCTCCGATCCCAAGGAGGATCAAAATTTCGCGACTTTCACCGGGTTGTAACGTGATCTCGGTTTGGAGACTGCCGCAGCTGTTGTCACCGTAGGCGTTGCTATTGCCGCATTTACCAATCACCACAGCAGCCGGGGCGTGATAACCTCCATAAGTACCGATGAAAGCTTCACGGCTGGTATCGTAACCGGTGATGGGGGAGCCTACCAATCCCATCCATGTGCGCATCGACATGTCTTGGGGGTAAAACTGTTCTGTATCTTTCGCAAAATTATCTTGAATCGCGACCCGTAGAAGGTTATCACCGGTAAGTTCACCTTTTGTAATGAATAGGGAATATTGCAGGTTCACCTGGTCCTGTGTGGTATTCCATTGGTTCGTGAATTCGCAAAATGAAAAAACAGATAGTTCCCGAGCATGATTAGAACGATTGGTTATCTTCAACTTCCAGTATTCAAAATGCTCACCAAGAGGGACGAAATAAGTCGTCTCGGTGGCGATTCCAGTGTATTCGGATTCAATAACAGTATACGCGGTACCATGGCGGCAGGTATTCGAGTATTGATCAAGGGGTTTCCCAACTGGCTGCCAGGAAGCGGACCAGTAGTCACCGTTTTGCCTGTCGCGCAGATAAAAGTAACGTCCGGGTTGGTCCATGGGTACACTGTTGAAGCGTAACCGCAGGAACCGACCCTTTGCCCCGGATCTGAAAAAGCCATAACCACCAGCGTTATTTGTGATGACAGCGCCGTACTCCGTTGACCCGAGATAATTACTCCACGATTGCGGCGTGTCTGGCCGTGTGATCACATATTCTTTTTTCTCATCGTCAAAGTATCCGTATTGCATCAGCTCACCTTCACGCTAACGGTCACCTTCTTCACGCCTGCTTTCGGAAGAGGAACAATATTTCCAGTGATTGGTTTACCATCAACCCAAAGTTCTACCTCATTGCCATTTCCGATACGTTCCACTTCGATAGCGTACTTGACGCCTCTGAAAGTACGTTTTGCTGTAAATTTCTTCCAGGAGGTAGGAAATACTGGTTCAATCGTAAGGCCATCAAATCCTGGACGGATTCCCAGAATATATTGAGTAATTGCCACATAATTCCAGGCAGCGCTACCGCTTAACCATGAATTCTTGGCTTCACCCTGTTTAACGGCTTCAGGACCTGATATCATCTGGGCGTATACATAGGGTTCAGTGCGGTGTACTTCGCTTTCATCTTCCAAAAGTGATGGATTAATACGAAGATAGTAATCGTGCGCCTTGTCACCACGGCCTATACGGGTTTCAGCGATCATTACCCATGGGTTGGTATGGCAGAAGATACTGCCATTCTCTTTGTATCCTGGCGGGTAAGAGGATATCTCACCGATGTGCAAGTAATACTGGGTGTATGCCGGATTCAAGACGACAATGCCACGCTTTCCCGCTAAACGTTTTTCAACGGAATCAAGCGCCTTTTTCGCGTTTCCATTATCCACACCAATGCCGGCCATCACACACATTCCCTGAGGCTCTATGAAAATCTGACCTTCCTTGCATTCCTTAGAGCCGATGGGGTTGCTGAAATTATCATAGGCACGACGGAACCATTCACCATCCCAACCAGCTTCGTTGGTGACTTTTTCCATTTGCTTGCGAGCTTTTTCAATCTTAATTGCTTCATTCGCATTGCCACTGCGGCGAGCGATTTCTTCCATTTCTTTACATGCCAACACGAACAAACCGGCGATGAATACGCTCTCAGCCACCTTACCGTCTTTATTTGTTGTGGTCTGGAAAGACTGCCCTGGTTTATCTGAGAAACAATTAAGGTTGAGACAATCGTTCCAATCGGCGCGACCGATCAGGGGTAGCCCATGAGGACCAATTCGGTCGAGTGTGTATTGGATGGAGCGCTGCAGGTGATTGTAAAGAGGTTCTTCGCTACCGGGTTTATTGTCGTATTGCACAGGTTCTTTGAGAATCGACCAGTCACCGGTTTCTTTAATATAAGCGGAGACGGATAGTACCAACCAAAGCGGATCGTCATTGAAGTTGCTGCCGATATCGTTGTTGCCCAACTTTGTCAAAGGTTGGTACTGATGGTACGCGCCGCCGCTGGGGAGCTGGGTTGCTGCCAGGTCGAGGATACGCTCTTTGGCACGTTCCGGAATCAAGTGCATAAACCCCAGCAAATCCTGGTTCGAGTCGCGGAACCCCATGCCGCGACCGATACCAGATTCGAAGTAGGAGGTGGAGCGTGAAAAGTTGAAGGTCGTCATCACCTGATACGCGTTCCAGATGTTTACCATCCGGTTGGTATGCAGGTCGGGGGTATCAACCTGAAGTTTCTCGAGAAGATCTCGCCAGTACTCTTGTAGTGCATTGAATGCTTTGTCGACGGTTTCCTGTTTGAGATATTTTGCGATCACAGGCTTCACATGTCGCTTATTGATCACCTGAGAGTTCGGTGGGCTAAATTTCTCATTTTGCTTGTTCTCTTGATAACCTAGCAGAAAGATAATCTTTTTGGTTTCACTGGGCTTCAAAGTAACTTTAACATGATGAGAACCAATTGGTTGCCAACCCATGCAGACTGAATTGTTCGAGATGCCTTTTTCCACTGCCATTGGTGCGTTCCAACCACGATACGGTCCAAGGAAGTCATCTCGCTGAGTGTCGAATCCGACGAGTTTTTCTGAACAGGCAAAGAAAGCAAAATGATCGCGACGTTCACGGTATTCGGTCTTGTGATAGATCACATCGTCCACCACTTCCACTTCGCCCACTGAATAATTACGCTGGAAGTTGTTGGCATCATCCATCGCGTCCCACAGGCAAAATTCTAAAGCTGAATATATTGATAAGTCAGCGTTATCAGGCCGGTTATTTGATAGGGTCAACTCCCAAATTTCCAGGTTTTCACCTAGTGGCACGAAATATTTGGTGGACGATTCGATCCCGTGAGATTTTGAGTGAATGGTCGTGTAACCCAATCCATGCCGGCATTCATAGAAATCCAATTTTGTGCGGGTTGGCGCCCAGGTGGGTGACCAGAAGCACGGTTTTTTGGATTGATCATCCCGCAAGTAGATATAACGACCTTCAGAATCCAAAGGAGCGTTGTTGTAACGGAACCTTGTCAACCTTCGCAGGCGGGCGTCCTTATAAAAGGAATATCCCCCCGCGGTGTTGGAGATGATGCCATAATAGGCTTCGTTGCCCAGGTAGTTGATCCAGGGCAGTGGAGTATCGGGACGGGTGATGACGTATTCAAGATTTTGATCGTCGAACCAACCATATTTCATAAGATAACCTCTTTGCGTGGATAAGGATGATTGTCTAGTACGAATTTGCTTTTATAAATTCGATCAATTCTGGCACGCGGGTGAAAGCCAGACAAGTTACCGTATCAGCGCCACCATAATAAATGGCCATTCTTCCGGTATCTCCGTCCACTAATGTGGCGCATGGAAAGGCTACGTTGGGTACATCACCAACGTTCTCATAAAGTTCCTTTGGATGGAGGATGTAAGGTTTCGTCCGATACATCACTTTCCACGGCTTTTCAAGGTCGAGCAGGGCGGCGCCAAAACTATACACGAACCCATTGCAGGATGTGAGCACACCGTGATAAATGAGCAGCCATCCCTCGGGGGTTTCGAGGGGCACAGGACCGGCGCCAACCTTGGTGCTCTGCCATCCTTCGGTCACGCCCATCACGAAACGATGCTCCCCCCAGTGAATCATATCGGGTGATTGACTCAGGTAAATGTCGCCAAAGGGTGTATGCCCGTTGTCGCTTGGTCGGCTGAACATTACGTATTTACCATTAATCTTGCGGGGAAAAAGCACGCCATTGCGATTGAAGGGGAGAAGAGCATTTTCGAGGAAATGGAACTTTTGAAAGTCATAGGTATACCCGATACCAATAGTTGGACCATGATAGCCATTACACCAGGTGACGTAATAGCGATCTTCCAACCAGAGCACGCGTGGGTCATAGCGATATTGGAATCGACCTATCTCGGGGTCATCGCAAAGCCATTCGATGGGATCGTTATCAATCTGCCAGTTAATTCCGTCTTTGCTGAACCCGCGGTTCAAATTCATTTCGCGCTTCCGGTTATCGCAGCGGAAGACACCTGCGAATTCACCGTTAAAGGGAACAACCGCGCTATTGAAAATACTGTTCGAAGAAGGGATCAGATCGCGTGGAATGATCGGATTCTGGCTGTACCGCCAAACGACTTCATTGAATTTTGATGAGTTTTCCTCCCAGGGGATATTGGGGAGTGATTGCGCGTTCATGAAAAACCTCCTTGAAAAAGACAAGATTAAATTGCGAGGTGCAACGTAAGTTCAACTAATCAAAAAGGTGATTGACAATTTCAAAAAAGGTCATATAATATCAGTAATCATTGAGAGCGCTCTCATAATCATACCACGGTTTATAACTAGACTCAATATTCGGTTCGGCCATAGCAGCTAAGTAAGAATTGCATTGTTCTATGAACAAGATCGGTAAGTACCTGGTTCGTTTTACGACAATCTAACGATAAGGAACTTATAAGGTTTTTATGCCTCTTACCCTTGAAGATATCGCCCGTCTGAGTGGAGTCTCTCGCTCCACTGTTTCGCGAGTGATAAACGAAGAAGAGAACGTTAAAGATCAAACCCGTCAAAAGGTGATGCAGGTTATTAATAGTTATAATTTTCAACCCAATCTAGCGGCTAGAGGGTTGGCATCAGGGCGGACAAATGTAATTGGTGTGGTAATCCCCGCGAGTGTAACAGTTATTTTTACAGATCCGTATTTTCCTCAACTCCTTCAAGGAGTCTCTGCTGTTTGTAATACGCGTGAATATTCCGTCATGCTTTGGCTTTCTGAGCCGGAGTATGAACGACGTATGATTTCCCGCATCCTCCACAATGGATTGGTAGATGGGGTATTGGTGGCTTCCATCCCGATGAATGATCCGATCATCGAGTCGATCGTGGAAAGCAAAATGCCATACATCCTCATCGGGCGTCATCCGTCTGCTGCTGTGAATTATTTGGATGTCGATAACGTGCAATCCAGCCGTAAAGCCACAATGCATTTGGTCAGGCTTGGATATAAACGAATTGCTACGATTACAGGCATACAAAACCAAATTTCTGGATATGATAGATACCAGGGTTACCTCAAGGCTTTACAGGATTCTAATTTTCCTTCGAGGCCCGAATTGGTTGCCGAGGGAGATTTTACGGAAGAAGGCGGATATAAGGCAATGATGCGGCTGTTAAAGTACAAACCTGATGCCGTTTTTGTTGCCAGTGATACAATGGCCTATGGCGCCATGCGTGCCCTTCGGGAAGCGAATTTACGAATCCCGGAAGATGTCGCAATTGTAGGATTTGATGACCTCCCCAATTCATCAAAGACAATTCCTCCATTGACGACAATCAGGCAGATGCCTTCGATGATGGGGAGTAGAGCAGTGGAATTCCTGATCAATGCGATTGAATCAGGAGTAAAGGCCACTCAGGGAATAATCATGGACACGGAGCTGGTTGTCCGTGAGTCATGCGGCGCATCCACAATGGAATGAGGACGTAAGGAGTACGATTTTGTTGTCAATCTTGGGAACGCTCTCATTTTGATGCGGAAATTATAAAAGGAGGTGGTTTATCGAAGAAGAGAAGATTTTGGGCCAATCAGTTTTTACTAACCTTAAAAGGAGAAAGAAGAAAATGAAACGCACGATGCTTGTTTTGTCAGTTTTGTTAGTCCTCAGCATGCTGCTGAGTGCCTGCGGTAACACAGCAACCACTGCGCCTGTAGCGACTACTGAAGCCGCCGCAGCCACTGAAGCTGTTGTAACCGAGGCCCCCGCCGCTACCGAAGTAATGGCTGGAGATACTGTTCTCCCTCGTAATGAGACCCTTTACTTCAACGGTCAGCAGTGGGGTGCTGTTGTTTGTTGGAACCCGTACTCCTCCAACTGCAACAACGCCATGGCTATCGCGCAACAGGATAACGCCCGTGTAACCATGTTCGAGACCCCTTACATCTACAACATGATGGATGGCAAGGTGTATCCTCTGCTGGCTGACGGTCCCTATACCTGGAACGATGCCAAGACTGAACTCACCTTCAAGATCAATGCAGCCGCTCATTGGAGTGATGGAACACCCGTGACTGCAGAAGATGTTGCTTACACCTGGGCTACCCATGTGAAGTATAACGACTCGACCGGTGCTGCCAACAAAGATTACATCGAAGACATTGTTGCAGCCGATGCATCCACTGTCGTTATCAAAGCAAAACTTGGTGAAGATGGCAAAGCATTGAATCCTCTGCTGGTTCAGGCCTATGTGAGCAGCAACTACGTCAATCAGAAAGCATGGACTCAGACCCTCGAAGCACGCGCCAATGGCGATGCTGCTGCCTTCCTTGCTGATACCGCTGAAGACGTTGTTTACTCTGGCCCCTACCACAAGTTCTTCGCTGATGACACCAAAGTTGTCCTCATTCGTGACGACAACTACTGGGGTGCTGATGCCTCCATGTGGGGCAAACTGCCCGCTCCGAAGTACCTTGCTCACATCATCTACAAAGACAATGCTGCCGGTACGACCGCTCTGCAGGCTGGTGAAGTTGATGTCAGCCAGCAGTTCAACTCCAACGTTCAGGATCTGTGGTTGAAGGACAATCTGCCCATCTCCACTTACCTATCCGAAGCTCCGTACGGAATTGGCGCAAGCCTCCCGACCGCGTTCTTCAATATGGGTTCCTATGGTTTGGATAATGTCGTAATCCGCAAAGCAATCGCCATCGCTGTTGACTATGACACCATCATCGCCAACGCTATGACCAACCAATCCGCAACCTTCACCCAGGTTCCACGCTCCTTGATGAACCCGACCCCCGGTGAACAGGCCCTGTTCGATCACGACGCTGTCAAAGATCTGCAGTGGGCTGGCAATGATATCGAAGGCGCCAATGCTATGCTTGACGAAGCTGGTATCAAAGACACCGATGGTGATGGATGGCGTGAATACAATGGCAAGAAACTGACCTATGTCGCCACCTGCCCGAACGGCTGGTCCGACTGGCAGGCTGCCATTGAGGTTGTTGCTGCCGCTGGTGCCAAGATCGGCATCGATATCACCACCAACTACCCCGAATGGTCCGTATATCAGACTGTTGTTACCAACTGGCCTCTGCCCGAAACCGGCTACGACATCTTCATGATGTGGTCCGATGGCGCTGGCCCGACCCAGCCGTGGAGCCGCATCCGCCACTTGATCAGCGGCGAATTCGCTAAGACCACCAACAACTGGAACGGCAACTGGGGTGGCTACAGCAATCCCGAAGCTGACGCATTGATCAAAGCGATCCCGACCATGACTGACGAAGCAGCCCTCAAGGATGCTTACACCAAGTTGGTTAAGATCTACTTGACCGATGTTCCTTCCTTCACACTCATGTATCGCCCGCAGGCTTTCCATACTGTGAACGAGAGTGTTTGGACGAACTTCCCGCACGAAGGTGATGGTACCGATCCTGCTGTTCCGCCCCTGGATCTCACTGACGGTTACAGCATTGCTGGTCTCTATAACCTGACGCTTGTCAACCCGTAATAAATAAGCTTTAATGTATACAGCCATGTTCCGATTTTGTCCGGAACATGGCTGTAAATCCATAATTTGGAGGTATTGCTTTGAAAGGATACCGTAAGTATTTTCTGAACAAACTCGTCTGGTTATTCGTCACCGCTGTATTTGCTTTTTTATTGAATTTCATACTTCCACGTCTCATGCCTGGGGATCCAGTAGCCGCCATTACAGCTAGAATCGCTCAGGGCATGTCGAATTCTACTGGTATGAAGGAAACTTACGAGCAGTACCAACGCTCATTTGGCCTTGATAAGCCGATGCTGACGCAATTTGCTCTATATATTAAAAATGTTTTTAGTGGGAATTTTGGTACATCATTCAGTCAATTTCCGCGGCCTGTCTCTGATATTTTGAGTTCTTCCATCTGGTGGACTATTTGCCTGCAATTCCCCGCGATCATTATCGGATGGCTTATCGGTAATACGCTGGGCGCACTCGCAGCTTACCTGAAAAAGGGATTCGACAAAGTCATTATGCCCATCAGTATTTTCGTGAGCAATTTCCCGGCTTTTGGTATGGCCGTTATATTAATGGTGATTTTTGGTGTCAAGTTGAGGTGGTTCCCAACCTCAGGGGGGTATGGGTTTGATCTGATCCCAGATTTTAGCTGGAAATTCATTTGGTCTGTGATTGTTCATTATCAGTTGCCGTTCTGGTCAATTGTGATCATTGCTATTGGCGGACAAGCGATCGGTATGCGTTCAATGTCTATCTACGAACTAAACGCAGATTACGTGAAATACAGTCGATTTATGGGCATCAAGGATAACAAAATCGTGGGTTATGTATTCCGCAATGCCATGTTACCGCAAATTACAGGTTTGGCATTGTCCATCGGTACCATGGTAGGTGGCGCTTTGATCGCTGAGATCGTTTTCAGTTATCCCGGTTTGGGATATACCTTGTTGAATGCGGTAATGGGACAGGATTACCCGTTGATTTCCGCAGTAACGTTGATCATTACTTTGATGGTTTTAATTGCTAACTTTGCCATTGAAATGATCTACGGTTTGATTGACCCGCGAATTAAAGCGGCTCAATCCGATTAGGCAGAGTGACCACTATGAAAAACACACTTAATCAAGTATTTCACTCCGGAAAATTTGTAGTCGGTTTCTGCATTTTCATGGCTTTGTTGGCCATGGTCATATTTTATCCACTGTTTGTTCCGGATGATCCATTGGAAAGTATTGGCAAAGGGACATTCTTCCCGCCTGGCACTTATGTCAATATCTATGACAGTATCAATGCTACAACCAAGTATTCGATCAATCTTGACGATGCGACTGAGAAACGTATAGCCAGTAAACTCACCGAAGAGAACAAGAAGGATATGAAAACCTGGTTAATCATGGATGGAATTCCCGCAGATCAGATTGATACTTCGGATATATCCTCATTGCTCAAGCTTTGGGAGAATGAATACAGTAAATCCAAAACTCTTGGAATGACCTACGCGAAACAGCGATATTATCAACGCTTGAATGCCTCTGTCCAGGGATTACTCTCAAAAGAGGGATTGACGGTAATGCAGGTGGATGATTCAACTGGTGAAACAAATGAAATCGCCACTATACAACAGACTGATTACGTGAACGTAAAACAAGTAGCTAATGTTCGCTGGTTCCCACTGGGCACTGATAATTTTGGCCGAGATATCCTCACCGAACTGGTTACCGCTGCCGGCGTATCCTTACAGATCGGTCTCGTAGCCGGCTTGATCGCAACCTTCATTGGTCTGACCCTCGGATTGATTTCTGGTTATGTTGGTGGTTGGGTGGATGACGTGATAATGTTCATCACGAACCTCTTTACCGTCATTCCCTCAATGGTCTTGCTCATCTTGATCTCCTACAGTATTGGACAGGACAAACGTGGAGCGTTTACGATAGCCACAGTTATCGGTCTGACGTCCTGGGTCTGGACGACCAGGGCGGTTCGGTCACAAGTGATCTCATTACGTAATCGCGATCATGTGAACCTGTCAAAACTGTCTGGACATTCCACTTTCAACATCATTTTCAGTGATATTTTGCCGTATATCATGTCCTATGTGATCATGGCTTTGATCCTCCAAATTTCCTCTGGCATTTTGGCTGAGGCCAGCCTGTCGATATTGGGCTTGGGGCCAAGGACCACAGATGTTCCCACGTTGGGTTTGATGATGAACTGGGCAATGATCTACCAGGCGCACGTCCTCGGTAAATGGTGGGCCTACCTTCCTGTGCTTGTGACGATCGCGCTGATCACATTCTCGATGAACTTGATGAATACTGGCCTTGACCAGGTATTCAATCCGGCACTAAGGGACTAGGTGATTACGATGGCTAAAGTAATGCTTGAAGTAAATGAGCTCACTACAAAATACATAACCAGATTCAAAGAAGATGTCTACGCGGTTGACCATGTGTCATTAAAGGTTGAAGAAGGTAAATCGCTTGGTATCGCAGGTGAATCTGGTTGTGGTAAATCTACCCTTGCTCTGAGTTTGATGGGATACTATTTTCCGCCGCTGCATTACACCAGTGGTCAGATCATCATCGATGGCAAGAATATTTCTGGAATGAATCCAGATGAGGTCAGGCGGACGATCCTGGGGACTGAAATCGCGTATATCCCTCAGGCAGCTATGAATGCCTTGAATCCGACACAGAAAGTAATTAACTTTATTCAAGACGTGATCTGGGCGCACAATCCGAAAATGACAAAATCGGATGTCTACGATTTTGCCAGACAGCGTTTTGAACTGCTTGGTTTGCCGGAAGAAGTGCTTCACAAGTATCCAGTTGAATTATCTGGCGGTATGAAACAACGCACGGTCATCGCGGTATCTGTCATCCTGGGTCCGAAGATCCTCATCGCTGATGAACCTTCCTCAGCATTGGATGTCACAAGTCAAAAGATGGTCATCAAGATGCTCTTGGATTTGATGGAAACCGGTTTGATCAAATCGATGATCTTTATCACCCATGAACTTCCGCTGCTCTACAACGTTACCGATGATATCATGGTGATGTATGCTGGTCAGATAGTCGAAAAAGGAACCGCGCAGCAGACTGTTTTTGATCCTATCCATCCATATTCAAAAGGTTTGATGGGCTCCATCATCGTTCCTGAAAGCGGTCTACGAAATGCGAAACTAACCGCTATTCCCGGTGTTCCACCCAACTTGAAACGTCCACCCGAAGGATGCCGCTTCGCAGCCCGATGTAAATATGTACAGCCTGAGTGTAAGGTGCATTCCATTTCGATGCGTGAAGCAAAAGGTGATCGCGAGTATCGTTGCATCTTCACGGAACAGCAATTAAGGAAGGATTACGAAAATGGCTGATAAACAGAGATCATGCCTCAAAGGGGTAGGGCTAACCAAAGTTTTCGGGCTCGGCCGCACCAGAACGGTCGCGGTCGACCATGTGAACTTCGATTTTCATGAGGGTGAGATCGTTTCGATCGTTGGAGAATCAGGTAGTGGAAAAACCACTCTCGCGAAAATGCTGCTTGGATTAATTAACCCGACAGAAGGGGAAGTGTACTTCCAGGGTAAAAAACGGGATATCAGCAGCTCACGAAAAAAGAAAGAGTACTGGAAAAGTATCCAGGCGATCTTCCAGGATCCATATTCCTCCTACAATATCTTTCACAAGATTGACGATGTTCTCCTGGATTGCATCAAGATGCGCGAAACCGGCCATCTCTCGCATGAAGAGAAGGTAGTCTTGATGACAGAAGCCTGCAGTTTTGTCAACCTGAAATATGAAGAATTGACAAACAAGTACCCGTTCGAGCTCTCTGGTGGACAAATGCAGCGCTTGATGATCGCCCGCATTTTCCTGCTTAAACCCAAGATTCTACTTGCCGATGAACCAACTTCGATGATCGATGCCTGTTCTCGCGCAACGATTTTGGATATGTTGCTAAAGCTCCGCAAAGAAACCGGCATGACGCTGATCTTTATTACTCACGATATCGGACTGGCGTACTACGTTTCTGATAGTGTCTATATCATGGAGCATGGAAAGATGGTTGAGAGCGGAACAGCTGACCAGGTAATCCTTACTCCAAAACAAGCCTACACTAAACGCCTCATCAGCGATGTACCCAAGATCCATGAGGAGTGGGATCTTTCAACAGTGACTTATTCCAAGAGTTGATTTAGAAGGGGAAGATCACTCTATTTGGATCGTACATTTGGATTATGCTACTTCGGTCAAAAGGAAGCCTTCGTGCTTCCTTTTGACTCGATAAAGCCTGAATCGTTCGGAAAGGTTTATTTTGTTGACAATCAAGCAAAGACTAAACAAAGTTCCAAAACTTGGACTTTTGATCTTGGCTTATATCGCGTTTATTGCTCTGGGTATGCCCGATGGTCTTCTGGGGGTTGCCTGGCCTTCGATCCGCGGCAGTTTCGGCGTATCACTGGACGCTGTGGGTATACTGATGCCAATTTCGGTGGCTGGCTATATGACCTCCAGTTTTTCCAGTGGACCGCTAATCCAACGTTTTGGCGTGGGAAAGATACTGACCATCAGTTGTGTTATGACAGGCACTGCTCTCATCAGTTATACGCTTGTCCCCGTTTTCTGGATGATGGCTGTCCTTGGTGTTTTGAGTGGGCTTGGTGCTGGAGCCATTGACGCTGGGCTGAATAATTACGTCGAGGCCCATTATAACGAGAGCCTCATGCAGTGGCTGCATGCCAGTTATGGCGTGGGAATCACCTGTGGTCCTGTCATCATGACGATCGCGCTTTCCACCTGGAATTCCTGGCGTATCGGGTATCGCATCGTCGGTGGTTTTCAATTCGTGATGGCGCTTGCCTTTTTACTGACACTGCCCATGTGGATGAAGAACAGATCACAGACTGAAGGCGCTCCAACTGAAGCCAAACCCAAAGAAAAAATACCCATGCTCTCAACAATGAAACAACCCCGAGCCTGGTTGAGCGCGGCATTATTTTTTACATATGTTGGCGCTGAAGTCTCCTTCGGCACCTGGACCTACAGCCTGCTGGTCGAATCGCGTCATGTCAACCCCGAGATGGCTGGAATTGTCGCGGGTAGTTATTGGGCCACATTCACCATTGGGCGAATCATCGCCGGCCTCTATGCCAAAAAGGTGGGAGTTCATACCCTCGTACAGTGCAGCCTGGCTGTAGCCATTCTTGGCGCTGGTTTGCTCCTCTGGAACCCAGCGGAATGGGTAAATCTGCTCGCTGTAGCCATGATCGGATTGGCAATCGCGCCAATCTTCCCGGCTTTCATCTCTGGAACAAGTCGGAGGGTCGGAGAAGACCATACCGGCAATACTATTGGCATGCAAATGGCTGCCTCTGGTTTGGGAACAGCGTTGATTCCCAGCCTGCTCGGTGTGTTGGCAGTGCGATTCTCTTTGGAAGTTATGCCACTTTGCATGGTGATTGATTTTGTGATTCTGTATGCGCTTTATCGGATTTCGATGAAAAACAAATCTACAGGTGAGGTGGTAGCTCAATGAAAACCTTGTCATTAACCGGTACGTGGAAGTTCAAAAAATCTAATGAAAGGGAATGGCTGACCGCCACTGTCCCTGGTGGGGTTCATACCGATCTGTTGGCACTCAAACGCATTCCCGATCCCTTTGTTGGCGACAATGAAAAGAAGGTAGCCTGGGTAGCCGAATCTGACTGGGATTACGCTCGCCAGTTTACTGTTACCCCAGACTTCCTTAATCAACCGAACATCTGGCTGGTTTGCGATGGCCTTGACACCCTCGCAACCGTCAAGTTGAATGGCACTGAGCTTGGTAAAACCGCCAATATGTTCCGCCAGTATCGCTGGGACGTAAAGAATCTATTGGTAAATGGAAAGAACGAGCTGATTATTAACTTTGCTTCGCCGGTAAAGTATTGCGCTGAGAAGCAAGCCAGACGTTTCATGGCTGGTGTTTCCCAGGCGATTCCCGGCGGACCGCATCTGCGTAAGGCTCCCTGCCAGTTTGGTTGGGACTGGGGGCCGCAATTACCTCCTATCGGTATTTGGAAAGACATCCGCCTCGAGGCTTATGAAGGCGCTCGCCTCGAAAACGTCCACCTGCGACAGATTCATAAAGATGGTCAGGTGACTGTTGAAGCTACCCTTAAGGTTGAAGCCTGGCAAAAAGGCTCATATATCGCCAGGATGCTGATCCATACACCCAACTGCCAGACCCTTGAAGTGAACGGGGAGGTCGCAGGTGATTCTTGTAAACTCTCTCTGAACATCAGCGATCCGCAGCTTTGGTGGCCGAATGGCTATGGTGAACAACCACTCTACGATGTGAACGTGGAACTTCTCAAAGCGGACGTGATCTTCGACACGAAATCCTTCAAACTTGGTCTGCGCACGCTTGAACTGCGTCAGCAGCCAGATGAGTGGGGCAAGACGTTTGAGTTCGTCGTCAACGGTCTGCGTATCCCCATCAAGGGTTCAGACTGGATTCCCGCTGATTCCTTCCCAACCCGCATCACCAATGAATACCTTGAGATGCTCCTAAAAGCCGCTGTGGACACTCATCAAAACATGTTGCGTGTTTGGGGTGGGGGATTCTACGAAGAGGATCGTTTTTACGATCTTTGCGATAAGTATGGCATTCTCATCTGGCAGGATTTCATCTTTGCTTGCAGTGTGTATCCCTGGGATGAGCCTGAATTTGTCGAAAATTTCCGCGTGGAAGCCATCGAAAACATTCGACGATTACGACACCGTGCCAGCCTGGCGCTCTGGTGTGGTAACAATGAGATGGAGCAAGGCTGGGTGGAATGGGGTTGGAAGACACCCGAGATGCAGGCTTTAAAGCCCCATTACGACACCTTCTATCACAAAACGCTTCCTGCCTGGGTGGCCGCTGAAGATCCTGACCGACCTTACTGGCCCAGTTCTCCGTCTTCAGGCATTCCCTTTGAAGCGCCTAATGGTCAGCAGCAAGGGGACGCTCACTTCTGGGATGTCTGGCATGGCCGCAAGCCATTCACCGCGTACCGCGCTTCTTTCCCCCGCTTCATGAGCGAATTTGGATTCCAGGCGCTTCCTCCAATGGAAACCATCAAGACCTACGCTGAGCCCGAAGACTGGAACATGACTTCTTACATCATGGAGCGGCACCAGAAGAATGATGCTGGCAACCAGATCATGGTCACGCAGATGCTTGATACCTTCAAACTTCCCAAAGACTTTGAGTCATTGGTCTACCTTACCTTGGTGCTCCAGGCTGAAGGTATTCGCTACGGCGTGGAACACTGGCGTCGCTTCCCTAAACGCACCGCGGGAATTATCTATTGGCAGCTCAACGACTGCTGGCCGGTGGCCTCATGGTCGAGCCTCGATTACTTTGGCCGTTGGAAAGCATTACATTACGCAGCCCGCCGCTTCTATGCTCCGCTGTTGCTTTCGGTGGAAGATAAACCAACCGAGCAGGATGTTTTCATCACCAATGAGTCGCGCGAACCCTGGCAGGGTTCAGTGCGCTGGACACTCGAACGCTTCGACGGCAAGACGCTCAAGAAAGGCGAAGAACCTGCGAGTGTTCCCGCCTTTGACGCGGTCAAGATATGCCATTGTGATTTCGCTGACATCCTTACCGACGAACTTTCCCGCGAACTTGTCTTTGTGGCTGAACAATGGAAGGACGGCCGCTTCGTGGCGCGCCAGACCTCGTTCTTCAGACCCACCAAGCATCTCAATCTTGTTGATCCCAGGATTTCGGCACGCCCGGTCGTTGAAATGGACACGATCCGAATTGATCTTTCAGCTAAATCACTGGCTCGTCAGGTTGAACTTAAGTTGGACGGCGCGGATGTAGTCTTTAGCGATAATTATTTCGACTTGCCTGCCGGGCGCAATGTAACCATCACCGCGCCTTTACCACGGGGTTGGAAACTGGACCGTGTGAAGAAGGCTCTGAGAATCCATTCGGTCTATGATTCGTTCGCGCACGACGCGGCGAAATAATCCATTTATCGTAAGGAGTGAATCATGTCTGACAAAATCAAAGAACTTGTCTCGAAGATGACCCTTGAAGAAAAAGCCGCCATGATCACCGGCGTAACCTGGTGGACCACAGAACCCATCGAACGGTTGGGCATCCCCGAATTGATCATGTCTGATGGACCACACGGACTGCGCCATCAGGCCGACCCACACACCGAAACCCATACCAGCCTGCCTGCTACTTGCTTCCCAACGGCATCTGTTACTGCCGCTACATGGGACGTGGATCTCATCCGCGAGATGGGCGAAGCTCTGGGTGAGGAATGCGTTGCCCAGGATGTGGACGTGCTGCTCGGCCCCGGAGTGAACATGAAGCGTTCACCCCTTTGTGGACGAAATTTTGAATATTTCTCTGAGGATCCCTTCCTTGCCGGTGAGATGGCCGCCAGCCTTATCAATGGCATTCAGAGCAAAGGCATCGGTACCTCGCTCAAACATTTCGCCGTCAACAACCAGGAATTCCAACGGTTCTGTATCAGCGCCGAGGTGGATGAGCGTACCCTGCGCGAGATTTACCTGACTGCCTTTGAAAAAGCCGTCAAGCAGGCGCACCCCTGGACGGTGATGTGCTCTTATAACAAGATCAATGGATCTTACGGCTCTGAGAACTACCACAACCTTACCGAGATCCTCAAAGGAGAGTGGGGATTCGAAGGTTTTGTCGTATCCGATTGGGGCGCCGTGCATGACCGCGTGGCTTCTCTCAAGGGAGGTCTAGACCTTGAAATGCCCGGTCCACAGCCGCGGCGGGTAAAGGCAGTCATAGAGGCCGTAAAAGCAGGTACTCTTGATGAAGCGCTGTTGGATGAAGCTGTTCGCCGTATTCTCAATATCACCCTGCGCGCTGACAAGACCCCCAAAGGCAAGGCTTTTGATGTTGAGAAGCATCACGCGCTGGCTGCCAAGATCGCTTCCGAGGGCATGGTTCTATTGAAGAACAACGGCATTTTACCGCTCAGGAAATTCGAAAAGATTGCCGTGATTGGTCGCTCTGCCGCGGAAGCCCACTATCAGGGTGGCGGTAGCTCGCATATCAATCCGACCAAATTGACGGTTCCCTTTAAGGAATTCCAAAACCGAGCCGGAGATGCCGAAGTGGCGTACGCGCAAGGTTATCCTGCCGATAACTCCATGCAGAAAGACCTGATTAATGAAGCTGTCACCGTAGCCGGAACGGCGGATGTGGTGGTTCTCTACATCGCCTTGCCGACCTTCAAAGAATCTGAAGGATATGATCGTAAAGACCTCGACCTCACCGAGCATCAGGTCGCTCTAATTAAGGCTGTCTCCGCTGTCCAACCCAACACTGTGGTTGTGCTCAACAATGGCGCGCCTGTAACCATGAGCGCATGGATCGGTGGCGTGGCCGCTGTGCTCGAAGGTTACATGATGGGACAGGCTGGTGGTATCGCGATTGCCGACATCCTCTTTGGCAAGGTTAACCCCTGCGGCAAGCTGGCCGAGACCTTCCCGATGCGTCTCGAGGACACTCCTGCTTATATCAATTGGCCAGGAGGAGCTGGTAAGGTGAATTATGGTGAAGGGCTTTTCATCGGATACCGTTATTACGACGCTCGAAAAATACCGGTACAGTTCCCCTTTGGCTACGGTCTCAGCTACACCACTTTTGAATACAGTAACGCGAAGGTCTCCAAGAAATCATTCAAAGACTCCGAAAACGTCACCGTTTCTGTTGACGTCACAAATACCGGAAAATTGACTGGTAAGGAGATTGTCCAGCTTTACGTGCACGATCAGAAATCTGGTCTGGTGCGCCCCGAAAAGGAGCTCAAGGGGTTTGCCAAGGTCGAGCTTAAACCGGGCGAGACCAAGACCGTTACAATTCCCTTGGATTTCCGCTCCTTTGCCTATTACCATCCTGCGTACAAGATGTGGATCACCGAGGATGGCGAGTTTGACCTGCTCATCGGCGCTTCCTCCGCTGATATCCGCCAAACACTCACTGTTTCGCTCAAATCCACCGTTGAACTGCCCTGCATTCTCAACATGGAATCCACTATACGCGAGTGGTCGGAAGATAAACGCGGCAAGGTGGTCTTTGGAAAATTCTATAACGAAGTGATGACAAAGGGGAAGGAAAGATTTGGAGGGGAAGGTTCGGAAGCGGACATGGGTATGGATGTACTCGACATGTTCGGCGACATGCCGCTGGTGAGCGTTCTGCTCTTCATCCAGGAACAACTTAATGAACCCGCTGAGGATCTCGTTGCCGGATTACTTGCTGAAGTTCATCAGAAGAAATAACTACGTCTCACGTTCAGGAGGTAGATCATGCCATTAACATTCGATTTTCCGCTCGAAAAACTCAAGACCTACAAGGGTATCAATCCGCGCCCGGCTGATTTCGATAAATACTGGGACAAAGCTCTGGCCGAGATGCGTGCCCTCGACCCAAAAGTGGAGCTGGTGCCAGCGAAATTCCAGGTACCGGGGGTAGAATGCTTTGACCTGTACTTCACCGGCGTTGGCGGCGCCAGGGTGCACGCCAAGTTCTTACGCCCCGAGACCATCGAATCCCCTCGTCCAGCGGTACTAATGTTCCACGGTTACTCCTGCGATTCCAATGATTGGTCTTACAAGCTCGGATTCGTGGCACAGGGGTTTATCGTGGCAGCACTCGATAGTCGCGGCCAGGGCGGGCCCTCTGAGGAGGTCGGCGGCGTCATCGGCAATACCCTGCACGGCCACATCATCCGCGGGCTTGAAGATGCCCTCGCCGGGCGCCCTGAAAAATTGCTCTACCGTCAGAACTTCCTCGATACTGCCGAACTGGCTCGTATTGTTATGGATATGCCCGAGGTAGACGAAGCCAGGGTGTGTGCCACTGGCTGGAGCCAGGGCGGCGGTCTTACAGTCGCTTGCGCTGCCCTCGAACCTCGCGTCAGCAAAGCCGCGCCGGTCTATCCGTTCCTCAGCGACTATAAGCGTGTCTGGGAGATGGACGAGGCCAAGGACGCCTACGCCGAGCTTAAGGACTTCTTCCGTCACTTCGACCCGCAGCATAAAAGGGAGGATGAGATCTTTGAAGCACTCGGTTACATCGACATTCAGAACCTGGCCTCGCGCATTAAAGCTGAAATCCTCTGGGGCACCGGTCTCTCAGACACCATCTGCCCGCCTTCGAGCCAGTTTGCCGCTTACAACAAGGTCAAGTCGAAGAAACAAATGGCGATTTTCCCCGATTTTAGCCACGAAGAACTTCCAGGTCTGAACGACCAGATCTTCCAATTCTTCATCGCAAAATAGATGATTTTTTGGGGCAGGTCCATATTGGCCTGCCCCCTTTCTTTGCGTTCCTGAACTATTCACCCCTCCAAAGATTTTTTTCGTCGCGTGCGCTTTCATGCGCATTATTCTATCAATAACTTAATTGAAAATAATCAAGATTGATGATTATTTTCGTTCTCACGCAATCTTGACAACTTCTCCCTCGACAATGCCATTCTCGTTGAAAGCATCCACCGCGACCCAATACTCCTGGCCGTCATTCAAGGTGCCCAGGTGCAACTCGGTCTGCCCGTATACCAACCAACTGTGATACAGCTTATCGGGGGCGTGGCCATAGCGGACGTTGTACCCTGTGTCTCCAGCAGAATGCGTCCAGGTAATCAAAGCGTCCAGTCCTCCCAACCGTTCACAACGAGCACGGACAGGCATGGGTAGCGCGCCATTCCCTTTACCGAATACTCTCAGACCACTGACCGCGAAACGACTGCCGTAGGGCATTTCGAACCCGGTTAGACGCAAAAATCGCAACCGGATGGGTGGCTCAAAGACCAGATAATCATGGGGCAGGTCGGTTTCTGCCTGACGCTTATCCTCAAGTATCTGCCAGGAGATGCCATCGGAGGATCCTTCCAACAGGAATCTTGTTCGTGTCGCGTTCGTCTCGATATGGCGCTGTATACCGATGCTGGAGTGAAAATCGTTGCCATGTGAATCATGCGTTTTGATTTTGTGATCAGCAAAGTTAATCTGAACGGCGTTTACAGTGCACACCTCTTCAAGGTCAAGGGTGATGAATTCCCCCGGTTTTTTGCTGGCAGCAGCCCAATGAGTGCGAATGTCTTCGTCAACCGCGTATTTTGGAGAATATCTTCCGAGTGAAGAGGATCCGCGGACAGGTTTTTGATATGAAAGGAGCATCCAGCCAGCGAAAGTATCTTTCCACGGATCAATCTTGTTCTGAGGAAGAACGGTTGGATAATCAGCGAAATTGGTATTGCAAAAAAACTCCCCGTCTGCATCGAACCCGGCCGGAAACAAGCCTATCCGCCGCTCGAAGATGTGGTTGTGGCTGATGCGCATCGTAGCAATGTGCCAGAAGTTGCCGTATTCGTCCTGAAAAGTGCTGCCATGACCAGCGCCGTTGATGAATCCGCCCGGTTTGCTGCAGAATGGATTGTTCTGCGCATACACGTACGGTCCAAGCGGATGATCGCTAATGTAAACGCCATCGGCATAGGTATTGTATTCAGTACCCGGAGCTGCATATTGTAGATAATATCTTCCATTGTGCTTTGTCATCCACGGACCTTCAATGAATGGCCTGTAGCCTGACATCCTGGCAAAATTTCTCGACATCAGCGTTTCAATTTTTTTATTATCATTATCATTGCCGATCCGTTCCCAGCCGTGCTCTATGTGCCCATCATGGATCAGTTCAACCCGTTCCATGATTGGCAGCATGGTTTGACGATCCATTTCCACTCCCCAGATAGGAGTCTGGTTCGAGCAGCCCCAGTAAAGATAGACCCTGCCGTCATCATCCTGGAAAAGGTCCGGGTCCCAAAAGTCAAACGGACGAGAGACCTCTTCGAACTTGCCATTGAGCGGATCTGTTGTCTTTAAGATCGGACAATTCTCTCCGCGTCGCGAAGCGCAGAAATACAACATGCCGTCGATTTCCTTCACATCCGGAGCATAGTCATAAATGGGCAGTTCTGGCGTTTCGTGAAAGAGCCACTCGTGCAGGTCTGACGAGGTCCAGAACCCACCAGACATTGAGGGGAAAAGATAATACAACCCCTTGAAACGCACCACCGATGGATCGGCTGCCTCGCGGTTGATTGAATTGCCGAAGGGCGTTTTGCGGAAGATTTGAAACTTGTATGGTAGGTTCAACGGGTTGCAATAAGTATTGGGCATGTTTGACTTCTCCAAACCTCTATTCTAATGCAGATGACGTGTAAGCTTTGTGATTTGACCGCTATTGAGATTTCTAAACGATCGCCATTATCTGATGGAAGAATTTAAATTCACCTTGGCTATAATATCTATATGACCTCTTCTAAATCTTCCATCAAGCCTATTCTGGAATCCATCGGCGTTTACCTGGCTGCGATTCTCACCTGGCTCATGGGACTGGTGAACCTGTTCTCGGCCATTCACCCATCGACGGGTGAGCGTATGCGCTTGATCGAAAATTTCATTCCCCTTGAGGTACGTGTCGGCAGCCGCCTGACTGTTGCCCTCGCTGGTTTCGCGCTCTTCCTCCTGGCTGGTTCACTCTGGCGCCGCAAACGTGTAGGCTGGGTGCTGACCGTTTCTTTGTTGGCTGTGACTATGCTGGCTCACCTCACCAAGGGTTTGAACTATGAAGAAGCTGGCATCTCCTTGGCTATGATCCTCATCCTGGTGGTGCAGCAGAAGAGCTTCTATCGCAAGTCCGATGCGCCTTCCATGCTGCAGGGGATCATAGCCATCATTGCTTCGTTGCTCTTCACCCTTTTATACGGCACGGTGGGTTTTACCCTGGTGGCACGTCATGCTCACCAACCGGTCAGTTTTATTACGTCACTCAAACAAACCCTGTCTGTGATTGTGCTGGCTTATGACTCGAGCTTCGAGATCGGCACCGGCTTTGAACACTTTTTCGTTGAATCCGTCTATATTGTAGGCGTTGCCACCCTGGCTTTTGCTCTCTACATGCTCATCCGTCCTGTCCTCATCCGCCACCCATCCACGGAGGAGGAACGCAAACGCGCTGCTGCCATTGTTCACGAGTTTGGACGGGCCACTTCCTCATTCCTGGCGCTCTTCGACGACAAGCACCTCTTCTTCAGTTCGGGCGGCTCACTGATCGCTTTTGCCGTGCGCGGACGCGGGGCATTGGTGCTTGGTGACCCCATCGGTCCCCGCTCGGACCTCGCGCTGGCTGTCGTCGAATTTATGGAGTATTGTTCGAAAAACGACTGGCAGCCTTCGTTTCTTTACGCCCTGCCAGATGACCTCGACACCTACCGCAAGAACGGATTCACCCCTCTGTGCATCGCCTACGAAGCCATTATTCCACTCAGGGAATTCACCCTCGAGGGTCCCGAAAACAAACCGCTACGAAATCCGGTCAATAAGTTGGAACGCATGGGATTCCAGTCCAAAGTCTACGAACCCCCATTGAGTCCCGAACTACTCGAGCGACTGCGCCAGGTAAGTGACGCCTGGCTGACCACCCAGGCCGGCGGCGAGAAATTTTTCATCGTTGGTTCCTTCTCGGATGAGTACGTGGGAGCCAACCCGGTCATCGCCATCCACGCCCCCACTGGTGAGATCACCGCCTTTGCCAACATCATCGCCATCCCGGCTATCGAAGAGATTACAATCGACCTGATGCGCCACCAGCATCGCCTGGAGAATGGCACCATGGAATACCTTTTCGCCTCCCTGTCACAATGGGGGCGAGACAAGGGCTACAAGTCTTTCAGCCTGGGTGCCACCACCATTTTCGGCATGCAAAAAGTCGAGGACAATTCAGCGGCAACCAAAGCTCTCTTTTTCATCGCTTCCCTCGTCAATCGCTTCTACCGCTTCCAGGGACTGTATGCTTTCAAAAATAAATTCCATCCGCGCTGGGAACCGCGCTACGTGGCCTACCCAGGCGCATTGGCGCTGCCCCTCGCCGTGGCCACCCTGGTCCAGGTCCACTCCGGTCGCAACTTCCTGTGGTGGTTCCTGAGGAAATAGTCGATTTATTCATATTGGCTTTCAGGGACGGGAAAGCGACCCGCCAGCATCTTCATAATAGCCAAAGAGGTTTACAGGAATTCTCTGTGTGCACCGTGACTCCGTGGTGAATTTACAAATTCATGGAAGAAAACCTAGATCAAATACACATCCACCGGGTTCCCCGCCGCCAATCCAGCGGCATTTCCCGGCACACGGACCAACCCCTGCGCGGGCAGGTAGCTAAAGATGAGGCTGCTCTTGTAATGGATCGGCTCGGCCTGGATGCCCTCCGCACTCTGGACGAGACGTATTGGCCACCAATTCTCTCGGCCGTCGTTGGACTTGAGGTTCTGCATCAACGTGGCGCGCACCGAGGGTTGGAACGGATTCATGGGCAAACCTAACAGGCGTTCGATCATTGTCTTGACGAAGATGCGCAGGATGATCAATGAACTCAATGGGTTCCCCGGTAACCCGATTAAGGGCTTGCCGTTACATACTGCCAGGATGGTTGGCTTGCCCGGCTTGATGTTGATGCCGTGTACCAACACCCCTGGCACGCCCAGTTCCTGGATGATTTGCGCGGTGTGGTCGCGTTCGCTGGCCGAGGAACCGGCTGAGATCAGGACGGCGTCGCAGTGTTTGTACGCCGAGGCAACGGCTTTACGCTGCGCTTCGATCTCGTCGGAGACGATTCCCAGCCGCAGGGGAATTCCTCCCCATTCCTCGATGTGCGCCGAAGCGGTGTAAGAATTGATATCACGCACCTGGCCGATCGCAGGCTTCACGTGCGGCCCCACCACTTCATCGCCGCTGGAGAGGATGCCGATGATGGGTTTGCGCACCACATTTACCCGGGTCCGTCCCAGCGCCATCAGCCCGCCGATCTCGCCGGCGCGGATACGCGCGCCAGCCGGAATCACCACCTGCCCTGCGGCCACGTCTTCGCCCATCGGGCTGACATCTTTGCCCGGCTTGACGGGCTGGAGGACTTCCAGCTTTCGCGTGCCGCTGAGGCGGGTGTTTTCGAGCATGATCACCGCGTCCGCCCCGGCAGGCACCATCCCGCCGGTGTGAATGACCCCAGCCTGCCCGGCGCCAATCTCGAAATCCGGGCTGCCACCCATGGGTACTTCACCGACGATCTCCAGGGTGACCGGATGGTTTTCGGAAGCGCCCAGCGTGTCAACGGCGCGCACAGCGTACCCGTCCATGCCGCTGCGGGTGAACTCGGGGAAGGGAGTGTCGGTGGCGATGTCTTCCGCAAGGACACGGTCCATCGCGTTGATGGTCTCGATCTCTTCGCTTTCCAGCTTGCGTTCGGGGAAAGCCGACAGCCAGGTGGTTAGCGCTTGTTGCGGCGATTGAAGGGGCAGGTTTACCGGCATATTCGCTCCGTAATAAGTGATTTCGAGAGTCAACTCGGTCTTTTTGGATTAACATAGGTTACATCTGCAAGAGACCTTGAAGAGATTTTATCATAGCAGGAAGGAGCAAATTTATTATTAAGGGGTGAGCAGAACCGTCTGTTCCTCCTACCAATGTATAATTTATCTTATGTCGGATCAACTATCTCAGGAGGAACTCCTCCGTTATTCACGGCAAGTGCTCTTGCCTGAACTGGGTAGGGTAGGGCAGCGAAAGCTCAAGTCGACCTCGGTTTTGATCATTGGGGTCGGCGGACTGGGCTCCCCGGTGGCACTGTATCTTGCCGCTGCCGGCATCGGCCGCATCGGTCTGGTGGACGATGACGTTGTCGATGTTTCCAATCTACAGCGGCAGATCATCCACGATACCCCTCACGTGGGAGTAGCCAAGGTGGATTCAGCCTGTGAGCGGTTGCTGGCCCTCAACCCGACCATCCGGGTGGAGGCGGTCCACGAGCGCTTCACTATTGATTCAGCCGAAAGGATCGCGGCAGGGTACGACATTGTAGTGGATTGTGCCGACAATTTCGCCACGCGTTACCTCATCAACGACCTTTGTGTTCTGACCCATCGTCCTGATGTTTTCGGCGCGGTCAACCGCTTCGACGGGCAGGTGAGCGTGTTCGACAGCCGTTCCGGTCCCTGCCTGCGCTGCCTGTTCCCCGAGCCGCCTCCTCAAAAATTCGCGGCGGTTCATGAGAAGGGTGGCTTGTTAGGGGTCTTGTCCGGGGTGATCGGCTCATTGCAGGCAGCCGAGGTACTCAAGCTGGCAGCCTCTATTGGTAAGCCATTGATCGGTTCCATGATCGCTTACGATGTATTAGGAGCAACCTTCCAGACCTTGAAGGTGGAGAAGAATCCGAGCTGTAGGGGATGCGGAGGATTAACCTCGATTACTGAACTTGAGTGAGTTTTCTGTGAAACTAATGTGAATGAGTAGAGATTGAAAACTCCCGCCGATATGGCGGGAGTGAGTTTCCTAAATATCCAGGTTTC
Organism: Anaerolineaceae bacterium; assembly: GCA_034430175.1. Lineage (GTDB taxonomy): Bacteria > Chloroflexota > Anaerolineae > Anaerolineales > Anaerolineaceae > UBA6107. Next base: position 10,171 of record DAOUFI010000005.1, on the reverse strand, counting down.
TAACAGCGTGGGCGTGGGTGACGATGAAGCGGGTTCGCGGTGGCACCGCGCTGCCCATCAGCATATCAAAGGTGTGGTCGGCAGCTGCTGCATCTTCGATCGAGACTTGCAGCAGTGTGCGGCCAGCCGGGTTCATTGTGGTCTCCCACAACTGTTCAGGGTTCATTTCACCCAATCCTTTGTAACGCTGGATCTCGGCTTTTTCGGCAGCAGCACCCAATTCTTTGAGTTTTTCGTCCTTCTCTGCGTCCGAATAGACGTAAGTATGATTACCCTTATGAGAAATGCGATAAAGCGGCGGCTGCGCGATGAAGACATGACCTTCCTCGATCAACTTGGGCATATACCGGAAGAAGAGGGTCAACAGCAGGGTACGGATGTGCGCGCCGTCGACATCGGCATCGGTCATGATGATGATACGGCCGTAGCGCAGGTTCTTTAAGTCGAAGTTATCACCAATGCCCGTGCCAAAAGCGGAGATCATGGACTTGATCTCTTCATTACTCAACATCTTATCGAGGCGGGCGCGCTCGGTGTTAAGGATTTTACCGCGCAGTGGTAAGATAGCCTGGAAGTGGCGGTCGCGGCCCTGTTTGGCCGAGCCTCCTGCCGAATTCCCTTCCACGATGTAGATTTCCGATTTTGTGCTGTCGCGCTCGGAGCAATCGGCTAGCTTGCCCGGCAGGGTCATACTTTCCAGAGCGGACTTACGGATGACCAGGTCGCGCGCTTTGCGGGCGGCGTCGCGGGCACGGGCGGAGGTGAGGCATTTTGAGACGATTGCTTTTCCTGCTGTGGGGTTCTCTTCAAGGAACGCGCTGAAAGCTTCGCCGACGATTTGCTGCACATAGGTTTGCACCTCGGGGTTCATCAGCTTGACTTTAGTCTGGCTCTCGAACTGCGGATCGGGATGTTTGATACTGACGATGGCGGTCATGCCTTCGCGAGTGTCATCGCCGGTGAAGTTGGGGTCAGCGTCTTTGAGCAGATTATTCTTGCGCGCGTAATCGTTGATCACACGGGTGAGGGCGGTACGCAGACCGGTGAGGTGTGTGCCGCCGTCAATGGTATTGATCGTGTTAGCGAATGAGAAGATCGATTCATTGTAAGCATCGGTGAATTGTACTGCTGCCTCGATGCCGATATTTTCGACTTCCTTTTCCACGTAGAACACAGGGTGTAGCACCTCGCGGTTACGATCCAAGTAACGAACGAATGAGGTGATGCCGCCCTCAAACAAAAATGTTGATTCGTGCTGCGGACTGCGTTCGTCTACCAGCTTGATCTTCACGTTGCGGGTGACAAAAGCCATCTCGCGAAAGCGCTGGGTCAGGGTTTCAAATTTGTAATCCAGGTCGCCCTTGAACAGTTCACGGTCGAATCTGAACGTGGTCTCGGTGCCGGTCCTGGCCAGGTCGCAGGTGCCGATCTCTTTAACCGGTTCCATGGGAATACCGCGCTCGTAACGTTGGAAATAGATCTTGCCTTCGCGGTAAACGCGTACTTCACACCATTCAGAAAGTGCGTTCACAGCGGAAACGCCCACACCATGCAGACCACCGGAGACTTTGTAGCTACCACCGCCAAACTTGCCACCAGCATGAAGCATGGTCATGACCACCTCAAGGGCGGATTTTTTCTTCTCCGGGTGAATATCGACAGGGATACCGCGCCCGTTGTCACAAACGGTTACGCTGCTGTCTTCATGAATGGTGACTTCGATGTGGTTGCAGACGCCAGCCAGGGCTTCGTCAATGGAGTTGTCGACCACTTCGTAAACCAGGTGATGCAGAGCTTTCTGATCCGTTCCACCCACGTACATACCGGGGCGGCGGCGGACGGCTTCAAGGCCTTCCAATACCTGAATGTCTTTAGCGCCATAAGATGATGCGTTATTTTGATCCAAAGGGACCTCCCAGTTTAGCTCTAATGTTCGGGTCCGAGATGTTTTGAATGCTTTCCTGCATCCATTTTAAACCACCACGGTAATAAATGAAGCTGGCTGCGAGCAGCGCAGTCACGATAAAGGAATGGCCAAAGATACCTACAAGAGTTAACCACGAATTGGGGTCGGGAAGAGACCAGAGCAGGTTCAGGCCCTCGCTAATCAGGGCGCAGGTCATGACGAACATCCCGGCGCCGGGCAGGAAGTAGCGCACCATCCGCACGCTCAACAGCATGGAGGGATACGCTTTTTGGTCAAGAACGAAAATACCGTGTGGTGCGAAGATGAGCGGAACGGAGAGCCAAAGGAGCAGGATCATGGCGGACATCAAGAGAATTTGACCGACCGAGGCATTGATTAGCGTCGCGACCGCCAGAATGGCAGAACCCGGTAAGAGGATGACCATAATGATCGCCAGGAGAATCAGGGCTGTGACCAGGTTTTGACCGTATTGAACGAGTATCTTTTTGTTGTTTTGTGGCAAGATCGGCGTCACGGTATATCGGGCGAGCGAATTAAAATAAAGCGTCCCCAAGAAGAAGCCAACCAGAATGAAGGCGAGAATGGCAAGCAGAGCAAATCCCGATGTTGGCGCCTGGTACATAATTGTGTTCTTCAATGGCGACTCAACGGTCAATTCGCGTGCCAGCAGGCTTGGAACACCAACCGGGATTGTGCGAATGGCAGTTGCCAGATTGATCTGGCCAACCGTTTCCTTGATCATGGTGACTGTATCCGAAATTTGTTGCTGAGTTTCCGCTGTGGCGGTTGATTGAAGGTATTTTGTCAGGAAATCAATGTAAGGTTTTTCGAGTTGATCTATCTTGATCTTTGGCCCAAGCCAGAGAGCCAAATCTACGACCAGTGGCAGCAGGATCAGTTCGACGTGACTGGCCACTGTATTAAATCCAGCCACCAGTGTCGGAATCAACCGGGGTGTCTTAATTTCAGGGGAAGAGGTAGGCGTATTCATACAAACTGTAATTTTACCATACGAGGTCGACATCGTTCGATCCTTTTAATCATCATCTGAATGGTTTGATCGATGGAAAATCCATCTCGCTGAATTTTCTCGTCACGTGTAAAATTGGAGAATATGAGCAAACACCGGCATCTTCCTGCTTTGGACAGTCTCTCCATTGTCACAGCGATGGTATTGTTGTCCTATTCGCTCACAGCCTTCATCCAATTGCCGGAAAAATCACTCGAGCTACAGTTACCGGGTTTTCTTTTCGTGATCCGTTTGGATGTTTTCACTGTCGTTTCGATTATCGTTGCGTTATTGGCAGCAACAGGGTGTGAATGGATCATTTCTGATCACCCCGGCCTGGAAGGTCAGCGGCACTGGTTTCACTGGATCATCCCGGCAATGACGGCAATGGTCATAGGGGTTCCTCTCAACGCCATCCAGGTCGGGCCAGCCTGGTGGGTGCTCTTCACCATGGGAGGGTTCTTGTTGATAGCTGTGTTAACAGCCGAGTATGTTTCCATTGATCCGGAAGATCATTATTATCAGGTGGCTTGCATCACATTGACCGTTGTGTTCATGAGCCTTTTCCTGATTCTTGCCATCACGGTGCGTGGCGCACAATTACGTCTTTACGAGGTAATCAGCGTTCTTGTCCCGGCGGTGGCGTTATTGGCAGCACGGGTGATTCATCTGCGTCTCGCTGGGCATTGGCATCTTGCCTGGGCGGGTGGAATCAGCTTAATAATGGGGCAATTAGCCGTGGCTCTTTTTTACCTGCCGATCAAACCTATCCAATTCGGGCTGATCCTTCTGGCAGTATTGTATGGATTAACGGTTTTTGCGAGCAATATAGAAGAGGGGGAAGTACATCTTAAAGCCTGGCTGGAACCGGTGATCATGTTTTCAGTGATCATGGTCTTTTCTTTTATCCTGTAAGTATTTTGTAAGTTACCAGTAGCAACGTTATTCAAACCGTTGGGTTAATAATATTGTTATTGGAGGACGAATGTTTGGCAAAAAATTAATGGTTTTAATCTCTGCCTATTTGATTGGCTCAATCCCGGTCGGATACTTGATTGTTCGAATATTCAAGGGTGTCGACGTCCGATCGATTGGAAGCGGTCGCGTGGGTACGACCAACACGGTTCGGGCTGCGGGGCCTTTCGCGGGAATATTCACGGCAATCTTAGATTTCGGAAAAGGAATCCTGGTTGCGTACCTGGCACACATTCTCTTTCCCTCCAGTATTTGGGTTAAAGTTATCGCGGTAATTCTGGCAGTGGTTGGTCAAATATTCTCGATATTCCTGGTTGAGAGATCAACCGCGGGTAAATTGCTTTTCCGTGGCGGCGCAGGCGGAGCTACTACGCTCGGTGGAGCGATAGCGCTATGGCCGGTAAGTATTATTGTGATTCTCCCCATAATTTTGATTGTTTATTTTGGAATTGGGTACGCTTCTCTCACAACGATTAGCATCGCTTTTTTCTCATTGGTGATTTTTAGTTACAACGCGGTTGTTGGTTTGGGTCCGTGGGAATACCTGCTCTATGGCGCCGCTACGTTATTGATTGTTCTCTACACATTGAAGCCAAATCTTGAGCGATTAAAGAATGGCACGGAACGGGTGGTTGGTTTACGGGCTCTGCTGCGTAAGAAGGGGCAACAAGACTCGAGTATCATCAAATAAATTAGTCCCTCTGGTTGTCTTGCGCCAGAGGGATTGATTTCTAAGCGTTGTTTATTTTAAGAATTAGCATCTGCTTCTTCGGCGGCATGTTTGTAAAGATACATGACATTTCTGCGATGAAGTTCCTCAGCCAGTCCACCCATCAGAACGCGGCTCTTGCCGCAGGATTCCACATCGATCTCAGCCAGGGCTTCGGAGGGTTCTCGTTTTTTGGAAGCCGCGCGAACGGCTTTTCGTATTGAATTTAGGTAAGCTACATTTTCTCGTGTCGCTTCTTCGATCTCACCGCGTAAAATGATGTCGCCATGTCCTTGGATGATGTTCTCTAAGCCCATTTTACCGATTCGTTTGACTGTGGCTGTCAACTCATTCGGATTGCCATCGACCATATAAGGAAGCGCCATATAGGCGTCACCAGCAAAAAGGACACGGTCCTCTTCCACAAGAACAGAAATACCATCCACCGAGTGACCGGGGGTGGATTGCAGGATTAGGGTTTTTTTACCGACCCGCAAAGAAAGGGTTCCTTCGCCGAATGTCATGTGCGGTAAGACAAGTTTGACTTGCTTAAAAACTGGGTTTTGTTTTTTCGCGGCTTCAAGGGAGAGGCTTCCTTTTTCCTCGAGCAATTTACGGCACAGCGAATGACTGATGACGGTTGCTCCTGGGAAGAAGCAATTACCCCAACAATGATCCGCGTGGTAATGCGTGTTGATAACGTATCGTACCGGCACACCGAGTTGCTCTTCAATGTAGCTACGCATTTCAAGCGTTTCCTCAGGTAACGCGAGCGTATCAATTACAACAGCCCATTGTGGACCGGTAATCGCCCCGGCGGTTACCTGGGCATACACTTCGCTTTGAAACCAGTAAACGTTATCTGATACTCTTTCTCTCTGCATGAAAAGAAACCCTTCCTGGGTGGATTTTTGAAATTTAACGGATTAATCGCCAAGAATAGCATAAACGGAGAAAAAAGTCAAAAAATGACCTCTTTTGGAGGTCATTTTTTTTGTCAAAGGATTTTGCTTAGGAACAGTTTTGTCCGATCTTCTTTTGGATGTGAGAAAAGGACATCAGGAGTGGCTTCTTCGATGATCTGTCCCCCGTCCATTAGAATTGCTCTATCTGCGGCAGCGCGGGCAAAACCCATTTCATGCGAGACAACAACCATGGTCATTCCTTCTTTTGCCAGATCCATCATCACATCAAGCACTTCCTGGATCATTTCAGGATCGAGTGCACTGGTGGGTTCATCAAAAAGCATGATCTTGGGATTCATGGCCAAAGCGCGCGCAATAGCGACGCGTTGTTGCTGACCACCGGAAAGTTGACCGGGATAACTGTTGGCTTTTTCGTGGATTCCAACTTTATTTAAGAGCTCGCGTGCGATGTTTTCCGATTCAATGTTACCGCGTTTCCTGACCACCTTCTGAGCAAGCATAACATTTTGTAGAACCGTGAGGTGAGGAAACAAATTGAATTGTTGAAAGACCATCCCCACTTCGGTTCGAACAGCGTTGATGTTTTCTGCGGTGTCCAGGGGAATTCCATCCACGATAATCTTCCCGGAATCGAACTCTTCCAAGCGGTTGATGCAGCGTAAAAGAGTAGATTTCCCTGAGCCTGAAGGCCCAATGATCACGACCACTTCACCTTTTTCGACATCCAGACTTACTCCGTTAAGAGCACGTACGCTGCCGAAGTGTTTATGGATATTCTCAATATGAATGATTGGGGTCATGATTATTTCTCCATCCTAAATCGGCGTTCCATCCAGGCGACCAATCGACCAGCCAGGAGGGTCATAACCAGGTAAAGTAAGGCGATCATTAACCAGGTCTGAATGGGAATGAAATTGGCGGCCATGAATTCCCGTCCTCGTCTGGTCATATCGGCGACCGCGACAACGGAAACCAGTGAGGAATCTTTCAACAATGTGATGAACTCATTACCGACTGGAGGCATAATCACTCGAATCGCCTGCGGAAGAATTACATACCGCATTGCCTGAAAGTAATTCATTCCCAGACTTCTAGCTGCTTCCATCTGACCCTTGGAAATACTCTGAATTCCTGCACGGTAAACTTCGCTCATATAGGCTGAGTAGCAGATCGTCAAGCCCAAAATGGCCATTGAAATGGCATCGGTCTTAAAGTCAATAAAGCTTTGAATATTCAAGCTGTGTCCGATTCCCTGAACAACAGAAGGAAAAGCAAAATACCAAAATATCAACTGGACCATTAACGGTATGCCACGGATCACTTCAACATAAACGGTTGAGATACCAACCAATACTTTGGACTTGGCTAACCTTGCCAGTGCTACAAGCAGACCCACTATCAGTACCAGTAAAAATGAGATACCTGTTAGAGAGACCGTAGTCCAAATGCCTGCTTTGACATAAAGTATGATGCGCCAGAAAGGATCGGGCTTGCTGAGTACCAGCAAGAGGATAAGGGCGATTACCGCAGCTAATAAGAACCACCAGCGGTCAAAATACCGACCCTGCTTAGCTTGTGCAGGCGTCTTTTGTGAGATCGTCATTTATTACTCCTAGGAGAAAATAAAGAAAAGCCTGCGGAGGAAACCCCCGCAGGCATTGTTCGAGATGGTCTATGGATTGTATTTCTTGGAGAGTTCGTCAATAACACCGGCTGCGATCAATTCCTTCAAAGCTGCATTGATCTTCGCCTGCAAGTCGGTATTGGTTTTACAGATTGCCACACCGTAATCAGCACTGTCAAAAATGTCACCGACCATCTTGATCTTATCGGGATTGGCTTTGACATACCCAGCCGCTACAGGGCTGTCAGCAACAACCGCATCGATCTGTCCATTAGCGAGATCAAGGAAGGCCAATTCGTAAGAATCGTACGGTTTGTAATTGACGTTCGGGATAGCCTGCGCAGCCTGCTCACCGGTGGTACCAAGCTGGGCAGCCACGGTTAACCCATCCAGATCGCTCATGCCATTGATCGTGTTGTTGTCTTTAGCGACAACCACAACCAAGCCGGCCGTCATATAAGGATCGGAAAAGAGCATTGATTGCTTTCGCTCATCGGTAATGCTGATGGCTGCGATCATGGCATCGTACTGGCACTCTGAAATCCCGGCCAAACCAGAGTCAAACGGGAGATTGCTCCATTCAATCTGGAAGCCTGCTTTTTCCGCAATCATATTCATGAGGTCTATATCAATGCCGATCAGATTACCGGCATCATCCGTATATTCAAACGGTTTGAATGTCGCGTCAGTAGCAACACGGACAACGGGGAGGGGGGCTTCGGTAGTCTCGATGGCGACTAGAGATTCTGTTGCCTCAGGAGGTTCTTGCGTCACAGGAGCTTCAGTCTTGACCACTTCTTTACCGCAGGCAGAAAGAAGAAGCGACGAAATCAGGACCAGGCAAACTAGTACTAGTGATAGGCGTTTCACGTTTTTTTCCTTTCCTCGTTATGAGATTGTTAATTTGCTTACTTTACTGATTTTTTTACGGTATTTTTAATTATGGGTCAAATCTATTATTTGTCAACTTGAGGTTTGTCATGATTCTCTGGAATTGAGTTGTTATCCAATAATTAATCCCGCTTCTCCCAAAATTATTTTGTTTCTTGTATAATCGGTATGTGACTAATAGATCAAGCGAAATGAAGAAACCAATAATTAATCCAATTTACAGACAACTTCGTCCGGGTATATTGCTCGGAATAACCATCCTGTTTGGGTTGATGATACTGGGCGATGTCAACAAAGTTAGTCAAAAATTACTTGATTTTAAATGGGAGTATTTTGGACTGGCTGTGGTTCTTTCCGTTTTGAATTACATGCTTCGGTTCATCAAACGCCAGTATTCTCTGCGAATCAGTGGAATGGGGAATCTTTCGTTTAAGAAGAATGTTCAACTCTTCACCGCCAGTATCCCATTAGCAGTCACTCCAATGAGAGTCGGAGAAGCATTTAAAGGTATCTGGTTGAACCGGGTATCTGGGCTGCCGGTTGAGAAGACAGTCACGGTTTTTTTGGTTGATCATCTTTCAGATGGTCTCAGTGTGTTCCTCTTGAGCGCGTTTGGAACACTTGCGTATCCTGATCTTTGGCCGTTTTTCTTGCTTGTTTTTCTGTTATTTATCTGCGCGATCATTTTCCTTCAAATCAAACCAATGGCTCATCGGGTATTTAACCTGAGTGAAAAAATGCCATTTGTCGAAGAAATGATCCCAGCCCTACGGAAATGCATTGATGGGACCCCGGAATTGTTCCGAATTGGTCCTTTGGTTTTCTCCAGCCTGGTGGGATTGCTTTCGTGGGTCGCTGATGGCGCAGCCTTGGTAAGTATTATGCTAGGTTTGGGCAGTAACTTTTCATGGATTTTAGTGGGAACCTGCTTGTTGGTTTTCTCTTTTTCAATGCTAATGGGGATACTCTCCGCGTTCCCCAGTGGTATCGGGGTGATGGAAGTATCAATGGCTGCCCTATTAACAATTGTGTCGAATTTTCGGCCGGAATTGGCAGCCACAGCTACGATCCTTTTTAGACTGGCTACCTTTTGGTTAGGGTTCTTGATTGGCTTATTGATCTGGTTTGTTTGGGGGAAAACTCTTGGCATTCACATTGATGAGGGACGGATCATTGAAAGTTGACTTTCATACTCATACGCTGTATTCGCCCGATAGCATCGCGAAAATTGAGAACCTGATAAAAGCTGCCCACTCACGTGGTCTTGATCGTTTGGTGATCACCGATCATAACCGTATCGCAGGCGCGCTCAAAGCGAAGCAAATGGAGCCTGATTTCATTATCGTGGGGGAGGAGATTAAAACCACAACCGGTGAGATTTTGGCGTCGTTTGTCCAGGAACAGATCCCAGCCGGGTTGGATCCGTTCAGGGTGATCGAACTTTTACGACAACAAAACGCTTTTATTAGTCTCTCGCATCCGATGGATTTTGCCAGGTGTGGGTGGCCTTTGGAATTGTTGACCGAGCTCGCTCCATTAGTGGATGCGATCGAAGTTGCCAACGCACGAGTATTCAAACCCCAAACAAATTCCCAGGCATACCAGTTTGCAATTAAACATGGGTTGGCATTCACTGCTGGATCGGACGCGCACGATCCATACGAGGTGGGTCGCATGGTTTTGGATGTTCCCGACTTTGCCGATGCGGATGGGCTTCGTCGGGTGATCCGCATGGGAAAACCGGTCGGCGTCAGATCCCACTCATGGGTGCATTTGTTTTCTGTACAGGCGAGGATCACCAAGGCATTACGCCCGGATGAATATTGGCTTTAAAGATTCGAATCCAATTTATCTCCTTGACTGCAAGGGTGAATGAGATAAAATATCAATACTGCTGGGGCGATGGCGGAATCGGCAGACGCAACGGACTTAAAATCCGTCGTTGGAGACAACGTGAGGGTTCGATCCCCTCTCGCCCCACAACAAACACCTCGAAACTCGGGGTGTTTTATGTTTTTTTCGAAGACGCAAAGTTCTTTCTTGGGGGCAGGCCCCCTCTCGCCCCACAACAAACACCTCGAAACTCGGGGTGTTTTGTGTTTTTTTCGAA
>DAOUFI010000004.1:0-203197 GCA_034430175.1 Anaerolineaceae bacterium | reverse complement strand
CTTTTTCACTCATCGTGTGTAGTCTGTCCACTTTCTTCCTCCACGTATGGGGACATTTTAACTTTGGTAAAAGGGGACATTTCTACTTTGGTTTAACATCCTCTGATTACCCTCTTGACTTGGGCAACCCAAGCACTTATAATGCCTGCTGAAAATTATGCCCTCGTTAGGTGAGGCGTCTGCATTAGAAACAAGCCATTGCCCTGAAACGTCGAAAGACACCAAAGGGTAGACCAGGTCAGCCCGGATTAAGGGTTAACTCAATGTGGCTGGGAATCATCCCTAAGCGATGCAGTGCCAAAACTCAACCAGAGTGGGACAGCCTGCAACGATTACGCAGACTTAGGAAATCCTCTCTGGTTTATTGGCAGAGAGGTTTTTGTTTCAATCACGGAAGGAGGTGGTGTATATGGGTTGTAATGATAGTAAACCTGATCCTTTTAGTTGCTTATTTACGAGCCGATCGACTCATATTGTCACCACCAGCGTTTCCTTTCGTGTTCAGGGAATTTGCACCGGGTAAGAATTACCCAAATCCCGTATTTGCGTCAGAATTGAACCACGGAAGATCCGCCTGGCGTCCACATCACAACGGAGGTGGAAAATGGCTTTCCGCGAATTCAAGATCATACCGGCCCATATCAATCAGAGGGCTAAAACCGTCAACGGGCAGATCATGGAGCAGTTGCTTCATTTTGCCAAGTCTGATGTCAATACGCTCTATAACGAATTGCAGACAAATCTCACCGGTTTGACTTCCGACCAGGCTGAGGAAAAACGCGATCGTTTCGGACCAAACTCCGTACTCCAGGCCAAAACAACTGGTTTCTTCAAACGCCTATGGGACAATGTGAAGAACCCGTTGGTGATCCTTCTTGTCGTTCTTGGGATCGTATCACTTCTGACCGGCGACAGCAGTGGTGCTGTTGTGATTGGTGTGATGGTTGTACTGGGAGTGGTACTGCGTTTTATCCAGGAAAGCCGCGCTGACCACGCCGCGGAAGAGCTTCAGGCCATGGTTTCCACCACGGCTTCAGCCCTTCGTGACGGCAAAAAGGTGGAACTGCCGCTGGATGAGATTGTTCCGGGTGATATTGTCTTTTTATCCGCTGGCGACATGATCCCAGCTGATGTGCGTATTCTCACCGCCAAGGATCTATTCGTCAACCAGGCCGCTTTGACCGGTGAATCCTACCCAGTGGAGAAGGATGACCGTCCAGCCACGCCAGGCACTCAAAATCCGCTCGAAGTCTCCTGCCTGGGTTATCTGGGAACCGATGTTGAGAGCGGCACGGCCATGGCGCTGGTTCTAGCCACAGGCGCGTCCACTTATTTTGGCTCGCTGGCCAGCAAGCTTACCTCCAAACGCCAACCGACGAATTTTGACAACGGTATCAACAACTTTACCATGTTGATGATTGGCTTTATGGCGGTCATGGTACCGCTGGTTTTTCTCTTTAACGGGTTAAGCAAACATAACTGGCTGGAGGCACTGCTTTTTGCCCTGGCGGTAGCGGTAGGACTTACCCCCGAGATGCTGCCTATGATCGTCACCGTTAACCTCTCGAATGGCGCCATTTCCATGTCGAAGAAAAAGGTGATCGTCAAGAAGCTCGACGCCATCCAGAACTTCGGCGCCATGGATGTGCTTTGCACCGACAAGACCGGGACGATCACTGAAGGGCGGATTGTCCTTGAAAAACATATCGATGTTTCGGGGACTGAGAATTTTGAGATCCTCGAAATGGCTTATCTCAATAGTTATTACCAGACCGGCCTGAAAAACTTGATGGATATGGCTATTCTCGAACACGCTGAACTTAAAGGTCATACAGGCTACCTGGAAAATTACCAGAAGGTGGACGAGATCCCGTTCGACTTTCGCCGCAAACGCATGTCGGTAGTAATCAAGGATACGGATGGTCGCAAAACGCTCATCACCAAAGGCGCGATTGAAGAGGTACTTGACGTTTGCACCCACGTGGAGGTCAAAGGCGAGGTGCTGGGGCGCCTGCCTGAGTTCGATGCCAAGCGCAAGAAGATGATCGACGACCTGAATGGGCAAGGGTTCAGGGTGATCGCTCTGGCGTATAAATCGATGCCGGCAGATAATACGCAGGCGGTTTTTGGTATCCCAGATGAAGCCGATTTGACCTTGAAAGGGTTCCTGGCTTTTCTCGATCCTCCCAAGAAGACTGCCAGCCAGGCTATTGCCAGCCTCAAAGCCGCTCACGTGGACGTGAAGATCCTCACCGGTGACAACGATCTGGTGACCCAGACGGTGTGCAACGACATGGGTCTCTCGGTGGGCGACATCCTGCTTGGCCCGGCAATCGAGAAGATGAGTGATGAAGAATTGGCGGAGGCCACGGAAGGCACGACCATTTTTGCCAAACTCTCGCCTGACCACAAAGAGCGCATCATCAAGGCGCTGCGTTGGAAGGGGCATGTCGTTGGCTTTATGGGCGACGGCATCAATGATGCCCCGGCGTTGCGCGCTGCTGACGTGGGTATCTCAGTCAACACCGCGGTTGACATCGCCAAAGAGTCCTCCGATATCATCCTGCTCGAGAACAGCCTGCTGGTGCTCGAAGAGGGCGTGATCGAGGGGCGCCGTGTCTTCGGCAATATCATCAAGTACATCCGCATGGCGGCATCGTCGAACTTCGGCAACATGTTTAGTGTGCTCGGCGCCAGCATCTTTTTGCCGTTCGTACCCATGCTGCCAATCCAGGTACTGACCAACAACCTGCTATACGATTTCTCGCAGACTGCCATCCCCAGCGACTCGGTGGATCCAGAGTGGCTCGAACGACCGCGCAAGTGGGCCATCGGAGAGCTGCGCCGATTCATCCTGTTTATTGGTCCGATTAGCTCGATCTTCGACTATTTGACTTTCTTCCTGATGCTCTACGTCTTCAAAGCCTGGACAAACGCCGACCTGTTCCACACCGGCTGGTTCATCGAGAGCCTGTTCACGCAGACGCTGATCATCCACGTCATCCGCACACACAAGGTGCCGTTCATCGAGAGCCGCGCCAGCCGGCCGCTGCTCATCACCTCATTGATCATTGTTGCCATCGGCGCCTACCTGCCGTACAGCCCGCTGGCTTCGGTGCTTGGGTTCGTACCGCTGCCACCGCTCTACTGGCTCTTCCTGTTGGCGATGCTCGTTTGCTACGTCTTCCTGACCCAGTTCATCAAGAAGTGGTTCTTCAAGCGTTTCGGTGATTAGTTTTAGCTAATGAAATTAGTCACCACAGAGAGCACAGGGCTCACAGAGAAAATCTCTAAATTTTTTCTAAGTGCGCCCTGTGCTTCCGTGGTGATCATCTATATTTCATACGACTTCAACACTCCATCTTCAATTTCCCAAACCTTCGTAGCGAAGTTCTGGATGAAAAAACGGTCGTGTACCACGGCCAGCACGGTTCCCTCGAAGCTGGCTAGCGCGCGCTCGAACTGGTTGCGCGAGGGCAGGTCAAGATGATTCAATGGCTCGTCCAGCAGCAAAAAATTGCAGCCCCTGGCCACCAGGCAAGCCAGCGCCAGGCGGCTGCGCATGCCGAAAGAACACTGGCTCACTGGCTGTAATGCCTCGTCGCCGCTGAACAAGTACTTGTGCAGAAAGGCGCGCGCGTTCGTCTCGTTCATAGCCGCGATATTTTGCAGGTTCTGCAGCACCGACAGGGTGGGGACGAGTTCTTCCTGTTCCTGGGCCATGAAACCCGCGCGCACACTCGGACCCAGCTTCACCCGTCCGCTGAGCGCTGGCAGCCTGCCGGTGATGGTGCGCAACAGGGTGGATTTACCGCAGCCATTGGGCCCAATCAGCGCGCAGTGCTCGCCGTAGGTGAGGGTCTGATTGAGGTGCGACAGCAGCACAGAATCGCCATAGCCGATGCTCAGATCGTCCAGCGCGAGCACCAGACGGCTGCTCGAGGGAGTCTCACTGAATTCCATCTTCATTTGCCAGGAATCGCGCGGTTTGTCGATCTTCTCGTCAGTGAGCAGGTGTTCCACGCGCTTCTCGATGTTCTTGGCTCGTTTGACGGTGGCCAGCCCACGGTTGGCGAAGAAGCCCTTGGCGAACTTGTCACCGCTGTCGGCCTTGCCGCCCTTGCGGAATTGAGCCAGACCGCGCACGTGGCGGGCGGCTGATTGCAGGCGTTGGATCTCGTTCTGCTGGTCAGTGTATTCCTGCCAGTGGCGGGCACGCTCCGCTTCCTTGGCATCGAGATAATCCGAGTAGTTACCGGGGTAGGCCCTGAGCTCATGCGTCTGGCCGTCCAGCTCCAAGATGGTATCCACCGTGCGGTCGAGGAAAACGCGGTCGTGTGAAACAATCAACACCGCTGCGTGCGAATGCAGCACCCAATCTTCCAACCACTCCAGCATGGCAAAATCGAGGTGATTGGTGGGCTCGTCGAGCAGCAGCAACCTTGACCCCGAGAGCAGCAGCCCGGCCAACCCCAGGCGGGTCTTTTGCCCGCCGCTGAGCGCGCTCACCGGCAGGTCACGCGGTAGCTCATCCAACGCGAAGGCAGCCAGCAGGGCGGGGGCAGCAACCTCGCTTTCGGCAGTCTCGCCCAGGCGGGTGAGAACGGTATCGTATTCCTGTTGCAGTCCGGTTTGGTCTGGGTTCACGGCCAGCTTTTCGGCAAGTTCCTGCAGTTGTTTTTCCAGGGTGGCGCTGTCGCCTTGCATTTTCTTGAGATAGCTACCCAGGGTTTCATCCTCGGCGAATTCGAGCGCCTGGGGCAGATAGCCTGGCACCGTCCCGGTTGGGGTAAACGAGAAATGGCCGCTATCAGCGCGCTCCTGACCCGCGAGGATGCGCAGCAAAGTCGTCTTACCGCAGCCGTTCGGCCCGACGAGGCCGATCTTCTCACCAGCATTAATGTTGAAGGATATTTTGTTGAGCACGGGGGTAATCCCGAATGATTTATTGATGTTGTGGACAGAAAGCATATTGAACCTCGTGATTAAAAACAAAAACCGTGGGCAGTATCCCACGGCGCGAAAAACAAAAGATCGGCAAAAGCCGAAAGCCCGGACTACCCGAAAAAAAACTTTATGTTAGAGGTTCTTGCCAGCCATGCGTTCTGCTCCTTTTTAGTGGAACCGAATTATATCATAGTAATCGTGGGGACGTCCAAACCGGACGTCCCCACGAATTGAGTAGAAAATTCTTATGGCTAATTCTTGTCGATGACGATCAGGATACGGGTCTTGGTGATGTTGTTCTGCATGGTGGAGACACCGCCGACGATGCATTGAATGGGGCTGAGGATATTGAAGTCGGAGTATGGATCGAGATCTTCCAGCATGCTCAGTCCGTCTCTGAAGTTGACGTAGAATACCGGCTTCATACTGCTTTCGAATGCCGACCAGGATTGGCGGAAGAGATCCGAGTTCTTGAGCGAAGCACTCTGGCTGAACGCGCTCTGTATGTCATCCAGGTTGGTGCCGAGGATGAAGTAGCCGTTCTTCACGCCGAAGCCAAAGATGGTTTCATCGTAATACTCATCGTTCACGCTCCAGGTAATGAAGGGGTCGGAGGATTCTTTGTTCACGTCCATGTAGGAATCTTCGAGCGCACTCTTCAGATCTTCAGCATATTTCTTCATCTTTTCGGGGTCGGAAGATTGCAGGATGACCATACCACCCAGGTCGACGCCCTCGTATTCTGAAAAGTATCCGCCGTTGTCTTCATAGATTCCCACCGCGTATTCACCGGTGAGGATGGGCATGAGGTCGGTATCGAGGTTGAAGCCGATCTCGTCTTCGAGCATGCTCATCGAATCGTCAAAATCGGATTCGCCAACAGCTTCGGCGATCATGTCACGATAAGCTTCCCAGGCCAGGTCGAGATGGCTGCCACCCGCGAATACCAGCGTGTCTTCCGGGAAGTAAGCAGGCAGGTCGCTGACGCCTCCGTTGGATTTTAACATGTTGATCTGGGCATCGGTCAACTCGGCAGGATCATAGAGCACGGCTGAATCAACCGCGACCCCCTGGCTTACAAAGCTGATCGAAGCTGCCATTGCCTTGACCATATCGGTATTGATGTCGCCGGAAAAGTAATAAGAGAGATCGCTTGAGTCTTCCAGTGTGTTCATGAGCGGCTGAGCACCGGCATAAACGAAGAAGGCACGATCCTTTGGCAGGGCTTTAGCGAGTTTCTGATAATCAGCCGAATTCGCGAGCGACTTACCCTTTTGCGCGTTGATGGCGTCTTTGATGGCGTCTTCATTTGTTGAGATCAGCAACACTTTGCCCGAAAGGGCGATGCTGATGACGTCATAGTAATAACTCGTGCCCACATCAATGGTGACACCGTTGTAGGTAGTGCTGTCAAACTCGGCATCGTTGTTTCGCTCGTAGCCTTTTTCGAGCTTGGTAATAAATTCTTTCGCCTTGGCTGTGTTGCGTACCTGGAAGGCAATGACTATATCGGTGTCGAAATCGTTGTCATACGCTCCATTGATTGAAACACCCACATATTGTCCGATCCAGGGTTGGATGTCTTCAGTGAAAGTTACATTCAAGCTTTCATCCAGGGAGTCGTCCAGTTCACTCATCAGGTCTTCCTGATTCTGAATGTCAGAATCGGCGGCAGTGGTAAAGGCGGTAATGGTATCCATGGCCTCTTTGCTGGTAAGGCTCTTAAGATCGACAGCCATGAAGAAATCTGAATCTGCGGGCGCGTTTTTAGCCATGCTGGTCATACCGCCGCCGAATAACCCGAATGGGTCGAGAACGAGTAGCAGGATGAGCAAGATGAGTGCGACGCCGCCACCCACGATACCGATGATCAGGCCGGTCTTGCTTTTCTTGACCGGGGGTTGATAGTAGCCGGGTCCATATGGCTGGTAGGGTTGTCCGCCGTATGGCTGCTGGGGATATCCCTGGCCCGGGTAAGGTTGTTGGGGATATCCCTGGCCCGGGTAAGGCTGTTGCGGGTATCCCTGACCGGGGTAGGGTTGCTGCGGGTAACCCTGGTTGGGGTACTGCGGGGGTACCTGTTGATTGGGGTACTGCGGGCTGGGGGGTTGCTGCCCGGGTGGAACGTTCTGGTATGTGTTATTGTCGCTCATGTTTTCCTCCTCCAATTTCCAACGTTCTATTCGAAATAAATAAAATGATCACAAAGGTCAGGGCACAAAGCACGGCGGCGATGAGGAATGTCTCATCGATCACCTTGACCAGTGTTTCCTGACTGATTCGGACCATGTCTCCCACGGATGCATTTGCGGCGATCAACTTGCGGATGATGGAATTCGCCCGGTTGATGTCGTAGATGGTCATGCTAGATACACCCACCGTCATGCCGATGAGGCGCAGCGTGAGCACGATGGCGGATGCGGTACCGCGCTGCAGCGGTGGCGCGGAATCGAGCGCGGCAGAGGCGATGGGTGAAAAGGTCAAGCCAAAGCCGATGCCAGTAATGATAAGCTGCGGGATCATCGCTGAGTAGGCTGTATCTACCCGCCAGTGATTCATCCACAAAAAGCCAGCACCTGCCACCGCGATCCCTGCCAGCGCGGGGACCTTATAGCCAAATTTCTGGGTCAGCCAGCCGCCGGGGATGGCTGCCAGAGCAATTGGAATGGTGAGCGCGGAAAGCAGCCAGCCACTGTCCCAGGCGCCGCGTTCGAGCGTGCCCGTGCCGACCGAATTGATGTAGATGGGCACGTTGGCGATGGCGATGAACATGCCGCAGCCGATGAACAGGTTGGCCGCCCCTCCTGTGAGCAGGTTACGGATCTTAAAGAGGGCAGGGTCGTAAATTGGGAAGCGAGTACGCCGCTCCCACAAGATGGTGAGCACCAGGCAGGCAGCCGAAGCCACCAGCGCCCACCAAATCACTGATTTGTCCTGCGAGTTGGCGCTGATGCTTACGTCAGCGGAACCGCCGCCCCCAATGCCAACGATCAGAAACGTGAGCACAGCAGAAATGAGCGCCACGCCCACCCAGTCGATCTTGTGGATGTTGGTCTCCTGAGGAATACCGCGCAACGCCCGCCAGATGAGTAGAAATGCCAGGACGCAGATAGGGATATTAAGCCAGAAGATGAGATGCCAGTTGAAGTAGTAGACGACGATGCCACCGTAGAGATGACCCACCACCCAGCCGGCTGTGTCGATGGCAGCGATAATGCCCAACGCCCACGAACGCTTGCCCACGGGGTAGATGTCACCGATGAGCGCCATGCCCACTGGAACCATCGCGCCGCCGCCCAGTGCCTGAATGACGCGCGAGGCGATGATGATGTAGAGCGAAAAGGTCGGCACATCCATGCGCTCACGGCTGAACAGGTAATGGATACGCAGCCCGGCAGAGGTGAGCCAGGTGTCTGAGATGGCTACCATGAAGGAGCCCAGGGTAAAGATAACCAGGGCAATGAGGAATACCTTGCGCCGTCCGTAGAGATCGGAGAGGTGCCCCATCACACTCATGGCGATGCTGTAGGCCATGAGGTAGCCGGTAACGATCCAGGCGGCTTTGTCGAGCTGGGTCTGGATGGGTAGCTCGAGGTCGTAGATCACGTGGGGCAAAACAGCGGAGACCACGGTCAGGTCTAGCGCGCCGATGAAAATCGGTATGCCGATCAGCGCGATTATCCACCCTGTTGAAAGCTTCTTTTGGACCCGCATCTTCTCCTCTATGGTTGTTCAGTCGTCATATCTGGAGGTTGTATCTCAGCTGTTGTATTTATGTTCCAAAATTCAATCACCCAGACCTTCTCGCCGTCAGGGCTGCCGGTTTGTTCGGTCATTTCCATGCGGTAGAGGTCAAAAGTAATCGGGTCGATCCACAGTTTTGCGGTCATCTTTCCGTCCGTCATCATGCCATAGCTGAGGTCATAAAGATGCCGGCCTTCCAGCTGACCGGTGACGAGGTAGAGCTTCTGTCCGGGCATCGTCTCTAGCTCTTCCAGGCCTTCCAGCTTGAGGTCTGTCAGGTCATTGGCGATAGACTGTACACCGGTCTCTGGGTTAAACAGCAGCATCGGGTCAAAGCTCATGTTGGGGGGCAACAGGATCCAGGCGCCGGTGGCGAAGTTGGTTTCCCACTGCTGATCGCCGATGCAGATGGTCTTGACGTCAGTGACCAGTCCGGGGGTGACGATACGGATGTCAGCCTGCAGGCGGTCGGGAGCGGCGAAGTCACCCTCCATCTGGCTAAACTCGTAGTAATGCTGTTCGTCCAGAAAAGCCTGCGCGCCAGTGCTATCAAGCAGAAATGAGAAGCCTTCCAGCCCCTGCATACGCTCGCTGGTTTTCGCGATGATCTCTTCGGGCGACAATGACATGTCAACGCGCGGACCGCAGGCAGACAGCATAATAAGACCCGCTAGTGCCGCGAGGAAATATTTAATTGTGCACGGACGCCGAGAAGACATTAAGATTATTCTAGCAATTTTCCAAGGAAAATACCAGCAAAATCTCGCTCCGGGCGGGTTTTACTCAAAATTTATCGGTAAATCTTTTAACAACAAAGCAACACGAAAATCACAAAAAGAAACCTCATTATGGAGCAGGTCCGCGACCTGCCCGGAGAGGGCGAGTGAGGAATCCGCCCTTACATATGATTGTGATGTCATGTATTGGGACATGGTCCTAAGAAGCAGGGTGTGGGAACCGCAACGTGCTCTGTCCACTCAATGAAGGATTAACGTTATTCGCGGGAAATTTATCTTTCACTTCGACACAAGGGATACTCAGACACGGCAAAAAGGGGTAAAATCAACAACTGCTTGGAAATTTCGTAAGTGGGAAGGAATCAACGCATGAAGAACAACACCCGGTTCATCCTTGTGCTGTTGTTTTGGCTCATTGTGGTATGGGCGATCTTACCCAATAACCCCGGTATCCACATTGGCAATTTCAACCGCACGATGGAAACACAACTAGGCCTTGACCTGCGCGGCGGTATGCGCGTGCTGCTCGAGGCTGACCTCTCGAACGGACAAACACTCACCCAACAGGAACTGGAAGACGCGAAAACAATCCTTCTTAATCGTTCCAACGCCCTGGGCGTCAGTGAAGTCAATTTCCAGACCTCCGGCGGAAACCGCATCGTCGGTGAATTCCCCGGTCTGACAGATACATCCAGTGTTATCGCTGCTCTCAAAGAAGTTGGCCAACTGGCTTTCGTCTCCACCGGTTCCACCTATCTGGAGCCAGGGACGAAGGTCAATGTGAGCTACACCGACATGGCAGCCCGCGAAGCAGCAGCCGCTGGTACCATTGTCCCGACCAACACCGCTGCTGCCACCGAAACATTGGCTCCCACCGCGACCCCTGATTCAGCTGTCGCCACGCTTGAGGCTACCGAAGCAGCCACTGAAGCCACCACCGCCGAACCGACCGCTGCAGCTACCGGAACCACCGAAACCCCGACCTATCAGGCTGTCTTGTCAGGCACCGCGCTCAAATCGGTCGCCATCGGTGTGAGCAACCTTGGCAAGTATTACATCTCATTTGTGATGAACGACAACGCCGTGCAGGTGTTCTCTGATTTCACCACCAACCATAAGGGTGAATACCTGGCGATCGTTTTGGACAACGAGGTGATTGAATGCCCTGTGATCAACTCAGCCATCACCGATGGCAAAGGTCAGATCGAGGGTAGTTTCACTGCTGAAACCGCCAACAACCTGGTGGTGCAGTTGCGCTATGGCGCGCTGCCCGTGCCCTTCAAGGTGGTCGAGAGTGAAGCCGTCGGCGCCACCCTGGGTCAGGAATCTGTCGACAAATCCGTGCTGGCCGGTATCATCGGTCTGGCCATGATCGTCATCCTGATGATCTACTTCTACCGCCTGCCCGGTCTCATTGCTGACGTCGCCCTGGCGATGTACGTGATGACCAGCTTCGCGCTGTTCAAGCTCATCCCCGTCACCCTTACCCTGCCCGGTATCGCCGGTTTCGTGTTGAGCATCGGCGTTGCCGTCGACGCGAACATCCTTATCTTCGAACGCATGAAGGAAGAGATGCGTGCCGGACGCGGTCTGCGTCAGGCCATTGACTTGGGCTGGAAACGTGCCTGGCCCTCCATCCGTGATTCCAATATTTCCACTTTGATCACCTGTGCGATCCTCTTCATCTTTGGCGGCCAGTTCGGCGCGACCATCGTCAAGGGTTTCGCAGTGACACTGGCTATCGGTGTGTTTGTCAGTCTGTTCACGGCCATCGTTGTCACTCGTACCTTCCTGCACGTTGTGCTGGATAACCTCAAATTCGCCGAGCACCCGCGTTGGTTTGCCAAATAGGAGGAACCCATGAATATCATCAAACACAGGTATATCTACTTCCTCATTTCGCTGCTCGTTATCGTCCCTGGTATCGCAGCTCTCATCGCCTGGGGTTTCCCCCTGGCCATTGATTTCACCGGCGGTTCGGTGCTCGAAGTAAAATTCGCCCCCGCAACGGCGCGCCCGGCCTCTGAAGACGTGATCGCGCTCTATACCGCTCACGGCATCAAAGACGCCCAGGTGCAGACCTCCGGTGACGACGGTTTGATCATCCGCTCCGTGGAGATTGATGAGACGAAAAAAGAAGAGATCGTCGCAGCAATGAAGACGACTTATAATGCCGACGTGACGATCAGCCAGTTCACCACGGTAGGTCCCACGGTTGGCTCTGAAGTGGCCACAGGCGCTGTTTACGCGGTCATCGCGGCAGCCCTGGCGATCATCCTTTACATCACCTTTGCCTTCCGCGGCGTTGAACATGCTTTCCGCTACGGTGTGTCGGCCATTCTGGCCATGCTGCATGATGTAGCAGTGGTTTGCGGTATGGAAGCGTTGCTGGCTCACTTTCTGGGCTGGGAGGTGGATTCGCTCTTCCTCACGGCGCTGCTCACCGTCATCGGCTTTTCGGTGCATGATACTATCGTGGTGTTCGACCGCATCCGAGAGAACAGCCATCTCTATCGCCGCATTGGCTTCACCCAGGTAGTGAATCACTCCACCGTGCAAACCCTGGCACGCTCCATCAACACACAGTTGACCGTGCTGTTGTGCCTGCTGGCTTTGGCATTGTTCGGCGGCGTCACCATTCGTCACTTTGTGGTCATTCTGCTCATCGGTGTGTTCAGTGGTACGTACTCCTCCATCTTCAACGCCGCTCCCGTGCTGGTCGTTTGGGAGAATCATGAATGGAGATACTGGTTCAACCGCGAAAAGATGAAAGAACTGCTCAAATAACAAACGAATATAAAAAACTCCCGGGCGACCGGGAGTCTTTTTTACGGAATGGGCACAGCAACGCTGTGCCCCTACAATCAATCGATAATTTACTGGGGAATCTCCACGGTGGTCTGGTTGATGCCGCTAAGCTCGAGGGTGACGGTACCGGAACCGGTGCCGATGACCTTGCCATCATTGTCGCTAAAATTCTCGGTGTAGCTCATATCGAGCTTGAGCATGGCGCCGGTCTCCTTATCGATCCAGACGGTGCCTTTGGCGCTGGTGGTGCCGGTGGCATCGGCAGCGTTCAGGTAGGCCAGGACGTCTGCTGGAGCATCGGCGGTATCAAACGAGTAGACGTCCGCGCTGCGGCCATCAACGGTGTCGGTGCCGGCCTTTGTGCCGTAATTGACAGCAAAAGCGTAAGGAACCACCACTTTGAGCGGCCACATGGCCCAGGCCAGAGCGATCAAGCCGTTGGTTTCCTGTTTCTCGCCGTCCACAATCTTATATTCGGTATCACCGAGGATATACCCCTCTTTTGTCGCGGTAGCGCCCGGGTCGAGCTGGATGATGTGGATGTTCTCGCCTGCCACGTCAGCCGAAATCTTGACGGTCTCGTTGGTGATTGTGACGTTATCGTCACCGAGTATGGGCGAATCAAGCACGATCTCAATGTGATACGAAGAAAACACACTGGGGCGGTCGGTGGTACCGAGTACCAGGTTGAGCGCGCTGGAGATATCGGTCGCATCCAGGGAGGCGGCTTCTGTTGAACTGACTTCTTCAGTATCAACCGCAGCGGTGCTGTTGTTTTTGGGGGCGCAACTCGCCAGGAGAAGGCTGAAGGTTACAAGCAGGATTACTAACTTCTTTTGCATAATGAGAACTCTCCAAATCAAAAATGAAAACCTCGCCGATTATAGCATCCTTGACCTTTTGGATTGCCAAGATTTAATGAAGTAGCAGGGGAGATGTGTGGAGAAACTCAGAACCGCTTGAGGAGGCTGTCAAGATAAGCTTCGTCGCGCTCAGCGATTATGCGTGGGGTCAGGTGGCTGAGACCGAAAACCAGCCAGGGAGGGTAGATATCGATGGGGCCGGGCAGGATTTCGAGCAGGGTGATAAGATCCCAGTAAGGATGATAGACAAAACTGGAACCCATTACGTCCTGACAGACATCGAGCCAACGGTCGGCCATGGGGACGCCGTACATGGCGGCCAGGTTGTGGCGCGCCCAGGCCACGTCAATGCCGGCAGGGCCGAGGCAGGCGTTGACCCAATCGACCACACCGCTTAGACGATTGCCACGCCACAACAGGTTGACGGGGTGGAAATCGCGGTGGATGAAGCGCTGTGGCGTTGATGGAGCGGGGGAGTTGGCGACCGTGATGGCACGCTCCCAGAGCTGCGGCTGCGAGGTCCAGGTGGGGACTGCCAGTTCCGCGATTTTGAAATAAGGGCGGTAGCGCCAAGCAAAATCGCCGGGGTCGATGGCGTGCAGACGCAGTAGGAATTCGGCGGATTGGCGCAGCCAGTTTTCGATGTCCGTGGGCAGCAGGTTCACGCGGCCGGGGACTTCGCTCATCAGCAGGGCGGGGAGCCCACAGGCAGCTCCGCGGGGGTCGACGGTGAGCAATCGCGGCACGGGTAGACCGGCAGCGGACACTTTGTCGAGCGCGGCTGCCTCGTGCTCGGGGATATCGGGTTCAACAGCCAGCCACTCGCGGTTTGTGAACAGGCGTAGCACCACATGGACTGGCTTTGAGCCCTGCAGCAGGGTGACGCGGTACAGAGTGGCCGACGAGGAACCTTTTAGCTCACGGCTGCTGAGAAAGCGGACACCGGAACCGGCAGCCGAGCAGATCCAGGCACGGACGGCGGGGGAGAGAACTGCCATCAGGGTTAACTCTTCTTCACCGGCTGGCGCAGGATGGTCTTGTTCTTCTCGGGAGCCACCCGGCGCGCGTCGGAGAGGTAGATCTCATGATGTTTGGAGGTAAGCGCATAGCCATTCGCAGCGATGAACTGGTGCATGGCAGCGATGGTGGGAGCCTCGTCGGCGTAGGCGCCGAGGTACATGATCTGGCACGACAGCCCCTCAGTGTAACTCTCCAGGCGGGCTTCAGCAGCCAGCGGTGCCTTGCCCTTGGCAATCACCTGGCGGCGCGCTTCCTCGAAGTCAACGGCGGTGATGAAGTCGGGCTGCAGTATCATCGAGGTCCACAGCCAGCGCGAGCGGTTGGCCAGGCTGAACTCGTTCATGTCGGGCATCCACCACAGACCTTCGAGGCCCATCACGGTATAGTCAAGCTCGCGGGATTTCTTGAACATGAATTTGAGGGTGTACGAGAGCGAGTAGAGCGCCTGTATCGTTTCCTGGTAACGCTGCGAGATGGCAGGGTCGCCGCTCCCGTCGATCATGATATATTGCAGCGGTGGCACTTCGATGAAGCTGAACTCCTTTTTGGAAGGGGAGTAGAGGTCATGATATTTCTTGCGCAGGTCAATTTTCTCCATTGAAGGGATCTCCTTTTTGCAACTGGGTGATATAACCGGTCAGCCAGTCCAGGTTGGCCTGGAGCACGGCCAGCGAATAAGTGAACATGGCAGCCACGTGCGCGGGAAAAGCGGTCAGGTTCACGGCCAGATTTTGTGCCAGCTCATCCTTTTTTTGCTCCAGGGCGTTGCGGCGGGCTTCGAGGGCTTCAAGGCTGCCCTCGTGGCCGAGCATGGGCAGGCAGGAAAGGCCGAAGAGGAAAGCCTGGTCGCCCCAATCGGGGTTGCGCACGCTCTCGAGCACACCGTCGCGCAGGGCGTCCATACCGGAGGGAGTGATCGAGAAGACCTTGCGCGCGGGTCCACGCCCGGCAGCAGGTGTCATCACCGAACTTGCCAGACCATTCTTAACGAGCTTGCCAAGCAGAAAATATATCGACGAGAAAGCAATCTCCGTCCAGTTGCGCATGCCTCGTTCTTCGATGACCGTCTCGATCTCATAGCCGTGGCGGGGCTTTTCGGCGATCAGGCTTAGCAGGATCAGTTCTGAATTGGTCATAAATATCCTTGTTATATAATATTCTATATATAGAATATTACGAAATCCATATCTTGTCAAGTGGTAAAATTTACTGAAGAGGGAAGGAGAAACGGTATGTTCAAAAAAATCCGGTTTTATGCATTATTGGTGATCTTCCCCGTAATTGGAAGCGGCATCGATCTGGTCAGAGATGAATTGGTCAAGCTAAACACTGGAGATTTCACTTTGGGTCGATGGATATTGCTCTATGACGTAGCAGCGGCCATTCTGTTCGCAGCGGTGATCGTCTGTCTCGCAACCCGGCTGGAAGAGATGCACATGCCGAAACTGATTGCGCTAGGAACTATCCTCTTCGGGACGCTGATTCTATTTATCCCCATTTCGTATGTTTCTGGTTTTTCACCGACAAGTATCTTCCATATATTCTTTGACTCCTATCAGTGGCACCTGGTTCTGGCCGGGGCAGTGGAGTTGGTTCTCGGGGTTGGATCATTATTCCTGCTTACCCCAAAAAAGGCGACGTAAGAAGTAAAAATTCAAAGAAATCAAAAAGCAAGGCCTTTCGAGTTCTTTGAACCATTTATTGAACCAATCGATTTGTTCAGTCAAACCAGGTTTACTGATTATCTTTATCTTGGTCTGGTAATGAACTGGGTTAGGCTCTTCTGGCCAAAGCCAATTATTCCCTTGACAGAAGCGGGGGTGATGCCAAATGTGGGTGCCGAAGCCGTGATCGTGTAGGTGCCCGGATCTTCGTATCAGACGGCCTAAGCGCTGGAATCAGGGTGCTTGCAATCACCGCCGATTAACAGCGTTATGGCTGAACTCCAGGAATGATCCCAGTTGGAACCATCGGTGACCTGTGCGGTGATCTGAGCATTGGAGCATGAAGCCGTGGTGATGATCGCCACGATCTTCACTGTGGAGGTGTGGCTGATTTCTTGCAATATCCCGGTTCGTTGCCGGTGGGTTTGAAGTTCCAAGCCCCGCGGCAGGTGATTTCGTAAGGCGTTGGGCAGCCTGCGGTCAATTAAACGGTGGCTAATCGTTTGGATGTGTTAATGGATAATTCGGAAAATATCTAAACCCAAACATATGACAATTATGTGACAAATTCACCTGTATTATCATCATGCCTGGTACTACAATCGCTTATCTTATTTATCTGTGCCAACACAAGGAGAAAAAAATGGAGTTTCCGGTTTACACATCCGTTCATCTCGTCAAAGGGGAAGACCTGAATCATCATGGTACGCTTTACGCCGGGCGCACTGCCGAGTGGTTTGTCGAATCCGGTTTCATTGCAGCGGCATCGATGACCAAACCAGAGAACATCGTCTGCCTCAAGATCCACGGTATGACGTTCACCCGTCCGATCCGCAAAGGAGAACTGGCAACATTCACCAGCCGGGTGGTGATGACCGGTGAGACCAAGATCGTCGCGAACATCCAGGTGTCGGTCAATGGCAAAGTGGCGGTTCGTGGCTTCATCACATTCATCCACGTTGATCTGGATGGAAAACCCCTCCCGCATGGCATCAACTTTGAGCCAAAAACTGACGAAGAAAAGGCGCTATACGAGGAGGCGCAAAAACTGAATTAAGAATTTATTTGCCCGGCACCTCTTCGGTAGAATCGCATTCAATTATTTAGTGAATACTATTTAACCCAAGGCGCAGTGTATAACTGAATACGTTTCTCACTCCTGGCCGCTCTCCACAAGATAGAATGGGAGAATTTTATTACAAGCTTTCAGCGGGAATGCAGTGGATTGGGTATAATGGACGCTGTCATTTAGGCCTGTGAGGAAATCTTTGAACAACCAACCCTTAAACTCCGTCCTTTTCAAAAAACAATGGCAGATCGTCCTCTGCCTGGTGATTCTGTACGTGCTCGCGTTGGGCATTCGCGTCTACGATCTCACCGACCTGCCGCTAGATTTCCATCCAGCGCGCCAATTCCAATCGATGCTCAAGGCACGGGGAATGTTCTACCGCGCTGAAAAGGACGCGCCAGAATGGCAGCGCGACATGGCGCTGACGGAATGGCGCAACCAACCCGTGCAGGAACCCGAGATCATGGAACGGCTGGCGGGATGGACCTACCAGTTGATCGGTAGGGAGGATGTGTTCTATCCGCGCCTGTACGCCAGCCTGTTCTGGCTGATTGGCGGGGTGGCGCTATATCTGCTGCTCAAAAAGCTGGTAAGCGTTGATGGGGCGATCTTTGGATTGAGTTTCTATCTCTTTTGCCCGTACGGTATCACCGCCAGCCGGGCTTTCATGCCGGATCCCCTGATGGTGACACTGCTCATCTGGACGGTCTGGGCGGTTTACCGCTGGAGCGAGAAACCGGGCTGGGGCAGGGCGCTGCTGGCAGGTTTGTTGGGCGCACTGACGATTTATGCCAAGCTGACGGCGATGTTCTACGTGGGCGGCGCGATGATCGCGCTGGCGATCGGAAAATATGGCTTTAAGAAGGCCATGCGCAGTCCGCAGGTGTGGGCGATGGGGCTGACAGCGCTGCTGCCTGGCTTGATCTACAATCTGTTGGGAATTTTCGTGCTTAAATTCATCGGCAATTCCGCCGTGATCAATCGTATCATCCCATCAATGCTCATCGATCCGGTTTCATACCTGCGCTGGAACAACATGATCGTCACGGTGGTGGGTGTCGCGGCCTTTTTGCTTGGGTTGCTGGGGATTGCCCTGCTGGATTCACACGAAAAGCGCTCGCTGGTGCTCGGGTTATGGATCGGGTATATTCTCTTCGGGGCTTTCTTCATATATTATTATACCACCCACGATTATTATCACCTGGCCATTATCCCGATCACCGCGATTGGGTTGGCCGCGGTGGCAGAGGTGCTTTTGAAGCGGGCAGGGGAGCTTATCAAACCTGGCTGGTTCTTCAAGACATTCACATTTATTTTGCTTTTTGCCATCGTCGGTGAGACAATCTGGCAGGTACGTAACGATTTCAAACGGAGCGATTACCGCAGCCAGGCGCAATTCTGGCAAAAACTGGGCGACGAATTGAGAGGGTCCAGTTCGCTGGGGATGACGGACGATTATAACGGTCGTCTGGCATATTACGGCTGGTACGAGGCTGCCTACATGCCCGATTTGAACGAGTTGGAGCATCGTGCCCTGGCTGGTCACAGTGGCGACATGGCGGCAACGTTCGAAGACCTGGCCAAGGGGCAGAAGTATTTCGTGGTCACGATGCTGGACGACCTGAACTCAGTGCCAGAGTTTAAGGCCTATCTGGATCAAACCTACCCGGTTTACGATTCCGGCGAAGGATATATCATCTATGACCTGCGGGGGTCAGGAATAAGCGATTTGGAGGAATGATGGATTCAATTGGATCGAATGGATTGAACAAATGGATCGTGCTGGTAGGGATCGGAGCTGGCGCGGTATTGGCATTGATCGGCGGGATCGTTGGTAAATCGGTGTTGGGATGGATCCTGTTCCTGCTTGGTATCGTACTGACAGGTGGATTGATCGTCTGGCGTTTCGCGCAGGTGAAGGAATGGCTGGTGAGCAAGAGTCCATGGACACTGGTTGGTGGTTCCGTCGCGGGCCTTATGGTGATCATTGCATTGGCACTGATGCTCGTTTCCAAGAACCAACCCATGGCGCCGGCGCAGCCATCAGTGGTGCCTATCGCGACTGCCACTGCGACCAAAGAACCTGCCACGGCTACAGCAACACTGGAACCAACCGGAACGCCTTTACCGACTGCGACGATCACGGCCACACCGGTGGCCCCGATCTTTGTGTGTCTGAACGAGAAAACCCAGGTAGGCTACAGCTTCAGGGTGGCGCCGCGCAAGGATGCCGCTTTTGGTGGACAAGCCCAATGGGGTGCCTGCTTCACCGTGGATGGGCAGGCAAAGGGATACCCTGGTTGGTACCACGTGACCGAGGGCCAGGAAGGGAAAGCTATTGGCGTTTCGATTGATGTGGACGAGACCAAAGTACAACTATGGGTGGACGGATATTATTTGGAGAGTTTTGGAGTCGATCTGGAGACGCTACCGGAAATCGAAGTCAAAAATCAATAGAGAAATTTAGGTCCGGGAGAGGAAGAGACCTCCCGGACTTATTACTAAAATTGCGTGTAGCCATTTATCGCCCTTCAAACCCCATTAATTGCAACATAGAACTACAAATCCGTCTTTTTTCAAGACAAGAAATTGAAAAGGATTAAGCGGGGGAGGTTATTAGCCAACCTTGACGCAGTCGCGGCCAGCCTGCTTGGCTTCGTAGAGGGCGCGGTCGGCTCGGCTGAACAGCTCGTCAATCGAGAAGACAGCGCCATCGGTGGTGGCTACGCCCACGCTGACCGTCATGGCGATCTTTTTTCCATCAATACTTAATGAGTGAGCACGGATATCCTTACACAGGCGATCCGCGATTTTATTCACGGAAGACAGGTCCGCTTCAGGCAAGAGGATAACAAATTCATCACCCCCCCAGCGTCCGAGCAGATCGATCTGCCGCACGCTGCGTTTGGCGCCTTTGATCACCGCCTTGATCACGCGGTCACCAACGATATGACCGAGCGTATCGTTAATCTGTTTCAATTGGTCGATGTCAAAAAGGATAATCGAAACGGGCCGTCCAAAGCGGCTGGCGCGTATCAATTCCAGATTAGCCATTTCCAAAAAGCCGCGGCGGTTGAACACTCCCGTCATTTCGTCGCGGACGGCTCGGTCTTCCAGTTCATTGAGTAGCCGCGCGCGCTCGATAGCGTTACTGAGCACGTTGGCAACCTGTTGTAACATCAGGGCAGTATCCTGATCCCATTCCCGTTTATTCTTTACCGATTCGAAACCCAGGCAACCAAGTAATTTCTGGTTGGCACGCATCGGAAAAAACGCTATCGATTGTATCTTGTAGGCCTGAAACTTTTCCCGCTCAAAA
Organism: Anaerolineaceae bacterium; assembly: GCA_034430175.1. GTDB lineage: Bacteria > Chloroflexota > Anaerolineae > Anaerolineales > Anaerolineaceae > UBA6107. The sequence goes on along the minus strand of DAOUFI010000004.1, from coordinate 183,026 downwards.
ACCGCGTCCGCGGGGAAATCATCCAGGCGGTTCACGATCACCGGTTGGTCCAGATCCACATTTCTATACCATGAGGATAGATTGAATGGAATATTCTGATATTCGGCCTTCCGCGAGGGAATCCCCTCAGCGCACCACTCATGCGTGATCGACATGGTTTCTTTGTCACTATCGAGCCGGAAAACACAGAAACAATCCGCCCCTTCGAGAACCCCGATTTCTTGCAAGGCCCGGTTGATCTCGACGTCCAAATCCTTCGAATCCAGGTTGATGAAACGGGTCGATATTTCGGTGAGCTGTTCTTCAAAGCGCGAACGGTGCCGTAGTATCGCTTCAGCCTTCTTGCGAGGAGTAATATCTTCGATGGAAAGGATAACCTCTTCCAGTGTTTCTTCGTACCCTGCGCTTACCGACCAATGTATATAAACATTGATTGGTTCATTATCAAGGGTGTTGTTCGTGGCTTCCAAATCGAATTCAAGGATTCCATCCGCAACGTTTGCCAATTGTTGAATTATCCCAGCATTGTCGTTTATTCCCAATATCCGCTCAAAATTATTGATCAATTGCTCTTTTGATTCGGCATGAACGAGTCGTAAAGCAGCTTCATTGACATCAACGATTCGGAGGCGGGAAAGGATATTTTTTACTTCATCGGGATTGTCTCTGAGATATTTTCTAAAATCAGTAACACCATTTTGGGCTAACGAATTCAAATACTTTTTGATACTTGAAAAGTCTTCTTCCCATAAAGAAATGGGAGAATATTCAAACAAGGAATGGTAGCGGACCTCATTGTCTCGGAGAGCTTCCTCCATATTTTTTCGATCCGTGATATCGCGAGCCACCCAAATGACCGTGTCTTCAGTGACTGGGGATAACGAAGCCGAAAACCAAAGGTTTTTATCCTGGATGGGAATCGAATACTCAAACACAGTTAATTTATGTGTCCGCAGCGTCTCCTGGATGTAGTAGAGCAATGTATCCGCTTTTTCCCTCTCGAACACTTCATGCAGCGTTCTCCCCAACAATTCATTGGCAGGCCGGTAGAGTAAAGATGTGTTCGTTCCAACGATTTTCCGATAGCACCCATCTTTGTCCAGGACCATGACCAACTCAGTCATCGCGCCAAACAGCGCGCGCATGTCCGCGTCTGATTGAATAAGAGCGTCTTCCGTCCTTCTTTTATCAATCGTAGTCGCCAACTGACTGGAAACATAGGTGAAAACTTCGATATCCGTTGAGTCAAAACGGTAATTTTGATCATAGTGTTGGACGACCATCACGCCAATTGCTTGATCTTCGATAATTAATGGAACTCCAAGCCACTCCACCGGTTTGGCACCAACCAGTTCAATTTCACCCGCCAGTAACAATTCATCGAATCTTTTTTCATCCACCAGCACAGGCTGCTTTTTCCTCATCACATAACTGGATAAGGTTTTACCGGGTTTGATGGAGGCGGTAGAAGAATCGAATTGATCTCTCACAAAGGGGAAATGAAGCATTCCATCATCTGGGTCAAACAGGCCGACGAAGAAATTGTCTACCGGCATAATCTTTCCCAGAGTCTCATAAATGGACAAATAGAACTGCTCCAGCGAAGTAGCGCTGTTAGTTACCTGATAAATTTCGAAGATAGCTTCACGTAATACCTTCAGTTTATGATCCTCAGTGATATCTTCGACCAAGGAAATAGCAAACAACGGTTTGCCTGCAACATCCCGTACCAATGAGACAGTAACCCGGCAGCGGATAACATGACCATCTTTATGGATGTTGCGTTTCTCAAGAACATAGCTTTCGCGCTTGTCGTGCCATAATTCATCTATCAAAACCAGGTTGGCTGCCAGGTCCTCCGGATAGGAAATGTCTTTTATACTCAAATCGGCAAATTCATTTTCTGTATAGCCAAAGATTTCCAACAAGGTCGGGTTCGCAGATAGGAAATGCCCATTCTCATCAATCGTGGCAATCCCAATTCGAGAAGTCTCGAAGATTTTGCGAAACTTCATCTCACTTTCTTTCAATTCTCTCGTTCTCTTATTGATCTTCTTAACCAAAGACCGATTGGTAATCAAGGTTCCAGCAACTACCCCCATGCCAACAGTAAAGATGGCAAATCCAAGTATCGTTAGGGTATCCTCATTAATGCCAATTGATGAGGATTGAGTTGTTTTATGAAGTGGTTCGGCGCTGACCGTTGAAATTTGCAATGGTGAAAAAAAAACGGCGAAAGCAAAATAAAGGATTAGGATAATGCGAAAAAGCGGGTGTGGACTTGAGCACACCCGTTTTCGATGTTCGAAATGAACAGACACCCTCTTTGCTTCCATTTCCGCGCGTTATTACCTTGTAATAATTGTTTCCTAACCTGAAGGTAATTAATTATAGCACTTTTCAATTGCCAATTTACCCCCCAATACTGGTACCAATCAAACTACCGATCCCGAAGGTAACAGCGGCCGCGACCAACCCAAAGACGACCATGCGCATGCCCGAGAAGAGGACGGTACGCCCGGTGAAAAGGGTGATGACGGCGCCGAGGGCAAATAACCCCAGCGCGGAAACGCCGATGCTGATAAACACAGCAATCATTGGATTGCCAAAGGTAAAGAAGAACGGTGAGAGGGGGATGATGGCTCCAATGGTGAAGAGCACGAAAGAGGTCAGCGCGGCTTCCCAGGCAGAACCACCCAGTTCTTCAGGGTCCACACCGAGTTCTTCGCGCGCCAGAGTGTCGAGGGCGGTATCTTTATTGGCCAGCATCTGGTCAGCCATCTGTTTGGCGTTCTCAGGTGCAATTCCGCGCGATTCGTAAATAAGCGCCAGTTCCTGAATTTCTTCTTCGGGAGACTGCTCGATCTCTTCCTTCTCGGTCTGGATCTGGTAGTGATACAGCTCGCGCGAGGACTGCACGGAGAGCCATTCACCCAGCGCCATCGAGATGGCACCAGCCAGCAGACCGGCAATACCGGCAATGAGCACGGCATGAGAGTCCGCCGTTCTCGTGGTCGCCCCAGCCACACCCATCACCAGGCTAAGGTTTGAAACGAGGCCATCATTGGCGCCGAGAACTGCGGCGCGCAGCGAGTTGCCGCCGGTGGAACGGTGGCGTCCCTCAAGCATGGCAAGCGCCGAGCCAGACATACCGCCACGGATGCTGCCAGTAATCTGGTTGATGAGGCGCGAATGGGATTGCTCCTCGCTCTTCATCGTTTTGGCGTCGGCCATGCCAGAGTAATCGGCAATGCCGGTACGCTCCATGTTTTGGATGGCAGGCAGGATCATGGCGGGTCCGAATCGTTTTGCCAGGCGCGCCAGGGTGCGGGTGCGCCACGAGGGTTTGAATTCGGGCACAATAATCCCATCCGCTTTGGCTTTCTCAGCCCAGCGGTTGGCGTGTCCGGTCTCAGTAGCGGAAATGCGGCGGTACACTTCAGCCAGGCGTGGATCTTGTTCAACCTCAGCCATGGTCTGGTAGAGCAGGGCGCTGGAACGTTCGTCTAGGTAAGCGGCGATCATTGCGTTTTGTTTGGGCATTGTATGGTTACCTCCAGGTAGGGATGATTGTAATAAATTGAAAGCGAAAATGCAAATAAGCGATGATCGGAAAATAAAATACCTCCTGATAAGATATGACGAGGACATTCTTATCAATCCAATATCATCGCCGTATTGGGAACATGATTCCCAAGTTTTGAGCGTGCTACTCTGTCTTGCCCAGCCTGCCTTTCGTGGACAGGGCAATCACCGCTGCGGCAACGAGCCCAACGATGGCGGAGATGGTCCACAGGCACAGGTCGGTGTGAGCGGTGTTGCTGCCGTTCATGGCAGTGGTGAAGGTGGCCCCGGTCAGCAGCACGACGCCCCAGAAGTTATCGGCGTTGTGGTAGATCAATCCGCCAACCAGCAGGCTGCCCTTGGTCTTGTTGTAGACCCAGGTCATGATGGTGGCCAACCCGACTTCAGCCAGCACGTAGAGGGGCAGGCGGACCAATCCAAGTTCATAGTGCACCGCGGTGGGGTTGAAGAACTGAGGGATGTGCCAAAGTCCCCAGATGAGCCCGAGGATGACCGAAGCGAGCAGGGGAGTGGCCTTCTCCTGCAGGCGGGGCAGGGCAAATCCACGCCAGCCGAACTCCTCTCCGAGCGGACCGCCGACGATAGTGATAATGAAGAACAACGGCAGGTAATACCATTGCTCTTTAATGAATGTTAACAGGGGCAGCTTGGCGCCGAAGAGCAAATTGATTCCCAACCCAACCAGGGTAAGCAGGGCAGGCAGGAAAAGGGCGACCAGCCACCACTTGAGACCCACGCGCCACTGCAAAGCCCGCTTCAGCAGGTCGCGCAGTCCGTCTTTGCCTTTGACGATGGCCACAGTGATCACGCCGGCGATGGACGGTCCAAAGACGAAGATACCGTTACCGCCGCTGTACCAGGGCAGCCAACTGATGGCAAGTGTGAGAATGAGGAAGAACGCGAGCGGGTATTTGCGAATCAGGTTGAGCATGGTTTCCCTCCAAAATTGTGTTGATGCTCCAATTCTAGCGAAAATCAGCGTTTGAATCAACCGGCGCAAAAAATCGGGAGATGTTAGAATCTCCCGATCTAATAAACTCGAACCGTATTACAGCCCTAACACTCGCGCCGCCCCGGACACAACCCGCTCAGGGTCGTTGAGCGAGACGCTGTACAGCTCGACGATGACGTCTCCGTCATACTCGCAGCCGCGAATCTCGCTGAGCATATCGTGAATATTGAGGATGCCGTTATCGAGTTCCAGGTGAGCGTCTGACTTGCCGTCGCTGTTGCAGATATGCACATAGCTGACGCGCTCGCCCAGGCGCGTGAAGTAGTTCGTAAGCGGCTCGGCTGTCACCACCGGCGGGACAATGTCGAGCACGAAGTGCAGGGCAGGGGAGTCGACAGATCGTAGCAGCTCCAGGCAGTCAGCCGAGGTGGAGACCACCGGGCTTTCCATCGGCGTCAGCGGCTCAACAGCGATGATCACGCCCTTTTTTTCGGCATATCTCACCAGCTCGCCGATCTCGTCCGTGAATATCCGGCGCACCTCCGTCAAGTCCGCGTTGTGGCCGGGATGGTCGGCGACCACCAGCATCTTGGGGATGCCGAGGGCGGCCGCAGTGTCCACGGCGAGCTTATGATACGCCATGCCTTCGGCGCGTTCCACGGCCATTGACGAGCACAGGTTTACCGGCAGGCCTATGGCATTGGGGGTATACATGGGGATGTCTATACCGTACTGCTTTTTAAGCGCTAATATCCCGCGTATTTCATCCGCCCTGACGTCAGGCGGGTAGGCGTGCGGGCGTCCACCCCACAGCTCCACCGCGGCGAAGCCGTACTTTTTCGCCGCAGCGAAGCATTTTTCGAGCGGGAAACGTCGATAATCGAGGGAAATTAGTCCGTATTTCAAAGGGGCAGCCACCTAGCGCAGGGTTTTACGGAAATCCTTAACGACCGCCATGAACTCTTTAACTCTGACCACGTCGACAGCATTTTCGAACACACCATTAACCTTGAAGGTGGTGGCACTGATGGCGCCATCGCTGACCGAGAGCTGCTTAACCACGTTGTCTTTGGTGCAGCCGGTGTTACACAGGATTGGTGTGTTTTTGACCACGTCTTTTACCAGTTTGAGCACCTGGGTGTCGGTCTCGCTGCCGGCGGTAATACCCGAGACACAAATGGCGTCGGGCTTGTTATTAAACTCGGTGGTACGGGCGATCTCGGCGATATCGCGGTCGGCCAGGTACTTGGCCGCTTCAGGGACAATATTGTAGAGCATCTTAACGTCTTTACCACCCATGCGCGCGCGGTGGCGGGCAGTGGCACCAGGATTAGTGTTCCATAGTCCGAAGTCGCTGGCGTAAGTACCGGTGATCACCTCGCGTATGAACTTTCCATCCACCGCCACGGCCAGGTCGAGCGAGGCAATAGCATCCCAGAGCACATTGACTCCGAAGGGGATCTTGATCTCGCTCTTCAGTTCGCCGATGATGCGAGCCATGGCCATTGCCGTGATGGGTTCGGTCTTGGTTAGGTACGGTAAGCTGAACTCATTTGAAAACATGATACCATCCACGCCACCATCTTGCAGAGCAAGCAGGTCTTTTCTGGCCAACTCAACCACTTTTTCCATGCCACCCTTATCGTCGTAATGCGGATCACCGGGTAATGGCTGTAAATGGCACATTGCGATGATGGGTTTTTCTACATTGAACAAATCTTTAAGCCAGTTCATGATAAACCATCCTTATTATTATTATTATTATTATTTTTCTTCAGGTAATTCGTACCACTGAACTTTTCTGCCCACTTTGGAACGGACCGTCCATTTCAGGCTTTTCTTTGCGTTGACCGCGCTATTACGCAGCAGGTCGATCTTATCATTCAGTAGTTTCTGTTCAGAGTCTTTGAAATTTTTGCCAACGTATTGCTGCACTTTATCTAGCGAGTCAGTGCAGGTGGTGTACCATCCCCAGTCGTCGGCCAGGATAGCGTTGAACGCTGCCAGGCTGATTATGTTATTGGGATCGCCATCGGGGACGATATCGTGGTCGTGCAGCAGTGCCAGGATGTCGAGAATATCCTTCTGGTTGATCTGTACCACCTGGAGTTTGGTAAGCAGAAGGTTGGCCAAGGGAATGGTCAGGCGGGTACTACTCATCAGTTTTTCGAGGGCCATATGATGGCACTGGGCGAAGTCGCCTACAAATATATCCAAGTCGCCCATTTCAGAGTAGAAGAGAAGTCGCGACTCTCCGTGGATGCTATTGAACTCGCGGTCGGCTTCGAAACCCATTGTGGGCAACAGTTTTTCAAGCGGGTAGGCTTTCTTCTTGGTAACCACGAAATCCAGATCGGCGATCTCACGATTGTAAGGGCTGCTCTTAGTGCAAGGGGAGGTGAGATAAACGGCCATTCCACCTAACAAACGAATGGGAATCCCTTTCTTTTCAGCAGCATCGATGATCTGTAATGCCTGTTCTTTCAATAATTCGCTTCGGTTCTCCATAATTCCGACTCCATAATTCCTTTTTAGCAATTATCATATCTCTGCGTGTTATCAACGGGAAAAGGTTCTCTCAAAACCCAAAAATCTTTCATACGCTTCTTTGTATAGCGGCACGTTTGCCGGGTCGGGGTGGAATTCACTATAGTGTAAGTCGCACATGTTAATTGCGGCCAAAAAATCCTCGACCAAACCCGTACCCACCGTTGCCAGCAGAGCAGCTCCCAAATCAGCAGCGTCAATATCATGTAGAGCATAAACCGGAACATCCATCACATCGGCCTTTATTTGGCACCAACGGTCAGAAGATGCGCCACCACCTGAAATTCGCATTGCGGCAAATTTTTCACCGTCGGGGAGCATCAGATCAGCGCGTTCCTTTTCGGCAAAAGCAACCCCTTCAAGCACGGCCCGCATCATATCATCACGTGAGGTCATCATGCTGAAGTTGTAAAAACCACCTTTAACATCCTGGTTGTCACGCTCACCATTCGAGAGATAAGGGAAGTAAAGCAATCCATTACTTCCGGCTGGTGAATGAGCCACACTTTCCTCCACCCGGGCGTACATCTCACGCTCCTTCAGACCGTCAAAGAGCATCCCGGCTACCTTTTTCAGAGAGACCCCCGTGGTGTTTAGTCCGACTTCAGCGCTCCACCGTTCGGGGATGACGTGCATGTAGTGTCCGACACGCAAGTCTGGCAGGATTTCTTTCACTGTCCGATTGAGGCAGGTGGAAGTGCCTGACATATTACTTAGAACATCGGTTTCGATGGCTGCTACACCCAAAGCGCAACACTGGCTATCAGGCCCGCCCCGCACTACTCGTAACCCGCGCGGAAGTCCGGTGCGATCGGCGATCATGTTACTGATCGTTCCCACCACGTCCCAAGAATTTACTATCTGTTCAGGGAACAGGCTCACATCCAACCCCAGTTTGCTCAGCAATTCCACATTCCAACCCCGGGTATAACGATCATAGACCAAAGTACCGCAAGAATAAGCTGGGTCAGTATACAAGTTACCAGTGAGAAGATATTCCAAATAGTCAACAGGCTGCAGAACTTTACCCAGACGGGAGTACAGTTCCGGCATTCGTTTCTTGTGCCAGAGTACCTTGGGTAGAATGAAAAATGGTTCAATACTATGCCCGGAATGATCATGGATGTATTCCACGCCAACCAGATCTGCCAGTTCATCAGCTTCGATTTCGGAGCGGTTGTCTTGGTAGGTCAATACATTACCAAGGGGGACGATCTGTCGATCAACCGGAACATAGGTAGGGCATTGACCTGTGAATGAAATGGCATTGTACTCCGTTCCCAACGGCAGGGTTTGTACCAGTTCGGTTAATGATTGCAGCATGCCCTCCTGCCAGGCAAGAGGGTTTTGTTCTGCCCAGCCAGGGTGTGGATAATAAGTTTCGTGGCTGCGTCTGGCCGACGCGAGGGCTTTGCCCTTGATGTTAAAGGCAACTGCGCGGATGCCGGAGGATCCGATATCGATGACGATGTTGACAGTATCGAAAGGCGTCATGCTGATCCTTTAGCCAGATACCAACTGGTAGCTCTTGACTTTATTACCTGACAAGCTCACCAGCGCGCCGTGGACGACGCCATCGCTGTATTCACTACCGGGATTGATGCTTAGCGTCTTGCCTAATTGCTTGACGGCATGCACTTCATGGATATGACCATGCAAACTTAGCGGGAATCCGTATTGCAAAATGGTGTCGCGCACCGCCGTGCTGCCCACTGGTGCGGTTTCGATCACTCCAGCAGTGGATTGCACCTGCAAGTCTTTCGAGAGCTTCGGGGCATCATCAAGGGTGGAATTATAAGGCGGCACATGAGCACAAAAGATGCAGCTCTCCGGGTCAGGAACATCCCTCATAAGTTTGTCAAACAGCTCTTTGAGTTCGGGCTCGCTCAACTCCCGCGGGCTATCCCATGGAGTGGGATTGCTATAACCGCAGCCAACCATAGTCAATTTATCACTGATTTGGACAACACGACAATCGGGGTCGATGATAATGTCGCTCTCCTTGAGGATATCGGTCACTGAGAGGGGATCATCATTTCCGGGCATTACGAAACACTGGATACCTGTGCCATTGAGCTTTTTTGCAGCGAAATCCATCCACTCTTCAAGGGATTTCTTCATCAGGTTGGCAAAGAGCACATCCATCGCCGCGGTATCATTTTTCAAAGAAGTCCATTCATCCATTCCGCAAATATAGGGGTAAAAACCTGCAGTTTGAACCGACTTTTTAAAATTCTCCACCTCGTCGAGGCTGGAAAATGAGTTTTCAATGCCCATAAAATTGCTTCGGTAAGAACCATCTGTTTTCTCTTCGATCTGTACAATCGACTTACCGGTGATATCACCACCCATGATGATGACATCTGCGCCGTAAAACTTTCCGGCATTAATGAACTTGTTAAAACATTTCTGCGAGCCATGAATATCGCTGGCAAAATATAGCGTCGTCTGTTTCTCTTTGGCGAACTTGAACATTACCACCTCACTAAAATATTATAGTTGGCCTTATGAAATTCGATTGCAGTAATAATCTCAAAGGCCAACTATATTGTCCAACCTTTTTTGCTATTAACTATCGCATCGGCTCGGAAGATCAGAGCGTCGAACTATTCGGGTGGCAATTCCTTGAAGGAAAGGTCGATGTTGATGCCACTGCGCTTGCGCACGATCTTGGAGATGAAGTAGATGGCAAGACCAACCACTACCACACCACCAATGAAGCCAAGAGCCAGCCAGGGAGAAGCAATACCAATTCCGGGGTATTTCATCAGAAGGAAAGTGACCAAACCCATCACCAGCAAGGAGAGAATGCCAGTAACAACGAGCACCGGAGCGCCCAGGAAGTTACCCTTGGCCGGTGACGTTTCATAAAGATCTTTTTGGGAGTAAGGCATGCGGATTGCAGCGATTGAAACCAGGGTTATTTCAATGACGCCGCACAATACACCCATGGCTAACAGAGTGAAGAAAGAGGTGGAGAGGGTCGACCAAACGAATATCGCGGTAACCAGCGCACCCACAACCAGGATTGCCGGTACGGGTGTGTGAGTTCGTTCGTTCACGTCTGAAAGTTTCTTGGGGAGTACGCGGTCGAACGACCAGGCAAAGATGGAGCGAACCGGCATGAAGGTGTTGCCGATCATCGCAGGCAGGTTCCAGAAGAGGAACGAGACAGCGATAAGAATGTTCAGCAACGGGTTCTTGATAATTACACCAGCAAACAAGGTGAAATACGGGCTGGCAGGTAATGGATACTGGCTGGCTGCCGTGGTGGAAAGGAAGTTGATGGCTGTGAAGAATTCCTTACCGAGCACGTTGAAGATCAACATGGCTCCGAGAGCGATAAAGCCAACATCCCAGATCAAAGCGGTGAACATGATACCCAATTGGCGCTTGCGGTTACCGGCGCTCTTCATCTCACCGGAGAGGTAGACGGACCAGAAGTTCCACATCATGAAGGTGAAAATACAGATGACGGAGGGTAGAGTCGCGCCAAAAGTTGACTTCAGAGAGGGGTCGTAACCGGCTGCTTTAGCCAGGGCGATGATCTGATTATAGGAATCTGTTACATTGGTATATCTTTGGGCAAAGGTGTTGAAATTGTTGATAAAAGCTGCCTGGTTGCCAAAGGCGAAGACGATCATCGCCAGTACAGTACCAACCATGGCAATGGCAAAGAAAGTGTTCTGGATTTTGAACATTCGCTTTGTGCCTGAGATGAGGGTAAGCACGAGAAGAATGATCATGACCATACCGAGCAAGAAGGTACCAAGGGTTCCGCCCGCCCAGTTACCCACAGAGACAAGTGTCTGGCTGTCAACCACGTTGCCAAGAATGACAAGAGTCGGGCCAACACCCATGGGGCCCCAGATTCGAGCCCAATACGCGGCGCCGATGAGGGCTGAGAAAACCGCAGCAAAACTGCTGACCATTCCAAGCGATGGGGATAGGATACGGCTAACCCACACATAATCGCCGCCAGTGCGTGGCATACTCGAAGCCATGTAGGCCATCATGATCAGAATTGGAACATCGATCACAGCCGATAAGATAATGGCCAGGAGAATGTTCGTTCCAGGGAAAGCTCCCAGCGCCCAGAACAGGCCGAAAGCGAGCGTGGTACCTACCGGAGCTGAGAAGGTCGCAGTGAAAATAGCTGCATCTGCGAAGGACGCTTCTCTGACCAGACCGGTAGATTTGCGCACAAATACGGATGTTTCCTTTCCTTGTTTATCGTTCATGTTATCTCCTTTATGGTGCCAACAAAATTAAAATAAATTGGTGAATCTTTACGCCAATATTATTTTGATGCCAAGCTCTTCATATTTCTTTCTGATATCCTCCTCCATCTGATCTGTGATGATTACATCCAGCTCATCCAATAACCCGATGTTTGCGAATGTTTCTTTTTCAAATTTACTATGATCCGCCACCAGGATCTTGGTGGTACCGGTCATGGCAATGGAACGTTTGATGGGAACCTGTGAAACGGTGCGGTTGGTGATACCAAACTTGAGACTGATTGCATCAGCTGCCAGAAATGATTTATCTGCATGAAATTCATTCAAGAAGTTTTCAGTCGTCTTTCCAGTTGTGGAAAAGAGGTTGTTCTCCACTAATCCACCGGTGATATAGAGGGTGACGTAATCGCGCATACATAACTCCATGGCAATCTTGAGGTCGTTGGTGATCACCGTTACGCGTTTGGTTAAGTAGCGCGCAATTTCAAAGGTAGTCGTTCCGGAATCGAGCACAATGACATCATCATCTTCAATAAGTTCGGCAGCGGCTTTTCCTATCCGTTGTTTTTCAGCTGAGAAAAGCGAGCTTTTTTCGTTGGAAGGAATTTCCTGCGACAGGTAGCTGAACACCGAAGTGGCGCCTCCAAAGGTACGCAGTACGAGCCCTTTGGCTGCTAATTCATCCAAATCTCTACGAATCGTGACTTTGGATACACCAAGCCAACTACTAAGGTCCTCAACAGAGGCCGTTTTATTCTTATTCACATATTTGATGATTTGTTCGTATCTTTTGGCTGGGATCATTTCACCACCTGAGAAAAGGAACAAGATTGAGTTTGTATTTATTTGATTTTTATTGAGCGTTTTTGTGCTTTTTCTTGCTTTTTATTGTAGAATTATTTAGTGGATTTGTCAACATTTTTTAATATTTCTCACAAGAGAAACAAGTTCAGAAAGTGAATGAGGAAAGGAAATGTCGCTTGAATTGGAAACAGCAGTGAATATTGCTCGCGCAGCCGGTGAGATCATCCGCGATGCCTGGGATGAGGTCAACCTGACGGTGAGCGAGAAGGGCAGCGCAATCAACCCGGTAACTACAGTGGATCAACAATGCGAAGACCTGATCAAGACACGCCTAGCTAAAACCTTCCCGGAGGATGGAATTCTGGCGGAAGAAAGTGGGGTTGAAAAGAAAGGTCATGGTCGTCGATGGATCGTTGACCCGATTGATGGGACAACCAATTTCATCCGACGTTATCCGTTTGTGGCGGTATCGATTGGTCTCGAGACAAAAGGAGAGTTAATTCTTGGCGTGGTTTACAACCCGATCTTACAGGAACTTTACCTTGGAGAGACGGGTAAGGGTGCTACATTAAACAACATTCCCCTGCATATATCCAAAACCGTTGAGCTGGATCAGGCTGTGCTTGCCTCAGGTTTTCCATACGACGCCTGGACAAATCCCGAAAACAATACAAACGAATGGGCACATTTTATCCGCCGCGTACGTTCCATGCGTTGCGACGGTTCTGCCGCGCTTGATCTGTGCGCAGTAGCCTCCGGCAGATTGGATGGATATTGGGAGAAGGGTCTCTCGCAATGGGATATGGCAGCCGGTATCGTCATTGCTCGTGAAGCAGGCGCCATCGTCACCGATTACAATGGAGGTGCAGATTCTCTCGCTAGAGGTGAGGTGATCGTGGCCAATCCACACCTGCACCCGCAGATTCTTAAAGAAATAAATCGTTAAAACTTACAGAGGATTGCCAGTAAATCCCGGCTTTTGCTGGTGGAGGTAATTCAACTACACTCCACCCACCCGCAGCGACGGATCGCCGAAGAGCATGAACTTCCAGGGCTGGTGGAAGCGCGCCAGCACGGTCCAATCGGGAGGATCGACGTAGACCGGAAATTGATTTTGCTGGTAGTACTTTTCCACCATGTAAACCCACATATCACCCACTGTGGTTTTGCCGGTGGAAAGAGCCTCAAAAAAGTGGTTGTTCAACTCGATGGAATAGGGTTGCGAGCCGGTGATGGCGCCAACGTATGACACCGCGCCGCCTTCGGATTGCACCGTCATGACCTCACCGAAACCATCGATGTAATCGGTCTGGAGATTGGCGGGTGGGGGAGGAACTTCGGTGAACATTTCTCCGGCGGCATTGCCAGGATGCTGGATGCCGCTCACATCCAGGTAGGGGTCGGCTGGCGGACGGGGTCCAAATTCAGACGTGCCGCATCCTGTGGAGAAAATGATGGCAGGGGAGAAGTAGTTAGTCAAAGAAGCCACGTCCTTGATGGTGAGGTAATTCCACCACATGGTGTTGTCACCGTGACCAATGTAGCTGATGAAACCCACACCGTTATCGATCGTCTCGATCAAGTTCTCACTGGTGAGCACCTGCGTGGCAGGGCATGGCGACCCCTCTTCATATAGCTTGATTGTCTGGTAACCCTGGGGCAAACCGCCGGCCAGGTCATCTTCGCCCTTGCAGCTCCCGTCCACCCAGGTGTTGGTGGCCACCAGCAGTACGGTGCGAGCCCAGGCGGAGGCCGCGGCGGTGCTCTCGTATGTGATGACCTTCTGCACGTAGATTGCCACTTCCTTTTCATTTGAAGCGGGGATGCGCCCAACGGCAATATCGGGGGTCAGATCGACCATGTCTGAGTTGAGTGGGCAGTCGGTGATCTCACCACAGATCTCGCCGTAGTAACCGTCGTCGTCGGCGTCCCAGTTGTCGAAACTGCCGTCGGCTTTGAAAAGATCCGCGTAATATAAGTCCGTGGGGAAGAAGGCAGTGTAGCCCGCCTCCGGGGCATCGCGGTCGGCCTTGGTGAAGCGCACCGGGAACTTGTCCATGTCACCAACGAGCATGGCGTATTGGATGCCATTGACGCGCGCGAGCTGCGCCAGGCAGGTTTTGACCTGCTCTGCCTGGTCTCTTCCCTGACATTGCGTATAGATTTCTTCAAGCGTGATAATGCGTGCCGGCATGCCTGTCTTATTCTTATAATCCATCAAAGGTTGCAGCACTGAGACGAACTCTGCCGGGGTGATGATGGCCAATTGGAAAGGCTCGGTCGAATCCATGGCGTGTGGGGGTTCGGTCGCGGTTGGTGGGATCGTGGTTGCTGTTGGCAGCGGTAGGGTTGAGTTGGGAGTATTTGTAACCGCTCCAGGTACAGTAGGAGTTCTAAAGAGAGGAAAATTACAGCTTGCCAGAAAGAAGAGTCCAATCAGGATTGCGAGCCAGAGTCTCATCCGCATACCAGGCCTCCGTAATACCATCCAAGGTTTCCACCTATCAATAGATATCAACAGTGTAGCACTTTTGGACACAGGGTAGAAAAAGCACATAGTTTCTGATTTGTTTAAATAATCGGAAGTGATAAAGGGTAAAGACGACCGGATTATGGCCATTATTCTCCCTTGACCTGGAGTGAACTCAAAATGGTAAACTGACTCTATCAATCAAATCTATAATTAGGTATTCATATGACACAGCCCACACAATCAAGCATGACCTGCTTATCCTCAAGCCACAAGAAGTTCTCTCTTGGCGTCTGGACGATCTTTCTGACGGAGTTCGTCAGCGTGCTCTTGATAAACGGACGCAACATCGCGCAGCCAGGTATGATCTCGGAGCTGAATGGCATGTCGCTGTTCTCCTGGCTGATCGCCCTGCCAGCACTGGCCGGGTCGACTTCCACGCTACTCTTTGGCAAATTGTCAGACATTTACGGGCGCCGCAAACTGCTGCTGATCTCGATCGCGATCTTCATACTTGGTCTGGGAATCACCACTTTTTCAAAAAGCATGGCCGCCCTTGTAGCTGCCGCGACGTTCATGAGCATCGGACATTTCCCCATCGTTCCGCTGTGCTTTACCGCCATCGGAGACCTCTTTGAACCGGCTGAACGTGCCAAGTGGACCGGCCTGCTGAACCTACCTGCGGGTATCGCCGCCCTGATCGGGCCCGTGCTGGGAGGGATTGCCTCCGAAAGTATCTTCGGCTGGCGCGCACTGTACTGGGGCACGATCCCGCTGATGCTGATTGGCGGTATCCTGGTTGCCGTCGGCTTGCCAGACACCCGCGAGGAAGCGCATCCAAAAATAGACCTGCCCGGCACACTGGTGATGGTTCTTGCCACCGGTTCGGTTATCATTGGCATTTCGTTTTTGGGAGACCCGGCAAAATTGCTGCCCGGTATTGTCCTGCTCGCAGGTTCACTTTTCGCCTGGTTCAGTTTCATCAAGATCGAACATCGCGCCGCGGCACCTATTCTCGACCCGCAGGTTTTCAGAAGCCACACGTTCATGACCGCAGCGGTCGCGGCATTCCTTTCCTATTTCGCCTTCCTGGCCATCCTGTCGTATTCTCCCATCTTCGTCCAAGACGTGATGAAGGTCAGCCCCACGGTCAGCGGCTCTATGCTGACGCCCTATACTCTGATCGCTTCGTTTCTGGGCATTCCCACCGGATTGCTGCTGGCGCGCACCAGGCGCTACAAGTGGATGTACAACGCCGGGCATCTCATCGTCACCGCGGCGATGGTGGCTATGTGGCGCTTTACTGCCGCTACCCCGATCTGGCTGTACATCCTGGTGACCTCGATCGCCGCCATCGGACTGGGCATGATACCCACCATCCACACCCTGGTGGCACAATTCGCCATGCCGCGGCGCCTGCTCGGAGTGGCCGTGGCTGCCATCTACTTCTTCCAGATGGCCGGGATCGCTGTCGCCCCTTCCCTGCTGGGGTTGATCCAAAAAAACGCCGTCAACTTGGAGAGTGGGCTGAAGCTGATCTTTTTAGCTGCGGCAATCGCCATGGCCCTGGCAACACTTATCATCTCCACCATCCCTGAGATCCCGCTGGACGCGGAAAAAAGTGAGTAAACTCTTTTTCATGCAAAATACCCTCATTTTTGAGGGTATTTTTTATTGCATTAACGCTTTAAAATCGCTCTACGGCCTTCCTGTGGGCACGTTTTCTGAGAATATTCTTGTAAAATGATGGGTTTAAGAGAGGAATTCACAACATTCAGGACTGATTGTATCCCAAGCGACTTACAGATTTTTGTTATGATAAATTCCGCTTTTCGTCATTCCCATTATGTTTGACAGTTGCAATGCACGGGTCTAAAATTGGTCAATCTGCGTTGTAATAAAAAATCCTCATACGGAGATTCTTTATGGAAGCATCTGAAGCAGTAAAATCCAGCAGGCCAAAATTGAACCGGACTGCCAAGATTAATATCGTTATCTTCTTCATCTTCATGCTGCTACACCAAACTGATAAATTACTGATCGGCCCGCTGCAGACCGACATTATGGGTACCTTTCATATGACCTACACACAGTGGGGTCTGATCAACTCGGGTGCCCTTATCGTTGGTACCATCTTTTACCCATTGTGGGGTTGGTTGAGCGATCGTTACAACCGCGGCAAGTTATTGGCAGCTGCTTCGTTCATCTGGGGTTCCACTACCTGGTTAAGCGCGCTAGCTCCCAAGTTTCACTCCCCTGCCCGTTTCAGTGATTTTCTGGCCACCCGCTCTTCCACTGGTATTGATGATTCCAGCTACCCAGGTATGTACAGCCTGATCTCAGACCTGTATACTCCCAAGGTGCGCGGCAAGGTCTATGGTATCCTGCAATTAACCCAACCCATCGGCTATTTGATTGGTATGGTCATTGCTCTTCTGTTCACTACCTCGTTGGGAGGATGGCAAAACGTGTTCATTCTCACCGGCTCACTGGGTATTATCCTCTCTATCTTTATCTTCATTTTCGTCAAAGACGTACCTCGTGGTAGCGGCGAAGAAGAGCTTCAGGGTGTGGAAGGGCAATCATACAAATTCAGTTGGTCGGCACTTAAACAAATCTTCCAGCGCAAGAGCCTGTGGATGGTTTACGCCCAAGGTTTTACCGGTGTTTTCCCATGGAATGTGATTACATACTATATCTTCGATTATCTAGGCAAACAGCGCGGATATGACGATACTACCACCCTGATGATCATGGCTCCCGCGGTGGTGCTCATGGCTCTCGGTTACCCGGCTGGCGGTTGGCTGGGCGACAAGATCTTCAAAAAGCACAAGGGTGGCCGTCTTATTGCCAGCGAGATAGGAATTATTCTGGGTATGATCGGTCTATTTGCTGCCCTTAGCGTGCCTAACAGTCAGGTATTAGTTTTCGGTATCCTCATGGGTCTGGCGGCTTTCTTCATGCCTTTCGCCTCGCCAAACATCATCTCCACCATGTACGATGTTACGCTTCCAGAAGTTCGTTCTTCGGCTCAGTCGATCGAAAGTCTCATCGAGAACGCCGGCGCCTGGGTTGCTCCCATCCTCGCGGGTTTGCTGGCGGATGCCACCTCAGTCGGTAATGCCATCAAAGTCATCTGTACCAGCGCCTGGGGATTGTGTATAATCTTCATGATCTTCGCAATTATTTTCATCCCCAAAGACATCGAAGCATTGCATAAACAGCTTGAAGCACGTGCGGCACAGGCCTCCACCACAAAATAACAATATTTTCTTTTCCTCCCCTGTCCTTCACCGGACAGGGGATTTTTATTCCGCCCGCCAATAAATGAAAGTGTGCCGCTTCAAGATCTTTTCACCTCGCAGCAGGAAGCTGGCGACGCCTTTCATGGTCACTCTTCTCTCGCCGCCTTCAATCACGAACCATTCCAGAAACGCGGTAATGACCTCTTCGTGAATCATCGCCCTGACCACATTCACGCCAATGGTTGGCTCGCGCTCGAAACGTCTCAACAAATACTGCTTGGAGTTTTGGATGTGGTCGACCGATGGATCGCCGATGTCGTAGTCAAAATAATCCTTGTCGAGGTAATGGTCGAGGGCATCGACGTTCTTCTTGACGAATAGCTCATCGAAGTACCCCTTGATGTATTCCAGTGCTTCACGGTCGTTCATGGCATCCTCCAGTGGTGATCTTAGAAAATTGTAGCAAATAATCCGCAGAACGGATGGTAAGATTAATCGACAATCACCTGGAGGAAGTGCATGGAATTCAAAACGATTGACCTCGACAGCTTTCCGCGCAGGGAGCAATTCCTGCTGTTCAGGAACATGGCCTGGCCGTACGTGGGACTGACCGCCGAGGTCGATGTCACTGAAATCAAGGCTTTCACCAAAGTGCGCGGAGAATCGTTCTTCCTGGCGATGAATTACGTGGTGGCCAAAGCCGCCAATCGCATCCCCGAGTTCCGCATGCGTGTACACCAGGGTGGCATCATCGAGTTCCCCTGCTGCGGCACCTCGCACACAATCCTTCTACCCGACAACACGTTCATCTACTGCACCCTCTACCACGGCAAACCATATGCCGAGTACATGGAATACGCCAACGCCGAACAGAAACGAGTCACTGAAATTGGTTGGGTGCCTGACGACGAGGAGGTGGAAGCACTGTATTTCACCACCTCCATCCCCTGGGTGCACCACACTGCCCTCATCCAACCCACCCGTGGTGGCGAGGACTCGAACCCGCGCATCTCCTTCGGCAAATACGAGTTGAAGGACGGCAGGTTGATGATGCCGCTCTCCATGCTGGCCCACCACGCCCTGGTCGATGGTTACCACCTGGGTCAGTTCTACAAGTACGTGGATGAAGAGATAAAATTACTAACCGATTCCCACTGACTCCCCTGCTCTGCCCAATCAGTATCCCCTTGACAGTTTGTGTACCGAGTGGTACACTAACGCTCATGGACAACCGTGCCAAGATTCTCGACTGCTCCGTCCGCCTCTTCTCAGAGCGCGGCTACGATGCCGTCGGTGTACAGGAGATCGCAGACGCCGCAGGCATCAAGAAACCCACGCTGTATCACTACTTCGGCAGCAAGGAAGGCCTGCTACGTACCCTGCTCAATGAAGGCTTCGTGCCGCTGTTCGAGCAACTCGACTCGGCGGCGGAATACCACCGCGATGTGATCAGTACCCTGCAAAAGATCGCCAACACCTATTTCGACTTCGCCCGCGAGAATCCCCTGCTCTACCGCATGCAATTGATGATGTGGTTCACCCCAAGCGGCAGCGATTCATTCAACGTGGTTGCCGACATCCATGCGCGCCAGCAGGAAGTGATGGAGACCTTTTTCTTGCGCGCCGCGCAGGACCACGGAAACATGAAAGGACGCCAGCGCGCTTACGCTGCCACCTTCCTCGGCATGGTCAACACCTATGCCTCACTTGGGCTTAATGGCATGGTCAACCTGGATGATGATCTGGCTCATTCAGCGGTGCACCAATTCATGCATGGTATCTTCTCGTAATTTTTTTATTATAATACTGTACCTACCGGTACGTACTTTGGAGAATAACGAATGATAACTTCTATCCCCTGGTGGCAAAATGCCATCTTCTACCACATCTACCCCCTCGGCTTTTGCGGAGCTCTGCAGCGCAACGACTTCCAATCCGCGCCTGTGGAACGCCTCGAGAAGGTCAGCGCGTGGATCCCTCACCTGCGCGATCTGGGAGTGAACGCCCTCTATATCGGTCCGCTCTTCGAATCGACCTATCACGGCTATGACACCGCCGATTACACCCAAGTCGACCGCCGGCTGGGCAGCAACCGTGGACTGGCCGACCTGACCTGGACTCTGCACGAAAATGGTATCCATGTGATTTTCGATGCCGTTTTCAACCATGTCGGTCGCGACTTTTTCGCCTTCCGCGACGTGCAACAGCACGGCTCCGAGTCGCAGTACTGCGGCTGGTTCGACGGTCTGCGCTTCGATAGCCACAGCCCATATGGGGACCCCTTCTCCTATCAGGGTTGGAACGGGAACTACGACCTGGTCAAGCTTAACCTCGGCAACCCCGCGGTACGCAAGCACCTGTTCAACGCCGTACGCGGCTGGGTGGACGAGTTTGGCGTGGACGGTCTGCGCCTGGATGCCGCCGACTGCCTGGACGCCGATTTCATCAAGGAGCTGCGCCGCTTCACCACCACGCTCAAGCCGGATTTCTGGTTGATGGGCGAGATCGTAGCCGGAGATTACCGGCGTATGGCCAACCCGGATATGCTTCATTCGGTGACCAACTATGAGTGTTACAAGGGGTTGTGGTCCAGTCTGGTCGACAAGAACTATTTCGAGATCGCCTGGTCGCTCAACCGCCAGTTCGGCGCGGATGGCCTGTACAGGGACCTGCCGCTCTACAACTTTGCCGACAACCACGACGTTGATCGCGTGGCCAGCAGCCTGGGAGACCCCGCCCTCCTCTACCCGCTCTACTGCCTGCTCTTCACCATGCCCGGTGTGCCCTCTGTCTATTACGGCAGCGAATGGGGTCTGCAGGGCAAACGCACTCGCACGGACGACTCAGCTCTCCGTCCCTGCCTGGAGCTCGACGCGCTGGCGCAGTCCGCACCGCAGCCGGAGCTGCCCACGGTGATCCGCCGTCTGGCTGATCTTCGCCAATCGAGTCAGGCGTTAAGACATGGTGGCTATGCGCAATTATTCGTGGCGCACCAGCAATTTGCCTTTTTGCGCGAATATCAAGAGGAACGTGTCGTTGTCGCCCTCAATGCGTCAGCGGAAGCGGCTCAGGTCATCATTGACCTGCCCTTCGCGGCGACACGTGCCAGGGATCTACTCAATGGAGATCAGGAGTTCGCGGTCAACGGAAAAAAGCTCGAGGTTGAGGTTCCGCCCCGCTGGGCGCGGGTGATGATATTGAAGTAAGCGCAATTTACTTGAATTCTTCGTCAGTAAGCAAGTTGGGCAAATTGCCGTAAATATTCACATCGGTCGTCGCATAAATCCTTGTTCGAGGTAATGATGTGTACATAATTATTCCTCTGCGTTCTCTGTGTGAGAATGAATTATCTTCCTTTTCGTGTATCACTCTCACCCCCCAATCGAACCCCCCGGATAAGGTATAATTTTCCCGTCCAACATCTACCACCAGGAGCGGGAACTTGAACAGACGAAAATCTGGAGCAATCATCATCGCCACAGCGCTGACCATTTGCACCATCACCAACTTGCGCGACCTTTTCAAGGGACAGGCCTTCCACTTCGGCGCTGCCCAGCTGATGGTCTCCTTCGCCTGTCTGTTCCTTGCCGGGATCGGCGCACTGCTGGCGTTCACCCGCTTTCCACTGCCCAAACTCCCCCACCTTGACTGGCTGCGTCCCATACGATGGCTCGAGCAGGCGCTCACCCAAACCGCGGACTGGCTCCGCCGCGCTAAACGCCCCCGCACCGCCGATGCGCTCATCATCATCGCCTTCGCCCTCTTCGCCGTCCTCTACACATTGGGTCGCTGGAATGGGGTCAGCCCTTTCATCTACGTCGGCAGCGACGCCTCGTACATCTCATCTTACGCCGCTGCCCTGGATAATCCAGGCCAGTTTACTGCGGACTACTTCCTCTCCAATCAGGCACATATTTCATCGTACTTCGCTCTTCACATCCCGCTCATCCGCGGGCTGGGGCGACTCACCGGCAGCTACGGCGGTGCCTTCCTGGTTTTGCTGCCCCTGGCCATCTTCTTCAAGCTACTCGGATTCTACCTGGTTGGCAAGCGCTTGCTGCGCTCGCGGGGACTGGCGCTGCTGCTGGCCATTGGCACCTTCCCCATCGTCCTCACCGGCGCCTGGGATAACTGGGGCCTCATCGGTGACGCCCTGCCGCGCAACCTCTTCGAGATCGCGTTCCCCTGGCTCATCTACTGGTCCGTGGCCTGGATCGCTCGCCCCAAACGCTGGTACCTGCTCAGCCTTATTCTGGGGCTGTTGGTTTACGTGCATTCCATCAGCGCCGGTATCACCTTTGCCGTGCTCACACTGGTCTATCTTGTTCTTTCTCCCGCGCCCTTTGGTAAACGCCTCGGACAAACCGCTCTTAGCGCGCTCATCTTCGCCGCAGCGGCTGCGCCCTTCGCGGCCGTTTACGCTATCTCGTTCTCCTCGGCAGCCACCGTTCCGCTCCCTTACGCAGACTCGTTGGCTATCCTGATGTCGGTCTATGGCACCAATCATTTCAACGTCCTCCAGATCGCCGGTGACCTGGTTGTTACTCTCTCCCGTAGCGGTATCCTGCCTTTGGCGCTGATCGCACTTGTGGCATCACTGCTCACACGCAAAAACCTGCTTTCCTCAGCCGCGCGGACAGTAACGGTCTGGATCCTCGGCGTTGCCCTCGTCTCAATCGTTGGACCCTACACCGAACGCCTGCTGGACCCCTGGCTGCACATGGTCTCGGTGCAGATGATGCTGGTGCGCGGACTGCGCTACCTGCCGCCACTACTGCTGCTTTTCGTATTCCTCGCTTTCTTTGATGGCGAGTGCAAGGTCCATTTGCGCTTCCCTGCCCTCTCCGCCGGTGCCGCCGTGCTGCTCATCGCTGCCTGCCTGGGGCTGACCATCACCACCAACCAGCAGGACCCCTACGTTGGTCGCGAAGTCGCCTGCCTGACCAGCGGACATCTTGTCTGCCCCACTGACACCGAGAAGGACGCAGTCGACATCTTGGCTGCCCTCGATAAGTACACCACTCCAACTGACACCGTGCTCACCGTGCCACCGCTCAACGTGACCTTCAGCAACGCCATCCGCTACCAAGCGCTGCGTCCCATGGGCTACTCCAAGCAGGACGTGACCCGCTTGAACGACGACCCGGCACAGCAGCAGGCGATCTCCATAGCCATGAAACCCTGGAACGCGCTAGAGCACGCCGACGAAGCCACCCGTTTGCAGGCTTACATCGACCTGGCCAGGGACGTCCACGCTGACTACCTCATTGTCCAGTTGGGCAACTTCAAGAAGAAGGCCCTGCAGGGTCTGGAACCCGTTTACAGCAACGACACCTACGCGCTGGTTCAAATTCCCGAATGAAACGCAAGCGCTGGGCATTGGACTATAATTAAGAGTTGAACCCTGGAGCAACCCATGAAATTGATCGTGATTATCCCGGCTTATAACGAAGAGAGGACCATCGCTGAGGTGGTACGGCGCATGCCCAAGATTAAGGGCGTCGATCTTACCCCCGTGGTCATCGACGACGGGTCCATCGACCGCACCGCTCAGCTTGCGCGCGAGGCCGGTGCGCAGTTGATCCTGCACGGCACTAACAAGGGACTGGGCCGCTCCTTCCAGGACGGTCTGGCTTATGCCGTAGAGAACGACGCCGACATCATGGTCAACATCGACGCCGACTTGCAGTACGACCCCGCCGACATCGTCAAGCTCATCCAGCCCATCATCGAGAATCGTGCCGATTTCGTCACTGCCGACCGCTTTACCACCGCCACCGGCAAGGCGCCGCGTCCGGAAAATATGCCAGCAATCAAATTCTGGGGCAACCAGCGCATGAACGCCCTGGTTAATTCGCTGGCCGGGACGAAATTGGGCGACTGTTCCAGCGGTTTCCGCGCCATCGGACGCGAAGCCATCCTCAACCTCAACCTCTCGGGCAAGTACACCTACACCCACGAGACCATCATCGACCTGGCTTATAAAGGGCTGCGCTTGGTCTCAGTGCCCATCCCGGTGAAGTATTACCCCGAGCGCAAATCGAAGGTAGCTAGCAACCTGTTCAGCTATACCAGCCGCGCCCTGCGCATCATCTTCAAGTCGTTCAAAGATTACAAACCTTTTTACTTCTTCAGCCTGCTGGCGGCACTGCCCGGACTGGTCGGGGTGGCTGCTCTGATCTTTTTACTGGTACACTATATTCTGACCCAAACTTTCACTCCGTACAAATTCGTCGGCTTGACTGGCATTTATCTCGTCTCGCTAGCCATCTTGTTGCTTATCGTCGGATTCCTGGCCGACATCCTGGTGGGCATCCGCACCACCGCCGAAAAGCAGCTTTACCTGCAGAAGAAAACCCTCCAGGGCAAGGGCAAGAAACTTGGATAAGAAAAGCCGTGTCCTCAACATCCTTAAGGCGATCTGGGGCGTGGCCGTTGTGGCGGGGGGCATCTACTACGTTGTCAAGAATTACTCGACGGCAATCCAATACCTTTCGAGCATCAACGCGGTCAAACTGCTGCTTTGCGCCTTGCTGATCATTGTGGTGCGCGTACAGAACGTAGAACTGGTGCAGCAGTCCCTGGTGCTGGTGGGCTGGAAGCCCAACTTCAAGAACGCATTCTCCTTTGTATCCATCTCGCAGCTCGGTAAGTACATCCCCGGAGGGGTCTGGCAGTTCTTCGCCCGTTTCGAAGCCTACAAAGAAGCCAACATCACCTACAAGAACATGGGTAAGGCATTCATCGTCGAGAATGTTTGGTTGGTAGCTGGGTCCTTCTTCGTCAGTCTGGCTTTTTTGCTGCTCAGCCGGCCCATCGAACTGCTGGCGAAATACGGTTTCTCAATGGATGCGCGTCTGTACCCAGTCCTTGGCGCGGCCGCCCTGCTGTTATGGCTTATCACTGTGGCTGTCTCCGAACTCGTGATACGCGGAAAAGGCGCAGCCCTCCCACTCGGTCGCACGTTTTATATCTTTGCCTCGCAGTCCGTACTGTGGATTTTGTACGGTATCAGCTTCTTCTGCCTGTTCAGCCAAACCGGCACGCTCAATGACCTCTTTTTCACCATCGGCGCCTTCGGACTGAGTTTCCTGGCCGGGTACGTCATTGTCATCGCTCCGGGTGGACTCGGCGTGCGCGAAGCCGTAGCCGTGCTGCTCTTCTCGCTCATGTTCAGTAGCAGCGAGATCGGCATCTACACCATCGTCCACCGCCTGCTCTACACCCTCGTCGAATTCCTGCTGGCCGGCGTCGCCCTGACCCTGACCCCTAAAAAGAAACTCGCTGCGGAGACTCCCGTCTCTGAAGACAAATGATCGGAGAGAACATGAAAAACGCTGAATTCCGTGATCACCGCCGCAAGACCATCCTACGCTTCAAAGAGATCCTGGCCGCCAATGAGCCGGGCCACTGTGACGAGCAGGGATTGCCCTCCTACACCATCGCCAACCCGCTAATGCGCTGGCTCACCTGGACACGGGTGCGCGTGATCCTAGCCGCCATCGCCAAGCGCGAGCACATGAAGAACACATTGGATTTCGGTTGTGGCTACGGCGTCTTCACCGAGTACCTGCTGCAGCACTCCGATCACACTCTGGCTTTCGATCTGATGATCGACGAGCTTAAACCCATCGGCGATAAACTGGGTTGGAAAAACATCTCTTACGCCTCGGACCTCAAGGTGCTCGCCGGTAAAAATGGCAGCTTCGACCTCATCCTGGCCACAGAGGTGCTCGAGCACGTCGACGACCTCGAAGGCATGCTGCGCCTCTTCCACGACCTGCTCGAACCCGGTGGCCGCCTCCTGATCTCGGGCCCTACCGAGAACTTTCTCTACAAGATCGGACGCAAGCTGGCTGGCTTTTCGGGCGAGTATCACGTGCGTAACATCTACACCATCCTCGACGCGGCAAATAAGGTCTTCCGACCGCGCAAGGTAGCCACCATTTTCCCCATACTCACTTTCTACGAAGTTTATGAATGCGTCAAAGAATAATAGATTAAGAGACCGGATGCAGTGTCCGGTCTTTATTTTTGCCTGAGCCTGTTCAACAGACGTTCGGGGTCCTCTTCCACGAAGAACAGCTGCATGTCGCCGGGACGGATGTACTGCTCTTGCGCTGCCCGCTGAACCCAGGTGAGCAGACCGTCGAAGTAACCTTTGATGTTGAGCAGAGCGATGGGTTTATCATGTAATCCGATCTGGCGCCAGGCCAGCATCTCCGAGAACTCGTCCAGGGTGCCGAAGCCGCCAGGCAGTACCACGATGGCGTCGGCAAGTTCGATCATGCGCGCCTTGCGCTGCTGCAACGTCTCGAGCACCTCCACCCGTTCCAGCCCCTCCTGAAATGACCAGTGGTCCGCCTCGTGCTTATGCGTGACGCCAATCACAACACCGCACTTTTCGAGCGCTCCATGCGCAAGCGCGCCCATCATCCCCGACTTACCCGCGCCGTAGACCAGCGTGATGCCACGCTCGGCGAGCAGTTCGCCCATGCGCCGCGCTCCGTCAGTGAACGCCGGGTCCGGTGATGCGGATGATCCGCAAAAAACGCAGATGGAAGTGATGGATTTTTTCATGGCTGTCTCGACAGGTTCATTTTATCGCAAATCGAGGTACAGGATGGCGCGCGCGAAAAATGATAGAATAGGTCAACCTACTTTACGAGTGAATCGTTTTACAGGAGCAGCTTATGTTTTTCTTGGGAATGCTGGCGGTCTTCCAGATCTTGTTCTTCCCGGGCCTCATTTTCCGTGCCCTGTATCACCCCAAGGGGAAATTCTTCTTCCAATTGAGCGTGGTGGTCACCACCAGCATGCTGGTCAACTTTTTGTTGTTCTACCTGCTGGTGTACCTGCATCTCTACACCCGCCTGGCCGTGCTGATCGTCATCGGCCTGGAAGTGTTGGCGTTGCTCTGGCTGTACCGCTCCATTTTCCACATCCGCCTGGACGACATGGCCGAATGGCTGCGCTCCGTTGCGGACGAGGTGAAGGAGAGCGGGCTCGCCTGGTTCCGGTCGGATGAAAAGTCGGCGGTAGTGCGATTTTTACGCACACTGGGAATTGCATTAATCCTCACGGTTGCCCTCACCATCGCCTACTGGTTCGTTGCGCACCTGTGGAAGAACATCGGCAGCGTTTTCAATATTTGGGACGCTGTCGTCTCATGGAACGCCTGGGCTGAGGCTTGGGCACAAAATCGTATACCGCGCGTCCACCTGACCTATCCGCAGTTACTGCCCATCAACCTCTCGCTCACCTACCTGCTTATGGGCAATTTTAAAATCGTCTTCTTTGCCAAGGCGATCATGCCCGTCTTCGCCATTCTCACCGTCCTGACCATCCTCGAATTGGCTGTGACCGAAAAGAAGTATGGCTATCTCATTGCGGTTGCCTTTACATACGTACTTTACAAGCACTTCCTTGGCGAGTACATCAACGAGGGCTACGCCGACATCCCAGTTGCCTTCATGGCATTTGTAGCTCTCATTCCATACATCCGTAGCGAAGACGTGCTAGCCGATAAAAAGGATTTCATCCTGGGCATGATCCTGGCCACGGCTGCCGGTCTGCTTAAACAGGTCGGGCTGTATGTGCTGGTGCTGCTTCCCGTATTGGCTTTCTTGAATAGCAAGGCGAAGTCAAAAAAGCAGGTCGGCTTCCTGCTCGCGGTGCTGGCTGTCGCTGTGGCCGTGGAACTGACCTGGTACCTGCCACGTGGCATTGAAGTACTGCAAGGCTCCAAGGGCCTTGGCCTGGACCAATACCTGGCTCATTCCGCCGACGTGCAGGAGACTAACAATCTGCTGCTACGTCCGTGGTTGGCGCTGCTGAGTTTGGGCAAATATCTTGTCCTGTTCGTCTTTCCACTGGCAGCCCTGCCCCTGCTGCCGCGGCGTTGGCGCTGGCTGATTATTTTGGTCATTCTGCCCTTCTCACTACTTTGGGGTGTCGTGGCGAGCTACTCCACCCGCAACCTGTCGCTCGTCTTCCCCACCGTGGCTGTGGTCTGCGGACTGGGCCTTCAGGTCATCCTCGACTGGATCTGCCGCCTGCTCGAGCGTATCAAACTTGGACGTCTGAGCGCGGCCTTCCTGATCCTTCTCGTGCTAGCGCCGATCGTCTATTACGGCATCAAACTGGACGATCAGACGCTCACCGCCAAGTGGGAGAAGAAGCAATCGCAGATCTTTTCGCCCTCTCTGAACGAGCAGCTTTACGCGCTCGAATTCACCAATGGCTGCAACACCGTTGTCACCAATTACCCGATGGATTACCTGCCCGGCCTCGAAGGCCACTGGATCAATTCGTATCTCAACGATTACCCCTCGTACCAGAAATTCATCGCCGACCCGTCCGTGTGCTGGCTGCTGGTGCCCGGTGACTCGGTGACCAAGGACATCAAGCAAGACATCAAAGCCAAATTGGCCGACGGTACGTACACCCTGCTATACGACACGAAAGAATGGGTACCGTACCAGTTGATCAAGATTCGATAATCAGCTAGCCTGGATAAAAACGCTAAATTTTCCTGGTTTCCACTTATTACACAAATTTTTTGATTACCGCCCCTCTCCATTATGTAAAGAGGGGTTTTTGTTAATTATTGTGACCTTCACAGTAATTTTGAAAATTTTTAATTAGTGCAATCCGAAAATGTTTTAGATTATTTTTACTAACAATCTCCGCCCTTGCATTTAAAATTATGCTCAAGCATTTTTCATGCATTATTAACACCGAGAATAAAAATTTATCAGCGATAGAGCATCACGCTGGAAGACGGCGTTTTCTATCCATTTTAAATAATCGCATCTCACAGCGAGGTGGTTCACACCGTACTGATAAAAATATCAAAGAAGGCCCCACCAGATGCGTATCGAGACGGAAACATAAATGGATCAAAAAATAAAACTAATTATTTGGGGATTGATTGTGGCGCTGGCGCTTTCGAGTGTTCACCCCATCGCTGTCCAGGCTGCGGTGATTTTGGATTCCTCGCTGGTACAACCGGTGATTGCCAACACATTCTCGGTGGCTCAGGAGCAATCCGGTGATTATCTCGAACCCACCAACTCTTATAATGATGGTAGCCCCACATACTTTTTTGTGACACGAGATGCCACCAAGGCTGGTACAGCAAACATTTCGTACAATGGTGAGACCTTCTCTGTGACCACTCTGGTAAGCAATGGCGATGACCTTAGTTCGCTTGCCGATTCTAATGGAAAGATTCTACGTGCAAACGTCACCATTTTTTTTGATGCAGGCACGTACAACGATTCTGACTCTACAAATTACTATGGTTTCTCAAAAACAAATCTTTCTTTGGTAGGCCTGACAGCAGGTACAGTGATAATCTCCCGCTCTCCAGATATTGACGGTAAGGGCGTTAAAACAATGGAACGGACTGGTTTCCAAAACAGTAACATTTACCTGGAAAACCTGATCTTTGATGGTGGTGGAATTAACATGGTCGCTGGCTCACGGGGTGAGTTCTTCTTTTATATGGCCATTGGCAGTGCTAATTTTGTAATGAAAAATTGCGTCATTCAAAATGTAGGGGCTTCCAGCAGTGGTCTTAGCAATAAGAACGTCGCCATAAATTTTTACCAATCTTACGGCCAGCACAACTTCGAAAATGTCACTTTCAAGAACATTAAGACCCAGTTGAATTACGGCATTATTAGCTTCAACGACTCTAAAGAAAATTACTTCAAGAACATCACAATCAGAGATGACGACGCCTATGCCTCGTCTACATATAGCATCAAGATCGAACATACGGTTACTTCTGTTCCCATCACTGAGATCTCGAACATCTTTACTGGCACATTATCTCTGCCAACAGATTCAAATCACAGTTTTGTCTATATCCAAAACTTCAATTACGGGAAAACTATTCTCCCTTCAGCCTTTCGTTATGCCCAGTACAAGAACATCAATGGAGGTAGCTCCTCAAGCGCGATCCAGGTCTACCAATCCGTATTGCCCGATGTCACAGCTAACCGTGGTATTTTGGACCTGAACGATAATTCCTGGCTGGTCCAAGCTGCGAACTCCCGCAGCATCAGTTCACAATTGGCTGATATCCTCGCAGTGCGCACCGGAATGAACAGCGCTGGCGCGCTTGCCAAATGGCCAAATCCAAACATCAAAATTTCAGCGGCGTCCAACGGAGAAATTGGCTCATTTTCAATACCGGCCTTCTCCGAACCAGTGAATATTGTAGCAATACCTTTCGTCGGAGATCTTTTCTCGAATACAGTGCTGGTGCCGTTCAGTGCAGCTGGTATACTAACACTGACCGCTAACTCACACCTGTTCAACTTTGATTTTCATTCCAAAGCCAATTACACTCTGGCAGAGGCTATCAGTCACCGTGGCTTGAATTTCGTCACTCTTTCAGACCCATACGAATCCGGGACAATTGGTGGCTACCCCACATACAGTACATACGGTTACTCAACTGCTGATGTCTCTCCAATTTTCACCAATGCTTCAGCATCCAGTTTTGGTAATTGCCGCTTTACTTCATTGGCGAATGAAATTGAGATCGCACCACCAACCTCCACATCGGTTGGGTTGGGATACACACTACAACTCAATGCCGCGCTCAAAAATTCAGACACCAACTCGTTCACAGGAAATGGCTTCAGTGGAGTAATCAAAGATACGGCCGATGACCAAACGATCAGTTGGTATTCGAGTGATCCCTCGATCGCAAGTGTGGATAAGAACACAGGTATGGTAACCGCCCTGGCTATCGGCCCAGTCAGTATCATCGCCAAAGCAAATGACGCTTATAACCAGGGAGAGATAGAAAAGCCATATGCGGTGGTGAATCTGACGGTTAGGGCGCAATCACATCTTTTCAGCATGGTTGCCAGCAGTAATCTCACCCGGGCATCTCGCAAGGCACAAGTAGTTTTTACATTCACCATCAGGAATACAGGTTTTGATCCCAACCCGAATACTGTGTTCACCGACTCCGTTCCTGCAACATTCGATATATTGGATGTGACAACTGATAGGGGTACAACCACTGTCAGCGGTAATGATGTAGCAGTGAATATTGGAACTCTGGGTGTAGGTGAAAACGTAATCATTACGATCACCACAGAAGTCAATAATTCCTCCCGCGGAAATACCGTTGTGATCAATTCTGCTTCAGTATCAGCCATGGGGGGTGTTGCAGTTACCGAAGCATCAGTCTCAGTGGAAATTATCGGCAGTAGCGGTGCCAACGGCGAAAATGATGACCAGCCCATCCCGTTGACCGGGTTCGCTCCCGGTGTGGTCGCTGCTTTACCTGTTCAGAATTCTGCCTACACTGACCTCGGTTCATTATGGCTGGAGATCCCCGTGTTGGGTGTGAGCGAGAAGATAGTCGGTGTACCGCAAACACCCTCCGGTTGGGACGTTTCGTGGCTTGGTAACGACATCGGCTGGTTAAATGGCACCGCCTGGCCCAGTTGGAGCGGTAACGCGGTACTCACTGCCCACAATTATGGAGCTGACGGGTTGCCCGGTCCTTTCGTCAACCTTGCTTCACTCAAATGGGATGACGAAGTCATTCTCCATACTTCCGACGATATTTATACGTACGAAGTCCGTGAGGTTCTCAAGGTCACTGCAGATGACCTGGCCGCGGTAACGAAGCACGAAGACCTACCTTGGCTTACCCTGGTTACCTGTAGTGGTTATGACGAGAACAGCGGTGCCTATCTCTACCGTGTAGTGGTCCGTGCTGTATTAGTTAAAAAAGAGTAATCCACAAGTTGAAATTTGCGCGCAGAAAATATACAAAAACTCTATCTCATCTCAGCCCCTCTCCAAAACTGGAGAGGGGAATTTCTCGTTACCAATAGCACCATGCAAGTGCGACTGCTACATCTGGCGCAGTACCAGTTGATCAAGACTCGATAATTTAGTTGAAATGTCATAAACACGAATGTGCAGATTATCATTGATATGTGGGTGGGTTTGGAACCCGTCCATTTCATTTCGCAACAATGATTTTCAATCTCTCGTGGTTTTCGCGTTGTTCGTGGTGACAGGTTTCCCCAATTTACGTATTCCAGTCATCATTAATTCGGAGTATAATACTCTTAATTAGGATATTATATGACAGGAATTAAACTCAATCCACAAGTGGACGCGTTTATTGCCCGCGAGAAACGCTGGCCGACAGAAGTGATCGAATTGCGCCGCATTGCCCTGGCCAGCGGTCTGACTGAAGACCTGAAATGGGGCGTGCCCTGCTACACTCTGAACGGGAGCAACGTCGTCATCCTGCATACCTTCAAGGAATACTGCGCTTATCTGTTCTTCAAAGGCGCGTTGATGAAAGACGAAGCGCACCTGCTCATCCAGCAGACGGAGAATGTTCAAGCCATGCGTCAGGTCCGCTTCACCAGCCTGGATCAGATCATGGAGCTCGAACCGATGCTTAACGCCTATATCCAGGAGGCCATCGCCATCGAGAAGTCCGGCGCAAAAGTGAACATGAAAGACACCTCCGAGTTCAAGGTCCCCGAAGAGTTCGAGCAAGCCCTGGACGCGGACGCCAAACTCAAAACAGCCTTTCAATCTCTCACCCCCGGACGCCAGCGCGCCTATCTACTCTTTTTTGGCGCGCCGAAGCAGGTCAAAACCCGCCTGGAGCGCATTGAAAAATACCGTCCGGTTATCCTGGCCGGCAAAGGTCTGAACGATTGATTCGTAGGGACACGATATATCGTGCCCCAACACAAATCATATGACCTCAAATAAACAAAATCCCAAAGTAGACGAATACTTGAGCCGGGTGACCAACTGGCAGCCCGAGCTCGCCGAATTACGCCGCGTGCTACTCGAAAGTCCTCTGACCGAAGAGGTCAAGTGGAACGTGCCCTGTTACACCTTTGGGGGCAAGAACATTATCGCCATCAACAGCATGAAAGAGTACGTGGGTTGCGGATTCTTCAAAGGCGCGCTCCTCCCTGATGAACGCGGATTGCTGCATCGGCCTGGCGAGAACACCCAGGAAGGTCGTTTTATGCGCTTCACCTCCGTGAAGGAGATCATCGAGCTCGAACCTGTCATCCAGGAATATATCCTGAAGGCCATCGAGGTCGAAATGGCTGGGATCAAGTTACCGCCCCACCGCACCGAAGATTACCCCGTAGCCGACGAATTCCAAACCCGTCTGGATG
The DNA here is from genome assembly GCA_034430175.1 of Anaerolineaceae bacterium. Taxonomy (GTDB): domain Bacteria; phylum Chloroflexota; class Anaerolineae; order Anaerolineales; family Anaerolineaceae; genus UBA6107. Next base: position 149,985 of record DAOUFI010000004.1, on the reverse strand, counting down.
AGGACCCGGCGCTGGTGGAAGCCTTTGAGCGTCTCACCCCCGGAAGGCAGCGCGGCTACCTGCTCCATTTCGCCGAAGCGAAGCTCTCAAAAACCCGCGCCGAGCGGGTGGAAAAGGCCATCCCGCGCATCCTTGCCGGTAAAGGACTGCTAGACTGGAAATAAATTTTTCCCGTATCTATTTTAAATCGAGTCCGCTGTATGGGCCTAGCTACGCCTATACACCAATACCACCCGTAATAAATCAAATCTCCGATCAAATTGCGAAGACAATTTCCCAAACTTTGTGCCTTTCGTCGTGATATGGGTTTTTGGTACGGGCACGGCGCGCCGTGCCTGTACATATTTTTTTTGCAACGAGGTGGGGAAATCTACGTAAATAAAACGTAATCATTTTTCTTTAAAGGATAATTTATGCCCCCTATCCTCCAAGCTTCTCACCTTATCAAACGCTACGGTGATTTCACCGCCGTGGACGACATCTCCTTCGAAATCCATGAGGGCGAGATTTTCTCGCTGCTCGGACCCAATGGTGCCGGTAAGACCACCACGATCTCGATGCTCTCGACACTTTACACCCCCACTGGCGGTGACGCAGAGATCGGCGGCTTTTCGGTCACCAGGTCACCCATGGCTGTGCGCTGCCTCATTGGCGTGGTGCCGCAGGAGCTGGCTCTCTACGACGACCTGAGCGCTCGAGAGAATCTTAACTTCTGGGGTAACATGTATGGGCTTTCCGGTAAAACGCTCCAGACTCGCGTGGACGAGGTGCTGGAACAGATCGGCATGACCGACAGAGCCAATCAGCGCGTAAAAACTTATTCCGGCGGGATGAAGCGCCGTGTCAACATCGGCGTGGGGTTACTCCACAAACCTCGCCTGCTCTTCATGGACGAGCCCACGGTGGGCATCGATCCGCAGTCGCGCCGCGCCATCCTCGACTCGGTCAAGGACCTGAACAAAGGGGGCATGACCGTGCTCTACACCACCCACTACATGGAAGAAGCCCAGGAACTCTCTGACCGCGTGGGCATCATCGATCACGGCAAGTTGATCGCCATCGGTACCCAATCTGAGCTCACCCGCCAGGTGGGCGAGATGGACACACTGCGTCTGCATGTTGGTGAAAATGATCCGGTCGAGACGCTGGTTCAGGCGCTGCAGGGCATGCCTGGCATCCAGAAAGCTGATCAGAGCGATCACACCATTGACGTGATCACACCAAGCTCCGAAGAGGTACTGGCTCCTGTCATCACAAAAGCCAATGAGATCGGCGTCAAGATACGCTCGGTCGACATCCAGGAACCGGACCTCGAGTCCGTTTTCCTCCATCTCACCGGGCGCGCTTTGCGTGACTGAGGCCGGGATGAAGAAAATATTTCTCATCGGTTTTAAAGACCTGAAGATCATGTTCCGCGATCGCGCGGCGCTGATCCTGATGCTATTGGCTCCCTTTGTCCTCACCATCGGGCTGGGGCTCGCCACCGGCCAGATGAGCAGCGGCACCGATTCGGGCATCAGCGACATTCCCGTGATCATTGTCAATCAGGATGGGGGCCAACTGGGTGACGCGCTTGTCACCACCTTCCAATCCAACGATCTGGCAAACCTGGTGAACCCAACCATCAGCAACGATTTTGAAGCCGCCAAAAAAGAGGTGGACAACGATCACGCTGCCGCCGCCATTCTGGTGCCGGCAGGTTTCACCAACAGCATCATCCCACAGGATATCGAAACAATTTCGTCAGACACGATCCAGATCGTTCTTTACACCAACCCCTCCCGCCCCACCTCGGCGGGTGTGATCCGGTCGATTCTGGAAAGCTTCCTCAACCAGGTCGAGACCGGTAAGGTCAGCGGTACGATCGTGATCGGCCAGATGGTGACCTCGGGCCTTATTAGTATCGACCAGGCCCAGGCAGCCGGTGAAGCGTACGGCCAGTCGCTGGCAGATTCTGGAATGACGACCGGATCGATCAAGATCACATCGGTCGACGGCGAAGAGACCAGCAGCACCAATGTCAACACGCTGGCGTTGCTTGCTCCCGGTATGGCGTTGATGTTCCTGATGTACACCGTCAGCAACGGCGGGCGCTCGCTTCTGGTGGAACGCAATCAGGGCACACTGGCCCGCCTGGCCGTAACCCCCTCACGCGTCGGCGAAGTGCTGGCCGGAAAGATGTTCGGCATCTTTCTCACCGGCGTGGCACAGATGATTATCCTCATCGGAGCCACTTCGCTTCTCTATCACCTGCAATGGGGTGACCCGCTCGGGTTGGCTGTGCTGATCCTTGCAGCCGTGTTCGGCGCCACCGGCTGGGGGCTGCTGCTCTGCGCAATCGCCAAGACACCTGGACAGGTTTCTACAATTGGCTCCGCCGTGATGCTTATATTTGGCATCCTCGGCGGCAGCTTCTTCAGCCTCAGCGCGCTGCCTGACTGGGTGCAGTGGATTTCGCACGTCTCACCTAACGCCTGGGGGATGGACGGATTCACCACCCTGGCATTGGGTGGGCACCTGTCCAACCTGGCGGGTCCCATCCTTGGACTGCTGGTGATGGGCGCGCTGCTATTCGTCATTTCTTCCGTGGTCATCAACCGCCGCGGCATTATTCGGGCATAAGGCGGAAAATTGAACAAAATCCTTTCCATCATCTATAAAGAGATCAAAGTCCGTTTCGCCTCGCCCTCCGAGTGGTTGTTCTTCTTCATCCTCCCGGTGATCTTCACCCTCATCCTCTCTGCCTCCACCGGTCCGAGCAACAGTGACAATCGAATTTTGCTGCCGGTCGTCGATCAGGCCAACTCTACACTTTCGGCGCAATTGCTGACAGAGCTGGAACGCTCGGAGTCAGTGAAAGTGCAAATTGTGACGCTGGAACAAGCGCAATCCAAGTTCGATTCACGCCGTTATAATGCTGTACTCATCCTACCGGCCAATTTCACCGCTGAAACAGCCGAGAAGACTGTCCAGTTCATGCAACAGCCGGGCAGCACCGACGCGTTAATCGCCAAACAAGCGGTTCAGAGCGCGCTGCAAAAGGTCAGCAGCATCTCAGACATCGCCGAGAAAAGTGTGGCGGAAGCTGAGAAGGTCAAGCCCTTTGCCTCAGAGGCGGAGCGGCAGGCTTATTACGATCTGGCGTTACGGCAGGCTGAGACCGGACTCAACGAAGCCCCCTCTCGCCTGTCTACCGTAACGGGGAGCCTTGATACCTCGAGCGAAGATGAAATTCTCTACGACCCCAGGGCTAACTCGTCCGCGGGCCAAATGCTCACCTGGGTGTTCATTCCCCTGCTTGGGCTTTCAGGTACATTCGCCTACGAACGACATGCAGGCACGTTGCGGCGTCTGATGACCACACCCACTGAACGGTCGACCTTCCTTTTCGGCACCATCCTGGCGCAGGTACTCACCGCCCTGCTGCAGATGGCGCTGCTGGTGGGATTCGGCGCGTTGGTGATGAAAGTGAACTGGGGGCAATCCCCAGCAGCGTTAATCGTCATGCTGGTGGCTTCCACGCTGGCGGCTTCCGCCATGGGCACGATGCTGGGCACCTTCGTCAAAACCGAGGGGCAAGCCAACGGGTTGAGTATTATGCTGGGCATGACCATGGCGTTGCTTGGCGGCTGCTGGTATCCACTGGAACTCTTCCCCGCTGCGGTGCAGACAGCGGTCAAGGTGCTGCCTACCACCTGGGCCATGAACGGTCTGATCGAGATTCTGCTGCGCAACGGCGGGTTGGTCGATGTGCTGCCTTTCGCGGGTGTGCTGCTCGGGTTCGCGGTTCTGTTCTTTACCATCGGCATCGCGAGATTCAAGTATGAATAATAATTTACATAAGATCAATCTGTAGGGTCTGTAGGGGCGACCGGCCGGTCGCCCCTACATTGATAAATTAATAATTTCGCGATTTTAGCGTTTTTCGCGGTTGATGACCGTGTGGGCACGCCATGCTTTGCCCAGGCCTGTTTGTCTTAATATTCCATATTGTTATAATTTAGATATTGGCAACTGGTTCGTGTTTTCAAGGGGTCGATATGGACAAGTGGAATTGGCTTTTCAGGGGGTTCGCGGCACGGGTGTTTATTTCTGCATTGGTCAAAGCGAACGATCAAACAAATAGCGGGCATTAAGGTTTTCCGCATAACAGGAAACCCTTAATCAATGCTGCCATGCAATCACTGGCAGAAAAGTATTCGTTCAACAGGAGGAATTATGGCAACACCAGAAGAAAAGAACAAAAAGCCAGAAGCTAACACTAAGCCGACCACACCGGAGACCCCAAAACAGGGAAAGAGCACTCTCAAAGACTGGGTATCGATCATCCTGGGAGCAGTTCTTGTCATTTTGTATCTTGTTTTCCTGTTCCTGATGCGGAACCTGGTAAACGCGGACGAGTTGGTATGGACGCGTTCGGTGTATTTGCTTAGCGGGTTGGAAGCGATCGCGTTTGCTGCCGCCGGTTATTTCTTCGGCAGCGAGGTCAACCGCAAAGCTGCTGAATCTGCCAAAGAAGACGCTGAAACCGCCAAAACAGAGGCAAAGACAGCGAAGGAAGGTCAGATTGATGCAGAAAAGAAATTCGTCGAAGCCCGCACCCAGGGGTTGGCATTAAAACAGGTGATCCTGGCGAAATCGCAATCCAGTAAATTCACAGACCTCGGAAACCTTAGTTTTGGTACCCGAACGAAGGGTGTAAAAGTTCCAGGTGTTACATCGAAGGAACCATCCGACACCGATGATCTGGTAAATTTCGCCAACAGTTTGTTCACGGATTAAAATGATAGGGCACGGCGTGCCGTGCCCCAACCACAATCGGAAATATTGCCTTACAACTGTTCGGTTAGATAATTCTGCAAGCCCATCTGCCCGATCTGGTCAAGTTGCGCCTCGATCCAATCGATATGCGCTTCTTCATCAGCGAGGATGTCTTCGAGCATTTCGCGGGTGCCATTATCGCCCAGGTCGGCGGCAAGTTTGATGGCCTCGTTGTACGCGGAAATTGCGCCCTTCTCGGCATTGTGATCGTCCATCATCATCGCGGGGACTTCCGCGCCGATGTGCATCTCATTCAATTTGCTGACGATCGGCTGGCCCTCAAGGAAGAGGATACGCGCAATATGTTTCTCGGCATGTTTCATCTCCTCGATGGCTCTTTTTTCGATCTTCCCGGCCAGCGTCTCGTAACCCCAGTTGGCGCACATCTCGGAATGGACCATGTACTGCGAGACGGCAGTTAATTCATCTGCGAGAAGAAAATTGAGCTTATCGATTACCTTGTCGTTTCCTTTCATAGAGATACCTCCTTTATATTTCCTTCAGTATACAAAGGTTTGTATCAATTTTTCATTAGAGCCAGCGCATCGTTTATTCTTTGACCCATAGAAAAGCAGAGCGGATAATACATCCGCTCTGCCACTTTTTATGAGTGATACGATGCCTAGTCAGGAATCACGGTGTAATTGATGTAGCAATCGCCAAAGTCGATCCGATAGGTATAGCTGCTGTTAGTGCCTGTCATATTGAACATGGGCAATCCACTATCGAACCATACCACGTACCCTCCACCTTCTCTACCGATCGTGCCGCTGCCAGTGCCGGTCACGCCATAACTCCCGGCAGGTTTGGCTGAAAGGAAGGTGACGGTAACCGGCATCCCAGCAAGGTCACCGGTTGATTGAAATCCTATTCCAATCAGTGTCGCGGTGAAGTTGTCGCCGTCCCAAACCATGTCTGACATAATGTTCCCTAAGTTGGTGATCCCGAAACCGCAGGTCGAAGACATTGAGCCATTTCCAGGCAGGAGTGAGATATCGGCAATCCATGAAAGTAGCGCATATGTGCCATCGCCATAAATGGTGGCGCAGGCGTAAGAGTAATCACTTTCGTCCGGCGTGGTGATGTTGGTGGCAAGCAGCACCCATTTGCTGCCGTTCCACTGTCCCACTTGTCCACCCCAGCCCTTGGTAATTCCCTTGATCGGAAAACACGCTTTTGCCGATCCGTAGGTAAGCCCAGAAATTTCCACCCCCATCCCCTCGAATTGCTTTTCGCCATTCGAAAAGCCTGCGGGATAATACATGCCTTCATTGCCGCCGGTTGAACCGGGCAATTTGCCAATAGGCAGGTATATGACCGAAAAGTTCTGATCACCCGTAACTGGCGTGACCACAGGTTTGGGGCCAGAATTTGCGCTCACTGTGCCAAACGTGAGCATAATCAAAGAAAATACGATCACCAAACTGAATACTCGTTTCATATGTCCCTCTCTACGGTTTTGTTTGAACAAGAAACATTGTAGCATTTCACAACTAAGTAAGCAACCGGTTCTAAAAATCTCCACGATTCTACAAATAAACGGAGCGCAGGTGAAATGATCTGCGCTCCATTTGGACCTCCTGCTTGGTATCATTGGCTATTTGCCCGACCGCGTCAACCTCGGATCCATCGAATCGCGCAGGCCGTCACCGAGCAGGTTGAATCCGAGCACGGTGAGCATGATGGCCAGACCCGGGAAAATCACCAGATGCGGCGCTGAGAAGATGCTGTTCTTTTCCTCGCCCATCATCAGACCCCATTCGGGGCGCGGCTTCTCGGCTCCCAAGCCCAGGAAGGACAGCGCGGCAGCATCGAGAATGGCGGTAGCGATACCCAACGTGCCCTGGACGATGAGCGGAGTGATGGCGTTGGGCAGGATGCGCTGGAAGAGGATGTGCATGGGCGAACCACCCAAGGCGCGCGACGCCTGTACGTATTCCAACTCCTTCACCGAAAGCACGGTGGACCGCACCAGCCTGGCAAAACGTGGAATCGACACAATACCGATAGCCAGCATGGCATTGATGAGTCCAATACCCAATACTGAGACGATAGCGATGGCGAGCAGCAGGCTGGGGAACGCCATCAGCACATCCATGAGGCGCATGAGAATATTGTCAATCGCGCCTCCCGCGAAACCAGCTACGGCTCCAATGATTGTGCCGATGAGGATAGCAAACCCCATCGTGATAATACCCACCTGTAATGACAGACGGCTGCCGTAGATAATACGTGAATACAGATCGCGGCTGTTGCCATCAATGCCGAAAATGTGCTCCGGTTGATCAGCAGGGCATCCCAAAATGTGGATGCATGGCGGATCGCGGCGGTCAACATCCCTCAGGATGGCGATCGGGTCGTAGGGGGCGATCCAGGGCGCGAAAATTGCGATAAGGATGAGGATCGAAAGAATGATGATCCCCGCCCGCCCGGAACTGTGTTTGAACAGGTGGCGGATGACCTCCTGCGACGGAGTTCGGCTCTTTTGTTTTACTTCTTCGGTTACTTCTGCGAGTGTATCGGCCATATCGGCACCACCTATTCCAGACGTATGCGCGGGTCGAGATACGCATACGAAAGATCAACGAGTAAATTGACGAGCACAAAGATTACAGCGATCACCATCACGAACCCCTGCACTACCGGGTAATCGCGAGCCAGGATGGCTCCAACCATGGCAGTACCCATGCCAGGAAGGGAAAATACCGTCTCGGTTAATACCGCTCCCGATAACAGCTCACCCGTTTCGATGCCAATGATGGTGACAATGGGGATAAGCGCGTTGCGCATGGCATGTTTAGAGATCACCTTTGGTTCGATGAGACCTTTAGCACGCGCGGTGCGGATGTAATCGAGGCCAAGGACCTCGAGCAAGCTGGAACGTGTCATACGGGCAATGATCGCCATCGGAATTGTCCCCACCGCCACGGCGGGGAGGATGAGATGCTTGAGCGAATCCCAAAAGATCTTCCAGTTACCCGTGAATATGCAATTGATAAAGACCGTGTTCGACATTAGATCAATGATAAATTTTTTAAACCCGGTCACGTTGGTCATCCCCCAAAATTTCGCCAGGTTCTGCAACGCCATTCCAGCGGAGAATCGACCCGACGGGGGAAGGACAAAAGGTGTTCCTTTTAATAACAAAGCAAACACATAGGCCAGCAATAGGCCCAGCCAAAATACAGGCATGGAAATACCTATGTTGGCGATGATCATCGTAATAGTGTCGATGACCGTGTTACGTTTCAGCGCTGAAACCACACCGAGCAGAATGCCTACCACAGTAGAAAACAGCATGGCAAGTAAAGTCAGTTCCAGCGTCATTGGTAATCGTTCAGCGATGATATCAACCACAGGGCGCGACCACTTGATGGATGTGCCAAAATCACCCTTACCGATATTCAAGAGGTAGCGGCCAAATTGGACGAAGATATTGTCGTTCAACCCGTAGCGGTCGAGAAATGCCTCGCACTTGGCAGGCGTGGCGCGTTCACCCAACATGGTAACACACGGGTCGCCGGGGATCAGGCGCACGATGATAAATGTGATCAGAATCACCCCGATCATCACGGGAAGGAGCAAAAGCAAGCGGCGGCCGAGAAATTGTGACATGGCATTACTTTCTTTTACAGAGGTTGTGGGTGGGGTCGGTTGCCCAACCCCACCCGGAAAATCTAAGCGCGAATTACTGGGCAGGCGCGTTGAGGAACGCGCCAAAGAAGGCACCGAAATACTCGAAGGTGCCGGTGCGGCCAACATGGTTCGGGCTGGCTGCATCCCACTGGGCGGCAAATGAAGCCACGACATCATTGGCATCAAGCATGGCGCCATTGTGGAATTTGACACCCTTTCGCAGGGTGAATGTGTATTCGGTCAGATCAGCATTGACTGTGTAGCTCTCGGCCAGCGAAGGAACAACTACAGTTCCGCCAACCTCGAAGGCCAACAGAGATTCGTAGACCTGCTCGCAAGCGCGCAGGGTCTCGCCATCGGTCTCGTCTGAGCACCACAATGAAGCAGGTTCACCGTTCTGCATCCAGACGAAGGTATCGGTACCGTTGCTCATCACGCTGAAGAGTTCATTGCCGAGCGGGCTGGCGTGGGCGCCTTCAACATTCGCCTGGTAGGCAACACCAGAACCACCGTGGGCAACCGGGATCATCATGACATAGTCTTTCAAGAGCTGGTTGATCGTGTCATAGTGAGCCTGGCGGGCGGCAGAATCAGACAGTTTGGCGGCTGCTCCGATCTCTGCGACCATATCGGGGTAGAGATTGCCGAACTGTTTGTTGGCATCATTGCCAAAGTGATAATCGTAGAAGTTGGTGGCATCAGGATAGTCAGCGTTCCAACCCAAGAGGTAGAACCCTTCCTGTCCGGCAGAGGTGGCATCGATGAAGGCTGCTGATTCCATTTGCTTGAGGGTGACTTTGACGCCGACCTCAGCCAACTGAGCCTGGATTTCCTGAGCCACTTTATCGGGGCTGGGCAGGTAAGCGCGGTCGACCACACGGAATGAAAGGGTGATCTCAAGCGGGTTGGCATCGTCGTAGCCAGCCTTGGCCAGTTCAGCTTTGGCTGCTTCGGGATCATAGTCGTACCACTTGACATCGGGGCTGGCACCGGGGAGGACAAAATCGGGGACGAAGCTATTGGCTACGCTCGAGCCAGCGGGATAGAACTGATCCACGATGCGCTGGCGATCGATGGCGAGGGCAATGCCCTTGCGGACGTCGAGGTTATCGAAGGGCGCGATGGTGTTGTTGAAACCAATGTAGAAGATGTTGAAGCCTGCGCGCTCAACAAACTTAAGGTTGGAATCGGACTTGATGGCGGGAATATCATCGGGACCGGGATTGTCGATACCATTGACTGTTCCAGCCTGGAGCTCAAGCAAACGCTGAGCAGATTGTTCGGACCAACGGAAGATGAGGTTCTGGGTCAAAGCTTTGGTGCCCCAGTAATCTTCGTTCGCGATGTAGACGACGCTGTCACCGCGGTTCCATGAGACCACTTTGTAGGGGCCAGTACCATTCGGGGCTTCGCTCATCTTTACTGAATCGCCGCTGTTGGCATCCAGGTAATCCTTATCCTGAATAGCGAAAACCGAGAAAGCGACCTTCGAGGGGAAAGCCGGGTCGGGGTTGCACAGGGTGAATTTCACCGTGTACTCATCGACGGCTTCGATCGACTTGAACTCGCCACCGTAGTCGCAGCTTTCGGCTGAAACGACCATGGGCTGGAAGTTCGGGTCGGCGGTGATGACCGCTTCGGTGGGTGCGGCGGTCGCGGGTGCTTCAGTGGTTGCTGCGGGCGCGGTGGTGGCGGGTGCTTTACCGCAGGCAGCCAGAAGCATGGCCATAATGACCAAAAAACTAAATGCTACTGCAAAATTTCGACGTTTCATTTCTAACTCCTCCTATTGAGTTGAACGAAAACTGGGATCATTTATCTCCCGGCTCTACAATGCGATAAGATCGATCGCGATACCACCTCCTTTATTGGACTCAGATTCTTTATCAAAATAGGCTTGACAATCAAGCAAGCCAACAGGCTACAGAATGGTCTTTGCCTTTCTCGAGGAATTTCGGTTCTTCTTCAGAACATTGCGCCACCGCGATCGGGCAGCGCGGATGGAAGCGGCAACCCTTAGGGGGATTGAGCGGGCTGGGTACATCGCCCTTGAGGATGGTGCGTTCGCGCTTTAGGGTGGGGTCTGGGATGGGAATGGCAGACATGAGCGCTTTGGTGTAGGGGTGCAGCGGGTTGCGGAACAACTCGTCACGGTTCGCCAACTCCACCATCTTGCCCAGGTACATCACACCCACACGGTCGGAGATATGCTCCACCACGCCCAGGTTGTGCGCGATGAACAGGTAGGTCAAACCAAACTCGCTCTGCAGATCTTTGAGGATGTTGAGCACCTGCGACTGGATAGAGACGTCCAACGCGGAAACCGGCTCGTCGCAAACAATGAAACGCGGTTTGAGCGTGAGCGCGCGGGCAATGCCGATGCGCTGGCGCTGTCCACCCGAGAATTCGTGCGGAAAGCGGCGGGCGTGGTACTCTTCCAGCCCAACCTTCTTGAGCATGTCCACGGCCATACCGTAGCGGTCTTTCTTGTCGCCAATGTTATGGATCTGCAAGCCTTCCATTACCGATTGGCCAATAGGTACGCGCGGATCGAGGGAGGCGTATGGATCCTGGAAAATGATCTGCATATCACGGCGGGCTTTCTTGAGCGCGTCGCCTTCCAGCTTCATCACGTCCTGATCGTTAAAGAAAACCGAGCCCTCCGTGGCATCAATCAGGCGCAGCACGGTGCGTCCGATGGTGGTCTTGCCGCAGCCTGACTCACCCACCAGGCCAAATGTCTCACCTTTGCGGATCGTGAAGCTGACGTCATCCACAGCCTGCACGTATGCACAAACTCGCTGTAATACACCACGGCGGACCGGGAAGTATTTCTTGAGGTTCTTTACAACCATCAGGTCAGTGGTTTTTTGGGTGCTCTTAACAGACAAATCGCTCATAAATCCTCTTTGGACATTAAATAGAGTGAAAGGTATCGGCTGTGGAATTTAATTATTTCTTTAAGGGAGCTTGATAACCATCCGCGTCGGTATATAACCAACAGCGCACGGTATGCCCGGTCTCGATTTCGGCGAGGTCGGGTTTACGTTCGGTGCAGATCTTGAGACCGAATTTTTCGCGAAGGCGGCAGCGGGGGGCAAAGCGGCAGCCTGCCGGCAGGTCGATGAGATTCGGCACCAGACCGGGGATGACCTCAAGGCGATCAACCACTTTTCCTAAAATGGGGATCGAACCGATCAAACCCTGGGTGTAAGGGTGCAGCGGTTTGGCAAAGATCGGCGCCACCTCGGCGTATTCCACGATCTCGCCGGCGTACATCACTGCCACCTGGTCAGCCATCTCAGCAATAACGCCAAGATCGTGAGTGATGAGGATGACGGCGGTATCGAGCTTTTCGCGCAGCCCGCGGATAAGATCGAGAATTTGTGCCTGGATGGTCACATCAAGAGCGGTGGTGGGTTCATCGGCAATGAGCAACTTCGGAGAGAGTGCCAGCGCCATGGCGATCATCACGCGCTGCGCCTGCCCACCCGACATTTCATGGGGATAAGCTTCCACTTTACGTGCCGGGTCTGGGATGCCCACCAGGTTGAGCAGCTCAACCGCTTTGGCCCAGGCTTCTTTTTTCTTCATACCCTTGTGGATCTCGAGGACCTCGGCCACCTGGTCACCCACTCGGTATACCGGGTTGAGGCTCGACTGCGGTTGTTGAAAGATCATGGAAATTCGATCACCGCGCATCTTCACCATCTCAGACTCTGAAAGCTTGAGCAGGTCCTTGCCCTCGAAGAAGATCTCCCCGTCGGTGATCTTGCCGGGCACGCCGACAAGCCGCAGGATGGAGAACGAGGTCACGCTCTTGCCGCAGCCTGATTCACCGACCAGACCGAGCACCTGCCCGGCCTTGACGGAAAAATCCACGCCGTCGACGGCCTTGACCACACCGTCTTCAGTGTAAAAGTAGGTCTTTAGATCGCGTACATCCAGTATTGTTTCCCCCCTGGGTGTTGATTGAGGATTACCCATACTACTCTCCGTCGAAATGGACTTTTCCAGCGGATTCGGCCATGTTATCCTGAATAATCAGGCTGCCAGGGTATAAATAATCTTAATCGCCTTCTAATTATAGATTACTTTCCCGTTGTCAAGCGCCAAAATCGGACTGAATATTCATATTTATAAGAAACTACAAACAGATGTACCGGGTACATCGGTTTTTCTTTCAGGTCAGTCCAGAGCCTGGAGAGTGCCCTGGACTAAATATTTAGTTACTTGGTTGCATCAAAAAAGTCGAATTGTGCGAATTTGCTTCGTAAACCAGGCAGACCGCCTGAGGAAATTGATCAGGTTAATAAAGAGTATTATACAAATGGAAAAATGTGATTTCAATAGGTAAATCCCAAATTTTAAATATTTTAAGATAAATTTGGGACGGTGAAAAAGTACGTTCCAATGATCTCAGAGATCACGGTCAATGCCCCCGCCCGGCTTTTCAATCAGGGGATATCTGCCCAATGATTGTCCGTGAAGATCGTTCATGAGTCACCTGTTATTAAAATGAGATTTTTACCCCCAAACCTGGAAGTAGTGTAAATACTTTAGCATCGCTTGCAATATTTTGCAATTCGCAAGACTCACTCTGCTATAATCTTCCTATCTTTAACGCGCTAGTGGGAACAGGGATCCGACCTTTTCGTTAAGCGAAAACTTCATCAAACACTAAGTACTGGGGATCGCGGCACCTTTTATGTTACCAATCACTAGGCTCAGGAAGTGGATTGGTAACGATTTATTGAGGAGAAATATGAAACTGACAAAATGGTTTACGTTCATCCTTTTATTGAGCATGACAATCAGTTCTTGCGCGTCGGCTTCACCCACTGAAACTAATCAAGCCATAGCGATTCTCCCCTTAGCCTCTGAAACGGTCATATCAACCACTACAAATACCCAGACAGACCTTTTCAGCGGTCCAAGTAACCTTGACTATGAAGTTTTGGAGACGCTTCCTTCCGGAACAACTCTCATTCCACTCGCCATCTTCGGCGAATTCACTGAGGTTCGTGACCAAAAAACCGGCCAGGAGGGGTACGTTGTTTCTGCAAATTTGGACCCGGTGGAGACACAGCTTCCAGTCCTTACCTTACAAGATGTTCCCTGGATCAAAAAGGATCTGATTGACTATTGCGCAATGCCATTCAACAAGGTTTCTGGCTCGCAATTGATCATCACCAGTCCAATGAATGATGACATTGGTGTAGATAGTGGAATGATTTCTCTCATCGGCCCGGTGAAATTCGTTTTGAAAATGACGATGAACAATGATCGGAATGGACAGATATCGTTAAATAAACCCTTTGCATCGAATACAGACTCCCATGAATGGTATGAAACGATCCGTTTTTATATCAGGGTGATCAACCATAAATACTCAATAATTATTTTCGATGGAACAGGACCAGATTCGACTTATGAACAAGATCTGCCATACACAGATGACCAGGAATTGACGGTCACCATCGATGACCCACAGGGAAAAACGATAAAGATTGCTGATTCAGTAAACAATACCCAGACAATTATTGACGTCGCGACTCTTTCTCAACTTTCACTTCCAGACGGATTGTTTCCCAACAAGACAATGTATATCAATTGTGAGATGGCCGCAAACTCAATTTTAACTTTCGATCAGCACGAATTCTTCATGGCACCAACAGGAGTTGTTAAGCCAACCCCGGCAGGGATTCCTGTCCTGAAAGACCTGGCTGTACAAAAAGGAATCTCTCTGGGTGCTGCAATCGATTGGTGGAACCTTGCCAGCCCCGAAGCAAAAAATGTCGTCCAAAGAACATTTACCCTGGACGAATTGACTTTTTTCGGTTGGCCTGACTTTTGGGTGGGTCCCGGCGAATACAACTATGCTTACCTCGATCCGGTGGTGGATTATTACTTATCCAACGGTTGGAAGGTCCGGGCTTTGCACCTGGTATACGGCGCCGCTGAGACCCTCCCCGACTGGTTGAAGAACGGCAACTACACACGAGAGGAATACATTGGTTTCCTGGAAGGTTTCGTCAAAGATAATGTCACTCACTACAAGGGAAAGATCACCGAGTACAGTCTCGCCAATGAAGCTGTTAATGCTTATGGATCGAGAAACGATTTTTGGGCAAATGTCATAGGCTGGGATTATGTGGATATGGTGTTCCGATGGGCACATGAAGCTGATCCAGACGCTAGCTTGATCTTTAATGCCGACAGCAATGAATGTATCCGCGACGCCAATACCGAAGCCAATGTGAACAGGATGATCTCGTGGGTAAAACGGATGAAAAATAGCGGCGTACCAATCAATGCGGTAGGGTTGGAAATGCACCTGCTCCTCCCTTGGAATTCACACGTCGTACCTACAAAAGAATGCCTGGTTCAAACCATGAACACGTATGGCTCGCTGGGTGTCGATGTTTACATTACTGAGCTGGATGTCAATACAACACTGCTTTTCGGTAGTTTGAACGAGGTCCTGGCAAAGGAAGGGGAGATATACAAAACAGTCATGGATGCCTGTCTTGAATCAACTTCATGTAAGGGTATAGCCACATTCGGAGTGGATGACAATCACAGCTGGCTGTCCACAATACCTGAGGTGTATCAGGAGATCGACGAGGAGCATTTTCTCGTCCCGCTGCTTTTTGATGCCAATTACTTGCCCAAGCCTGCATTTTATGGATTCCTGGAGAGTCTGCAAACACATTAGGTTGAAGAGTAGGGTAAGGGCGTATGGCCATACGCCTTTACTCCAACCATTTTTCTCATAAATCCACATTCCCACTTGACAAACCCCTTCTTTGCGCGCTAAAATGTAACCGGTTTCAGTAACCGGTTACATTCCTATGACAAAACCCACCCAATCCCCCACCATCCGTGATGTGGCCCGCCTCGCCGGCGTCTCCGTTGCCACGGTTAGCCGCTACCTCAACAACTCCGCCCCGCTTGCCGAAGAGACTAGCAAACGCGTCCGACAGGCCATGGACGAACTGCGCTTCACCCCCCACCCCATCGCCCGCAACCTGGCCACTAAACGCACTAACACCATCGGTCTGCTCCTGCTCGATATCGGCGGCGCGTTCTATACCCCGCTGTTGCGTGGCATCGAGGCGGTTTCAAGCGAGGCTGGCTTTGACCTGCTCATCCACTCCACCCGCGGAGTGCACCCGGCTAATCCTAAGCGCCGCGCTCTCACCGAGCACAACACTGACGGGCTGCTCATCTTCATCGACGCGCTCGATAACGCCGAGCTGACCCGGCTCAACGAGATTGGCTTCCCGGTGGTCTTGATGCACCAATCACCACCCAAGGGCCTCGATATACCGGTGGTCACCATTGAGAACCAGACCGGCGCACTGCAAGTGGTGGACCACCTCATCCAAACACACGGACGCAAACGTATCGCCTTCCTGCGCGGACCCGAGGGCAACGAAGACTCCGAAAGTCGCGAAAAAGGCTACATTCAAGCGCTGAAAAAGCATGGAATACCCCTCGACCCGGCTCTCATCTTCCGCGGCGGCTTCGACGCCGACAGCGCCTTCTCTGCCACCAAAGAACTGCTCGCCAGCGGCGTCAAGTTTGACTCCATTTTCACCGGCGACGACGACAGCGCCATTGGTGTGATCGAAGCGCTCAAAGGCGCCGGCCTCTCCGTCCCTGCGGACATCCCCATCGTCGGCTTCGACGACTCCATCTTTGCCCGTCTCCTGACCCCAGCGCTGACCACGGTGCGCGCTCCCATCGAACAGGTGGGCCGCGAGGCTGTGGCGCAGTTGATTCACCAGATCCGCGGCGAACCGACCCATCCGCGGACAGTTTTGCCCACCGAGATGATCGTCCGCGATTCCTGCGGCTGCGACCATTGATCGCGAAGGAGGTGCACCGCTACCCTTGCAATTGCTGAGTTTCGCACGACCATTCTTTCTCAAATCTACTGGAGGGAAGTATGAAAATAAGAAAGTCCTGGCTGGTCATCAGCCTTTTTATCATCGCCTGTATGCTGCTCTCAGCCTGCGGCACAAAGGCCAGTTCCAAGGGTGAAGGTATTTACCTGACCCTCAATTACGAACAGGTCTCCACCTGGGTGCGCAACTTCAACCCGTTCTCAGCCAACGCCCTGGGTTCCACCTTCACCGCAATCTACGAACCCATGATGATCTACAACAAAGCTACCGGCGAACTGGTTCCCTGGCTGGCCACGAATTATCAGTGGAGTGAGGACAACCTGACGCTCACCTTTACCATCCGCCAGAACGTCAAGTGGTCTGACGGCGAACCCTTCACCGCCAAGGATGTGGTCTACACCTATACTCTACTCCAAAACAACGAAGCCCTGACCGGTACCGCCACCAGCGTTTTGAACGAGTACATCGACAGCTTCAGCGCTCCCGATGACTTCACCGTGGTCTTCAAATTCAAATCGGTCTACACCCCCGCCCTTTACGACATTGCCAACCAGATCATCGTCCCCGAACACATCTGGAAGGACGTCTCCGATCCCCTGACCTGGACAAACGACAACCCGGTCGCCACCGGACCATTCACCGAGGTCACCAAGTTCGAGAGCCAGATTTACGTGGTCGAGAAGAACCCCTACTACTGGCAGGAAGGCAAACCAACCTTCCAGGGCCTGCGTTACCCCGCCTACGCCGATAACGACGCCGCCAACCTGGCGCTCGTCAGCGGCGATCTCGATTGGGCCGGCAATTTCGTTCCCGATATCGAGAATACCTACGTTGCCAAGAACTCTGAAAACAACCACTACTATTTCGTCGGCGGTGACGGCATCTCTCTGCTCATCAATACCACCATCAAGCCGTTCGACAGCGCCGACGTGCGCAAAGCCATTAGCATGGGCATCGACCGCGCCATGATCATCAAGACAGCTATGTATGATTACATCCCCGTGGCTGACGCCACCGGGTTGGGCGATACCTACAAGGTCTGGAAGGACCAGGCAGCTATCGACGCCGGTAAAGCGTGGATGACCTACGACGTTGAAGCTGCCAACGCTGCTCTTGACACCGCCGGTCTCACCCGCGGCGACGACGGCATCCGCGTGGACCAGGACGGCAAGAAGATGGAATACGAGTTGATCGTCCCCTCCGGTTGGACTGACTGGATCTCCGCCTCGCAGATCATCTGCCAGAACATGAGCGACCTCGGCATCACCGTTACCCTCACCACCCCCGAAGAAACCACCTGGACCGACTCGGTCACCAAGGGTGAGTTCCAATGGGCGCTTGGCTGGGGTTCGGGAGGACCTACGCCCTACAACTACTACCGTGGGCAGATGAGCGCCCTCACCTCCATGCCCGTTGGTCAATCAGCCAATGAGAATTGGGGTCGCTATGTGAGCCCTGACGCCGATAAATTGCTCGACGAATTCGCCAAGACCTCCGACATCACCGAACAGAAGAAGTTGATGGGTCAGATCGAAATGCTCTTCGTTGAAGAAGCTCCCGTTCTGCCTCTCTTCCCCGGACCCGATTGGTACGAATACAGCACCGCCCGCTTCGTTGGCTGGCCGAGCGCCGATAACAACTATGCTCCCGGCGTTCCTTATGCCTACGCGCCGTACAACGCCACGCTGATCGTTCTGACCACCATCACCCCCAAGTAAACTCCTTTTGGAAGCCCGGGGTTGCCTCCTCCCGATGGAGCAACCCCGGGGCATAGAACCTCCACTGCCGGAGCTGCTATTATGAAGTATCTTCTGAAACAGATCAGTCTTTACCTGCTGGCGGCCTGGGCTTCGCTAACCCTGAACTTTTTCCTGCCGCGCATGATGCCCGGCGACCCGGTCACGGCGCTCATCGGCCGCTTGCATGGACGCTTCACCGCGGGTCAGATCGAGGCCATCAAACAGGCGTACGGGTTCATCGACGGCCCGTTGATCCAGCAATATATCCAATACCTCAGCCATGCCCTGCGTGGTGATTTCGGCGTTTCCATCTCGGCCTACCCGGCTACCGTTTCTTCGATTATTGCCACAGGCTTCATGTGGACGCTGCTGCTGGGCGCCGTCACCCTGCTCATCAGTTTCTTCCTCGGCACCGCGCTGGGGGTTATCATCGCCTGGAAGCGCAACGGCTTTCTAGATTCCACCCTGCCCGGCCTCACCGGATTCGTCGGATCCTTCCCGTACTTCTGGCTGGCCATGGTATGCCTGTATTATCTCGGCTTTGAACTGGGCTGGTTCCCCATGAGCCACGCCTATTCAGATTTCATCTCTCCTGGCTTTACCTGGAATTACATCGGAAGCGTGTTGTACCACATGGTGCTTCCTGCCCTCACCATCATCCTCGTCTCAGTTGGCGGTTGGATGATGGGTATGCGCAGCACGATGATCGCTGTACTTAACGAAGACTATATCACCATGGCCGAAGCGAAGGGTCTTTCGCAGCGGACCGTGATGTTCAAATATGCCATGCGCAACGCCATTTTGCCGAATATCACCCAACTCGGCATGTCCATTGGTTTCATCCTGGCCGGGCAGTTGCTAACCGAGATGGTCTTTTCGTATCCCGGCTTGGGTTTTTACCTGGTGCGCTCGGTGACCACGCTCGACTATCCGCTCATGCAGGCGCTTTTCCTCATGATCACGCTAGCAGTGCTGGTCGCCAATTTTCTGGTCGACATCCTCTATGTGCAGCTTGATCCGCGCGTGCGGGTGAGTTAAAGGGAGAAGACAATGACCGTAAACATCGATTGCAAATCCGCTTCTTCCAGCCGCTTTGGCAAATCCGTCTCCGCCCAATGGGATTTTTTTCGAAGGGTGTTGAACCAGCCCAAGGCCATCATTGGGCTCGTCATCCTCGTTCTCTTCATATTAATGGCCATCTTCGCGCCTTTACTCGCCCCCTATGACCCCAGCGAATATGTCGGTCTGGCAAACCAGCCTCCCTCGGCTGAACACTGGCTGGGAACGACCGGTCAGGGACAGGACGTGTTCAGCCAGATGGTCTACGGATCACGTATTTCACTCTTTATCGGCTTCACGGTGGGCATCATGAGCACGCTCATCGGCCTGATCGTGGGCATGATCGCCGGATATCTGCCCGGCGTGGTGGACGGTGTGCTCAACGTGTTCACCAATGTCTTCTTGCTCATCCCCGGTTTGCCGCTCCTGATCACGCTGGCGTCATTCCTGCCGCAGGGCATGGTAACGGTGATCCTGGTGCTCTCGTTCACCGAGTGGGCCTGGCCGGCGCGTGTTTTCCGTTCGCAGATGCTGTGCCTGCGCGAGAAAGACTTCGTCTCAGCCTCGGTGGTGAGCGGGGAACGCATGCCGCGTATCGTATTCGCAGAGATCATGCCGAACATGCTCTCGCTGGTGATTTCCTCGCTATTCGGATCAGTGGTCTACGCCATCGCCTCCGACGCCAGCCTCGCCTTCCTCGGCTTCGAGAACGTCAACATCGTCTCGTGGGGCACCATGCTCTACTGGGCTTCCAACAGTTCCGCCCTGCTGCAGCAGGCCTGGTGGACCTTCCTGCCGCCCGGTCTGTGCATCGCCCTGGTTTCATTCTCGACCACCATGCTCATCTATGCCATGGACGAGGTAACCAATCCACGCTTACGCAGTGAGAAAGAGATCACCCGTGTCCTCAACAAATATCACATCGGATCCAAACGATCCACCCCGGTGCTCCATGAATCCATCGAATGAACCCTTGCTTGACGTACGCGACTTATCTGTCCGCTACCTGACAGCGCGTGGGCAGGTGCGGGCAGTGGACAAGGTCTCCTTCAACGTCCAGCCCGGTGAAGTGGTGGGGCTGGCTGGCGAATCGGGCAGCGGCAAATCGACCATCGCCCACGCCCTGCTGCGCATCCTGCATCCCCCCGCGGTGATCACCGGCGGGCAGGCACTCTTCGAAGGCCGCGACATCATGGCCATGGATGACCCTGAACTGGAAGCCTTCCGTTGGTCGAAGATTTCGATCGTATTCCAGAGCGCCATGAACGCGCTCAACCCGGTGATGAAGATCCGCGACCAGATCACCGATGTGATGCTGCACCACGGCGTGGACAAATCCGAAGCCGCGCAGCGCGCGGTGGACCTTTTCGACCTGGTGGGCATCGAACCCGCCCGCCTGGACGCCTATCCTCACCAGCTTTCGGGTGGCATGCGCCAACGCGCCGTCATTGCCATCGCCCTGGCACTCAAACCGCCCATGCTCATCATGGATGAGCCCACCACCGCCCTCGACGTGGTGGTTCAAAAAGACATCCTGGAGCAGATCACCGAACTGCGCAAGAAACTGGGCTTTTCGATTCTGTTCATCACCCACGACCTGTCGCTGCTGGTGGAGATCTCTACTCATATTTCGATCATGTACGCCGGCGACATCGTTGAAAAGGCTCCGGCCCGCGAGTTGTTCGAGAATCCGAAACATCCCTACACTTTGGGATTGATGAACTCTTTTCCATCCATCAGCGGCGTCAAACAGAAGCTGGTGGGCATCCCTGGATCCCCTCCCGATTTAGTAGCCCCACCGTCGGGTTGCAAATTTCATCCTCGCTGCGCTAAAGCCATGCCGGTCTGCTCGCAGATCGCCCCGGTCAACCGCCAGCTTTCGGCAGACCACAGCGTCGCCTGCCATCTTTTCGACAAGTAGAGGGACGCATGGAAACCAATTCTCTTCAAAATAAAAATCTGCTCGAAGTCCGCGGGCTGTGCAAGGAGTTTCCGGTGGGCGTATTCGGCGGCAACAGGCTGGTCCATGCCGTGGAGGACGCCAATTTTTCCGTCAAGCGCGGACAGGTGGTGGCGCTAGTGGGTGAATCGGGCAGCGGCAAGACAACCACACTGCGCATGATCGCCCGGCTGCTGCCGGTGACTCATGGCGAGATCTACTTCAAAGGCATCGACATGTTGCTGGTCGAGCCGCGCCAGGCTTCGCTGGATTACCGCCGCCAGGTGCAGTACATCTTTCAGGACCCGTTCGCCTCTTTGAACGCGGTGCACACCATTGAGCACCATTTGGCGCGCCCATTGCTCATCCACAAGCTCACCCACTCCAACCAGGAGACACGCGAACGCGTCTGTGACCTGCTCGAGACCGTGGAATTAAAACCTGCCGAGATGATCGCCTCGCGCTACCCTCACCAACTTTCGGGAGGTCAACGCCAGCGCGTGGCTATTGCCCGCGCCCTGGCCGTGGACCCAGAGCTGATCCTTGCCGATGAACCCATCTCCATGCTCGATGTGTCCATTCGAATGGGTGTTCTCAACCTCATCCAACGGCTCAAAGAGGAACGGGGCATCTCCTTCGTCTACATCACCCACGACCTTGCCTCTGCCAGATACATCGGTGACGAAATCATGGTGATGTACGCCGGACACATGGTAGAAGGAGGTAACAGCGAAGCCATCATGAAAGAACCCGCGCACCCGTACACGCAACTGCTTCTCTCCGCCGTCCCTGACCCGCGCGCCGGGCTGCGCACCGACCGCAACGCCAAAGCCCGCGGAGAGGTACCCTCGCTCATTGATCCCCCACCCGGCTGTCCGTTTGCCGCCCGCTGCCCGCGCGTGCTCAAAATCTGCCACCAGGTGATGCCGCGTCCAGCGAGAGTATCAGAAGGACATTGGGTACGCTGCAACTTGTTCGACCCGAAAGGTTAATTTATCATAAGGAAGTGATCAAGAAAGGAATAATATGAAAGTTACAGTCATTGGAGGCGGTTCAACTTATACCCCCGAACTTGTGAACGGCTTTTTATCCCGCCTGGATGAATTCCCCGTCAGCGAACTGTGGCTGATGGATATCGATGCCCCCCGCCTGGAGATTGTGGGCGGGTTCGCCAAACGCATGGTGGCCAAAAAGGGCGACCCGTTCAAGGTGGTGCTAAGCACCGACCAGCACGAGGCAATCAAAGGCGCCTCCTACGTCTCGACGCAACTTCGCGTTGGGCAGATGCCCGCCCGCCGTGAAGACGAGTACCTCGGCCTGCGTCACGGATTGGTGGGGCAGGAAACCACCGGAGTCGGCGGCATGGCCAAGGCGCTGCGCACCATACCGATCATCCTCAAGATCGCTGAAGACATGCGCGAACTGGCTCCCGGCGCGCTGCTGGTCAACTTTACCAACCCCTCAGGGCTCAACACCCAGGCGCTTTCGATGTTCGCGCCAGACGTGCCCACCGCTGGCGTTTGTAACGTAGCCATCCACACCAAAATGGAGATGATGGAAGGGCTTGAGAAAGCGCTCGGGCAGAAAATTGACCCGGCCCGCTGCCAGCTCGACACGCTCGGCCTCAACCACCTCACCTGGCACCGCGGTTTCAAGGTGGACGGCGAGGAGATGTGGCCACAGATCCTCAAAGCCTACGTGGAAGACCTCCGCCAACAGGAGGAACCCGAATACCCACCCGAACTGGTGGAAACCCTTAAGATGATCCCGAACTACTACCTGCAGTACTTCTACAGCACGCATCACAAGCTGGAAATGCAGAAAGAGTGGCCACCCTCCCGCGCAGAAGAGGTGATGGAGATCGAGAAGGACCTGCTGCGCGAATACTCCGACCCCGCCCTGGATGAACCCCCCGCTGATTTGATGAAACGCGGCGGCGCCTACTATTCCACCGCGGCCACGCAGTTGATGAACGCCCACTACAACGACCTGGGCGAGACCCACGTGGTCAACGTGGTACACAACGGCGCGGTTAACGGCTGGCCCAAAGACTGGGTGCTTGAAATGCCCTGTAAGGTTGACCGCAAGGGTATCCATCCTCTGCCGGCCGAGCCCCTGCCCGATGCCTGTTACGGTTTGGTGGCGCAGGTGAAATCGTATGAGATCCTCACCGCCCGCGCAGCCGTCAGTGGCGACCGCAGCCTGCTCTACCAGGCACTGTTGGCGCATCCCCTCGGCCCGGAAATGGACCAGATCGAGGCCGTGATGGAAGATCTGCTGCGAACCAACCGCCGTTACCTGCCCAATTTCTTTAAAGGTTAGAGGGGCGATGACGAGATATTATCTGGGCGCTGACCTGGGCGGGACTAAAACCCGCGTGATGATCGCCGACGAATCCGGTACCGTGATCGGGTTCGGTGAAAGCGGTCCGGGAAACCATGAAGGGGTTGGCTATGAAGTGACCTGCGCCAACCTCAATGCCGCGGCGAACGCTGCTTTCCAGAGCGCCGGAATCCGTCCCGACCAGATCAGCGGATCAGGCTTCGGGGTGGCCGGGTACGATTGGCCCAATGAAAAAGAACCCACCATGGCCGAGATCAACACGCTCGGGCTGAGCGGCAAGGTGGAGCTGGTAAATGATGTGGAACTGGGCATCCTAGCTGGCTCTCCGCGTCTGTGGGGCGTGGCGGTGGTCTCAGGCACCGGTTGCAATTGCCGAGGTTGGGACGAGCGCCGCACCCGCTTCGGCCGCGTCACCGGTGGGGGCACTGAATTCGGCGAAGGCGCTGGCGCGGGTGAATTGATGTTCCGAACCTGCATCGCCCTTGGTCGTGCCTGGACGGGCGCCGCTCCGACTACCGCCCTGGCGGACGCCTTCTGCGAGCGCAAAGGCGTCAAAGACCTGGCGGAACTGCTGCAGGAGTTGATCTGCCGCAACATCGAACTCGACGCCGCGGACGCGCCGTTGGTTTTCGAGGTAGCTAAAACCGGCGACCCGGTGGCGTTGGACGTCATCCGCTGGGCCGGACGCGAGCTGGGTATCATGGCGAACGCCGTCATTCGCCAGCTCCAGTTCGAGGATGTCGATTTCGACCTGGTGCAGATCGGCAGCATGTTCGACGGCTCTCCACTGCTCTCTGAAGTGATGCAGGAGGAAGTTCGTGCCATAGCTCCAAAAGCTAATTTCATCCGTCTTCAGGAGCCACCGGTGTTGGGCGCTGTGCTGCTGGGTATGGACCTGGCGGGACGCGATGCCATTGCTGCCGTGCGCAGCCGCCTGATCGAGACCCTGCCGGAATACCTCAAAAAGCCAAACGGTAAATGATCACCTTGTGGGACACAAAAAAAAGGATCGTAGGGGCGCAGCGACGCTGCGCCCCGAGTGTAGCGGGTGGGGCTGACCCGCCCATGTTGTGCGACACAGAATGGTCATTTTGTAGGGGCACAGCATGCTGTGCCCCTACCTTGATGGACAAATATTTCGTTAATCAGTGTGCATAAATACGCATCTTACGCCTGGACCATGGATTTCCCATTGTAGGGGCGGGTTCTAAACCCGCCCAGCTTTAGAAATTTCCGTTCTTCACCGCACCAAACCCGGCAATTTACATGATCTTTAGTTGTTTCAAAATTTGAACGTTGTATAATAATTTCATCCGCTGTGTGGAGACCTCTGCGAAATCGGGAAATCGAAGAAGGCTCGATCACGCGGAGGGAAATTGGTCATTTTGACTTTTATTGATCGGCTAAAACCGGTGCGGTTCATCACCGGTTGGGATGTGGCAAAAATGGTTCGTTTGCCAAAATTCTCCGGTCCATCAAGACAACCACCTCGGTGGTATAACTCTCCGCGTCTTCACTTATCTTTCATCCTCCTCGCAATTCTGAGTCTTTTGCTCAGCGCTTACACTCCTCCCCCCGCCAACCAGGTGGTACGGGTGGGCCTGTACGACAATCCCCCCAAGATTTACATGGATACCAACGGTCAGGCGGCTGGATTCTGGCCCGCCATTGTCAACGCCATCGCGGAAAAGGAAGGCTGGAAGATCGAGTGGGTTCCCGGCACCTGGGAGGAAAACCTGGCCAGACTGGAATCGGGCGAAATTGACATGATGCCCGATGTGGGTTGGACCGAAGCCAGAAGTGAACTTTACACATTCTCTGGAGAGACCGTGCTCACCAGTTGGGCACGCCTTTACGTGCCGCGTGGCTCCTCTATCGAATCCATCCTCGATCTGAATGGCAAGAAGGTGGCCGGACTCAACGGCAGCGTGAACTTCGACGGTCCGGAAGGCATCAAGGCATTGGCCGCCAAGTTCGGCGTCGAATGTACCTTTGTCAGTATGGATAGTTACACCGAGGTCTTTGAAGCCATTCAAAACCACGAGGTCGACGCCGGGGTTGCCAACAAGGATTTTGGCGACCAGAATGAGAGTAAATACAATATTGAACGCACTTCGGTGATACTGGCACCGACAAGTCTTCGTTTTGCTTTTACCAAAAACGGCGATCAGACAGCAAATTTATTGCGAAATATCGATGCTGACTTGAAGCAAATGAAAGCGGATAAGTCGTCGGTCTACTATAAGGCACTTGATTCTTACCTGGCCGAAAGTAGTCAGCAGAATATCATCAAAGTGATTCCCCCCTGGGTATATGTGGTCGGAATAAACGCGGCTTGTATCATAGCCCTGTTGATGTTGATGGTGCTGATCGCTCGCAAGCGTATTCGCGAGCGCACGGCATCGCTCGAAAAAAGCGAAGCCCGTTACCGCACTTTGGTCGAGAACCTACCCGATTTGATATTCAAACTCGATAAAAATTACGTGTTCATTGATCACCATGCGTCTCCGGAGAGTATCTTGTACGCCCCTCCCGAAGAATTCCTGGGACAAAGCGTCTTGAAAATGCTCCCGCCTGCCCTGGCGAAGATCACAAAGAAGTATCTTGATCAGGCTGTCAAAACTAAAAAAGTGGTCACTTATGAGTACCAGCTCCCCATGAATGGCGATACCCTGGATTATGAAGCCAGGATCAACGCGAGAAATCCGGAAGAGATTATCGTGATCATTCGCGATATCACCGACCGAAAGAAAGCGGAACGCGACTTGCATCATTCTGAAGAACGCTACCATGCTCTGGGTAACCTGGTTCCGGTGGGAATCTTCCGCACCGATGCGGAGGGATCGACTACCTTTGTCAACCCCGCCTGGTGCCAGATAGCCGGCATGACCCCGGACGAAGCTTTGGGCGATGGCTGGCTCAAGGCTGTTCATCCAGATGATCTTGAAGAGGTAAGAAACCGCTGGCATAAATCAACAATATCCAGCACCGGATCGAATGCCGACTATCGTTTTGTGCATTCCGACGGCTCGGTTGTCTGGGTCATTGGCCAGGCAGTGCCTGAAAAAGACGATGATGGACGTATCATTGGATACATAGGCACCATCACAGACATCACCGAACGGCGCAAAATGCAAGAGCTAAAAGAAGCCGTCATCAGGGCTGAGAGCGCTGACCGTCTTAAATCGGCCTTTCTGGCCACGATGTCACACGAACTGCGAACTCCATTAAATTCGATCATCGGTTTTACCGGTATCCTGCTGCAGGGAATGGTGGGGCCGCTGAACAACGAACAGCAAAAACAATTACGCATGATCCAGGGAAGTTCGCGCCATCTGCTCGACCTCATCAACGACGTGCTTGACATTTCCAAAATCGAAGCCGGACAAATGACCTTCTCTCCCGAACCCTTCGATTACCTCGATGCCGTCCAGAGTTGCCTGGAAAAGATCAAACCGATGGCCAACAAGAAAAAACTTTCCGTGGTTACAACGCTTCCCTCGGCGCCACTCGAGATCGTCAGCGACCGCCGTCGGGTGGAACAGGTGCTA
Source organism: Anaerolineaceae bacterium (assembly GCA_034430175.1). GTDB lineage: Bacteria > Chloroflexota > Anaerolineae > Anaerolineales > Anaerolineaceae > UBA6107. The sequence goes on along the minus strand of DAOUFI010000004.1, from coordinate 122,984 downwards.
CTGAACCTGTTGAACAACGCGGTAAAATTTACTGAACAGGGACAGATCAGCCTGGTTTGTGAAGTAAAAGAAAACTCGCTGATCACCCGGGTGATTGACACCGGTATCGGGATCAAGGAAGAGGACATGGCAATTCTTTTCAAGCCATTTTCCCAGGTCGATACCGGATTAACCCGGCAATACGAAGGGACAGGATTGGGGTTATCCATTTGCAAGCGTCTTGTCGACGAAATGGGTGGAGAACTTTCCGTGAAAAGCGAATGGGGAAAAGGCAGTGAATTTTACTTTACACTTCCGCTGAAGAAAGGGAAGAAATGAAAAAGAAGATACTCGTTATCGAAGATAATGAACAAAATATGTATCTGGTCACATTTATCCTCAAAAAAGCGGGGTTTGAAGTGATCCAGGCGTACAACGGTAATGACGGCGTCTCACTGGCTGAACAATATATCCCCGACCTGATCGTTCTGGACATTCAACTGCCAAAGATGGACGGTTATCTCGTCGCCCGAATCCTACGCAAGAATAAAACGCTGGAAAAGACCCCCATCATCGCGGTAACCTCCTACGCCATGCCCGGCGATTGTGAACACGCTCTTGCCGCTGGGTGTTCAGGATACATCGAGAAACCAATCAACCCCGAAACCTTCGTTTCCCAAATGGAGGGGTTCTTACATCCAATATCGAAAGCGTAATGCCATGAAAAAGATACTTGTTGTGGATGATAACGAACAAAATCGGTACATGATCGAAATCTTGCTGAAAACCAACGGTTACCAGGTGGATTTAGCAGCAAATGGAATTGAAGCGCTTGAAAAAGCCCGGACTTCAACCCCAACGTTGATTGTCTCGGATATTCTCATGCCGGGGATGGATGGATTCAGTTTGTGCCGCGCGTGGATGGCCGATGAGACCCTTCGGCAAATCCCGTTCATTTTCTACACCGCCACTTATACCGACCCAAGAGACGAGAAACTGGCTCTCGAACTTGGAGCCGATCGATTTATCGTCAAACCAATGGATCCTGATGAACTTATGGTAGTCATCCGTGAGGTCCTGCAGCAGCACCATGAAGGTAAAACTGTTGGTCAAAAGCCCAACAAAGAAAAGGATGAGGTTTTCCTAAAGGAATACAATTCCGCTTTGGTGCGTAAATTGGAAGACAAGATGGCACAGCTCCAGCGCTCCAACAGGCGTTTGGCCTCACTTTACAAAGCCAGTTTAGACCTGCTCACGATTAAATCTGTAGACGAATTGGTCGCCCTCATCCTGAAAGTGATCGTCGAAAGCGCTGGATATCAGCAAGCCAACTATTTTACCTATGACAAAGAAAACAATTTATTGACCCTCGCTGGTATCGAAGGGTACTCCGATAATTCTTTCGATAGTTTAAAGGAAAAACTTCAGTTTAAATTCGGCTCCGGTCGAGGGGTCGTTGGTAAGGTCGCGTCAAAAGGTCAATTGCTCAACCTGGGCAACGTTAAAGCTGACCCAGATTGGATCGAATATGATCCAGCCATCCACTCAGCTCTTTTTGTCCCGATAATCTACCAGCAGGAATTACTTGGCGTGCTGGCCCTTTTTGCCAGGGAAGAAAATGCCTTTGGCGAAGAAGACTGCAAAGATATCACCGTCCTGGCGAACAGTCTCGCTGTGGCAATCATCAATGATCGCAATGAACGATCTGTTCAAAGACAGCTATCCCGGATCTCTGCCTTGCATTTCATCGATACCGCCATCAATAGCAGCCTGGATATGCACAATATGCTCGACATCTTTCTGAACCAGGTGATCCTGCAAATGAAAGTGGACGCCGCGGATGTATTGTTGATAAATAAAGGGCAATCGGGTTGCCGGTTGGTGGCAACTCGCGGCTTTTCTGACCATGAGCGCTGGAATTTTCCCCACCAGACGGAATACAACCTCGCGAAGCAGGTCTTGCTGGAAAAGCAGATCGTTCAAGAAAATGGCATCCAGGATTTACGCGTGGACGCGGAATTTGCCAGAACCTGGTCCCGTGAGGGATTTGTCACCTACTTCGGGGCACCGTTGATCGCGAGTGGTGAGGTGCTGGGCGCGCTCGAAGTTTTCTCAAGAAAACCCCTCAAACCGGATGCGGAATGGCTGGATTTCTTCTCTACCCTGGCAGGTCAAGCCGCGATCGCGGTGGACAAGGGCCAGATCTTTGAAGGCCTGCAGCGTACCAACCTGGAGCTCAACATGGCTTACGATGCCACCATCAGTGGTTGGTCGCGTGCCATGGATATGCGCGACCAGGAGACGGAAGGTCACACCCAGCGGGTGACCGAGATGAGCGTTCGTCTGGCCGAGTTAATGGGACTCAACGGCGACGCGATCGTTCAGATTCGTCGCGGCGCGTTGCTACACGACATCGGTAAATTGTGCGTACCCGATTCAATCTTATTTAAACAGTCCGAATTAAACCCGGTTGAAACGGCTATCATGCGTCAACATTCCCAGACGGCGTATGACCTGCTGAAACCGATCACCTACCTGGGTCTAGCAATTGATATCCCATACTGCCACCATGAGCGTTGGGATGGCACAGGTTATCCGCGCGGACTAAAGGGAGAAGAGATACCGTTATCGGCACGGATATTCAGCGTGGTCGATGTTTACGACGCTCTGCGTTCCGACCGTCCCTACCGAAAAGCAATGTCAGAATCTTCCGTGAAGGACTATATCCGTGAACAATCAGGGGCGCAATTTGATCCCAGGGTTGTTGAAAAATTTTTCGAATTGATCGCATAGGGTTGAACATTATGACGCATAAACTGATCGTCAACGCCGATGATTATGGACATACTTCCGGTGTCTCCGAAGGTATCCGCCAAGCCCACCTGCGGGGCATCGTCACTTCCACCACCACCATGATGAACCGTCCCGCTGCTGTGGATGAATTGGGCGTAGCACAGGCGCTTTGTCCACGACTTGGCCTCGGCGTGCACCTGGTGCTGACCACTGGGATCCCGGTGCTGCCAGCCGCGAAGGTCTCCACACTGGTGGACGCGGTCGGACGATTCCACCGCCGCGATCAATTGATCGAACGATTGGGACAGATCAACCTTGACCAGGTGGACGCGGAATGGCACGCCCAGGTGGAGTTATTTATCAAGACCACGGGCAAGAACCCTGATCATCTCGATTCACATCATCACAGCTCGTATTTCTCCCCCGCCCTGTTTGAGCGCATGCTGCGCCTGGCTGCAGAACTGCGCTGTTCCATCCGTAATCCGTTTGCCGATGTAAACAACACCGTCACCGATTACCTGCCCGGCGGGCAACCTGACGAGGATAAAAAAGCGGTAGATGCTTTGCTACATAAGTTCGATCCCAAACGCCCGCAGCGGTTCTTCGCCAACTTTTACGATGAAGGAGCCACGCTTTCACACCTGGAAGAGATTCTGCGTCAGACTTCTGAAAGCGTGGAGGGGCAGCTTTGCGAACTGATGTGCCACCCGGCCGTGGTGACCGAAGAACTGCGCCAGATCTCCGATTACAGCGACACGCGCGGCGTTGAATTGACGGTGTTAACCGACCCGAAAGTAAAAGCGCTCCTTAAAGACCTTGAGATCGAACTGGTAACATTCTAGATTTAGTCTTTCACCTTTTTTCCGCGAATTGCGCGAAAACTGACGAATGACGCGAATTTCTTTATTGGGAAGATTCGCGTCATTCGGGGATAAGCTGCTTGTACACAGGCTCGGCGCGTTGCAGACTTCGTACCCTACTCTTTAGGACCATGCCCATACGATGAGATTAATCATTATCGTGAATTGTTGAAAAAATTGTCTCAATAGCATTACTCGAGTAACCTCAAAAATCTATCCTAGGGCATACTGACAAATCCGTAAAAACAACGATAATGAAGCGGTGCAGAACTGCACTGTGGAGGTTTTATTAATGAAAATTGTTACCGATAGTGGAACCAACGTATATCTTTCTGACAAACAATGCGACGAAATGGGCATCCAGGTGGTGCCGCTGAACGTGACCCTCGCGGGCAAGACCTACCGCGAAGGCGTCGATATACGCGACGATGATTTTTACGACCTGCTCGAATCGAGCAACGCCCTGCCAACCACATCACAGCCATCTGCCGGAGCTTTTGCTGAAATCTACCGCGAGATCGCCAAGTCCGATCCCGATATCCTTTCGATCCACATCTCCTCGGGGTTGAGCGGCACAACCAACGCCGCCCGAGCCGGAGCTGCCATGGTCCCCGAAGCACGCGTGACTGTATTGGACACCAAGACCCTGGGTGCCCCCGCCGGTTGGCAGGTGGAAGCAGCGGCGCGGGCTGTCAAAGCCGGCTGGCCACTGCAGCGTGTTTTGGCACACGTTGAAAAGATCGCAGCAGCCACCGACGTGGTCTATACCCTCAAAGAATTGAAGTACCTCATCCACGGCGGACGCATCAGCCACATGAAGGGGCTGATCGCCTCGGTGTTGAACATCAAACCCCTCATTGGCGTGGAAAAGGCCGGCGGCACCTACGTGCAGTATGGTCAGGCACGTTCGTTCGAACGGGCCATCGAGAATATCGTCGAGTACATCAGCAAGCACATCAACGGCACCGATCAACTCCGCGTACAGGTGGTGCATTCGCAAAACCCAGAAGGCGCGCAGAAGTTGATTGATCTCGTCTCCAAACGCTTCAAGTGCTCAATCCTGCCGCTGGAACGGCTGTCGCTTGTGCTCGGCGCGCACGTGGGTAAGAGCATGATCGGCATTGCCTTCGCACCGGAAGAGGTCTTTGAGCTGAAGTAAAGGTTCATTCACGCTATCTTCCATAAAACGATGAGAATGAAAGATTCCTATTAGCGACAAATGGGAATTATTCTTTCATCAATACCAAACCTCCACACTTCTCCACAATCTACTTTGACATCAGCGCTACAATTGGGGCATGAAATTTAATCTGATACTGTGTTGGCTAAAGAAACACAAAAAACGCCTCCTGCCCTTTTCCCTGATTTTCCTTGCCGCGCTCATTACTCTCATCTTTGTCAGCCATTCGTCCAGCCAAGAATCGACACCCAACCTTACCCCCACCCCAACCGTTGAAACTACCGATGAACTGACCGCCCAATACGGCGACGAGGTCTCCGCCATCATCGAGAATTTCGAGATCGACGGACACACTCTCAAGATGTACCGTGATCCTTCGTATCACACCGAGGTTTACACCGGCCCCTACCTGGAATACATCGATGGCTACTATCTGTCTTTCGATGAAAGCACCCTCTGTCCAATTGTCTCACAGGCCGCGGTCACCAAAATCAAAGTGGTGGAATACAGCGATGAGAAGATCCTCGCGCTGGCTTGCGTGACCGAAGAGAAGCTTGACCTGAATTACGAGGGCAAGCTCATCGTCCAGGAACCACTCAGCACCGTCAATGGCGCCTATGTCTTCCTCAAAGTGGACGGCGTCTGGAAGCTCGCCAATTTCTTCGATATGTCCAACCCAGAAACAGCCAAGCTGGAATACGGCATGATGGAAGATGACCTGCGGCAGATCACCGGCGATTATGCCTCATTGACTGGCATGGATTGCGGTTCCGGTCAATAAACCTCCGTTTAGACGTAAATATTCTTCTCAGATACTGTAAAGTGGTTTAATGCGTTCTTTACAACTTTTTGTCGGTTGTAACGTCTTAAGTATTAGGTTGTAAGAGCATAACCAAAACATTGAAGCGTGTTTTTTTTGAATAGAGGTAAATAATGAATAAAAAGTTGATTTTCGTGATTTTGATTGCCATGCTGGTCACATTCATGACGGTCACCACCGTTCTGGCCGCGCCCGCGCGCGCCACCGATGGCGCCAAGAAAACCCCCGATGCGTCTGAAACTGCCAAGCCAGGGAAAGGCAACAGCGATTCAAAGCCCGGCAACAGCGGAAATAACGGCAACAAACCCACCAAGAGCCCCATTTATAAAGTGCTCAATTTCCAGGGCATCGTGATGAACGTCTCTTCTGAATCAATGACCCTGCTGCGAAAGGATGGAACCGCCGTCACCTTGATTTTCACTCCCCAGTCAACCGTCAAGGTGCCGACCAACAGCAAGAATAGCACCATTGCTGACCTGCAAATCAATATGCGCGTCACCGTTCACGCTTACATGGATCTGGACACTGGAGAAATCTACGTCCGTTCGATCAATGTCATTCCAGGCGCGCCCGAGCAGTTCAACCGCGTGGGCACCGTCAGCGACTATCAACCCGGTGTCAGCATCACTATTGCCGATGAGACTGGCGCGACCCAGACTTTCATTGTCACCGTCGATACGCAGATCATCCTGCAGGATCCGACTCTGACGCTTGCCGTGGGCAGCCAGGTGACGATCGTCACACCGCTCAACGATAACGCTGACACTCCCACCGCGGCAGCCATCGTGGTCACCCTCCCCGTGGATGCCACAGCCACCGCTGAACCAACTGAAGTGCCGAGTCTTGAGCCAACAGTAGAGCCATAAACCAATCATTAAGTAAGATTGATACCGGACGCACCTGCGTACAGGCGCGTCCTTTTTTTATGGGGATTGCGCGTCATAAATACTCTGAGTGGTACGCGGACAGTATTCCTATCTTTCATTACCAGTGATATAGATTAGCGAGTTGTCATACATTAATCGCTTACATTTGTAACTATCTTTTCAACCTAATATCCATTATCCTCTAGTCACCTGCATAAATCCCAAACCTGAAAAAGGATAAAAAATGGACGACAAAGAGTTAAAACCAACCGAGAGACCTGAATTTAAAAGCGCTTTACGCACCGCTATCATCGTACTGGTTGTTGCGACCATAGCCATTCTGGCTACCATACTCTTTGGCAACTAGTAATTCAGCATACAAAAACAACAAAGCGCGATGGAATCGTCGTGCTTTGTTGTTTATAAGAAATACCATAACATTGCTCTGAACTCATTGATCAGTTCGATCAAGAAGAAGTTATCTCAGGTACTGTTTAATTCGCTCTCCCGCGCAGCCGCGGACAGAGCATCGGCCAGCTTCTGCGCCTGCTTGCGGGTGAGAAAAATGTGACTCTCCTCGTGTTTGAAAATCTTTTCATCCTCAGGGCAGGATTCATTGACCACGATGCAGATGTTGTCCTCCAGGTCGGCATCCTCGCATGAGAAACCGACCGTCACCTCAAGAGTGTCATCCAGCAAACGTATGACTTTCACTTTAACCTCCGTGAGTCTCTTTACAAGTATAAGAAATTCTCCTCACTGTTTCAACCATTCGAGACATCAAAAAAACAGTAAATGGGGATATAATCGATCTTCAGAAAAATCTTTGGAGGCAAGATGCATCACATTCTTTTTAATGTCCGTTATCTGGATCCCGGTTCCGGTAGTTTACTGATTCAATTGATTGCTGCAGGCTTTCTGGGAAGTATCGCAATCTTAATGAAGATGTTCTGGGGACGTATCAAAGCATTCTTTAAAGGTGAGAAATATGTTCCCCCGCAGCCCGAAGCTTCAGAGGAAGAAACCATAGATGAGCAACCGAAGTGAGAAACTCGGTTCGTCTTTCCGCGATCCATCCGGGTTCATTTTTAAGAGAGATGGGAAACTCTTCCGCCAGGTAAATCTCAGCTACCAAAAAGAATACGACAGGTTGATGTCGAGCGGCTTGTACAAGCTGCTCACTGAAAAGGGTTGGCTGGTTTCACACGAAGAGACGAAAGAACCTCCTGCCGACACAGCCCTCGCTTATAAAGTCATCCGACCGCAGACGGTACCTTTCATCTCCTATCCGTACGAATGGAGCTTCTCTCAGCTTAAAGACGCGGCCCTGCTGACCCTGGAAGTGGCAAAGCAGGCATTAAGCAAAGGCATGATCCTCAAGGATGCAAGCGCCTACAATATCCAGTTCATCGACGGCAAACCCATCCTGATCGATACCTTGTCCTTCGATACCTACCGCGAAGGCGCCCTTTGGGACGGCTATCGTCAGTTTTGCCAGCATTTTTTGGCTCCGCTGGCATTGGCCTCGATGGTGGATATTCGCCTCACCCAGTTGCTGCGTGTCTACATTGACGGTATTCCCCTCGACCTGGCGGACAAACTTCTGCCGGGCAAGACGAAATTCGGTCTCTCCGGGCTGGCATTACATATTCACATGCACGCCAACCTGCAAAAACAATACGCTGACAAACCCGAAACCGGTTCTTCCACCCTGGCTATGGGCAAAGCTGCTCAGATTAATATGCTCAATGGCCTCACCAAGACTGTTTCCGATCTCAAGTGGGAACCCAAAGGCACCGAATGGGGCGAATATTACAGTGCCACCAATTATTCGTCTGATTCACTTAAACTCAAGGGCGAGATCGTCGGCAAGATGATCGACAGAGTCAAACCCGTTTCATTGTGGGATCTAGGCGCTAATAATGGACTTTTCAGCCGCGAAGGCTCGAAACGCGGCATCTTTACCGTAGCCAGCGATATCGATCCGGTCGCCGTGGAGAAGAACTACCTGGCCATCAAACAAACCGCCGAAAAGAGCATCCTGCCACTGGTGATCGACCTGACCAACCCGAGCGCTGCCATCGGCTGGGCCAACCAGGAACGCGATTCGTTCTTCCAGCGTGGTCCGGTGGACATGGTAATGGCTCTGGCCCTCATCCACCACATTTCCATCTCGAATAACGTGCCGCTGGGCTCGTTCGCAGCCACCCTGGCCTCGGCCGGCAAGTGGGCGATCGTCGAATTCGTGCCCAAGAGCGATAGCCAGGTCAAGCGTCTACTGGCCACCCGCAAGGACATCTTCCCGCAATACACCGAAGAAGGCTTTGAAGCCGCCTTTGGCGAATACTTCAAGATCGAAAAAAAGGAAAAAGTCCCCGGCAGCGAACGCACATTGTACCTGTTGAAATCAAAGTAAGTCGTAGAAACCTACGGGCAACCAGCTACCAGACAACGTGGCTGGTTGTTTCTTTTCCCCGGTATAATTCACTTACGATACACAGCCATTCAAGTAAGGAGGGAAGTACATTGACGTCATCCTCTATGCCCCATATCATGACATTCAAATGTCCGAACTGCGGTGCCAGCCTCGACCCCGCCAAAAAGAACGTGAGTTCGGTTTGCGAATTTTGCGGCACTCCTTTCATCATCGAAGATAAAAATGTCCAGCCACGACCTCAATCCGATGGTGAACGCGGATATCAGCTCTTTTGGGATGGCAAACAAACCGGCCACGAACCCAACTGGACCTACGAGCAGGCAGTGGGAAATCTGCTGTGGAACCGCCAGGTTCACCCTGAAAAGCAGGTATCGGGTACATATAATGGAGACGAGATCGAGCCTGAAGAACGGCTCACGCAATATATCCCCCCGCAGCGGGTGGCTGTACTGCCGTGTTTCTTCGTGCCGCGAGGTGCCAGCCGACCGGATGAAGCACGTATTGATGCCCTGGCGCGCCACCTGGATTGGGCCCGAACGCGTTATGCCGAGCTGCTGCCAGGCCGGGCAACTTTTGCCCTCGCCGCTGAATCGGTGCAGGTGATCGAATCACCTTACGATATCGAGTTCTTCCGCCACGCGAAGGATGCCGGGCTTGCCCAGATTGGCGCTGAGATCCTTCATCATCTCGGATATAACCGTTACACTTGCCCGTATATCTGCTTCACCGTTTTCCAGAACGACGATAATGATTTTCCCACCGGCCGTGGAAGTGTGTTCAACGGCGGATATAACACGGGCGGAGGCCTGGTACTGGTTTCTTCCTACGCCCTGACTCACATCGCCAATTTCCAATCAACCGTGCAGCATGAGTTGGCACATGCCTTTGGGCTACCCCATTCTTCCGTTTATGGATATGACATGAAAACCGACGCTTCCATCATGTCTTATAACCTGGCGCACCATACCCGCGGCTTTGAACCCAGTCGCACTCCGGGGGTCTTCACCCCGGAAGATCTCCGCGGTCTGGCCTTGAACAAACGGGGATTAGGTGAGTTGGATTTCAACGCTGAACGGGATGTTCCACCTGGATACACGCTTTACCCGGAAATTGTGCCTCTTCCCCCTATGACCCTCCACGGTCAACCAGGCAGGATCGAGGTTCGTACACCATCTGGCGAGGATTATTCCAGCCGCGCGGGCAATATCGTGCAAAACATCATCCGCCCCAGCGTCGATTCAGGCAACGTCAGCTATGATAGCGAATCCATGTGGCATTCGGCAAAAACACCCACCGGTTGGGTGTCGCTGGAACTTGATTTTCCGGTCAGGGTTGCGCTTACGGCCGTTCGTATTCATAGCCAACACAGCGGGAAGTTCCATGCCGCTGTAGCCATGAAGTTGTGGCGTTGGAAAGCCGGTGTGTATGAGCGTGTCGTTGAATCAAAACTGAATACGGTCGATGAAAAGATCGGTTTTGCTTACACCGAGGCGCAGCGTTGGAAATTGGAGTTGAAAGCCGGCGCCAGCGGTTACGTCGTCGTCCGCGGACTGCAATTCTACTCGGGAAGCGAGGAAATTTTCCCTCCATTGATCCCGGTCGTCTGAAATGATCCAAAGAATAGCTACTGAAGAACAATAATGCAGAAAGCCAACAAAAGACCCCGATTTTTTCGGGGTCTCTTATTTATTATTATAATGTGAAACATGTCCTGATCTGACCCACCTCTATATGACGCCAGTTGTACTGCGGACGCTTACCAAATTTCTCCAGCGCTTTTATCTGCGCTTCATCCAGCGCGCCGAGTTGACGTAGAATTTCCACGGCTACGGTGGTACGAGCGCGCGCTCCAGCCAGATCGCCGTCGCTGATCTTGATGGTGATGCCGTAGGCCGGGCTGCCCTTGCCGCACGCGCCGGGCAGGACCGCCAGCGCCTGGTATCCCTCGGCGCCACCCTTGGCCAGGATCTTCCCATCACCCACCTGCATCAGTACGGTGTCGAAGGCACCGGGTCCGGCGATCATGTCGGGGTTCGCGGTCATGGCACGGAAGATACGCTGCAGCGAGGAACGTCGTGGTTCAGGTAACTTGGAGGGATCAGCTAGTCTGGCAAAAGCCCAGGCTGCCGAGCGCATGGGTACGGCGAAGACGGGCGCCGAACAACCGTCCGTCCCAAAAGCCATCGCTGAAACGGGAATGCCAGTCATTTCGCTGAACGTCTGGAAAATGGTCTGCTGCACCGGGTGCTGCGGGTCCAGGTAGTTGTCGATGGGCAGCCCGCGCATGAGGGCGGCTGCCATCATCCCCGTGTGTTTGCCCGAGCAGTTATGACGCAGGGGTGAATTCTCTTCATGATTGACCAGGATGCGCTCGGCGGTGGCTGCGTCGCTGGGAGGATGCATCCCACACTGCAAGTTAGAGGCAGTGATACCCACCTTGGCCTGGGCTCCCTGGATGACTTTCACATGTTCATCGGTGCCATGGTGTGAAGCACACATCACCGCCAGTTCGCGATCGGTCAGGCCAAATCGCTCGACTCCACCGCTTTCCACGAATGGCAGCACCTGGAAGGGCTTGGCGGAAGAACGCAAATAAGTAAAGGTCTCGGGGTTGCCGGCTGAAGCGATGATCCTGCCAGTGTTATCCGTGACCACGAACGCGCCAAAATGGATCGATTCTACAATAGTTCCGCGGGTGACTTCAACCAACGGCGCTACATCTGAAGAGTTCATTCACAATCCTCGGCGAGAAGATGTCTCAATTTTACCACCGGCAGGGCAAACAAAAATCCCCGCCTTTTGAATGAGGCAGGGATTGATTGGAAGGATAAACACCTATTCAACGCGGGTGAAGGTCAAAGGATCCAGGTCCATATTGTCAACGGCGATCACTTTGAGTGAAAGGGTGTTGATGTCGGGGCAGGAGAATTGATAGAGCTGGGTTGTACCCGGCGTACCCAGAACACTGGTATCCAGGTTGGTGAAATTGCCCGATAAATTGATCGTGATTACATAATCCCCAAGGTCCTGGTTATCGAGGGTGATCTTATCGCCATCGATGGTGAAGTGAGCGGTCGTTGTGCCGTTTTGCGTAAGGATCACGGGCAAGTCCATGGTGGTATCGCCCGCGCTGAAACTCATGGTGAAATTATTGACGAAATTTTCGGCGGTGAACGACCCACTGCCATCTTCGTTGAAGGTAATGTAAGCCGTTCCAGAGGTTCCAGTATTGGTCACCGTGGCCTCAGTCTGCATGTTGTTGATATTGCTCATCACCGATTGCATATAGGAATCAAAATTGTTCACCTGCCATTTGCCGTATGGGCAGGCGGGAGCAGCGATAACAGGCGCATCAGTGGAGGAACTTGAATCCGGAGCCTGGGTGCCCCCTGCTGAGCTGCCGGTATTGCAGGCACTGAGTAATAGCGTTGTGATGACCAGCAGAGAAAGTATTTTTACGTACCGATGTGAAGCTATCATGTAAACTCCTTGGCAATTTTGAAAAGGATAAATTCTAATGAATGCTATCACGTATGAATGTGGCTGTGAATGAGCGCAAATCCACTGTTTTCTTAAAATTGGTAATAAATCTTCATAAGTTCTTCATTTCTTTCACTTATCCTAATAAAAACAATACCTTAAAGGTAAGAATTGGAGAAAAAAATGAAAAAGAAAATTACAATGATGTTTGCAAGTGGAATTTTGGTACTCGGGCTCTTGGCTGGGACGATTTCAACCGTATTTGCGTATGGTGGCGGTAATGGAAATTCCGGCAAAGGCGTTGGTGGATCCTGTTATGGCAACCTGTGTTTAAACAATTCAGCCAATGCCGATTCGACCGCTCTGTCTGATAGTGAAACAGCTGGTCTAATGTTCATGGTGGAAGAAGAAAAACTGGCTCGTGATGTTTACCAGTATCTAGCCTCGAGATATAGTCTGGCAGCGTTCTCGAATATCGCCAACAGTGAACAATCACATATGGACGCGCTGCTTTCCATCATTGAGAACCACGGACTAACCAGCCCCTTATCTTCAGAATCGGGAGTGTTCAGCAATAGCAACTTGCAGGCCCTTTACATAGAATTGACCGCGAAAGGCAGCCAATCATTAGCAGATGCCCTGCTGGTCGGTGGCACCATTGAAGAGATTGATATCCGCGATCTGCAAAGTTACATTGTGGCAACAACAAACACATCACTAGCTCAGGTCTACACCAACCTGCTCAACGGATCAAATAATCATTTAAAAGCTTTCGTGAATGAATACGAATCACAGACCGGAGCTGCTTACGTCCCGCAGTACCTGGACTCTGTTACTTTCCAAACTGCCATCTCTTCAGGCACCACTCAAGGTGGGCAAGGAAGAGGAAATGCCCGCCATGGCAGATAAATAGCATAACCAACATCCAACCGTACGGTTGGATGTTGGTCTAATTTTGACTAATCACTCAGAAGATGGAAAACGTTACTGTCTTGCTGCATCCAGCCGCTGTGAGTTTTACAGTGATCGTAAAGCCACCTTTCCATTGGATCGGACTGCTCTCAACAAAATCAGCCCACATATATTCGCCCTCATAAAGGTAGGCATTCGTAGTTCCGGACATGTCCGCTAATAAGTGATCATCTGACTTTAAAATCGTGTAAGTCACACTGGTGCCCACAGGAATATTCGGAACGTATGCGTCCAGGTAATACCCTTCAAGTTCGGGATAAAGTTCTGGATAATCAGCCGCGTCAAAGTAATTCATATACCAATCCGCGGTGATCTTGCTGCAATTGTCTACTTCATCAGGCTTGGTGTAAAAAGCGAAAAGGGCATAGGTTCCTGGAGCAGTTACATTCGCGCAAGCGGTATATTTTCCCTCCTCATTGGGAATCCAACCTACTTCTGTTGTTAATTTAACCCAATGATCACTGATCAGTTGATAAATACTTCCTGTCCATCCATAACGCCCTTTGTCGAAAGGATGGCATAATTTGACAGGTTCTTCGATTATCACAGCCTTGCCAAATTGCTGCCAGCTGGGAGGCGCAGGATAGAGTGAAAGATCAACCGTGATCTCAGTGCCAGCATTCCAATGATCACTTTCTGCGGCTGGTTTTACCAAGTTTGCCCCAGCCGCCTGTACACTCTTCGTCGAAGCGATAAGGACAACTACAAAGCAAATCATCACAAATAAGTGCAGAAATCTTCTTCCCATATATCTCTCCTTTCTAAAATCGCTACAATTATTATATAGACGACAAAGGTAAATATCAATTAACAGTTTTTCCCAAGATAGGCTATCCTTTGCATGATCCATTCCCGGGCAGCCAGATCTGTCGCCAATGATGACAACCCTCCTGCAACTTCAAGGTGAGATGGCTCGCCAAAGTGGACGTGTAAACAGCCGTCCGCCTCAAAAACCGCGGCTGGGAGTATGGGCAACCCCATCTCTGAAAGGTGCAGCATAAAGCGCCCTACCCCTGTTGGCGGTAGCATCAACTTGCCGTTCGGTGAGTCCATACCCTCGGGGGTGATACCCAGGATACAGTTCGGATCCTCGCGTACCCGCTCGATGGCTTCTCTTACACCAATCATCCGCTCTTGTGGGGTGGAATAGCCCTGAACCATGGTGGGCATGGGCACCAGTCCATATGCCAGGGTGATGGAGCGCAGCACAAAGCGCATCAGAGGACGCAACACAAACGCAAAGGGATTGCCTTCGAAAAGCCATTCGTTGGACATGATCCAGGTAACTTCAGCGGGAAGCACTGCGGAAATACCGAGCGCGATCCACGGCGTGGAAAATCCGGGGCGCGCATAATGATTGACCATAACCACATAGGGTTTTTGGAGCCGAATGTGTTCCAACCCTTCGTAACGAATGGGCGGTCGAAGCTGCGCGCTCAGACGCACGGCGTCATCGTGTAAAGAACGCCGTCGTCCGGTAAGCCGGGCAAGGATGCATTTCAATACCGTGGTATTGATAGAGGGATAACCAACAGGGTTAATATTCAAATTTTAACCAGTCAATCCAGCATCTATTTCGCGATTCCCCAGATCTGAACAGTGGCATCTTCTCCTGCTGACACCAATAAACTGCCATCCTGGGTAAAAGCCACACCGTTGAAACCGATCCAGTCGTCTGTGTTGTGATGTCCAGTAAGCGTGGCGATCAGACTCCAATCTGAAACGCGCCACAGGTCGATGTTCCCGTTCGTACCGCCAGCCGCCAGTATTTGTCCATCTGGAGAGAAAGCGACACTGGAATAAAATGCTGAGGTTCCAGCGAGTGAGATGCTGTATTTGCCACTTTTCATATCATAAAGCACCACCTGCCGGGACGCGGCAGCCAGTAAACTACCATCCGGTGAATAAGTCAGACCATTTACCCGCTCAATTTCAGCGTTGAACGAATATGCAGGCTGACCGCTGGGAACATTCCACACCAGGATTAGATTATCTGTCGATCCTGATGCCAGGAATTTTCCATCCGGTGAAAAGACCACAGAGGTAACCCCTCCATTTTGACCTGGGAGATTCTTGAGCAGTTTTCCATCCGAAACCTGCCATAAGTTGACCAAACCCGGATTGTCCCACCCCCCAGTGGCGATCATGGAACCGTCTGGTGAGAAGGCAACAGATCGATCATAGTTGCTTTGTGCCTGAAGGGTCAAAGGAAATGTGTTATTCGTTGTATCGAGAACCATTGTGGATTTATCCATGGAAGCGGTTGCCAATAGACTCCCATCTGGAGAATAAGCCAGTCCCAAGACCCCCGACGTGTGGTTGGTATACGTGTGCCAAATACTGCCATCTTTAAGATTCCAAACCGTGAATTCACGAGACAAGTACGAATAACTGGTTGCCAACTTGGTTCCATCCGGCGACAAAGCTATTGCGCTGATCGGAAGAGAATGCCCTTTTTGGATTGCTGTGGCTTTATAAGTGGACAGGTCCCAAAGGTAGACACATCCATCCTCACGAGAAGCAGTAATAAGGGTTGAGCCCAGCGGGGCGAAAGCCAGGCTGATGACCTCGCTTTTATGTTGACCACCGATCTTCTTGATCAGATTGCCGGTATTGGCATCCCAAAGATTCACATCTGATCCAGCCGAAGCTGCAAGCGTCTTCCCGTCCGGTGAATAAGTCAATCCAAAGGGTCTTCCTGAATCGCTGGAAAACTCCCGCTTCTTCACACCATCAGAAATACCCCAGATTTGGATCGTACCATCCATCAAACCTACCGCGATACTTGACCCATTCGGCGAGAGGGCAGCGGACCAGACGTCTGTTTTGTCACTGTCGTCTTTACCCAAGTTTGGGTTTAGAGAGATTTGTTGGGTGAGACTCCAGTCCTTCGTGCTCCAAACAAAAAGACAGCTGTTGATCGAGCTCGTCCCCACCAAATATGCCCCATTGGGGGTAAATTCAAGACTTGATGCCCGGCTTCGCATCTCAGTAAGCGTTTTTACTTTTTGCCAATCGGATAATTGCCAGACGTCAACCATTGAAAAATCGTTGGCTGAAACCAAAAATTTGCCGTCGGGTGAGAAAGCCAGGGTGGTGATATGCTCTGTTATGCCGTATTCTTGTCGCGCTTGAGCCTCGAAAAAATTGTCGCCCGTCAATTCAGTTAGCAGCGTTCCGTCCGATACCAGCCAGATATCGATTCTATTCTCCGATTGTCCCGAAGCGAGCAATCTCCCATCTGCCGAAAATGCAATAGTCTTCACCTCGCTGCTTGTTGCAATAAAAAGCCTTTCAACGCTTGTCCGCGCGTCGTAAATGTGGATTCCAAGTGAGCCGGCATAGGCAAAACTGGTACCATCTGACGAATACACTACCTGGTTAATTTTACCTCCCCCCCAAATGGCCAATTTTTGTAATAGATTCGCGTTCTCGGGCGTAATAGCTGTGGAAGGAGTTGGCATTGGTGTACCTGCCGCGACCGGCAGTGCCAGAGTGGGAGTGATTGTTGGCGTCAACGTCACAGCGGGAACGGAATCTGTCTTGGTAGATTCAGCAACAGTAACGGAACTTGCTTGATTTCCGGTTTCCTGATCCGTATTCACCACGCAGGAGGTTAGCAGGCAAAGAATCAAGAGAGTTACGAAGATGATGTGAATTTTCTGGTAAACAATATTAGTTTGTTTCAGATTCATGGGTTTACCTATCCATTTCAGTGAATTTAATCCACCCTGTCGAAACTGGATTTGTAAATAATTATATCCACTTTCGCACCAACGGAAATTGTCTGGGACATTGATGAAATTCCGGGGAGTTGGTTGTCATTCAGGTCATCGAGAAACAAAAATTAAAAATACTCTCTCATTTATTTTTTTAGAATACAATAATTTGGTCATGATCTCACTCTCTGTCAACCACACCACGCTCGTGCTAGGGGCACACACCATTTTCACTGATCTCAATTTTGAGGTACAGCACGATCAGCGCATCGGCCTCATCGGACCCAATGGTGCCGGGAAGTCTTCACTCTTCAAGCTGATAAGCGGCGAATACGCGCCTGAGGCGGGCGGTAGTGTCGTCCGCGCCCGTGGCGTGGAGGTGGGCTACCTGCCGCAGGAACCCGAGTTCGACTTGCGACGTACCGCCCGGGAGCTGGCACTCGAGGGCAGCCAACGCATGGCGGAAGTCAGAACCAGTCTGGTTGGGGTGGAAGCTGACCTGGCTGACCCATTCGTGTATAACAACGATAAGAAACTGTCTGTGGCACTGGAAAGGCAGCAGAAGTTGCTCGAAGAATACCAGTCTCTGGGAGGAGACCAGTATCCGCGGCGAGTGCAAAGCC
Source organism: Anaerolineaceae bacterium (assembly GCA_034430175.1). Classification (GTDB taxonomy): domain Bacteria; phylum Chloroflexota; class Anaerolineae; order Anaerolineales; family Anaerolineaceae; genus UBA6107. Next base: position 105,255 of record DAOUFI010000004.1, on the reverse strand, counting down.
TGCTCACCGGATTGGGCCTCCCCGAGGAAGACCTCGACAAACCGCTGGCGAATCTGAGCGGCGGACAGAAGAAGCTGGTTGGGTTGGCCCGCTTGCTGCTGGCGCAGCCTTCAGTGCTTTTGCTCGACGAACCCGACAACCACCTTGACCTCAATGCCAAGACCTATTTGGAATCGCTCATCCAGACCTACCCAGGCGCGGTGGTGATCGTTTCGCACGACCGTTACCTGCTGGACGCGGTGGTGACTCACATCGCCGAATTGGAAGACGGCCGGCTGACTATGTTCAGCGGCGATTATTCAGCGTACATGCTCGACAAGGAAGAGCGCCTGGCGCGCCAGAACGAGCTGTATCACGTACAGCAGCGCCAGATCGCTCGCATCGAAAACGCCATCAAGCGTTACGCTATCTGGGCCAAGACCTACGATAGCGAAAAGTTCGCCAAGCGCGCCAAAGCCATCCAGAACCGGTTGGACAAGATGGACCGCGTGGAACGCCCCGCCGGGGAACGTCGGCGCATGGAATTAAAGCTCAGCGGCTGGCGCGGCTCGAACAAGGTGCTCGAGTTCAAGAAAGTCAGCAAGGCATTCGGTCACCGGGTGCTCCTCAAGGATGCCGATCTCATCCTCTATCACGGCGAGCGGGTGGGCGTGATCGGTGCTAATGGGCAGGGCAAGTCGGTACTGCTCAAGCTGGCGCTCGGCAGCCTCACCCCTGACAGCGGTGACGTCGTTATCGGACCCAGCATCGTCAGCGGATACTACGCACAGGAGCACGAGACCCTCGACCCGGAGCAGACGCTGCTTTATTGCGTGCAGCAGACCGGCAACATGGGCGAGAGCGCGGCTGTAGCTTTTCTGGGCAAGTTTCTTTTCAGTTACAGGCAAACAGGGCAAAAGATCCGCGATCTTTCGGGCGGGGAACGCAGCCGCATGCAATTGGCGCTGCTGGTGCTCTCGAAAGCCAACTTCCTGCTTCTGGACGAACCGACCAACAACCTGGATATCGCCTCGGCGGAGGTGCTTGAAGACACGCTGGCAGCCTTCGAGGGCACAGCGCTGATCATCTCGCACGACCGCTACTTCCTCGACCAGGTCGTTGACCGTATCGTTACCATCGAAAACGGCCGCATTGTCAGCCACCCCGGCGGATATTCAGATTATCTGTCTTTGAATTCTACAGGAATTAACCGCTAATTACGCGAATTTGAACTAATTTTACTAATTCTTATTCGTGTAATTCGCAACCATTCGAGACATTCGCGGAAAATGACTAGTTACCACGAAAGGCACGAATAAGAGTCATTAAGAACGCCCTTTTCGTAGATTTCGTGTTTTTAGTGGTTTATGATTCTTAAGATTGAGGCTTATCAATATCATCATCGCGCACACGGTCGCGGCGATTCTTGGCCAGGACGATGAGCACGATGGCGAACACAGGGAAAACCAGCCAATAGGGGTAATCGATGATCGAGACGCCCACCCAGGTGAACGCACCGGTAAAACCGATGGCCAGCAGCCAGTCGATCCAGTCCATGCGTTTGAAAAATTCACTGATTTTCTTGAACAAGCCAGATCCTTTGGTTGTGATGTGCTTATTATACCCGCTGCCGGCAGCAGGTAGGACTGCTTGATTTCACGTGAATACGTGCTCCACTTAAACACGTGGAGACAAAATGGAAACTCAAAATGTAACACTATCGATCCGAAAAGATCTACTGAAAGCGGCAAAACATATCGCCATAGAGCGCAACACATCTCTTTCGGGTCTGCTAAACAGTTACCTTGAGAATATTATTACCGAAGACTCAGAGTATCGCAGGGCCATGGAGCATATGGTGAAGGAGATGCAAAAGGGTTACAACCTGGGATATGAACAGGGGACATATTCGAGAGATGACCTGCATGAGCGTTGATAAAACCTTGAGTTTCATCGATACGAATATTCTGGTTTACGCGTATGACATTTCCACTTTGAAAAAACATGAATTGGCGTGTGACTTGATTAATGGATTGCAATTGAACAAGACTGGATGCAGCAATATACAGGTGATGCAAGAATTCCATGTCACAGTCACACAAAAGATCAAATGGCCCATGACAGTTGATCAATCACTGGCGATTTTGCTTGACCTTTCAAATTGGAAAATCCATTCCCCGGGGCGTGACGATGTGTTTTCTGCTATTGAAATCCAACAACAGTACAAACTTAGTCATTGGGACGCAATGATCATCCAATCCGCACGTGTCTGCGGATGCAAAGTGGTCTACTCCGAAGACTTGAACCAAGATCGAGAGATCGAAGGAATAAAAATCGTCAATCCATTCCTTGCACCGGATTGACGATCTTTTTAGTCGCATAGAAAACGCAGAATGTAACCACCGCCAGAGAGGTACCAGATCAACCAAACCGGTTGACGAATTCGTTATGCTGCCTCAGTTCCGCTTCTTTTTGCTCGATTTGCTGATTGATCTCGTTCTTCTTTTTGGCATTCGTGTTTTTGCTCGAAGCCATGATGATGATTCCAATGGGGACACAAATGGCAGCAACCAGGAATCCAATGCCCACCCGGTACAACCCCATGAAACCACAGAGAACGGCCGCTCCTGCAATCGAAAGGAAAATACCACCTGTCACCAACACGTTGTCGCTTCCCTGTTTACAATTAGCCAGTTCCGCCTGCAACTCGGCAATCTCCCCTTTTAATCGTTTCATGGTCACCTCGGATGCCTGCTTCTCAGTGTTAAAGCTGAGTCGGTTCATTCCGCTGCCGACGTAGTTGATCCCGTTATTGATCTGCCCCATCATCCGCATCACCGGCTCAAGCGAAACCGTGCCACCATTACGGCGCACGATGTGTTCGTAACCGCAAAATTGACAGGCAAACCGTTCGATATCCGGGGTGATTTGTAGTTTCCCACCGCAATTGGGGCATGAAAGGGTAATGAAGTCACCACGGCTCACCTGGGGCTGCTGAGGCTGCGGCGGCATGGCAGGTGAAGCACTCTGAGTTGTCGCCATAACCGGAAACTTGTTGCCACAGCTGACGCAAAAGACGCTTTCCATCAGGTTGGGGGTTCCACACGCGGGACAATACTTTTGGTTAGCAGCCATTGAATCTTCTCCACTCCTGATGGTTAGTTTTTCCAGGGGTTGTTAGAAACAACCTGGTAATGCTGATTCAACTCGATCTCTTTTTGACGAATGCTCTCGATCTGCTTGGCAATGTCTTTCTTATAGAAGCTGCTCGTACTGATCGCCGCGATAAAGATCAACCCCGTGCCAATGATAAAAGTCCATTTAATAAAACCAAACAAAATGCCCAAATTGTAGCCAACATCGGGCATAAAACTAAATATAAAATTGATGAGCAAGCCCGCACCCGCAAAACCGGGGACCAGCCACCACATCGAACTCGTGTTTTTTCGGTCCTCTACGATCTTCTTGTTCGCGGCGGCAATTTCTTCCTTCAACCTGAGGATGGCTGCCTCGGATGCCTGCCGTTCGGCGTTGCCCGAAAGACGATATACCCCCGCTCCAACCGTATTAAGGTTGGTATTGATCTGCCCCATCATCTGCATGACTGGTTCAAGCGAGATAATCCCGCCATCGCGGCGCACGATGTGTTCATGGCCGCAATACTGGCAGGCAAAACGGTTCAGGTCAGAAGTGATCTGAAGCCTGCCACCGCAATTGGGGCACGAAAGCGTGATGAAATCAGACTGCGCCGGCTGGGGAATTGGCGGCATTCCAGAAATTGGTTGTACTGACGAATTCACTGCCGCAGGATTGATCACTGGTTGTTGACTTTCAAGAATGGGAAATTTCTTTCCGCAAGAGAAACAAAAAACCACTTCCGCTGGATTGGGGGTTCCACAGGATGGACAATATTTCTGATTCCCGGCCATTTGTTCACTCCAATTTTGGTGTTATTGCATTATAGCAATTCACCCTATCCTGTTCAAGAAATTTTCTATAAGCTATTCGTCGGGTTTATTTTGAACCCGCCAATTGAGCCAGAATCGCACGCTGCTTTTCGATCTCTTTCTTTACACCATGCGAATTTAACAGAATAATACAAAAATCAACCACGATGAGAGATATGAACAAAACCATGATACTCGTTTGTGACGAAGAGTCTCGGATGAACAGTATTGCCCCCGGAATCATCAACGCCAGGCAGGGCAATCTGCGCGTGATTTGACGTAGGTTGTATTCCCGCGCATACTCCTTGCCTTTCCATTTCTTGACGATCTTCACTTCGTTCTTGAAGATATTCCACCTTTCCAATTCTGCCAGATACTGCTGGGTGACCTCAATTTCCTTGCCCATGTCTGGTATTTGCGGTGTAGAGAAACTGGCAATCGGTGGCTGTGAAGAATAGCCATTTTGAGCTCCCATTCCCACAGGCTGTAGATACACAGCGCTTTCGCTGCGACCTACCTGGTAGAAGCTGCCGCAGGCAGGGCAGCGCACCTGCTGAGCATCGGCAGCAATATTTAAAATATTCCCGCAAATATTGCAGCTCAATGAAACCACACCCATCGGAGTTGCTGCGAAAGGGATTTGCACACCCCCTAAGGTTGCAGGGAGCGGTAATTGCGCTCCACAGCTCATGCAAAACCGCGCGCCAGCCTCCGAAGGCTTTCCACAAACCGGACAGAACATCTGATTTCCAGTCATGCTTTCCCTCCCGTTGGGTATTGAAAATCGAGTCTAAAATGCCGGCAAAGACAAAATTTTGCCTGTTCTAACGAAGCAATGGTTCCGTTCTTTCATTTCAGAGATATTGTGTATGATTCTATCACGCTCTTAATCTTTGCAAAGGACTTCGCTTCTAGATCAATTTCGACGCTATGACGGATTACACAAAATCTCTATTCTAGCTTTACACCATCATTGGCGATCTTGTTATCTTCGATATACCGGCGCGGCATGGCCAGTGAGGACCACCCACCTGCTTCCTGCAGCGCGAAGGGATCGGTGCCGTGGCGCGCCGCCGAGGTAGCCCAGAAGTGACGGCAGTCGTGCGCTGAAAGCCCCGCGATACCCAGTTTCTCTCCCAGGTACCGCACCCGTCCGGTGATGGCGCGTTCGCTCATGCCGGCTTCCCCCAGCTCCTCGTTCTTCTTGGAGCGGCGCAGGAGCAATCCGTTCGTGTCCAACTCGTGGGCGTTCACGCAGGCCTGTACTGCCATGCGGGTATCTTCACTCAGGCGGTGCACTTGCTCCTTGCTGACCTTGGGACGATAGAAGCGCAAAATCGATTCACTCAGATCAATGTCCCGGGTGGCGATGGCAGCCACCTCCCCCACGCGCAAGCCGTGATCCAACAGCAAACACATCAACAGGGTGTCGCGCCGCCCCTGTGGAGTATTGGGTTGCTGCTTGAGCGCGGCTGCTTCTTCGGGGGTGAGCTTGATGGGTTCCTCTTTCTTCAGTCCAATGCGCTTTACCGGTCGGCGCTGGTCTATGCGTGCCTGCTCGCGGTAGGTGTAGCCCTGCACAGCGCGGATGAGCGCGTACTCCTGCGGGGTCACCGTGCCGGCCTGCATGGCCAGACGCGCGTAGGTTTTAATGGATGAAAGGTGAACATTGATGGTGGGGATGGCGTACCCTGACTTGAGCTGCCACTTGATGAAAGCTTCCACCAATCCCCAGGTGACCACGCGCCAGGCGCCGGGGTCGTGCGAGAGGTCCCCTGTGTGCACCTTCACCTTCTCGAGGAATTCACGGAAAAGTAGCAGATCGGCGTCCTGTCGTCGCAATGTCTGGGCAGCGCGGCGTGTGCGGTAATCAGCAAAGCGCGAACGTGCCGCTGCCTGGTTGGCCTGCTCCCCCACCTGGCGTGCCAACTCTCCCGGCAGCAGGGGTTGAATGGCGATATTTGGCTGATCTGACTGCGGACTCATACTTCGATTTTACACGATATCCGGAGATCGAAGGCTGGAAAAGGTTAACCGCGAATATCGCTAATTTTGGCAAATAAAACCGAATGGATTAATCCACGAATTACTGTAATTACACAAATTATTAGTGAAATCCATGTAATTCGTGGAAAACTATTCAAATAATTAAGTTGACCTATTTTCTGCGCTATAATTGACCCACCTTATTCCTTGGAGCAACTCATGCCTGGATTCACCCCCGGCCGTCGCTGGCAAAACGCATATCTTCCATTTAAAAAACTATCCTTCGGCGCGAGGATCGGCACCGGTTTTGAACGCTGGTTCAAAGGCGTCACCTTTGGCTGCCGCATGTGCGGCAACTGCCTGCTTCAGGAAACAGCTTTTATCTGCCCCATGGAATGCCCAAAAGGCTTGCGTAACGGTCCCTGCGGCGGCTCCACCCCGGAGCACTGCTACGTGGATGAGACCCGTCCGTGCATCTGGTACCGCATCTACGACCGTGCCGAACGAATGGGCCGGTTGGATAAATTGATGGAGGTGCTGCCCCCACTCGATTGGGACAAGACCGGTACCTCCGCATTGAAGGATCTCGAGATCCACTACCGTGAGATCGGCGGTCTGAAAACCGTCTGGCCGATCCTATGGTCCGGCAAGGAAAAAGTCAAGCGGGCATGGGATCTTTTCTTCTACGAAGTTCGCCAACCCTCCTGGTGGGGAGGCGACGCCCTGCCGCACCCCGCCCCGGCGCACGATCCCGTCTCAACCCTGGAACGCGTCCTCACAGAGGGAAAACGTCTGGCCGTCACCGCTGAGATCGCCCCTCCCCTTTCAAGCAACGCTGACGACGTGATCAAGAAAGTGGAAATGCTCAAAGACCTCGTCGACGCCGCCAATTTCACCGACAACCCATCGGCTACCGCGAGAATGTCCTCTCTAGCCTGTTCACAGATCGCCTTGCAGCAGGGACTTGAACCCGTCCTGCAGATCGCCGGGCGCGACCGCACCCGTACCGGCTTCCAGGCGGAAGTTCTCGGCGCCTCCGCGCTGGGCATCCGCAACGTGCTCTGCCTCACCGGCGACCATCCCCGCCTTGGCCCTGCGCCACATTCCCGCAAGGATATCTGGGACCTCGACAGCATTCAGATGATCTGGCTGCTGCGGCGCATGCGCGACGAGGGTCATTTCCTCGATTGCCGCGAGGTCAAATGCGCCCCGCAAGCCTTTATCGGCGCGGCAGGGTCGCCCTACGCTTCCAAGCCAGCCATCCAGGCAATGCGCGAAGAGAAGAAGGTCAACGCTGGCGCGCAGTTCCTGCAAACCCAGGTAATCTTCGACGTCGACGGTTTCGAGCAATACCTCGAAGCTCTCGAAAAACGTGGCGTGCTGAAGCGGGTCTATCTGATGGCCGGCGTCACCCCGGTGCGCAGCCTCAAGGCTCTCCAGGCCATGTCTGAAGTACCGGGCATCCGCGTACCCCAATCCGCCTTTAAACGTCTCGAAGCCGCCGCCGACCCCAAGGAAGAATCCATCCAGATGACACTGGAAATCATCGAACGCATCAAGAAGCTGCCAGGTATCGCCGGATTCCACTTTATGGCCGTTGGTTGGGAATCTATTGTCCCCAGGTTGGTTAAGGAGAGCAATCTTCGGTAAAATTAAGTGGTAAAACAATCAGGGGAGGGTTGGATGAAACGTGAGGTTTCACTTCTTGTCTTGATCGCCGTAGCCCTGATGTGCGCGTCTTGTTCTCTTTTTACAGGGATCTCGCGGTCAACAATCAAGAATCCATCCGCGCCAGTGAACGCGATGGCTTTTAGCCCTGACAGTAAAACGCTTGTCGCCGGAGCAGAAGACGGATCGATCACCCTGTGGGATGTGAAGACCCGTAAAAAGATCCGTTCGATAAAATTTTCTGATAAATACCCCATCGAAGATTTAAAATTTTCACCTTCCGGTTCCTTGCTGGCTGTGGGAACCACCCCGGTGCGATTAATCTCTACCGATACCTATGAAACAATCAGTGAATTGAACAGCAATATGGCCACCAGCCTCGCCTTTTCGCCTGACGGCACGGTGCTGGCGGTTGGCGACGCGCTCTCGAATATCGTACTCTGGAACGTGATCACGAAAGATCGCATGATTGCCCGTTACAACATCGATTGTGCTATCCAAAATCTGGTTTTTTCCCCTGACGGGAACTACATAGCCGGATCGACGCTGTGCGGAACACTTTTAATCCTGCGTACGGATACCCTCGGAACCATGCGGCTTTACCGCGAGGCTGAATGGGGCGGCATCGCCGGCATGGCCTTCACGCCTGACGGAAAAACCCTGCTCATCGCGAATACTTTTGAGATGAAAATTGTCACACTGGATACATCCACCTGGGATCAATCGGGAACATTCTATGTAATTGAACACTCTTTTCTCTATGTGACCGACAGCAAACTACCAGCGATCGCGCTATCTCCAGACGGTACCCGCCTGTATGTGAGTACCACCAACGATCCCCCCTACCCCAAAGACAGAGGCACGATCACAGTGTGGGATACTTCCAACTGGACCAAATTGCAGACCATGGAAAACCGCGATGCCAATGCCGTGCTTGATTTCGTCTTTTCTCCAGATGGACAATACCTTGCTGGCAGTTCGTATGAAGGCAAAATACTGATCTGGAAGTTCGAAAAACCCTCCTGAAGATATAAAATTTTATGTCAATTTTAGATAATTATGACACTATTTGTCATAATATGTGTTATTATATTTGTGAAAGCAAGATGCTTTTGAAGATACTCAGAAGCATCTGTCAGTAGGATTTCATTTTTATCAGGACGTGATGGTCCGATGGAGAATTGGTCGCCCGGCAGCAAGAACGCCGCCTTTCGGTAACCCAATGGCGAAACCGGCCAGTTGATTGTTATTCTTGTTCTTTTCCAACCGACAAAGATTCTTTCACCAGGATGCGTTGATCCGAAGAGTTGAATTGTTTGGTCGCTGGGCTTTCCACTTATTGGTAGCCAACTCTTCGAGGAGCGAATTGCGAAACCGGCCTCTATTTTGGTCGGTTTTTTTATTGGTCTTATTAGCGATAAGGAGATAGAATGACCAGAAAATTTTCAAAATTCGCCCGCTTCGTCAACCGAGTGATGTACATCGGTAGCGCAGCCATGATGGTTGCCGCGCTCTTCCTCTCACTGTCACCCTCCGCGGTACAGGCCACCGCCAACCCCGGCGCCATCTGGACCACGAATGGCGATTGTGGGACATCCAATCAGAACGTTAACCACTTCAACGTTGGCAATCATGTCTATATTAACTTTAGCGGCTTTAATCCCGGAACCTATTCATGGAAGATCCAGCAGATCAGCGGCAATCCCAAACCCATTGTCGCCAGCGGATCGTATCTGGTTGGCGTTTCAGGCGCGGGGTGTTTCGATGCTCATACGATCCAACCATCTGAAGGTGGCCACGAATACTCAGTAGATTTCGGACCGAAAAATGACAATTACCAGGTAAACAGCTATACCTCCCCAACCGCCACCAAAACCGCTGTCCCTACCGCAACAAATACGCTCATTCCAACAGCCACAAATACCTTTGTTCCAACCGCGACGAAAACCCTTGCGCCAACAGATACACCGGTACCCACTGAAACCTCCAAACCCTCCAATACTGCGGTCCCTACCGATACTCTTGAACCGACTGCTACTGACGTGGTTGAACCCACCAATACACAGGTGCCAACAGCTACAGAAGTCGGAAACAACGAACCGTCCCCCACCCCCACAGACGTGACCAACGAAGATCCATCTTCGACTCCTGAAGGCGAGGTCACTCCAACCACTCCCCCACATAAAAACAACCTCAAGCCGCTGGTGCTCGCAATTGATCCCTTCTGCACCGTTGACGGCCTGATGCAATGGACGGTTGAGAATCCCAACAACGTCAATATCACCCTTTACTCGTTCAGCGTGGACGGTGGTCCTGCTCAGGGTGGTTTCTCTGTGCACCCGGGAGAAATGAACCTGACTACCACGCCTATCGGAACCCACACGGTCACTATCTCGTATGGTGAAGCCCAGACGGGAAAACTCACCTATACCATCGATGTCTGCCCTCTGCCGATCCCCGTCACTGGCGGAGATACCGCCATCATCCCGGTTACCGGAGCCAACCTGAACAGCAATCTGAGCAACGGCTTCTTCATGGGTGGTCTCTCACTGGCGGGTTTGGGATTGATCCTTTCCAGCCTGCGCAAGATCTTCCATCTATAAACATCCTTTCACCAAATACCAACCCCCTGAGCTAGTGCTCAGGGGGTTTTTGGCTTTTCATGTCAGAATTCTTTACATAAAATTATCGTAAAAGAATTTTTGCATGTGTAGACAACCCTTCAGAAGCGTGCTATCATTTAGTCATCGAAAGAAGAAAAAACAATCGATAACGCTTTCATTAATCATCGTTGAACGATCTTGTCTTTATCGCTTGGAAACCGATTGCATATTTGTAGTGAGTTGACAGGGATGCTTTGAGACGAAGGGTTTTATTGGTCGCTGGGCTGGGGATTCCAGCCAAACCTTCGAGGAGCAAATAGCGAAACCGGCCTGGTATTTAGGTCGGTTTTTTGTTCTTTGACAATTGAGTAGATAGACTCGAAAAGGATGCTTTGATCCGATGGATGAAGATTGGTCGCAGGGCTTGTTAAAGCCAGGCCATCGGGGAGCGAATTGCGAAACCGGCCTTGTAATCAGGCCGGTTTTTTTATTTTTCTTGCCGGCGAATGAGTCTCGTTCAAAAGGATGCGTTGATCCGAAGGCACTTTTAATGGTCGCTGGGCTTAATCAGTAGAAGAGAGAAGTAAAGCCAGCCTTTCGGGGAGCGAATAGCGAAACCGGCCTTTGTTTAAGGCCGGTTTTTATTTTCAAAGCGACATCGACCAACCCCTGGTTTGCAAGTTGAACGTAGAAATTGGCTGCATTATTCGGTTTTTTAGAGGAGGAAGAGATGAGTAAAAAATACAGGAAGTTCATTGGTTTGCTGAACCGCGTGCTCTATATCGGCAGCGCGGCGATGCTGATCGCCGGTGCGTTCCTGACCATGGCACCGACGGCCGCGAGTGCTGCTCCCGGCGGCCCTCCGGGAGGCGCCGGCGCCATCTGGACCACCAAAGGTGATTGCGGTAACGAGTCTCAGGATGTTAACCACTATAAGGTAGGAGAAGCGATTTACATCAATTACAAGAATTTCACTCCTGGTTTGGAGACAGATTGGCAGATCAATGCCACCGGTGCCGGTCATCCGGTTCTGGTAGGCAGCGACCTGGAGAATGGCATTTATGGTGGTAATCCCATCACAGTAGAACCCGATGGAAATGGTTGTTTCCTGGCTTTCGTATTTACCAACTCCGAAGTCAACCAGACTTACCAGGCCAAATTCGGCGGTGTGACCAAGAACGATAACTTCTCGGTAGATTGCGCGACTGGCTACGAATGGGATAATTCCTCAAAAACCTGTGTCCTTAAATGCCCGGTAAACAGCCATTGGGATGAAGCCGCTGGCAGACACGGAGCTTGTGTCTGCGATACCGGTTATGAGGATCCAGATCATGATGGCAACTGTACTCTGATCCCAGTCGATCTGTGCACCAACATCGCTGGCACACAGACCACAATGCCCGCCGGGTATGAAGACCCTGACCATGACGGCGTCTGCACGGTAATCCCAACTGATTTGTGCACCAACCTCGAAGGCACGCAGACCACAATGCCCCAAGGCTATGAAGACCCTGACCATGACGGCGTCTGCACGGTAATCCCAACTGATCTGTGCACCAACCTCGAAGGCACGCAATCCACCATGCCCCAAGGCTATGAAGACCCCGACCATGATGGCGTCTGCACGGTAATCCCAACCGATGTCTGTAATAATATTGAAGGTGTACAAACTGAGATCCCCGAAGGCATGGTCAGTGATGGCGAAGGCGGCTGCGTGAAACCGCCAGAAGACGTCTGCAATAATATCGAAGGTACCCAAACTGAGATCCCCGAAGGCATGGTCAGTGATGGTGAAGGCGGCTGCGTGAAACCCTCAGAACCCAGCGGTGGTTGCACCGATCCTACCGCCCTCAATTACGATCCCGCGGCAACAGAGGATGATGGATCCTGCACCTATAAAAAAGCCAACCCGAAGAAACCGTTGAAGGTTGAGATCGATCCGTTCTGCAATGCTGAAGGATTGATGCAGTGGACTGTGATTAACCCCAATGACGTGAATATTACCATGACCCACTTCACGGTAGATGGCGTCAACCACGCGGGCAAATCAGTCTCTCCGGGTGAGCATAATCTGGTCGCCACCCCGTTGGGCACGCACACTGTGGTCATCTACTTCAACGAGACAGATACGGCTTCGTTGACCTACACGATCAATGTCTGCCCGCTGCCGATTCCTGTAACTGGCGGTGAGGAAGGGGCTATCATCCCGGTGACCGGTGCCGATGAAACCGCGAACCTGGGAATGGGTATCTCGTTCGCCGGTATGTCGATGATTGGTCTGGCGCTGCTGCTCTCGGCGCTACGCAAGATGTATCACATCTAAATTCGACCGAATCACCCAAATTTCATCGCAAAAGCTGCCCCGGGAATCATATCCCGGGGTAGTTTTCATTACGTATCCACCAATTATGGAGATTGCGTAAATTTCGCATAAAGATTGGGTAAATCTTTATAGACTCTGCGGTATTTGCGTGCTATGATGATGTTATCCGAGCAAATACTCCAGTTATGAGGGCAATACTTAGCGGTGCTCAGATTCAAATTGCCAAATACAATTAAATGAATATTTGTATGTTCAAGGACGCGTCGATCTGATGTGCTTGATTGGTCGCTGGGCTGTGTTTGTCAGCCAAAGCCATCAGGGAGCGAATTGCGAAACCGGCCTTAATTGAGGTTGGTTTTTTTGTTCCTTGACAATGATTTTTTAATATTTGCTAATTATAAGGATGCTTTGATCCGCAGAATGATCTGGTCGCTTGGTTGATTTCAACCAATCTGCGGGGAGCGAATTGCGAAACCGGCCTTCATAGAGGTCGGTTTTTTTATGCCGATTTATCCATCAGTTCGTAATTATCTGATTCGTTTTCTTGTTTTCCAATCCAAGGAGGAAGAGATGAAAAGAAAGTTTTCGAAATTATTGAAATTGATCAACAAAATCCTTTACATTTCCAGCGCAGCTATGTTGATCGCGGGGGTGTTCCTGACCACTGCCCCGCAGGCAGTTCAGGCGTCGTGCCCCGGTTGTGAAGAGATGAAATTAAATCTATCTCACATTAGCTGCGCCTCGAACAAAGTGGAAATCCATTTTGTCTTGTTGAATGTGCCGAGCGGAAAAACGCCGGGCGCACTCACTTTCAAAGTGAAAGTGAACGGAGGAGCGGAAACAACCTTCACCATTCCTTCACCCACCAATAGGACCGGTAATGTCTGGCATTATTACTACTATGCCACCGTTAATGGAAAATACGATGTCACCTGGGCTCAGGTCATGGTTGGATCCACTCCCGTGAGTTTGCATAACCCCCATTATTATAAGGATGAATACCAAAATTGTGTGATCACTGATCTCTGCACGAACATCCCTGGTAATCAGACCACCATGCCTGCCGGTTATGAGGACCCCGATCACGACAAGGTCTGCACACTCATCCCCCCGGTTGATCTTTGCACGAACATCCCCGGAAATCAATCCACCATGCCACCTGGCTACGAGGACCCCGATGCTGACAAAGTCTGTACCGCGATCCCGGTTGACCTGTGCACCAATCTGGAAGGCACGCAAACCACCATACCCGACGGCTATGAAGACCCCGATGCCGACAAAGTCTGTACCGCGATCCCGGTTGATCTGTGTACCAACCTCGAAGGCACGCAAACCACCATACCCGACGGCTATGAAGACCCCGACCATGACGGCGTCTGCACGGTAATCCCAACTGATCTGTGCACCAACCTCGAAGGCTCGCAAACCACCATACCCGACGGCTATGAAGACCCCGACCATGACGGCGTCTGCACGGTAATCCCAACCGATGTCTGTAATAATATTGAAGGTTTACAAACTGAGATCCCCGATGGCATGGTCAGTGATGGTGAAGGCGGCTGCGTGAAACCACCAGAAGACGTCTGCAATAATATCGAAGGTACCCAAACTGAGATCCCCGAAGGCATGGTCAGCAATGGTGAAGGCGGCTGCGTGAAACCGCCAGAAGATGTCTGTAACAATATCGAAGGTACCCAAACTGAGATCCCCGAAGGCATGGTCAGTGATGGTGAAGGTGGCTGCGTGAAACCGTCTGAACCCAGCGGTGGTTGCACCGATCCTACCGCCCTCAATTACGATCCCGCGGCAACAGAGGATGATGGGTCCTGCACCTATAGAAAGCCAAAAGAGAAAGATCCATTAAAGATCGAAATCGATCCGTTCTGCAATGCTGAAGGATTGATGCAGTGGACTGTGGTCAACCCAAATTCGGTCAATATCACGATCTCCCACTTCACAGTGGATGGCGTCAACCACGCGGGCAAATCAGTCTCTCCGGGTGAGCATAATCTGGTCGCCACCCCGTTGGGAACGCACACGGTGGTCATCTACTTCAACGATGCAGATTCGGCGTCGCTCACCTACACGATCAATGTCTGCCCGTTGCCGATCCCGGTGACTGGCGGTGAGGAAGGGGCCATCATCCCGGTGACGGGCGGTGACCTGACCTCCAAACTGGGAATGGGCATTGGATTGGGCGGTATTTCACTGGTAGGTCTGGCGCTCCTCCTTTCCGCCCTGCGGAAAATGTATCGCCTATAGAATCGCTCCACTGATAGAAAACAGGCGGTGCCTTACCAGCACCGCCTGTACGTTTATCCAATTATTCTCGATCTATTCGATAACGAACTTTCCGTTCTCGTAGAGCAACTGGTCGTCGACCCAGATCTGTCCTTCGCGCAGGTCGCAGACCATGTCCCAGTGAATGGCGGAACGAGCCTTGCTTCCCGTCTCTGGGTAACCGGCACCGAGGGCGATGTGAAAGCTGCCACCGATCTTTTCATCGAAAAGGATCTCGCGGGTGAACTTCTTGATCCCCTCGTTGGTGCCAATGGCGAATTCACCAACGTAACGACCGCCTTCATCGATATCGAGCGTCTTGTTAAGGAAGGCTTCGTTCTTCTCTGCCGTTGCCTTGACCGCCTTGCCCTTGACGAAATCGAGCTGCACTCCGGTCACCTCGCGTTCCTGGTAGATGGAAGGATACGAGAAAGTGACATGACCTTCCATGCTGTCTTCCACGGGACCGGTGAAAACCTCGCCGTCGGGTACGTTCTCATGGCAGCAACAGTTTACAAAATCTCGCCCTTCAATACTGAGGCGTAGGTCGGTGCCCTTTCCCACCAGATGCACGTTCTTCTTTCCCTTGAGCCATTTGACAATTCGGTCCTGTCTGGCGGCAATGTTCTTCCAGTAACCGATCGGGTCGTTCTGATCGGGCATCACCGCGCCGAGGACAAATTCGGTATATTCATCCAGGCTCATGTCCGCGTCCTGGGCGTAAGCCTGGGTGGGGTACGCGGTCAGCGACCAGCGCAATTCCTTTTTAGCAGCGCGGTCCATATAGGTCTGCATCATGGGGCGGGTGGTCTTGCTGTACTTGACCACCTTGGCAGAATCCACATTAGCCAGGGCGTGGGTGTTCTCGGCAGCCAGAATACGAATCATGCATTCGTAGCGACTCATGATGAACTCAAGTGGTTCAGGGGCGTAGGAAAGCTGTTCATCGTTGGCAAGCTTGTAAAACATCTCCATCTGGAATGGCATATCAATATAAATGAAGGGTTTTCCTCCTGCCTCGAGGATCTTGCCGTACACTGCTTTGACGAGCGGTTCGGCCAGTTTATCAGCCCGAAGAAGCACTCTTTCCCCGGGTTTTACGGCGATCGAGTAATTCACGATCAGGTCCGCCCATTTATCCAAACGTACGTCTGACATAAACATCTCCTGAATTGCAAAAAATCTCCCCTTGCGTGGGATTATAAATTCGTTTCGATGATAACGCAATTTTCAAAACACGACACCCCCCTCCTGAAGAACTGAAAAGGACACCCGTATGCACAGGTGTCCTTTTGCCCAACATTGAATTTTGCGCTAGGAGGTTTTTGCCTTTGTCTTCTTTTGGGGTTCTTCAGCCACAGGTACAGCTTCAGCGCTGATGACAGCGCCGCAGTGCGGGCAGGCTTTCCAGTCAGCCGCGAGCGGTTTTCCGCAGTTGGCGCAGATTGTCGCCGGCACTGCCGGAAGGGTAGCCACTTTAGACCGCCTCACGAGCGAAGCCACGCCAAACCCGGCCAGGACAAGCACCGCCAGCCCCAATAACCCACGCAGAAGCATAAACCCCATGCCAAACATCATCCCGCCGTAGAGGCCACCGCGACCCATCATCCCACCAGGGAAGGCGGATCCACGAGGGCCATAACTGGCCAGGTTGGTTCCACCGCGCAGGAAGAACAGGGTGACGCAAAAGGCAGCGCCTGCGACAGCCAGGATGCCCAGGATGATAAAGAACCACTTCCAAAATTTTGTCATTTCAAGTACTCCTTCTCAGAGATAAATGTTCCATGCCAGGTGTGATAGAGCGCCTGCCCGGTCAAACCGTTGATGCTGATCATTCCTGCGGTCTGGCCATCGATGGAATAGTCAAACGTGTAATACCCGTAAAAACTGTAACCGCCGTCGTTCAAAATCGCATCATTACCGGCTTCATCCAGCGCCTGCTGGGCTGCAGTCCGGGCTTCGTCGAGCGTAAGAGTATTGTCGGTGGCAGTTTGCGCTGCCATCATCCCCATGCCGCCATATTTGAGGTTCCACATCATGTCAGCGCCTCGTTCACGGCTGACATTGCCTGTGTACGGGTCGACGACCAATTCCATGGCACCCCGGCCGCTCTCATTTTCAACCACGACCACGTAGAAGTTATTCTGGAATTCCATGATCTTGGCGATCTCCAGGTTTGAGCCGAGCGATGTCACGTAAGCCTGTGCCTGGGTATATGCGTCGTCAAGCGAAATACGCTCTCCTGAATTGGCAGCGTTGTTGGCAGGAGGATTCATCTTTCCACCGCCATATCGTGGACTGTATTGCTGATATTGCCCCTGCCGTTGATCGGAGGGGAAATTCATCATGCCGCCGCCATTTTGCGGGCCAGTTTGCTGATACTGATTCTGGCCCTGCTGACGGCCAGCCAAGGGACCATATTGGTCATTCCGACCGGGTCCGAAACCCTGGTCATTCCATGATCGCTGGTTTTGAGATTGTGCCTGGTTGGATAAATCAAGCGCCGCGAGCCTGGATGAGATCACCGCGTTACTTGCAAAGGCGCCACCAACTCCAAGACCAACCGCTCCCAGTCCGATCAATACACCAATAATCCATTTCTTCATTGATTTCTCCTTAATCTCCAATTTCAATTACAAAATTAAGTCTAGCGGGAAGATATGAAGAAGTTGTGAAGAAATAAGATAAGATTTCTCATAATTTCATAAGAAATCAACCTTTTGGTGAAAGAAGATTCTTGACCTACTCAAGAAATAATACTGAAGGATTCAAATGTACGGGCAAAGCGCGCTATGCCCGTAAAAAATATATCCATGCTTCTGCATTTTCGTGGAGAATGAAGTCGCGGTTACTGTTTTATTCCCCCTCAATCACATTGCGAGTATATTTTCCTCTTTTCTCCAATAATTGCGGTTGATAATCCAGGTTATTTAATGAGAACAATGTTTGTTCTTCGTGATCCAATTCAGAATCTACTTGGTTTCCCCAAGAAGTCCAGTTGGGTCTGGAATGTCTCGCAAATAATTCTAAATAAGGACCCGAACTGCATTGTTCTATGACATCATAGATTTCATCAGGTTTTCTAGAATGTTCCCTTTTTTGGGAAATGATAATGTTTGGCATTGATCTGCCAGCATCCAATGTGCGGTAATTCCCTTTTACCCCAAATAACAAGAGTTCGGTTACATTCCTGAAATAAAAACCAACCCCACGTCGATCAGGCCCACCATCTTTTCGAACCTTATACCAGACAATATTCGTTTTATAGGTAAAACCCCATTTTTTCATCACCGCTAAACCAGTTTCAACCAAAGCATTTGGAACCCACAAATAGAGATGGCTCTTTGGTAACGCAACATCATTTACCGGCATAGACATAATCGCTTCATCCGTCATAGTTTGATACCGGAACAATCGCTTATGCTCAGGTGCCATTTTTCCGGTACTATTATTAAATAGCCACGGGGGATCTGCCATTATTGTTCCAAACTTACCTAAATTAACCAGATCTTGAAAGGAATTATCCATTAGTCCTCAATATACAGCTTCTTCGTGATACCAAACACCAATATAGGACAACCTCCACCGGATTCACCCTCAAGTCTTGGAAGCAGTTTACTCATATGAGTAGTTGATGGGCCATAAGAACTACCCCGCCCAAGTTCATCAAAAATATCCTGTAACTCATCACATCTAGTAATAATTACTCCAACACTAATTGCCCGAAGCTCAAATAATAGCCGAAAGTTATTCAGATCTCGATCAAAAAAAGGATCCTTATTGTTCCATTCTGTTTCAACCGCTACATGATTCTTATAGTAATCAACTTTATGTGTTGGGGATTCAAATTCCTTCTTATCAACTGTAATCTTAGTATCAAAGGATTTTTCCTTCCAACCTAGAGGGAGAAACATATTATCAATTTCCTCTGCTATAGGTGATTTTCGACCACCCGGAGTGATAATATCACGTCGATGCAGTTGAAAGTTTTCCAATACATGAATAATATCATTCCACTCCTGAGGAAAATCCTGCAACAAAACCGCTGAGGCATGTCTCCATTCATGGACTTCGAATTTACTTTTTATTCCCACTGGTAATTCGTCGATGGTCATACTAACCTCAAATTTGAATTATTTCCCTTATTTTATTCTTTTTCCACAATAAAGGCTAATCAGATTTTGACAGAGTGGATAGCAAAGAATTTAAGGTCACCCATTAATGGAAAGGTCAATACTAGGTTTTCTTGTAAGAAAACAGATCGTCTCAAGCGAAAGTAATCCCTCGAGAGCAATTTCCTAGCAAGCAAACGGGGTTTTGGCTGGTCTATATTAATTTGGTGGCAAGCAAATTTATTCCGTCTCGGTCACCTTGTGGATGGTGCGCGGCTGCTCCGGGTTGTAGCCCTTGATGGTGGTGAGGTGGTAAGCAAAAAGCTGTGCCGGCACGATCGAGACCAGCGGGGACAGCCATTCGGGCACGTCCGCTGGGAGCGAGATGGGCATTTGGGCCAGGTCAAGCGCGGCCTTCTCGTTAGAAATGACCACCAGTTCAGCCTTGAGCTCATCCTTCATGTGTTTTAATGGCTCGATCATGGAGGTGTAGACCTTTCCCCGCGGTACCACAGCCAGCACCGGAAAACCGCCATGCACCATGGCAATGGGGCCGTGCATGAAGTCGGCTGAGGAATACGGCTCGGCTTCCACGTAGGTCAGTTCCTTGAGCTTGAGCGCCCACTCGAAAGCGGTGCAGTAGTTGTAACCGCGTCCGAGCACCACGCATTGCTGCATGTAGCGGTAGCGCTGCGCCGCGGCAGCGATAGTCGCGTCCTGCTCGATGACGTTCGCTGTCCAACCCGCGACGCCATCCAGTTCATCCCAGGCGTTGTGGCTGCCATCCAACGCGGCGGAAAGCATTGCCAGCGCCATCAACTCAGTGGTGTAGGTCTTGGTAGCTGCCACAGCCTTTTCGGCGCCGGCGCGGATATCGAGCACGAAATCGGCAGCCTTGGCGAGTGGCGATTCGGGAGCGTTGGTGACCGCCAGGGTGAGGCAGCCTTGCTTCCTGCCTTCCGCGAGCACGCTGACGATATCGGGCGACTGCCCGGATTGTGAGATGCCAATGACCAGAGCATTCTTCATGCGCGGAGGGGTTTGATAATACGTGAACAGGGAGGGAGTGGCCAGCGCCAGCGCCAAACCATTACGGCTGCCAAGCAGGTAGTTGGCGTAACGGCCAGCGTTATCAGAGGTGCCGCGAGCGGCGAGCATCACAAAACTGACGTCGCGTTTCTTGATCTCAGCGGCGATCTGTTCCACCAGTCCTTTTTGAGTTTTCAACAACCCGGCCAGGCGTTCTGGCTGTTCCAGGATCTCGGAATGTAAGCTCACAATACCCTCCAAAACAGATGATTGAACAACCTGCCTATTTTACCGCGGGTTGATTCCTTTTTATGACAAGTTCCACCGCCCCGGCGATCTCATCTACCAGACGTTCGGGCAGCTCCCCCACCCTTTCCACCAAGCGCGCGCTGGAGACTGAGCGAATCTGGAGGGCATCGGCGGCATGGGGTGCCTCCAAGCCACTGCGCAACACCGGCGGAACATAGACCATCCAGGGCGCGTCGCGGTATTGCTCTTCCCAGTTGGTGAGTGGTACGACCACGCGCAGGGGCAGCACCCCCAAGGCGTCGTTCGAAAGCAGTACCACGAGCCGGGTTTGCCTATGAGACGTCGAAAGTGCCAATCGCCACAATTCTCCGCGCAGCATCTAGGCACCTACCCTACCCTGGAACTCCTCGCCGTCCAGACTGCCGTAGCCCACCAGTTCACCGTTAGCGTAGTAGGTGTTGAGCATCTGCTCCGCGGCGCTGGCCAGCGCCTGGTCGCGGCGCTGCTCCAGCACCAGGTCAATCCACTCGCGCAAGAGAGCGGAGATGCTCTTCCCCTCCTCCGAAGCGATCCGGTTGAGTATTTCAAGCTGGTTGGGTTCCAGAAGAACCTGGGTGCGTGTCATTGTAATCTTTTTCATACATCATTATTATACATCTAATTAATTATTATTATAAATACATCATTTTTATACATCTTTTTCTTTTATTTATTCTCCACTCTGATTGCGCTCTATTACTCATTTTCTTTTGATGACAAACATTAGTTGTATTTTGCAATTATTTTGCTACAATAGATTTATCACAAAATACTCTTTCGGAGGTTCTTCATGGACGACCGCAATGGATATATGCTAAAAGGTGTCCTTTCCCGTCGCGGCTACGATTGGTGGTGGCATTCACTGGTGGGCATCAACGCCAAAACCGGTGAAAAACAACCTTTCTTCATCGAATACTACGTCATCAACCCTGCCTTGGGCGATGACCTTCCAGTCCCCGGCCAACTTAAGGCTAACCGTGATGCCGGCATCAAGCCCAGTTACGCTATGCTCAAAGCAGGGCGTTGGGGTGTTGACAAGGCCACGCAGATTCACAACCTGTATCCCATCAACCAGTTTTCGGCAGACTATTCAAAGATGGACGTCAAGATCGGTCCCCACACGGCCAGTGAAACGCACCTGAAGGGTTCGGTGAAGCTGACTAAAGAGGAAGCCGCCGCCCACCCCGAATACATGTCGGACGCTGGTGAGATGAGCTGGGACTTGAAGGCTGAAAAAGTGCTGTCCTACTGCGTGGGCTACGGTACGCATCCTTTCTTTCGCGCCATCAACGCCTTCCAGATGATGTGGCACGTCGCCGGAATGCTCACCCGCTATTCTGGCGAAATTATCTTCAACGGCGAGAAGTATCGCGTTGAACCTGAGACGAGCGCTGGTTACCAGGACAAGAACTGGGGCGTCGATTACACCTCTCCATGGGTGTGGCTGAACTGCAACAACTTCACCAGCCGTTCCACTGGCAAGAAGTTGCCGCTCACCAGCCTCGATTGCGGCGGCGCGCAGCCAGTGGTTTTTGGCATTTCCATTCCACGACGCATGCTCATCGCCTTCTACCATGAAGGCGAGTTGTACGAGTTCAACTTCTCAAAATTCTGGACCAACCCGCACCAGGTATTCGATTGCCCGGTAACTGACGAAAAGGTGGAATGGAACCTGACCGCCTGGAACAACAAGGGCAAGATCGACATTCACTTCAGTTGCCCGCGCAACACCATGCTGAACGTCAATTACGAAAACCCCGACGGTGTCAAGCGCCACAACCAGCTCTGGAACGGCGGTTTCGCCTCCGGTTCAGTGACGCTGTACAAGAAGGTCAAGGGTGAGTACGTCAAAGTGGACGACTTCGACGGTGAACTCGGCGGTTGCGAGTACGGCGAATACGATAATTAATAATCCTCCCTCCAAAAGACCCCTCATTTACTGAGGGGCCTTTTGGTTACGTGTTTATGCAGTTTGAGTATAGCCATTATCTACGCCAGCATTCATTCGTTCTTGCAGCCCACCTGATAAACTTGTATCTTTTCAGCGGTTCGCAGCGCGATAAATCTGGAATCGACCGACCACTTGATCTCTTCCACGGGTGTGGCAGCCAGCAGGATGAACGCTTTGCCAGTTTTCCCGTTCGCCATCCACAGGTTATCCTGGGTGTCGACCGCCAGGGTATAAGTGCCATCCGGTGAGATCATTTCGTTGTCAAGGGCGAGTGATGGGTCTTCGTTCTTGCGTTCCTCGCCATTGATGGTGATGACACCTGTCTCGATATTGTAGTTATAGATACGAGCGCAATCCAACCCACAGCTTGAGGTGACAACCACGTTCCTTTCGCTGGCCCAGTTGGTCACGCCTTTGGTGCTTGACCAATCATCTGTCTTCGCTGTCGTGCCGGCGAAGATATCCACATCCGCCCCGGTGAGAATGTTAAGTACCCGCGCTGTGTAGATCGCCCGGGTTGAATCCAACACAACATACGCGATCGCGTTGCCGTCAGGCGACCAGGTGAGATCACCAAAGACCTGAAGATCGGAAGAAGTATAAACTTCCTTGTTCAAATCAATGTCGTACATCACCAGGTCACCCACAAACCAGGCCCAGCGGCCGTTGTCTGGGCGCACATAGGCTATTTCGTCATTCACTGGTGACCAGGCCAGGAGATCTCCCTGTTTGTCATCAATGGTAATGGAGGCATCCTCCTTAATCAGGCAGGCGTCCGATTGGGTCATCTGCAAGCCCAACCCAGCCATCTCAGTTGGTAGCGGGTTGGCAGCCTGCGCGGTCGACAGCACATCGGTGTTGTTTAAGGTATCGCCCGTCCCGCCCGTTGAGCAGGCAGAAACGATCATAATGGACAACAGTAATGCTCCAAAAAGAAACAGGAATGTTACTCGTTTCATTTTCTTATCGATCCTTCTATAAAAAGTCGGGAGGTGAATCATCCGCTTTCTAATGCCGAGCATAACACAAAATCAGCCTGCGCGTGAGTGGGTTCAGGCACAGGCTGACGATTTATAAAACGTGGTCACTTGTCGAAGATTCCCTTCTCAAGGGGAAGCCACCAGGTAAACCCGAATAGCATGTTCTTAAGGATGATCCTGCGGTCGGTGAGTCCCTTTTTATGACCTACTTTCATGGCTGTTTTCAGCTCTGAAATGTGTAGCAACATCAAAAGCAAGAAAAGCGTCCACCCCAGCCACGCGATATTGAACATGTATCCAAAACCGATCACTACCACGTAGAGTAGGATGGTGGAGATCTCGATCAAAATCCAGGTGAGTTTACCCAATTTCATAAGCCCTCAATTATGGGATAAAGGTTGCCAGGATGGATCTGTTCTCGCTGGCGCACAGTTCCCGAATCTCAGCTTTGCTCAACGGAGCGAACGGCTCATGGATGTAATCGAGTTGCTTTTCCGCTTCGCTCAAAGGTCTTGTTGCATATAGTATATCCTCATTTCCCAGCGGAATGTCGAGGCGAATCCCCTTACGATAAAATTTCTTGCGTGTCTCACAGACTTTTAGCGTTGCCAGAAGCGCCGGAATCAGGTAATGGTTGCGTAGAGGACTCATTATGGCGCATAGTGTCCCGGTCATCAGGTGGAGGGTGGCATGTTGTGAATTCGGGAAGGGCATACAGCCATCGATGTGGCGGGAGACAATCTCTTTAAGGTGGCGCGCGCAACTGCCAATTGCCAATTTTTTGCCCGGGAGTTTCTTGATCTCCTCGAGGGTGTAGGGTTTGCCGCTTGCATCGTAATAATAGACCTGCCCATTCAACTGCACCCCGGCACCCAGGATCAGGGTCATTTTAAAGTTCCGTTTTTGTCCTTCATGCAGGAACATAGCAAAAGCATAACGCGTGCTTGCCAGGCAGCCACCCATACAGGTATACTCCATGTCCCGCATTTGGGTCGCCGGTATTCTCAAGTCAGTTCCGGGCCGCGGGGCGTTATTCTTGGTATGCCCCACCAGCACTTTCACGTTCGGAAAGTGTTCAGCCATCCAGGACCCCGTCAACGATGCTTCCGCTGGTGTGAAATTGAAAACCTTCTCCTCGCCCAGTACAGTGACCCCGGGATCATTAAAACCGATGGCATCCGCGGCACGCATCAGGGTAATTTTCTCTGGATCAAAACCCATCATTCGCGTGGCCACGCGGTCAGTCTCCACGCTCTGGTTACCGCTAATGATCACCCTGCTATCCACCGGCGCCACCGGAGCCGGGCAATCCCCTGCCCCGCCCACAATGCCATCAATGACTACCAGGTCGGCTTTGAACAGGAAGAGCATGTCCACCAGCTTTTGGTCAATAGCGTGATTGTGGTTGCGCTGACGCAGGTTGTAGGTGATGGTGCCCATGGCGTTTTTGAAACCAAGCGTCACGCCCGTGTATAAATTCGTCTTCATCTTTGGGATGGAAATGTAGAAAGCTTCGCCACGCACCACTTCGCTGAAGATGCGCGGAACGACGATCTCTTTCATCACTTTCGCCCTGGGCAACAGATAACGGTCAGTGACCTGTTCTTCGAGGGGTACCAGTTCAACCCTACGATACTTCGCCAGGCGGTCAAGTCCGGAAATCTTGAAAGAAGCCCGCGTGGGCATCCCCCGCCCCGAGGACTCAACAATCGTTATCCTGTTGGTATACGGTTGAATGAAGTCGATGACCGCGTCGACGACGCGTGGATCAGTCGATTCGGGTGAGTCTTTTTGCACTGAACCCAGATTGTGGAAGACACAAACCAGGTTGGGTTTGATGATGACCCTTTTACCTTTGATCTTCTCGGTGAAATGGGTGTTTTCATCGAGCTGTTTCAGATTCTCGGTCACCGCGGCTTTGATGGCTTTCACATCCTCGCGCGCATCGTACGCCGGGGTACCGTATTCTGCGGGCAGCGAAACATAATCCCGCAGGTAATCCATCGGCCGGGCATGGGTGATCACAACAAAACTGTGGGGATCGTTCTTTTCGCGCATGGTAGGATCCTTCCAAGAGCAAAGTGGATTTGCAGGTATGGGATCAAATGCAACAATCGGGCGGTGGTGGATGCGTCCAATACTTGCTAATTGCAATTATATCCTAATTGTCATATCAGGAATCCGCCTGAATGGTCAATACAGTGCTGGTTCAAGAAAAGTGGTTGCTATTTTATCTTCTCGGAGATGCCCAGCCAAATGGGTAATTTTTCGATCGTGGTAAGTAAACGGGTTGTATCTTCTGTTCCCATAGCGTGCAGGTTCTTATTCACGCGCTCGAAACTAAAGTCCTCAATCCTCTGAACCATCTTCTCGCCGTCTGGCAGTAAAACAATCTGGATGCCGCGTCGGTCTTCTTTATCCTGGCTTTTACTCACCAGTTTCCTTTCAACCAGTCGCGAAACCAGCCGGCTGCATTTGAACATGGGTAGATTCAATTCTTCAGAAATCTCAAACAGATGAGCCTTCGGGTTTCGCCGTAGATACTGGAGCACGTAGATCTCTTCATAACCCAGGCCGAATTGATTTTCGAGACCTCTTTCGTAATGAAAAATAGTTCGCATGACCAGGTAGAGGTCTTCATCAACTTTTTCTCTTGAAAGGTTTGCCATTTTTTCCTCTACTCCTACAAACACACTCAGGAAATCTTGATAAGCTAAAACTAATATAACATTAAATGAGATTGGTTAAACGCGCGTATTTTCTAAAAATCTCCACAATTCAAAGGTTGAATTTAAATTTCTTTCCACTATCATAATATTAGTTGGGCATGGCGAGAGTTGTTTTCTCTTTTATGTGAATTAACCTGGTTTACGATTTTCATTTTCCCTCTGGTTGAGCGGTTTTGATGACTGAGTTTCATGGAGGGTTGAATGATCGTGATGGATCCATTGACCCGATACCTGGCAGGCACGCAGTCCGCGTCTGTCGCGCTGATTTTCGAGCAGTTGGAAGATATTCTGGGAGATTACCTTCCAAACATCGCCCGGCAGGAAGAAACATGGTGGGCCAATAAAAAAGGCGCGCCGTGGGTGGCAGCCGGATGGAAAGTAGTAGAAGTGAACCTTGAAGAAGGCTGGGTGGTGTTCAAGAAGCTTCAAAGCAATGATTGATGCTTTAGGGGACTGGAAAATCCAGAATCTCTCAACACCCCCGGACTCAAGAGATATATGCCATTTTTCGGTGTTCAATATTTCGCGCTCATTAATATTCAAGCGTCCAAAACCTACTAGGGAGAACAGAAAAAAGGATTTGTTGCGATTGCGACATTGATCATGAAGCTGACGCCGGTATTGAGGATTCCTCCAACGAGTGTCATGACATCGAACGCAAACAACTCGCCGGTGGGCATAAAAGCCATATTCAGCCTGCTTCAAGGTATGAATGGTTGGAGATGGAGGGATCAGGCAGCGCGGTTGTACACAGTTAAGAACCTTACGCTAACTTCATGTCCGCCCGATTTTTCGCTGGTGATTCACACATTGCCAAATTCCATATTTCAGCTGCTGGTTGCTCCAAAGTCTTCGAAGTAAACATGCCTGTCACTGAATTCTAGTGGTCCACGATGAAAATCTCTCCCTGCTTGAGGGAGAGATTTTTGGTCAACCTGATGACGAATTATTACTATCACCCGAGTAATTCCCGATCATAATTAATCATTTAATGGAGAAGTAATAGGTTTTGTGTAATACCCCATCCACATAGAGATTTAAGAACGCGTCACCGCTCTTCCATGATGAATTCGGGGAAATGTAGAAATAATACTTACCATTGCCCTTAATCGTCATTTCATAGGTCGAAATCTTACCGCCATTGTGGTAACTCCACTCAGCCTTGAATGTGGAACTTGGATAATTTCGGATACGGAAGTAGAAATAGATATCGTCATACTTTCCAAAGGTGTCAGTCGGATTGATGCACGCGTATGTCGATTTATCGATCGATTCACAGAACGATTCATCCTCAATCGACGGATAAGGCGTTGCGGTTGGCTCGGCTGGAGCAACATAAACTTCTTCAGTATCCTCGTCGGCTGAATTGGATTCCGATAAGGCGCTAAAGTCCGGGATGCAAGCTGAAATCAACCCGGCAGCAATCAAAAGTACGATGGATATGGTAAAGATTTTCTTCATTCTTCAACTCTCCTTTTTTTGTTATTGTTGAAAATAAACGAATGGTAATTGCAAATGATTAATAAAAATAAATGCAGGAAAATAAGCTCGTGATCAACCTAAGTAAAAACGCAAAACAAGAAACTGGATTACCCTATCCCACCATTAAAAAGCACGTATTCCAAGTCAAATGGGTTAATAACTTCAAGTAACAACGAAATATTAATTCTGGATGCGGTTAGGCGAATTTTACCATGGCTGAGTATTGGTGAAATAAAAAAACCCTGGTCAGTATCGATCACCCGGTTTTCGTGAAAAAATTTTGATTTTTTCATTCAATCACTTACTCCCTTTATACCTCGTCTACACAAAAAATTCATTTTCCTGTTATATAATTAATTAACAATTCATTGCTCGGAGGGAAAATAATGAAAAGAATGCCCTTATTACTATCTGCAATTCTGGTTATGGTGATTGCCTTCATTGGTACGGTAAGAAGTGTCTCCGCGAAAGCCGACGAATGGAACACCGGAACAGACGTCAGCATAGACCTGGCTGTGAACCCCGCTCCCGCCACCTGGATGCAGTTGTACGGTAGCGGCGTGAAGATCGATTCAGCCACCACCATTTGCCATCCATTTAGAGAGGGCGGTTATGGTTGGACCCCGGTGATCTATCAGCTGGCGGAAAATGGTTGGGTCGCCCTGGAGACATCTAATACGCGCGCTAACGATGAAAGTGAATATCAGGCTTGCGCGATGGCTCCCGCAGCTGGAACTTACGCGTTGTTCATGTACTATACAAAACCAGCCAACAAATCCGCTTGCCAATATGACACATCAGAGTGGTACATGGCTTACTGGGACGCGTCATCTGATCCAATGTATCCTGACGCGGACGGCTACTATCTATACGCCTATGTCCCCAATCTCCCCGTTGGCACGAAAGTGACCTATAAACTCCTCAAAGGATTTGACGGCCTGGTTGTTGCGTCAAAAGGAAGCGCGATTTCATATGAGTATTGGGATAGTGGCATCATCTATGCGGACTTTATGGCTTCTCCATTAGTCGCCTACGAATACGGCACCGCCATCTTCCAGATCTCTGCCGCTGGCTGCACAGTGGAAAGCACCCTGGAAATCGACACCACAGAAATTGATCCCTGTTCTGTGGGTGGTGGTTGCTGATCAATCGTGTAAAACACAGGAGGTGCGGATTAAAAACGCACCTCTTTTTTTATTCTCTCGCGTTTGATTGTAAAATGAGGATATGCCTAATTCGATAGCCATCATCGGTGCCGGACCTGCCGGTATGACCGCCGCGCTCTTCGCCGCGAAAGCTGGTGTTCAGGTAACCCTGCTCGAAAGCAATGCCGTTGTGGGCCGTAAATTAATGGTCACCGGCAGTGGGCGAGCTAACCTCACCAACCAGGGCGTCAGCGCGGAACGATATACCTGCGCGGACCCCGCATGGATGGAGACGCTGCTCACGAAATTTGGTCATGAAGACCTGCTGAGTTTCTTGAATGAGATCGGTGTGCTCACCACCTCCACTGCGGATGGCTGGTTCTATCCAATCTCCGATTCAGCCCAAACTGTCGCGTCTGCCTTCGACTCGGCCCTGCAGCGCGCCGGGGTGAATGTGCGGTTGGGATGCCACATTTCATCCATTCGCAAATCGCCCGCTGGTTTTACCCTCAAGATTGACGGCCAGCCGGACCTCACCTGTAAAAAACTAATCCTGGCTGCCGGCGGAAAAGCCTACCCGACACTCGGTTCAAAAGGCGAACTGTTCCCTTCTCTCAAAACGCTCGGTCATACCGTTCTTCCCCTCGTCCCCGCCCTGGCGCCGGTGACCTGCGAGATGAAGGTATTTCGTCCCTTGCAAGGCGTGCGGGTGGATGCGCATGTTTCGTTGATTTATGCAGGAGCACAACATGTTGCCTTTCTTGTACCCCCGAGTGAAGCGAGAGGAGCCGTACCCCAGCCAGTCGCCGAAACCACCGGAAACATTATCTTCACAGAATGGGGAATCAACGGCCCCGGTGTGATGGATTTGTCGCATCACATTTCACGCCATCCAGAAACCCACTTTGAATTGCGTCTCAACTTTCTGCCCGACCACGAAGACGCTGTTCGAGCCCTCACCCATCAACACCGTCATGAGAAGATCCCCTTGATGGTGATCCCCGGTGGCGCGCTTCCGCCCAAGTTGTCAGCGTTTCTGATCGCGCGAGCCGGATTGCCCAAAGACGCCCTGCTCTCGAAAACCAGCGATGCCCAATTGGACGCGCTGATGGCCTTGATCACTTCCTTGCCGCTGAAGGTGACTGGCGTTCGCGGTTTCGAATATTGTCAGGTGAGCGCCGGCGGCGTGCCCGTCGGGGAAGTGGATCCGACCACCATGCAATCCAGGGTCGTCCCCGGGCTGTACCTGGTTGGCGAAACATTGGATGTGGTGGGTCCGTGTGGCGGTTACAACCTTCAATTCGCGTTCAGTTCCGGCGCTGTCGCGGGGAGCGCGATCAGAGAAGAAACCCCGGTTTCCTGATAGAAAACCGGAGTTTTTACTTATTTATGTTTGAACGCTCGTTCAACCCGCCCAATCAATAATTCGTTGGTAGATCTGGTCCCGCACCTCTCGAAATTTGTTCAATTTGTCTTCTTCGCTGCCATCGAATTTGGCGGGGTCTTCGAAAGACCAGTGCATACGGCTGACCACACCCGGCCAAATTGTGGGGCAATTCTTGTCCGCGTCATCACAGACTGTGATAAGGTACTGGAAATTGACTTTGCCCAGGTATTCATCCACCGATTTTGATCGCTGCCCGGCCAGATCCAAACCTTTTTCAGCCATCACCTGATAGGTAAAAGGATGAATCGCAGAAGGTTGCAACCCCGCGCTGAATACTTCAAATTGATCTCCCGCGAGTTGCCGTAAGAATGCCTCAGCCATCTGGCTGCGGCAGGAATTACCAGTACAAAGAAATAAAACCTTATCCTTCGTCATAGTCACCTCTATTTAAAGATCACAGAGAGATGATATTCCAAAAGAGTTATCACCCGGTTATTGACAGGTTAACTTTCGATTAACGGAGCCAAATTACAGCACCAGATTGAACAGGTAACCAATCAGGATGAACGCTGCTGCCAGAATGGCGATAAAGATCCCTAGTAGTTTTGGTTTCAAGACACGGCGCAGGATGATCATCTCAGGCAAACTGAGACCGACTACCGACATCATGAAGGCCAGCACCGTGCCAAGAGACGCTCCCTTTTCCATCAGCGCGCTGACCACCGGGATAACCCCGGCCGCGTTGGAATAGAGCGGAATTCCCAATAGCACAGCCGCTGGGACGCTCCACCAGGCTTGTTTGCCCATTACCGCGGCAAGAGCAGCTTCGGGTACATAACCATGGATGGCTGCGCCCACGGCAATCCCAATGATGACATACAGCCAAACCTTGCCTACAATCTCTTTCACCGATCCAGCCGCCCTGTGAATCCGAGCCTCCCAGGTTAGCCTCTCATCGAATGATGTTTCGGCTGCCTGAATCTGCCATACAAAATCTTCGACTCCACTTTCAAGCTTCATGCGTCCAATGAGAATACCGGCCAAAATCGCGATGACCAATCCGCTTAGGATGTACAATAACATCACTTTCCAACCGACCAAACCAAGCAGCATCACAACCGCCACCTCATTGATGGTGGGGGCGGCGATGAGAAAAGAGAAAGTCACACCCAGAGGAATTCCGCTTTCGACAAAACCAATGAATAGTGGAACCGCAGAGCAGGAGCAGAAAGGAGTGACAATACCCAGCATCGCTGCCAGTACATTCCCCACCCCCTCACGTTTACCGCCAAGCAATTTGCGAGTGCGCTCAGGTGTGAAGAACGTACGCAAGATTGAAATAAGGAAGATCATCCCTGAGAGCAGCAGCAGGATCTTCGGGACGTCGTAGAAGAAAAATGCCAGTGACTCGCCCAGGTGCGACCCGGCAGGGATACGCAGCAATTTATATACGAACCATTGCGAAAGTGGTTGAATATAATGGTATGCCAGCCACCAGACAATTGCCAGAACCCCCAGCAGCAAAAAGAGTCGAACCGGCTTTTTATTTGATTGTGGTTCTGAGATTTTATCCACGACCATTTTTTATGCAGCTTTCAACCAGGCAGTTACTTCATTTTCATCAGGCACCCGGCCGGAACAAAGCACTTTTCCATTCACCACCAGGGCTGGCGTGCTCATCACACCGAATTTCATGATCTCTGCAAAATCCTTAACGTCTTCAAAACTGGCATCGATCTGGTTTTCCGCGGCAACCTTGCGGGCAATCTGTTCCAGGCGCTTACAATTCGCGCACCCACCACCCAAAATCTTGATATCCATATAATTTATCCTTTCATAAATCTGATATAATACATTCATGTTTATGAATATGTCAGAGTATACACCCATTCCTCAGCAAATGGCAGATGCTTTTGCCATGATAGGTCAACCTGCTCGGCTCAATATACTTCTCGCCATTGGAAATGATAAAGCCTGCGTGTGCCAACTTGAAGCGCTGCTTGGCCAACGTCAGGCGTATATATCACAACAGTTGATGTTGTTACGTGATGCCGGATTGGTTGAATCTGAACGTTCCGGACGATTCATTTTTTATCACCTCACCGACCCCCGCTGGTTGGATCTGATCAACCAGGCAGCCGGGATTTTGGGTTTGACCCTTCCCACTTACGAATTACCCCAAATTAGTGAGTGCAGTTACTCCCCCACCCCGAACAAATCCTGTGACTGATTGGAGACCCCATGAGTGAAACAACCTCAAACCAACCTCGCCTGAAGCTACTTGACCGATTCCTGACGCTTTGGATCTTCATGGCTATGGGCATCGGCGTAGCGCTGGGATATTTCATCCCCGGCACCAAAGATTTCATCAACCGTTTCGCCGTCGGCACCACCAACATTCCCATCGCGGTGGGATTGATCCTGATGATGTACCCGCCCCTGGCCAAGGTGCATTATGAAGAACTGGGCGATGTTTTCCGCAACCGCAAAGTATTGTTGTTATCCTTGATTCAAAACTGGGTCATCGGTCCGCTGCTGATGTTCGCTCTGGCGATTCTCTTTTTGCGTGACAAACCCGAATACATGATCGGTCTCATCATGATCGGGCTGGCACGCTGCATCGCCATGGTCATCGTCTGGAACGACCTGGCTCACGGCGATCGCGAATACGCGGCCGGTCTGGTGGCTTTCAACAGCATCTTCCAGGTGCTCTTCTACAGTGTTTATGCCTACCTATTCGTCACCGTGCTGCTGCCGCTGTTTGGCATGCAGGGCAGCGAAGTGAACATCACCATCGGGCAGATCGCCAAGAGCGTGTTCATCTACCTGGGTATTCCCTTTTTAGCCGGGCTGTTGACGCGCTTCCTTTGCCTCAAATTCAAAGGTAAAGAGTGGTACGAGAAGAAGTTCCTGCCGCGCATCAGTCCCCTCACCCTCATTGCGCTGCTCTTCACCATCATCGTCATGTTCAGCCTCAAGGGCGATCTCATCGTTTCGATCCCGCTGGATGTGGTGCGCATCGCGATCCCGCTGCTGATCTACTTTGCGGTGATGTTCGTGGTCAGCTTCTGGATGAGCAAGCGTGCCGGAGCGGATTACGCCAAGAGCACCACCCTCTCCTTCACGGCTGCCAGCAATAACTTTGAGCTAGCCATCGCCGTGTCGGTGGCAGTGTTCGGACTCAACTCCGGTCAGGCCTTCGCCGCGGTGATCGGTCCGCTGGTAGAAGTGCCGGTAATGATCGGACTGGTGAACCTGGCCTTCTGGTTCAAGCGCAAGTGGTGGCCCGAGAAGGCATGAGCAGACCGCTTACACAAATGAATGCGGGACAAAGGTCCCGCATTCTTATTATCTCGAAAGGTAATCTATTTCCGTACCGTGATATCCACGCCGTTTTTGATGACGTACAGCGGATAGTCGTGCGACCAGAGGGCTTCCCAAACGTTGGCGGCATCGAGCACCACCAGGTCGGCGTCGCAGCCTTCCTTGAGGCCGTAGTTCTTAATGCCCAGGGCTTTGGCGGCGTTGGTGGTAATCAGATCGAAGAGAATCTCCATTTCGGGGCGGCTGACCATGTTCATCAGGTGGGCAGCCAGGAAGGCCACTTCCTGCATGTTGTTGCGACCGAACGGATAGTACGCGTCTGCGATGTCGTCCTGTCCGAGGGCTACGCTGACACCGGCGTTGTAGAGCGACTTGACGCGGGCATAGAGCGGGCCGGTCTGCGGGTCGGAAACGAGACCGATATTACCCTTCTTCAGCAGGGCTTCGATCTTGCGGTAGTAGGGTTCCGGATAGAGCGCCATGGCGCGGGCGTGCTGCACGGTCACGCGTCCCTGCCAGCCTTCGCGCAGGGTGGTGACTGCAAGCATCTCTAGCGTGCGCAGGGTAGGATCGCCGGCATCGTCGATCAGCATGGACACGTCTTTGTTGTATTTCTTGGCCAGCTTGAACATTCGGTCGATGTGCTCCTGCTCGTCGGCTTCGGTGTATTCGATCCAGGGAATGCCACCTACCACGTCAGCGCCCATCTTGAGGGCTTCTTCCACGTAGTCTTCTGCGCCTGGATCGCGCACCACGCCGTCTTGCGGGAAGGCCACAACCTGGACTTCCACCCGACCTTTGTATTCTTCGCGGGCTTTCAACAGGGCTTTGACGCCCTCAAGTTTTCCGGTGGTATCGGTATCGGCGAAAGCGCGGATGTGGGTATTGCCGTAGCGCACTGCCAGGTCAAGCGCCTTGCGAACGTTTTCGATGATCCATTTCTCGTCGTATTCTTCCTTAACCTTGGCAGCCAGCTCAATGGCGGTCATCGCGCCGCCCATGCCGCCATCCACGTAGGCATTGATGGCTTTATCGTCCATCCTGGCCAGGGTGTAAACCTTATCCAGGTGCAAGTGACCGTTGATGAATGAACCGGTCACCAAGTTGCCGCCGGCGTCGATGGTTTTGGCTGCGTCGCCGTCAATCTGCTCGGCGATTTTGACGATCTTGCCTTTTTCAATGGCGATCTGTACCAGTTTTCCAGCAGATTCGCGCGTCTTTGCGTTTTTAATCAAAATATCGTATGCCATCGTATCTCTCCTTGGAAATAATGCTTACTTCTTCCGTTCCTGGATCAACTTGCGAGCCATGAGGGCTCCGTCGCGGATGGGTTCGTAACCGGTGCAGCGACACAGGTGTTTGTTCAGCGCCTGTTCAATCTCGGCTTCGGTGGCATCCGGGTTGGATTCCAACAGTCCGTATAGTTCCATGACAATTCCGGGAGTGCAAAAACCGCATTGCACCGCGCCTGATTCGGAGATGGCTTTCTGAACAGGATGGAGTTGCGTACCCTGGGCTAACCCCTCCACGGTGATGATCTTGGTGCCGGCGGCTTTTTCAGCGGGAGTGTTGCAGCTCTTGATGGCCTTGCCATCCATCACCACCGTGCAGGTGCCGCAGGTGGAGTTGTCGCAGCCATGTTTGGTCCCGGTCAGGTTCAGCACGTCGCGGATCAGTTCGATCAGCATCATGCCGGGTTCAATCACAACAGTGCGTTCTTCGCCGTTGATGGTGAAGGTAATCATCTCAGACATTATTTCGTCTCCTTTCTGGCTTCCAACGCGGCTTTCACCTTTTCGGGGGTCAACGGAATTTCATTGAAATCCACACCGATGGCATTATAGACAGCGTTGAGGATGGCAGGTGCCGCACCGATCACGGAATGCTCGCCGATGCCGCGGGCGCCAAATGGTCCGATAGGATCTGGAGTCTCGACAAATTCAATTGTCTGTTCCGGCGCTTCCTTGAAGGTCGGGATGTGATATTTGAAGTAGTGCGGGTTGACGATTTTGCCGTCCTTATCGAAAATGACCTGTTCATAGAGGGCCGCGCCGATGGACATCATCACGCCGCCCAGCACGGATCCGCGAATCTGCAGGGGGTTAATCACCTGTCCCACGTCGAACACCGAGTAATAATGGTCGATAAGGATTTTGCCGGTCTTCTTTTCGATGCGCAGTTCAACCGCCTGGCTGCCCATGGTGTAATCCACACCGATGGAGCCCTGGCCATTGGCGTCGGGGTTGGAGTAACGCGGCAGGCGGGCGTCTGAGACGGACTGTGCCAGTTCGCCGATGGTGATGCCATCGCTGGTGATGTAACCGCGCGCCAGGTCGCCACCAGCCACTTTCATATCTGGGTCATTGCGCAGGTAAACGTACTCGCCATCGTATTCCATGAAATCTTCGTCAGCCTTCAACACCTGAGCTGCGGTCTTCTTCAGGCTCGCGATCAGTTTATCCGCCGCGCGGATGATGGCGCGTCCACCCTGGGTGGTGAACATCGAGCCGATGGTTTGCCACTCGTAGGGGGAGAATTGGGTGTCAATCTCGTTGTAGACTCTCACTTTTTCGGGTGGTATCTTCAATGCTTCAGCCGCGACCTGTTTGATGACCGTGCGCAGCCCCTGCCCCACTTCAGCGCCGCCCATGTTCACGTTGACGGAGCCATCCACGTTCATCTTCATGTAGCAGCCCTTGGTTGAGAATGGCGCGCCCTTGGGGCTTTTCATCACGGTCACCTGGGCACGGCCGTAATAGTACAGGTCGTCTTCTTTAGGTTTGACGGATTCAGCGAGCATCTTTTGCACGCGATTGGCACATTCCAGGATGTTGCCGTTGTGTTTGTACATCTTCTCACCGACAGCGTTAATCTTGCCCTCGGAGAGAAAATTCTTCTTGCGCAGTTCGAGCGGATCCATGCCCAGCTTGCGGGCAAGCATATCCATCATGCGCTCGGTGGCGATCTGCGATTCCTGATGCCCGTAGCCACGGTAAGCGCCGACAGCCGGGGTGTTGGTATAAACGGTGTATCCGGTCAGATCGCAGTGCTTGAATTCGTACGGTCCGGTGGAGTTATGGGTGGAAGCAATGGTGACGTTGACCGCGGTATCGGCATAGGCGCCGCCAGAATGATAGAGTGTGGTTTTGATGGCTACCAGAGTTCCATCTTTTTTGGCGCCAATTTTCATTCTGGTGCGGATGCCATGGGCGAGCAGCGTACTGGTGAAATCTTCTTCGCGGGTACCCATCCATTTCACGGGATGTCCAGGAACAAAGCTGGCGATCCAGGCGATGGTCTGTTCGGTGGTGATATCCGATTTATAGCCAAAACAGCCACCCAGGTCGGTGATATGTACGCGCACGTCACCAATTGGCATGCCGTAGGAATGAGCCAGGTCTTCGCGGATGATGAAGGGGCAGATCGAGGTCGACCAGACTTCGATGGTGTTGTCTTCCTTGAACCACACGATGGTGCCATGCGGTTCGATGGCCGCGCAGGAGCCCAGGGGATAGTTGAACTCGCCTTCGATGATGACTTCAGCTTCGTCAAAGCCTTCTTCGCCGCGTCCTTTTTTCAAGTGATAAGTATTGGCGATGTTGGTACCGGATGTCTGTTTGAGCGTGGGCAGGCGCCAGTAGTCGTCCATGTCTTCGTGGATGAGAGCGGCACCTTTTGCCATGGCGTCAAGTGCGTCGGTGTAGACCGGCAGAGGTTCGTACTCCACAGCGATCTTGTCCAAAGCAGCTCGGGCATGCGCCGGGGTATCTGCGATCACAGCCGCCACCGGATCGCCGATGTAACGCACTTTGGTGACAGCCATGGGTTGCAAATCGCGGATGTTGTCGCCATAGCGAAACTTGCAGCCGGCGCCAGTGACCACTTTTACCACGCCCGGGCATTTTTCGGCAGCGCTGGTATCCACTTTCTTGATCAGCGCGTGGGCGTATTGGGGCCGCAGCACGGCAGCGTACAGCATTCCCGGCAATCTGACATCGTCGAGGTAAACGGCTTTGCCGGTGACTTTATTGATCGCGTCAGGTCTGAGATAGGGTTTTCCAATATACTTGTAATTCATCGATAAACCTCCTGTCGCCTATTCTCGGCGATATGGTTTGAGTAGTGCCGACGGAGCGGTAGCGTTTCGACCCGCGATTGTCAGGGCGATAATCGTCACTACATACGGTAATGCAAGGAAAAGCTCGTAAGGCAATTTGAAACCAAGCGTTTGCAGGCGGAGCTGCAAAGCCTGAACACTGCCAAAGATCAGCGCGCCCCACAAAACGTTGATAGCGTTCCAGTTGGCGAAGATGATCAAAGCGATGCAGACCCAGCCACGTCCAGCCACAATGCCGAAGGTGAACGAACCAAGCTGCGCGATGGAAAGGAAAGCTCCACCCATTGCCATCAACCCGCCACCGATCGCCAGTGCCAGGGTACGGATGGCGTAAACATTCAACCCGGCGGCGTCCGCGGCTTCAGGGTTTTCACCAACGGCACGAATTTTCAATCCAAAGCGCGATTTATTGATCACCCACCATGCCAGTGGGATGAATAAAATTGCGATATAGGTCAGTAGATATTGGTTGACGATCGGAGCGAAAATGCTCGAATCTGGCAATATCTTCAGTAATGGGAAGGTGTCAATCGAGGGCTGAATCTTGGATTCACCAAAAATCACACGGAAGGAGAACAGCGAAACGCCGGTCATTAAAAGCGTGATACCCAAACCGGCCACATGTTGATTGACCCCAAAGCGTACCGAAAGCAAAGCCATCAGCAACCCCGAGATCACACCGGCAATGATCGCACCCAACAAACCAATCCAAAGTGAACCGGTTTTCGCGGCGACCGCGAACCCCGCGAACGCGCCCAGAAACATGGTACCTTCGATACCCAGATTCAAAACGCCTGACCGTTCTGCGAACAGCTCACCGAGGGTGCCGAAGATCAACGGCGTGGAAACACGCAAGGTAGCTGCGATGACTCCGACAAAAAAGAGTGTCAGTTCCATTATTTTACCCTCCGCAGACGGAAGTTCTGAAGGAGAAATAGCGACAGGGTGACGAGCAACAGGGTAGATTGGACCACATCACCCAGATACACAGGCACACCCATGGTTCGCGAAAGCGTCTGCGCGCCAGTATCGATCATCCCAAGGAAAATGGCTGCCAACCCAACACCGATGGAGTTCAACCCACCCAGGGTTGCCACGATCACACCTGAGTAACCCAAGCTATCTGATAATGAATCGATCAGGTGGAACTGGATTCCAGCCACCTCCCCCGCCCCAGCCAGACCGGCAATGGCGCCGCTGACCAGCGCAACGATCAACATGGTCTTGTCGACCTTGATCCCGGCAAAACGCGCCCCTTCTTTGCTCAATCCGATCGCGCGCATCTTCAAACCAAATCCTGTGCGGTTGATCACGATCCAAATAATGATCAGCACCACCACCGCGACAATGAATCCAAAGTGGAGTCTCGTCCGTGGGATAAGTTTAAAGAACACCGTGCCCGGATCGATATCCGGAGATTGCGGCCACATGGTTTCAGGGTCACGCCAAGGTCCATTCAGCAGGTAACTAACCACGCTCGTGACGATTGAGTTCATTAAAAGCGTGGTGACGATCTCGTCCACGCCCAACTTGACCTTGAGGATGGCGGAGGGGAAAGCCCAAATGAGACCGCCGAGCATGCCGCCAACGATCATGGCGGGGATGCCGATCCAGGGAGAAACTCCCTTGAATACCATGCCCACCCAGGCAGCCATGATGGCTCCGGCATATAACTGCCCTTCTCCACCGATGTTCCAGTAACCACCGGCGAAGGCAAATGCCGCTGCGGCACCGGTGAGGAGCAGCGGGGTCGATTTGACCAGCACCTCGATGGCGCTTGATTTTGTAGAAAGAGGTACAACCAAAAATTGATAAAACGCCTGGAGCGGATTCGCCCCGGCCAACAGGATGACCAGCGAGGTGATCAAGAAGGTCACCGGGATGGCGATGATTGGGATCAGCGGCTTGATCCATCCAGGCGCAGCCGCGCGTTCGATTTTCAGCTTTGTCATGCTGCCTGCCTTTCAGGGCTGAGCGGCGACCCTGCCATCATGAGGCCAAGTTTCTCCGCCGTAGCTTCCTGAGCCGATAAAATGCCCATGATCTTGCCCTCAAAAATTACAGCGATCCGATCCGAGAGTGCCATGATCTCTTCCAGGTCTTCCGAAAGCAGCAACACGGCAGCCCCGCGGTCGCGTTGTTCCAACAACGTGGCGCGCACATAATCAGTGGCGCCCACATCGAGCCCGCGCGTCGGCTGACTGGCAATAACAATGCTCGGGTTTTGACTGAGCGTGCGCGCAATCATCACTTTTTGCATATTACCGCCCGAAAGGGTGCGCACGCGATCCTGTGGTTTGGCCTTGATCTTGAAACGCTTGATGAGCTCTTCTGCGTTCTTCTGGATCTTGCCTTTATCCAGAAATCCGTTCTTCTTGAAATTGTTCATCTGATCCAGGATCAGGTTTTCGGCCACAGTCATTTCACCGATCATGTTTGCATGACGGTCTTCTGGGATGCGTCCAACCCCCGCCGCGCAGACACAACTTGGATCTGCGTGCGAGATATCCACGCCGCCGGCGATCACTTTGCCGCTGGAGATCTTCTGCATGCCGCAGAGAACGGCAGATAGTTCAGCCTGACCATTGCCTGAAACACCGGCGAGTCCGAGGATCTCATTACGGTGAACCTCGAGAGAAACGTGCTTCAAGGCTTCAAGACCTTTTTTATCGGTGACGCACAGGTCTTCGATCACCAGCTCAACTTTACCCTGTTCGCGCACATCCTGACGTTTCACGCCGAAGTTTTCACGGCCCACCATCATGTTGGCCAGTTCTTTCATATCCGTGTCACACACCTTGACGGTGCCGGAATTCTTGCCGTCTCGCAAAACTGTCACTCTTTGACAGATGTGCATGACCTCGTTCAAATGGTGACTGATGAAGATCACCGAGAGACCTTTCTTTTGAAGGCGTAATAAAGCTTCAAATAAGACATCGACTTCTTGCGGAACCAGAACAGCGGTCGGTTCATCAAGGATCAACACGTTGGCTTCGTGGTAAAGCGCTTTTAAGATCTCAACGCGTTGCCGTTCACCGACCGATAAGTGTTTAATCAAAGCTTTTGGATTGACCGGAATGCCAAAGCGTTCAGAAGCAGCGGCTACTTTTTTTTCAACATCAGCAAGGTTTACGGCAATACTTCCTGATTCCCCCAGGACCAGGTTTTCGGCAACTGTTAAAGTAGGAACAAGCGTAAAATGTTGGGTGACCATACCTACACCCAACTTGATGGCATCTTTAGGCGAGTG
The DNA here is from genome assembly GCA_034430175.1 of Anaerolineaceae bacterium. Classification (GTDB taxonomy): domain Bacteria; phylum Chloroflexota; class Anaerolineae; order Anaerolineales; family Anaerolineaceae; genus UBA6107. Next base: position 64,675 of record DAOUFI010000004.1, on the reverse strand, counting down.
AATTACAGCCGGCTCCTCATTGATCCGAATCTGCCCTTCATCCTCGGTATATAAACCATACAGAATACGCATTAACGTTGTCTTGCCAGCACCATTTTCCCCCAACAACGCATGGATCTCGCCTTTTTCAAGGTCGAAGTTAACATGATCCAACGCAGTCAGATCGCCAAATTTCTTGACAATCCCCTTCAACTCAACAGCGTGCATAGAGCACCTCGAAGGTTACAATGAGATATTTGAATATGATGATTAGGGTGTGAAGCGAAGTTCCCTCAAGTTGCGAAAGAACTTCGCTTCTCTAATCCATCGTCTTTCAGGTATTTTTACAGTGCAAATATCATAACGCCCGTAAAAATGCCTGCGTTAATCAGTTAACAGCACCCGGCTGACCTTCGTTCACGTCAACGCGGAATGTACCGCTCTTGATTTCATCCTGCTTGGCTTTTACGGCCGCGAGCAGTTCGGCGGGGATCAGGCTCTCAGTGTCATGATACGGAGCCAGTGAAGCGCCGCCCTTGCCCATCATTGAGAAGTCTTTGAGGTCCATGGCGGTGAACGTGCCGGCGGAAACCTGTTTGATCAAGAACTCAACAGTCGGATCCATGTTCCAGACCGCGCTGGTGACTACCAACTTGGGGGCGAGTTCGTTCTGATCGCTCATATTACCGAAGGCCCAGACATTCTTTTCTTGAGCAGCCTCGATGACACCAAAGCGTTCGGCATACAACACATCAGCGCCACTGTCGATCTGAGCCAGAGCAGCTTCTTTGGCCGCGGCAGGATCGAACCAGCTATTGATGAAGGAGACCATGACCTCAGCTTCGGGGTTCTGGGCTTTCGCGCCAGCGATGAAAGCATTGACCAAACGGTTGACTTCGGGAACCGGCATGGCACCAACAACACCGATCTTGTTAGTCTTGGTCAAGCCGCCAGCGAGCATACCCATCAAATAAGCGGGTTCGTGGATCCAGTTATCGAAAACGGCGAAATTTGGTTCCACGGGGCCTTCACCGGAACCAAAGGCGAAAGCGATTTCGGGGAAGTCTTTGGCAACACGGCGGACAGCGTCTTCATTACCGAAGGCATCGCCCATGATCAGGTCGGGTTTCTCAGTTTCACAAACCTCGCGCAGGATGCGCTCCATATCGCCCGAGTAACCAATGTTTTCCTGGTAGGTGTACTGAATCTCGCCAGCGTCAGCAGCCTTCTGCAAAGCCGCGTGGATCACGCCGTCCCAGGGTTCTTCGATGGGGGTGGCGTAAGCGCCGAACACTTTCAATTTCTTTTCGCCTTCCGTCGTCGCAACAGCGGCCGGTGTTTTGCCGCAGGCAGACAGGACGAAGGCAAGCACGATCAAGATCGAACAGACGAACATGATTTTCTTTGACATCGTATTCTTCTCCTTATTGAATTAAATTGAATTACGATAGATACCATTACCAGGGTAATACGTTACCCTAATCATCACCTCCTCAAATTTGAGGTAATGATTTTATGGAAACACCGAATACAAAACCAATGTTTTGACAACTGTGTATGAACATTTTAGCATTTTTCCGCTTTAATCATATGATTTATACACAAAATAGTAACATTTGTAATATTTTTTGTCTTACAATGTAGAGCCGCAAGTTATCCATATGAAATTAGCGAATTACCTTTATTACGCGTTTATTCAATGGAGGCCCATCCAATGTCAATGTCGCCTTTCGCTAATAACTCCCATCCTTTTTAGAATCTTCCATGCCCGAGGCCTTTCTGATCTGAACTAAAGGTTTTACTCAGTTGCTTTTGCGTACTTCTGTCAGATTTATCAAAAGCGTTGTTATAAACATTCTCTCCTTCCTCTTGAGCATCATCATCGTATTGTGTTGAACTGCCTGCTGGTTTTCTTACTGACGTCACTTGCTGAGGGGTAAAACTCGTTACTCCGCATGAGCGATAATTATTGGGGCTGGCGCAATGGTTCCAAAAATTCGCGCAGAACCTCCTTCTTCAATAATTCTTTCTTTGAAAATAGATCGAAACTTGTTTACCATTTCTACACAATTCTTACATACAAATGGTATAAGATTCTGTGTGAGTAAAAGAATGGTCTGTGCGCTCATCGCGTGGTCGGGTAACCGGCAGGCATGACTGAACAGTGAATAGGAGAAGAAGGATGAAGAAATTTATTTTTATCGGGTTAATTGTCATTTTGATGGTCAGCCTTACGGCATGCGCGGCGAAATCCCCGTCCCTGCCGGCTGGTGCCCCAAACGGGACCATGCCCGTGATGCAAACCACAGTCGCTTCAACCACCGAACCGGCGACCCTTGAACCGACGGCCACGGCAGCCCCTACCAATACCCCCGAACCCACCGCCACCCCGGTGAACGTAAAACTGACAGTGATTCACGGCATCATGTGCCAGGCGAAACCCAATTACAACTCCACCCGCATCGGCTATCTCGAGACCGGCGCGGTGTTCACGGCACTTGGCCGCGACGCAGACACTGAATATTTCTACATCGAGAACCCAACGGTTAAAGATGGTTATTGCTGGGTTTGGACCAATTACGTGTTGATCAATGGCATTGCCTACGACCTGCCGATCGTAGAATCGAAATAAACAATCAAGCGCCCGCGTACAGTGCGACGCATACGCCCCACGGAAGTCAAATCCGTGGGGTTTTTGTAATATAAATCATTTACCACGAAAAACGCGAAAATAACGAAAAGAAATGCAGTAGCAAAAAACCGGGTTTTGAGATTAAAACCCGGTTTGAAGATAGATAGTTAATTTAATGGGTGTGCCCCTGTACCTGGAGCGCACCGAAGATGAATCCAAGTCTTCTCACATAGCAGTCCCATCATTAATTTTGTAGGGGCGGGTTCCAAACCCGCCCAAAGTAGAAGATTCATTGAACGGGCAGGTCATCTCCCTCTCGCAACATGAACGCTCGGGGGTGCGAAGACCGCAGGACCTGCCCCTACAAGATCAATTTATTCTTTTTCCCCGGAGAATTCGGCGAGATACCACTCCTCCTCTTCCATCAGCCCGGACTGGACCTGGTCGGAGGGGGTGAGCGGATCGTCCATGCGCACCTGCAGCGAAATTCCGGCGGTGCGGACGCCGTTGGAGGTCATTACACGGCGCACCCGGTAGCGCAAAAAATAGCGCATCACCAGGTCGTCGTTGAGCACATCCTTGACCGTGCGCACCGAGACGGCGGCGCGGTTGGCCAGTTCGCCCATCTCGGTCTCGACCACGTTGCGCAGTTCCCCGGTCATGGGGTTCCAGTAGCATAGGCTACGCGCGGCAAGGATCACGGCAAAAGCGGAGTGCCCGATGAGCGGCAGCCAGTTGGAGAACAGATAGCCTGTGACGAACATGCCGCGTTCGGGCTGGATGATGCGCGCCCGTTCACTGCCGTAGGCGCGCTGCAGCATCATTTTACGGTTGGATGGCTCGGCGGCGATATCCACCCGGTCAGGGTCGGCGGGTTTGGATTGAGACGGCGCTGGTTTTTTGGGCGCGAGCGTGGGCGCGACGGTGGCAGTAACGGCTTTATCGAGCACGCGGTCTTTATAGAAACTGTTGCTTACCGTCACAGCCAGTTTGACCGGCTCTTCGTAAAGGTTCTCGAGGATGTGTTCGATGCGGCTGCTCAGACGCTCTTCCACCCAGCTCTTTCCATAGGGGTTGAACGCGCCGATGGTGAAGGTCTTGTTCTGGTAGCCGATCGGTTTGAGCGGTTGCACCCAGGTATCAAAAAGTGCCTTCGACATCTCTGCCTGAAGGCTTCCCAACACCATCTGCCAGGCTTCCTGATATCCTGGGAGATTCACGCTGAGCGCCGGGTCTTTCTGAGTCTGATCCATCGATTCTTTCTGCCGGGGGTGCCGCCCCGGTTCGCATTGACCCTTCTGCAGGGAGAAGTCCGATCCCCACGGGTGGTTCTTCTGCAGACAAGGTAGAACATTTATCCTATAAACTCTACCTCAATTATTTTCAAAATACAACTTGCCAAAAGCGCAAGTTTTTAATGTAAAAAATTGCGCTTTTGGCAACTTTTAATCATTTTTTAATGTTCGTTTTCTTGCCTTCATCTTGTACAACCCTTGCACAATCACCAATTATTTCTTCCATAATCTTCGAGGTTTTTGGTAGAAATAATTATTTTTTCTCATCACTGACCAGCTTCTCCACAAGCTGAGAAAGGGCACGGAAATCCTTCGTGTCTCCCAGGCGGTTGAAACGCGCGGAGCAGATACGCGTGAGGATGCCGACGGTCTCGCCGGCAGAAACGCTGCGATGCAGCAGTTCTGAAAAGCGTTTTTGCCAAAGGTCGATCTCGGCAATCTCACCATGAGAGAGAGTGAGTCCCACTTTTCGGCGTGGCACGATACCGGGCGGGCGTCCGGGGGTGCGTTGCTCCTGTTCACTGGGGATGCGCCGAGCTTCATAAAGTTGGACCCAGGCGTTGCGGTTGTTTCCGTTCGCGGCGGCCATCAATTCACCTCCCGGGCAATTTCTACGTTGATCATTGTTTCGTCGCTTTGCAGCAGGCGATCAGTAGAAAGGGCGCACAGACGGATGATCTCACGCGGTACTCCCTGCGATTTTTCATAAAGAACCTCAAAGGCATCGTCATTGATCATCGGCTCGGAGCGCCCGGCCACGCGCAGCCTGAACAACACCATCTGCAGCGCGGAAGAAAGAGTGAGGGGTGGCAGTGCCAGGCGTACGAACACGCGCGCGTTTACAGGCTTGTTGCCCTCGAACACCGAAGACATCTCCGATTGCCCGAAAGCCAGTACCTGCACGACTTTAGCGTCGTAATCGAAGTTGTAAAGGCGGTGCAATACTTCGAGTGCTTCAGGGTTCATCAACTGAGCATCATCGAGCAGCACCACCACGTTGCGGTCGGCAGTGTAGGCGTCCGCCATGAACTTTTCAAGTCCTTCCATTTGTCTCTGGAAGGAACGCTGCGGAGGTACGTTAAGACTGGTTGAGATCTGGCGGGCAGCGTCCATGGCGGTCTTGAAGGCAGCGGTGTGGATGTAACAAATCTCCACGTTTTGCTCGGAGGCGTAGACGTCGTAGATGCGCCGCGCCAGCGAACTCTTGCCCATGCCCATGTCGCCGCTAATGAGAGCCAATCCACGCCGGCGAGAGATGACTCCTTGTGCCTGGCGGTATACGGCCAGATGTTCGGGGCCAAGGTATAAGTAACGTGGGTCAGCCGACAGTTTGAACGGGTCTTCTTTCAGTCCAAGCCGGTCAAGCCGAACTAAACGCCACTCGGTATCGTTGAAGGAATCTACCAAAGTCATGCCTCCTGTACTACAATTATGGCACGAAAATTAATCAGAAGCAATAGAATTGCGTTAATTTCTGATATTTGCAACAAATTTAGCACAATTCTGTTGAATTTACAAGCATTCTATGCTAATATCTGATTACGTAAAAATATTAGCCGGAATTGCGCCCGGTTGCAACCATCCTGCTGCAATTCACCCAAAATACGGCAAAGAAAGAGAAATTATGTCCATTACGATCACAATTGCGAATGAAAAGGGGGGCGTTGGCAAAACCACCACCGCCGTCAACCTGGCCAGCGGATTGGCGCTCCGGCTCGAGGGCGAAACCGGTCCAGCCAGCCGTGTATTGCTGGTAGATATGGATCCGCAGGGCCACGCTTTGCTGGCGATTTCCTTTGACAAGCACAAAGACGTGTTCCCCATCAGCCTGCCGGCATTGCTCACCGAAACGCCACCGCCTTCCATCCAACGCATGATTCAGCGCAGTGAGCATCACGCCAACCTCTTCTACGTTCCCTCTGACCGGGCAGCCATGATCCGGGCCGCGCGTGAATTACCCACCCTGATGGCCAACGAGACCCGTCTACAGAAGGCTCTTGCCCAGGTGCAAAAAGAATTCGCCTACATCGTGATCGATACCCCGCCGAATACCGGCGATCTCCTCATTAATTCACTCGTCGCCGCTGACCTGGTGGTGGTGCCTGTCGAAACCAGTTACCTCGGTGTCTCGGGGCTGATCGAGCTGCAGCGCACCATCGACCAGATCAAGGCGCATTTCAAGCCGTCGCTGAAAATTTTCGGCTACCTACCCACCCTCTGCGATGAGCAGCGCGGCGAAGCTCAGGAGATCCTCACCGAGCTGCAGCAGCGGTACAAGTCACTGATGCTGCCGCCCATCCACAAGTCGTCCGACCTGGCCTATGCCCACTCGGCGCACATGGACGTTTTCACTTTCAAACCACCCAGGACCCATTCCACAGAGGCTATTGCCTCGAGTTCGCGCGCCACCCAGGAGTACGCCGGCCTGGTGGAAGCGATCCTGCACGATACCCGCAAAGCCGCTGTTCAGGGGTTAAAGTAAAACCGGAGAGTGCCTTATGGCCGCCAAAAAACGCTACAACGCTTTCGATGATTTTCCCGCTGCTTCTTCCAACGGCTCCAAGCTGGGATTACCGGAGCTGGGGGTGGAACAACAGTCTGAAGAACCGCAGGTGGAACGGATCGAACGCTTGCGCCCCAGTCAGATGATGCCCGACCGGTTCCAGCCGCGCCGCCTGCTGCCACCCTCGCTACGGCACGCGTTTTTCAGCGGGCGCATCAATTGCTATCAGGCCGCCATCGACTGGCTTGAAATGGCAAAAAGTGACGCCGGTATCCGCACCGAAGTGGACCGTTTATTAATGATGGGCTCCTCCTTCAATGAACACGGTCAGATCAAATCCATTACCGGCACTTGGGTAGCCAATTCTGCCGGTGAATACGTTTTCCAGATTGAGACCGGCGAGCGTCGTTTCTGGGCTGCCTGTCTGCAATACGCCTCATCTGGTGCGCAGGAAGAACCGTTGTTGCGAGTGGAGGTGGTGAGCCACCCCACCCGGCAACGCCAGGTACTTGAGAATCGCCATGCTGAACCACCCTCCGCGGTGGAACAGGCTTGCGAGGTAGCCTCGTTGATCCTGGCTGACCTGGGCATCCAGCCCGATTCCGATGTTGCTGACGATTATGAATTCTTCCGTCAGGCGCGTGGCCAGCGCATGCCCGCCGGGCTTTGGGAACGGTTAATGCCAATCATGCAGCTCACCCGCCCACGCATGGTGCAATTATTGAACATTTTGCAGTTCCCCTCGAACCTGCTCGACCAGGCGGACCGCTATCGGCTGTCAGAGCGGGTGCTGCGCGAAGTGTTGGCCACCCCACGCGAAGGGTGGGAGCGTATGATTAAGTTGTCCGTACAAAACCAGCTCACCTCTGACGAAGTCGCCGAGATCGCCGCGACCCCCCTACCAACCGAAGGAGCGGACAAGGGTCGTGCCTCCAGACCGGTGCTGCCCGAGCCCGGACGACAGGCCGCGCGCACCTTCACCCGCCTGATCCGCTCGTTGGACGAACTGGATGATTACGGTCGCGACCAGGCCATGGACGAGATCGCCGATACCGTGGTCGCCAAGGGTAACGGGGACGAGGCTCTCGATCTCCTCGAGGCGCTGGCTAACCTGATCCGCGCAAGGCTGGAAAGAAGATAGACTGATTTGATTTGTTGAGAAAGTGTAACCGTGGTTACACTTTTTTGTTGGTTGGTGACAGGAGTGTAACCGTGGTTACACTTTCTCATTACGAGAGGACGCGGACCTATCATTGCGAGCGTTGTACTTGAGGGCAACTCACGACCATCGTTCAAAGAGCGAAGCAATCCCCAACACACTCCCAAACTGTCATTGCGAGCGAACGTTTTTTTATGAGCGACACTTGCACCTGCAGCAAGTGCAGGCACTGGCACGTGCCGCTAGTGCAGGTGTGAGTAATCACCAATCTTCACACTGGCGTGTCATTGCGAGCGAACGATTTTTGTGAGCGAAGCAATCCCCGATTAACTTTGCTATCGATTAATGGGGATTGCTTCGCTTTTAGTCTACCAGAGTGAAAAGAGTGCAAGGAACACGCTCGCAATGACATGAAACAGCGTCACTCCCCCGGCAACAAATCATTCCACCACGGATTCGATCCCACGATCAGATCGATCTTTTTCTGGCGCGAGCCACCCTTGATCTGCTTTTCGCTCGCAATCGCTTCAACCACATCGTCGAAGGTCTCGTAGTACACCAGCTTGTGCACGTTGTACCTGGCGGTAAATCCGCGGTTATCCGGAGAACGATGTTCCTGCATGCGCCGCTCCAGGTCGTTGGTCACGCCGGTGTAGAGCACCGTGTTGTACTTGTTGGTGAGGATGTAGACGTAATAGACCTTGCCCATGGTTCACCCCGATGGTTGGATTATAGACCTAAATACATCAGTCTGTCATTGCGATCCCTTCACTGACTGTGCCATTGCGAACGTTATCCTTGAAGACATGTAACGATTATCAGTCAAAGAGTGAAGCAATCCCCAATTGTTGATTGCAAAGTTACTTGTGGATTGCTTCGGGCGAAGATCAGCCCTCGCAATGACAGAAGCCTTAACGAATCGTCATTGCGATCGTTTTCCTTGAAGTCGAAAAGTGCTTACTGCTCAACGAGCGACACTTGCACCTGTAGCAAGTGTTGGCGTGACAGGCATGAAGGAGGGATTGCCTCGTCGTAAAGAACGCTCCTCGCTATGACAAGGAAGGAAAGAGGATGAACAAATACTCCTCTTTCGGTCGCAATGCGGTTTTGAGTGGATTCTAGATGGTCAAGGGGCGACCCTAATAATTCGTATCGAATTTTGCCAGGGGCGACCCTTGATTCACTTCGGTATTTACTCTATAATCATAGGGGTGACCCTTATTTTCGGATTTAGCTTTGATTTTCGACCCTCATTCAGGCAAAAAAATGACCACGACCATTGCGTTCGCAAACCAAAAAGGCGGGGTAGGCAAGACCTCCAGCGCAGTGACACTCGCCTGCGGACTGGCTGCACACGGACTCACCACCCTTCTGGTGGACCTCGATCCGCAGGGGCATGTGGCACTCTCGTTCGGCTTGCCCAAGTCGCCAGCGCTATATCGTTTCGTCAGTCTGGACGAACCACTCGAAGGCTTGACTGTCTCTCCGCGCCCGCACCTCAGTCTGCTCTGCGGTGATCGTTCCACCGAAAAGATCAATCGTCAGTTCGCGCGCTTGGAATTCCCTGACTCAGTCCTGGCTGACCTGCTTACAGGTTTGTGCTTCGACATGGTTCTGCTCGACCTTGCTCCATCTTTCAATTTGTTGCAACGAAACGGTCTCTACGCCAGCGATTGGATTGTGATCCCAACTCGCCTCGACCCTCTCTCCCTGGATGGAGTCGACGAAGTGATGGCTCTGATGCGTGATCTAGATACTGGAAAAAAGTGTAACCGTGGTTACAGTATTTTACCGACCTTTTTCGATCGCACCACCCGCGATACCCTGACACAATTTCGTCGCCTGGTCGACGATCACGGCGAACACGTCTGGCCACCCATCCCGCAGGATTCCCATGCGCGCACGGCATTGGACGACGGACAAACCTTGTGGGACTTTAAACGTACTACTCCGGCCATGGAAGGGATCAAGTCCGGACGCCACCATCTGGGTGGGTACCGCCAGGTGCTCGACCGACTTCTCGAGGTGATCCATGACAAGTGACAAATCTTCTGAATCCCTGGACCCCGCCGTCTCCAGCCTGCTCAGCGGCATGGAGCAGCGCGCGGCCGAGGCACAGCTTCCACGCCGCGAACGCGAGCGCCTGGTCAAACAACGCCTCAAGATCCAGGCCCGGCGCGATCAGCGCGCCACCTACGATCTGCCCCCCATGTTACGCGAACAGTTGCGCGACCTGGCTGAAAACGTTGGCGTTCCCGCCAGCCAGTTAGCCACCCTGGCAATTTCTCGTTTTTTGATTGATTATCGCGCAAACAAAATTGATCTTGACGAATACAAACAACCCTCACGCAGTCCGCGTTATGATTGGAATTTGATCTTTCCAGAAGAATTGGTACCAAGAACGAAAAAGAAAAAGGGTGGAAATTAATTTAAGTAATTAAGGGTAGTTAATTAAGTAGTTAATAGAAACATGTGCGAATTCTGCACTCAGGAGAGAGGCAGGATTTGCACTCATCTGAAAGACCAATTTTGCACGCTGGCAGCCCTTAAGGCAATCTTTTCCCTCTGGCCTTTGGGCGGATTTTTCTTTCTGGCCAATGGGCAGATTTTGCCTTCTCGCCAATGAACATAATTTGCATTCAGGCCATAATGCAATTCTTGCCTCCAGGCCAACGTGCAAAACTTGCATTCCAAATTGTCATTGCGAACTTGGAACATGAAGTCAATTTCATTTGATCTGTCAAATAGCAAAGCAATCCCCAAATCACTTTTCGGTTGTGATTGGGGGATTGCTCATCTGGTCAAAGTTTTTCAATTATTCACTTCATATGTTACGCAAACACTAAACTCTTCCTGTTATCCCTTTTCTTTCGGCACTACTTTTATGAATACCCGTTTCTTCCTCTGCATTCTGGAAAAAATATTGGTCAGGCGCGAAACGGCGCCGTATTTGTCATCGAAAAGCGATTTTATGTTCTTAACGGCATCTTCTGTTTCTACGAACGAGGCCTCGCCGGGTTCCCAGTCACTGATCACTGTCCCATCCATCTTGCACATTGCCACCTGAACAGCTTTGTTATGCCGCAGGCGTTTCACTTTGCCCGAGTCACCGCGGGTGAGGATGAACAGCGCACCGCCGGATTCAACGAACCACACCGGGGTGCGAACACCTTCCCCCGAGCGACGGTAAGTTTCGATATTAATATATTTTCCTGGTTGGAACCTTGAGAAGTCATTCGCCGTCTTATCCATGTGTATCTACCTCCTCAATAATTGTGGTTACCTGCATTATTATAGTAACGGAAACTTCTCTGAAATGCATTAGAAATCGTGGATACATTATCGAAAAAACGTGGTAAAACCTTAAAAGCTTGACTTTTCTTGACTTATGGCTTTTCTGTGCAGGTTTATGAAGGTACTTCCATTTTTTGAATTCACCATCTATACTTGTATTATGGTTTGAAATGTGGAGGAAACATGACAAAACGAATCTTGATCGCTCTTCTGGCCGGTGTAATGATCCTGACGGCATGTCAGGCTACCGGGGGAAACACCGCACCGCAAATTCTGGTTGTTACTGCTACCCCGTTACCTGCCACGCAACAGCAACAGGTAATCTACATTACTGCAACCCCTGATACAGCGGCTACAAACGCAGCGGCAACCAACGCGGCTGCCTCCATCACCATCACCGGTGTTGTTGATAACGGTGGAGGATTGGCGACCATCTACTGGGAATCGGTGGGTGATTTCCCAGCTGGGTTCGAACTGGTCTGGTCCGACTCGAACAAGACACCAACCTTCCCGCAGGATCCCTCGATCTACATCAGCGATCCCAACAAACGCTCCGCCCAGATCCAGGGTGATATCAGTAAAAAATACTACGTGCGCATCTGCCGCTACGTCAATAATTCCTGTGATATCTATAGCAACGTAGGCACGATCAAGTTCGCTAAACCGACCCCCACCGTGACCCTGACCATGGCGCCTACGGCGACAGCGTTCTATTACCCACCACCACCGATATACCCGACAGCCACTGTATATTCTGGTGCACCCTATATCAAGATCACCAGTATCACCTATGCTGGATCCGGGACAGCGACCATCCGATGGCAGGCTTATGGCAACTTCCCGAACGGCTTCCTGGTGCTTTACGCGGCTGGGAGCACGGTGCCCTACTACGGTGATTATCCCTACTATAAGGTCGCGAGCAGTACCGCGCGTTCCGCCACGGTTTATGGAACCAATGGCAAAACCTACACCTTCGTGGTTTGTCGCTGGACCGGAACTTCATGTGACATGAACTCGCCGGCATACGTATACAAATTCACCGCTGCCACACCAACCCCCGGTAAACACTATTGATCGAGCGGCGATCCTGAACCAAAATGAAGACACACCTGAAATCCAGGTGTGTCTTTTTTATCCTTATGATGTCATTGCGAGGAACGTTCTTTGCGACGAGGCAATCCCCAATTCACTTAGCGAAGCAATCCCCAAAATTAATAGCTTCTAAAACACCATCCTCATCCCTTCAACACACCATGCAGGTAGATCTCGATCTGGTCCTGCAGGTCGGCGGGGAGGGTGGAGGGGTCGGGAGTGCGTCCGAGCAGCATCTCAGTGGTGTGGAAGGAATAGAAGAGGCCAAAGAACGCGCGCAGCAGGCTGTCGGCGGAAAGATCGCGCACCTCGCTGCCATCGCGCTTAATGCGCATAGCAAAACGCTCCAGACGGGGAGCCACGTCCGCGTAATTGGCACGCAGGTGGCGTCCCTGGAACTCGACCACGTCGATGAACACCAGCTTGATCAGGTCCGGGCGGGCTGAGAGGGCATTGACCATGCGCCGCGCGGCGGTACGCACCAGGTCTTCGGCAGTGGCACCTTGCGAGTTCTCGAGCGCCAGCAGCAGGAGCAGGTAGGGGTTGTAGGCGTCGAACACAGCCTGGAAGAGTTCGTCCTTGCCGGGGAAGTGGGTGTAGAGCGACCCCAGCGCCAACCCCGCTTCTTTCGCGATCTGGCGCATGGTGGTGCCATGAAAGCCCTGTTCCAGGAACAGCCGGTGCGACGCGGCGATGATCTCCTGCCGCGAATGGACCGGGTTGGGTCGTTTGCCATCCGAACGCTCGTTCATGGATTTATTGTACATCCATTATTGTCGTTGCGAGCTGTCATTGCGAGCGTAATCCTTGCACGAACCGTTCTCATTAACATATCAAGTGAAGCAATCCCCAATCGTGGCAAGTGCAGGTGTGTGCAATCCCCAAAAATGGAACGTAAACGCTTTCTATCACCGCTCCTTACTTGACCGTATCCAAGATCACTTCCGGATGCGCTGCAGCTTCTTTCAACAACACCTTGGCCGGACCCTCGGGCTCGCGCCGACCCTGTTCCCAGTTCTGATAGGTGCGCAGGCTGACGTCAAGCAGTTGAGCGAATTCTGCCTGGGTGAGGTGATACGATTGACGGATCTCCTTGATCGATTTGGGTGAAAAAACAAAAGTCCTGGAGGGAGCGGTCTCACCATTCAGGATTCTGGCTCCTTCCTTGACGCTCTCCATTAATTCAGTGAATAGTTCATCTTTCATGGTACTCCTCCTTGACGACCTTCGCCAATACTTTTAATTGTTCTGAGCTCAGGTCATCCATTTCATTCTTGGCATAGATCATCAACATTATGATCTGTCCTTTGGCTGTTGCCCAATAGTAGATGACCCTTGTACCACCTCGTTTTCCTTTTCCACTCAGCAACCATCTTTTCTTGCGTAAGCCTCCGCTGTGTGGGATCACATCGCCGCTTTCAGGATGGAGCAAAAGTTCGATCGGCAACAGCCGAAATTCATCATCGGTCAATAACGCTTGTACATGCCGGGTGAAGATGGAAGTTTCTATGCTCTCCATAATTCACCTCTAGGCAATTGAATCTTGCTATATGCCAATGGCGTATATATGTCAAGACATGGACGCATGTTTTCCCTCCTGAGATGTGAAGTACAACTAATTAGTAATCATTTTTTCAGTTTCCCGCCGAACGCTCGTTCAAGAAGAAATTAAATATCCTTCTGTTCTTTCAATTGGGCATGATAATCCGGTTTGTAGCGGGTGTACAATTTGGAGCGAATACCATTACAATATTGCGAGAATCTCCCTTGACCGAACTCACTTTTCAGGAACTTGGCGCAGGCAATAAATCCACCATCGTGCTGCTGCACGGAGGAGGGGTTTCCGGCTGGATGTGGCGTCCGGTGGCCGAGATCCTGGCTGCTGATTTTCATCTGCTCATCCCCGACTTGCCGGAGCAGGGCGGGAGCCTGGGCACGGCTCCCTTCACGCATGCCCTCGCCGCGGATCTGGTATCCGACCTGATCCACGCCCTTGCGCCCGGCGGCAAGGCATCCGTCGTTGGTCTCTCTGAAGGCGCGCAGGTGACGGTGGAACTGCTGGCGCGCCATCCCGACGTGCTCGATCACGCCGTGGTCAGCAGCGCCATCCTGCGCCCGCTGCCCGGCGGCTGGATGTTTACGCGCGGCATGTTCCGCTGGATGTACCGCTGGTTCATGGCGCCCTTGAAAAACAACGAGGGTTGGATCCGATTGAACATGAAATACTCGGCAGGCATCGGCGAGGAATATTTTGCCGATTTCAAACGGTCTTTTCAAGAGATGACCGAATCTGGATTTGTGAATCTGATGGTCGAAGCGATGCATTACCGAATGCCCGCCGGCCTCGAAAAGGCCAACTTACCGGTGTTGGTGGCCACCGGCGCGCTCGAATACCGCCAGATGCATGAGTCGGCTCGCGACCTGCTGGCGGTGCTGCCGCGGGCGTACGGCGTGACTGTCTCGTTCGGCAGGGGGTCGACTCTGGCCAAAGAGCACAATTGGGCGCTGACCGATCCGAATCTCTTCGCCGCCACGGTCAAGGCCTGGGTGCGGGATGAAGCACTGCCTTCTGAACTGTCGCTTTTTAAATAATTGATAAAAGGAATTCAACCATGCTTCAATTCGCCAAACTTGACCCCCGTGCTGTGACCCCCAGCCGCAAACATCCGCAGGACGCCGGCATCGACGTCTACGCGCTTGAAGCGTGTACCATTCCGCCGTTCAGCCACAAAGTGCTGCGCACCGGCGTCACCTTCGATATCCCTGCTGACACCTTTTTGCTCGTCAAACCCAAGGGACGCAACAACCACCTCACCGGCTCGGGTGTGATCGACGCGGGCTACCAGGGCGAGATCCTCATCAAGGTGGTGAACTATTCGTGGCGGCGTTTGCGCATTGCCGCCGGGGAAGCCATCGCCCAGCTCGTCCATCTGCCGGTGATCTCCGACCCGGTGGTAGAGGTTGGTTCCGGGGAGATCCATGCTGAGATCAGCGCGCGTGGTGCAACGGGTGGAATTCATATAAAATCATGATTTTTGCGCCATAATTACGGGAATTGGCAGCTAATAAATTTATATCATCTTTACTCCAATTTCTACGATTAATGCTAAAATAGTCGTTGAAAATCCAGAAATTATGAATATTATTTGTTAAGGCGGCAAAGACTTCAAGATTTGATTTGGTCGCATACTCCGCGAGGAGACGATCTTGAACGAGCCAATTGCGAAACCGGCCTGAAGGTCGGTTTTCGTCTTTTAATGGTGGATTTTTTCGTTTTTCTGTATCAAAACGCTTGAAATCTTAATCAAGCATGGGCTGGAGAAAAAGGAGATCAGATATGAGCTCTCGTTTGAATAAATTTTGCCAATTCGCGTTCATCATTCTCTTTGCGTTGAGTCTGACCAAACCAGATCTGGCCTTTGCCCAGGATCTGTCCACCGATACCCCCGAACCCGGAGATACCGCGGTTGTTACAGAGACCCCTGTGGTCACCGAAGCTCCAACCGAGGTCGTTGTCACCGAGGTTCCACCCACGCAGGCACCCGCTGAAACCGAGGTTCCGACCCTGACCGATGATCCGTCGTTGACCGAGGATGCCGTGCTAACTGAGGCACCCACCGGTGAGCCGACCGTTGAAATTACCGGGGAGGTAACCGACGAAGCTACCGAAGAGCCAACGGATGTTACTGAAACAGTCCCTCCCGAAGAGGATATGACTGATCTTACCGACACCGTTGTGGCTATCGCGGAAGCTGGCGCCACAGTGGTGGATGAAAACGGTGATCCGATGTCTATGGCTGAAGCGGAGACTGAACAAGCCCTGGGCGGAGCTTCCTCGTGGTTTGCCGATACATCCGATCCCACTCACGTGATCGCTTACTTTGATTCCCAGAAGAAATGTGACGCCTGGATTCCGCCTGCTGGTTACGCTTCCGCTACCTGCTATGTGACCAAAACCCCCGTGCAAGACGCGGTGAATGATTCACGTTCAGATGGTGGGACGATCTACCTTTCCGGCACTACAAATGAATCGGTAAAGATCACCAAGAGTGTCACGCTCGATGGGGGTGGGGTGACCACTATCTCAGTCCCGGTGAATGTTGAAGATATGGTTGGTGGTGACAATATCAAGGCCATGGTCTACATTGATGGCACCGAATCAGAAGACGGTGCGACTGTCGTCATCATTGGCATCACCATCGACGCCGGAGAGAACAGCTTCGGCCTTGACCCGTTCGTCATGGCGGGTATTCTCGTGGAAAATGCCAGCGTGGAATTGCTGGATTCCACCATCAGCAACTTTGTTTCAAGCGAAACCGCCCAAGCTGCCGGCCTGGTTCTGAAGAACAGCGATGCCAAGGCGGAAGATAATGAGTTTTCCAACAATTCAGCCGGGATTGTGATCGACAGCAATTCTTCCGCTGAAGGGCAGGATAACGATTTTTACGGTGACGGCGCCCGTGTGGTGGTCGAGCCCGGCGGAACGGTCGATTTGGGGGAGGACAGCACTTATACCGACGCGGATGATTACGTGCCGGGCAGCGTGGTCACCTTCAGGGGAGATAACGCGAACAACGCGGGTTATGTCCCGGGCGAAATCATCCACGTAGAAGTGACCGGTCCCAACGGGTTCAAGGCTTCTTGCGACGCAGTAGTGGATGCGCAGGGGGCCTGGCGTTGCCAGATCGTCCTCAATATGGATGAAAGCGCGATTGGGGAATATACATACACAACAGTCAGCTCCGTTTCCAATGTGGTGGATAGCGGTAATTTCACCGACGCCCGTCAGATCACGGAAGTACGTATCAATGATGTTGTTATGACCGGATCGAATAAGGTTACCGTTCCCACCAGTTCGACCCTCACGATTCTGGTTACAGTTTCGACGTATTCTGTTTCCGGAGATACCAATGTTAACTGGCGGACCACGGGTTACCGTATCAGCACCAGTGCTGGCAGTCTAAGTTGCAACAATACAGACAACTTCAGCGGCCCGGGGAGTTTTAGCGATTCGTTCACGGTGCAGGCCCCCACAACGGCAGGTACTTATAACCTTTACCTGGTTGCCTATTCAGATAATTCCTGTTCCCAGGGAGCCAGCACGACATACGAACTCGATAATGCAATCGAGACGTTGGTTTATGCCAACACCCAGACTTCGGTTACTTGCTCCCCAGCCACCACTGGTCTGGGATATCCAACGACATGTACCGCGATGGTAAGGAACATGAGCACGTCCGCCACACCCACAGGGACAGTCAGTTTTAGCCACACAAACTCCGGTTCATTTACCGGTGGCGCTACAGATTCTTGTACGCTTTCTGGATCGGGCCAGGTGGCTACCTGTTCGGTGATTTATACACCCTCAGATATCTTCACCCATACGATCACGGCCAACTATGTCCCCGGTGTCGGATTTAATGATAGCAGTAATGGCACTGTCACGCTGTCCGTAAACAACCGCATCAATGAAACCACTACGGTCTCTTGTACCCCGGCCTCTGTCGCGACCGGTAATGCCGTGACCTGTACCGCCACTGCCATCAGCGGCGACGGCTCAACGATTCCAACAGGCACGATCCAGCTTTCCTCATCGGGAACTGGAACTTTCTCTGGTTCACCCGCGGGACAATGTACATTAACCGCGGGGGCTGGTGGGACAGCTTCTTGTTCGCTGACGTACACACCCACTGTTATTGGGACAGGAACTCATACGATCACCGCGACCTATACACAAATTGGAACGAAATTCAATGTAACTAAAGGAACCTTCAACCTTACGGTAGGCAATCTGTTAACGCCGACGATCAACTTCACGGTCGTTCCCTCACCTAAATACCTGGATGGTAATTTTAATGTGACTGCCACCACGGATTCGGGTGGCACGATCACCTACAGCTACATCAGCGGTCCTTGTGCCCTGGTTAACGCCAGCACAGGCGAATTCAGCAGCAGTGGCGCGGGGAATTGCGTTGTTCAGGCGAATGTGGCTGCCAACGGTTCGTATTCCTCCGGAACCAAACAACAAACAGTTGTCATTTCCGCAGCTGACCCCACCATCACCTTTACTTCAGTGCCCACACCCACCTACCTGGACGGAAACTTTACGGTAACAGCCACGGCTGACTCTGGCGGTACAGTCACTTATGCCTACGTCAGTGGCCCGTGTGCGCTTGTTAACGCATCCACGGGCGAATTCAGCAGCAGCGGCGTGGGTGATTGCGTTGTCCAGGCTGACGCTGCCGCCAGTGGCGATTATGGCGCTGGCTCCAAACAACAATCGATCACCATCTCGGTGGCCGATCCAACCATCACATTTACCTCGGTACCGTCACCGAAATACCTGGGCGGCAATTTCACCGTCGTCGCGAGCGCCGATTCGGGCGGGACGATCACCTACAGCTACGTCAGCGGCCCGTGCGCTCTCGTCAACGCTTCTACTGGTGAGTTCTCCAGCAGTGGAGCCGGAACCTGTGTTGTCCAGGCAGACGCTGCGGCCAACGGCAATTTCGGAGCCGGTTCCAAACAACAATCGATAAACATCTCTGTGGCAGACCCTACCATCACCTTCACCAGCGTTCCGACTCCAACCTATCTGGGCGGGAACTTCACCGTCGTCGCCAGCGCTGATTCGGGTGGAACGATCACCTACAGTTATGTCAGTGGTCCTTGCGCACTCGTCAATGGGACTACGGGTGAGTTCTCCAGCAGTGGAGCCGGAACCTGTGTTGTCCAGGCTGACGTCGCGGCCAATGGCAACTACGGTGTTGGTTCACAAACCCAGGAAGTGGAGATCGGTAGAGCCACTGGTACCATTTCGTTTAATACACCTCCCACACCCGAGTATGCGGACGGTTCTTTCAGCGTAAGCGCAATAACCAACTCGGATGATGCGATCGCATACAGTTACGTCAGCGGTCCGTGCAGTCTGACAGACGCCGCCGCGGGTACCTTTGATATCCTCGGCGCTGGCAATTGCGTTGTGAAGGCTGAAGTGGAACAGACGGTGAATTTCACCGCTGCCAACGATAGCGTGACTGTGGTCATCTCCAAATCTGCCGCGACGGTGACGTTCGGTGCGGCTCCCACCCCCACCTACCTGGGCGGAAATTTCTTCGCATCGGCCAGTTCTGACTCTGAGGCAGCGATCACCTATGAAGTGGTCAGCGGACCGTGCAGCCTGGTCAATGGCAGTACGGGAGAATTCGCCAGCACCGGCGCCGGAAATTGCGTGGTGAAGGCCACCGCCGCCGAAACCGATGACTACTTAAGCGCTTCTCAAACCCAAAGTATCACAATCGCCAAAGCCGACGCTTCAGTGACCTTCGCTGCCGCACCCACTCCCACCTACCTTGGCGGAAACTTCTTTGCTTCGGCGGATGCCACCTCGGATGGCGAAATCAGCTATGATGTCGTCAGTGGACCATGTTCTCTGGTCGATGGAGCCACAGGTGAGTTTGCCAGCACCGGCGCCGGCGACTGCGTGGTGAGTGCCACTGCTGCCGAGACCGATGATTACAATAGCGCTTCCGAAACACAAACCATTTCCATCGCCAAAGCCACCCCGACCGTTGATTTTGGCGCTGCCCCAGCACCCACTTACCTGGGCGGTAATTTCTTTGTCTCTGCCTCCGCCACCTCTGGCGCTGCCATCACATACAGCTACGTCAGCGGACCGTGCATCCTGGTCAACGGCAGCACGGGTGAATTCGCCAGTACTGGCGCCGGGGAGTGTGTGGTGCAAGCCACCGCCGCTGAAACAACCAACTTTGAATCCGCGGACAATACTCAATCCATCGCCATCGCTCCGGCCGACCCCACCATCACCTTTGACCCGGCCCCATCGGCAGTTTACGGCGCTAATTTCACAGTCTCAGCCACCACCAATTCCACCAGCGATCTAGCGTATCGAAAGATCAGCGGACCGTGCACCCAGGTTTCGGGCGGCACGTTCAGCCCCACCGGGATCGGTGATTGCGTCATC
Source organism: Anaerolineaceae bacterium (assembly GCA_034430175.1). GTDB lineage: Bacteria > Chloroflexota > Anaerolineae > Anaerolineales > Anaerolineaceae > UBA6107. Next base: position 44,737 of record DAOUFI010000004.1, on the reverse strand, counting down.
GAAGCCTACACCAATGCTGTCACCAATTTCAATGCCGGCACGAAGCAGATCACGGTCACCATCGCTCCCAAACCTATTACGGTCACGATAACGCCCGGCCAGTCCAAGGTCTATGGAGAGGCTGACCCGACCCTTTTGTACACCTACTCGCCCGAACTGGTTTACGGTGATTCGTTCACCGGTAGCCTGGCTCGAACGGGTGGCGAAGACGTTGCCAGCTATGCCATCAACCAGGGTACGCTTGACGCTGGTGAGAACTATGACATCACCTTTGAAGGCGCCGATTTCTCGATCACCGTTCGCCCGATCACCGTTACGATCAACGCGGCTTCGAAGGTTTGGGGTCAGGCAGACCCGGTCTTCACCTACAGCATCACCAGCGGTAGTTTGGTCGAGGGTGACAGCTTCTCGGGTTCGCTCACTCGTGTTCCGGGTGAGGATCTGGGAACATACAACATCACCAGGGGTACGTTGGCCCTCTCAGCAAATTATGATCTCACGGTGGTTGAAGGCATCCTTACCATTGTTGCGCTGCCCTACAAGGATGGTGACGGAGACAGCTACGGAGACAACACCGATAACTGTCCTGCTGTCTACAACCCGGATCAGGGTGATTTCGACCACGACGGTATCGGCGATCTGTGCGACCCCACGCCTTATGGACCTGTGAACGCGCTCATCGTCCCCATCACCGGTAGCGAACCGGTCGATCTGAGCTGCGATGCCGCCACGATCATCCGCATGCCAAGCGGCAACTTTATCACCGCGCCTGCTGCGCTTTGCGAGATGCAGGGCATCCTCACCCAGGAGTTCGAGGAATCGCTCCCAGCCGCCTTGCCTGAGGGAACATTCGTGGATGCCTTCAGCTTCAACATGCTGATTGGCGACGTGCTCGTGACCAACCTGCCCACGGATACACATCTCAAGTACGATTTCAACATTCCCGCGAACCTGCTGGATAAGAACTTCGTCGTTTACTACTGGGACGCCAGTGCCAAAGAAGGTACCGGTGACTGGGTAGCCCTGCCCGGATACAGCGAGAAGGACGGCAAACCGGTGATCTCACAGCTTTACCCCGATAAACCGGAAGATGCCCGCACCATCTTCAGCGGCGTGCGCCTGGTCAACGAGCACTACATCGAATTCGAGATCAACTTCAGCGGCATGTTTATTGTTGTTGCCAAATAAATTGAATCAACCAAGCTTGTTGGGGCGGGTGATGAACCCGCCCTTTTTTATCTGAATTCGGAAACTTTTCTTCATGATCCATCGTCTGATTCTAGGAAAACGCGGAAATTTCCGGGAGTCATCACTGCAAGAACGGTGCCGCGTTGCGTATAGCCTGCTAACAAAAGCGTATAGTCAGCGGGTATAATTTCATCTATAATGGATAAGGTGGATTTGGCTCGATCGGAGGATGTTATGGCGAAGAAGAAATTCATTATCTCAATTCTGGTTTGTCTGGGTTTGATCGCTGGATGCGTGCCTGTTGCCGCGAATCCGACGGTTGTTATCCCAACGGTTGATCTTTCAACTGCCACGAACACCCCCGAGCCTCAAGTCGTTGTCGTCACTGCCACACCTGAATCTCCCACTGAGACTGCGGTGCAGCTTGCCACCCCCACACCCGATGGAATGGCTGGTGTTGTGACCATGGAAGGGTTGGTGCTCACCGACACGCCTTCCGCATTGGGGATTGCCATTACCAAGATCGAAGACCTGGGCAACGGCCGCGCCATGGTTTACTGGAGCGCCAACGGTGACTTCCCTTCCGGTTTCCAGGTGGTCTGGTCAAGCACGAACCAAATGCCTACCTACCCACAGGATACCAATGCCTATTACGGTGATCCGAACGCCCGTACCGCCATTATCACCGGCGACGTGGGAAAGATCTACTACGTCCGGGTTTGCCGTGTGACCGGTGATGGCTGCGACATGTACAGCAACCTTGGCATTTTTGCCCTGTTCCCCAATACCCCAACACCAACGCTCAATGTCCCCACCGGCACCAAGACCGCGTTGGCTAATTCCGGTAATACCGGCGGTACCGCATCAGCGGGTAATGGTGGCAACACCTCGTACAACGCCTTGGGCACTCCCGTCAGCTCCACAAACGTCATCGTAATTGTGGTTGTCAAAGACGCGGGCACCGGAAAAGCATACATACAATGGACTGCCTCGGCAAATTCTGACGGCGGTTTCGGCATCGCCATGTCGAAGACCGATAAGACTCCTACATATAAAGAAAATCGTTATTTCTTTATCGATGATGGTAAGGCCCGATCGGCGTATGTGGATGGCGTGACCGGTGAGAGTTACTATATTCGTGTTTGCCGGATCGTAGGAAAAACCTGTGATGTATATTCGGCTGCTGTACAGTTCACCTTCGCCGGAAAGACTCCCACACCCACCCCGAAATCGGCCACAGCGGATGGTTCTACCATTACCATTTCTGGTTTTAGTAATATTTCGCTCGGTCAGGCCACCCTGAGCTGGACTCCTGCTGGTGCGTTTCCCAACGGTTTCAGGATCATGTATTCCGATACCAACAAGACGCCGACAAGCAGTGATACCACCGCTTCAGCCGGCAGTGGCGTAACTTCCGTAACCGTCTATGGTATTCCCGGTGTGACCTATTACTTCAGGGTGTGCAAACTTGTCAGCAGCGCATGCACCATTTATTCATCGGTAGCGAACTACTACTTTGCACCCGAAATTTCACTTACTCCCACCAGTGGAGATGGCCTCGTGAGTCTCACCTGGACCAACTCTGGCTCGGACCCAGCCACCGGATATGTCATCCTGCGCGCGGCCGGTTCCACTGACCCGTACGGAGCTTCATGGTACGACACCGTGGGGAACACCACCCTGGCCTTCAATGACAATACCGTGACTAGCGGAAACACCTACACCTACCGTGTCTGTGGATACGACGGCACAGACATTTCCTCCTGTTCATTGCCGCAGACGATCGCCTACGTCGATACAGTTCCCTGATCAAATATAAATTGAGCCCCCGGAGCAATCCGGGGGCTTTTTTGTTAATGTGTGGCGCCGTAGCGGGTGTTCCCTGGGACACATCACGGAGTGCTCATCAAAGCACGCATATTATCACTTTGTTATGTCAATGGGTGGCTCCATAACGAGTGTTCCCTGGGACACATCACGGAGTGCTCATCAAAGCACGCTTATTATCACCCGAATTCCATAGCAGCGCGGATGAATTCATCATTAGCTAATACCCAAATCATGTTGTTGAAATGATTTCTGTGAAACTTTGGTACTTATGGATACACAACTGAGTCCTTCAGACAAGAAAACACCAGGGAACTATGATGCTTAGAAATAATGTTGATTTGGATTGAAGATGAGAAATTTATGCTTGCTTTTTGTTTGATGGGATGATTAAGCTGCCAATGGAGATGGCCGCCCCGATATATACAACAAATATTCCTACACCAGCAGAACTTATAGATTCTGCTATTCCAAAACGGTTCCACACACTTCCACCAGTGCTGGCCATAAAAATGCCTGCTGCAATCCCTGATATTGCTGAAAAGAGAATCGCGAAGAAATGTGCTCTTGATTCTTTCTGCACCGCAAAAAGCAATATCAATGCGATTATCCCTGATAGAGTCGATAAAATCCCCGGTCCGGTTGATAAACCAATTGATGAAGAGGAATGATAACCTCCCAATAATAATCCATACCATTCCTGCGTATTTTCCCAGGATAGCAGGCCTGCTATGATAATGAGTCCCAATCCTATTGCTGATATCGTTCTTTTTGTAGTAAACCGGTTAGGAGGTGTTGCTGGTACTTGAACAATGATGGGTTCATACCCAATTTTTCCGCCAGATGTAGAGTTTAGAAAAATCTCATTTTTTATTTGATCATTATTCTCTGTTTTATTCAAGTTTAGTTGTGGAAAAATGATTGGAGTGAAGTTAACGTCAGAGTTCTTTTGTGTTGGAGACCCACAATTTGAACAAAACCTTCCTTCAACTTTTTCCCCACAATTCGAACAAAAATGGCCAGAATTTGATTCTTTTTCTCCCGGTTCATAACTTATCGAGGGAATTGAAGGTAATGGGGGAGGGGTCTTTTGATTCTTGTTATGGGGCGGTTCTTCATAATCGGGAGAAGTAAATAATTGTTTAGGTAAATCCTTTGGTTTGTTATCTATTGTAGAATTTCCTAATAGTTCTATTTCAATTTTCGCTGAAATATTGCCAGGATTTATTCGAAGTACCTCAAGCAGGCATTCACGTTTTTCTTCAGGATTGTCAACTGCCCGAGCCAACCATTGCCACAGTAATTCATTATCAGGATCTGTTTTAAGTAGCGATTCAAACGTTTTCTGTGCAGTCAATCTGTCGCCAGATTTCAAGAGTCTTACTGCAGATGCAAAATCATCCATTGAATACCTCATTAAGGGTTCTACCCGAAAGATGGTTTTATAAGCCGGAAGGCAATTAATACGACACAAGAGTTAATAAAACGATGCATTAAGCTATCAAAGTAACTTATCCCCGGATTCCACGTCGAATAAATTTTGCCACCATTTTCACCCTGGAGGCGTGATGGTTGTGGTTGAACGCGCTTAAGTTGAGCATGGTTTCCTTTATTGTACAGCATTTTTAGGGATCCATTTCATAAATTTAGGCATTTGAAATGGTTATTTCAAGTCCAACTTAAATGGAAATAACGGTTTGAGATAAGAAAATGGGAGTTTTTTCAGGGAAGGCTTTTTGCATAGATCTCTTGATAAGGGTATTTTTTTGAGAGTTTCAATACAACGCTTCTTGCCATTCTGATGATCTTCCCGGCCAGAAATATGTACTTCAAGCGAAAGGTTTTGATTTGCTGCCGGTATTCCGTTCCATTTGCAAAGTCCATTTTGAACAGCAGAAAAAGATTGTAGGCCAGCATCATCAACTGAAAGATGGCTTCATTGGCCCAAAAAGATTGAAGCAGGAGATGTCCAACGGCCATATCATACTTGGCTTCCTTGATGTAATTTTCAGCGTTGCCGCGTTTTTCATATGCAATAACTGCTTTTTCTGAAGGCATTTCGGTATTGGTCACAAAGTAGAAGTACTCGTATTCATCACCTTCCAGCAGGGATAATTGCAACCTGTCTTTTTCTGGTTTCAATACCCGTGAGACAACAAACCTTCGGTTTTTGTCCCAGGTATCCAGTTTGGTAACAAGCTGGGTCGTTTCCCGACCTTTATCACCTTTCGTAAATGAAATGGTTGGTGCTGTAACTTGAGAGGCGAGTGTTGGATACTCCTTTCCCTTTATCAAATACTTGCAACCAGCTGATTCGATCACTTCAATAATTTCCTCGTCGAAATAGCCGCTGTCCATGCGAAATAGGATTTCTAAATCATCGGTTTTAATATGAGCAATGATTTCTTTGATCATTTCAGCCGCTCCGTTTGAAGTATATGTGTTGCCGCTGCGTACAAATCCAGTGATATAAGCCTTCAACTCATCGCAGAAGGCGAACTGTATGTTGTAACAGTTGCTCCCAGGCTTTTTGGGATTGTATCCTCTGACAGCACCTTCCTGGTGGCCTTCCACGTTGACCACGCTGCTGTCGATATCAATGGTAATAGATTTTAGTTTTTTCTTTCTCAACAGCTTTTTGAAGACCTTGAAAGTGATTTCTCGCAGCATGTGGGTGGTTTTGTAACTAAAATTCCCTAAAAATCTTGATACTGTTTCCGGTTCTTTGATCGAGATGGCAAATTCATTGATCAACGGATCGCTTTGCAGCAATTTCAATCGTTCCAGCTTATCAATCCCAATGAAATTACCACAGAGCATGGTCTTGATGTGGTTCATTTTAATTTTGTTGGTGGAGGCATTCTCAAAAACAAGATCGTGATCAATCAGGTCAAAAATCCCGTTCTTGTTGGTGTGTTCGAGCAGTAAAATAACCCGGCATTGGAAGTAAGATTTTTGGCAGAGAATTCGATTTTATTGATCACGGTAGTATCCTCACAGCAGGTTTTCTTATCCTAAAAAATTTTAACATGGTATCTCTACCAAAAATATCCGATTCACTTTTTTAGTGAAATCTTGTTTAGTGCGATTTACCGAAAAAAACATCGAAAGTGGGAGAAAAGTGGTTATTTTGGTTGTAAATTCATGTAATATTGATTCAAAACGCCTGTTATTTCACCTAAAGTGGGGGTTTTATCCAAATTCTCCAATTTGACTGATTTGGCGACGTGGAATCCGGGTATCACTTTGTTATGTCAATGGGTGGCTCCATAACGAGTGTTCCCCAGCGGGATCACGTTGATGACCGGCTCCTCGTAAGGGTGCATGTCGCGCACAGCCTGGATGGTCTCCATCAGGAATTGTTCGCGGCAGTTCACCTCCACTTTGCACTCGCTGCCCATGAAGAGCTGACCCACTTCACCGACTGCCGGTTTGGCGCCTTCGAGCGGACGATACGTGCCCTGGACCGTGGTGATCGAGGTGCAGTGGTCGTAGTTGCCGATCTCACCGGCGTGAGTGCTTGCCAGGGTTTCGAGCAATTCATCCACATTTTCAGCGGGGATGAAGATTTCAAGTTTGAAGAACGGGGTCACCAGCATGACATTTCCTCCGGGTTGGGTATTGTATTTCAATCATACGTGTAGTCTTCGAGATTCGCAAGAAGCGTTTTGAATATGACGCCCTCACTTCCAACTCTCCAATTTATTGTTAAGGGTGGGGGGAGATTGTCTTATCTTCCTCAGAGTACCGATCAGTACAAGCGGTTTCGCAAGAATCGGACAAAAACCACGCAGTTACGATCATCCCCTTTTCTCTGGTGGCTTATGGCAGATTTCCACGCACTGCCAACCCTGACGCTCAAGAACGACTTCCTGCAGGTGGACGTGCTCAAAATAATCGGTCCACTATCAATTTCAGGCTTATGGGTATGACCCGTTCAACCAATCCGATGGATCCACCTGCACACTGCCGACGATGACCTCGAAGTGCAGATGCGGGCCGTTCACGCGCCCGGTGGCGCCGATGAGACCGATCTTGTCGCCGGCCTTCACTGTCTGCCCCACGGTGACGTCGATCTCGGATTGGTGGTAGTAACCGGTGTAGACGCCCCGCCCGTGCGAGATGATGGTGGCATTGCCCCTCACTGTGAGCGGGCCGGCAAACACCACCACACCGTCTGCCGCTGCGTAAATTGGAGCTCCCACCGCGCCGCAAAAATCGATGCCGGTATGGTAATAGATATAATCGCTGCCGTTATACGAGCGCAGCAAGCCATAGGTGGAGACTTTGCATTTTGGAGTTTCAGTGGGAGCGGCAAATGCGCCATTCCATGACTTTTCGGGCGGAGCAGCCGCCACTTCCCGCATCAGGAAGTCCAGTTCCGGTTGGGTGACGGCCGGGTCGAGGAATTCGTCCTTCACCTGCAGTTGCGCATCGTAGCCGTAGCTGGCTTCATAGACCAGCAGGCGCTGTTCGATCGAGAAGGTCTTGCCGGCGGAATTGGTGCTGGTGAGCACCACATTGGTGAGATCAGCAATGTTGCTGTATTTTTGATTGATCGAGGTGGCTCCATCCATGCGATCCACGCCCTGCAATGCCACGAGTGCATCGTCGCCATTGCTGAAGAATTGCAGCGGATGTCCGAGCAGTGTGCCGGTGAGCCCGCTGACGGCGTTGCCGCTGGCAGTGAACTGCGCCGTCTTTCCCTGCATCAGGGTGACGCTGCCGAACCCGGTCACGCCGGGCAGGATCTCGCCGCCGCCGCTCTCGGCGGGCAGGTAGATCGTATCGTTGGCGAGCAGTCGCCACGAGCTTCCCAGGTGGTTGGCATTGTCCGCCGTCCACGGATTGGTGTTATTGAGCGCGGCCAGCTCCAGGCTGGTCATGTCTTCGGTGATGGGTACACGTTTGCGCGTGGCCGATTGGTCGGTGAGCACGAACATGGGCTGCCCCACGTAGATGGCGTCGGCGCTGGTGAGGAAGTTGATGCGCTGGAACACGCTCGTGTTCGAGCCGGTCTGGCGAGCCAGGCTGCCGGGCGTGTCGCCCAGGCCAACTATGACGCGTGTGATCTCGCCGCTCAGGTCTTCGAAGCCGGGGATGGTCAGCTTGCGTCCGGGGACGACCATGTTGGGATCGGTGATGTAGTTGTAGGTGGCCAAACGGTAGGTAGTGGTGTGGAAGTAACCGGCAATGATTGCGAGTGATTCGCCTTCCTGCACGGTGTACTTGGGGCCGGTGTATTCCGCCTGCACCTGTGTGGGCAGGAAAAAGGGCAGCACGAAGGCTAATCCCAGCAGCAGGCGGGCGAATTTACCAGCGAGTTTCATGGTGGCTATTATACGCTAAATGGAGGACAGACACCCAAAAATCAGACAATAATGGTGTCCATATCAATTTAGAAAAAAATAAAAATTTCTCTCACCCCCCGCTGACAGCGGCTTCCCAGAAGCTCTGATCTTCCTTTCCCAATGCCCACATCGACCAACCGCCGAGATCGTACTGCCTCACCAACGCGGCCTTGGCGCGAATGGACGCGTCGTTTTCATACCATACCGTGTGGGTCAACCCGTCTTCCGTGAAAGAGACCCATGGAGATTGCGTCATTTCGTCCCAACCGCTCTCCGCGCCGGGTTTTTGCAGCAGGGTGGGGAAGTCCACCCAGCGGAAATCGCCATTCGATCCGTCAGAGATCCAATCGTAGCCGTAAGCCGGAAAACCGATCAGCAGTTTAGCCGGGTCCACCTGGCTGACGGAATATTGGATGACCTGCTCTACCCAATCGGCCCCCGAGATCGCACCCGCGTCGCTCCAACTAGGCCCGTGTTCGTCGTAGGTCATAAGCTGCAGGTAATCCGCGTCCTCACCCAGCGCTGCCAGGTCGAATGGGTACGACCAATCATCGTCGGCATACTCTCCCGTCTTGGCCGGTACGCTGATGATGAGTTTGAGACCTTTGTCATGCAGCACCGCCGCCAGATCGTGAATGAATGACGTGAATTGCTGACGTACGGAATCCAGATCGTCGCTGTAGGCAATGCTCTCGAAGTCGATGTTGATGCCGTCGTAACCGCCTTCATCGGCCAGCGTGACCAGCGCCGGAATCAACGAATCGCGGTAGGTCACCAAAGCGGCTTCTGCCAGGTCCGGGTCGAAGTCCCAAATACCTTCAGCGTCGTTGTAATTGCTCACGCAAGCGTAAGTGGCGATGTTGTGCTCGCGGTCGAACCCGACGGCGTTGTTCGGGTCGCTGCCGATGATCTCACCATCAGCGTTGACCGCGTAAACATCCACCGAGACGGTATTGATGTACTCCGCGTATTTTTGCAATGCGGCGTAAGATGCCTCATCGCCGGTGTAGTATCCGAGCGAAATCTTGGTCAAAGCGACCGCAGAAGTAACTTCTATCGTCGCCGTCGTGTTGATGGTCGGCGCTGCTGTCGCGGTTGGAAGAGTGGTTGATGCAACTGTCTGCTGTACGCAGGAGGCAAGCAGAAGGGATGCAATACAAACGAAACTGAACAGGACACTGTATCGGCGAAATGTTGGATTGTACATGGAGCACCCCATATTCATGAAATTTGAGTGGGGCGTACCTAAGTACGCTCCACTAATAGTTTACCAAACGAACGGGATCAGGTGGTATTTCACCTTTTGTTTGTATTCAGCATAGCCTTCGAGCTCCTCGAGCAGCATCTTCTCCTCGCCGTGGATGCGGAACACCAATGATCCGACCACCAGCAACGACAGGATCAGACCGAACAGCGAGCCTGTCATCAGCGGCGTGCCAAAGAGCGTCAAGAGCAAGCCGAGATAGAGGGGATGGCGCACGATGGCATACACCCTGGTGCTGACCACTTGCTGGCCGCGGTCCGATTGCAGCCGCACAGCAGCGGAGAGATAATTATTGTCCATCGTCGCGCGCTGGATGAAGAATAGTGCCGGTGCGGCGAACTCCGTGGTGGTCTTGCCGAGGATCGTGTCGATCTGCTTTATCACGAATACAGGCAGGCGCCCCTCCAGTCTGGACTTGACCTCGCTGCCATGGCGTTTAAGCCACGGTTCGAATCCGATCAGCTCCTCAAAGTCGTGCAGCATGAAGGCGATCGGGAAAAACCAGAGCAGGGTAGGGGATGCAAATGGTCATGTGTTTGCCCAGGCTAATTTACAATTTTATGCCATTTATGAAAATAAATTTTTTTGATTATTCAAGTCATTAATATTGATAATTAATTCCGCCAAAAGTCATATTGCCGTATTTAAATTTGATTATATAATCACTTTCATGGCATATAAAATCCGTTATCCCCGGCGGCGGTTGATCCGCCGCATTCTCAAGAACAGCATTGCGCTGGTGTTTGCAGCCACGGCCGATTTCGAGGTCGAAGGTAAAGAAAACATTCCCACCAGCGGTCCTTTATTGGTGGTTGCCAATCACTTTAACTTCCTCGACCCGCTCGCCGTAATCCAGGCCTCTCCGTGGCCGCTCGAATTTGTTGGCGGCGCGCAGACTCCCAACGCCCCCTCCAGTGTAAGCTGGATATCGAAACTCTTTGGCGTCATCCCCACCTATCGCGGTACCGGTTCGCGTGAGACACTCCTCTCTTCTGAAGAAGTGCTCCAGCAAAAGGGTGTTCTGGGCATCTTCCCCGAGGGTGGTAGTTGGGCAACCGTACTGCGTCCAGCCCGCCCCGGCACTGCCTTTTTGGCCTGGAAAACCAACGCGCGCATTTTACCCGTTGGCCTTGATGGGCTGGTGGGATATTTCCAGAAGGTTAAGAATGGCGAAAAGCCAAGAGTGAACGTCCGTTTTGGAAAACCCTTTGGTCCTTTCACCTTCAGCAATGAGAAGCGTCCCAGCCGGGCTGAGCTGGATGAGGTTGGTCACACAATCATGCGCAACATTAGCGTTTTACTGCCGCCAGAACGCCGCGGCTTCTACTCCGATGACCCGGCCATCCGCGCCGCCGCCAAAGGCACCGAGATCTATCCCTGGGCGACCCAGTCGGAATTCTGAAACCAAGATCGTTTTTCAATACGGGCACAGCATACCTTATCAGGTATTTCATGCTGTGCCCGTACGATTATTTAAACGAAATTATCGCGCGTTTTGCGCTACACTATATACGAGTATTCAATCATTGTTCAGGAGTTTGACCCATGAAAAGAGTAATTATCCCAATTCTCGCGTTGTTTTTCCTTGCGTCTTGTACCCTCCCATTCACCATCACCTGGAACACTCCGGCAGCCCAGCCTTCTGCGTCGCTGCCGCCTGCTGAGATCACCGCACCCGTCGTCGTCATTACCGCCACACCCGAAACACCCACCCAGATAAGTGGGTTCGAAACCAACCAGGGCGGCGTGTATATGATCGTCCCACCCTGCCTGGGCACTGGTGCCACCGGCATGATCAAGGCCGCCAACGATCCCGGCCCCGACATGCCCGCGTTTGCCTACAACCCCGAATACCGCAGCATCACCATCCAGGGGTATTCTGTCACCAATGAGCATTTCCAACCGGAAGTGCGTGTATACCCGGTCGCTGAATTCAATGCCATGATCGCGGATAATTACGTCAACAACCAGGTCTCCGCTCTTCAGGCGATCCTCACCAGCGGGGTAATTCCCACCGGCACCAACATTCCTTTGCTGCCGGTTCAGGGTGCCGCCCAGGTTTTCCGTGCCCAGGCCAGCATCATCAGTTTTCAGAACGGACAGGGAGTTGGCTTCCTGACCGAATATGCCCAATATTACGTACCGGTGAACAATGCCGACCTTTTCTACACCTTCCAGGGGCTCACCAGCGATAGCGCCTACTGGATCTCGGCAACCTTCCCTGTCAATGTCTCTTTCTTGCAGAATTCTCCTGACCAGAACGCGGTTGTCCCCCCCGGTGGTATTGTTCAGCCGGTTCCCGGGGTTGCCTCTGACGCCGAATTAACCGCCTATTACGACAACATGGTCGTCATGCTCAACGCTACCCCTGTCGACCAGTTCAACCCCTCTTTGGCGTGCATCGTCTCGTTCATCCAGACCCTCAACATAACCAACTAAAGTAAACACTGGCAAAAAGAGAAGCCCGGTCTCGATTTTTGAAACCGGGCTTCTGCATTTATCATAATACCTTACACAAATTTAATTGCTATCTCGTCTCTTCAATGGTATCCAGGTCTTTGACCTTGGTCTCGGTGGGATTAAAAATGAGAATGATGCCAATGGGCAGGAGCACAATACCTGCGGCGACCACCCAGAACCACTTCATATCGGGGAACAGGCTGAGTAGCCAGCCCACAAGGAAGGGTCCAACCACGTATGATATTCGCGCGATCGTTGTCGTCCAGCCGGTACAGGCGCCGCGGCGCTCGGTGGGGAAGATCTCGGGGATATAAACCACGATCCAGGTGTACGTGAAGGCGGTAAAAAATCCAACCAGCACCGTCGCCACCGGCAGCATGAATCCCTGACTGAAAGCCAGGGTCACCAGCGAAACGGCCAGGCCAAGGTAACCGATAACAAGTGTGGGCTTGCGGCCAAGCTTATCCATGATCGTGCCGCTGAGGATGCCAGCCGCGATCGCAGCCAGCAGCGCGAATAACAGTAATGTGTTCCATTGCGCCAGGGTATACCCCTTGATTGTCATGAAATACGTCCCCAGCCAGTAATAGAAGAACTGATAGATGAGCCAGCACAGCCAGATGGACGCTGAGATGATAATGTAGCGGATATCGGTTTTGTTGATGACGCCGATACCGAAAAGATGGTTCTTGCGCGTCCCGTCCTTGCGTTCCTGGCGGATGATCTCGTAGCGATGGGATTCCTTCATGAACACCCACATAATGAGCAGCGGGATCATGAACAGGCTCATGGCACCGTACATCCACTTCCAGCTTAGTTGTAGTTTATCGATGATCAGGGTGGGAAGGAGGGCCTGTAGCGGGATCAAACCGATGATGTAAACCAGAGAAACATATTTTGCGCGCTTCTCGCTCGGGCTTTCTTCACTGATCGGGATTGACCACATGTTTGAAACCGTGGCGAAGATGGCCAGAGTGTAGAAGATCATGAACCAGTAAATGGTTTTACTGAAGAGAAGAATACCGGTGGCTGACAGACCAAACAGCAATACTAGAAAGAGGATCGACCATTTTCGTCCGATACGGTCAATCAATCCATTCAGCAGGAAGATGAAAAAGGTCGCGATGAAAAACACACCTTCCAGGTATGAAAACTCGGTACCGGAGAGATTGTATTCTTTCAAAATGTAGGGCAGGGCAGTTGTCTTTATGGTCGAGAGATACTGGTCCATCAACGCTACCAGCCCCATGAAAATGATCAGGTAGATCAAATAGCCGCGGCTGCGATGTTCACCGACCGGCTTCGCGGCGGTCTGTTTCACAGTTTTATTCATTTAATATTTCCTTCCGGGTAGGGTTATGTTGAAGTGACGGTATCCTGTGCGGCTGGAATGGTATCCGACAATTCTGTCTGATTATATTGCATTCTCTTGATTTTTTATACTGACATCAATCATTGATTCCAATCAATTAAATTGATGAATCCAAACACATGCGATGGGGTTAAAAAAAGAGTATCATTCTGTTACGGTTGAGGCCGTAAAACCTCTGTAAATCGGAGATAACGTATGGAACAGACAATGCCCAATTCTCTGGAAGCCAAACGAGCACGACATGCCTGGTATTTTTACGATTTTGGCAACTCGGCTTACGCGGCAGTCGTCCTTTTGGCGATTTATTCATCGTATTTTTCGAATGTTGTCGTTGGCAAAGTACACGGTCCGACCCTGTGGAACTACGCGGTCGGCATTGCCGCCATCATTGTAGCTGTCACATCTCCAGTGATGGGCACGATCGCAGACTTCTCCCGTTCCAAGAAGAAGTTCCTATTTTTCTTTACCGCCTTATCGATCGTATTTACTGGCTTACTCTTCTTTGTCAAAGAAGGCGATGTCTTCATCGGTATGTTATTTTTCATCCTGGCTGAGATCGGTTACCGTGCTGCCCAGGTTTTTTACGATGCCTTGCTGGTGGATGTCTCAACCCCCGAGACCATCGGCGACGTATCGGGTAAGGGTTGGGCGCTGGGTATGTTGGGCGGGATCGTCTGTTTGTTGATCGTTCTCGTGCCCATTCAGTTGACCAACAGCAACCCGCTCATGATACGCATTGCGTTCATCATCACAGCCCTCTTCTACCTTGCTTCCTCCATCCCCACGTTCCTGCGGGTACGTCAACTGAGCGAACCCGAAAAACTTCCTGCTGGCGAGACGACCATCAGTCACGCTTTTAAATCGTTGGGAGCCACCTTCCGTGATGTCAAGAAATACAAGGAATTCATGAAATACGCCGTCTCCTTTTTGATTTATAACGACGGCATCATGATGCTGATGGACAACGCGGCCCTCATTGGCGGTATTCTCTACGGTATGAAGACCGCGCAGTTGATCATCCTCATCATCATTTTACAGATCACCGGCGCGGCTGGAGCTTATTTATTCGGGAAAATCTCGAACAAGCAAAGCAGCAAGGAATCGCTGCTTTACTCGCTGGTCATCCTGATTCTTTCCATCGTGGCTCTTTACTTCTTCAAGTCCATGGTAGCTTTTTATGTGATCGGCGGTATCGCCGGATTCTCCTTGTCGGGCGTGCAGGCGGTCAGCCGCACCATGGTCAGCCAGTTGACCCCGCACAGCAAGACGGCCGAGTTCTACGGTTTCCTCTCTGTAGCCGGGCGCACTTCCACGTTCATCGGCCCTGTGGTCTACGGTTCAATTTACGCCGCCATGACAAGCTACGCGCTGAAACACGGCGCCGTTGACGACGCAGCCGCGAAAATGGTTGGTGTTTACTGGGCATTGGGTTCGGTGATCGCCTTTCTGGTGATCGGTCTTCTCCTGCTGCAGATTGTCCGCCGCGTGACCCACAAAGATCCATTGAAGTTCGAAGATTGATTCTGTCATTTACCAGCAACCTTGTAGGGGCGTATGGCCATACGCCCCTACATGTTATGTTATAATAGAATATATATTCTATATCGGAGGGAATCATGGAAACTTATGACGCGATCCTCGCTCGGCACACTATCCGCGATTTTGACGCCAAACCGCTTCCTGATGGACTGCTCGAACGCCTGGTGAGCGCGGGTTTTGCTGCGCCGTCAAACAACCACATGCGCGATTGGCATTTCGTGGTGCTCAGTGATCTAGAAAAACGTTGTACCCTGCTCGAGAAGGTGATCCATCCCACCGACCGCAAGGGCAGCATTGCCATCGTCAACCGCTGGGGATTGACCGACGAGAAACAGCGCAATGTCTACATCGACGCGATCCCGAAACAATTTTCCATGCTGATGAACGCACCGATGCTGCTGTTGCCCTTCTGGCAGCAGTCCACTCCGCTGCTCAAACCCCGTTCACTTTCTGATTTGAACCCGTTGGCCTCGATCTGGTGCGTGGTGGAGAACATCTTGGTAGCGGCGGCCAGTGAAGGGATCTTCGGGGTCACGCGCATCCCGTTCGCCGATGAGAGCAAGATCGTCAAGCAGGAACTCAACGTGCCAACCAATTACGAGTTCCCCTGCTGGATCGCGCTTGGATACCCGGCTGAAGGTGCCAAACGCTTGCCGCCGATCGATATCGAGATCCCCGCACGAATTCATACGGATCAGTGGTAGGCAAAGTACAACGCTCATAGATTTTCCGATAACAAGGCATTTCACGTAGGGGCGTAGCGTGCTGTGCCCAATATTGTTTCTCATACTGCCCCCTCTTGCATCTCCCCCATTTCCAAAGATCGGAAATAGGGGAGAAAAACCTTAACTCTTCCTTCCCCTAAATCCCGTTCTTTGGGATTTGGGGGAAGGTTGGGATGGGGGCAAGAAAGGCAATCCTCACACTTTTCGATCTGCGGGAAGACCGGAATCAGAGCGGAAAACGGTGCAACCCCCGCACTTTGTATTAGAATTACCCCATGCTCAAAAAAATCACCGATCAATTCACTCAAGGGTCTTTGGGGACCACCATCGCAATCAATTTGAGCCAAGCGTTTCCCTCCAAAATTGGTTACCCGGTTGCAAGCGCCATCGCTACGGCGGTTTCTGCGCGCTGGTGGAATCCCGTGGTCAAAGCCGTGCGGCTCAATCAGGCAGTGATCCACGATTTCAAACTCAGCAGGCAGGAACTTAACCAGGTCGTTCGTCAGGTTTTCATCAGCCAGTCGCGTTCGCTCTATAACTTCTACCATTACCTTGATCGTTTCGACCGCATCAAAGACCTGGTGAGCGTCTCTCCGCGCATGCAGGCTATGATGGAAAGCTGCAACAAGGGCGGACGAGGTACTTTAATGCTTCTACCCCATCTGTGCGGCTTTGACGTGAGCGGTCTGATGTTGGCCTCACTCGGATTTAAGTACCTTACCCTGTCGTATCCCAACCCGCCGAAGGGGTACGAGATGCAGAACAAGATCCGCAATGACCGCGGCGAAGAGGTGGTGCCGATGTCGTTCGAATCCATCCAGGCCGCGCGCGAACGCCTGCAATCCGGTGGAACCGTGCTCACCGGCATCGACCGGCCCCACCCCGGCTCTGGATACCACCCGATGTTCTTTGGCAGACCCGCCGAGCTGCCGGTAGCTTACATCAAGCTGGCGCTCAAGACCAACGCGCGTGTGTACGTGATTGGCGTTAATTCTTTACCTGATTTCAAATATGAGATCGACGCCTCGGAGGAGATTCCGCTGCAGCATATTGATGATCCCAGGGAAGAACTGGAGAGCAACGCCGCCCGTGTGTTGAAAGTGGCTGAGGGATACATCCGCAAAAACGCGGCATCCTGGGCTATGTTCTATCCGGTTTGGCCTGATTTGGAAGCAAAGGTATCTTGAACCTGCGTATTAGACTCCCTTTGTTATTATTTTTTTTTGTAACTGGATGCGTCACCGCGAATCCGGTGCAGCCTGCCGTAAGCCCTGACGAGGTAATGACCACGTCCGTTGGTGCATCCACTCAGGCTGCAACAGCAACACCAGCAGGTTGTGCTGAGGTGAGTGGGAAAACCTCGCAGGTGAAGATCGATTCGGAGGCGCTGGGAGGTAAGTTCACTTTCACCATTTACCTGCCACCCTGTTACGATGCTCACCGCGAGGGCGGGTATCCCATCCTCTACCTGTTGCACGGCCAAAACATGGACGATACCACCTGGCCAGCCCTGGGTATCACTGATGCCGCTGACGCTAAGATCGCTGCCGGAGCGGTGCCTTTCATTATGGTGTTCCCATACGAAGTACGCAATTTTGATCCCTTGAGCGAGTCAAAGTTTGGCGATGCCTTCATCAGCGATCTTGTCCCCTATGTAGAAAGCCATTACGCCGTCTGTGCTGAACAGAGCTGCCACGCCATCGGCGGTATGTCGCGGGGTGGAGGCTGGGCCATGCATATCGCGCTCACTCACTTCGACATGTTCGGATCCATCGGAGCACACAGTATGGGCTACTTCTCTGGCGACCTCTACCGTGTTCAGAACCTGCTGCAAAAACACTCTTCGGAGGAATTTCCCCGCATCTACATCGACCGCGGCGAGGACGATTATCTGAAAGAAAGCATCGATCAGTACGAAGCCAACCTCACGGCCACTGGTGTGGCGCACGAATACCACGTCAACCCCGGCAGCCACGATCAGGACTATTGGCGCTCTCAGGTGGGCAATTATCTGGATTGGTATATTACGGGATTTACGGGCCAATAATTTTCTTAGTGTACTAGTAAAAATGTTGAATAATTTGACTAGTACACTAGCAGATTTATTGGATTTAACGTGGGGAAAACACGGAGAAAGCCAGTTTCCTTGCTTAAGACCTGCCATCCAAAACAAAAATCACCTGGTTCTGCCTGATATAATTGAAACGTAACAAATTCTCAGAATAAGGACTCACATGACCTCCTCTGATCTGACCCCATTTTTTGAGCCGAAAGGTGTGGCCGTCATTGGTGCATCCTCCAACCCGCACAAACTGAGCAACGGCATTATCCGCAATTTGACGAGTTACGGTTACCAGGGGGGAATCTACCCGGTTAACCCCGGCTCGGACGAGATCCTCGGCAAAAAGTGTTACCCCACCATCGCCGACGTGCCCGACCCGGTGGACCTTGCTGTGCTGGTGATCCCGGCGGGCGCGACGCTGCAGACGCTCAAGGAATGCGGCGAACGCGGTATCAAGGGCGCCATCATCATCACCGGCGGCTTCAAAGAGGTGGGCGCCGCCGGCGCTGACCTGGAGCAGCAGTGCCTGGCTATGGCGCGCAGCTACGGCATGCGCCTCATTGGCCCCAACTGTGTGGGTGCCATGAACCTGCATAACGGGCTCAACACCACCTTCATCAAGGGCATGCCAGACGAGGGTGGCATCGGTTTCCTTTCGCAATCGGGAGCCATCTGCGGCGGCGTGGTCGAGTTTGTCCACGGCAAAAAAGTGGGCTTTTCGCATTTCCTCAGCCTCGGCAATGAAGTGGACGTGACCGAGACCGATATTATTGAATACCTGGGTGCGGACCCGCGCACGCACGTCATCGCCGCCTATGTGGAGCAGATCCGCGATGGCCGGCGCTTTTTGGAAGTGGCCAGGCGCGTCTCACAGATCAAACCCATCGTGCTCATCAAAGCCGGGCGCTCCAGCGCTGGCGCGCGGGCGGTCTCATCGCACACTGGCTCGCTGGCCGGGTCGCACGCCGCCTACCAGGCTGCCTTCAAGCAGGCTGGGGTCATCGAGGTGCAGAACTTTTCCGAGTTGTTCGACGTGGCGCAGGCGCTGGATACCCAGCCGCTGCCCGCAGGCAATCGCGCCGTGATCATGACCAACGCCGGCGGTCCCGCCGCGCTGGCCTCGGACAGTCTTTCCTTCAATAATATTTCGCTGGGCGACCTCTCGGAGCAGACTCGCACCGCCCTGCGCGAGAAGCTCAACCCGGCCGCGCAGGTGGCCAACCCCATCGATATGCTCGGCGCGGCCGAACCGCCCGATTATGAACTGGCAGTAAAGACCGCTTTATCCGATCCGCAGGTGGACATCGTGCTGCCCATCCTGGTGCCGCAGGCGCTGGTGGACCCGGCTGGGGTGGCGCAGGCTATCGTCGACGCTGCGAAAGACGCGTCCAAACCCGTGCTGGCCTGCATCATGGGCGACGAGACGGTTGACCCGGCCCGCCTCATCCTGCAGGGCAACGGCATCCCCATGTACGTCTACCCTGAAACCATGGGGCGGGTGCTGAACGCCATGCTGCAATACAAAGCCTGGCGCGCGAACTTCAAGAACGAAGCCATCGAACTTAAGGGGATCGACAAAGCCAGAGCCAGTCATTTAATGGCTGACGCAGCCGGGCAGAAAGTGCTCGGCGAGGCTGCCACCCGTCCGCTGCTCGAGGCCTACGGCATCCCCGTCGTTCATGGCGGCGAGGCCAAGACCGCCAAAGAAGCGGCAGCCGTTGCCAAAGCAGCCGGCTTCCCGGTGGTGATGAAGATCGTCTCGCCCGATATCCTGCACAAATCCGACGTGGGCGGCATCCGCCTCAACCTCAAGTCTGAGGGCGAAGTGGAAGCTGAGTTCGACAAACTGATGGTGGATATCAAGGCAAGAGTGCCGGGCGCGAAGATCGAGGGTGTGCTTATTGAGCAGATGGCGCCCAAGGGTCAGGAAGTGATCGTGGGCATGAAGCGCGACGCCGGTTTCGGCCCGCTGGTGATGTTCGGGCTGGGTGGCATCTACGTGGAGCTGTTCAAGGACGTGGCCTTCCGCGTGGCGCCGGTCAGCCGCGAAGACGCTCTGGCTATGATCCACGAGACGGCGGCGGGCAAACTGCTCACCGGCTTCCGCGGCGCGCCGAAGGCCGACCTCGAAGCCGTGGTTGACGTGATCTGCCGGGTGGGCCAGATGGCACTCGACTTCCCCGCCATCCAGGAAGCGGAGGTCAACCCGCTGCTGGTCTTCGAAGAGGGCAGGGGCTCCATGGCGCTGGATGGAAGGGTGTTGTTATAAAAGAACGATTTTTTGAATGGGTAATAAAACTGCTAATGCTTGAGGTTATGGTTTTTTATTAACCGAGGTATATTCGATTTCTTACGTCAACAATAGATAGCTTTTCTTAACAAAGAGATCCATGATTATTACCTTCATTTAGCTCTCTTATTTTGTTTTCTGGATCAATAATCCCATAACTTTTACAAGCACTACCCCAATCTGGCCAGTGGTAGGTTATGCATTGCTGTTGAAAATTTCCAGGATCGATTGATGTAAACTGAAGATACACAGAATCACTAATATTTATGAACTTGACATCGAAACTGCCAGATTCCATGTACCCGATGTTCTTAATAATCATACACAACGAATTCTTGTTACGCTCGTAACGAATAGATGTGCTGAATACTAGATCAGGCAGCAATGCGGGGGGAGTGGCTTGTGGCAGCATTGTGACTTCAGGAGATATCGTTACTGAGCTCTCGGGTAACCAACAATTTAGCGGCTCACTGACAAGCAACCAATCGTTATTTATACCAACAACGGTTAACTCTGTGTCGGCTTCAAGTAAGCCAGTTATTGAGTAATCCATGGATGAGCCTGTGCGGCAATATATATCATTTTTCGTAATACCTTGAAGGTTGGCGATTTGAACTACCGTGGCAGACAAAATTGGGGGTAATTCAATGGTTACTGTAGGATTAAATGTAGGGGTTAATGTTAGTTCGGAAATATTTGTGGGCAGTGTGGAAGCCATTATGGAGGCTGGAGTTGTTTTTGATGGGAATAAAGAATTCTTGAAAGTAAGCAGACCTACGAGAATCAGAGTTGCCACAAGTCCAAAACAAATCCCCAACTTGAACTTATTACCTTTTTCTCCTTTATTTGGTCCTGCCTCTGCGAGTTTCACTTCCTTTTTCCCATTCTTTATAACCAAAGGGGTTTCCAAATTAGTAATTAGGCTTGAATTTGGCGCTTCGTTGTTATTTTTTTCTACACTACTGGCAGGTATGCGTTTCCGTGGTATAGATGCAGCACCTAACTCCATTAAGGACATTTCGAATTTCTCAATTGATGTGTAGCGGTTTTCGGGTTTCTTTGCTAATGCTGTAAAGAGTACCTGTTCCACCTGCGCCGGTAGGCCGGGAACAAATTTTGATGGCTTGGGCAATGGGTCGTTGGCCTGCTTCAGTAAAATTGCTGCTGGAGTATCTGCTGTGTAGGGTTTATGCCCTGTCACCAACTCATAGAAGACCACTCCCAGACTGTAGATGTCCACGGATGGCGTGATTTTTCCCGTCCACTGCTCCGGCGCCATGTATTCCGGTGTGCCGATGCCGACACCCGTGCCAGTGAGGGTCTGCCCATCTTGCAGGTCCATGATCTTGGCGATGCCGAAATCGGTGAGCATGGGCTGTCCCAACTCGGTGATGAGGATGTTCGAGGGCTTCACGTCGCGATGGACCACGTTGTGCAGGTGAGCGTACGCCAGCGCGTCCGCCACGGGCTGCAGCAGGTGAGCGGCTTCGGCGTAAGGCATAGGGCTGCCCAGGTATTGTTTGAGCGTCCCACCGGGCAGGAACGGCATCACCAGGTAGGGCAAGCCGTTCTCTTCGCCAAAATCCATCACCTTGACGATGTTGGGGTGGGTGAGCTGCGCCACCGCTTTGGCTTCGCGCTCGAAGCGCTTGAGCGCCACTTCTTCGCTGCTGCGCGGCAGGTTGTCCATGCGGATGATCTTGACCGCCACGTCGCATTCCAGGCGTGTGTCGAAGGCCTTGTAGACCACGGCCATGCCGCCTTCGCCCAGCTTTTCCACCAGGTGGTAACGTCCAAAGGAGCTTCCGGAAAGATCGTTCATAGGTTTACTCCAGATTTTTGACTTTTGTTTTGGGTAGTCATCACTATTGAAAGAGACTGAAAAGTAATGGACAAATTTGACTCAATAGAAATAAACCTCCGACGATGATCAGAAAAATCGCCCAGGCGGGAAGCCGCTTCTTGGGTTTTACCGGCATCGCTGGCATGGGGGGTACCGGCCTTTGCGGTGGCATTTGATTTATCGCTGGGGTTACCGGACTGGGCGGCGGTGTTTGGTTGATCGCAGAAACAACAGGCGTGGGTGGTGGCGTTTGATCGGCCGCATGGGGGGTCGCCGTTTTTTGAACCTGCCCTACCAGCATCGGGGGCGGAGTTTTCTCGTTTTTAACCGTCTCGACGAGGGGTTTCGCGGGTATCGTTTCAGTAACCGGGGGGGCCACAGGTTCCGGCATGGCCGGTACCGCCGGGATCACGCTCTGCAATTTGCCAAGCGCGGATACGAATTCATCCATGCTCTGATAACGTTGGTTGGGGTCTTTGGCAGTGGCTTTGAACACAAAATTTTCCACATTCGTTGGCAGATCACGCACCAGGCTGGATGGGCGGGGCAGGGGTTCGCTGGCGTGTTTGAATAACACGGCCATGGGTGTATCGGCTTCAAAAGGTCGCCGTCCCGTGATCATTTCGTAAAACACGACTCCCAGAGCGTAGATATCCGCGCGCGCGTCGGTGGTCTTGCTGGTGACCTGTTCCGGCGCCATATACTCCGGCGTGCCGATGGCGATTCCCGTCCCGGTCAGTTCCTGGGGGTTCTCTTCATCCAATATCTTGGCGATGCCAAAATCGGTCAGCATGGGCTGCATGGTTTGGGTGAGCAAAATGTTTGACGGTTTGACGTCCCGGTGCAGCACTTTCATTGAGTGCGCGTACCCCAATGCCTCGGCGATCGGCAGGATCAGCGCAACGGCGTTCTGCCAGGGGATCTGGCCATTTTGCCGCATGTATTCTTTAAGGGTTCCGCTGGGAAGGTACTCCATCACCAGGTATGGAGTCCCCTCGAAACTTCCATAATCCGTCACCTTGACGATGTTTGCCTGGGTCAGCTTTGCCACCGATTTGGCTTCACGCTCGAATCGTTTGAGGGTTTTTTCGATCGAGCTCTGCGGCAGGTTGTCTGTGCGGATGACCTTGCCCGCCACGTCGCATTCCAGGCGGGTATCGAAGGCCTTATAAACCACAGCCATGCCGCCCTCGCCCAGCTTTTCCACCAGGTGGTAACGTCCAAAGGAGATTCCGGAAAGATCGTTCATGATAGTCCTTTTTGGTTTTATATACCAACTACTTGTTGACGATTAAGACACAGCGAAAGCCCACGTTCATCATTTTTTGGGTTGGATCAAGTCCAAAACGACAGGTGGAACGGCATTCAGATAATTCAAGAGAAGAAGAGCCACCCCGCACAACACGGAAATATCCTTTTTGGGGACCGA
Source organism: Anaerolineaceae bacterium (assembly GCA_034430175.1). Lineage (GTDB taxonomy): Bacteria > Chloroflexota > Anaerolineae > Anaerolineales > Anaerolineaceae > UBA6107. The sequence continues at coordinate 21,387 of DAOUFI010000004.1, read as the reverse complement.
TTGGATTTTTTTGAGGGCTTTTTGTATAATATTCTTCACTAAACCAATCAGTTGTCCAATTCCACACGTCACCAGCCATACCCTCAACCCCAAAAGGACTTGGTCGATCAATTAATTTCCGAGTTGCCTCGTTTCCCCAAGGAAATATTCGTCCATCTGTTCCCCGGGCAGCTTTTTCCCATTGAGCTTCAGAAGGTAAACTAATTTTCCGTTTACAAATCGAACCAAGCCAGGTACAAAAATCTACTGCTGTTTGCCAATCAATATTGGTGAATGGTTCGTCTTCGCGGAAATCAAGATTATTGGTTGAGTACCAAAACCTATAGAAAAAGCTTTTTTGTTGGGAAGCAAAAGGCTTGTATTGAGACCGTGTCACTGATGTTTTGCCGATCCAGTATTCGTCCAGATGGACCAGGTGCTGTGGTTGTTCGTCTTCCCAAGCATCCGGGTCAACCGCGGGATCGCTGCCCATGAGGAACTCGCCGGCCGGGATGCGGATGAACTCCATATAGACTCCGGTGTCCAGTTTGATCTTCATGTTGTTTTCCTTATCTTTGGCCCAATTGGATCCAGTTGCGGAGAACTCAAAGGAGGGCGGTTGGATAACGGTGGCACTGGTTTCGTTCTCCGGTTCGGCTGGCGAAAGCTCTTCGTCCGTCTCTGCCGGAGCGGACTCCATTTGCGTCATCTCAGCTTCCACTTCGTCAACCTCGGCTGAAGCCCGGCTCTCTTCAGGCTGGACGGACTTGCGGGCAGATTCGAAGGTCTGCAGGTCCTTCAGCGCTTTTTCCAGTTCCTCCATCGACTGATAACGGTCAACCGGTTTCTTGGCCAGCGCTTTAAAGATCACCTGTTCCACCTTTTCGGGCAGATCAGGGGTAAATTTTGAAGGTTTGGGCAGCGGGTCGGAGATCAGCTTGATGAGCACCGCTGCGGGGGTATCGGCGGTGTAGGGTTTATGTCCGGTGACCAGCTCATAGAAGACGACACCCAGGCTGAAAATGTCCACCGAGGGAGTGATATTGCCGGTCCACTGCTCAGGAGCCATATATTCCGGCGTACCGATACCCACTCCCGTTCCGGTGAGGGTTTGCCCGTCCTGCATGTCCATGATCTTGGCAATCCCGAAATCGGTGAGCATGGGTTGGCCGGATTCAGTGATGAGGATGTTCGACGGCTTGACGTCTCGATGAACCAGGTTATGGGAATGCGCGTACTCCAGCGCCTGCGCGACAGGCACCAGTAATTTGGCTGCTTTTCGATAAGGAAGGGGGGTACCGAGAAATTGCTTCAACGTTCCACCGGAGAGATACTCCATCACCAGGTAGGGCAGTCCGTCTTCCTCGCCAAAGTCGCTAACCTTGACGATGTAGGGGTGGGTGAGTTGCGCGACGGACTTGGCTTCGCGCTCGAATCGCTTGAGCGCCACTTCTTCGCTGCTGCGCGGTAGGTTGTCCAGGCGGATGACCTTGACGGCCACATCGCATTCCAGGCGGGTGTCGAAGGCTTTGTAAACCACAGCCATGCCGCCTTCGCCCAGCTTTTCCACCAGGTGGTAGCGCCCAAAGGATTGCCCGGAAAGATCGTTCATGTCTAAAATTACTCCCTGTATCACCGTTATTCAGTTATTCCCAAAAAATGGCTTGTGGTAATTATAGCATCAGGCAAGCAGTCGGTTCCATAAAAAATGGTTGAATATCTCTCTCCTGTACTATATAATGAAATTGATCTCCTGCCGGTTGCCCCCCTCAACCGGTGGGAGATCGCTTTTTGTGATTCACGTCATTAGTAATGAATACATATAGATATGGAAAGATATGGAAATTTACCTCTGAGTCAAAGAGGGCACTGAGAAGGCCTTTAGTAAAGGTTTCTCTGTGCTCTCTGTGACTCTCTTTGGTTTCTTCAAGTATTTGGCTGATAAAAAAGTGAGAAACGTTTTTATAATCCTCTAACAATTCTTTTGCGATCTTCTAATACGCGGGCGCTATTATTCACAATGTAAAAACAAATCTTAGGTGTTTTGAATGGAGGTAGATATGAACAAAAATATTCTTCTTTCGAAGCGCCAAAGCGACCCCTCGATCGTACGGCGCGAATATCAAGACCCGGTGCTGGCGATCCAAAACGAAATGAACCGCATGTTCGACCGCTTCTTCGATGAACCCTTCGGCTTGCTGGCTACCTCTGACCGCCGACTCAACTCGTTCCTGCCCAGCGTGGATGTGAGCGAAAATGAGAAGGAGATCAAAGTGACCGCCGAGCTCCCCGGTATGGATGAAAAGGACATCGAGATCCGCCTGGATCACGATAACCTGATTATCACCGGCGAGAAGAAGGCCGAGAACGAAGAGAAGGGCAGAAATTATCATCGATTGGAACGCTCTTATGGCTCCTTCCAGAGAGTGATCGCTCTGGAGAATGAGATCGATCCCGATAAGATCGATGCCGTCTTCCAGAAGGGCGTGCTCACGGTGACCCTGCCCAAACCGGCCAACTCTGTGAGCAAAACCCGCAAGATCGAGATCAAAGCTAAATAGTTCCCTCGCGGGAAATCACGGGCTGTGGTGATCCATCTCGAACATCCCACAGCCCGGAATGCAATGACACAATCCCAGCAGTTTTGGGATACAATCCCTCCATAACCGGAGGGATTGTTTTATGGATGACTACAAGAAGACCAACCTTGAACTATGGGAACAGTACGTGGATGTGAATTCCAAAGCCGAATCTTATCGTATGGATGAGTTCATGAAAGGGGGCATACTGCTGCATGACCTGGAGCGCGAAGAGGTCGGCGACGTAGAGGGTAAAAGTCTGCTCCACCTACAATGCCACTTTGGCCGCGACACACTCTCGTGGGCGCGTCTTGGAGCGCGGGTGACAGGCATGGATTTCTCACCAAAAGGTATCGATCTGGCGCGTGGTTTAGCAAAGCAATTTGATATCCCGGCCAATTTCATATGCTGTGACCTCTATAGCCTGCCGGATCATCTCAACGAGCAGTTCGATATCGTTTTCACGTCCTATGGCATCCTGTGCTGGCTGCCCGATATTCCCCGCTGGGCACAGATCGCCGCCAGCTATGTCAAACCGGGCGGCATCTTCTATATCGCCGAGTTTCACCCCTTTGGCAAGATATTTGATGAGGAAAAGCCGGGCTACTCCATCCGTTATCCTTACTTCCAGAAGGAGCCCTTCCGCGAATGGGCCGACACCTCTTATGCCGACGCCAATACCAGGATTAAGCCGGTGGAGACCTACGAATGGAATTATCAACTGGGTGAGGTGGTAACCTCGCTTATCCAGGCTGGACTACAGATCGAATTCCTGCACGAACAGCCCTACACCGTGGATCCATTCCTGGTCGATCTGGTAAAGCGCGATGAACAGACGTTCACCTTCAAGGAAGAGCCGGCGCCGTTCCCGCTGATGTTTTCGATCAGGGCGAAGAAACCGATTTAAAGCTTTACCGAATACGGATCGAACTCACTGGACTCCTTAATCAGTGCCCTGATGTCTTCCCAGGGCGCTGATTCGTAGTTGTCGAGCTCCAGGTAGCGCTTGACCTTACGGCTGCCGCCGAGCAGACGAGCCGGGTCGCGCAGGAACGCGCCGTGGAGAAAGCCCAGCCTCACTTTTTTATCGACAATGTGTATCTGACAGATACCCCCGCTGACCGTGCCGCCGCGTTCCGCGTCGAAATAGCTGATTCCCTTCCACTGGATCATCTCCGTGGCACCCGGCGCGACCGCGAAGATCAGGTTGCGCAGCTCAAGCACGATCTCGATCAGATTCGGGTCGCTATTGCTGAAATACTCTTCAATTTCGCGAATGGAGTACATATTAATCCGATAGCTCGAATACCTTTTTCTGATCCAGGGTATGCCAGTCGAAAGAGGTCTCTTTGTGTTCCGGTTCCACCAGCAGGACGCATCGACCTTCGCGTAGAACCGGAGTAATTCCACCGGCGACCAGAGCGATCTTTTCTTCGGGGCGGGGAGATTTGCCCTTGAGGGTCTCAATGCTGTCAAAGGGAATCTCATCCATCAGTTCGGTGTAAGTGTGAACCCCGTTCATTGCTGACAGGTTGGGCAGCCAAAGGAAGCGACCGTCTTCACCGCGAAAGCGTAGTCCCACCGCGGCCAATGCTCCAATGACACCATTACCGCTCCCCGCAATACCGGCAATGGCAATTTTGGCACTGCGTGCGACTTGTAGCGCGTCCTGCCGGGTGAGCAGACGGGTTTTTGCCAGTTTAGCCCAGGTGAACACTTCTGCTGTAAGTTGGTTCCACGATGCCAGCGCGAAACCGGTGTCAGCCCCGCGCGTGTATTCACGCAAAATGAATGACCTGCAAGCCATCTCCAGTTCGCTGCGGCGATTCACATCAGCTTCGAAACTCAGACAAATGGCTCCATTGTCGGAGGTGCAGGGCACCTGTGGCGATCGCAACAACTGGTGGCGGGTAACTGCCTCGAATTTTCCCAGTCCTTGTTCCTCCAACCGTTTTCCCAGCCGGATGGATAGCTCGCCAGTACTGGAATTTTCGGGGCTGTCGGTGTCGTCGATGCCGATCAAGAATCTCATCTTGCCTTGCTCCTGGAGGAATGTGATCTGTGATGGAATGCTAAGCTGCTTCGCGGTTCATAATAGCGAAATATTCTGGATGTGTCAATAAACTACCACTGAATCGAATTATTTTGGCTTGTGATAGTATTAAGTCATGTCCAAAACCCTGCACAGTGTGGTCCAATCCATTGCTTCCTTCTTCCGCTGGGAAAAAGGGGATCATGCTTTGCTGCTTTCTATTTCAACCAAGGTGTTGGCAACAACCGCCGGTACTTATCTTGTGTTCCACATCCTGGCTACGGTTTTCTGGCCGGAATATTTCAGTCCTCGACTTTATCTCATATCTGGATTAATGTTGGTGACCGTGGCGGCGACTTATTCTTTGCTCAACCGCTTTTACCTGCTTGGGCAAATCGTCTGGTTCCTGGGTCTGGGCATTACCATCATGGTTGCCTTCGCTATGTTCCAAAAGGGTGAGATTCTGCTGCTGTTTGCCTTTTTACCGATCATGGCTGAGGTCATGATGGGAATCAGACCGGCGATCCTGCTCACGATTTTGATCACTGTTTTTTCGATTCTCTGGCAGGTTACCTTTAGAAAGCCTTATTTTCCCCCGAACATGGGAACAGCCGTGATCTTTCTTTGCGCGGCTTCAACGGCTCTGGGGTGGGGTATTCTCGATAACCTCATTTCGTCCATTGAAGCAGCCTCCTTTCACTACAACGAAGCCATCAAAAACCTCAATGACGCGCGGGAACACCGCGCCCAGATCAGCGTGTTGCTCAAGGATGTGAACAGCGCCAACTACCAGCTCGAAAACCTCAACCGCATGCTCATCTACGCCCGGGCACAGGCAGACGAAGCGCGCGAGGAACGCGACCGCTTTGCTATGGCGGTCAGCCATGAACTGCGCAGCCCGCTCAACTTCATCATCGGTTTTAGCGATTTGATGGTTAATTCTCCTGATACCTATGCCAAAGTGTCACACTGGCCGCACGGGCTGTATGACGATGTCAAGGAGATTTACAAGAACAGCACTCATCTGCTCAGCCTCATAAATGATATCCTCGATATGGGTAAGATGGACGCCCAGCAAATGGTTTTGTTCAAAGAAAAGATCGACATCGCCATGATCGTCGAAGATGTGCGTCAAATGGTGCATTCAGCCGTCGAAAGCAAGGGATTACAGCTCGTCATCGACGTGGCTCCCGATCTGCCTATGCTCTACCTCGACCGCACCCGCATCAGGCAGGTGATGCTCAACCTGGTAACGAACGCGCTACGTTTCACCCGCAAGGGCAGTATCACGATCAGGGTGCGTCAGGATTCACCCGATTGGATCAAAGTGGAAGTGATCGACACCGGCGTAGGGATCGCCAAAGAAGATCAGGCCAAGGTGTTCACCGAATTCAGACAGGTAGGCAACCAGAACTGGCAGCGTGGCGAGGGCAGCGGGTTGGGGCTCTCAATTGGCCGACGCTTCATCCAGATGCACGGCGGCGATATCAGCGTGGAAAGTGAACTGGGTAAAGGTTCGAACTTCTACTTCACTTTGCCAGTGCACCAGCAGGTCGATTCACTGGAAGAGGGATACCAGGCCATGACCACCCAGCCAAACAACGGTGAGACTGAAACGAATGGCCGAAATGATAAATCACCCCTGCTTCTCTTTCTCTCGCGTGACGCCTTCTCGGCCCGGGCGTTCGCTGAAATGATGAAGGACTGCCGGGTCACGCTGATGACTGACCCATCACAGCTTGAAGAGATCGTCGCGTTATCCTATCCACGCGCGGTGGTGATCGATGAACCCTTGCTGGATGACGAAAGGGTGCGGCAATTCCTTGCCAGGCCGCCATTCGACGTACCGGTTTACTCTCTGCCCATCCCGATAAGTCGGCAGAACCGCAATTCAAACCTGCCTGACGGAGTGATCGATTACCTTGTCAAGCCAGTTCCGCGCAAGGTGATGATCGAAACCATTGCTGAGTTGGATATTTTTCCGCATACTGTGCTGGTGGTGGATGATGATCCGAGCATGGGAAGGTTCGTCACCCAGTCGCTGATTACGAACCCAGCGGATGAGATACAACTGCCTGCTGATCTGACCGTTCTCACCGCGTTGGATGGACGTGAAGCCTTACGCTTCTTGCAGGCACTGAGTGTGGGCGTGGTATTGCTTGACCTCGACCTGACGGACATGAATGGTCTGACCTTGCTGAATCAGATGCGAGCGGACCCTGACCTGTCAAAGATCCCGGTCGTCATCATCTCTGCCAGCGATCCGCCGCCTTCGTTTACCCCCAGGGCGACTGGCGAGTTCAAATTAATGGTGCACCACGCGCTCACGCGTAAAGAGTTGGCTGACCTGCTCAATAGTGGACTGCGTCAGATCGAACCCACGTATACGCCACTCAAAGGCGATGAACGTTCTGCCACGCGATCTCATAATAAAGATTGACTTATTCTTCCGAATTGGGGGGAAGCAAACGGTCGAGTGTTTCCAGAAGCATTTTTTGCGTCACCGGTTTCTTTAAGAACGCTGCTGCACCCAGCGCGCGGGATAAATTTGGGTCGTCCCACGCTGAACAGACAACGATGGGGATGTGTTGGATCTTCTTATCCAGTTTTAAAAGTTGCAGTAGCTCCCAGCCGTCCATCTGCGGCATCATCACGTCGATGGTGATGAGTGCCGGTTGGAGCAGGTGAGCCATCTCCACGGCCTGGTTGGGATGCTCCACTCCGATAGGTAAAAAGTTGGTCTGTGACAGGTAGCGCTTGAACATGTTGACCACAGCCGGCTGGTCATCGATCACCATCAGCACGCGCTGATTGGAAAACGGCAGCGAGATGGTCCAACAAATCAGTTGCCCGAATTCTTCTTTGCTGATCTGTTCTTCCAGCGTGGCATTGATCATCGAGCACCAGTAACGCACAGCGTTGAGATCGTCGTCGATCTCTTCCACGCTGGCTGGTTCCCAAAGCGCGCTAACATGCAAGATGACGCGGATTTCTACATGTTCTTCTCTCCTGCGAAATTCGATCAGGACCTCGTGTCCATTCTGGATGTGCAGACTCTGATTGAAGATACCGATCAAAGCCTGGCGCAGGATCACCCTGTCAGTGATGACAGGAGTGGAGGTCTCAGGGGTATGGATCGTCAGCGAAACCCCCTTTTCGTCGAAGCGATATTTGAGCATCTTACAAACGCCACGGGTGGTCTCTACGGCATCAATGATCTCGTTGTGAACCTCGATCACCGGAGTGGATTCAGCTTCTTTTTCACCCGATTTTTTTGTTTCGGCAGGGTTACATTTCGCCCAGAGGATTTCGGTAAGCGCCATGAAAGCACGATGGTGGTCACGGCGCATCTGGCGGGTGCTGATAGCCAATTGGTCCGAAAGTTCCTGAATACCCATCCCTTCAACGTATCGTTTGTAGATGATGTGATATGGACGCCACTCGGGTGAGTTGATCGATTCTTCCTTTCGCAAAGGACGCAATTGTTCAATGGCCTCAAGGATCAATGTGCGTAGCGTCTCACCGCGGTTGCCGCTGGAAGCCTGTGAGGAGGGAACGACCGATTGAATCATGGGATGGGTCTCGATGGCTGCTGTGTCATAGAGGTTTCCCAAAATGTCTTTAATGACTTCGTTAAAAGTGGATCGGTCGATCATCGATGGGATTGTCCTTTACATGTCCGCTAAATGTCCGAAATTCCATTGAATCAATCTGCCAGATAATTATAATGAAATAACCAAGAAATGACACTTTCTGGTGTCAGTGTACTATTCAGTCCCAACAATTTTAAAAAGGAGAGATGAAATGCCCAAGAAGAGTGTAACGATCGTAATTGCCCTCGTAGTTATCGCTTCAATGCTTTTAGCTGCGTGCGGCAAGACAACAACCCCGGCTGCGTCGGCAGATACGCAGTTGGAAGTCTTCTCGTGGTGGACCGGTGGCGGTGAAGCTGCTGGTTTGGACGCCATGATCAAGATCTGGAATACCGAATATCCCAGCATCGAGTTCATCAACGCGGCAGTTGCTGGTGGCGCTGGCTCAAATGCCAAAGCGGTATTGGCCACCCGCCTTTCAGCTGGCGATCCCCCGGATTCATTCCAGGGCCACGCGGGACAGGAACTGATCGGCACCTATGTGGCTGCTGGTCAGTTGGAACCATTGGATTTCCTGTATAAGCAAAATGGTTGGTATGATGTCTTCCCGAAGACACTTATCCCCCTGATCTCCCAGGATGGTCATCCGTATTCGGTGCCCGTGAACATTCATCGCGCCAATGTGCTTTGGTACAACCCCAAAGTATTGGCCAAATACAATGTTGCTGCCCCGGATCCTTCCTCCTTCCAGAGCTGGATCGATGCCATGGATGCCCTCAAGGCCGCCGGTATGGAACACCCGCTGGCTCTTGGCGAGCAGTGGACCGTTGTTCACATGTATGAGACCGTCCTTCTGGCCACTGTTGGCCCTGAAACCTACACCGACCTGTGGAATGGCAAGGCTGATTGGGCAAGCGATGGGGTCAAGCAATCCCTCGAAAACTTCGCCAAACTGTTGACCTATGCCAACACCGACTACGCGACCCTTACCTGGCAGGATGCCAGCAAACTCGTCGCTGACGGCGATGCCGCATTCAACGTCATGGGTGACTGGGCTGATGGTTACTTCGAAGGCGCCGTTGACGGTGGCAACCTCGGTTTGAAAGAGAAGACAGATTTCGATTGGATGCCCGTTCCCGGTACCAAGGGCGCCTATGACTTCCTGTCCGACAGCTTCGTACTGCCCGTTGGCGCCAAGCACCGCGACGCAGCCATCAAATGGCTCACCCTGTGCGGTAGCAAAGAAGGTCAGGACGCGTTCAACCCCGTAAAGGGTTCGATCTCCGCCCGCTCCGATTCTGATGCCAGCCTCTACAATGGATATCTGCAATCAGCCATGGCTGATTGGAAGACCGATATTGTTGTCGGCTCTCTGTGGCATGGTGTTGTTGCCAACGATACCTGGAAGGCCGCCATCAATGATGCCTTCGGCAAGTTCCTCACCGATGGCGATGTTGCAGCCCTTCAGCAGGCATTGGTCGATTCCTGCGCCACCCTCGGTGCCTGCAAGAAATAGTTCATAAGTAAACACCTCAGATCATCGGGGGAGAAATCCCCCGATGATTGTAATAGCATCAAAATTGGTTGACTTTATTTGCCATATTTTTGTTATTATTTTTTTATTCTTTATCTCAATAAAAATTGGTAGAAGAGGGTTTTCATGCGCAATCGTAAAGAAAAGTGGCAGGCGTTTTTTCTGGTTTTGCCTTCCATTGTGGCCGTGGCTGTATTTGTATACGGGTTTATTGCCTGGACTGCGCGGGTTTCCTTCACGGATTGGAAGGGACTCATTCCCGATTACACATGGGCAGGATTTAAGAACTACATCACTCTGTTCACAAGTGATCCGCGTTTTCAGGTGGACATCCGCAATACGATCATGTTTACGGTCATATTCGTGGTTGGCACTCTGGTGTTGGGTTTGATCACTGCTCTGCTGCTTGATCAGGGGCTGAGAGGCGAGGGATTCTTCCGCAGCCTTTTCCTGTTCCCGATGGCCATTTCGTATATCGTCACCGGTGTGGTCTGGCGTTGGTTGATGAACCCGGCGGAAGGCGACCGTATGAGCGGCTTGAATTTACTGTTTTCCAAGCTAGGGCTGGGATTCTTGAATAGTTCTTACACAGCCACCCCATACTGGGGAATGGCCTTTATTGCCATCCCAGCCATCTGGCAGCTTTCGGGCTATTGCATGGCGCTATATCTGGCTGGTCTGCGAGCCATCCCCGATGAATTGCGCGAGGCTGCCCGTGTGGATGGCGCTTCTGAATGGCAGATATTCCGACAGATCGTTTTGCCGTTGCTACGTCCTGTTACCCTCAGCGCCATGATCATTCTGGGACACATGTCATTGAAAACCTTTGATTTGATCATTGCCACCGTTGGCAAACAATACGCGCTGGATATGCCCTCGGTGTATATGTGGAATGCCACCTTCGATGCCCACCTCTATGGCACAGGAGCCGCGATCAGTATTTTGCTGCTGATCAGCGTGGCGGTACTGATCATTCCTTACCTGTTTTACTCCCTGCGAAATGAGGCTCAAGTATGAACCGCAGCAAAGGTCGTTACTTCTCTTATATTCCTCTGGTACTTCTGGCGATCTTCTACCTGCTGCCAATGTACGTGGTACTGGTGACCGGTTTCAAAGGCGGAGATGAAATCAGTGTTAAGACCATGTGGGATCTACCCAAGCATTTCAGCATGGAGAATTTCACCATTGCTTACCAGAAATTGGCGCCATACCTCTGGAACAGTCTAAATGTCGTCATCCCGGCTGCCATCATCTCGTCAATCCTCGGTTCACTAAACGGTTACGTGTTAGCCAAATGGAAATTCAAGGGCGCCAACGTGATCTTTCCGCTGATCCTTTTTGGCATGTTCATTCCTTACCAGTCTATCCTCATTCCGTTGGTTGATTTTATGCACAAGATCAACCTGTATGGTGGCTTGCCCGGGTTGGTGTTGACGCATATCATCTATGGTATTCCCATCACCACGCTGACCTTCCGAAATTATTATGCCAGCGTCCCCAATGAGCTGGTGGAAGCCGGTAAGATCGATGGCGCGGGGATGATGAGCATTTACTGGAACATCCTCATGCCTATATCCATTCCGAGTTTTGTGGTGGTGTTGATTTGGCAGTTCACCCAGGCCTGGAATGATTTCCTCTTCTCGGTGGTGCTTACCAGTTCAAAGAACTGGACGGTAACCGTGGCGTTGAACAACATGGCTGGCAGCCAGATCGTGGCCTGGAACATCCAGATGGCTGCGTCTTTGATTGCGGCTCTGCCCACTTTGCTGGTTTACATTTTCCTTGGAAAATACTTCTTACGCGGCATGATGGCAGGATCGCTGAAAGGCTGAGTACATTCTTCTCCTTCTTCCCGTATAGGCAAACGGCTCCTGAGCGATGGCAGGAGCCGTTTGCTGTTCTTGAATTTTGCTGACTTGCTTTATCTCAGTTGGGAGTCGCGGAATTATTTTTGATACGAACGAAATCTTCAGGGAAATTCGCATCCACATAGCAACCATTCACATCTGCCCGGAGTGTGAAGGTGGGAGTAACATCGTAGGAGTAAAACATGGGGGTATCTACCCAGGCCTGGGCAATATAGTAACCCGCGTAACCATATTGGAAGGAGTGTGTGATAGTGGCGCGTCCGTAAAGCGGGCCTTTAAGATTGCTGTTACTGGAAATGTTTACGATCGTGAATTTGATGGATTTTCCAAGTGACAGATATCCTTCCGTATCCGTTCCACTGACAATGATGCCGGCAATGTAGATTCCATCATCCCGTGGGAAATACTGTCCCAGCACGCCCAGGTTGGTCGGACAGGCTTCCTTGGCAATCGCGTTTGGATCGGTGTAAGTGACGATGAGGGCGTAGATGCCATCAGAATAGATAGTGGCTGAAGCGACCCCATTTTTTGCTTCTTTGATCAGTGTATTGTTGGTGGCTAACCTGTTCCAGCTTCCATTCGCCCACAGGTAAATTATTCCCCTCCAACCTCCCGCGGCATCGGGCACGGGCATACTCAAGACAGCGCTGCCTACCAAACCGGTTACCTGCACACCGCTGCCACTGAACATCATATCCCCGTTGGTGTGACCCTGGGGATAATAGTAACCCTCTCCTTTCATCTCAGTCCCCGGCAACTTGGAAACCGGGATCAAGGTGAGCTTGGCTGTACCTCCGCCCGATGATGGAGAGATACTCGGTCCACCTGCGACAGGTGCTGCAATTACGAAACTTGTTGACGTCAACAAGATCGTAAGCACCAGGAAAAGGCCGATAGTTGTAACTGATATTCTTTTCATATTGAATCCTCCTTTCAGAAAACGGTCAGATTCATTATAGGGTGTTCCCTGGCACCGGTTTCTGACGATATACTTAAAATCGAAACGGCTCCCTTTTAATGAAGCCGTCCAGATATAAATAACCACGGGTGATTAAAAAAAGCAGTTTTCCTTTATCGTGTAAAAACCCAACTGGCGGTCACCAAAGCATAAAGCCGTAGCATATCCGCTGTGGCCTCGGGGATGGTATCGCTCGGCATGAATGTGAGGGTGAATGCCGTGCCGTTGTGCACCAGAAAGAGCGTGATTGTACCCACCATACCGGGTATTCCATCCACGCGGATGGCTGGGATACCCGCGCCAAGAGTGACCGGCACAAGGGTGAGCCCCATTCCCGGCGCCTGTGCGGCCACGGTATCCGATGCGAATTGTTCCAGCGTCTTGCCGCCCGCCGAAGCAAAGCTCAGCGACATGGAGCCGGGCATTTTCTCCCCCTCACCGTATGGAAGCCCCGTGATCGTGTAGTAATCCGGGATCATGGTTGTGCCAGCAGAGAAATCGGATGGATACAGAAAACACAAAGCGAATGAATTTTCGGCTTCATCAAGGGTGAATAACAATTCTCCACTGCCGGGAACAGGGCAGGTGGGGGGAGTGGCGGTTGGAGCCGTAGTGATCGTTGGTAACTCAGAATCAACTGTGGTTTCGACGATCTCAGCGATGGAAGAAGGTTTGGGAGTAGCGTCAGTTGCGGGTGTATTGATTAGATTGAAGCTGATCGAACAGGCAGCAGTGAAAATGAGCGTCAGAGTCAGAAGAAAAACAAAGGTCTTTCTGCGCGAACTCATGGTTACCTCCTGTCTATACAATCAATCATACGATATAAAAAGCAAATCCTTACATTACGTTTCTCGTAATTATCAAAGTGTTCTAAAAGAATCGGCTCCAGCGCTTAGGCTGGAGCCGATTGTGAAGAATAAACTTTGGCGCGAAAGTAGATGACTAGTCTCCTTCTCCTTCTCCTCCTTCAGTTACCACGTAATCTACTTTACATCCATCGATATAGACCCTGAAAATGAACGGGGGGTCGCCTTCACCATTATGTCCCACGAGAGCGTCTCCCTCGGTGAATTCCAGCCAGACGACAACCTCTCCTCCTTCTATCTCTTCGAAATCATGCACGTAAACAGTGCCAGCAACATCACCGCTAAAGGTAATCGAAGGATCGAGGCTGATCACTCTATAATTGAATGATCTTTCAATCAGGTTGGTGGTATTAAAGTTTCCGATAATGACCGCTCCGGTATAAAACATTCCACCTGGGACATATCCACCGGGCAGAGCAACAAAATCGTACGATTTGCATCTGCCCATCTCTTCGTCGGGTAGCTTGTAGGTGACAATCAGTGCGTAAATGCCATCGGAGTAGATAGTTGCCGCCGCAGTACCGTCTAAACTTTCTTCATTCTGGCTAACCGTGGTTGGGATTTTCGTCCAAGTGTCGTTTAACCACTGGTAAATGCTGCCATTCCAACCCTGCGCGTAATTAGCCAATGGCATTCTCAGTGTGGCGCTGCCCACCAGACCGCTTACCTGAACGCCGCTGCCGCTGAACATCAGGTCACCGCTGGTATGTCCTTGTGGGAAGAGGGTACCGGCGGCATTGGCCTCGGTACCGGGCAGCTTGGAGACCGGGATGGTGGTCAATGTGGCCGTACCGCCGCCAGAGGATGGCGAAATGCTCGGGCCACCTTTCAAAGGAGCCGCGATGACAAAACCCGTCGATGAAAGAAGAATGGTTAGAACAAAAAAGACAGCAATTAAAACACGGATTCGTTTCTTCATTTGGTGCCTCCTTTTCCAAGATTAAGATACTTTTATTATAGGGAATATTCGAAGGCGGTTCAATATTGTATTTCTAATTGATTCGTCGCGCACGAAAGCAATTAATCTGGGTGGCGCCTTACCCGCCATTAGGATTAAATGAGGGGAGATTAAATTGGAACGACTTCTTAATTCATCTGATTGAACGCGACTTCTACTTTTTGTTAAGTATTGCAGGAGTCGGTTATGAAACTTACCCATCAAGTAATGTAATCCAGGAACACCCGAATTTTTGGTTGACAAAATAATCAACCTTGCGGGGGAGTTTTGAGAACAGGATTGTGCTCAGGGTGGCAATACTTGCCGCCGGATGATGGAGAGATCGATAGGCTACCATTCAATGGTGCGGCCATGACATAACTGGTCGATGAAAGCAGGATGGTTAAGACAAATAAGGTAGTATTCAAAACTTGAATTTATCTCTTCATTACTTCCCCAATTTGAAGAATCTTAGAATAAAATGATTAAAGGATATTTCTGGTTGAATGTAATAAAGAAAATATAAAATCCATTTCCCATGACCCATTCAAACGAGATGAATCCTTATAGAAGCAATCTATTTTTCCGTGTTTCAAAATTCACAGCATGAAGATAGAGATAAAAATGATCTTCGTTCAAACGAATACCAAAATGGAATGCGTTTCCACCATTGGTAAAAAGACCCTTGCGGTTACGCGAGGGTCTTTAACTTTACTGCGACTGAATTATTTGGAGAACAGCTTCTCGAATCGGATATTCCTGCTTAATGTAAAGGGGAATACGAAATTCTGATTACGAAATATGCATTGGTGTGAAATCTTTCGGGAAGCGGGCTGACAACGTACACTCGCCATAATGTACCACAAGTGTGAAAGTGGGTTCCACTTCATAGGTATACCTATAGATGCTTGGATCTAGTATGATCACACCGGCACTTGTATACGGTGAGCCATCGTAGTAATAACTGACAGTCAGTGAACCCGACATGATGCCGCTCAGATCGGAACCGTCAGAAACATTGATGATCTCAAATGTTACTGTGTCTCCGGCATCGATGTAATCGCTGGTGAAATATCCGACAATGGCGATACCAAAAAGACTGAACCCGGACTCTCCGTCAATGTAAGCCGGGTCAAGGTAAGCACCCTTCGGGCATTTATTGTTCTTTGCCACTTCATCGGGCAGCTTGAATTCCACGATGAGGGCGTAGATGCCGTCGGAATAAATGGTGGCTGAGGCGGTGCCGTTGGAACTTTCTGCGTCCTGAGTTACGGTGGAGGGCAGTTTGACCCAGGTGTTGTTCAGCCACTGGTAGATGCTTCCGTTCCAGCCCTGAGCATAATTAGCCAGGGGCAGGCTTAATGTGGCGTAACCCACCAAGCCACTTACCTGTACACCATCACCGCTGAAAGCCATATCGCCGCTGGCGTGCCCCTGCGGAAACAGGTTACCGGCGCCATTAGCCTCGGTGCCGGGCAGTTTGGAGAGCGGGACCATGGTCAGGGTAGCTGTTCCGCCACCCGATGATGGGGAGATACTCGGTCCGCCGTTTAATGGCGCGGCAATAACCTTGCCGGTTGTCGCCAGAAGCATTGACAGCACAAGTACAAACCCTAAACTTGCTGACAAACCTTTCTTCATTGTTTTTCTCCTGTGTAATATGTAGATGAGATGATCATTGTTGGATTATTTCAGATCACAAACTGTTTCTTGTCCCCGATCATAATAGTTTATTCTCAATTTGCAACAAATAAAGTGAGTAAATTATAAATCCTTTTTCGCGTTATGATTGAGAAAGTCCCCATCAAAGATATACTCTTGGAGCGGAAAGATAAAGGAGCAGGCGATCATCTTGCACCTGGTTGAAATTTGATAGGCATTGGCTTCATTCGGAATTTTCGTATTTATGCGTAGGTTGTACCTCCATCCATTGGAAAATTTTAAGAAGACACATCTGGAGGTTCGACATTATTCAAAATGCTCCACGAAAGCGGTGCGCCCCAAGAGCAGGGGCACACCCTATAAAAAGCTCTGCGTTCTCCGCGTCTTCACGTGTGATATGTTCACATCAGGGTACGTTCCGCAATTCCAAAGAGGGAACAACATAAAGTTGATTCCGGAAGCGTGTGGTAGAATACCAACGCTTTATCGATAACTCACCTTACTACCACAGGAACTTTCCATGCCCGATTTTGCCAAGTCCATTGCACAGGCGCTCTCGCTGCGCCCCTCCCAGGTGGAGGCTGCCATATCATTGTTCGACGAAGGCGCCACCATCCCTTTCATTGCCCGTTACCGTAAGGAAGCCACCGGCACCCTCGATGAGGAACAATTGCGCCAGATTCAGTCGCTGCTTGAGAAAGGCCGCGCCCTCGAAGAACGCCGCGCCACCGTCATTGCCTCTGTGGAAGAGCAGGGCAAGATGACCCCAGAACTGCTGGAAAAGTTCCAAACTGCTGATAACATGACCGCGCTCGAAGATCTTTACGCGCCGTACAAACCCAAACGCCGTACCCGCGCCAGCATTGCCCGTGAAAAAGGATTGCAGGGTCTGGCGGACATGATCCTTACCCAGGCTCGCACCCCCGGAGACGCTGCAAAAATGGCCTCGGGTTATCTCAATGAACAGGTAACTACCATTGAAGACGCCCTGGCTGGCGCCCGCGACATCGCTGCCGAAACCATCAGCGACCACGCCGAAGTGCGCGCTTCCACCCGCCGCAAGGCAATGCAGTTTGGTATGCTGACGGTGGAGAAGATCGAAGACGCCGTGGACGAGAAGGCTGTCTACGAAACATATTATGAATTTTCCTCACAGGTGAACAAGCTGCGCCCGCACCAGATTTTAGCCATCAACCGCGGCGAAACCGAAAAGGTGTTACGCGTGAAGGTGACCATCGAGCAAAAGGATTGGAAGGGGTCGATCGTCGATTATTTCCGCCCCGACCTGCGCTCGCCGTTCTGCGGTGAGCTGGAACTGGCCATCGCAGACGCGGCTGAACGCCTGTTGCTGCCGGCTATCGAGCGAGACGTGCGCCGTGAACTGACCGAGGTGGGGGAGACCCACGCCATCAAGG
This sequence comes from Anaerolineaceae bacterium, assembly GCA_034430175.1. Lineage (GTDB taxonomy): Bacteria > Chloroflexota > Anaerolineae > Anaerolineales > Anaerolineaceae > UBA6107. The sequence goes on along the minus strand of DAOUFI010000004.1, from coordinate 3,964 downwards.
TCTTTGCTGCCAACCTACGCGCCCTACTCGGCCAGCCGCCGCTGCTGGGTCAGACCGTTCTCGGTCTGGATCCCGGCTTTCGTACCGGCACAAAGGTGGCGGTGGTGGGGCCAACCGGTAAGTTGCTCGATACCGGTACAATCTACCCTCATGTACCACAGAAGCAATGGGAAGAATCCAAGGCCAAGTTGAAGGCCCTGATCGAGAAGCATCATGTGACTCTCATCTCTATTGGCAACGGCACCGCCTCACGCGAGACCGAACAACTGGCCGCCGAGCTGACCCGAGAAATGAGTGGCGTGAAATACATCATCACCAACGAGGCTGGTGCCTCGGTCTATTCAGCCAGTCCGTTGGCCCGCGCTGAAATGCCCGACCTTGATGTTTCCATCCGCGGCGCGGTTTCCATTGGACGCCGGGTGCAGGATCCACTGGCTGAACTGGTTAAGATCGATCCGCGCTCCATTGGTGTGGGTATGTATCAGCACGATGTGGATCAGAATTCTCTCTCCGAAACGCTCACCGGTGTGGTGGAAGACGTGGTCAACCGTGTTGGCGTGGATGTCAATACCGCGTCGCCTGCTTTGCTGAGTTACGTCTCGGGCATCGGTTCCAAACTGGCTGAACGTATCGTGGCTTACCGTGATGAAAACGGTACCTTCATCGACCGAGAATCCATCCGCGAGGTGCCCGGGCTTGGCCCCAAGGCGTATGAACAATCCGCGGGTTTTTTACGTATCCGTGATGGCAGGAATCCACTTGATGCCAGTGCCATCCACCCAGAAAGCTACACCATTGCTGAGGCTGTGCTCAAACTGGCGGGCTTGGACGTAAATTCCTCTCTGGAGCAGCGCAAGGTGGCCATTGAAAAATTGCAGAAACGTCCCATTGAGGAGTTAGCGGCAGAAGTGGGCTGTGGAATCCCGACTTTACAGGATATTCTCGAACAGCTTGTCCGTCCCGGCCGCGATCCACGCCAGGATGCCCCCGCGCCCATTCTGCGCTCTGACGTGCTGAAGATGGAGGACCTTGTGGTGGGCATGCGTATGAAGGGCACTGTCCGCAATGTGGTTGATTTTGGCATATTCATTGACATTGGCGTTAAGCAGGACGGATTGCTTCACCGCACCCAGATCCCGGCTGGTATGGCTCTGCAAGTGGGTGACATCGTTGATGTCAGCATTCTCAAGGTCGAACCCGAGCGTGGGCGCATCAGCCTGGGGATGGACAAGAACTAGAGAATTGAGAGTAGAGAATGGAGAGTCGTTAAAACCGATTGGTTTGACGACTCTCTTTTGATTCATTCTCGATTCTCTGCTCTTCTCACAACTTTTATCAACCTTTCTCCGTATATAGTTATGAAAGTTTTTAGAGAGAGAGGATAACTTTATGTTTGACATTGGTAAGATCTTAAAACGTGCGTGGCAGATTCTGTGGAATTATAAAATTCTCTGGATCTTTGGTTTGTTACTGGCGCTCACCGGGGCGGGCGGGGGCAGTACTGGTGGTCAAGGCAGATACACCACCAATTATAACGACGCGCGCCATGAATTCAGCAATTTCAACCAGCGCTTCGAAGGCCAATACGAAGTCCACGCCTGGACTGCTCAGGCGACAGAATGGGCACAGCAGCACATCGTGCCGTTGTTCTCCAGCCCAGAAAGGGCTTTACAGACCATCCTCTGGACCCTCGCAATCTTGTTCGGTATTTGCGTTATCGTCGGGCTGTTGTTGGCATTGGTACGTTACCCGGCTGAGACCGCGGTGATGCGTATGGTGGATGAACACGAAACCACCGGGAACAAGGTCAAGTTCAAAGAAGGTTGGAAGCTTGGTTGGAATCGCCGCGCCTTCAGGATGTGGCTGGTGGATTTGCTCATTGGTGTACCGGCATTTGTGTATGTGCTTGTACTGATGAGCCTGACCATTTCACTTGTCCTTCAGGCTCGCGGTTTTGACAACGTTGCCTGGGCTGGAATGGCATGGTTCATCGCGTTGTTTGTTGTGCTCACCTTGTTCTTTGTGGTCTTGATGATCGGTCTGGGTTTGCTGCGCCAACTGGTGGCACGCTTTGTCGCCATCGATGGCATGACGGTTGGGCAGGCATTCGCCAATGGCTGGGCTATGTTCAAGAAGAATCTTGGCCGTCTGCTGCTCACCTGGTTGGTGATGTTAGTGATCGGTATCGGTTTTGGCATCGCCCTTGTTGTCGCTTTCATCATCCTGACTCCCGCGTACTTAATCATGGCTATCCCTGGTGCCATTGTGGCCGCCATCCCGGGCGCCATTGGCCTGGGCATTGCCAGCCTCTTCACACACGGGTGGTTGGTGTGGGTCATCGCTGGCCTGGTAGCCCTGCCGTTCCTGTTCACAGTCATGTTCTCACCGCTGGCTTTTGTCAACGGTTGGTACATCCTCTACGACTCGAACGTGTATACCCTGCTCTTCCGCCAGTTCAAGGTGATCGCCAGTGTGCCTCCGGTTGAGGCAGCAGCTCCGGTTGCGCCGGTACCTCCCATGGAACCGCCGGTAGTTCAATAAACTATAAACCCTACCTCACCCCAAACCCCTCTCCGAAAATCGGAGAGGGGCTTTTCGTTGATTTATGAGAATGATACTTTTCAAATGATTTATTAAGGATAAGGAAAATCCGGGTTTGATTATGAAGTAAAATCTTATTTATTTGTTTTAATCACGGGGAACTGTATGGATAACAATGAGACCATCGAAATAGCTCGCGAGTTTCGTAAAAACCCGACTAATGCTGAAAAGATATTATGGCAACAACTCCGAGGGGGACAGTTAGGAGGTAACAAATTTCGTCGACAACATCCATTGGGCGGATATATCCTTGATTTCTATTGTGCGCAAGCTAGGTTGGCCATCGAAGTGGATGGTGGGGTGCATCAATGTCAGGCGAATGAGGATGCAGTAAGAAGCGAAAACCTGGCTGAAATCGATGTTGAAGTGATCCGATTCTGGAATGGTGAAGTGGAATCAGACATGGATGGTGTAAAGAACAGGATTCTAAAGAAAATCGAAGAGATGATGGGGGAGTTGCAGAAGTAAGGTTTTACCTAACCCCTGACCCTTCACCATGGATGTGGGGAGGGGAACTTCTTTAACGCTAGCAGGTAAAGGTGGTGTAATACCAAAAAACCACCGGTCACCCCTCTCCATCTGTGATGGAGAGGGGCAGGGGGTGAGGTGGTTTAGTAATGAATAACAGTTTTTGACCATGCCCATCCAGCGGGTGGAATGAACCAAATATAGTGATTGGGCAGGGATGTGGGCATTTAACCCACCAAACCCGCGGAAGTCGCGGGTCTGGCGGTTGCAGAAATAAGGAGAAGCATCAGGGGAGGAGAGATTTCATCTGGTTATAGATAAACCTGGCGGCGCCTTTTGGAGCCAGGCGGGTGATGAAGTCCATAAATTTGGCGTCGTTTCCGGCCATTACGCGATAAGCGTTCTTTTCAATGCCATCGAGGATGATGCGAGCCGCGTCATTGGGCAAGGTCATCTTCATTTTTCCGGTGTCCATCTTGGCAGCCTGTTCCTGGGTCACCACACCCGAGTTGACGGAAATATTGGTGGCAATGGCACCGGGGAAGACGATCGTTACATGGACGTTGGTGTTGAGCAGTTCGGAATTTAATCCTTCAGTCAATAATTTAACTGCGGCTTTTGAAGCGCCATAGAGTGTTTGCCCGGGCACCGGTAAAAAGCCACCCATGCTGGAGATATTGACAATGTGGGCTTCGGGACGTTTTAGCAAAATGGGGAGGAACGTCTTGGTCATGTAAAGCATACCGGTGAAGTTCACGTTCATCGTGCGTTCGATCTGTTCATAAGTCAGGTCGTTCAACCGCACGAAAGGCTGGATGATGCCGGCATTGTTGATCAGACCGTCCACGTTGCCATGTATCTTTTCCACGGCGGCGGGCAAGGCTTCCACAGCCTT
>DAOUFI010000003.1:0-128847 GCA_034430175.1 Anaerolineaceae bacterium | reverse complement strand
ATACTGAACCTTAACAAAAGCGGTGAGTCAGAAGTATCCTTAAGGTGACCAAACCAAATAAGGAGAACAAAATGACTCACCAAAATGATTATACCTTTTTAAAAGATCTTGTAGAAAAGGACTTGAAGCAGTACCAGAACTACTCCGTGTCCTAATCAATTCCGCGATGCAGGCAGAAAGAGCGAGATACCTGCTAGCAGATGAATACGAACGGACAGGGGATCGCATCGGCCACGCAAATGGGTATAACCCAAGACCGTCCGAACCAGAATCGGCGACATTACCATGCTGTACCCCAGGTGAGAGAAGGTGGCTTTTATCCCTCCGCGTTCGAAAAGGGGATGCGCAGTGAAAGGGCTTTGATGTGCGCTCTGGGCGAGATGAATATTCAGGGAGTGTCCACTCTTAAGGTGAAAGCGATCTCTGAAGAGTGGCAGATCAGAAAACATTATTGTGCTGGCAAGTCATTTAGTTGTTAAAGATCTATGGGTATTTCTGACTCGAATTTACAGAAAAAAGGTTGCTTTATCTTTGATATTGACAGAAGTTCCAATCTGAATAAACTCTTAGTCAATTAACATGACTACCAGAAAGATCCTTCACCTAGATCTAGACGCGTTCTTCTGCGCTTGCGAGGAATTGAACGACCCTTCACTGAAGGGAAAAGCTTTCGCTGTAGGCGGACAGGCAGGTAAACGAGGGGTGATCTCCTCCTGCTCATATCCAGCCCGAAAGAGAGGGGTCCACTCGGCTATGCCCACCGTGCAGGCGATTCGAGTATGCCCGGAATTGCGTATAATCTCGGGGCATCATAACGACTACAACGCGTTTTCTGAGCGCGTGATGGCTATATTAGGTGAGGTGACTCCTTTATTAGAGCAAGTCTCGATCGACGAAGCATTCATGGATGTCACTGATCTTCCGCAGTCGTTGGAGACCTTGGCACAAAGTATTCAGGCAAAAGTACAGAGTGAAACCGGTTTGCCTTGCTCCCTGGGAGGCGCAACGAATAAGCTGGTAGCAAAAATCGCCACCGATGCCGGCAAGGCCCGCGCCTCGAAGGAGGATTATCCACGCGCCATTCTGATTGTCCCTCCTGGACACGAGGCTGAATTCCTGGCCCCCCTTCCAGTCAAGGCGATGTGGGGTGTTGGGCCAAAAACAGAGTCAGCACTTCAAAGCTACGGAATCAAGACAATCGGAGACCTGGCGAAATACCCTACAAAATTGTTGGTCGCGCATTTTGGAAAATATGGCATGGAGTTGGCTGACCGCTCCCGGGGAATTGACAACCATCCTGTGACTGTTGAATACGAGGTGAAATCGATCAGTCAGGAAACCACCTTTGAGGTGGATACAAATGATGTGGTTTTGCTCCGAAAAACTTTAAAATTCCTTTCTGAAAAAGTTGGTAGAAGGCTTAGGGCAAAAGGGATTTGTGGGAAGGTGATCCGCTTGAAACTCCGCTGGTCAGATTTCTCCACGCACACAAGACAAGTTACATTACTCCAACCTACCAATCAAGATGGTGTGATCCTTGATACAGCATTGAAATTGCTTGCAGACCTATGGGAAGGAAACCGTGCTGTGAGATTGATCGGGGTTGGGGTGGCCAATCTTGATGAATCCGTACATCAAATGGAACTCTTCGATACACCCAAGGAAAAGGAAAGGCGTTTGCTTTCCGCTCTTGATAATTTGCGCGAGAAATTTGGAAAGGATTCGATCGTCAGGGGGGATATTCTGGAGAAGCACGAGTAATTAGAATTCATTTCATAATTCAAAAAGGCGGGTAGAATTGGGGAATCTTGTCTAAAAAAACTGCTTTGAAGATGGAACTTGACACATGGATGGATTTATCACAGAATCAGTAGCAAAGATCTCGGATGGTTTTATTGCGAGCATAAAACTATTAGTGCTCTTTTTTATTACAAGGGCCATTTATTTTTTGGCACAAAATCTTGTTTGGACTCCATGGGTGATCATCTATCTATTGTTTTTGCTAGCAATTGGCGGGTACGAATTGCATCAGTCTTTGGGTTTTGGAATTACAGAACATAAACGCGCATGGTTGGGAATGGTATCAGGTTTGCTTTTCTGGCAGGTTTTTTCAATGGTGGCTGACCTGGGCGGGTTCCCATTCTTTGAACGATTAGGGATTTTATTCTGGATTATGCTAATGGTGGCTACCTCCGCGCTCTGGAGCAAAGTATTGCCATTGGGAACAAAGATGAGCTTGGTGGTTTTTAGCACCTGTTGGCTGGGCAAGATTTATATTAAAGGTTTTTCACTTATTAGCAAATGGCCACCTGTTTTTCATCTGGGTTATGAATCGATCCGATTCCTGGCGTGCGCGGTAGGTATAGCTGCGATTGTCTATATAATTTTCCGCAGCCGGAATAACACCAGCCGCAGTTTTGCTGCTATCGCAATATTTGGAGCGGTATTATTTCTTTTCAGGGTGTTTTAACAATTCGGCATAGACTTTAGCGATCTCAGCGGAAATCAGCTCCCACGAGTATTTTTGTGCAAACCTGGCAGCCTGTTGCCCCATTTTTTTCCGTAAATTATCATTATTCATTAATTCATTAAGTGGATCAACCAATGCCTCAGGATTCCCGCTGGGGACAACAAATCCAGTTTTACCGTCTTGAACAAGATAATGTAGTCCGCCGACATCGGAAGCCACCACTGGGGTACCGCAGGCCATGGCTTCAAGGGCAACCATGCCAAAAGATTCATAATATGAGGGCATGATCAGCATATCTGCTGCCGAGTAATAATAGGGCAGGGTATCCTGAGCGCGTTTCCCGAGGAAGAGAACAAGGTCTTCCATACCCAATTCCTTGCAAAGAGTTTTAATTTTACGCATCTCAGAAGACATGTTTTCAAGTGAAGAATCAGGATCACCGCCAATGACAACGAGACAATAACAATCGCGCCTACAATGACCTTGACTACGGATAATTGCCAGGGCGCGGATGAGGTTCTGCAAGCCCTTGAGAGGTTCGATACGACCGACAAAAAGAAGCATACGCTTTTTACAGGTCAATTCGATTGCTTCTTTGGCTTCGTCCGCGTTGATTGGATAAAAACGTGAAGTTTCGACCCCCGGAGGAATGGTGATAATCTTTTCTCTATCTGCGTGGTAGAGGGTTAATAATTGTTTTTTTTCAGCAGGTGTGGCGGCTATGATCCTATCTGCTACCTCCATGACCACTTTTTCTCCGTTGATGCGATAATCACCCTCAATTTCCTCTGGAGATTGTGCGATCTGGTTTTTCATCAGGCCTAGGGTGTGAAACATCTGGATCACCGGGACATGCCATTTATCCTTGAGGGCTTGAGCAGCGATCCCCGACATCCAGTAATGGCTATGGATAAGGTCGTATTGGATATGCTTTTCTCTGGCAAAACGATTCACTTCATCTGCAAAAGTCGGGATATATTCAGCCAATACCTTTTTTGGCAGGGGATGTTCTGGACCTGCGGGGATGTGGACAACACGGTTGCCATATCCAAGACTGTGAACAACATGTGGTACGTGCTCATCCTGAGAGCGTGTGAATACATCCACATGGATTCCCATTTGACCCAGGTGTCGGGTCAACTCAGCTACATAAACGTTCATCCCGCCGGTGTCTTTACCACCCAGCGTGGCCAGGGGGCAGGTATGGTAAGAAAGCATCGCAATATTCAATGGGATTTCCTTGCCTTTATCGAGGGGGTGCTGATATAATTCGCGCCGTGATAATTCATCGAAAGTGAATTATACGCCACCGTAGCTCAGTTGGCAGAGCAGCCGCTTCGTAAGCGGCGGGTCGCGGGTTCGACTCCCACCGGTGGCTCTTTGTTTTTAATCAGATTCAAACGTCATTTCGTAGTATTTCGCAAGAAGGTTTTCTGCCCATTCACGAATATCAGGATTGGTCCCAGGCCACCATTCATTGCGTTTTGTCATCACGATCACCTGTAGGATATTTTGGATATTTACCCGATAACGTTGTCTGAGAACGTTTATATCAGGCAAGTCATTTTTCGATTTTGATACAAATTTCGCGGTAGTTTCATCGGGAGAGGCGATCAGCAGGTCTTCGATGATCTCGGCCGTATGGGGAAAGCAACAGCAAACCTGACTGGCGCCCAGTCTGGAGACCAGTGGGTTTGCTTCACCTTGTTCGAGGTTCCAATTCAGTGCTTCAAAGCTGAGGAGCGGAAAAAGAGCTTTCGCTCCAAAATCTTTGAATTGATCGCAAATGGATTTGAAGGATGATGCATCATCCAGATAGCGTTTTTGGAAATTCAGATCGGACTCTTGTTCAACCGGACGAACAACCATCTTGATGAACATAAATAATCGGATATTGTCCAATTGGGGGCTTTTTGATTGAATGATTTTCAACAATAATTGCTCGCGAATTGGGAGTTTTGGCTGGACGAAACGCATTATCAGAACAATGACTAAAGCGAGAGCGACAAGGGTGATGATTTGAAGTGTAGCAGGCGTCATATGATAATTATATTGTAATTTATCCACATGAATCGTAGATCGGTATGCCATAATAATTCCTCTCATGTATAATTATCTCATGCCCAGTACACTTACCCCACTTGTTATCGGTATTGCCGGTGGATCCGGCTCAGGAAAGACCACAGTCGCCAACATCATCCTCGAACGGGTAGGTCGGCAACGTATTGCCTATTTACCGCATGACGCTTATTATCGGGACCTGACCGGATTGGCTCCTGCCCAACGAGAACTTGTCAACTTTGACCATCCCAACTCGCTTGAAAGCGATTTGCTCGCTGAACATATCCGTCAACTGAAAAAATGGCAAACGATACAATTGCCAATTTATGATTTTACCCACGATCGCCGAACGGGTGAAACCATCCCGGTAAAGCCACAGCGAGTGATCCTTGTGGAAGGCATTCTGATCTTTGCTGAAAAAGCATTGCGAGATCTTTTTGACGTAAAGCTCTTTGTGGATACTGATGCTGATTTGCGGTTTATTAGAAGGCTCGAACGGGATATCAACGAGCGTGGACGTACAACAGAAAATGTTGTTAAACAGTATCTCAGCTCAGTCAGACCGATGCATCTGGAATTTGTTGAACCCTCCAAACGATATGCAGATGTCATAATTCCCGAGGGTGGCAAAAATATTGTGGCAATGGACATGGTAATTGCGCGCATTGAAGCCCTTCTCAAGGAAGAAGAACAAAATAAACCATGAATAAAAAGTGGCAACTGAACCTCTTGCGCGGTGTCATTTTGATCCTTGTGCTTGGTGGTTCAGTTGTTCTTTTTATTTATCGAGATCAAGTCTCCAGGTTTGGGATTTTTGGATATCCCGGAATTTTCCTTGTTTCGCTGCTGTCAAACGCTTCAATTATTTTGCCTGTGCCGGGAGTAATTATAACTTCCGCAATGGGAACCGTTTTTAACCCGTTGGGTGTTGCGCTCGCTGCGGGTAGCGGAGCAGCTCTGGGAGAAATGTCAGGTTATTTACTGGGCTTTGGTGGGCAGGGAGTCATTGAGAATAAAGTATGGTATGACCGGATTTGCACATGGATGAAGAAATATGGGGATATAACGATTTTTCTTCTGGCGATCATCCCCAATCCTCTTTTCGATATTGCGGGAATGGTCGCGGGAGCATTAAAAATGCCGGTATGGCGATTTTTGATCTGGACATTGGTGGGAAAAACGATCAAGATGGCAGCCTTTGCCTATGGAGGCGCGACAGTGGTGTCTTTATTCCAGTGATTTTCTCCAGTTAAATTCATATAAAAGTTTTAGAGTTTGCGATTTTGTACGGGTGATAATTGCCATTATTATGATAGCATATTACTAGATAGTTACAATTAATGCACCTTAGAATTACTGTTATAAGTTCAGATTATTGGAGGTTCTCATGTTCACTCTTTTGGAAGTAAAAACTGATTTTCGCTCGGAATATATCGACGAATCGGTTATGCAGGAAATTAAGGATTTTATGGGGGAAGAAGGCGAATCGACGATCAGGGAGTTGATCGCAATTTACCTTGCTAATACCCCACCCATGATTGCCAGGATTAAGAAAGATCTGCTTGAAAATGATCTTGAATCTTTGAAGGCTCACGTTCATAGTTTGAAAGGTAGCAGCGCATCAGTGGGGATTGTAGGTATTTCAAAAACTTGCAAGATGATCGAAGAATTGATCAAAATTGGAAAAATTGATGAAATCAGCAAGCAATTTGAGCAAATCGAAAGCATCTACGCACAGGTGGAAATGGACTTAAGAGAGCGATTGTAATCAGGTACCTATTAATGTATAAAGAATAGGGTAGAAACCTATGACACACGAAAAAGATCATATCTTAATTGTTGAAGATAGCGAAATCACTCTTTACAAAGTGAAGGCAGTATTAATTCGACTCGGATATGATGTGACTGCTTTTGATAATCCAATTAAGGCCATGGAATGGATTAAAACGGTCATTGAAGTTCCCGACCTGATCATTTCTGACGTATCCATGCCTGGAATGGATGGTTATGAGTTCATCCATCAATTGAAGAATGACGAGAAAACGAAGGATATCCCGATCATTCTACTTACCAGCCACGTGGATATTCGCGATAAGATCCAGGGCCTTGAGGCCGGCGCTGATGATTATTTGGGAAAGACTGTGGGTGTGGCTGAACTGGAGTTACGCGTAAAAGCGTTGCTGGCTCGTAAACACGCTGATGACTCAACCATCACGGAAATATCCGCCAGATCAATCTCGGTTTTCAGCTTACGTGGTGGTGTAGGAGTGTCATCCATCGCAGTGAACCTGGCAGAGGCGATTTCGAAACTTTGGGGGATCGAAACCTGTTTATGGGATATGGCAATGGGTGTTGGACAATGCGCTTTGATGATGAACTTGAAACCTGTATCGACGATTGCTTCTATAAGTGATTGGGCGGAAGCGACGTTGGATGATTCGACCTTAAGCAATATGCTCCTCAGACATAGTTCAGGCGTTTTATTGATGCCAGCCCCGGTCTCTATCGAGGAGTTGGAATTGGTTACCACGCGAACAATCGACCTGGTCTGGTCAGGAGTGGCATCGCTCGCGCCTTACCTGGTAATCGATAACGGTAGTCATCTGACCGATCAAACTCTTGCGATTCTTGAACGTTCCGATATCATTTTGTTGGTCATTTCTCCTGACCTTGCTTCAGTAAATGCAGCGTACCAGGCGATTAAAGTATTCAATGACATAGGTTTTCCCCCAGGGAAGGTCCAGGTGATCCTGAATCAGATCAGCCCGGTGGCTTCGTTTACAAGAGAGCAAATTAGTGAGAGCCTGAAAAAGAGCATCCTGGTTGAGATCCCGTATGACGGTAAAAACATGATCAAGGCGATCAACCAGGGTACTCCTTACCTTGAGATCGCTCCGAAATCGGATACGAGCATGGCTATCGCAGCTCTGGCGTACAAGATCAGCTCGAGTCAAATGGAACCAAAAATGGCAGATCACAGCGAACCCACACTTGATCTTATACGAAAGCAATTACGCGGCAAATTATCATGAGGAAATAGGGAACAGGGACGATTCCGCCCAGTTCCTTTTTTTATTCTGGTTCGACAAAAATATATCGCGCGACTGTAAACCCCAGGATCACTTCTTTTTCTTTTACAATGATTGTGAGTGTGTGGTTAAAAGCCAGGATCTCTTTCAAGGTGACTTCCTGACCAATTAAAATGCCGCTCTTTTCAAGGTAATCCATCAATTGAGAATTTTGCTCGGCCAGTTCGTGTATACGACGAATTGTTACCTTTTTTCCAGGATCAATTTGGGTTAATGGCAGCCAATCTTTGACGATGTCATCATATCCTGGGAGGGGGTTACCGTGGGGACAGGTTTTGGGATGCCCCAATTCGTCATCAAGGGCGTTTTCAGCGTCTTCAGAAATGGCATGTTCCAGGTTGTGCGCCTCAGCGTGTAGCCTGGACCAGGGCAACATTCGTTCTACCATCCATTCCATAAGCATGTGTTTCCGGACGACCATCTTTGCGTTGGACCAACCGACTTCGGTGAGGTGCGTGCCGGTTTCGTCCATGGTAATCAGGCCATCGCGAACCATTCGTTTGAGGGTATTGGTGACGGTCGGAGGTGTGACTTCGAGTAGTTCAGCCAGACGTGCTCCAACGATTGGCTCATTGTCCCTTTCAATCACATAGAGCAACGATAGATAGTCTTCGATTGTCTGACTGGGTTTGATCTGATCTGTCATTTTTATTTGTCTGAAAATTATTTTATCATCATTAATATGCTTGATTAATATAAATTATTAGCATATACTAACACATGTAATTTAGCCGTGTTGATATTCATTATATCAACTCTTTGCTGGAGGATGCAATGTTGAAAGCGAGCGATCAAAAAAAGCTCTCCCAGATCCATGAAGGAGAAAAGGTAACCATCAATTCGCTTCACGAAGGGAATGAACTTAATCGTCGTTTGACTTCACTTGGGTTCACACCGGGAGTTGATATTGAGATCATGCAGAATTTTGGCCGCGGTCCGATGATCGTTAAAGTCAGGGGTACAAAAGTAGCGATAGGTAGGGGAGAAGCAGAAAAGATCAAGGTTGATCGGTGGAAGAATGAGTGATTGTCATTCACCGATGCCGATTACTAACGGGGGAAAACAGGAGCAAGCATTCATTGGATTGAAAACAATTGCATTGGCTGGTCAACCCAACATGGGGAAATCAACCCTCTTTAACTTACTCACGGGATTGAATCAGCATGTAGGAAATTGGCCCGGGAAAACGGTTGAACAGCGTAGTGGTGTTTTTTCATTCAACGGGAGCCAATTCAACCTTATTGATTTACCCGGTACATACAGTCTGACTGCCAATTCACCAGAAGAGGTGATTGCCAGGGAGTATATCTTGCGCGAAAAGCCATCTGCGGTGATTGCCGTGGTGAGCGCTGCCAATCTTGAAAGAAGTCTGTATCTTGTCTCTGAATTGGTCGGATTACCGGTTCCAGTTGTACTTGCATTGAATATGATGGATGTAGCCGAACACGAAGGAGTCAGGGTCGATCCGATCGCACTGGAACATGAACTGAACATCCCGGTGGTAGCCATCACGGCCACAAAGGCGCAAGGGGTAAAAGAGCTGATGCATGTTACTATCGAGATGATGAACAGCCCTAAACGCTGCGCAGGGATGTCACCGAAACTTCCATTGGAAATCGTTAATGAACAGGTTGCCATCCAGGAGATCCTTGTTGGTCATTTACCCGAGATCTATCCCATCGAGTGGGCAGCGCTCAAATTGCTGGAAGGCGATGTGGAGATCACAAGACTGGCAAAATCGGCCTTATCAGAAGATGCTTGGCAAGAGTTACACAAGATTTTGGCTCGTAACGACAGCGCTATGGTGCAAATCGCTTCAAGCCGGTATGAGTGGATTGGTAAGATTATCCGCGCAGCGGTGATGCGGCCAAAAGTAGGGCAGATTGGTGTGACTGAACGTCTGGACCGGGTTGCCACGCATCCGGTCTGGGGATTGGTATTGTTGGCGCTAATTTTAGGATTCGTATTCTGGTTGACGTTCACCATTGGCGCGCCGCTTCAAAAATGGTTAGAAGCAAATGTAGTGGTTAAATCGGCGGAATGGGTTAAGGAGATTCTCTCAGACGCACCTGCATGGTTGAGTGGATTACTGGCGGATGGTGTGGTCAAAGGGGTGGGATCAGTGATCACCTTTCTGCCGATCCTGATTATTTTCTTCGCGTCTTTTGGTTTCTTGGAAGATATTGGATATATGGCTCGCGCGGCTTACGTGATGGATAACATCATGCACATGATGGGGTTGCATGGAAAATCCTTCTTGCCGCTCTTTCTCGGGTTTGGCTGCAATGTTCCGGCTGTGATGGGTACACGCGTGATCGATTCGTGGCCAGCGAGGTTGCTTACCATTTTGATCGCACCGCTGATCCCTTGTACCGCCAGGATGGCAGTGGTCGCGTTTCTGGCTCCAGCTTTCTTCGGAAGCAATGCGATCTTCGTATCCTGGGGGTTGGTACTGCTCTCCCTGGTTTTATTGGTGGTTATGGGGGTTTTGTTAAACAAGCTCATCTTCAAAGGCGAGCGTTCAGCATTCATCATGGAGATGCCTTTGTATCACATCCCTAACTCGCGGACAGTTGGTTTACTTGTGTGGCAGCGGTCACTATCATTTATTAAGAAAGCTGGTACGGTGATCCTGATGGTGTCCGCGCTAATCTGGGCGCTGTCCTATTTTCCAGGTGGTGAACTGAATACAAGCTATCTTGCCCAGGTGGGCAAATTCCTTGAACCTGCCGGAAAAATTCTCGGCTTCGATTGGCGCATGACAGTCGCTTTGCTCACTTCCTTCCCGGCTAAAGAAAATGCTGTTGCCACGTTGGGTGTGCTGTTTGGAGGTTCCTCCGATGCCGGTCTAACCCAGATGCTGGCGGCAACGTACTGCCCGGCTTCGGCGTTGTCTTTTTTAGTAGTGACCATGTTGTTCATTCCCTGCATGGCGACCATTGCTGTTATCAAACAGGAAACCGGATCGTGGAAATGGCCGCTGGTCAGCATCGGCATGTACCTGGTGCTTTCCATTTCCGCGGGAGCGTTAGTCTATCACCTGGCTCTGGCGATGGGAGGTTGACATGTTTGGATTGTTGATGGATGAGATCAAAAAAGGGGGTACGCTAGAAGTAAACCAGTTGGCAAGGAGATTAAACACCACTCCACAATTGGTGGAAGTGATGATCGAACATCTTCAAAAGAGTGGGGTGGTCAAGCAATATGAATCATGCCGTGATGGTTGTTCGGGATGTCTGTTTTCTTCCACCTGTGATCATAAAAAGGGGAATGGTGTGACGCAGCTCTGGCAATATGAGGTAAGTGAATAAGGTGGAAAAAAGACGCCAGGTCGACCGATAAGCCGTATTCTGTCGATCAGGCATGTTTGCCGAAGCACGTTGCCTGAAAGGATGACCATCTATCTAGGCTGAACGTTACCGCTCAGCTCAAGCAGCCTACCCGGAACTTGAAGGAAAACGAGCCGCTTCCCGCCATCCGAAGATGGACCTTGTCCCTGCTTGGCCTTGCTCCCATCGAGGGTTGCCTGGCCGCCGCATTACTGCGGTCGCCGGTGGTCTCTTAAACCGCCGTTTCACCCTTGCCCTTGCGGGCGGTATGTTTCTGTGGCCCTGTCTGGCAGGTTCTCCCGAAGGATCCCCGCCCCGGGTGTTACCCGGCGATGCGCTCTATGGAGTACGGACTTTCCTCGAAACACTGAGGTCTCGCGGTCATCTGGTCAACCTGGCAGAATGATAATACCTGTTCAGGATGGAAACGTCAACACGCAAAAAATGCCATTCATTGTTTTTATTAGAACAATTTAATGTGATACCGTCATCCAATTCTGTGAGATGTATAATCGGCATCTTTAGACGGTCATTGTTACTCACACTCTTGGGAGCTTTACTCATGGTCATCGCGTTAAAAATCTTATATTCGATCAGTTTGGTATTATTGTTCATATTTAGTATGAACAGCTTGGTGCTCAGCTTGCTTTACTTGATTAACCGTAAGAAGGTCTGGGGGGTGAATACACCCGAGATGAAACGGGAATGGCCGAATGTGACCATTCAATTGCCGATCTTTAATGAGCGGTATATGGTCAAACGCTTGTTGCAAGCTGCGACCGCACTGGATTATCCCGCAGATAAGTTGCAGATTCAAGTGTTGGATGACTCCACTGATTCCACCCAAGATGTGGTGGCTGCTATGGTGTCTTCGCTGCGGTTGGAAGGCAAGAACGTGGTGCTACTACACCGTGATGACCGCGAAGGCTATAAAGCTGGTGCCTTGCAGGCAGGACTGGATTATGCCACTGGGGAGTTCGTTGCCGTATTCGATGCTGATTTCCTCCCCAAAAAAGATTGGTTAAAGAAAGTGGTGCCATTTTTCCAGGACGAAAAGGTGGCATTTGTCCAGACCCGATGGGGTCACATTAACAACCGCTATAACCTGGTGACACATTTGCTCGGGATGGCACTGGACGCTCATTTCATCATTGAGCAGACTGCGCGGGCTGGATCCGGTTTATTGATGTCATTCAACGGAACTGCTGGTATGTGGCGGGTGAAAGCCATTGAAGAGGCTGGAGGCTGGCAGGGAGATACCCTGACCGAGGATATCGACCTCAGTTTCCGGACCGAGATAGCTGGATGGAAGTACATTTACGCACCGGATATCGTCGTCATGTCAGAGCTGCCGGCGCAGATGGACGCATTCAAGAAACAGCAGGTCCGCTGGGTTAAAGGCAACCTGCAGGTCACGCGAAAACTGTTGGCCAAGCTCCTAAAGTCGGATATTCCATTCACCACCAAGCTGATGGGTGTTATTCATCTACTAATGCTCTTCATGCCCTATGCGGCTACCCTGACCACACTGGTCTTGACCTTCCCGATCTCCTTGTTGGCGCCGAAATTCCTGACCCTGTTCGGTTGGAGCATGCTGGGCTTTCTGGGGCCTGTCTGCCTGTATTCATTGGCAAAATCCGAGTTCAATCCTAGCTTCTTAAAAAGGCTGGCTACCTTGCCTGTTCTTTCTATGCTGGGTATGGGGATGTCAGTGAACTGCACCTGGGCGATCCTGACCGGCTTTTCTTCGAAACCGGGTGTGTTTGAACGGACGCCAAAATATAACTTGACGGATACCAGAGAAAAGTGGGTAAAGAACAGTTATGCCTTGCCGATCACACCGATCACAGCCGTGGAATTACTCATGTGCCTCTATCTCCTGGGCTCTTCTCTATACTTGTATTGGCAACATAATTTTGCCTTCCCGACCTGGCAGATCGTCGCTGCCATTTCATTTCTTCTGGTTTCAGGGGCAAGTCTACTGCAATCGATCGAGCGGGCGCATTTCAAGGCTCACGAGAGAAGCCTTCAATCTACGCAGATATAATTCAACAAAAAGAGTGAGGTAATACCCCTCGCTCTTTTGTTTTAATCGTCTATAATTCGCATTGATTTCCATGTCATTTTGACCTGGGTATTTAATCAGGTCATTAATCTATTCTAACGAGGGTCCTATGAGAAAACCAGTTGTTGCAGGGAATTGGAAGATGAACAAAACCATTGACCAGGCAAGCGCTCTGGTTCAAGAGCTGCTGCCGGGCTTGAAGAATGTTACGGAAGTGGAAAGGGTGATCTGTCCACCGTTTACATCGCTGATGGTGCTTTCCGCTCAGTTGGCTGAAACTGGTATTGGCTTGGGAGCTCAAAATATGCACTGGGAAGCTTCAGGCGCTTTCACAGGGGAAGTATCTCCCCAGATGGTAAAGGATTTATGCCAGTATGTGATCATTGGTCATTCGGAACGAAGGCAATATTTTGCCGAGACTGACGAAACCGTTAACAAGAAGCTCAAAGCGGCACTGGCTATTGGTCTGACCCCAATCGTTTGCATTGGAGAAACACTGACTCAATACGAAGCGGGAGTAACGAAGGATGTTGTGACCCGTCAGGTTCTGGAGGGTTTGAAAGAAATCGATGCTGCCCAGGCTTCTCAGATCATCGTAGCTTATGAGCCAGTGTGGGCGATCGGTACCGGAAAGGCAGCAACACCAGAAGGTGCCAACTCTGTCCACCGTGACTTCATCCGCCCGGCTCTGGCCCAGTTATGGGGTTCAGCCATTGCTCAGGGTATACGCATCCAGTATGGCGGTTCGGTTACCGCCGCCAACGCGGCAGAACTCTTCGCACAGTCTGACATTGACGGAGCCCTGGTCGGAGGCGCCAGTCTGAAGCCAGACTTTATTAAAATTGTAGAAGCCGCCCGAAAGTAGACATGAAAAGCCCCCGGAATCCCGGGGACTTTTTCTCTATTTAAGCGGTACCGAATTGGCGATCTCCCGCGTCACCAAGACCAGGGACAATGTAGCCATGTTCGTTTAGACGTTCATCCACGGCGGCCAGATGGATGGGGACATCCGGGCACATCTTATTCATTAGCTCGATTCCTTCAGGAGCGCCTATGAGGCCGACAAATTTAATTCTCTTAACTCCCCAGCGTTTGAGTACTTCCACGGTAGCAGTGGCGGAGCCGCCAGTAGCCAGCATGGGGTCAAGGATGAAGCACATGGAGACGGTCGGCTCGGTTGGAAGTTTATTGTAATACTCCACAGGTTTGAGAGTATTTTCGTCCCGATACAGACCAATGTGCCAAACCTCGCCGCCGGGTACCATGTCCCAGAAAGCATCCACCATTCCAAGTCCGGAACGGAGGATGGGAACCAACCCCACCTTGTCTTTAAGAGTGGAACCGGCTGTTTTCGTCAATGGGGTTTGAACGTCAGTCGGTTCCAATGCCATATCAGCGGTGGCTTCGTACGCTAAAAGCGTTGACAATTCTTTGACCAGTTCACGGAATTTTCGTGGATCGGTGGAAATATCTCGAAGGATTGCCAATTTATGAGCGATCAATGGATGAGAGGAAACGAAGACATTTTGCATAAATGCTCCTTAAGATTTTTTTTATTATAGCGTGAAAGTAAATGAGCGCGGTAAATCTTAAGCAATTATATTGAATTTCCAAGTTTCGCCGGATAAATCAACCTGTAATCTGCGAGTATAATTTAGCGTATGGTGACACAATCAACGCGCATTACTGACCCCGAGATAAAGCCAGACGACCGTTTGGATCAAACCATGCGGCCCAGTACCTTATATGATTTGATCGGGCAGGATCATGTCAAGGCCAATCTGGAGATCTTGATTGCCGCTGCCCGTCAACGGAATGAGCCACTTGATCATGTGCTGTTCTATGGCCCTCCTGGGCTCGGTAAGACTACATTGGCGCACGTGTTGGCAAACGAGATGGGTGTGAACATTAAGATCACCTCAGGGCCCGCGATTGAACGAACGGGTGATCTTGCTGCCATCCTGACAAACTTAAGAGCTGGTGATATTCTTTTCATCGACGAGATCCATCGACTGGGGAAAGCAGTTGAAGAAATTCTGTATCCTGCGATGGAAGATTATTCTCTGGATATTATTATCGGAAAAGGACCAGCAGCGCGGTCAATCCGCCTCAAACTGCCGCGCTTTACGGTGATTGGCGCGACCACAAGGCTGGCTCTCATCACCTCTCCACTGCGCGCTCGTTTTGGCGCGGTCTATCGTTTGGATTATTACGATCAGGCTTCTATGGAGAAGATCGTCAAACGCGCGGCTGGATTATTGAAGGTAGAAGCCGATGAGAATGGCGTCGCAGAAATCTCCAGACGAGCCCGCGGCACGCCACGCGTGGCGTTACGGTTGTTGCGTCGTGTGCGTGATTACTCTCAAGTACGCGGCAATGGACAGATTGATGCCCATTGCGCCTCTGAAGCGCTCAACCTGCTCTCCGTGGACAAGCTTGGTCTGGATGACGTTGACAGGCGGGTGCTCCTGACGATTATCGACAAATATAATGGTGGACCGGTTGGACTGACAACGATCGCTGCTTCGATCAGTGAAGAACCCGATACTATTATGGATGTGGTTGAGCCCTATCTTTTGCAACTTGGATTCATCGACCGCACACCGCAGGGACGTGTGGCCACAAAAATGGCATACGAACATTTGGGGAAGAAGTACACTCAGCAGAATGAACAACCCAGATTGATCGAGTAAGCCAAATGAAGACCTCCGATTTTCACTACGACCTTCCACCTGAACGGATCGCACAAACACCCATCGAACCGCGTCATAATTCCCGGTTGATGGTGGTTCACAGAGGCCAACCCGATTTCCAGGATGACATTTTCAATAATATTTTCACCTATTTACACCCAAATGACCTGCTGGTAATCAACCAAACAAAGGTAATCCCAGCCAGAATCTTCGCGCATAGACCAAGTGGTGGAAAGGTCGAACTTTTACTCTTAAAACACCTTCAGCCCGATACTTGGGAAGTGTTGGTGGGTGGTAAAAAAATGCTTGTTGGTGCGCAAGCAATGATCGAAGGTGGTCCAACCGCGGAAGTGATCGAAGTGCTGGAAGGCAGCCATCGAATTGTCAAGTTTTCGGCACCGCTCGAGAATGTTTTACCCAGTGTTGGGGAGATGCCGCTTCCCCCATACATCCACGAGAAGTTGAAAAACCCTGACCGGTATCAAACAGTTTATGCCAGGCATAGCGGTTCGGCTGCCGCACCAACTGCGGGCTTACATTTCACACCCGAGTTGATGGCAGAGTTGGAATCACAGGGAATTCGCTTTGCCAGAGTCACTCTGCACGTTGGGCTAGATACCTTCGCCCCGGTGACAGAAGATGACCCTGAAACGCATCAAATCCACACGGAGTGGTGCGAGGTGACACCGGAAATGGCACAATTGATCAACGAGACTCACGCCAATGGTGGACGTGTCATTGCTGTGGGCACGACAAGCGTGCGAACGTTGGAATCCGCTGCTGCTGCCAGCGAAAAACCCCACACTGTTGCTCCTATCAGTGGACCGACCAGTCTGTTCATTCTGCCGGGTTATCAATTCCATATTGTGGATGCGATGATCACCAATTTCCATTTGCCTGAATCTACCCTGATCATGCTGGTCAGTGCCTTCGCGGGGCGAGAGACGATCCTTTCAGCATACGCGGAAGCTGTAAAACGGCAGTATCGCTTCTATTCTTTCGGCGACGCCATGTTGATCTTGTGATGAACGATACTGATTTACACTCTCTGTTTAACGATCATACAAAAGAAGTAATTGCCTGCGAACTTTGTCCGCGTCTGGTCGAGTATCGGCAGGAGGTTGCCAGAGTCAAAAGGCGCGCCTTTCGCGACGAGGAGTACTGGGGAAAGCCGGTTCCGGGTTTTGGTGATGAAAACGCCAGGGTCCTCATCGTAGGACTTGCTCCCGGTGCCCACGGTTCAAATCGTACCGGCCGCATGTTCACCGGGGATGATTCAGGCAAGTTCCTCTATTCCGCTTTATTTCGCGCTGGATTTGCCAACCAGCCTCACGGATTGAGCCGCGATGATGGATTGAAGCTGCGTGATATCTATATCACGGCTGTCGGGCGCTGCGCTCCTCCCGATAACAAGCCAACCAATCTCGAATTGAAGAATTGCCAATCCTTCCTGCTGCAAGAGATGGGTCTGCTGACAAATCTGCAGGGAATTGTTGCTTTGGGCAAGATTGCATACGATGAGATGGTCAAGATTTTGATCGCACGGAATTACAAAATGCCCGCAATTCCGTTTTCACATGGCAGTTTCTGTCAAAATAGTGAAACAGGATTCTGGTTGCTGGGCAGTTATCACCCGAGCCGGCAAAACACCCAGACACGACGCCTGACTGAAACGATGTACGATGACCTCTGGCGCGTGGTTCGTCAACAACTGGAGAAGTAATCATGAAAGCAAAATCAAACAATAAAGGAAAACTTCGAGCGACAACTCTTTTGCGTAATAGTTTGATCGTCCTTTCTACCATCCTGCTTGTATTGGCGGTCGGGTTCATTCTGTGGGGAGAGACGCCGGCCAGTCCCATGCCTGAAGCTCTCAACGCTCTCGAATCGGATGATCAGGTGAGAGTGGATACCGGAGCTTATCTTACTTTTAGCCCAGTGGATCAACATTACTCAACGGGTTTCATTTTTTACCCCGGTGGCCGGGTCGATTACCGATCATACGCTCCCATGGCGCACGCTCTGGCTGCTGAGGGCTACCTGGTAATCATCCCGCGCATGCCGCTGAATCTGGCGGTTTTTGGCATCAACAAGGCGGAACAGGTAATCAACGCGTATCCCCAGGTGACACACTGGGTGATCGGAGGGCATTCACTTGGTGGATCGATGGCAGCGCATTACCTGTACCAGCATCCGGATCAAATCGAAGGATTGGTACTGCTGGCTTCTTATCCGGCATCCAAAGACGATCTGACCAGATATGCAGGAAAGGTGCTTTCGATCTCCGGTTCGCTGGATGGGCTGGCCACGCCAGAAAAGATCGAATCTTCAAAGCTTTTGCTTCCTGTCTCGACGCAGTATCTGGTGATCCAAGGTGGAAACCATGCCTTCTTTGGCTGGTATGGCGACCAATCCGGTGATAACCCTGCCACGATCACCCGCAAGGTTCAGCAACTGACTGTGCTGCTCGGCATTCTGCCGATCATGCAAAGCGTTTCAGGAAACGAATAGACCAGCATGATTGATCAACCGCCCACAAATGACAAATTCAGGCTTGCGGACCCTGACAGTCGGTTTATTGATATCCAGGGTGTGTCTGTTCACTACAAAGAAGTGGGTGAAGGAAACCCCGTTTTTATCTTCCTTCACGGCTTTGCGGCCAGCCTCTTTTCGTGGCACGATGTGATGCGGCTGTTGGCAGTACATGGCAGAATGATCGCTTATGACCGCCCGGCTTTTGGATTAACGGACAGACCAATTATTGAGAATTCGAACAAGATGAATCTATATGGAACCGAAGGTCAGGTTGAGATGCTTCGGAACTTAATGGATGCCCTCGGAGTGGAAAAGGCATCCATTGTTGCCCATTCTGCCGGAGGTACTGTGGGGATGGCATTTGCTTTGAAATATCCTCGGAATGTACAGGCGTTGATTCTTGTGGGACCAGCAGTGTATCTCTATTCGCCAGTACCCAGTTGGGCAAGTCATTTCCTTAACAAAAAATCAGCGCGGATATTTGGTCAGGCGCTTATTCATCCCACTCGCGCATTCACGCGTCAAATGCTCCGTCAAACCTGGCATGATCCTTCACGGATCAGCGAAGAGATTGTAAGTGGATATAAAAAACCCTTCCTGTTAAAGGGATGGGAGGTTGGATTGTGGGAATTCAGTCTGGCACCACATGTAAAAAACCTTTGGAAACGGTCGAATGAATTGAAAATGCCTGTACTGGTCATTGCTGGAGATGATGACCGGGTAATTCCCACCCGGCATAGTAGACGTCTGGCAGAGATTATCCCCGGAGCGAATTTTCAACTGGTCAAAGCCTGTGGGCATGTGCCCCAGGAGGAGAAACCAGAAGAATTTGTGATGATTGTCAATGAGTTTGTATTACAGCTAAAAAAGCTAAAGTAATTTTTCAATTCTTAATAAGAAGGTGGGACAATTCACAAATTACCCTCACCACGTTTGAATTCCCTGGAAATTTAGCTGCAGCTTTCAGTGTTGCCCCATCGGCATAATGAAAAGTATTACTCAACTTGGCTTCAACGCGAAGTAACTCGTTGTATTTGGCAACGCGGTCGGAACGGGTAGGGGCACCGGTATTATCTGGCCGGCGTTGAAAGTAAAAGTGATGGTGGAGTTATCGGTCTCACTGGAGTGGTGAGAGGTGCCATTACAGTGGCAGGTTTTGAGAATATCGATGATCTTTGTGAATTGACTTATCTGGTTAACTTTTATGAGGAGGGAATTGCAAGCATTTTTATTAACTCGTCTTCTTTGCGTGGGTTCTAAATGCGGGAATCTTCTTCGAAGAGTTCGAATTCATTAGATCAAAGGTGAAAGTAACCTGTTCAATAGCTTTCTATCCTGCCTTCTCTATGGTTCCTCAACTTAGTTTATTGCCTTCTTTGTTGGCTTTTCGAGCTGGGATATGATCACTTTCATTGCCGACGAGAGTAACATAACCGTGGGTTCTAAGATCACCCTTGAGTGAATCGTAGTTATCAGCTTATCCGAGCAGGCCATCTGCCAAGGTGAGGGCTTTGAACAGGATGACCATTAGGTCCTGGGCGTCGGTGAATTGCCAGTTGGTGTAGGAGCCGTCGTTGAGGATACTTATCAAGATTATGGTTCAAGTATGTCTGGAGGATCGATGAAAGGCACATTGGCATTGACGCAGGCTGCGCGCATGAAAGCTACGAACAAAGGATGGGGGCGGGTGGGCCGAGACAGGAATTCGGGGTGAAATTGTGTTCCAAGCATGAAGGGATGATCGATTAATTCAGCGATCTCAACCAATCTGCCGTCGGGTGAAAGGCCCGAAAAACGCATCCCATTCTCAATAAATATTTCCCGATAATTGTTGTTGAATTCAAAGCGGTGGCGGTGTCGTTCATCCACAGATTTTTTGTTGTAAGCCTTGCGAGCGATCGTGCCTGGCTGGAGCATGCACGGATAAAGACCAAGTCGCATGGTTCCACCTTTATCGGTTACGTTTTGCTGATCCGGCATCAGGTCGATCACCGGGTTGGCAGTGGAATGGTCAAATTCAGAGGAGTTGACGTCTTCCGTGCCAAGGACCTCTCTGCCGAAATCAACCACCATCAACTGCATGCCGAGGCACAGTCCAAAGTAGGGGACTTTGTTCGTGCGGGCGAAATGCGCTGCCATGATCTTTCCCTCGATACCGCGACTACCGAACCCGCCTGGAACGATGATGCCGTGTGTCCTTTCCAGTACGTCCATTGAACGTCCTTTTTCCAGATCGGCTGAGTGAACCCATTGCAGATCCAGTTCGACACCAAGCGAAAGCGCGGCATGCTTAAGGGCTTCACGGACGCTGATATAGGCGTCGTGAAGTTCTACATACTTACCGACGAGTGCTACCGAGACTGTTGGTTTTTCCTTTTTTGTTTCTAAAACTAATTTTTGCCATGCTGACCAGTCCGGAGCGTGTGGGGGAGTGAGGTTAAGTCGTTCCATCAAATATTCAGCGACATGGGCTTTTTCGAGCATTAACGGTATTTCGTAAAGGACGGGGGTGGTAACCATGGGAATGACCGCGCGTTTTTCTACATCGCAAAATTGTGCGATCTTATCAGAGATCGCGTCTTCCACCGGAACATCGCTGCGCGCAACGATGATGTCAGGTGAAATACCATAGGAGCGCAATTCGCGTACCGAATGCTGTGTTGGTTTGGTCTTTAATTCTTCAGTGGCACCAATGAGGGGTAACCAGGTGACATGGACAAATATGGTGTTCTCTCGACCCAGATCAGTTCGTAATTGACGAAGTGATTCAACGAAAGGCAGACTTTCAATATCACCAACAGTACCACCCACTTCGACAAGAACGATTTCTGCGCCGGTGGTTTTAGTCACCAGGCTGATTCGGCGTTTAATCTCATTGGTGATATGGGGAATCACCTGGATGGTACCACCCAAGAAATCTCCACGGCGTTCAGCGCTAATTACCTCCGCGTAAACCTGACCGGTGGTCACGTTACAGACGCGATTGAGCCTGACGTCGATAAATCTTTCATAATGACCAAGATCTAGATCTGTTTCCGTTCCATCATCAAGCACAAAAACCTCACCATGCTGGTAAGGACTCATAGTTCCAGGGTCGACGTTGATATAGGGATCAAGTTTTTGAACAGCGACTTTGAACCCTCGTTGCTTTAGGATTCTCCCCACTGCTGCGGCTGTAACCCCCTTTCCAACCGAGCTGACGACACCACCTGTGAAAAAGATATACTTTGCTGTCATGGTTTACTCCTGCCAGTATTCGTCGTTAAAAGAAGTGAGGAGGGTCGTTTTCACGACACCTCCTCACAGGATGGTAATGATCTCTTGTGGTTGAATTTGCATCCTTGATTCCATTTTCCACACTTCTTTATTTATTTATCATACCAGAACATTTTCAATATTGCTTAAAAAGAAGCCATCCCTTGGAAGGGATGGCTGTAGAAGGTTAGTTGGTTTGAACTTTGTTCTCAAGGGTACGGGAGAGCAGATCTTCCTGCTCTTTGGAGACCGCCTTGGATTTCTTTTCCTCAGCTTTTTTCTTCTTATCTTTTGCCTTCTCCATTGCTTCGCGAATGGCGATTTCCATGTAGGTTGGTTCATCCTCGGCAGGGGGTTCATTCACTGAGGCGAGCAGAGCGGTATTGTCTTCTTCGTCTCTGCGACGTGGCTTACGAGAAGATTTCTTGTCTTTACGCGGACCAGCTTCAGTGCGGGAAGGACCAGCAGCTTTCGGTTTTTCTTTGACTTCTTCTTCAGGCTCGGGTAGAAGAGCTTTCATGCTCAACTTGATCTGTTTCTTTCGGCGGTTGACATCGATAATGGCGACATCCACTTCATCGCCTTCCTTGACAACATCGGAGGGTTGCTTTACATAGCCATGAGCCATTTCGCTGATGTGGATCAAACCAGGTCTTTCGGCGCCAATTTCAACAAACGCGCCAAATTTTTCAAGACGAACAATCTTGCCTTTAAGTTGATTGCCTACCTTGATGTCACGCCATTCCAGATCGAGTGGGCGTACCATGGTCAACTCAACACGTTCTTCATTGTCTTTCTTGACAACTTTTTTCACCCAGACGTCTATCTTTTGACCTTCTGAGAGAACTTCAGTAACGCTCTTGAAGGGCTTGTTGTCTGGCGCAACGATCTGTGATACATGGATAACAGCCGGTTTCCCGGTCCCGATATCGATCACAGCTCCGGCCAGCTTTACTTTCAAAACTGTTCCGGTCAGTTGCATTTTTTGTCGCAATTCATTTGCGCGGTCGTTTTCGGCCACAACATTCGAGTCCATAACTTGCCTCTCCAAGGGTCAAATACCAGCGAAGATGGATTATACCCTCTGCATTGAATACTGTCAATTAAATATTTTTTTAGGTAATCCTATTAATATATTCTAATCTTATTGTGCTTTTTGAAGCAGAAGTTCAACCGCTTTTTCCAACTGGACATCATAGCCCATTTTGATATCCTCATCGGTAAAGTTAATGACATAATCCGGGGTCAGTCCGATTTTATCGATCTGATGTTTGAGGGGAGTTAACCAGCGGGCAATGGTCACAGCTACGGCTCCTTGTTCGTCGTCGAGAGGAATCCAATATTGCACAGAGCCCTTACCATAGGTTTGGGTTCCAACAAGTATTGCCCGTTTGTAATCCTGTAATGCACCGGCTGTGATCTCGGAAGCAGAGGCAGAGTTCCCATCAACTAGAATTACCAGTGGAATTTCAGTCGCCAGGCCACCTTTTGTGGCATTGAAAGCCGTCAGATTGCCGGAATTATCTTCCTGGTAAACCACAACACCGTCACTGATGAATTGTGATACCACACTCACTGCTGTTTCTAGATACCCACCGCCATTCTCACGTAAGTCAAG
Source organism: Anaerolineaceae bacterium (assembly GCA_034430175.1). Taxonomy (GTDB): domain Bacteria; phylum Chloroflexota; class Anaerolineae; order Anaerolineales; family Anaerolineaceae; genus UBA6107. Next base: position 105,732 of record DAOUFI010000003.1, on the reverse strand, counting down.
GATGATCCCCTTTGGGTCCTCCGCAAGCAGGGTGGTCAGGGTTGTTGTAAGATCGGCAGTCGTATCCTGACCAAATGAGGACAACCTGATGTAAGCGATGTTTTCATTCAGAACGAGTGATGTGTTGCCCGGAAGATCTTCCTGTTTCAAAATCTTGCCTGTCACCGTTTTATAGGTGATGGTTTCGCGGGTGATGGTAACGTCGAAGGTGGATTCAGGGTTGCTGCGGTGAATGGTCAGAACCACTGTAGTTCCAGCCTCACCTTTAACAGACTCGAGTACCACGCTGGGATCTACACCGGTGACATCCTTGCCGTCCACGGCAATGATCTCATCGCCGGCTTTCAGGCCAGCTTTTTCAGCAGGAGATCCTTCAAAGGTTCCCGTGATCGTCAAGAAATCGCCATTTACACTCACATAAGCGCCAATTCCACCGTATTTTCCAGTAAGAGATATATTGGCCGCATTATATTCAGCCTGCGTCATGTAGAGAGTATGAGCATCTCCCAGTGAACTCACCATCCCTTTGATGGCACCTTGCATCAGCAAAGTGTCATCCAAAGGTTGATCGATGTAATTCTGGTGGAGGATATCCCATGCCTGCCAGAACGGTTTGAAAAGGGTTGTCGTATCATTTTCTGACGCAACTGCCGTGGAAACTGTCGCTTGCAGGGGTGATTGTGATGGAATCAACCACCCAACGATAACCCCTGCCGAAAATGATCCAGCCAGCAGGAACAGAGCAAGTAAAGTCAATAAAATATTGCGCGTGGTTTTATTCATGAAAACTCCTGATCGATTTATCCATAGTCTGTTTGTTCGATAAAAATTATCGTCAAATGAAATGGAAATATCTTAATTTGACTCCCGCAGTGGTAATACTTTGGGTAAGTCGATCAAACTATTAATAGCAGCATCAATACCATCTAAGCGATTTTCAGTTCCGATCTGGATCGTGTATAGCCCGATCTTTCTGGCTGCCTGGAGATTTCGCAAGGCATCATCGATCATTACGCATTCTGATGGATCGTCAACCCCGGCGATTTCCATCGCTTTTGAAAATGCCTGTACCTGTGGCTTGCAGAAGGGATTGATATCCTGGATGTCAATGATCTGATCGAAGCATCCTTCCAAACCCAATGAAAGGATCACCCGGTTGGCATGATTGGTGTCGGCGTTGGTAAAGATCACTTTACGCTGCGGATATTTCACCAGCGTTTTCCTCAACTCGGGATTTGGAGTCAAGTAATCAGCAACCGGTACATCGTGTACAAAATCCAGATAGTCTTTTTCATCGATATGGTATTGAGCCTGTAATCCCCGCATGGTGGTTCCGTGTTTCAGAAATAATTCTTTGCGAAGGGCTGGTACGATATCCGGTGATAATTTCATCCTTTCGATCATATAGAGATCGATTCGGACACGGATGGCTTCCCATAAACCCACTGTTGACGGATATAAGGTGTCATCCAGATCGATGAACAAGACTTTAAAACACATGCCAGAAGTATACCTTTTTTCGCTGGATGCTGCAGGAAATATCGCCGATGCTGATATATAATTTCTGAATATGAAAATTCATGTCTTGCCAGATGAAGTTGCCTCACAAATAGCAGCCGGTGAAGTAGTTGAAAGACCGGCTTCGGCAGTAAAAGAATTGGTGGAAAACGCAATCGATGCCGGCGCGAAACGCATTTCAATACGAATCTTGGGAGCTGGCCGGCAATTGATTGAGGTCAGTGACGATGGCAGCGGTATTTCGGCGGATGATGTCGAACTGGCCATTGCCCGTCACGCGACCAGTAAATTGCAGAAAGCGGATGACCTTTTCCACATTGGAACGCTTGGATTTCGAGGCGAAGCATTGGCATCGATTGCCTCCGTTTCGCATTTTGTTTTAACTTCGCGAGTAGCAGGGCAGGAAAGTGGCACTCGCGCAGTGATCGATGGTGGAAAACTGGTATCGATAGAGAAAAGCGGTGTTCCGGTAGGAACAGTTGTTACCGTTCAGGACCTTTTTTATAACACGCCTGCTCGTTTGAAATTTCTCAAACAGGAACAGACCGAGCGGCAACAGATCGATGGTTTGATCACGCGCTACGCGATGGCGTATTCAGACATTTCCTTTACACTCGAACAGGAGGGAAAACCCATTCTACGGACCAGCGGGAATGGTAATCGAAGGGAAATCATTGGCCAACTGTATGGTGAAGAAATAGCGAGGCAGATGCTCGAAGTTGAATTTGAGGACAATAGTATTGAGATAAAGGGGTTCATCAGCCCCATTTCATTGACACGCAGTAATCGGCGGGAATTAACCTTCTTCATCAACGGCAGGTGGATTCAGGATGTCATGCTTTCTTCTGCTTTGTTGAAGGCGTATCAAACATTCTTGATGCTTGGCCGTTATCCGATTGCCATCTTGTTTATTCAATTACCTCCCGAAGAGGTGGATGTCAATGTACATCCAGCCAAAGCGGAGATCCGTTTCAAACACCCAGATCAAATGTTTGCATTGGTACAGCGGGCCATTCGGCGTGGTTTATTGGCTTTTTCACCAGTGCCTCAAGTAAGTATTAATACCTGGAAATTGGATCCGGATCGGGATATCCGCCAACTTGACTGGAATGCACGTTCAATCCACCCTGAACCACAGACACCATCAGAAATGTCAAACCGAGTTGAAGCGAATGATACTCCTCAATCTACTGAGGAGACGAATTTTCCAGGAGCGACGATCCCATTACTCCGGTGGGTGGGGCAGATTGGAGGCACATATCTGATTGCCGAAGGGCCAGATGGTCTCTACCTTATCGATCAACATGCTGCCCATGAGCGCATCCTGTTTGAAAAGATGACAGGGAAGCAAGGTAACCTGGAATCACAGGCGTTACTCGAACCACAGGTTTTTCAAATACCACCACAGACTTCAAGAATATTATCTGAAAGCTTGGAAATCCTCAAGAAACTTGGTTTTCAGGTTGAGGAATTTGGAAGCAATACCTTTCGAGTAAGCTCTGTTCCAGCGATCTTTACCGGAGCTGACCCGGTGGCTGTCGTCCGTAGTGTTGTGGAAGATTTCGAAGAGGATGAGACACCATTGGCAGGGCAATTGGAAGCCAGACTGGCTGCTCGAATTTGCAAAAGGATGGCGGTGAAGGGGGGGCAAATTCTCTCTACCGAGGAACAGAAGCAACTCATCCACGATCTGGAGATGTGCGTTTCACCCCGAACTTGCCCACATGGGCGGCCAACCATGGTTCATCTTTCGGTGGATTTATTGGAAAGGCAATTTGGCAGACGGGGAGCAAGGTAACTAGAAAAAGAACCCCCTAGGGGTTCTTTTTTTCACTTGCGAATGTGTTCGTGAATGATCTCTGTAAGCCGCATCAATTGCTGGGCAACCAACCCTTCCGGTTGAAGATTATACATTGGCGCGTGTTTCTGCGAAGCCTGGTTGGCCAATTCCGGAGCAGGAGGGATCATGACAGAAATCGGCATTCCATCTAATTCTTCGGTAACCTGCATGGATGACATTTGAATGTCAGCCCGCACGCGGTTGAATAATACCAATTCTATCATCTTGCCGCCTGTGATATTGCTGGTGTTCAATTGCTCGATGAACTTCTTGGTCCTTTTTACAGTGACCAACTGAGGTTCGGTCAAGATGATGATCTCATCCATCTTACGGCAAATCTTGTCAAAACCAGGCAGAAAACCAGTACCGATATCGAAAAATGTAGGAACTTTCATCAACGCGATCGCATTGATGATCGCCTGGATCTTATCGGCGTATCCAACGAAATCCATGTTACCGAAATTTACCGGAGCAAGCAACAAGCGCGTTCCAAATCCGGTACTTACGAGGCTCTGCTCAATGAGTTGAGCATTAATTTCAGACGGTTTACGCTGCAGAAGATTGTTCAGACCTTCGGCGTTATTGAAACCCAGGTCAGGTCCCCATGTACCCTGACCGGGGCGTAGTTCAACAGCGATGGTAGGTGCTTTCGTAACCTGCGACATACATGCCGCTAAATTGAGCGCCATCGATGAACAACCCATACCGCCACGACAGGCTGTGACTCCTACAAGATATCCTTTTTCTGTGATCACTTCCGAGGCTGGTCGGCTCCGAGTGCGAGAAAGCAGTGCTTTTATGTGTGCAACCAATTCAGCTGGGTGAACCGGTTTGGTCAAATAGTCGTCGACGCCAGCATCATATCCGGCGACCTTGTCGTCTACCTGGCTTTTGGCTGTGAACATCAAGATCGGTGTGGAGGAGGTTTCGCTCATGCCGCGCAACTGTTTGGTTACCTGATAGCCATCCATATCGGGCATCATGATATCCAGAACGATCAGATCGGGCAATTCCGATTGGGCCATCGCGATCGCCTGCGTCCCGTTGCTGGCAGCAGCAATCTCGTACCCTTGCCGCTGCAGCATCAAGCCAACAAGGCGTAAGGTTTCAACATCATCATCGACGATCAGAATTTTTTCTGGCATGGCACACCTTTACCTATTCATCGAAAGTCTAGCATAAAAAATTACTATAAGCAAGTAAAAATTTAATATAATTCAATTCCCATGCGCTATAATCGCAACATGGATTTCGTTAGTTTAATGAAAACTCTGGATGAAGAATGTGCTTTATCCAAAGATGCCCCGATCGTTGTTGGCGTATCAGGTGGGCCAGATAGCCTTTGTCTGCTGCATATATTGCATCGGCTAAACTATTCTCTGTTGGCAGTTCACGTAAACCACCAGTTACGACCTGAAGCTGATGAAGAAGAAGAATTTGTGAAGAGATTTGCTTTATCCATGCAGGTTCCTTGTATTTGCATGTATGTTGATGTAAGGTCCTATTCCGAGAAGAGAAAACTATCGGTTGAGGAAAGCGCACGTCATCTGCGCTATGAATGTCTTTTTACGCAAGCTTCAGATTATCACGCGCAAGCAATCGCGGTGGCTCATCAGGCGGATGACCAGGTGGAGACTGTAATGATGCACATCTTGAGGGGGTCAGGGCTCGGTGGAATTAAAGGGATGTCTTTTCGTTCTTTCCTGCCAACTTATTCCAGATCAATCCCTGTTGTTCGACCATTACTCGGTTTGTGGCGGAATGAGATTGAGCACTATTGTGATGAAAACGATCTTCATCCATGCACTGATATAACCAACAGCGACCCCCGCTATTTCAGGAACCGTATCCGCCTGGAACTGATGCCTGAGCTTGTAACCTACAATTCACGCGCGAAAGAACATCTATGGCAACTCTCTCATTTGGTACAGGAAGATGATTCTTTGCTTGAAAATGAGACGAATAAGGTACTACAAAATCTTGTGATAAATGATGGAGAAGGATTTTACACATTTTTTATTCAGGATTTCTTGATACAGCCGTTGGCAATCCAGAGACGGGTTCTAAGAGATTTCATGGGAAGAATTCGCTCCGATTTGCGTGATATCGGCTTTGAACCGATAGAAAATGCAATCCGTTTCCTGAAGGATGAGAAAGCACTGGGAGATTGGCAGCTTCTGGATGATCTGTGGATCACGCGAGTTGACGAGTCGAAAGGCATGATTTACACAGGTGGCGCGGATTTTTCAATTTTATGGCCGATTTTAGAGAGGGATGTGTTGCCTTGTGCTTTGAAAGGAACTACAAAGATAAATAAACATTGGGAACTCCAGACAGAGGTTGTTGATAAGGGAAGTACGTTTTCTACCAATCAAAGTGACAATGAAACCTGTTTCGATCTTTCCGAATTAAAAGAAGAACTTTACCTGCGTGTAATCAAAACAGGCGAGAGGATCCACCCATTTGGTGGGAGCCTGATCACTCAGAAAACAAGCGACTTATTCATCAATAGGAAGATCCACAGAAAAGCCAGGTCAAGATGGCCAATTCTATGCTGTGGAGAGGAAGCCCTTTGGGTTCTTGGGGTAAAAAGAACGCAATACGCGCCAGTAACGGCGCAAACGGAACGGGTTCTGGTAATTCGGTTGGTAAAATTGGATTAACTTTCAGAAAGCTGTTTTAACTTTAATCCGATCTCCCGCCACTGGATTTTTGATATCCCCAGTTTTTGACGGATGATTTCCTTATCTTCGCCGGCCCGCCAATCATTCAATGCGCAGGTCCACCGGCACATATCAAAGGAAAGATGCTTGCTGAGGCCAGCATCCTTGCCAATGTCTTCCAGTAGATATTCAAGACGGCGTGGTGACCAGGGGAACACACGGTCTGTCGGGTGATATTGCACTTCATATTCACGATAGACGCTAATCCATTCATCTGACAATGAGATTTTGCGTTCCTTAAAACGATTCGCAGAGTTGGTATATCGCACATAGAGGTACGGACTGGCTGGGTCGCTGATCTCGAGGTGGTTAACTTTAAGAGCGAGGCATTCCCCTTTTTTTATTCCAGTGGTTAGCAATAATTCGAGCAACGTGATGGGGCGGGCATCAGGTTTGATTGCTGTCCGATATTTCATGGCTATTTGCGTAACCTTAAATTGCTCCTCCATTGTCAACACTTCAGGTAATGGGCTGATCACCGATTGCTGCAATAGCTTTTCCGCGGGGTCGGAGTCGATTCGACCGGATAAGAGAAGCCAACGAAAAAATGACTTCAGCGAGGTAATACGGCGAGATAGACTTTTAGGACTGCACGGAACATCCCGGTCTTTTTTAAGCCATTCTAGAAATTGGTTTAAATCTTCAGTGGTGATACTGCCAACGCTGGTTTCCGGCGGCAGGTAACGGGTCAGTAATGTTAAATCACCAACAAAGGCTTTAACGGTGTAGCGTGATCTGCCCTGATCATTTAAGAATGCTTGCCAGTTCTGGATGGCGGGGATAAGTGGTGTATTGGAAGTAATGTGCATATCTGCAGGTAAATTCATCTTCTTACCCTCACATTCTTTCGTATAGCTTATTATTCAGTTTACATGAATCGGGAAGAGATGTCAATCGGTTACTCTGACAGCGCTTGATAGATGACTGACATAACCGCGTACTCATCAGGAACAAGAACCATCGCACCAGATCCGGGCACAATGTAGTTATAAGTCTGCTCGGCTCCGATCGCGTATCGTCTGATCAGAGAGGTATTATTTGCCAGTTCACTGGCGAGGGGTAAAAAAGAAATGATTGTATTTAATGGGAGATTCGTTTCAACACTAGTTGTGAACTGGGTATACAACTCGGAAGCTCGATTTGCCGCTCCAAGGCTCATCAATTTCAGAAACATTGCTTGCAATACTTCTTGAGCCCGGCGGGTACGATCAAAATCACTACTTGAGTGGCGGCTGCGAACATACCAGAGGGCGGTTTCACCATCCATATGGTTTGAACCCGCGGGAATCGTACAATAACCCATTCCATCGACGCGACTGCGCACATCGCATTTATCCTTCAATGTCACAGCGGCATTTACATCGATGCCGCCTAGGGTATCGATAATCTCTTTAAATCCATCAAAATTGGTCATGACATAATAATCGGGTGTGAATCCGAAGTTCTGTTGGAGTGTGGCGGACAATAAAGCGAAACCTCCGTATTCTTGAGCCGTATTAATCCTCTCCATGCCAACGCCAGGGATCGAAACATATAGATCGCGCGGAAAAGAAAGAAAGGTGGCGGTACCCGATTGTGGGTTCAGCGTAAGTAGAATGATCACATCGGTACGGAAACCTTCATAAGGACGATAATCCGACCCAAGAACCATGATACGAACCTGACCGGTGGGCGGTGTGATATTTTGCTGCGACATGGTCGGGTAGACCGTATATAACGGGGTAGGGGTGGCTTGTTTGGTGGGCTTGACTGTGGCGGATGGGACGAATTGCGTCTTGGTTGCAGTTGGCGCGAGAGGTTGAAAGGGAGTTGGTGATGGTTGAAGGTTGGGATCTTGATTAATTAAGATCGAAGTGATGGGAATTACCGTTGGATTTTGCTGGGACAACGCACCGGAACATCCGGATAATAAAAAGATCAGTGCGGTTATCAGCAAAGGAAGTTTCTTCATGGATATATTCTAACCTGCGCAGGTTTCAAAGAATAGGGGATTCATTTACCAGTTCACGCAATCAAAGGTCACTTCAAAAACACTTCCAAAACCAATGGCGTTTGAGAGTCTGAACTTGCAACCTGCTTTCTGAATCAAGTCAATCAGGTTATTGAATTCGCTGTTATCGATTGCCAGACCGGCGATATTGCCGGGGGTATTATCCCTTTGATAGGGGAATAATTTTTTTATATCACTTTCATGAATTCCGGGACCGCCGTCACGAACTTTGAGAGTGATCTTCTTTATCGTCACGATATCTTCTAAATAAGCAGTGATGCAGATCGCTCCATCTTTGGGTGTGATTTTTAGAGCATTCAGTACAATTCTTTCGATGATCTCTGTTAGTTCTTTTTTCGTTCCTGATACTTCCGGTAACTCATCTGGAATCTCCATTTGAAGGACAATCTGTTTTTTCTGGAGCAGATATGAATTCCTAAAAAGGATATCTTCAAGGATAACATGGAGATCTTGACCTTTTTGGTCAGTTTCGTTGGCGATCATATTTGCAAAAGCATTTTTCTCAAACAGATCCATCAATTCGCGGATTTGGTTGGTCGATTCAATTATGTGATCAACAAATTTTCGTTGTATCGAACCCAGAACTCCAACTGACTCAGATAAAAGCAACTCACAGTAATTGGATATTGTGTTTAATGGAATGTAGATCTCTTTCAATTCTTCTGCCAATTTTGCAATATCTTTATTTTCGGTTGCAAGAGTTTTCTTGGCTGAATTCTTGTACACGGTTAATTTCATGTTCGCATTTGCGAGCGCATTTTGCAGATGGGCAATTTCTTCCAGGGTCAAATGCAACTCTGATTCCAACTTTAAGTTTTCATCTTTAAGACGATAGATATCATTCTGAGGCGAAATGGGAGAATTTCGTTTGGGGTGATTCTGAATCATAGAATTTTGATTTCTCTCAGGAATGATCGCCATTTGTCCCTCTTTTGACTTAATGCAAATACCATGCCAAATGGAACTGCAAGAAATATTATAGCATCATCATATAAATTGAAAGCAAGGAGTGGATTTGCTGCTTTATCACGTGAACTCGTTGCAAAGGTTGACATCTATTCAGAATTTGGTAGAATTCAACTCGAAATTAGCCGAAGTGGCGGAATTGGCAGACGCGCTACGTTCAGGGCGTAGTGGGCATTACGCTCGTGAGGGTTCAAATCCCTCCTTCGGCACTTGACCCGCAGTGATGCGGGTTTTTTTATTGCTTGTTTCAAAATTGCGATTGAGGTAAACTTAAGTCATGGAACCTGCGAAGAAGAAAAAGAGACTCGCTATTGATCCTAAGAAGATCGGATTCGCTGTTGCAGCGGTCGTTCTTTTTTTTCTGGTAATGGATTTGAATAACCGCCTTAATGAATTATCCAGATTAACAGCTCAGCGTGACGATGCTCAACAGGTTGTTAATAACCTGCAATCGACATTGAATGTTCTTGATACACAGATTGCTTATGCAACGTCTGAAGGTGCAGTGGAACAATGGGCATACGAAGAAGGTCACATGGTCAGGGAAGGTGAGAATCTGGTTATTCCACTAAAACCTGAAGGAGCAACCCAGGCACCGCTGGTGGTTGCCACGAATACACCAAAAACGGTGTCCAACTGGGAAATCTGGCTGGCTTTATTTCTCGGAAAATAGAAAAAAACTCCATTCAGGAGTTTTTTTGTTTTTGAATGCTGATCATCGTGATGTCATCGGATACTGGTTGATTTCCTCGGAAGTCGTTTAATTCCTTCTCGATATAATCCAATAGACTAATTCCATTCTGGTTTACTCCGTTTCTGATTGCTTTTATCAAGCGAGTTTCACCGAATAGTTTTTCGTCGGGGGCAAATGTTTCAGTAACACCATCTGTATAAAACAGAATTGTATCTCCGGGCTTGAGGATCGTCGTATGGTCTTCGTAATCGATATTTTCTACTACACTTAATGCAATCTCTCCTTTATGGAGTGCCTCAATCTGTCCACTGGTATGACGGTAGACCAAGGGAAGATTGTGGCCAGCAATCGCGTATGTTAATTCACCTGTTTCCGGATCCAATACAGCAAGAACAGCGGTAACAAACATTCCGCTTGTCGGGTTTTCTTCGACGAGAAGTTCATTTACACTGGACAGGATTTTCCCTGGAGAATGAAGATTCTTTGCGCCAGAACGTATGAGAGTACGTGTTACAGTCATGTAGAGAGCTGCGGGCATACCTTTATCGGAGACATCTGCGATTGCAAAAATAACCTTGCCATCGTTTGTAAGAAAAGCATCATAAAAATCACCACTGACTTCACGCGCGGTATTCCAACGTAAATCCAGGTTCCACCCCTTAACTTTAGGTAATGATTCGGGCAGGAATGTCTTCTGGATTTGTCTGGCAAGTTGAATCTCTTTCTCCATACGTTCGCGCACAATCAAATCGCCCTTAAGGTGATCATCCTGAATGGCGAGGGCGATTTGCTGGGATACGCCAGTTAACAATTCAAGCCGTTTTGCCTGAAATCTGGCTTGAATCTCCTTTTCTTCCGCCACCATCACCCCATAAAACTCCCCTTTGATAACCAAAGGGAAGCCCAATAGCCAATTACTGGCTTCCTGCAGGAGAACCTGATGATCCTCAAGTGAAGTGAAGTTCGAGCAAGACATCCAGGTATCTTTGGTGAGAATATCATGATCTAATTGACAGGCGGTTAGCTTTTGGGTTTGTAAGACTTCATCGAGCAGTTTATTTTCGCCATTAGTGAAAGGATTCTCAATTAGCCAATCTCGCAGGTTATGATCATCCGCGATTGCCTTTGCAGGTGAAAAGAGTTGTTTATTTTTATCCCAGGTGTAAATTACACAAGTTTCGATACCAACAAGAATTGGTAGCAGGTTGATGATGGTTTCAAGAACATCATCCAAATTGGATTGACTGACCACGGCTTGCGCGACCTGTAAGAGCACGGCAGTGATATATGCTTCTTCCTGACGAGACTCCACAAGGCGGATATTTTCAAGCGCCACACCTGTTTGCTGTGTTAATCCTTGAAGGATTGCCAACATCTGGTTATTAAATTTTTTCTCCACGCCTGGTTCTGCTTCACCACGATGAGTTACCAGAAACGCGCCAAGGAATTCTCCTCTGGCAAATAAGGGCAACAATACTACTGTATGTTGCCCGGGAATATACTCTAGAGAACTTAATTTTATTTCTTCGGCTGGATCTGTTAAAAACACTGGCTCGTGTAAGGCAATCAACTTGATAAATGGGATGGCATCCAGTTCCTGGATGACACATTCATTATTTGAGGGATGAAACCCATACCAGGATTTTAGCTCAAATGAGCGATTAACCGAATCGTAGACATAAAAGCCACATTGGTCGATTCCAAGCAATAAGGGAGCCAGACGGCTCATCGTGGAGAATAATTCATCTTCGCTGGTGATGGTCTGACAGGCTTCAGCTACCTGTAACATTACCGTGGATGACCAGGCTTCCTGTTGGGCGGCTGAATAGAGACGCGCGTTTTGGATCGCGACAGCAGCATAATTGGCAAAAGTGGCTGAAATGGCAGATGCTTCAGTACCATAGCGGCCATCAAGTCGGTGTGCCATTGTCAATGTTCCCAATTCATGATCACCTGCCCGTAAAGGGACCGAGATCGATGAGTAATTTTGTGGGAATTTCATTGCTTTTCCCAAAGGACCATAGGGTCCACCGGGTGGACGGATGGAGGGAGAATCAGCTCGTATCGACTCTCTGAGAAAACCACGAACTTCTTCGTCTTTCTCAAGTGTTGAGATGATTAGTGCACTGGAGACGCCACGTGCAGCCGCCAAATGTAATTGAGGTTCTTCCTTAGTACCATCGGGTTTGTTTTCCTTAAGCCAAATTGCCGAAGCGTCGCATGGAAGGATCTTTTCCAATGTAATTAAAATTCGTTCCAGGAGTTTAGGTAATTCCACGTTTTCAGAAAGCAATCTGGCAATATCCTGAAAACTATCCGCGACCTCACGGCGCCAGTGCTCGGATCGGAACAGAGTTGCGTTTCGCAAGGCCACAGCGATCACCGCAGCCAACCCTTCAAAGAGATCCAAGTCTTCCTGGCTGAATGCGTTCAGTTTATCTGATTGCAGATCGAGGATTCCCAGCACTTCATGTCCAAATACCAATGGAATGGTCATCTCGGAGCGCGTATCATTGGGTGGTAGTTTGGAAGGAATGTAGAGGGGCTCCTCATCCACGTTATTGACAAGCATTGGTAAGCCTGTCCTGGCTGAGTAAGGGATGAGCCCCTTTGGAGCATCCAAATCGTACGCGAATGCGTTGGTGTGCAATCGCCTGGAACGGACACCACTGCCGGTATGATAGATTACTTTTCTTCGGCCAAGATGGACCGTGAATAGATGAACAAATGGGTAATTAAAGCGATCCTGGATACGTTTTACAATTTCATCCAACAAGATATCCAAGTCGAGGATGGAGGAGATGGCATTATTGATCTCAAGTACCGCATTCAATCTTTCCGCTCGTTTTTGCATATCGGCGTAGATTCGTGCGCTCTCCACGGCCAGTGCAATGTTGTCAGCTAATGAATGAAGTACGAGCATGTCATTTTCATGGAATGACTCATGATGACTACTTTGGATATCCAGAACACCCAGAATCCTTCCCTCAACGATTAATGGAAAAGTGGCTTCAGCTTTCGTCTCAGGCAGGCAATCGCTGGATTGAAAGAAGGGATCTTCTTCGACATTTTTAGCAACATGTTCGAGACCGTCGACCGCGGTAGTTCCGATCATCCCTTTGCCAAGTTGAAGTTCGATAGCAAATGAAGAGTCACCGAGATTTTCCACCCCGGAACTGGCACGGAAATTCAGAATATTTGAACCCTGCTCCAAGGTGAAAATTGCTACGAAGTAAAAATCGAACGAAGATCTGATTAGACGAGTGACCTGCTGACATAACTCATCTAAATCAAGCACATTGGCGATCTGTGCGCTGACTGAACGAACAAGCGCGATCTGATCGTAGCGCCAGTTTTTAATCGTTACCTGCCGATTAACTTGCATGGCAACTGAGACGTATGTTGCCAGTCTTTCGAGCATCTGATATTCATCTTTAGAAAAGGGTTTTTCCTCTGGTCGTGAGACGTATAAAATCGCCAACAATGTCCCTTGTGTCTGCAACAGGATGGCCATTTCATGCCTGGATCCGGGGATTTTTTCACACTCAGTCTGCTGATTATGTTGACTGCGATACGCTTTTTCTACAAGTGGAGGACATGCAGCCGTCGGAAGCGTTTGGATAGCCGGTTCTCCTGGAAGGGGATATGCCGGTTTAACAGGATATAATTCGGCTTCACAGGAAAATTGATCCGCGATCCTTTTATTCAAGAGATCTATAAGGGATTTGGTATCAGGTTGATTCAACAAATCTTCGCCAAGTGAGAAGAATTGTTCCCAATTTGAATCAGGAGCTGGAACCAACGGGATCATTTTTCCGGTTTATCCTTGCATTTGACCATTATGAGACGGTTTACTCCGTCGCAAAATTCAAAATGGACTTCATCCATCCATTGATTCATCATGAAGAATCCCAACCCGTTTTCTTTTCTATTTTTTAGAGGAGCGTTCAAATCAGGTACAGGAATTTTCTGTGGATTGAAAGGTTGGCCGTGATCTTCCAGTACTACCGTTAAACAGCTATTAGTCCGTGAACATGTGCATGCAATGTCTCCGATATTTTCCCCTTTATACGCATGTTCAATAATGTTCGAGACCGCTTCATCAACCGCGGTCTCGACGGCAAAAACCTCAGAGTGAGACAACCCTAATAATTCCGCTTCTGAGCGTATGAATGCAGCAATTTTTTCCAGGCTATCGTACCTGCCCGGGAAGATATGCGTCGGCATTGTGGTATTCTAGAATTCGCCAACCGCTGATGGCACATCCGGTAGAATCTTGAAAATGGCTGTAAAACCTGCAAGATCAAAAACGGATTGGATGTTGGCAGGGACAGCAGCCAAAACAATCTCACCCCGGTTGTATCGTTTGCAATTCTTTTGTGTGGAAATTAGAACTCGCAAACCAGCACTTGAGAGAAATTGCACACCACTGAAATCAAGAGCAATTTTGAAGCGACCTGCATCAGTGATCTTTCCAAGAACTTCCGCAAGTTTAGGGGCAGTTGAACTATCAATACGGCCGCTTACCTTCACCAGGTCACAGTGTTTGAATTGCGAGGTCGATGTTTCCATAAAATATTTGCCTCCATTGAGAATAGTTACTTGACGGTCAACTAATTATAACATGCCCATTAAAAATTACATTTAGAAACCATTGACAGCTTCAGATTTATGGTATGATGTTGGAAAGGTACTCAGAACAAGTGGATTATTTTGCAGTGATTAAAGACTTATTGATTTCGAGATTAAGAAAAACCATTATTTTAAATGAAATCAAATTCTTTTGCATAGTAGACAGGGATTGATATGAATGAAAAAGACACACTAAAAGGTGTAAAGTACACGTTCGAGAAGAGCAAGAAATCAAAACCGAAGATCAACCAGTTCTTCCTGGGAGTAATTTCCGGATTTTTAGCTTTGCTTGGTATCATGATTATTGTCATGGTAGCGATGGGAGCGAATAATCCCTTCGCAAAAGCTCTTGCTACTGAAACACCCACACCGACCAATACTTTTACGCCGAATCCGACCGCGACTTTTACAGTGACACCTACGCTTGGGCCAACGGCGACCAACACACCCTCAGGACCTCAGAGTTATATCGTCAAAGAAGGCGATAACTGTTGGAATATCGCGCAGGCATTCAACGTGGATATGTTGGTATTGATTGCTATCAACTTTCCCGACGGCAATTGCAATTTGATCCCAGGAGTTGCGATCACGATCCCGGCACAAAACGCCGAATTGCCCACCGCAACCCCGTTTCCAACCGATTTTCCACGAGGTCAGGAGTTCATCTACACTGTCCAATTGGGCGATACACTTGTAAGCATCGCAGATAAATTCAACGATGATTACACTCAGTTGATGAAACGTAATGGTATCACCGATCCCAACTCAATCCAGGCAGGTGACCAATTGAAAGTGCGCTACAATGTCATGACCCGCACACCGACCATTGCACCAACGAGTACACTGAATCTGGTCACACCGTTGCCGAGCGCGACTGCTACCCCTTAATGATTTATTATTGAAAGGAATCCCTCCAGCAACGGAGGGATTTTTTTGTCAACCAAGTATTGTAAAAAAGGGGATCTTCTTATCTTCCTTGTAGAATCACTGCCTTTTGGTGGAGTCGATCCGGAACAAGGCTTCTTCAGCAGACCTCCGTGCGATAGGGCTTGGATCATTCAAGAAGACCGACTCCAATGCAGGGATGGCCGAGGTACTTTTCAGGTTGCCTAGAACAGCGCAAAGATTTCGGATCAGCCCATGCCGCTTTAATCGAAGAAAAACAGTCTCCGAAAATTGTTTTCGAAATTGCTCATCATTGATCGAAAGCAAAGAGATCATTTCCTGTTCATCAAATGAGCGCGGATTTGGATCGATCTTTCTTCTGGATTGGTTCCATGGACACACTGATTGACAAAGATCGCAGCCAAGGACTCGGTTTTCGATAATTGGCAGGAATTCTTGGGGGATAAGATCTTTATTTTCTATAGTTAAGTTTGAGAGACAACGCCCCGCGTCAATAGTGTGGTCAGGGAGGATGCATTGGGTGGGGCATGCATCGACGCAGCGATGACATTCGCCACAACGATCGATGTATTTTTCACTGGTAGCGGGTAACTCCTGGTCGATAAATAGCTCAGCCAACAGGAACGCGGAGCCATGATCTGGGTGGATCAAGCAGGAATTTCTCCCAATCCATCCCAGTCCGGCACGAACAGCGAGTTCCCGTTCCAGAATAGGAGCGCTATCCGTAAAGACCTGGCTTTGAACTGGGCCACCGAACAACATGGGTAATTCACTTATTAAGGATTCGATGATGTTCGGAAGGAAATGATGATAATCGTGTTCTCCGGCATAACCCGCGATAACACCGTGATGGGGTTTGGCAGAAGAATCGCTCAATAAATACGGCCATGCGAGTACAAGAATGGATTTCGCCCAGGGTACGAGGTTTACTGGATCCTGACGCAGGTTGCGATGTCGTTCGGAATCAAGATATTCCATGTCCCCATGTTGATTTGCAGCAAGCCAAGTTTCATATTTATTATATTGTTCAGGTTTTTTGATACTGGTAATGCCGAATAAACAAAAGCCAAGGTTTAACGCCCTGGCTTTTATCTTGTTCGAAATTGACTCGATGGAGGTGTAACAGGAATTTTGATTTTCCATGAGTCGGATCGATTCATTTTTTGCAGATTTTACATATGACCAGTTGGGGTGACATCAATCGTGATACTGCAAGTCTCGCCGAATGGCACACCCTGGTCTGTATAAAGTTTCCAGTAACTGGTGTAAGTACCCAATTCACCCGGAGAGATGAAATTCATGCTGATGTCAACGGTTTCGCCGGGTTTTACATCGCCTGGCAGATTAATTGTCAACAGACCATTGGCACCCATCAACGGACCTTCCACATACTTAAGAGAATAAAATTTCGTCCAGGTCGTTTTCCCGGTATTCTTAAACCGCCAGGTTTTCACAAAGGGCTCGTTTCTCGCGAAATCTGAACCATCGGGGACGGTAACATCTGCGATAAATTTCGAATTATTGATCGATTGGCTGGGGTCTGTGGTGGGATAAGGTGTTAAGGTTGGCGTATTCGTTGGGCCACTTGGGGTCGCTGTAGGGGGAACCATTGTCGCTGTAGCGGTTGCGGCTAAAGTAGCCGTAGCTGATGGTGTCAAGGCAGCGGCTTGCGTCAAACCTGCCTGGATCGTTCCCGCGATCTGGGTGATCTGTAATGATGGATCCTCAGTCGGTGCTCCAGCACCACAGGCTGAAAGGATGGATACAGCGATAAAGGCTGATGCGATGATAATGAGTGCTCTTTTCGAATGCATGGGAAAATTCCTCCAATTTCGTACCTATTTTCAAGCACGTTCAGTGGATTGTCAAGGGAACGATAAATGAGCGATTAAGGAATGGGTGGAATGAAACCGGTTAACGGAGTAGGATCAAGTGCAACTGAAGTAAATCCTTCTCCGCTCTTAAAATAGATAAAAGTGATCATCCCCGGGTTGATTGCGAATTCAAGTTTATAGTACTGGTAATTGTTCAGATATGTGACCTTGTATTTACCTGCTGGAAGGTCACCCAAAGCGACGTTCTCTTTATAGTAAGGGTCATTAGGAACATCCTGCGTTGCATATGTTTTGACAGTCCAACTCTCACCGGTCGTTAATGAGGTGATCCATACTTCACGCGCGGTGATGTACTTGTCATAGGCATCTACGAATCTGCCGACAAAAATCCCACAATCCACCGGTGGAGCCATCCATAAGAATGGATTTTGCACGTAATATGTTCCATCTTTTTCGAGGCGCACTTCGTAATGCACGTGTGGTCCGGTAGTATTCCCGGTCAAACCGACAAGCCCGATCTTATCTCCCGCTTTTACTTTCTGGCCGACTTCGACTGTCACTTTTTCCATGTGCGCATAAACAGTCAGAATCGAGTAACCATAATAACTAAAATCATGCCGAATTACTACCGCCAAACCGTAGGGATCCTTCGTATTTCCTTTACCGAGCGCCAACCCGTAACCGGTGAAAACGACTTTCCCGGGAGCGGCAGCCAAAATGGGGGTGCGTAAAGGCGCATCAAAATCCAGGCCAGAATGAGGATACTCGGTCTCTGAATCTTCATACCCGTAAAGGTAAGTGGGCATAGGCCAGTTTACAGAATTCACTGAGATTGGTCTCAATAAATAAAAATGGTCGAATTGACCAACAGCATAGGGAATATCAACCAGAGGTGGTTGCCAATTGTTTACCGGGGCAGGTGTGATGGTAGGGAAGATGATCGTGGGGACTGATTCAATCGCAGGAGAAGTATCAACAACCGCGGGTGTTTCATTGTTCTGTTCGAGCAATTTTGCTTGTGAATGTTGAAGATTTATCGAGAGTAAACACAGAACAATGAAGGGAATAAAGGAAAACAGAATTTGTTTCTTTCTCCCTGCGCTCAAACCAAATGAGAGTGCTTGAATGTGTTTCATGCGGGCATTATCTTCCGGTCTGTAGCAGATCCACTGCTTCTTCGGGGTAAAGTTGAAGCATGGCTTGATGCCAGGTCAATCCCTGACGGAAGACAAATTGATTGAACAGTGTTCCTGGGAAATAATAGCGCCAATCTTCCTGGGCAGGCAGACGTTCCCAGCCGTAATGGTTGGCAAATTCGGTGAAATCAACCCAGTAACCGTCCGGAATTCCGGAAAGACTACCTCCATTTTCGTAAGCCGACAAATCACCACTGCTTCTGGTGGAAAAATCCCAGGTGTGAGAGAGTATTGGTTTTCCGCAACTGCCTTCCTGATCGAGGCATTTGACCCAGATCCGCCAGTAGGTTTTTCCGTTGAAATCCTCACGGGTCACTACCATCCAACCCGCGGGCAAAGCTCCGGAGCTCACGGCAATGGCTCTGCCGCTAAGCAACCAGTTGTCTATGATTCCCGGATAGGTTGTCGCTGTTAGCGGTAAATAAGCTTCATCCAGACTGCCAAGGAAATCCCAGCCAACTACTTTGCCAAAGGCTTTTCGCATGGCAGTAAAAGACTCATCCGTGGAATCCGCCAAAAAAGGATTGGGCGCGTTCAGATTGGCAATTTCAACAACCCCACTGCGCCCAGTATCTGAGGGTGGCAGGCTGGTAGCAATCGTGAATAGGGCTGCCGGAGAAGGTAGAGACTGTAAATTAGCATAATTCAAAAGATAGTCCGCAACTGACGCGTCGACCCAGGCAAGTGAATTTACAGGGTTCTGTAAAGCGATCAGTGGTAAAGAAAGGACATCGTTGCCGGCGTCATAAGCAACAAGATATTGTGAATTTGCCTGTTGATAAATTGATAGGATTGTTTTGCTATCTGGTGACCAGGTGGGTGAACAGCCTGTTCCGACTTCCTTTGGTGAAGAGGAGAGAGAATTGATAGGTGCGATTTCAATGTGATCTTCTATGTCTTTTCTGCACCAGGCCAGAGTTGTTCCATCCGGTGACCAGGCAGGGTTGAAGAAATCAGCTCCATCAGAAGCAGCAACAATAGTAAACCGATTGTCTGCGGATTTCAGATCGAACAGCCATAATTCATTGCGACCATTCCGATTGGTAATGAACGCGATCTGGCGGCCATCCGGTGACCAGGCTGCGTCGAAATTGATTCCCGCGTCCTCCGTAATTTGGATGGGCGCAGAGGTCAAATCGGCCACAGATTGAATGACCAAATCGATCTTGTTGCCGTGCTTGGTCTGGTAGACAATATATTGACCATCGGGTGACCAGGATGGGGAACTGTCATACGACAGCGTATTAGTGATATTTTGAATTTTGTCAGTGGTGACATCCAAAATATAAATATCCCATTGTTTATCACGGTTGGAGGCAAACGCCACCTGTTTTCCATCCGGGCTGACTGCGGGCTCGATATCGTCCCAATTACCAGCAGTCAATCGGGTGATGGGTAGAGAATAGGGATCATAGATAAACAGGTGTGAATAAAGCCCATCATCCATAGAAAACACAACCAAGCCAAAATTCCAGGAATCGGATTTTGGGGTCGGTAATAATGTAGGTGTTGATGTGCTCGTTTCAGACGGAGCAGGGGTGTAAGAAGTGGTCAGGGTGGGCGATACCACAGTTGTCGTTGAGCCATTTTCCGGGTTTGATTTGTTTACGCAAGCAGTAAGGATCGATGCTAAGAGAAAAATAGCCACCAGGATCGTGCTTAGTTGTTTGCGACGTTTCAACGGCTTGGTCATAGTCACCGGGATCCCCGATCTAGTTATTGACCGCCACCTGTTTCTGATGCCCAAAAGAGGGTGGGATCAATGGGTTGAAATACCTCTGATAATGCCCAGATGCAATAATTGTACCTTTCTTCCGAAGAAGCAACTGCATCGTAATTGGCGATTGTGCCAAACTCCGCGTCAGAAGGACCAATTCGTATTTCGAGGTGTAGGTGTTCGATACTTTCAGACGAATTACCAGTGGCGCCGATACCGCCGATTACTTGACCGCAGCTCACACTATCACCGCGCTGAAGAGCGGAGGGATTCTTCATATGGGCATAGAGGATATAAAGGGACCGGGAGGTCTCAGACCACGCGATTTGGTTTTGGTTTTTATCACACGGAAAATGAGCTGATAATTCTTCGTTGGTATAAGGATTGGGAATCTTCAATTGTGCCAGAAACTCGGGAGAGAGCGCATCCAAACGGGTTTCGATCATAACCATGTTCCCATATGGAAAGCGATCTTCCACCGTTTCGACAACTTTACCTGGCAAAATGGACTGGATCGGGAAATTATCATCCGTATGCAATTCCGGACCAGTATAGGAGGGAATCGTTGAGCTATTGTAGAATCCCAGATCAATCGCCGGGTGATTTTTATCATTCTCCGGCCCTTCACTAAATGGGTATTTGAATTTAAATGGATTCGAAGTGACGAATCTAAGTTCATCCAACTTGATGCCCTGTAGAGGAGAACAAATGCCATCGATCAGCGGAATGCTTGTTTGTGTTGGAGCAGGAGTAACCGTTGGTGGAATAGGCGTTACGGTTTGGCTGGGAGTAACTGTCAAGGTGGCTTGCACGTTCCTTTGGCTACTACAGCCAGTGATCAAAAGAATTAGGAAAACGATGAACCACCTTGAATTTTTCACTTTATCGCCAATACTTATTGTTTACAGATCACGGATTTCTGTTTTCCGTTCATCATGAACGGCATCGTCCACGTAACTCATCCGACAGACCAAAATCAGCGGAAATATCGGACCCTTTTGGCGAATATGCATGGTGAAAGCCATGGATTCACCGAATAATTCAATAATATCTGCACGACTCACTTCATTCCCATCTTTGTCGATTAAGCTCAGGTTGATATCCGGTTTGGTGTCACCGCGGTCCAATTCTAAGCTTACCCTGACCTTGCTATGGTCTTCAGTAAGTTCTCCAAAGAGATCAACAATCCTCGCGGGATGTTCAGGAATTGTTCTCTTTCTTGGTTCGATGATCTCATCGCTCATAGTTATTCCTTACTTGACGATCTTTCGGCATTCCATGTAAAAACGTTTTTCGTGAGCCTCACCCATCGAAAAGGTCTTTCTGGGTAACGCGCCGTCCAGAATGACCGTTTTGAAAAGATCGCTTTTGGGCATACCAGCCAGGTAGAATCCCGCGTTCCCGCATTGCGAACCGAGTTCACAGACCACATCATCTCCATGTACGTAATCGATTTGCCCGACATTGCCAGTCTTCATCCAGTCATCCAAAAAAGCCTGTAATGTGCCTACTGGTAAATTGGAATTTGGGTTTTTCACTGTGATAACCATGTAAGTCTTGCAAGAGATCAGCCCAAAGGTGTGCCCTTTGTTTTTGGAGGCTTTTACTGCCTGGATCATTTCATTTTTATTGTTTGTGACAGCAATGCTTACATTGGCACCAAAGTATTGTCTTAATTGGGCAATGGGATCACCTTTGATGTTGAAAAGAACACGATGAATTGGTTCAAATTCCAAGCCATGATCGTGGACATTTTCGATCTCGACCAAGGCATAACGAGCAGGGTGGTCCATGCCTACTTTTGGTTTGAGCATCTCCCATATCGATTTCGCTGTGGCGAGTGAGTGGTTGCCGTCGCCAACCGCGAAGAGCAATATGCCTTCAGTTGCGCTCACTCCGTATTTCTTTTCAAAAACGTCTGGTCGGGCGAGTTCTTCAATCGTAGCGATGATTTTCTCTTCCAAGGTTCTATCGGCGATAAACCGAGCGGAGAGATGACCACTGTTTTGCATCAATTCGAAATCGTATGCCAATGGCAGTGAAGCCTTTTGCTTTTCAATTGATCCCAGCAATTTATCTTCAGGGTCATCCACTAGAACGATGATATGCGGTAATTCAACTTCCGCTCCCTCGCGAATCTTGATACGCGGTGGTAGACGGTCCAGAATTGTCCCTTCTGTCGCTCGGATTAACGATTTTGAACCTTTGTTGAAATCATATCTTTCCAAATCCAGAGCAAGCATCAAACCTCGGCGGGTTTTTCCATCCACAGTACGTTCGACATAGATCAACCCCTCGTGAGTTTCGAGAGTGCCATTCTCTATATACTCTCGCATTTTTGCCTGGGTGGTCTTTAAACGGGCTTTTTCTTCTGGGGTACCGAGATAAACTTCGGGCAGGATCATATGGTAGGTAGAAGGAGCCTCTCCCACCTTTTCAGCGACAGCTTTCCAGTATTCTGGTTGTGACGTGAATTGATCGCAGGCGATCACCGCCCATTTTGTTAAATCAGTCCCTTTTTTGGGAAGGAGGATATCAGCGATCTGTACACCAACATTTGGGTAATTGCGCATTTATACCTCGGATAAGATGGATTCCTCCTAATTTTACCAGAGGCGAGAAAAGAAAACCCCAACAGTGAGATTTGTCGGGGTTGTTAAGAGCTAAATAACAGCTTACATGCCAATCATCCAGGCCAGACCGAGCGCTCCCGGACCGGCATGAGTGCCTATCACTGGGCTAATGTCTGCAATAAGTGACTCTGCAACAAGCGTGGAGCCAAACCGGTTTACAGCTTTATCCAACAACTGATTGGCTTCATCGAGGGAGTTCCCATGGATGGCGCAAAGCCTGACTGGGCCTTCGCTTTGAGCCACTTTTGCTTCCACCAGATCGAGCAAGCGATCCAATGTTTTACTCAAAGTACGAACACGTTCAACAGCTTCAATCTGTCCATCGCGTAATTCAAGCAAGGGTTTTAATTTCAGGGCTGTACCCAGGAATGCAGCAGCTCCGCCGATACGACCGCCACGTCTCAGATATTCAAGGGTATTCACGGCGAAATACACGCCGGTTTGTTCCTTGGCTTTTTCAGCCACGGCTTGACATTCCTGCAGCGTCCCGCCATTGGCTGCCAAACGAGCCGCAGCCATCACCTGAAATCCCATCGCCATGCTGGTGCTTAATGAATCTACCAATTCAATCCGGGCGTTTGGAAAAGCCCTTTTTGCTTGAATGGCAGAATCGAGGGTGCCAGATAGCTTGGATGAAATGTGGATACTCAGGATATCGTATCCTTTTTCGATCAATTCCGCATATGCCCGTTTAAATTCCTCGGGGGTTGTCTGAGAGGTTGTAGGCATGATGGTTGCTTTTTCCAAATCGACATAAAAATCCTTAGGCGAAATATCGATCCCATCACGGTAAATACGATGACCCCAGATTAATTGAAGGGGCATAACTCGAATTGGATTTCCATCCAATAAAGCAGGCGTCAAGTTGGCAGTGCTATCGGTCACGACCATTACTTTGGACATTCTTTGTACCTCCAAAAAAACGACTAAGTTGACTGATTTAACCCAGTATGTGTGATTTGGTTGCATCAATTCCAGGTAAAAATGTATTTGGATATGCCTTGACCGTTGGGTCAGACCGGGCTAAAATCTTTTTCTGACTTCCATATGGGGTCGACTATTCTATATTATTAGAGCCTTCTTTTGTTCGAAAACCTGACCGGACGACTGAATACCATTTTTCAACAACTGCGGCGGAGAGGCAAACTTTCTGCGGCGGATGTGGATGCCATGCTCCGTGAAGTGCGTTTAGCTTTACTGGAAGCAGACGTGAACTATGGCGTGGTGAAAGAGTTCGTTGCCCGTGTGCGTGAAAGAGCGGTTGGGGCAGAAGTCTCGCAAGCGCTTAATCCGGCCCAACAGGTGATCAAAATCGTTCATGAAGAATTGATCCGTACTCTGGGAGAACCGGAGCGTTTGAACCTGAGCGGTGTCAAACCTTATGCGGTAATGCTTGTGGGTCTTCAGGGCTCGGGTAAAACAACAGCGGCAGCCAAGTTGGCCAGTAAGTTACGTTCAGAAGGCGAGCGGGTTTTACTCGTCGCGGCCGATCCTTACCGCCCGGCGGCTGTCAAACAATTGCAGACTTTGGGTGAGAAGATTGGTGTGGAAGTTTTCGCTGACACAACTTTGAAGCCACCAGAACTGGCGACCCGTGCTTTCGATAAAGCGCAAAAAGGTGGATACACCGTTATGCTGATCGATACCGCGGGTCGATCCCAGCTTGACCAACCGCTGATGGATGAACTCCAGGCGATCAATAAGAAAATTAAATTAGTGGATATCTTGCTCGTGGTTGATGCTATGGTGGGTCAGGAAGCCGTGCATATCGCTGAAGGTTTCCGCGACACAGTAAAGATCACAGGCTTGATCATGACAAAGATGGACGGTGACGCCCGTGGTGGCGCCGCGATTTCGGTTCGCAGTGTGACCGGTGTCCCAATCAAATACCTGGGAATTGGCGAGGGAGTGGATGCTCTTGAAGCCTATGACCCTTCCAGATTGGCTTCACGCATTTTGGGAATGGGTGATATGATTGGGTTGATCGAGAAAGCAGAAGCCGCTTTCGATGAAAAGCAGCAAAAAGAACAAGCGGAACGGATGCTCAAGGGCCAATTCAACCTTGAGGATTTCTTACAACAGTTGAAACAGGTACGAAAAATGGGTTCCATGCAGCAGATTATGGAGATGCTGCCGGGGGGGATGGGTCAAAGCGCAAAGAATGTCGATCCTCGTGAAGCGGAATCCCAGTTGAAGCGAACCGAAGCCATCATTCAATCGATGACGCTCGGTGAGCGACGTAACCCCGACATTCTCAATGCCTCGCGGCGACGGCGGATTGCGGCCGGAGCGGGAACTGATGTGCAGAATGTCAATCGGATGATCAAGCAGTTTCGTGAAGCGCAGCGCTTGATTAAAACCTTGCAGAAAACAGGCGGGAGAGGAATCCCCCGTATGTTCAAGTGATCAAAATGAAACGGCGGTTTTGCGCCCCCTTCAGCGCTCCCTCGCCAAAGTTGATTTACGGATCACATAAAATTTGATCATTTTAGTTACAGGAGATAAGCTCGATGGTTAGAATTCGTTTACGCAGAGTTGGTATGCGGCACCAGCCCAGCTACCGTATTGTGGTCGCGGACAAAGAAAGCCCCCGCGATGGCCGCTTCCTGGAGATCGTTGGTTCCTACAATCCCACCGCAGATCCCTTCCTTATCGATGTAAAAGAGGACCGTGTCTATGAGTGGATGAAGAACGGTGCTGTCCCCAGCGAATCAGTCACCCATATCTTTACCAAGGTTGGTTTGATCGATCGTTTCGAACGCTTCAAGAAGGGTGAATCACTTGAAGCCTTGCTTGCCGAAGCAAAAACCGCGTACGAAAAACACGCTGCAAAAGCTTGATCTGAACGATAACCTCGCAAGGAGGAAATTGTGAAAGAGTTGGTCGAGTACATCGCATTATCTCTCGTGGATGATCCTTCCCAAGTTGTGGTTAATCAAACCCGCATGGGTGGGAGAGACAACCTTGAACTTCACGTGGCTAAAGAGGATATGGGTCGCGTGATTGGCAAGGGTGGCCGGGTGGCCAATGCCGTCCGCATTCTACTGAGGGTGGCGGCCGCCCGCGAAGGAAAACAAGCTTCACTTGATGTAGTTGAACCCAGATGACAGATCAAACAAGCAACAAAACCACAAAGAAAAACGAAACAGGCTCGCCCGTCATGGGCGAGCCTTTATCGATTGCGGTCGGCCGTATTCGCAGACCGCATGGTGTGGTGGGGGAAGTGATCTTTGAACCCTATCCGGAATATTCGATTAAACTGAAAAAAGGGATCGTACTCCAGATAGGAAGAAAGAAAGAAGTTTACACGGTCTTCTCTGTTAGAAAAATGGACAGGAACTATTTAATCGCATTTGAAGGATTCAATGACTGTGATGTAGTCAGCCATCTGCGGAATCAGATTGTTTACCTGAAAGAATCCGAACTAAAACATCGTGATAATGGGGGCAGTTACCCGCATGAAGTGTTGGGAATGAAAGTAATCGATGAGTCAGGCAAGGTGATCGGCGAATTGCGTGAGGTGATGCTCACGGGAGCAAATGATGTGTATGTGATCATCACACCCGACGAGAAAGAAGTTTTAATTCCAGCGATTGATAGTGTGGTGATTAAAATCGATCCACAAACAAAAATAATGACAATCCGTCCTCCAATTTGGGAGTAAATCCGTTAATGGACGATAAAGCATATTGGGTGGGATTTAACTTAGTCCGTGGCATTGGAGCCGTCAGGCTCAAGAATCTTCTGGACCATTTTGGTAACCTGGAAACAGCTTGGAATTCACCCCCTGAAGGATTGATCTCTGCTGGCTTACCGAGCAGGGTGGTTGAGAATTTTATGGTAATCCGAAAACAGGTGAACCTGGATGCGATTATGGTTAAAGCGGATACATCGGGTGTAAAGATCATAACCTGGAACGATGATACTTATCCGAGACGTTTGAAGGAGATCGCACAACCGCCGCCGGTACTCTTCGTGCGCGGTAGTATCAACGTTGAAGACGATTGGGCGGTCTCAGTGGTAGGAACACGTCGGGTAACCCCATACGGGCGTCAAGTTGCGGGTGAGATCGCCAAGTTTCTCGCGCAGAACGGTGTTACTCTTGTCAGCGGTTTGGCAAGAGGAGTGGACGCGATCGCGCATCAATCCGCCTTACAAGCTGGTGGTCGGACGTTCGCTGTCCTTGGTAGCGGCGTGGATGTGATTTACCCGCCTGAACACCGCAAATTAGCCGATGAGATCATCCGTCAAGGTGCTGTGATCAGCGATTATCCACTTGGAACTCAACCTGAGAGCACGAATTTTCCTCCCCGCAATCGTATCATTGCTGGATTGTCGTTGGCGACCATCGTTGTTGAAGCAGGCGAGACCAGTGGCGCGTTGATCACCGCAGAGTTCGCCGCGGAGCAGGGTAGAGATGTTTTTGCCGTCCCTGGTAGTATTTTAGCTCCACAGAGCGAAGGAACAAACAAGTTGATCGAGGATGGTGCCAGGCCACTGGTACGGATGACCGAGATCCTGGATGTGTTGAGGCTGGAACAAATCCCAGAAAAGCAATTGACTCGAAAGACCATTTTGACGTCACCGGAAGAGAAAAAACTGTTGGACCAATTGAACCAGGAACCACGTCATATTGATGAAATTTGCCAACTTTCAGGCTTGCCTATCCAGACTGTTTCCGCTACACTCACGATGATGGAACTGAAAGGTTTAGTCACCCAGGTGGGTGGCATGAATTATGTCGCGGCAAGAGAACCCAAAGGAAGTTATAAGGTATAAAGAATGGATGAACATTTTTACGCGGTGATCATGGCAGGAGGGGGAGGAACCAGGCTTTGGCCATTATCGAGAAAGGCGACCCCGAAACAATCGATCACGCTATTTGGTGAGCGCACTATGTTCCAGACAGCGGTAGACAGGTTGGATGGGCTTTTTCAGCCGAAGCAGATCTATATTGTTACCATCGCGGAACAAGCCGAGCAATTGCACTTACAATGTCCAAATATTCCCACTGCCAATTATTTAATTGAACCAATGCCGCGGGGAACCGCATCAGTGGTAGCCATGGCGGCGGCAGCTCTACAGAAGATTGATCCAGACGCGGTAATGGCCATTTTGACTGCGGATCATTTCATCGAAAATGTGGTCAGGTTCCAGAGCGCATTGAGAACCGCCTGTCTTGTGGCTGAAAAAGGTTACCTGGTAACTCTTGGAATCCCACCGACCTACCCGGCGACTGGTTATGGTTATATTGAGTGTGGACCAAAAATTGATGTTTTTGGGGAATTAAACGCCCATGAAGTAAAAGCATTCAAGGAAAAGCCAGATCTCGAGATGGCACAGGAATTTCTCTCTCGGGGAAATTTCAATTGGAATTCAGGTATGTTCATCTGGCGTGCTGACGTTATTTTAGGGAAGTTCAAGCGGCTGATGCCCGACCTATTTTCGAAGATAGAATTGTTGCGGCCCGACCTGGGCAGGAACCACCTCACTGATGATTTCCACCGTGTCTGGGAAAGCATTGTTCCCGAAACCATTGATTATGGTATTATGGAAAAATCTGACGGGTGCGCGGTTATTCCAGTCAGTGATTTAAATTGGAATGATGTTGGTAGTTGGGATTCTCTATTCGACGTCGCTCCGGCGGATGTAAATGGGAATATCCTGATCCATGCTAGACACATCGGTCTGGAGACAAAGGATTCCCTGATCTGTTCAACCCACCCGGAAAGGTTGATCGTGACCATTGGGATGAAAGACTTGATCCTGGTGGATACCGGTGATGCAGTACTGGTTTGCCCTCGCGGAGAGAGTCAACGGGTTAAAGATTTGGTGAATTACCTGAGAGATCATCATCTCACACCTTTCTTGTAGGAGAGGATACTGTGGAAGCTTATTGTGTGCGCTGTAAAACCAAGAGAGAGATAAAAGATCCCGTGGCTGGTTTCAATAAAAACGGCACACCGGTAACAACTGGTACCTGTGTTGAGTGTGGTACGAAGGTCTACCGGATTGGCAATACGGAAGCCCATGCCGGGATGGTTTCACCGGGGAAAGCAGTCAAACCCCGCAGTGGTAAACTGGTCATTGTGGAATCCCCAGCCAAAGCAAAGACCGTAGGTAGATTTCTGGGTAAAGGATATACCGTCCGGGCTTCAGTAGGTCATGTTCGCGACCTGCTGCGTTCCGAGCTTTCGATTGATGTGGAGAATAATTTCACGCCGAAGTACCGTGTACCCAATGAAAAACGACCGGTCGTAAAGGAATTAAAAGTATTAGCCAAAGAAGCGGAACAAATCTACCTGGCTACAGACCCTGACCGTGAAGGGGAAGCGATTGCCTGGCATTTGCTTGAAGCCGCGGAGATCGATCCGAAGTTATCCCACCGCGTTGTTTTTCATGAGATAACCGAATCAGCGATCAATGAAGCTTTTTCACACCCGCGTGAGATCAATATGGAATTGGTCGACGCTCAACAGGCGCGTCGTATATTGGATCGCCTGGTGGGTTATTCGATCAGCCCAATCCTCTGGGAAAAAGTACGCAGCCGGCTTTCGGCCGGACGCGTTCAATCGGTGGCTTTAAGATTGATCGTTGAACGCGAAAGAGAGATCGACGCGTTTATTCCGGTTGAATATTGGTCAATCAGCGCTGAACTTTCTCCAAAGGGTAAAAGCCAGGCATACATAACCCGGTTGGCGAAGATCGACGACGCAGATCCTAACCTCTCAAATAAAGAGCAGGTGGATGGTTATCTTGCTGAGATCGAGAAATCACCCTTCACGATTACCAGGATCAAGAAGAGCGAGCGCCGTCGAAAACCCTCCGCTCCGTTCATCACGAGCACGCTTCAACAGGAAGCCTCGCGGAAATTGGGCTACACGGCTCGGCGCACGATGATGATCGCGCAGCAGCTTTACGAGGGTATTGATCTAGGTGACGGTGGAACGACCGGTTTGATCACTTATATGCGAACTGACTCGACGAATATCGCTGAAGTGGCACTAAATGAAACTCGCGAGTTTATTCAAAGACAATATGGTGGCGATTTCCTACCCGCGACACCCCCTCAGTATAAAACCCGTGCTGTTTCAGCCCAGGAAGCACATGAGGCTATACGTCCCACATCAGTTCTGCGTATCCCAGACCAGGTCAAGGAATTCCTCACCCCTGAGCAATTCAAACTCTATCAATTGATCTGGCAGCGGTTTGTCGCTTCTCAGATGGAAGCCGCTGTTTACGATACCATGACCGTGGAGATCACTGCAGCAGGACAGGCGCACAATTATCTGTTCCGTGCCTCTGGTTCTACACTAAAATTCCCGGGTTTTCTTATCGTTTACGAAGAAGCTGCGGATGAAGATCAGAAGCCAGAAGACAACGAGAACATTAAGATCCCGGTCGGGTTGGAAGAAGGCCAGACGCAACAATTATTACGATTATTACCAGAGCAGCATTTTACCCAACCACCTCCAAGGTACACCGAGGCCTCGCTTGTCCAGGTGTTAGAGGAAAACGGAATTGGTCGTCCATCCACTTACGCGCCGATCCTCTCTACCATCCAGCAGCGTGGATACGTATTACGCGAGGCAAAACGACTTTCACCCACCGAAACAGGCATCCAGGTGAATGATCTGTTGGTGCAATACTTCCCGGATGTGGTTGATCTTGGTTTTACAGCAAACATGGAATCAGGATTGGACGAAGTTGCCGAAGGCAAGGTTGATTGGCATAAAGTAATCGGCGAGTTTTACACCAAATTTGAGCCTACCGTAAAGAAAGCTCAGGCAGAAATTCCGATCCAAAAAGCGGAACTTGAAAAAGTCGGCCGTGCCTGCCCGGAATGCGGGCATGATCTGGTCATCCGCTGGGGACGTTATGGAAAATTTATCAGTTGCAGTAACTTCCCGGCCTGTCGCTTCACGGAAGCTTTCCTTGAAAAAATAGGTGTGACTTGCCCGAAGGATGGTGGAGACATCGTCCAGCGAAAGACCCGCAAAGGACGGATTTTCTTCGGTTGCGCCAACTATCCTAATTGCGATTTTACGTCGTGGAAGCGGCCAATTGTCAAACCCTGTCCAAATTGTGGGGGCTTGCTGGTCATTGCCAACAAGCGTGAAGCACAGTGTACAAACTGTGAGGAATCGTTCCTTCTCGAACAGATTGGTGAAATCGTACAGGAATAGGCATGGTATTTGCAACGAGTTGCTATGGTGTACTTGCCTGTGAAACACATTTGTTCTAAAATGAATCTGTCGATTATCAGGCACGAATGACCAGTAGGAGTCTAAAATGGAAAAGTTGAAAAACCTTTTTCGTAAACCGATTACCATGGGAATACTGGGAGTGATCCTGGGCGTTGCAATTGGTCTGGCGATCGGGTGGGGATTATGGCCGGTGAAATGGTATGACCTGGATGCCAGCACTTTACGTGCCGATCTAAAAACACAATACTTGTGTATGATCGTTGATTCCTACAAGGTTAACAAAAATGCAGCAGTCGCCGCGGCGCGACTGGATGCGATGGGTAAAAGCATTCAGAGTGAGCCTACGATTTTTGATTATCTCCAGGCGGATGGTTGCAGTTATACCGCCAGTGACGAGGTGGTAACCAAACTCAAGAACGATCTAATGTCGATCACCCCTGCGAATAACAATTATGTTCCACAAAGCACCGCTTCTACCAGTAAGACAAATACAGGCGGAACAAACGGAATTTGGTTAGGATTGCTCTGTGTGCTTTTCCTGGGAATTGGTGCTGCGTTGATTTATATCTTCTTCTTCCGTAATAAAAAATCACGTGAGAAGATGCCAGCCAAGATGGACGAACAAGGGTTTGCTTCAGAACAAGAAGAAGACGCCTATTCAGAGTTCGCGGCGGTACAACCAGCCAAATCCTTTGATGGCGATTCAGACCGTCCTGCGGCTCACTTTATGACAACCTACCTTTCTGGTGACGATCTATATGATGATTCATTCAGCATCGATTCGGCAAACGGTGAGTTTCTCGGTGAATGTGGCGTAGGAATTTCGGATACGGTCGGAGTAGGCGATCCCAAAAAAGTATCCGCGTTTGAAGTCTGGCTATTTGATAAAAACGACATCCAGACGGTGACAAAGGTTTTGATGAGCTCGCGCGCGATGGGTGACGCCAACACACTTCAGCGACTCTCTGCTAAGGGAGAACCCATTCTGGTGGAACCTGGCAAACAGATACTGCTTGAGACAGCGTCACTTCAGTTACAGGCGAAAGTCGTCGAATTGGTTTACGGTCAGGGAGCCATGCCCTCGGGAAGTTACTTTGACCGACTGACCCTCGAATTGACCGTTTGGCCGAAATAACTAAATCCGTTATGAATAGCAAAACCCTGAGATTCTCAGGGTTTTGTTGTTATCTATTCGATCTTCACGATCTTTAATTGCAATACTCCGACTGGAGTCGTCGCGCTCACTGTTTCTCCTTCACGGTGACCCAGCAACGCCAAGCCAATTGGTGAGTTGTGTGAGATGCGTCCCCTTGCGGGATCGGCTTCCTGTGGACCGACAATGAAATAAGTTTCCACTGGATCGTTATCTTCCTGGATAGTGACCTTTGATCCTATTTCCACAGTTTCTTTACGAGGAGCATTTTCCTCAATGATCACAACGTTGCCAAGAATCTCGGTCAACTCGGCAATCCTGCCTTCGAGGAATCCCTGGTCCTCTTTGGCTGAGGCATAGTCGGCATTTTCAGAAAGATCGCCCTGCTGAATGGCAGAGCGTAGTCGCTTCGCCAACTCTTCACGGGCTGGGCCTTTCAAATGTTCCAATTCAGCACGCAGCTTTTCAGCGCCTTCTTTGGTTAAGTAGGATGGTTTGTTCATTCATTCTCCAATACTCGATACAATGCGTTCTGTCATTTTAACCCCTGTCAGGGCAGGAGGGAAGGATCAAAAAGTTTTTGATATTCTTCAATAGCGAAACGGTCAGTCATGCCTGCCAGGTAATCACAGATTGTTCTTTCCTTGCCCTTTTCAGGGATCAACTGCTGAAAATGATCAGGCAGCATGGTTGGCTCCGCCAGGTAAGCTGCGAAGAGGTCGGTCAGGACTTTTTCCGCTTTTTTTTGCATCCTAACGACTCGGTAATGGCGATACATATTTTTGAAGAGAAAATCCTTCAAAACCCGGTTGGCTTTTTTCATCTCTTCATCGAAACCAACAACATTATAAGGGAGTGATTGCAACTCTCGGAGTGTTTTTACCCCGGAGGATTCGATCCTCTCGGCTGTGCTCTTGATCATGGCACTGACCTCGATGCCGATGAGTTCACGAATGATCTGGTGGCGGGCCAGATCATCAAGTGGAGTACCTGGCACGAGGAAGGGTCTGGATGCCATTTCCCATAGTTCGATACCGGCAAGCATCTCCGGCGTGATCAGCGATGAACGTAAGCCGTCATCCAGGTCGTGTGAGGTGTAGGCCAATTCATCAGCCACGTTAGTGATCTGCGCCTCCAGATGACCGCGAAGGTCTGGGTCAAAAGAACTAACGTCCGATTTGTCGTATTCCGTTTCGTGCTTGATTATTCCTTCTAAAACTTCCCATGAGAGGTTTAAGCCGGGGAATTGCGGATAACGGCGTTCGATTTCGGTAACGATGCGGAATGAATGGTGATTATGGTTGAAACCACCGAAACCTTTCATCAACGCGTTCAATGTGGCTTCACCGGAATGACCAAAGGGGGGATGGCCCATATCGTGAGCCATACAAATTGCCTCGGTGAGATCTTCGTTGGCTCCCAGGGAGCGGGCGATGGTACGTCCCACCTGGGTCACTTCAAGGGTATGAGTGAGGCGGGTCCGATAATAATCCCCTTCAAAATTCACGAACACCTGGGTTTTATATTCCAGCCTTCGAAAGGCGGAAGTATGCAAGATTCGGTCTCGGTCGCGTTGAAAACAGGTACGGTAATCTGGTTCCGGTTCGGAATACAACCGCCCTTTAGAACAATTGGCGTGAACAGCGTACGGAGCAAGTATTTGATCTTCAATTTTTTCGAGTGCTAAACGGTCAAATTGCATCATGCCCTCCTTGCGCTCATACCCTTATCAAAGTACCGACATTCTCACCTTCCAGAACTTTCATCAGGGTATCTTCGGCTTTTGCTGAAAAGATTTGGATTTTTATACCGGGTTCTTTGGCCAGCATTGAAAAAGCGGTCTCCACTTTTGAAGACATGCCACCTGTAACATCAATGCTGGCTGAACCAGCCAATTTCTTTTTCAATGTCTCATACTGCTCACGATTCATTTCAGGTAGTAGTACTTTGCACTTTGGGAAATCCTTCCAGACGCCAGGCTCGATACCAGCCAGAAGGATACGCTTTGGGTGAAGTTCCTGAACCAGATAATCAAATTGTTCTTCGGTTGAAACGATGGTACCTCCCAAGCTCTCATCAAACGCGACATCACCGTAAATGACGGGAAGTAAGCCATGCAGGAGAGCACTCTTAATCTGAGATGTTTTCCACAGCAAGATACGCTGATGATCGCATATTCCCGAGGATGAAAAAGGAAAACTGACTACCGGAAGATTATGTGAATGAGCTCTTTCGATGACAATCTGGTTCAACGCCCTGGCTTCATTCCAGACCTCGGCAAATCCCAGCCATTCCTGATCGGTACGTACCCCGTTTCGAGTATCAAACCTCTTAGCCGGTTGATGACCGAAGGAACCTGAACCATGCCCCAGCACTAAACGGGCAGTCGGATGAGCATCAAGATATCGCTTGATCTGCTCTAACAACATGTCGATCTGTGGGAGCAAGGCCAAATGGGCTTTGTCCTTATCCGTGATTAGCGAGCCCCCAAGTTTGAGGAAAGTAAGTTCGCTCATTCGGTTATCTCGGCAGAAGAATGAACCCGGGAATGAATAACCGATGTTGCCCCAGCGTTTACGAGGCTCTCTTCCACTGTTTGAGCGGATGAGTGATCGACCAGGGCCAGCATATTTCCTCCCAGACCACCTCCGGATAATTTCGCGCCATAAGCGCCAGATTTAAGAGCGGCTGAAACGAGTTTGTCTAACTGCGGACAAGAAACTCCCATTTGCTTCAAGTAGTGATGATTTTGTGTCAATAGAGGACCCATTTCAGCGATTTGACCTGCCAGCAGATGTTGTCTGGTTTGAATTGATAAATTGCCGATCTTTTCAAAGAGAGCCCCGAATTTATTCGGAGATTTTAAATATTGTTCCTTCACCCCGGCAACTGCCTGCGCAGTTGACGCATGTATACCTGTATCAGCGATGATCAATTCAAAACTCTTGGGAATATCCAGAAATTCGATCGGTTTTTCTCGAACAAAATATACCGGTTTGGCGAATGTGACTACTGTGTTGTCAATTCCCGAAGGAGTACCATGATAAATCCTCTCCATTTCATAGGCCAACTGATTTATCTCTGGTTCACTCAACCTATGCCCGAGAAATTCAGCGACCGCTCGAACCAATGAGACCGATGATGAAGCGGAAGATCCCAGACCAGACCCGATGGGAATATTCGAGGAGACACGGATCTCACAGGCAGGGAGATGGTCCAGATGGAAATGATCCATGATCAACTCAAGGCTGCGCTTGATTGGGGAGGTTGCAGGCAAAGTGGATAGATCCTGATCGATTCCTAATTTGGGAGCAATGATCCGGACGGTACCGCGTGAAGTTAACGGTTTCGCGGAGACCATGGTTTTTGAGCATATTTGCATGACGGGCAAGGCGATGGCGGGCTGTCCATACACGACAGCATGTTCCCCACATAAGATCAGTTTTCCAGGCGCAGAACGAGATATCGCAGGCATTCTAAAATTTATAAAAAATCACCAGTACAGTAATAGCCCAAAGGAGCACGGTCGCTTGAAGTGGTCGATCCTTCAAGAGAAGTTCTTCCGGTTCACCTCCCTTGTTTTTTACCTGGATCAGGAAAAGGTAGCGGAAGATGCCATAAAGCACGAATGGAATGGTCAACATCATTACATGATTTTCCGGCAGGTTTGGCGCTGAAAATGTGTAAAACGAGTAC
The DNA here is from genome assembly GCA_034430175.1 of Anaerolineaceae bacterium. Taxonomy (GTDB): domain Bacteria; phylum Chloroflexota; class Anaerolineae; order Anaerolineales; family Anaerolineaceae; genus UBA6107. The sequence goes on along the minus strand of DAOUFI010000003.1, from coordinate 70,005 downwards.
GCAATGAGGGTGCAGGAGGATACAATCGTCAACAGTTGATCGATCAACGCCAAAGTATAGCCGTCGAGTACTTTTCGATGGCTCGAGTTGCTTTCATTCGTAAGGACGGTCATTTCAGCGCGGCGTTTACCAAATCCAATATAAAGAGCCAACAGCGACATAACAATGTAAAGCCAAGGCGAGAACCGTTCCACTTGGATCACTGAGACACCAGCAACCACGCGAAGCACAAATCCAAAGGCGATGATCATCACGTCGATCAAGGGGATATGTTTCAACCAAATTGAGTATGCCAGGTTGACCAGAAAATACATCCCAACAATGATTCCCAATTCGGTTGAAAGAAGAAATGCCGCGGTAAAGGAGATTACGATCAAAACAATGGCGGCAATGATCGCTACCGAAATGGGAAGGTTCCCTGCCGCGATAGGCCGGTTCTTCTTGATCGGGTGATGCCGATCAGCTTCTACATCCAGAAGATCGTTCATGATGTAAACACTGCTGGAAAGAAGACAAAAAATCACGAACGCTGCCAGGGTTCTTTCAAGCGAAGCGATCTTGGTTAATTGCCGGTCAAACACCAGCGCCGCAAAGACGAAAACATTCTTGGTCCACTGTCGTGGACGCATTTCCTTGAGGATGTATTTAAACATGCAAATAATATATCATAACTTGACCATCGCAAGTAAAATTATTTCGTGGAAAAGATCCGTATTGATGTTCTTATGGAAGAGAAAAAACTGTCTGAAAGCCGCTCACAGGCACAGCGACTGATCATGGCAGGCCAGGTTCGGGTCAATGGACAGGTGATTTTGAAGCCGTCCATGAAATTCGATCCCAACTCTGTTATTGAGCTTGAACAGCCACCTCGATTTGTGTCGCGCGGAGGGGAAAAGCTCGAAGGAGCCATCCAGGCTTTTGGGTTGGATGACTTATCAGGTCGGGTTTGCGCGGACATCGGTGCCAGTACAGGTGGATTTACGGATTGCCTGTTGCAACACGGTGCGACAAAAGTCTACGCGGTTGATGTGGGTTATGGAGTGATGCATTGGAAGCTGCGCAACGATCCGCGAGTGGTGGTAATGGAACGGACCAACGCGCGCTACGTGGAAGGATTTACCGAACCGGTGTCGCTGATTACCATCGACGCATCTTTCATTTCCTTAAAAATTTTTTTGCCTGTCTTCAAGAAATGGTTCTACAAGGGAAAGGGGGAGGTCGTGGCGCTGATCAAACCGCAGTTCGAGGCGGGGCGAAAGGAATCGGCCAGAGGTGATGGCGTAATTCGGGATGAATCGGTACACAGGAAGGTATTGGAAGAAGTCCTTGCAGCCGCTTCAGGTGAGGGGTATGGTATTTGCGGCTTGATCCGGTCACCACTGCTCGGTCCCAAGGGCAATACCGAGTTTCTTGTCCACCTTAAGGTACCCTTGGTAGGAACCAAAACAGTCGAAGAATGGGTCTCTCCATTGTTTGAGTGATCGATAAACAAATTTTTCAATCCCGTTTATAAAATCCATGGATAAAATCGGTTATACTAATTCAGATTATGCCTGCTGAGACTACTCGAAATTTTTGTATTATCGCCCATGTGGATCATGGTAAATCCACGTTGGCCGACCGCATGCTGCAGATAACCGGAACGGTCTCTGACCGTGAAATGGTGGAGCAGGTACTCGATTCGATGGACCTTGAACGCGAAAAAGGCGTGACGATCAAGGCTTCCGCGGTGCGGATGGCTTATCCTTATCAAGGGAAAACCTACGAATTGAACTTGATCGATACCCCGGGGCATGTGGATTTTAATTATGAAGTCAGCCGCGCGCTTGAAGCGTGCGAAGGAGCCTTGCTTGTGGTCGATGCCACACAAGGGATTCAAGCGCAGACACTGGCAAACTTATATTTGGCCATCGAATCCGACCTGACCATCCTACCGGTAATCAATAAGATCGATCTGGCTTCGGCTCAACCGGATGTAGTGGCAAAGGATATCGAAGCGTTGGTGGGGGTCCCGGCGGATTCGATCCTACGTGTCTCTGCCAAGGATGGGTTGAACGTCGGAAAAGTCCTGGATGCGATTGTTGAACAGATTCCCGCACCAAAAGGGGATATTGATGCGCCCTTGCAGGCATTGATTTTCGATTCCCATTACGATTCGTATAAGGGCGTAATTGCGTATATCCGAGTGGTCGCGGGCAAGATAAGCATGGACAGCACTCTGAGATTGATGGCCACTTCTGCAGATTTGAAACCTGTCGAAATTGGTATTTTTTCTCCGGGGATGGTTCCGATAAAAGAATTAAATGCTGGTGAGGTTGGGTACATCGCCACCGGGTTCAAATCGGTTAAAGAATGCCGCGTGGGTGATACCATCACTTTGGCTGCCAATCCGGCAGACCATCCATTACCAGGTTATCGCCATCCCAAACCCATGGTATACGCAGGTATCTATCCGGTAGAAGGGGAAGACTACGAGGAATTGAAAGAAGCCCTCGAAAAACTGCAATTAAATGATGCGTCACTGATTTTTGAACCTGAAACTTCGCAGGCTTTGAATTTTGGTTTCCGTTGTGGATTCCTGGGGCTTTTTCACATGGAGATTATCCAGGAGCGAATCGAACGTGAATACGACTTGGATATTGTCGTTACCGCGCCGTCAGTCGAATACGAAGTCCAGATGATTACCGGTGAGACTGAGCTGATTTCATCGCCATCCAAGTTACCCAATGAAGCATTGATTGCTGAGGTACGGGAGCCTTGGATGCGGCTGGAAGTGATCACGCCAACCGAGTTTTATGGCACAATCATGGACCTGACCACGAAACGGCGAGCCACTTTTGTTTCACAAGACTATCCGGCACCCAACCGTGTACAGTTGAATTACGATATCCCACTTTCTGAATTGATCGTCGATTTCTTTGATGACCTAAAGTCACGCACCAAAGGTTATGCCTCCATGGATTATCATTTCCTGGAATATCGTGCCGGGAATCTGGTCAAACTTGAAATCCTGGTTGGTGAAGAACCGGTCGATGCCCTGGCTGCCATCGTACATAAGGAAGATGCTTATCACAAAGGTCAGGCGCTTGTCACTAAATTAAAGGCGCTGATTCCGAGGCAACTGTTCGATGTGGCTGTCCAGGCTTCTGCCTCTGGTCGAGTGATCTCACGCGCAAACGTCAAGGCGCTACGGAAAGACGTTCTGGCAAAATGCTATGGCGGCGACATCACCCGAAAAAAGAAATTGCTTGAGAAGCAGAAAAAAGGTAAACGGCGCATGAAGATGGTGGGTAATGTGGAGATCCCACAGGAAGCCTTCATGGCGGTTCTGAAATTGGGGGATGATTGAGTACCCCGAAAAGAAAATCACGCAATGGATTTCTGCGCTGGTTGCCGGGACTGTTGATCAGTGCTGTAGCGATCTATGCCATATTTAAATTTGTCCAGTTTCAGGATCTGAAAACCGCCTTTGCGCATGCAACACTAAAGTTCATTTTGATCATTTTTGCTCTCGACGTGATTAGTATGATGGAGCGGGCGATAGCTTGGCGTTCCATATTGGGAAACAAGATTACCTGGGTTCAATCCTTTTTTGGCGTGAGTGAAGGATATTTCCTCAATAATATTTTCCCATTTAGAGCGGGGGAATTGGGGCGTTCTTTGTTCGTTGGTCAATCATCCGGGTTGGGAACTTTTCATGTGTTGTCATCGATCGTGATCGAACGCGCCTTTGATATCGCTCTCGCAGCGATACTGGTCCTGGTCACTCTTCCACTTGTTGTTGGTCTGGCCTGGGTGAAGACGGTTGCCTTCACAGCTTTGGTGATCGTGGTTGCAGCTCTTGTCTGCTTATTTTTAATCGCCCGAAATCGTGAAGCCGTCGCCGGATGGATGGAGAAGATCGGCTCGAAGAACAAGTTCATTTCGAAATATATATTTCCGCAATTCACTAAATTGATGGACGGTCTTGCCACTCTTACCAATCCTAAGCAATTCTTGATTAGCTTTTTTTGGATCGCGGTTACCTGGATTTTATGGATATTGATCTATGATGTTATGGTATGGCAGGTGATCCCGGACGCGCCCATCTGGAGTGGAGCGTTTGTTGGCTCGATCCTGGCACTGGGTGTGGCCATCCCTTCAGCACCGGCAGCTTTAGGCGTGTATGAGGCGACAATGGTGGCGGCAGTTGTTGTGTTGGGGGGAGACAGTTCACTCGCGCTGGCTGTTGCATTGCTCATGCATGTCTTACAGTTTGTTTCCAGCGCGATTTTTGGGCTGTGGGGTCTTATTCGCGAAGGTCACAGCCTTGCATCAATTTACCAGAGATTATCAAAATCTGAAGATACTGAATCGGGTATAACAACTATCCCTGATCAAATGGAGTTGAAATGACAATAACAACATTAATCACCGGTGGTGCCGGTTTTATTGGCTCGAATTACGCGAATCGCTGTATCGCACGCGGAGAAAAAGTGATCATTTTTGACAACCTTTCACGTCAGGGTGCGAAACTAAACCTGGAATGGTTGAACGAGCAACACGGAAAAAAATCATTTCAGTTGATTGTCGGTGATGTTCGACATGCTGATGAGATTGAAAAGGCTGCAAAGAACGTTGATCGGATTATCCATCTGGCAGCACAGGTAGCGGTAACTACTTCGGTCACCGACCCGGTCACGGACTTTTCCATCAACGCTCAGGGTACATTCAATACTCTAGAAGCGGCCAGGAAATCAGGGAACAATCCCGCTTTTATCTATTCATCAACCAACAAGGTTTATGGCGGGATGGAAGACGTAAAAGTAATTGAAGCTGCTTCGAGATATCAGTATGCCAATCTTGCGGAAGGCGCTTCCGAAGAGCAACCCCTGGATTTCCATTCCCCTTACGGTTGTTCCAAGGGCTGCGGTGACCAATACGTTCGCGATTATCATCGGATATATGGATTACCAACGACCGTATTTCGTCAGAGCTGTATTTATGGCTTGCGCCAGTTTGGCATTGAAGATCAAGGGTGGGTTGCCTGGTTTGTGATCGCTGCCATCACTGGCAGACCGATCACGATCTATGGCGACGGTAAACAGGTAAGGGATATCCTCTTTGTTGAGGATTTACTGGATGCGTACGACGCGGCACTGGCCGCGCCTGAAAAGGCAGCCGGGCAGATATTTAATGTTGGCGGCGGAAAAGACAACACCATCTCGATCTGGCTTGAGTTCAAGCCTATCCTTGAAAAATTGCTGGGTAAGGAGATCCCGGTTTCATGGAGTGATTGGCGCCCAGGCGATCAACCAGTTTATATCTCTGATATCCGTAAAGCTCGACGTGTATTGGGATGGCAACCCAGAATAAGCGCTTCAGCAGGAATCGAAAAATTATTTAATTGGGTAAAAGAGAACCGAACTCTTTTTTAGATAATTATGAAGATCCTGATCGTCCTTACCTATTATCGCCCTCATATTAGTGGATTAACCATCTACGCTGAACGCCTGGCAAAGGCATTTGCCAAACGAGGTCACAAGGTGACCGTGCTTACTTCGCAGTTCTCCAAATCATTACCCCTGGAAGAAATTGATGAAGGGGTCAGGATTGTCCGTGTGCCGGTATGGTTCAGGATCAGCAAGGGAGTCATCATGCCCAAGATTGGCTGGATGGCTACAAAACTGGTGATGGAAAATGACGTTATTCAATTACATCTCCCGCAGTTCGATGCCGCGGGGATTTCCTTTCGTGGCAGGGTAAGCAAAAAACCCACAATTACCACATATCATTGCGATTTACGCATGCCGGTAGGTATCCTCAGCAAGGCTGCAAATATCGCCATCAATTTTATGAACTATCTGACGGCTATTTTCTCGCACAGGATTGTCACTTACACTCAAGATTACGCGGATCATTCCAAATATTTAAAGAACTTTAAAAGTAAAACAAATATCATCCCACCACCAGTTGTTCTACCAGAAGCCAGCTCGATTGAGAAGAAAACATTTGCAAAGGAACATAACCCTGAAGGTGTTCACCCGATCATTGGAATGGCTGCCCGGTTTGCGACTGAAAAAGGAGTGGAAGTTCTACTCGAAGCTCTGCCTTTGATCCTCGAAAAATATCCTTCTGCGAAAGTTCAGTTCATTGGTCCTTATCAAAGGATCGTTGGTGAAGAGGCTTATTTAGAGAGACTGCTTCCAGCCATCCATGAATATGAAAAGAGCTCTCACTGGGAGTTTGTTGGTGAATTGCAACCAGTTCAGATAGCTGCGTGTTACCCTAACCTGGACGTGCTGGTTTTACCCAGTTTGAATTCGACTGAGGCTTTCGGTCTGGTACAGATCGAAGCCATGATGAATGGGGTTCCTTGTGTTGCTTCGAACCTGCCAGGGGTGAGACAGCCGGTAAGATCTCACAATATGGGGCGAATCTTCGAGATTGGTGATTCAGCAGGGCTAGCCAGGGCTGTGGACGAGGTACTGCAAAGCAATTTAAAAGATTCTCAAAAGCCCGCGGACGAATACTCCAGGTACGAACCGGATAAGGTCGCAGCGGAATACGAAAAACTCTTTGAAGAGATCAAACGGGAAATCAAGTAAATACATCGTTCTTCTTTAAATCCAAGAAGAAGGAATTGAACATGGATCAAAGAATTAATAATTCCAGCATCGTTACCAAGAAAAAATTCAAGTTGCCTGTCGCTCCATGGGTATGGGATATTTTAATTATTGGCATCCTGTTCATTGGAGCATATTTTCGTTTTACCGGGGAAAGTTGGGATGATGTATACCATCTTCATCCCGATGAGCGATTCTTGACGATGGTTGAAACAGCGCTCCAACCTGTTGAAAGCGTTGGAGAATATTTCAATACCAGTATTTCTACTCTAAATCCCAATAACGTTGGCTTTAGTTTCTATGTTTATGGAACTTTTCCTCTTTTCCTGGTGCGTTATGTAGGTGAGGCTGTCGGGCAAACCGGTTATGGACAAATCCATATTGTAGGGCGGGTCCTCTCTGGTGTGTTCGATATGCTCACCATCCTTTTTATTTATTTGATCGGAAAACGACTGTATAAGAACCATCGTCTGGGATTGCTGGCGGCGCTATTTTATTCTCTGGCAGTTCTCGCGATTCAACTTTCGCATTTCTTCACGGTTGACACCACAGCTTCATTTTTCTCTGTATTAACTGTGTATTTCGCGATATGTTTATCGACGCCAGATCCAAAGCGGCTTGAAGTGGAGCGATCCAACGCTGATAAGTGGTACTGGCTAAAACAAGGTTGGAATTCGATCGGCCTGTATGTCGCATTCGCCGTCTCTTATGGAATTGCCATGGCATGCAAAGTCAGCATTGCTCCTCTGGCGCTCCTTCTTCCCTTGGCTGCGTTCATTTACTTCAAGAAACTGGATGAAACCAAAAGAGAAAACGAATGGCCCATTCTTCTGCGGAACCTGGTTGTCGCTGGTCTGATCGCGATCGTGATTTTCCGGATTTTTCAGCCGTACGCATTCACTGGTCCCAGCTTTTTCAACTTTAAAATCAATCCTCAGTGGATTTCAGGGTTAAAAGAATTGTCCGGGCAGAGTTCGGGTGATGTGGATGTGCCCTATGCGCTGCAATGGGTACGCCGACCAATCACATTCGCGTTTACCAATATGGTAAAGTGGGGTTTGGGCTTGCCGCTTGGAATTCTTTCCTGGGCTGGATTCCTGTGGATGGGTTGGCGCGTGATCAAAGGTGATTGGCAGAAACACATTCTGATCTGGTCCTGGATCGCAGTTGTGTTCATCTCACAGTCTCTAACGTGGAACAGTATGATGCGTTACCAGATCCAGATCTACCCCATGTTGGCAATTGTTGCTTCCTGGGCAATTTTTAAACTATGGGAAGACGGCGCCAATTTGGTGACCAAGATCAAATTAATTCACTTCAATTGGAAACGAATTCTTGCTGTGGGCGCGGCAGTGATTGTCGTGATTGGCACTGGGGCGTGGGCTTATGCCTTCTCCCGCATTTATACTCGACCGGTTACCCGTGTTGCCGCCAGTGAGTGGATCTATCAGAATATCCCGGCAGCGATCGATTTAAGCATCACTTCTTCCACGAAGACAGTAAACGAACCTGTTGGTTATCGAAATAGTGCCGAGATCAGCCTTGCTGAACCCTACACCTATGTCTTTTCACCTACTTCCAATGATCCCCTGACACAGATCAGGGTTGAACATGTTTTGCAGGAAAATTACCAGGGTGAGATCATTTCACTCATCGCAGTCATCAGCGAAGCGGATGATCCTGATGAAAAGTTTATCGCCAGCGGTTTTGTTCAGGCTGAATTCACTGGCGCGGACGATTCGCGGGGTGGGCAAGCGATCATTCCCATGCTAGAGCCCGTCAACCTGGAAGCGGGGAAGAAATATAAATTAATGCTTGAAATCGCCGAACCAAATGGATTGATTCAACTTCAGGGTGATGTTAACCTGGAGTACTCCAATGGTGTATCGGTTACCAAACAATATTTGCCGGCCCCGGCATATCGACTGACCCCGGAAAATGATTTCAGGAATGTCTTCCAGCCGGTCACTGATGGGGTCTTGAACAGTATCACACTGAACCGGGTAGTGGATCTCCTGCAAAATCCAGATGTTAAAACGTTGACTGTAGATGTGGTGGATACGAACGATCCAAATACTGTTTTGGCCAGCGGAAAGATCAATGATACCTTTGCTCCTTCCGGAGACCCTCGCGGAAACCAAAAAGTGATTTATCTCAATCATGAGATACGCCTGGATAGTACGCATAGTTATCTCTTAATTTTCCAGGTTCAACCTCTCGCTGATGAAAGCGAGACTGCTCTGGCATTCTACAATGACGTTATCGCGACCGAATCTTCTTGGGATGACGCGATCCCATTGAGCATGCACAACTATGATGTTTGGGGAAACCAGAGTGGCCTTTACGGTAACAATAAAAATTTCGAGATCTACTGGGATGACAATACCGCAAAGTTGGAGCGCATTGAATCCATCCTGGATACCGCGGATACGATCATCATTACCTCTAATCGGCAGTGGGGAACCATCACCAGGGTAACTGAACGATATCCCCTGTCGACTGAGTATTACCGCAACCTGATCGGATGCCCTGCAGACCAAGACATTTTATGGTGCTACCAGGTAGCCGAACCGGGTACATTCGAAGGTAATTTAGGTTTTAAATTGGTCGCGACATTTGATTCGAATCCCAATATTGGAAGTTTCGAAATCAATGACCAATCCGCGGAAGAAGCATTCACCGTTTACGACCATCCAAAGGTGTTGATCTTCCAAAAGACCGCTGAATACAATTCCGCAAGTGTGGCATCAATCCTGGGCGCGGTGGATCTGACCAAAGTTGTCCATCCATCCCTCAAGGAATCAGATAAATTTGCCGGTAATCTATTCCTCACTGACACTGCCGCGAAAATTCAACAGAGCGGCGGTACCTGGTCTCAGATCTTTGATTTCTTTACCAAAGTGAGTAATAACCAGTGGGTGGCTGCAGCAGTCTGGTATCTGCTGATCATGCTGCTGGGGTGGATCGTTTATCCGTTTGTTCGTTGGGCGATGAAAGGACTCCCTGACCGAGGATATCCGCTAAGCCGGCTGGCAGGTTTGCTGCTTTTAGCCTTGTTTACTTGGTTGGCCAGTTCCAATGGCGCGACCTTTACCCGGACCACCATCCTGATCGTCTTAGGCGTTTTGCTGGCTGGGAACATTGTGCTGGTAGTTCTGCAGAGACATGAGATCAAACAGGAGTTCAAGGAAAAAATCCGATACTTCCTGGGTGTGGAGCTTGTGTTTTTAGTCTTCTTCCTCATCGATCTGGGCATCCGATACGGAAATCCGGATCTTTGGCATCCTTGGAAGGGTGGCGAAAAGCCGATGGACCTTTCCTATTTCACGGCGGTACTTAAGAGCACGACCTTTCCGCCTTATGATCCGTGGTTTGCCGGTGGTTATATCAATTATTACTATTATGGTTATGTGATCGTCGGTGTTCCTGTTAAGTTACTGGGAATTGAACCAGCGGTAGCTTACAACCTCGTTTTGCCTACCCTGTTCGGACTGACTGGAATCGGAGCGTTCAGTTTGGGCTGGAACATCCTTCATGTTCGACTGAAGGTTGATGAGGATGAAGTTAAATCTTTACAGAAACGTAGCTGGCTGGGTGGGATACTTGCTTCGTTCTTCGTCCTGATTATCGGTAATCTTGGTACGCTACGGATGATCTGGCAGGGAATGCAAAAACTGGCGGCTCCAGGCGGCAATATAGATGGCGCGACCATCCTTCAGCGATGGAGTTGGTCATTCAATGGGTTCCTGCAATTCTTAAAAGGCGTAAACCTCCCCATTGGTACCGGAGAATGGTATTGGACTCCTTCACGGGCGATTCCCGGAGACGTGATCACCGAATTCCCGTTCTTTACTTTCACGTATGCCGATCTTCATGCCCATATGATCTCTCTTCCGATTACTATTTTCGCTCTCTCCTGGGCTCTGTCAATTCTGTTGGGTAAATGGAAATGGGGAGAAGCCAAAGGGGAGAAGATTACTTCATTCATTTTCACCTTCGGTTTGGGAGCAGTTATCATCGGCGCGTTGCGTCCGACGAACACCTGGGACTTGCCGGTTTATCTGGCACTGGCAGCTATTGCCATCTTTTATACGGTTGTCCGTCATGGAGAGATCCCAGCCTGGTTCTTGCCTGACGCAGAGAGTTGGCTGAGAAAAAGCCTATACTCGCTAAGCTGTGTGATCATCCTGGTAGTACTACTTCTTGTCCTTTACCAGCCATTCGCAAAATGGTATGGACAATCCTACGGTAGCCTTGATAAGTGGGAAGGGGAGAAGTCGGATTTCGTTTCTTACCTGGTTCACTGGGGATTCTTCTTCTTTATCGTAATTTCCTGGTTTGTCTGGGAAACCCGCGAGTGGATGGCAGCCACTCCCGTATCAGCGTTGAATGGCTTGAAGAAATATTCCGCATTCCTGCAAATTGTAGGCATTCTGGCGGTGATTGTTTTGATCCTGTTCGCGGTGTTGGGAGTGAAAATTGCCTGGGTCGCGTTCCCGTTGGCTGCCTGGGCATTGATCTTGATCTTGCGACCCAACCAACCAGATATCAAACGTCTTATCCTGTTCATGATCGGAACCGCGTTAGTGTTGACGATCTTCGTGGAATTGTTCAACCTACATGGCGACGTGGGTAGAATGAATACAGTGTTTAAGTTCTACTATCAAGCCTGGACATTGTTGGCAATCAGTTCCGCGGCGGCATTGGTGTGGTTGATCCCTGCAGTGATGAACGAATGGAAGGAACGGACAAGCATCATCTGGCAGGTTGTTCTGGCCATTCTTGTGTTCAGTGTGCTGCTTTACCCGATTACCGCATCGCGCGATAAAATTCGCGACCGGATGAGTGAGCAGACTCCTCACACCCTTGATGGTATGGAGTACATGAAAACCAGTTTTTACAATGACCAGGACACGGTTTTTGATTTAAGCCAGGATTATGCGGGCATCAAGTGGATGCAAGCGAACGTCCAGGGCTCTCCGGTGATCGTCGAGGGGAATTGTGTCGAATATCGCTGGTGTAACCGGTACACAATTTACACCGGGTTGCCAGGAGTGATGGGATGGAATTGGCACCAACGCCAACAAAGAGGATATCTCTCAACGAACGAGATATACAGCCGTATCGATGGAATCGCTCTTTTTTACAACACCACCGATATCGATGTGGCTTTGAGGTTCCTGAAGACTTATGATGTCGGTTATATCATTGTTGGGCAGCTTGAAAAGGCTTATTACCCGGGAGATGGATTGATTAAGTTTGAAACCTATGATGGCAAGTATTGGAAAGAGGTTTTCAGGTTGAACGATACTGTGATCTATAAAGTGATCCCGCAAGAGTAACAGGTGCCTCTTTGACTGATATATTAAGTGCTTTTCACTGGTATTTTGTGGTTATGGTGATCGGGGTGTTGGCTTTCCCGATTGCTTATCGCTTTTTATCCCGACTTCCCGGTAAAGGGTACGCGTTCAGCAAACCGCTCGGGTTGTTACTGTGGGGGTATGTATTTTGGTTGCTGTGCGAATTGCATATCATTCAAAACAGTATAGGAGGGATCTATTTAGCGCTCGGGATGGTACTTTGCGGTTCCTTCCTGGCGCTGCGAAAAGGAAAAGCTGCTGAGATCTGGAATTGGGTAAAAGAAAACTGGAAGACCATCCTGAGTACCGAATTGGTATTCCTGATTTTCTTTACTCTTTGGGCCTGGGTTCGATCGACCAATCCAGAGATCACGGGTACAGAAAAACCGATGGAACAGGCTTTCATCAATGCAATTCTGAATTCCCCATCTTTCCCTCCAAAAGACCCATGGCTTTCTGGATATGCGATTTCATATTATTACTTTGGCTATGTTCTTATCGCCATGCTGATCCGCATCAGCGGTGTGGTTACGGGGGTGGGGTACAACCTTACTTCAGCAACCTGGTTCGCGTTGACGGCCATTGCGGCATATGGTTTGCTGGCTGATCTGATTGCTTTTTGGAAACGCGGCAAGGAAGACACTGGGTCTACAACATTCTCTGAAGCGCAAAAAGCGTTGGGACGCGCGGCAGGTATACTAGGATCGATTTTTATCTTGATTGTCAGCAATCTTGAAGGATTGCTTGAGCTTTTACATGAGAAAGGCGTCTTTTGGACCAGAGCCGCGGATGGTTCTCTGACTTCAACGTTTTGGACGAGATTGGGTATCCTCGATCTGGATGTAGCGCCAAGCATCATGACGACGCCGACCGCTGGTACTTTTTGGCAAAGGTTGGTAGCCTGGGTAGAATCATTGACCCCGACCCGATACCTGGCTTGGTGGCGAGGATCGCGTGTGGTCCGAGACCTGAGCATTACCGGTGGTGGCATAGAGATCATCGATGAATTCCCGTTCTTCTCTTATCTGCTTTCCGATTTACATCCGCATGTACTAGCCATGCCGTTTGATCTTTTAGCTATGGCGATCTGTCTGAACCTCTTCATCGCTGCTTCTGAGAATTCCTGGCCAATTTGGAAACCTTCCCAATGGTTGAAAACCTGGGAATTCTGGCTGACCGCCTTAGTTCTTGGCAGCATGGCTTTCTTTAATACCTGGGATTTTCCGATCTATGTCGGACTTTTCTGCCTGGTTTTGATTTTCTTGAAAGTCAAGAAAATTGGTTGGACGGTTAATCGGATTTGGGATTTTCTTGCCGCTTGTTTGACCTACGGCATCACCGGGGTGATCCTCTTTTTACCTTTCTTCCTTGGATTCAAATCCCAGGCGGGTGGATTGCTGCCAAGTCTGGAGTTTCAGACGAAGGGCGCGCAATTTTGGATCATGTTCGCGCCATTGATGATCCCGATTCTGTTTTGGTTGGTTCATGTTTGGCGGCAATCAACTGATCGGCAAAAATGGCCCAAAGGTCTGTTCTTCACATTCTGTCTTATCGGTGGATTATGGTTGGCGTCCACTTTGATCGGTGCGATTATTTATGCTGCAGGGAATGCCAGTTCACAGTGGGCGGCATCCAGCAATAGTACAGTAGCCGCACTCGGACAAAAGATGAATGAAGCATTTGCTTTGTTAGCCGGAATCCACGGTTCCGATCAAGGATGGATGGTCCTTAAAGTCTCGTTCAGCAGGTTATTTGGTCTGAATGGCGAATATTCATCAGCCGGCACCTGGATTACACTGTCAATCCTGCTAACCTTGACCTGGGGTTTGATTGCTGTGGCAGGTAAACACGAGCAGGTTGAACCAGAAAACGAGCTCGCTTCAAATAATGTCGCTTCAAGATCATTGAGTGCAAATTCTTTTGTTCTCTTCCTGGTTTTGATGGGAATTGGTCTTTCAGGTTTTCCGGAATTCTTTTACCTGCGTGACACGTTCGGCAACCGCATGAACACGATCTTTAAATTTTATTTCCAAACCTGGATGTTCTGGGGGATTGCCGCGGCTTATGGAACCGTTATTCTTTGGAAAGAACTAAAGGGATGGCGTCAGATTGTGTTTTCCACGGTCTGGGTCATCGTTTTTCTCAGCTCTCTATGCTACCCGGTGTTCATGCTTGGCAACAAAATAGATATTCAGAGTTTTACCAAAGCAGAGGTATCCACCTGGACTCTGGACGGGAATGCTTATCTGAAGCAGTATTATCCAGATGAGGTCGCTGCTATTGAATGGCTTTCAACCGCTCCGGATGGAGTGATCGTCGAGGCTATTGGCGGTAGTTACTCAGAATTTGGACGGCGATCAGAATTGACCGGCAAGCAGACGGTGTTGATGTGGCCGGGGCATGAAATGCAATGGCGGGGTGGCACGTCTGAGATGGGTTCACGCGAGGAGGACGTCAAGTTATTATATGAGACTTCTTCCTGGTATGACGCCAAGGGAATCCTTGAGAAATACAATATCCGATACGTGATCATTGGTGTATACGAAAAGAGCGCGTATCAGGTGAGCATACCGAAATTTGAAAATAATCTGGATGTTGTTTACCAAAACAACAGCGTGATCATCTATCAAGTGACCGACACGGCGCTAAAATAAGACGCGTACCATGGAGTCGATTGTGGACGAGCGAAATCAAAAACGTGAATTCTTATGGTTCCTGATGGCTTTTGTCGTGGCAGCCAGTCTAAGATTTATCAAGCTGGGATCATTGGCACTGGGAAGTGACCAGGCAGCCCAAGCCATGCAAACGCTTGGTTTGGTAAGGGGAACAGTTCCGATTATTGAGGGTTCACCCAGTTATATGGCTCTGACTTCGATATTGTTCACTGTCTTTTCCGCGAGTGGGTTTTGGGCTTGTTTTTGGCCGGCTGCATTTGGTTCGTTGGTGGTTTTCGTCCCATTATTGTTCAGAGATTGGTTTGGAGGAAGGGGTACTGTACTTTTAGCTTTCTTCCTCGCTCTGGATCCTGGGTTGATTGCGGTTTCACGAAACGCAAGTGGGATGATGATCACTCTGGTAAGCTTTTTGGTCTTCATTGGCGCGCTCAAAAATCGGAGGACCCTCCTCGCGGGTATAGCCGCTGGATTGGTCATTTTGGGTGGAGTATGCTCATGGCCGATCTTGATCGCAGCCATTCTGATAACGGCGATCTTCTTCTTCAGCCTTCCTGCCGGGGAGAGAAAAGACAAAGCTGCAAACAGCGTTGATTGGAAAACCCTGGCGATTTCAACTTTCGCAACGGTCATTTTGTTGGGAACTGTATTCTTTATCCGACCCTCAGTCATAAATGGTATCGGGGCGGGATTCTACCAGTATTTTTCCGGACTGGCATCTGGTGAGGGCGTCTCCCTAAAAGTGATGCTTATCAGTTTACCAATCACCGAATTATTCACGCTGCCGTTGACCATTTGGGGAATCATCATCGGTCTGAAAAACAAAGATGCACTGACAGAGTTTCTCAGCTACAGCGCGGGGATATTATTGTTGCTCTGTTTGTTAAATTCATCGCGACACGTCACGGATTGGGTTTGGACGATTGTTCCACTTACCATGTTGGCGGTCAAAGGATTGGATGATCTATTGCGGCGTTTTAAAACCAATGAGATGATCGTTACTATTATTCAGGCTGTTATTACAGCGGTATTGATCATTTTCAGTTTCTTAAATCTCCTTTCAACCATCAATAATCCTCCAGTTGATTCAACAGCGACCGGGAGAAGTGTTCTTGAGATTTTGATGCCGTTAATTTTCCTAGCAGTTGTTTCCTTATTGCTCTCATACGGTTGGTCGATGGGTTCATCCCGTCAGGGGCTAATCATCGGAGTTGGCGCCTTGTTTCTTTTTGTAACCATCGGGACAAGTTGGAAAGCGGCCGGTTTAGGTTTAAGACCCGAAGCAGAACTTTGGCGTAGCGACGCTCTACCGGTTGGCTGTGGATTGGTACAAAAATCTGCGTCAACGCTTGGATTGATGACGAACGGATTGGAGACTCGGATTGATATCTCATTAATTGGAAATGGCTCCCAGGATGTAGAGTGGTGCTTGAGGGATTTCGATAAATTATCATCTGTTGTTTCAGTAGGAAAATACGATTCTCCATCGATTATTATTGGATCTTCCGATTCTCAGATTAATCCAGTGGATTCCTATTCATTACAGAGAATTCTCTGGACTTCTGTCATTGATTACGATAATATGTCTGCCTCGGAATGGATCAAGTGGTTCGTTTCCCGTAACTCACCAACGATTACAACGATGCTGAATTTCTGGGCACGAAACGACTTGTTTACCGAGCACTAATCTTGAATTAAAGAGGAATGATGTCGTTACCAAAGATCATAGCAATTGATGGGCCAGCCGCGTCTGGAAAATCGACCCTGGCGGAAAAACTAGCCCAGGACTTAAAGTTTTTATATTTCGATACCGGGGTGATGTATCGTGCAGTTACACTGGCAGCGCTAGATGAGTTAAGTTCCGTTGATGATGAAGAGAAGGTTACCGAGCTGGCAGGGAAGATCGATATTGATGTTCAACCTCCTGAAGTTCAGGATGGCCGAAAATACACAGTATTGCTTGATGGAGTGGACGTCACCTGGAAATTACACGAGCCAAGAATCGATAGTAATGTATCAAAAGTATCGGCATATCCCGGTGTTCGCAAAGCGATGACCGAACAGCAACGTGTGATCGGTAGTCGGGGTAATGTTGTCATGGTTGGACGCGATATTGGAACAGTAGTTTTTCCGGAAGCCGAATTAAAGATCTACCTTGACGCTTCGGCGGAAGAACGAGCCCGTCGTCGCAGCCAGGAGATCAAGCGCAGGGGCGAAAATGCTAATTTTGATGAAATCCTCGCGTCGATAAAAAGGAGGGATGAAATCGATTCCTCCCGTGTGGTGGCACCATTAAAACCAGCTAAGGATGCAAAGATCATCAACTCGGATGGGAAAACCATTTCTCAAGTTCTGCAGGAAGCAAAAAGACTGCTTGACCTGGTTTAGATAAATAAGCGATAATAAGAAAGATCGTTACGATCGCAATTAAGCATTGTAGAATCCGTAAGTCAGGAGTTTTATTCAATGTGTGATACTTTTGTCGCTCTTGGCAACTCAACTAAGGATGGTGTAGTTCTTTTTGCGAAGAATTCCGATCGAGATCCAAACGAAGCTCATGAAATCGTGATCATTCCAGCAGCAACTCATGAAGCTGGCTCGATGGTTAAGTGTACTTACATTGAAATTCCCCAAGTGGAGAAAACCTACAGGGTGCTTCTCTCGAAGCCTTTTTGGATCTGGGGCGCCGAAATGGGTTCAAATGAGTTCGGGGTGACAATTGGAAATGAAGCAGTATTTACCAGAGAACGGTATAACAAGGAACCTGGACTGATCGGAATGGATTTCCTGCGTCTGGCATTGGAACGATCTAAAAACGCGGAAGAGGCGTTGAATGTTATTGTGAGTTTACTTGAGACCTATGGGCAGGGGGGAAACTGTGGTTATTCGCATGCTTTTTACTATCACAACAGCTATTTGATCTGCGACGAGAAAGACGCCTGGGTCCTTGAAACGGCTGGGCGCGAGTGGGTTGCTGAAAAAGTCACTGATGTTCGCTCGATCTCGAATGGCTTGACGATCGAAGATAAGTGGGATCGATCATCAGCGAACCTGGTTCAGCATGCTATTGATATGGGTTGGTGCAAATCGAAGGAAAAGTTCAACTTCCGGCGTGATTATTCAGATCCGATTTTTACCTTTTTCGCTGACGCTCGTAAACGTCAAAGCTGCACCATGGATCAGTTGCGAATGAAGAAGGGAAAATTAACCACTGCTGATATGATGGCAATTTTACGCACACACAACAAGTCCATCCAAGAAGGTTTCACTCCCGGAAAGGGATTGACCGGAGCGGATGTGTGCATGCATGCCGGTTTTGGTCCTATCCGCACCAGCCAAACCGCTGGATCGATGGTTTCTGAGCTAAATCATGAAAGGAATACCCACTGGCTTACAGGAACCGCGGCGCCATGTATTTCCACTTTCAAACCCGTATGGATTGATTCAGGTGTCCCGGCAGGTTATAAATCTCCTAAGAAAGTATTCGATGAATCAGCATTGTTTTGGCGGCATGAGACTTTACACCGCGAAGTGATCAAAGATTATCAGAGCAGGATTAAAGTGTTTGGGACGGATATTCAGGAACTCGAAGCGCAATTCCTACAAGGAATAGACGAGATAAAAAAACAGGATATGAATAATCGCGCTACATATTCACAAGAGTGCTTTAATAAAGCTGATCAGCTTGAAGAGAGTTTAAAGCAACGCGTAAAAAGTATACCCATCAAACACAGAAATCATTTCTATTACACGATGGCCTGGAAAAAACTGGATAACGAGGTAGAGATACCGAATTAAATTCAACATATAAAACCAATGGTGAATATTGTTCTGTTTGACACGCCGCCTTACATTGACCTGCCGTACCACCTTCTTGGCTGGATTGGCTGGTTCATCATGGCAGCGTTTCTCCTCTGGTTTTTACAAAAATCAAAATTAGATAAGCAGATCAAGCATTTTTGGTTGATCTTTGTGCTCCTAATCTTGGCGGCGGTGGGGGCTAACGTCTTCTTAGGATTCAATCTGCCATGGGAAAAATCCCTGCCACTACCAAACGTTCCCAGGGATAATTCGACACCGCAGGTTATTTTCTTCTCGGCACTCCCCCTTGTTTTGGCAGCCGGGTTATTGGGAGCCTGGCCGGCGACTATTGTTGGGCTGATCGGTGGTCTGGTAAACGCACTGTTTAACACGCATTCGGTTTTCTCACCACTTGAGTCAGCAGCAATCGGGTATCTATTGGCAATCGCGCTTCGGCAAGATTACCGAACTTTATTTTTCAGGTTACTGAGGCATCCCCTGGGCGCGGCGGTGCTCATCGCTCTATTCTCAACACCAATATATTTGGTAAGCACCTTTTTTGGTACCAATGGTTCACTGGCAGCACGTTTAGATTACAGTTTCACACAATCCTGGATTTTGATTGTGACAAATGGGATCCAATTAATTGTCGCCGGTTTATTGTGTGAGGTATTCGCGCTTCAGCGATCAGCTCTTTGGGTGCAGTTCAAGCTATTTCGGCCAAGTCCAAGTGAATCAGGCTTACAGGCGCGAATCCTGACGACAACAGTGCCAATGGTAGCCATCTTGCTGATCACGCTTTCTATCGCAGACTGGGCGGTGGCAGGGCAGGCGGCAAGGACGATGGTAAGGAACCAGTTACAGTCTGCCGCGGATGCAGCCGCTGAAAACATCCCCTATATTCAAGAGACCGGGCAAAGCCTGCTTAAAGATATTGTCACTTTAGAGATCCCTTTGGACAAGAAGGATAAAGCGAACGAATTTCTGAAACAAAGATTAAGGTCCGCGCCATTTTTCAAACAGCTTTACCTGTTTGATTTGACGGGAACACCGATCACTGGATATCCACTCAATGCCGCTTCTCAATTAATCCTAAGCAGCGAAGAGGAAGCTGGTATCAAATTAGCGCTTAATGGGGTCAGCGTGCAATTCTACGCGGTGTCTTCAATGGGGACATCCACTGGAGTTCAATTATCCTTTCTGGCGGCCATCCCTGATGAATATGGTCTGGCTAAAGGAGTCTTACTGGCCAGAACCGACCTGGATGAAAACATATTCTCACAACCCGCTGTCCAGGCGCTGGAGCTCATCAGCCAACAGGGGGGGCAAGGCTTGATACTTGATGAAAACAACATCATACTTTATGACTCTGACGCAACCCAATTATTGACTACGTACACTGGCACGATCCCTGAGGGAACCTCCTTTTTTGATGAAATCAATGGTACGGGGACACGGCAATTGATCTATAAGGAACCGATTGGCGAAAAGAACTGGAATGTAATCGTCAGTATGCCGGCCAGTACCGCCCAGGAATTGGCATTAAAAATTGCCATTCCGCTTTTAATCGTTTCTGTGCTCTTTTCGGTGATCGCGTATTTCTTACTGCGATACATGATGCGTACTGTTACTTTTTCATTAGTCACGTTGGCAAACCAGGCAAGCCGTATTGCTCAAGGTAGTCTCGATACATCCATCACACCAAAAGGTGTAGATGAAATTGGTCGGTTGAGTTCTGCATTCGAACAGATGCGTGTCAGTCTGAAGGAAAGGCTGGATGAGCTCGATAGATTATTGGAAGTCTCCCAGGGAGTGGCTTCGAATTTGAGTATCGAGGGAGCGGCTGAGCACATTCTCAATGCTGCATTATCCTTTGGCGCGGACTCCGCCCGCCTTGTTTTGCTGTCGGATCCCCATAATGGAATCGATGGAGAGACGGAGGTCTATGCTGAAGGTCCTTTATCTCAAGATTATCAAGTGATGGATCAAAACCTGCTTGACATGATGCAGCAAGAAAAGGTGTTGGTGATCCCGTCCAGGGCAAGGTTGAAGCGAATGGGCATTCCAAAAGGCGCCAGTATACCCGCGGAAATGCTCGGTACTTCCATCCGGGATGGAAGCGATTACCTTGGAGCTTTATGGGTGGGGTATGCTGAACCGCATCGATTCTCTGAAAGTGAGATTCGTTTCTTCAACACGCTTTCGAACCAGGTAACACTTGCTGTAACCAACTCCAGACTCTATCTGCAAGCTGAAAGCGGAAAACAACGCCTTGAATCTGTTCTGGCTTCCACCCCTGACCCCGTTCTGTTGGTGGATAATGAAGGCCAGGTATTGACCAGTAACCACGCAGCAGATGACATCCCTGGTCTGGTTTCGTCTATGGGAGAGACTTTTTTCGAAGCCAAGTCGATCGGATCCAAATCGCTGGGTAATTTATTGAACAGGGTGATTTCCAAGGAATTATCCTCGAATGAGATTGATCTTGAAAATGGACGGACTTACATGGTAAGCATTTCCCCTGTTGAGTTGGATAACAAGAAAATCGGTAAAGTATGCGTCCTGCACGATGTTAGCGATTACAAGGAATTGGAAAAGATAAAATCGGATTTTGTAACAACGGTGAGCCACGATTTGCGCAATCCGCTGGGACAATTAAAAGGGTACGTATCGATGTTGCCGATGGTGGGAGAAATGAACGCGCAGCAAAAGGAATACACTACCAAGATCGTGGAGAACCTGGATAAAATGACCCATATGGTCGATAATCTACTTGACCTGGGAAGGATCGAAGCCGGGATCGAATTGCGGGTGGAAAAAGCATCACCGCTTGACCTTTTGGATCTCGCGATCAACCAGGTTCAGCCACTGACTACGCAACGTAAAATTCAATTAATGCGTGAATTGACCTCCTTACAAGATTTGAAGATCGACGCTGATAAGGCGCTTCTGCTGCAAGCCTTGGTAAATTTATTGGACAACGCAATTAAGTTTTCGCCGATCAATGGACAAGTACATTTACGTCTGACTCGCGATAATGAGATGGTAAAATTTGAAGTTCAGGATCACGGTCCTGGGATTGCGCCGATTGATCTACCTACGATTTTCGAAAAGGTCCAGAAAAATTCAACAAAGGATGGTAAAAAAGGTAAGAACGTTGGGTTGGGTCTTTCGATCGTCAAATCGATTGCAGACCGCCATCATGGAAAGGTAACAGTAGAAAGTGCGTTGGGGAAGGGAAGCACATTCGCTCTGATTGTGCCAATCCAGCAAGTTTCAAAGAATAGATGAAAATTACTGTATTTTATTGACAATTTCGTGGTATACTTTTCAGTCGCATGAAATTTTTGCGGATTTGCGATGATTTGTTCAGCGCAGAAAACAACTCTATGCGCTGATTGTGTGTTTAATGCTTGAGGGTTCCTTTCAAGGAGGCATTTAGTGGAAACAAAAAGTCTGGTAGCTCTCCGAATCAACCTGGCATCCCCTGAAACGATTAAAAGTTGGTCGTATGGTGAAGTTTTGAAACCTGAAACGATCAATTACAGGCGGCTGCGCCCTGAAAAAGATGGTCTTTTCGACGAAGCTATATTTGGACCAACTCGTGATTATCAATGTTATTGCGGTAAATATAAGAATCCCCGTTATAAGGGAATCGTTTGCGATAAGTGCGGTGTTGAAGTAACGCGATCATCCGTTCGTCGTGAGCGAATGGGTCATATCGAGCTGGCTACTCCGGTAGCGCATATCTGGTACACCCGCCGTATTCCTTCTTATTTAGGTTTACTGCTGGACATTTCCCGCCGAAACCTCGACCGTGTACTATATTTCGCCCAGTATATCGTCACTTTTGTCGATGATGATGCCCGTCAGAAGGCATTGAAACGCCTTGAAGATGAAATTAATGTGTCTGAGCGTGAACGCGCCAGTCAGATCAATATGCAGATCCTTGAAGTCAAACAGAGCCGGGACAAGAAGATCGCTGAGTACACCCAGCGGAAAAAAGACATTGAATCCCGTGCCGAGGAGCAGATTGCTACCCGCCTGGAACCTGTTATCCAGGAAGGGCAATCGATCGAACGGAAATTATCCGAACAGCTTGGTCAAAAACTGAAGAAACAAGTATTGTTCGAGACTGCCAGCCTTACCATCGCTGAAGCTGGCGATGTCGCTTCCGCAGATCACATTGCCAGTGTACAAAAAGCAGTCAAAGAACGCCTTGAAGAGATCGAAACCGAGTTCAAAAACGAAATGTCTCGCGACATTGAGCAATTGAAGATGAACATCGAACAGGTCAAGGCTGAAGCTGAAGAAGCTATGGAAGCTCTACGCAACCAGCTTGAGGATCAATCAAGCGAGTCGCAAGATCAGAATTCACATACACGTGATGAACTACAGGAACTTCGTCCTTTCACTTTTTTAAGCGAGAGCCGTTATCGTGAGCTGAAGTCACGCTGGGGCAACGTGTTCCGTGCGGATATGGGTGCGGAAGCATTTTATGATATTTTACGTCGCCTGGACCTCGATAAGATGTCCGAAGACCTATGGACCGAAGTGCGCACATCAAAGAGTAAGCAAAAACGCAAGAAGGCGACCACCCGTTTGAAGGTGGTTGAATCTTTCCGTCGCTCCGGGAATCATCCAGAATGGATGATCCTGACCGTGCTGCCGGTGATTCCTCCGGAGTTACGCCCAATGGTCCAATTGGACGGCGGTCGTTTTGCTACCTCTGACATGAATGATCTGTATCGCCGTGTGATCAACCGCAACAACCGTTTGAAGAGATTGCTTGAGTTGGGCGCTCCTGACGTGATTGTACGTAACGAAAAGCGTATGCTTCAGGAAGCTGTTGACTCTTTAATCGATAATTCACAACGAGGAAAGGCATTATCCCGCCGCGGTCGTCGTGAACTCAAGTCACTTAGCGATATGCTGAAGGGTAAGAAAGGCCGCTTCCGCCGTAATTTGCTGGGTAAACGTGTTGATTACTCAGGTCGTTCTGTAATTGTGGTTGGCCCCCAGTTAAAACTTTATCAATGCGGTCTCCCCAAGACCATGGCATTGGAACTCTTCAGACCGTTCGTAATTTCACGGCTTGTCTCACGCGGTTATACCGCTAATGTCAAGGGTGCCCGAAGATTCATCGAACGCGGTCGACCGGAAGTTTACGAAGTTTTGGAAGAGGTCATTAAAGATCGCCCGGTTTTATTGAACCGCGCCCCGACTCTTCACCGTCTGGGTATCCAGGCTTTCGAACCGATTCTTATCGAGGGAAGCGCCATCCAGTTGCATCCGTTAGTGACCACCGCGTTCAACGCGGACTTCGATGGTGACCAGATGGCCGTGCATGTACCGCTCTCTGAAAAAGCAGTCAAGGAAGCCAGAACGTTAATGCTGTCTTCCAAGAACCTGCTCAAACCCGCTGATGGTGAACCAATCATCAGCCCGTCGAAAGATATGGTCCTGGGTGTCTACTATTTGACTGTGGCCGATGATCGAAAGCACGCAGGAGATGGCCGCAATTTCGTCGATATCGACGAAGTAGAAATGGCCTACCAGTTAGGTCAGGTGGATATTCATGCAAATATCACTGTTTATATGCAGACCTACTTCAATGAGAAGAACGAACGTCTGGCCGAACCAATAAAAACACGTATCAAGACCACAGTGGGCCGTGTTCTTTTCAATAGAATTCTTCCCGCGGAAGTTCAGTTTACCAACCGCACCCTTGAAAAAACAGGCGTCAAGAACTTGATCGCGGATGTTTACGAACTCTGTGGTGAAGATGTTACTACCGAAGTTGCCGACCACATTAAAGATATTGGTTTTGAATATGCCATGAAGTCGGGTACAACCATTGCTGTTTCCGATATCAGCGTTCCGAAGGAAAAGGAACAGATTCTGGAACAGGCGCAAGAAGAAGTAGAAAAGGTCAACAAGCAGTTCCGCCGCGGTTTGTTGAACGAACAGGAACGCAACAAGCACGTCATCGAAATCTGGCAACAAACCACCGGTGTGGTGGGTGAGGCCGTCAAGAAGTACATGGATCCGAACGGCAACCTGTCAGTGATGGCAAACTCTGGAGCTACAAAAGGCGGTTTTGGACCTATTGCGCAGTTGGCTGGTATGCGTGGTTTGATGGCTGACCCTGCCGGGCGTATCATTAGCTTGCCAATCCAATCAAACTTCCGCGAAGGCCTGACCGCGCTCGAATACTTCATCTCTACACACGGCGCTCGTAAAGGCTTGGCTGATACCGCGCTCCGTACTGCTGACGCTGGTTATTTGACCCGCCGTCTGGTGGACGTTGCGCAAGACATCATCATCAACGAAGAGGATTGCGGTACCACTGAAGGTATCTGGATTCACAAAGCGGATGATGTCGCAGGCCAGAAATTGGCCGAACGCCTGTATGGGCGTTTGACCGCTGGTCGTATCGTCAATCCCAAGACGGGTGAGATAATCGCAGAAGCTGGCGAGATGCTAGACCATGACCTGATCCGCAAAGTGATCAATGCTGGAATTGAAGATGTGTATGTGCGCTCACCAATGACCTGCAATCTGATTCATGGTATTTGTGCCAAGTGCTATGGCATGGATCTCGGTCGCGGTAAGTTGGTTGCCATGGGCGCGGCAGTAGGTACTGTGGCTGCCCAATCCATTGGTGAACCTGGTACACAGTTGACACTTCGTACCTTCCATACCGGCGGTGTTGCCGCTGGTGGTGATATCACCACAGGTTTGCCACGCGTGGAAGAATTATTTGAAGCACGCCGTATGCCGAAAGGTGAGGCAGTGATCACCCGCATCTCTGGTGTGGCGAAGATCATGCAGACAGAACGCAGCGGTGAACAGAAACTGGTTCGTGTTGAACATTCCGCGATGACCTCAGATGAGTATGAGGTTCCAGAAGGTTGGGACATCATTGCCAAGGATGGCACTGAAATCGCGCTTGGCGATGTAATCGCCAGTCAGGGTGATGCTCAGATCAATGCCCAACATAATGGTCGCGTGCGTGTTGAGAAACGCAAAGTGTACGTCAGTTATGAGCAACGTGAGACTGAAGACTATGAAATTCCTTCAACCTCACGCCTGATCATCCACGATGAACAGAATGTTGAAGCTGGTGAAGCGCTGACCGAAGGTTCGATCAACCCCCACACGATCTTGAAGATCAAGGGACGCGATGCCGCTCAGATGTACCTGATGACCGAGATTCAGAAAGTGTATCGTGCTCAAGGTCAGAACATTAATGATAAACACTTTGAAGTTATCATCAGAAAGCTGATGGGTAAAGTCCAGGTCATCCGGCCGGGCGATTCCAAATATTTGCCTATGGATGTGGTGGACCGTTTGGAGATCAAACAGACAAATGAGCAATTGATTTCTGAAGGGAAACAACCAGCACGATTTGTTGAAATTCTTTTGGGTGTTACCAAAGCTTCCTTGACGACGGATTCCTGGCTTTCCGCGTCTTCCTTCCAACATACAATCAAAGTGCTGGCTGGGGCAGCCATCGCCTCGAGCGGAGACCCGTTATTCGGTCTGAAAGAGAACGTGATCATCGGAAAGCTCATCCCTGCTGGAACGGGTTTTGTCCATGGTCGGTTTGGGGAGAAGCATGTCGAAACTGCCCTTGAAGCAGCCGAGGCAGCAGCATTGGCTGAAAAGGTTAAAGCTGATAGCGCTGACACTACAGAAACCAACCAAACACCGTTAGCTGAGTAAGAGGTATAAACCCAATTTACCCCGAGAGTGAACTTCTCGGGGTTTTTTATTGACTCGGCCCCAGAAACTTCGTAAGATAAGGGTTGACTTTTAGCTACAAAGAACGTGGGTAATGGAGATGATTATGGATATGGGTATGATTCAAAAAGTGGATATCGATCACGAGATGCAGCAATCCTACCTGGATTATGCGATGAGCGTGATCGTGGCAAGGGCGTTACCAGACGCGAGAGATGGTCTAAAACCGGTTCAGCGTCGCTTGTTGTACGCTATGTATGATATGGGTTTGCGACCAGATTCCACGACGAAAAAGTCAGCCAGAATCGTGGGTGAAGTGCTGGGGAAGTATCATCCGCACGGCGATCAGGCGGTATATGAATCCCTGGCTCGTATGGCGCAGGATTTTTCGTTACGCTACACGATGGTAAACGGGCAGGGGAACTTTGGCAGCATTGATGGAGACCCACCGGCTGCCATGCGTTACACAGAAGCCACGATAACATCATTTTCTCAAGATCTATTGGCTCAAATAGATCGAGACACAATCGACTTCACGCGAAATTTTGACGATTCTCTTAATGAACCACTTGTTCTTCCCTCTGCGGTTCCCAATTTGTTGATCAATGGAGCCAGTGGAATTGCGGTTGGAATGGCAACCAGTATTCCTCCGCACAACCTGGCTGAGGTGATCGATGCATCGCTTTTCCTGCTTGAGAGCTGGGAAAAGATTGACGATGTGACCATTGGTCAATTGATGAAATACATCAAAGGGCCGGATTTCCCGACAGGCGGGATCATAATCCAGCAGTTTGATCAAAATGAACTACAGCCAGCTTACGCCACCGGAAAAGGAAAGATTACTCTGCGTGGGCGGGTAAGCCTGGAGGAAATGACTCACGGAAAGAACCGAATTATCATCCACGAAATTCCATATTCGACAAACAAGACATTGCTGATCGAACGAATTGCAGAATTAGCCAGAGAAGGAAACCTGGACGGAGTTACCGATCTGAGGGATGAATCCGACCGGCAGGGGATGCGCATCGTGATCGAATTGAGTAAAACAGCGGATGTGGACGAAATTTTACGAAGGCTTTATAAACGAACTCCGCTTGAAGTCACATTCAGCATTAATTTGCTGGCACTCGTAAATGGTGAACCTCACCTTTTGTCGCTTAAACAGGCATTGAAGGTGTATCTTGAGCATCGCATTGAAGTTGTCAGGCGGCGAAGTGAATTTGATCTTCGTAAAGCTCAAGAACGTATCCACATCCTGGAAGGATTGCGTATAGCAATAAACAACCTGGATGAAGTAATCAAAACGATCAGGGCTTCTGCCGACAGCGACCAGGCAAAGATTAAATTGATGAAAAAGTTTAAATTATCAGCCATCCAGGCTACGGCGATATTAGATATGGCTTTGAAGCGTCTGGCTGCGCTGGAACGGAAAAAGATCGAACTGGAATATAAAGAAGTTGCCGACCTGATCAAAGAGTTACAGGCGTTGCTAAAATCACAGAAAAAAATTCGCCAACAAGTAGCAACAGAATTGAGTTTGGTGCGTGAAAAGTATCAGGACAGAAGACGTACTCAGATCGTGTCTTTAAAAGAGGGAAAAGAGGCTCATGAACTCTTGACCGTGCAGGATGTCACACCGGTCGAGGTCACGTGGGTGGGAATCTCTCAGGATAATAAGTTATTTAGGACACACGAGGATCAAGCTCCAAAATTGAGCGGGCGAGAAGCGCCAATTCTAGCAGCGAGAATGGACTCACATCAAACCCTCTATATTGTTTCCCAGATGGGGAAATGCGCAGCCCTCGCGGTTCACACGATCCCTGTCGTGGAGAGCCAGACAGAGGGAGTGGATATACATAGACTTACCACTTTTGCGGAAAATGAAAAACCAATCCAAATTTTTTCGTTACCGCAAGATCGGTCCAAGTCAAACCATAAGATCGTCACAATTTCCAGGGAGGGATTGATTAAAAAGAGCGATGCTAGTGAATTGCCGGGACCTTCTTCCCAAACATTCATCCTCGTAAAAGTCAACGAGAATGACGAATTATGTCAGTGTAGGATAACAACAAATGAATCGGAATATTTAGTGGCAACTCGGAAAGGCCTGGCAATTCGGTTTTCTGCTGAAGAAGTTCGAAGCATGGGACTGGTCGCTGCTGGTGTGAACGCAATCAAGCTTGCGGAAGGGGACCAGGTAGTTAGTTTCACTGCTTTGCATGGCAAACAGGAGTTGGAATTCCTGGCAAGCGATGGAACTGGTTGGCGTATTCCAGAAGCGGAATTTCCTCTTCAAAAGCGGTATGGTCAGGGAGTGATAATTGGCAAACTGGCGCCAAAAACGCAATTGATTGGATTGATTTATGGGAAAAAGAATCAACAGTTTACGGTATTTCTACGTAAAAGTGTTGCTAAAGGGATGAGAATCGATGCTATTCCTGTTGGAAAGAGATCCAGTTCCTCAAAGAAACTTTTTGATCTGCGTCCTGATGATTTTGCCATAAATGTGACCCACTTAGCTGAATTTACTGAAATTGGGCATGATGTACCGGAAAAGAAAACATCAAAGAAAAAGTACAAACAGGAAGATCTCTTCAAATAATTACCATCATTAAACAAACAAGGGATTGGTTTTAGACAATCCCTTGTTTTGTGTACGCTTTATCAAGAAATATTGAAGAAAGTATAGTGGTAAGCGATTTTCCCATTGACGAGACCGAATGTATCATTCCCATCGTTTACTGTGCCATTGGTCGAGGTGGCTGTCCACTGCATGTGACGAGTCGTCCCCGTGGTTGTGTTCCTGCCAAGTTTATACTTCACTGAAGGAAGTTTGTTTGTAAGGAGATCTGAATACCAAGAACGGATTGCTGCTGTTCCCTGAATTGTGCTATCCGCATCGATATGGACACTATTTGAGGTGTATAGAGCCATGATCGTATCCAGATCATGACTGTTTATTGCTCTGATAAACCTGATGGTAATATCTTCATCTGTCGAGGAGTTTATCGGTGTAACGGGCGTCCATGGCCAGGAATAACCAGTGATGGTTGACCATAATGTTGGATGTTTCGCCCGACAATCGTCCCAGCTAAAGAAATTGACTCCTGTCATTCCCAGTGATTTTGCTGCTTTAAAAAAGCCCAATAGGTCATCCGATGTAGGAGTCCAACCATTCTCAGAGAACGCCGGACCGGTCGGGATTATAGGTCGGAAAGGAGTAATTGCTTTGAATTCTGTGTATGTGCGATTGAGTTGGTTTGTTGGGTTATGCGAGCTCATCCAATAAACCTGTGGCATGTTGTAATCACATTTATTTAAGAAGGTGGTCCAGGGGAAATTGGGATGATAAGTAGGCCACCTGAATGAACACAAAGCGATCGGTGTTGAAGGTAACCCTTTGCGTAAGGCTGTCATATATGTGCTCGCCGCGGTGGTCATTGATTTTGATTCATATTCAGATTCAGCATCGATGACATATCCATCCATGCCATACTTCTTTATTTGAGAAATGGCAATCGCAGCTTCGCCAGCTGGTTCGTAACCATAGACATAATGCCAGCCCCACACTCCGATCCCTTTGGCCCGTAATGCTGACACAACTGCAGGAATGTAATCTTCGCCAGTGGTTTTGTTGTAGTTATATGCTTTCGTGGCATTTGCTATCTTGATCAACACATGTGAAAAACCACCTGAATAAGCAAGCGAGGCGATCTTAGCAGCAGAGCCGTTTTCACAATTTGGAATTTGCCAGATCCACATTCCTTTTCCGGTTAGTGTCATTTTTACCTCCTGTAAATTACAACCGTTCAACGGTCGGCGATGAAAGATTGCCTTCAAGATTCAATTGACTGGCAATTCTGCACATAGCATGGATCACGTTATCCACATGCTCCCAGAGTGGTACTCCGAATTCAGCAGCCCCTTTTTCCATTTCTTCCCGGTTTGTTCCGGCCGCAAAAGCTTTATCTTTCCATTTCTTTTTTACCGAACTGGCTTCAAGGTCGTAAAGTGAACGTGATGGTCTTACTAATGCCACCGCAGTAACCAGACCGGTAATCTCATCGCAAGCAAAGAGGGCTTTTTCCATCCTTGTTTCGCGGGAAAAGCCTGCCAGGCTACCGTGTGAGAGAATCGCTTTTATGATCACTTCAGGAACATCCAAATCGCGCAAAATGGGAGCCCCTTCACTCGGATGCTGTTCTGGGTTAGGGTGTACCTCCCAATCAAAATCGTGTAAAAGGCCGGTAATTCCCCACAAATCGACATCAGCATTTTCTTTTTCCGCGTAATAGCGCATTACTGCTTCGACCGATAACATGTGGTTTATCAAGCTCTGGTTTTTTACGTATTGGTTTACGATTTGTAGTGCTTTTCCACGTTCCATCAGTGTTGTTTTCCTTTTGTCACTTTTTTTGTTCCCGAAAGATTGGTTCAACATCACCCATTACAGGCAAAGGATGGCTGATCAGTACTTCCCATAACGCGACGAGTGAAGCTGGTAATTCACGCACGTTCCAGGAGAACAGTGACGAGTTCATGTAAACTCTGAGGTCGGCTGATACACCAACTGCCTTTACGCCAATCTGGTTACAGATAAACAATGCCCTGGGAAGGTGGTAGCTCTGGGTGACCAGAATCGCTTCGTCTACCTGAAAGATGTATTTTGCCCGGTAACAGGTATCGTAGGTGCGGCGACCTGCATAATCCAGCACAATGTCTTCTTCTGGCACACCAAGACTCATGGCATAGGCTCTCATGGCTCCGGGTTCGTTGTAATCGATAAACCGGTTATCTCCACTCATTAAAAGCTTTTGCGCCTTTCCATCCAGATACAATTTCGCGGCAGTTTCCACGCGATCACGCAAAACAGGAGAAGGTGAACCATCCCGTTGCAACCCTGCGCCGAAAACGATCGCTACTTTGCTCGCTGGAACCTTTGTTGAGTCGTAGACCATACCTTTTGAGGCCACGGCTGTTACCAACCGTGACGCAGCCATCACAAAGATTCCGGCTACCAAGAACCAGATCAATATTTGAAGGGACATGTTAAATATCTTCTTTACCATAGCAAGATTTGTACCAGTTTTAATTTTTGTGATAGATCGATCATGGATTTCATTTATCGTTCCATTCAGGCGCTTCATATTTTGAATGAAGAAGATCCTGTGCTAAAGCCAGTTCTTCGTTGGTTATACTCGAATCAATGAGCCTGATTCCGAGTGCATTTTCAAAGCCGGACACGCACGCCTCTGCTGCTTCGTTCCACGGAATGATTCGGCCAATTACTTCTTGAAGAGTGGTGGCATGGAGGTAAATCCTTTGCCTGGCTTCTTTTCTTGTTTCTTCATTGGGATAGCTCAGAACATCATTTATTCTGGCTATGTCTCCGGACAGAGGCAGCGCGCCATGCTGCAGGACTCCACCGTATTTGCGCGATTGGGCTGATCCGATCAATTTTTTACCGGCAACAGTAATCTCATAGTTGGAAGGGACTTCAAAACATACTGGATGGTTGTGTCCTGTTTGCATTGTTTCATATTCTTTGTCCGCGGTTGCTCTAACTTCCAGAATCTCAAGGGCAGCCAGTAACCCTTTTGACAATTGTCGATAACTTTCCAGCAGGTTGCCTTTAACAGAAGGGGAATCAACAGGAGCACAAACAGAATAGGTAATTTCATCGATGTGGAGGATGGCTTTTCCTCCAGTTGGCCTTCGGACATAATTCCAGCCGTTCTTTAGCAATGCGGTTTTATTGATATCCGCGACGGATTGCGAAAATCCCAGAGACAGACATGGAGGCTCCCATCCATAAAGGCGGAGGACGGGGGGAGTTTGATTTCGCAAAGTCGAAAGCAACAGTGCTTCATCAACAGCCATATTGAAATGCCCATCGAGAAAGGGAGACCGTATCAGACGCCATTCTTCCATGAAACTCCTCCAAGCGAACAATTAAAAATTATACTATGGCGAAATGAATATTCTGTTTAGTACTCGCGGACCTCAATTAGTTAAATAAATTACTTTTATGTAATTATTTGTTAAATTACTTGACAAAAAAACTCAAAACGTTATAATGAATATACTGTTGCTTTTCAAACGAGGCGGAATTGAGCACTTTTTTTTGGGCAAGTCCAAAAGAAAATGTAAAGAATCTGAATAAACATGCTGTTATTGATTTAATCCGCTTTACTCCAAATGGAATTTCCCGAGTTGAATTAGCCCGACAATTGAATTTAACCAGAGCCGCGGTAACTTCGATCATTAACGATCTTCAGGATATGGGGATCGTAAATGAAGTGGAGGGCAGCCATCCTGGAGGAAGAAAGCCTATCGTCCTCGAGATTAATCCTGACCGAGGTTTTGTGGTGGGGGTCGATCTGGGAGCTACCCATGTGACATTGCTTTTAGCCAACATGGCGGCTCATGTGATCAGAGATATTGAGAAACCTATCCATGTAGAAGATGGTCCTCGAATCGTGTTGGATCAGGTGAATGAATACCTCACTGAATTACTTGAAGGCTCGGGATTATCGGTAAAAGATCTGAAAGCGATCTGCGTTGGCGTACCTGGCCCTGTTGTGCTCAATGAAGGAATGGTATCAGAACCCCCGATTATGCCGGGATGGGATCGTTTCCCGATTGAGAACCATATCAAATCTTTGTGGTCAGTTCCCACGATCGTTGGAAATGACGCTGAACTGGGCGCAATTGGTGAATGGGCTTACGGAGCCGGTCGTGGACAAAATAACCTGGCATATATTAAGGTTGGGAGAGGAATCGGTGCCGGTCTTTTGTTGGATGGGCATATATATCATGGTGCGACCGGATCGGCTGGTGAAATTGGTCATATCACGATTGATGAAAATGGCCCGCTCTGTTCTTGTGGGAACCGCGGTTGCCTCGAAGCCATGGCTGGTGGCAATGCGGTAGCCAACCGCGCGATCGAGTTAGTCCGCAAGGGTCAGCGCACCGAGTTGGTGTCGATCCATCCTGTCGAAAAAATAAAATCATCAGATGTGATCGCCGCGGCGTGTAGTGGCGACCTGGTGTCTCAGCAGATTCTTGCGGAAGCTGGCGCACATCTGGGAACCGCGATCGCGGGTTTAGTTAACTTATTTAACCCATCCATTATTATCATCGGGGGTGGGGTTTCGCAGATAGGTGATTTATTATTGCAACCCATCCGCAGTACAGTGCAAAAACGCAGTCTGAAAATGGCTTCTAGAAAATTGCGAATATCAACTGCACTCCTTGGTCGACGTTCATCCGCCATGGGAGCTGTTGTCGAAGCGTTATCGTTAGTCTTACATTCAAGCGCAGAAAATGTTGACGATTGGAGGTGATGCGTAGTTAATTTTTTCAACCTATCTATGTGTTTTCTTCAGGAAACTGAGAAACAAATTTTTTAAAAGGAGAGAAATATGGCTAAGAAGTTGTTCCCCCTGATCAGTCTCGTACTGGTCCTTGCTTTCACCCTTGCTGCTTGTGGCACTACCCCTGCAGCAACCACGGCTCCTGTTGTCACCACTGAAGCAGCCGCCGTCGAAACCACTGAAGCTGCACCCGCTTTCCCCTCTGATCCCATCGCATTAACCCTGTGGACCAAGGAAGGCGAGACTGATGGTGGTTTACAGTATGTTCAGGCTCTGTGCGAAGCTTACACAGCCCTGCACCCGAATGTAACTTTTACTGTTGTTAACAAAGACGTCGAGACTCTGCGCGAAGATTTCCAGACCGCCAGTCTCGCCGGCGCCGCTCCTGACTTGCTCTGGACTGTCAGTGATCATCTTGGCCCCTTCACCTCTGCTGACTTGATTCAGCCGGTTGACAGCCTTGTTGACCTGACCAAATATGTCACCAGCGCCACCGATGCAGTCAAGAGCCCCGATGGTCAGACCTGGGGTGTTCCCATCTCCAATGGTAACCACCTGATGATTCTCTTCAACAAATCACTCATCGAAAAAGCTCCTGCTACAACCGATGAGATGATCTCCATGGGCAAGGAATTCAAAGCAGCCAATCCTGACAAAGAATTCCTCGTCTACAATCAGACTGAAGCGTTCTGGTTCGTTCCCTGGCTCGGTGGTTTCGGTGGTAAAGTCTTCGCTGCTGATGGTATCACCCCGACCTTGAACACCCAGGCAATGATCGACACCTTCCAGTTCCTCCACGACATCAAGTACGTCGATGGCATCATCCCGACAGAATCAGACTATGATACATCTGACTCGATGTTCAAAGAGGGCAAAGCTGCCATGATCATCAATGGCGACTGGTCCTTAGGTGGTTACAAAGAAGCCCTTGGCGAGAACCTTGGTGTCGCAGTAATCCCGCAGGTTTCCTCCACCGGTTTATATCCTGCTCCCTACACCTCTGGTGTGTTCTTCATGGTCCCGAAGGGCCTTGAAGGTGACAAACTGACGGTTGTTGTCGACTTCATGAATTTCGCCACCAACAAGGAAAACCAGCTTGACATGGTCAGCAAACTGACCCGTCTGCCGGCCTTGACCGAAGCCCTTTCTGATAAACTGATTACCGACGATCCAATTCTTGCCGGTTCAGCAGCTCAAATGTCTTATGGTACTCCGATGCCCACGGTGACTGAAATGCGCTGTGTCTGGGATGCCATCAAACCCGAACTGATCGCTGTTTATGGCAATTCCGAGGATGCAACCACCGCTGCCAACAACGCACAAGCTGCAGCTGAAACTTGTATCGCGGGTTTGGAGTAGTTTGTAAGTAAGCTTTAAGGGGTATCGATTTTCCCCTGATCGTAAATAGGCCGGGCATGTAAGACGGCCCGGCCTATTGTTAAACAGGTTCACCTGGAGGAAGCTCATGATCACATGGGAAGTGATATTGAATAGCCTCGGCGAAGTAGGTATTACAGTAATTTATATCCTGCTTGGAACGATCGTTTTAGAGGTAGTTTTATATTTAGTTTTGATGAAACTTCTCAAGTACAAATATGCGCTTCCTTTCATGTTGGTAGCGCCTGCTGTTGTAGGCCTTGTCGCTCTTGTTGTTTATCCATTAATTTGGGAGTTCCGTCTTTCATTGACGAATATGTCATTGAAGACATTCAAAGATCCTTCTTTCATCTGGTTTAAAAACTACGTACGGGTTTTTACCGAACCAGTCCTTAAACAAAAAATGTTCTTCCCGTTGCTTGGACAAACCGTGCTATGGACTTTTGTCAACGTGTTTTTCCATGTCGCGGGAGGCTTAGGTCTTGCTCTACTGCTAAACCGTCCAATGAAGGGGAAAGGTATTTATCGTACATTGTTAATCCTGCCGTGGGCTGTACCGCAGGTTATCGCAGTTCTTGCGTGGAGAGGCGAGTTCAACTTCGAATATGGTTATTTCAACATATTGCTAAAAACTGTGGGATTGCAACCAGTCCAATGGTTGTCCAGCCCAATTCCCAATTTTATTGCCATGTGTATGACGAATATCTGGTTGGGAATCCCGTTTATGATGGTGATTTTATTGGGAGGGCTCCAAAGTATCTCGGGTGAATATTATGAAGCAGCAGATATGGATGGCGCCACAAATTGGCAAAAATTCAACAGTATCACTCTGCCTTTGTTAAAACCTGTGATGACCCCCGCCATTCTACTGGGAACTTTCTGGACATTTAACAATTTCAATGTTCCTTTCTTCATCAATCAGAATGAATTGGAATCCTCCGATATTCTGGTCACAGGCTTGTTCAGAGCTGCGTTCCAATATAGCCGTTACGGTTTCTCTGCCGCCTTTGCGTTTATTATCTTTGGCCTGCTTTTGATCTATGCCATTTTCTATCTAAAATACACCGGCAGTCTGAAAGGAGTATACGAATCATGAGCACCAATAGCGTAATGATCGAAAAAGAACCAAAACGCAGAAAACGCTCGTTTTTCTATGGTGGGCGCGGGGATTCTCCGTTTAAAAGAATCCTGATCCATCTGACTCTAATCGTCTGCTGTTTCATCGCAATCTACCCTGTGCTGCGAGTTTTCAGTGTGTCTCTACGTCCTGGGAACCGATTGCTATCGACAGATATGTCGATCATACCGCCGGATGCAACCTGGGAATCGTACCGGGTGGTCCTTTTCGAAAAGCCATTCCTTACATGGATATGGAATAGCCTTGCGATCACGATCGCAACGGCTATCATCGGTGTGATCCTGGCTGCAACATCCGCGTATGCTTTCTCTCGCTGGAAGTTTCCCGGACGCACGGTCGGTCTGGTATTCCTGCTGGCCACCCAGATGATCCCTGCATCCATGTTGATGATCCCTATCTATATTCTGGCCATTAAATTGGGGTTGTATCAATCGTATAAGGGCCTGGTGATTGCCTATTGTGTTTCAGCGGTTCCATTCAGTGTCTGGATATTGAAAGGATATTACGATACCATCCCCATTGACCTTGAGGAAGCGGGCAGGATCGATGGCGCCACGCAGATGCAATCATTCAGGTATATCTTGCTTCCGTTATCAACACCTGCTTTGGCGATCGTCTTTCTTTTCAACTTCACAACAGCCTGGAATGATTATCTGATGGCCCGTATTATGATCGGCAGCAAGGAAGGTCTGCTAACGTGGACTCTGGGTATTCAAAGGCTTCAAGGTCAATTCCAAACTCAGTGGGGATTATTCGCCGCGGCTTCCATACTGGTGATGATCCCGGTAGTGATCCTCTTCCTGTATTCTTCCAAGTGGTTGATTAGCGGTCTGACCATGGGAAGTGTCAAAGGATAGCCTTGACCGTTTCATAGAAACCTTTCAACTGACAAAGAACCCCGTGAACGAATGCGATCGGGGTTCTTTTCCAAAAAGGAGGCAAGAAGGTGAAAAATCCTAAGTATCGCCTGTTTACCGTATTTGTACTGGCCACTTTTTTGTTGGGAGCATGTTCACAGGCTTTAACCTCAACGGCCGTTTTTTCGGCGCCAACCGGTTCAGAGGATGTCCTCTATGTAAATCTGATCTGGCATCAGCACCAACCACAGTATTACAAAGATGCAGATGGGTACTATACACGTCCCTGGGTAAGAGTACATGCCACAAAGGATTATTATGACATGGCAGCGACAGTTGCCAAGTATCCAAATGTACATGTTACATTCAACCTCACTCCTGTTCTCATCGATCAACTTAATGATTATGTAAACAATGGTGCGAAAGATGAGTATTGGGTGCTTTCGGAAGTTCCGGCTTCTCAATTAACCGATGAGCAAAAAACTTTTCTCTTGACACGGTTTTTCGATGCCAACTGGGATAATATGATACGTTCTCATCCTGGTTACAAACGTTTACTTGACCTTCGTGGCGGTACAACCGATGAAGCAATCGCAAAAGCAGTAGAAACCTTCACTGAACAGGATTTTCGGGATCTTCAAATATGGTTTAACCTCGCCTGGATCGATCCGGATGAATGGGCGAAAGAGCCTTTGAAAACATTGATCGAGAAGGATCACGGGTTTGATGAATCCGACAAAGAAATCCTTTTTACTGAAGTTAAAAGAATCATGGCAGAAGTGCTTCCCATTCATAAACAGTTGCTTGAAGCCGGCCAGATTGAGGTGATCACCACTCCTTTGGCACACCCGATCTTGCCCTTGATCTACAACTCCAATGAAGCGGCGGTAGGTAACCCCGATGCAGAACTTCCTACTCAATTTGCTTATGTTCAAGACGCAATCGCGCAACTGAATCAAAGTGTCGAGATCTACAAGCAGACCTTCGGAGTTGCACCCAAAGGACTGTGGCCTGCTGAAGGAGCTGTATCTCAGGATATTGTCCCGTTGGTCAGTAATACCGGATATTCCTGGATGGCATCAGGGGAGCAGGAGTTAGCTGCTTCACTGGGAATTGGTTCGTTCACACGTGATGCTAATGATACTGTTCTGCAAGCCGATCAACTTTACCGACCATACTTCGTGGAAGGTCGACCGGATGGTCCCGTAAAGGGCGGCAAGGTGATGATGGTTTTCCGGGATTCGATCATTTCAGATAAACTGGGTTTTACCTATTCACAGACTCCTGGAAAAGAAGCTGCAGCCGATGTGATCAAGCGCCTCGAGAACATCCGGGCTGAACTCAAAAAGGAAGGAGCCACAGGTCCACACCTGGTAAGTATTATTTTAGACGGTGAAAATGCCTGGGAATACTATCCGAACGATGGCAAGGATTTCTTGAACGCATTGTATCAGGAGCTTTCTGAAAGTAAATCGATCAAGACAGTAACTCCTTCAGAATATCTGGCGATATTTCCTGAACAAGAATCGTTACCGATGCTTTTCTCAGGAGCCTGGTTCAGTCAAAACTACGATACCTGGATCGGAGAATCAGAGGAAACGACCGCCTGGAATTATCTTGGGAAAACCCGAAAATTCCTGGCACAATATGAGTCGGGAAAAGTCACACCCCCTTCAGAAGAAGCATTAAAGCAGGCATTTCAATACATGTATTTCGCAGAGGGCTCCGATTGGTTCTGGTGGTACGGAACTGACCAGGATTCTGGGAATGACGCCTACTTTGATGAAGGATTTCGCTCGCTCTTAGCCAAAGTTTATGAGACACTGGAGCAGCCAGTACCGACTTTCCTCAAAGTACCTATTATCGCGAAGGCGGTTGTGGCTGCCAACCAGGAATTCAGTGGATCATTCACGCCTGCAATCGATGGCAGCGCTGGAGAAGGGGAATGGGATAACGCGGCGTACTATCCGTTTGTGGGAGGCGCACAGGCAAAATCGGATGACGTAGCCAGCGGCTTTTATTACGGCGTTGACTCGAAGAATCTGTACATACGTATGAATGCAAAATCTGACTGGTCTAGTATCGCAGATGGTGCGGTTGGCATCTACGTGTTAGGTCCAAAGGCGGAGAAATCGAATGGAGCTACATTAAGATCTGTCGATTCTGAAGATCCATTCCTTTTAGGGTTTAACGCATCTCACCTGATTGAAATTAATCTGGAAGCCAATAAAGGTCAGCTTTATACTGCCACCTCTACGACATGGATCAAGGGGACGGCGGAAATCACTTCAGCGATCAAGGGTACAATTCTCGAGGTAGCCGTGCCGTTAAGTGTTTTTGGTGATCTTCAAGCGGGTGATGTGATGAAATTAGCTGCGGTGGTCAGTTCGGGCTTACGCGATATGCAAGCTCTTCCTAATGGTGGTCCCGGGCAGATCATCCTTCCAGATTTGGGAAATATAACCACAATCCTGGATGTGGTCGATCCCACCGGAGATGATCACGGTCCTGGATCGTATACATACCCAACCGACACAGTCTTTACTCCCGGTGTGTTTGACATAACGGAGTTCACTGTAGGCGTTGGTGAAAGCGATATCTCATTCACATTCAAATTTGCGGGAGAAGTCCCAAATTCATGGAATTCCGGGAATAATCTGTCACTTCAGACACTTGATGTATACGTCGATAAGGACCCCGGGACTGGCACTGGATCACGCTTGTTGCTTCCCGGCCGTAACGCAGCCTTGGCAAATGGCAATGGCTGGGATTACGTAGTTTGGGCAGAAGGGTGGACTCCGGGAATTTACTCTCCGGATCCGTCTACTCTTGAACCAAAAGCAATCAACGGTGCAGATTTTAAGATTATTGTAGACACATCCAAATCTACTGTCACCCTTCGAGTCCCTCGCGACGTTTTTGGTGAAGGTGACCCATCCACATGGGGATATTTGGCCATTGTGATGTCGCAAGATGGTTATCCATCACCGGGTGTCTGGCGTGTACGCGACGTTCAAGCTGAAGCTGCGCAATGGAAAATTGGCGGCGGAGCGGATGGCGTGACCAATCAGACCAGGATTATGGACATGGTCTGGAATGATGCAAGTATCTCGCAGGAACAGATGCTATCAAGCTTCACCCCAAGTACACTGGATGTTGGATCTTTAGGTCCTGATGATTTCCCAAATCTCCAACTGTTGACGATTGCGCCATAACAGTCGGAGGGTTTTATGAACAGTCCTGCGTCTCCTAAGAGCAGGACTGTTCTTTCTTAACCCAAATAATTACGATATACTAAAGTTCTTGAGGGTGCCATGTTGACAAATGATGAAGATGAAAAAATGACATTAATTAACTCCCCGAGAAAGACGATTGAATTGGTCTTACCGGATGGGCGGGTATATACTGGGCCTCGCGGTGGAAAATTAATGGATTTGCTTAGCATGCTGCCGGAATGGGATAATCCTCCGATAATGGGAGCCATCGTTAATGGCGAATTGAGGGAATTAACCTACCAAATCGATATGGACGCAAGGATCAGGCCGGTGACTATGGCTGATGACGACGGTGCTCGCATCTATCGGCGATCTGCGACGTTTCTTCTGGAAGCCGCGTTTGAAGAGATATTCCCGAATAACTCGATGAAACTGGATCATTCTGTCTCAGCAGGGGGATATTATTGCGAAGTCACAGATCGAGCCCCTTTATCGCCGAAAGAGTTAAAAGCGCTACAAAAGCGCATGCAAGAGTTAGTTGACCTCAACCTCAAGATCAAGAAACGGGTTGTCCCCATAAAGGATGCAATCGCCTATTTTGAGGGAAAAGGCTTAAAGGATAAAGTTCAGCTTCTGAAATATCGCCAGAAAGATTATCTGGTGCTGTATCAGCTTGGCAACCATCAGGACTATCACCATGGATACATGGTTCCATCGACCAGCTTTATCAAGTGGTTCGCGCTGGATGTGGCCGGAGATGGGTTTATCCTCAGCTACCCCCGGCGTAACTCTCCTAAGCAAATTTTAACTAGAACGAGCTATCCAAAATTACTCAGTACATTCAGACAGTATGGCAATTGGTTAGAACGACTTGGCATTGAGTCTGTGGGATCTTTGAACGACGCGAATTCTTCCGGGAACCTGCGTGAAGTGATTTTAATCTCTGAAGCCTTGCATGAACTACAGATCGCGGATATTGCTCAACATATTGCTGATCGTTCCGAGGAAGCACGAATTATCCTGATCGCAGGACCTTCGTCGTCAGGGAAGACGACTTTTTCAAAACGTCTGGCGATCCAGTTGCTGGCACAGGGTTTTTCGCCATATCCGCTGGAAATGGACAATTATTTTGTAGACCGCGAAAAGACTCCAAAAGACGAAAATGGCCAATACAACTTTGAATCTCTGGGAGCCATGGACACGCATAAACTTTCAGTCGATCTGAAGCATTTGATCGCCGGTGAAGAGGTTCAGTTGCCTCATTACAATTTCAAAGAAGGGCGGCAAGAAAAAGGGGAAGTGGTCAAGCTCAGTCAGGACCACCTACTGATCCTCGAAGGTATCCACGGACTGAATCCTCAATTACTCCCGGAAATTCCGGCATCATCAACTTTCAAGATCTACGCATCCTGCCTCACACAATTAAACCTTGATCGGTACAACCGCATATCCACGACCGATACCCGTTTGATTCGCCGTATTGTCAGGGATGCACGGGAACGAGGCTACTCCGCCCAACAGACCATTCAACGCTGGGATTCGGTTACCCGTGGAGAAAAGGATTACATCTTCCCCTACCAGGAAAACGGCGACAAGTTGTTCAATTCGGCTCTGGTTTATGAGCTTTCAGCATTGCGGCCGTTAGTCGAACCATTATTGAGGCAAGTGCCTTATGGATCGATGGAATACGTCGAAGCCAAACGTTTGCTGGCCATGCTAGAATGGTTCCTGCCGATCACCAGTGACTTGATCCCTGATAATTCGATCCTGCGAGAATTTGTCGGAGGATCCATCCTCGCGGAGTTTAAATTGTGGAAATCAAGAAATCAATAATTAAACAAGAACCCGACGAAGATCGTCGGGTTCTTGTTTAGTGGTTAACCTTGCATCAATTTTTTCTTGATTAATTTTCCCATTCGGGCGATTCCTTCATTAATTAATTCAGGTTTGCAACACGAGAAGTTGAGTCTCATTGTGTTTAGGCCTTCTCCGGTTGCGTAAAAGGAAGGACCCGGGACAAACGCGACTTTTTCCTTGATCGCTTCGGGCAGGAGCTCTGTGGTATTCAGATTCCCGGGCAGGGTAGCCCAAAGGAACAACCCACCTTGCGGGTGAGTCCAGGTGACACCATCAGGCATGTTCTCTTCGAGAGATTCGAGCATGGTATCACGGCGAATACGATAAGTGTCCTGAATAAGCGTAACGTGTTTATCAAGAAAACCGTGTTGACTCACTTCGTGGGCTACGATCTGGTTGAAAGTGGCTGTGTGCAAATCAGCCCCTTGTTTTGCTGTGATGAGTTTGTTAATCACCTCAGTTGGAGCGATCACCCAGGCAAGGCGGATACCCGGAGCGAGTATCTTGGAGAATGTGCTCAGGTAGATCACGTTGCCGGTATAGTGGCCGTTCTTTTCGCGGATATTGGCATCGATCAACTCGACTGCTGGAAGGTTTTCACCTTCGTACCTAAGTTGACCATACGGATCGTCTTCGATGATGGGTACACCATAGCGATCGGCAAGTTCAACCAGTTTATGCCGGCGTTCAAGCGAAAGGGTAACACCGGTAGGGTTCTGGAAATTTGGCAGAACGTAAATGAATTTTGGACCCGTGCGCAGGGCTTCTTCCAGAGCATCGGTATTCATGCCATAGTCGTCGCAAGGCACAGGGACATATTCGGCACCATAAGCATTCCATGCCTGTAATGCACCCAGGTAGGTGGGCTGTTCGACTAATATACGGTCACCTCTATTGATGAAGATTCTACCGAGTAAATCGAGTGCTTGTTGCGAGCCAGAGGTGATCAGGATATTACTGGCATTGACTCCGATACCGATACGGTTCGTGTGACGGGAAATCATTTCGCGCAAGGGGAGATATCCGTCTGTAGAACCGTATTGCAGTGCCTGCGCTCCATGATGATCGAGGACATATTCACAGGCACGTTTGAACTCTTCCACCGGGAAAACGTCAGGAGCAGGTAAGCCTCCGGCAAATGAAATGACATCGGGCTGTTCCGTCAATTTCAATAATTCACGGATCGCAGAGTTTTTCATCTGCTTCGTACGCTGAGCGTAGCGATTGTCCCAAGGGGTTTGCATATTCCACCAGTCTCCTAAATGAAAGATTTTACTTGCGCGTTCTATTCATCATGAATGCTCGGCTCAATCAAAGTTTCGGGAAACGGCTGACAACAATGGCCGGTGTGGGCAGGTTGATGCGGTCTCCGGCGACGAGATCAGAAGGAGCTTTATTTGATTGTTTGGGAGCTCCCTGGAAAATGGCTATAGGGGTCCCCTCGATTGCGTTCTTCAAATCCAGATAGGCTTGACCAGTGAGGAATCCTTCTTTATCAATGGCACAACTGGTGACCACACCAATGACTTTACCCTTCATATCGACCACAGGATCGGCATTATGTGCCATGCGTACACCTTTTTCGGTAAAGCGGAAGCGCACGACCACACCTTCTCGTTTGGCTTCGCGGGCAATAAAGGCATCACGTCCGATGAACCAGGGTTTGTATGTTTTTACGTATGAGCCAAAACCTGCTTCGGCTACTCCGAAATTCATTTCACCGCCCATCTCGTGTCCATAGAGCGGTAACCCGGCTTCTGTGCGGAGTGAGTCTCTGGCACCCAAACCGCAGGCTTTGGCACCCATCGGTTCACCGATTTTAAGGATGGTTTTCCAGAGTTCGACTGCCTTATCGGGGTGGACAAATAATTCGAAGGCCATCTTTTCACCAGTATAACCGGTGCGTGAGACAACCAGATCAAATCCACCCACGACAGCTTCGCACAACTCAGTGCGCTTAAGTGCCTTTATGCGTTTGGTTGTGGCTGCGTCACAACCCATCGCAAGAAGGATATCGCGTGATTTGGGGCCCTGCAGGGCAATGTCCACGCGCATATCTTTACCTTCTTTGGGATCGCGTAAGTTACGAAGGATGACCTTACGCCCGAATGCCTTCACCCAGGGACGCTGAGCGTCAACCATTACTTTTCCTTCACGGACTGCGTTCAGCCAGACCCAATCTTTAGCATCATTTGACGCGTTGACAACTACCAGGTATTTGTCCTGACCGCGTCGATAAACAAGAGTGTCATCGATTACATTTGAGTCTGGATCGAGGAAGTGTGTATAGCAGGATTCACCGATACCCAAACCACCGATGTCGTTGCCGCAGACACTGTCGAGGAAGAGAGAAGCATCAGGACCTTCAGCCTGGAAGACACCCATGTGAGCGACGTCGAAGAGGCCAGCCACCTGACGGCAAG
This sequence comes from Anaerolineaceae bacterium, assembly GCA_034430175.1. Lineage (GTDB taxonomy): Bacteria > Chloroflexota > Anaerolineae > Anaerolineales > Anaerolineaceae > UBA6107. The sequence goes on along the minus strand of DAOUFI010000003.1, from coordinate 25,578 downwards.
CGAGATGTTCTTCAACTACCGAACTATACCAAACCGGCATTTCCCAGCCAGCAAATGGAATAATCTTAGCGCCCATATCTTTATGGATTTCATAGAGCGGCGTTCGGAAGAGTTTTAGATTTTCAGTTTCGTTCCAGGTAAATGCGGGGAGGGGAGTACCCTGTCCGCTTTTTTGACCGATGAAATATGGCTTTTCCATACTGACTGCGTTTCCGCTTGCGCTGGTTACCACATCAGTTTTTGATTCTTCAATCACGGTAGGACCGGGAATGCGGCGGGGCATATCTTCATCAAAGGCGATGTAGCCATCAGAAAGGTCACGCAAGAAAGTCGCCGCCAGACCAAAATCCTCTTTCTTGATCGAGAACCTGTAAAGATCGGGCTCGACAAATGTGAGTATTCCGCTGATTTCTTTGAGTGGTGTGTTCAAGATCGTAGTGGTGGAAGAACCTTTGGCAAGCGATTCAACATCAGCGCTAAAGACATAATTAACGAAGTGGTTGACCTTAGATCCGCGAATATCAAGCGCTACCCATTCGGATGATTTCGCAGGCTTATCTTCCAGTGAATAGAAATGAGGATAACCATTTGAACCGATTTCAATGTCACAACCTGCTGCTGCGGTCAATTTCTGGACACGCTTGCGGGCTTCTTGCAGCACTATGAAGTCAACTTTAGCGCGAGTCACAGCACCCTGTCTGGTTTCCACCTTGTAGGGTTTTGTAGAAAGCAATACATCGGCCATGATGTCGGCTACCTCGATCATTTCTTTTTCTTTGAGACCTCGCTGGGTCATCCAGGGGGTACCGAAACGAATGCCAGAGGCATAAAGGGCAGTTTTATCACCCGGAATGGTATTCCGGTTGAGGACGAGACCGGCAACGTCTAAGATTCGCGCCGCAATATCCCCGGAGAGTTGTGTGCCGTCAGTACCGACGATGGTCTTGCAATCGATATTCGCGAGGTGAGTGTTTGTGCCACCAAATGGGATCCGTAGCCCGCGTTCGCTTAATCTCTTAACAAGTGCTTCGCAGTTCTTGACGATCTGTTTTTGAAGATCCTTGAATTGCTGAGTCTTTGCCAGCTTGAAAGTTGTGGCGAGAGCGGCAAACACGTGTACATGAGGTCCACCCTGTTCACCGGGGAAAACTGCCTTATCGATCTTCTTTGCGATGGAGGGATCGGTTGTGAGAATACAGGCACCACGAGGACCGCACAAAGTCTTATGCGTTGTAAAAGTGATCACATGGGCATATCCAACGGGTGAGGGAATGGCGTTCCCTGCGATTAAACCGGCGATATGGGAGACATCAGCCAGCAGATACGCTCCAACGCTGTCAGCAATTGCGCGGAATCGAGCAAAATCTGGAACCCAAGGGTACGAGGAATAACCACAAATAATGATCTTTGGATTGTACTCTTTCGCCAGAGCTTCAACTTGATCGTAATCAATCTGTTCGGTTTGAGGATCGACGTTGTAATGTACGACTTTGAAAAGTTTGCCCGAGCGATTGACGGATGAGCCATGTGATAGATGACCGCCGTGAAGCAAGTTCATGCCAAGGATCGTATCACCAGGTTCGATAAGGGCAGAATAAACAGCGTTATTTGCGGGGGCTCCGGATAATGGCTGAACGTTGACATAGATCTGGTCTGCCGAGTATTTATCAGTGGCAAAAGCTTCTGCGCAACGGCGACGAGCCAGAGATTCGACGATATCTGCGTACTCAACACCCTTATAATAACGGGGGTCGGCATAACGTCTATAATTGGCCAGGCGAGCGGGATAATCAAGGATATCTTCTTCTGACATGAAGCGCATCTCTTCATCCGGGTAACCCTCGGCATAGATGTTTTGAAACACCGAGCCAAGCGATTCTCGAACCGCAACCGGGGCAGTTGATTCTGAAGGGATCAGGATCAATTTTCGAATTTGCCGCTCGGCTTCATGTTCGATCAACCCACTGACTTCAGGGTCGATATCTGCCAACTTTCCGCGAAAGAGGAAATCATCCATGTTAGCTCTCCTGGTTTTGATGGATAAATAAAAAACCACTCATGATGTTTGTTAAACATCTTGAAGTGGTTTGATTTAGTCTCAATTCTCTCATTCGTGACTCAGAGCCTGACCATATCCACAGCAAGAGTGAAATGCGGTGAAGCTTTGTTTGCGAACCATCGCAATTTTAACCCGAGGTGGCATTTGGGTCAAGGTAAATAATCAGATGATTTGAGAGACTTTATTTTAAATCCTGATCAATCCAACCGACCATTACCTTGAGGATTTCGACTTTTTCAGGTTCATTATGAAGTTCATGATAATAGCCTTCATATTCCTTGTAGGTCACTTTACTAAGCGGGGCAGCCAAGGCGAAGGCTTTAGTTTTTGCCGGGTTCACTAGGCGGTCGGCTGTACCTTGCATTAAAAGAAGGGGCAGGGGGAATTCTCCAGCATGGGCAAGACAATAATCACCATTCAAGAACATATCTTTTGCCAATCTGGGCGACACAAACGGATGCACAAGGGGATCCGAGGTATATTTCTTGACAACTTCAGGATCTCTGGATAAACCGGTGACATCGAGGGTGTTATTGATCTTTGTTGCCGGAGCGAGTTTGTACAAAATATTCATGGCAACATTTAGAGCGGCAGGAAGAGGTTTTGCTACTCCGAGACCGGGGCTGGTGGCGATGACGCCCTTTAAATCAGGTTTACGGGTGAGGGTGTAATATAGCACCAGATTGCCGCCAAGACTGTGTCCATAGAGGAAGGTTGGCACATTTGGGAAATGCTCTTTGACGATTTGGATGTTCTGGGTGATGTCATCCATCATGGCATCATTCGAGTTAGAGAAGCCGCGAATACCATCTGATTTTCCATGTCCACGCAGATCGTAACCTGTCATGGCAAATCCCGCGTCGGTAAATGCTTTTGCTACGTGTTCGTAACGGTCGATATGTTCACCCAGCCCATGAACAAGCGCGATGGCTGCTTTCACCTTTCCGTCAGGTGTCCATTCCTTGGCAAATATATTCATTCCATCTTTCGTTTTCCATGAGAATTCTTTTTGCTGCATATGAACTCCTCCGAATGAGATAGCCTTTCAACTTCAATCCGTGTAATTTATAATCAATTTTGGTGGATTTATTTAAGTGTATCTGATTTTCAAAAAACCACAAGAAAAAAATCATGAAAGCAGGAAAAAATGCCGGATTGGAATACACTTTTCACAGTTGATGCAAATCGCTGGGTTATCCCTTACCCAGATGTTATCGAACTCGCCGGCTCAAAATTGCTTCCAGAGAATGGATTGATTCTTGACCTGGGTTGTGGGGCTGGAAGACATCTTCAGTATTTGGAAAGAATGCGCTACCGCGTGGTGGGGATGGATAATGCGTGGAATGGCTTGCAGGTATCCAAAGATCGCTTGCAACTCGAGCGACTCACATGGGATATCCTCCTTGCAGATATGACTTCCGGTTTCCCGTTCCCAGATGGCAACTTTGATGGCATAGTAAGCATTCACGTTATCTTTCACAATCCGCGAAAAACAGTGATGAGCACTCTCGCGGAAATGCACAGGGTTCTAAAACCGGGTGGAATCGTTCTGGTAACATTCAACTCGACCTATGGATCCAGATGCGGACACGGACAAAAGATTGAAGAGAACACCTGGTTGCTCGATGAAGGAGTGGACTACGGTATTCCACACCATTTTTCCGATTTGGCTGACGTCGCTGATTTGATGACAGGCTTCAAAGTGCTTAAGATCAGGTTGGAAGAAAGAGCAAATAATGGGTTGGTTAGTGCTCACTGGGTCGTAACCGCTCGTAAATAATCATTGGAGTGAAAAAATGGTAAATAAATTTAAAAGTTCACCGGTTTCTAATCGCGGAATGGGTTGCAGTTCGATCCTGGTGATGGTAGGTTGGACGATCATGATTGTGTTGTTCTCAGTCGGTGATCTATATTCTAATTGGATGACAGAACAATCGATGTACGAATCTTCTTCCATCCTCAATGATATGCGCTGGTTGAACCAGTTGATTTTCATGGGGCTGGTGTTTATCCCCTTGCTGATCGGATTTTTTACATCGAAAAACCCAAGGATTAAAAATGTTCTACGGATTTGGACAATTGGAGCAGGTTTTTCGCTGGCAACTTTCGCTTCAAAGAAACTTTGGATCACCTATCAGCAAGAAACAGCGATCATGGATATTGCTATCCTGATCCTTTTCAACTCCGGGCTTTTCTTTTTCCAAAATCGAAACCCGCAACCAGTACCCGAGTCGAAGGGAAAAACTGTCTACTTTGGCCTGGCGGTAATTATCGCGGTTGGGTTAGTCCTTCCATTTGCGTTATGGGGAGCACTGGGTTCGATCAACGACACTCTTATATATCTGATCGAAGGATTGCTATTTGCCTTCTTTGTCATTCAAGTGGTTTTTCCTTACCTTTATGACAAAACACTTACTCCAGCGGAAGATGTACATCCCAACGATTTCTTGCGTGATGGATTTATTGTTGCGATGTTTTTCCTGCTTCTGGTTACCGGCTTGGGGCAAAATGGCTCGGAACCTTTACTGTTGATCGTTCTGCCAATGAGTGGTTGGACGATCACCTTCTTCGCCATTCTCTCAAAAAATTCGCAAGATCGCGGCAAGTTTGCTGTTGGTCTGATTGCCGCAGTCGCGCTAGTCACTCCGTTGATCTGGTTCGATGCTGATGAATTATCCCTTCTCGTGGCTGGTTCCAGCGGAGAGGCATTGGATTGGGCTATTCGGGCTGCCGCATCTGCTTTTAGTGTTTCTTTGCTCGTATTTATTTTCAACCTGGTTAGCCTCAAGAATATCGTCAACTTGAAGATAAATAGAAAATTCAACTGGATCATTTCAGGAATCGCTGTAAGCGCGCTGGCGGTTGTTTATTTCCTTTTTGGACAACCAGGGTTTTTTGGTGAAAAGATATTTATTGTGATGAAAGATCAAGCAGATCTGACCAATTTAGCGCAAATACCAAATGTCGCAGATCGTCGTAAAGTTGTGTACGAAGAACTTGTGAATACCGCAACGAACTCGCAATCATCCATCCGCGCCAAACTGGATTCGTGGCATGTGAGCTATACACCGTATTATCTGGTGAACGGTCTGGAAGCGGACGCGAATCCCTTCCTGCGTATGACAATTCAAAAACGGGATGATGTGGAACGCGTGCTCGAGAGCCCGCAATTAAGGCCGTTACATGAAAGCGCAAAATTGGTCAATTCTGATCCTGTGGATGCTCCTAATGGGTATACCTGGAACCTGATCTTGATCGGAGCCGACAAGGTTCAATCGGAATTGGGGATCACAGGCGAAGGTATTGTAATTGGTCAAACCGATACAGGTGTTGATGGCAGAAATCAGGAGTTGGCAGATTCCTACCGTGGAGCTTTGGGATCGGATGATTACAATTGGTTGGATCCATGGAATGGATCTGCCTTCCCGGTAGATGGACAGGGGCATGGCACTTCAGGTTTGAGCGTTATCACGGGAAAGAATGTGGGTATTGCTCCCGGGACAAAATGGATTGGCTGTGTGAATTTGGCACGTAACCTGGGTAACCCTGCTGTATATCTGAACTGCATGCAATTCATGCTCGCTCCCTATCCACAAGATGGGGACGCTTTCACCGATGGAGATACGACAAAAGGTGCGATGATTGTTAATAATTCGTGGGGTTGCCCGTTAGTGGAGGGTTGCGATATGGCCACGTTTGAGCAGGCAGCCAAGGCGATGGAAACCGCCGGGATATTTATGGCAGTAGCCGCTGGAAATACCGGATATTACGGTTGCGGCAGCATCACAGATCCACTTGCGATCTATTCAGAGGTATTTACAGTAGGCTCGATCAATTCCGCTGGAGAACTTTCAGACTTTAGCAGTTTGGGACCGGTCACCTTTGATGGCAGCGGTCGGATCAAACCGGATCTGTTGGCGCCTGGCGAGGGGATAATAATGGCGTTTCCTAATGACCAATATACCCGCGGAGATGGTACTTCCTTTGCTGCTCCACATGTAGCGGGTGTGGTAGCATTAATGTGGTCGGCAAACCCGGAGCTGATAGGGAACATTGAGCTGACAAGAAAGATTTTAGAGGAAACAGCCGCACCATTCAAGGGAACTATGCCGACATGTATAATCAATAGTTCGATTCCAAACAATGCGGCAGGATACGGCATTTTAGATGCTTTTGCTGCTGTTCAAAAGGCAATTTCACTGAAATAGAAAGGGAAAACATAACGATTAACAAGTTCAGGTGTTTTTCTTTATGAATACAAGCCGGGATGATCATTTGGCTGATATTAACGAAGAGAACGCTGTAGCGAGAGCCAGCCAGGGTGATACAAATGCGTTCAGTTTCTTGTATGAACAAAATGTCACCCGAATTTATAACTACATATATTACCGGATAGGTTCTGAGACCGATGCCGAAGATTTAACCGCGCGTGTGTTCTTCAGGGCTTTTGGTCACATCAATACTTACGTCGAAAAAGGTGTGCCATTCTCAGCCTGGCTTTATCGTATCGCACATAACCTCATTGCCAACTTTCACCGTGATAGTCATCGGCGCAAGGAAGTTGCTCTAGAGGATCAGCCGGAGATACCACACCATACTGACCATCCGGAATCGGCATTGATGAAGAGTCAGGAAGTGGAGCAACTTTTGAAAGGGATCAGACGCTTGTCTTCTGATCGACAACAGCTATTAATCTTGAAATTCGTGGAAGATTACTCCAACGCGGAGATCGCACAGATCATGGATAAAAGTGAGGGCGCGATTAAGAGTCTCTATCACCGTGCGTTGATCGCATTACGTGAAGAGATGAAGAGAATTGGTTATCAATCTGAGGACAATTAACCAATAATTTTGGGAGCTTGAAAGATGAAATTAGAAGATTCATATGAGGGAAATCCGTATTTCGGACTGGAGCATAAACTAACGGACAGTCTCAAACCTGTAATGCCCAACGCGGCTTTTGTCGAAAAATTGAAACAGAAATTAACCTCAGGTACAACCACAATTCTGGAACACAAGAATGATTATCTGGGGCTTGTGATTATTGGTTTGGGCCTTGCCATGGGAGCTTTGGCAATCTGGTTGTCAAGAAAATCTAAATAATTACTGCGAGTTATATTACTTGTTGAAATTAGCCAGTTTTTCTTTTAATACAAAAAGAGAAGGTTCTGTAAGGGTGGAACCATCCGGAAAAATGATCGTGGGTACGCTTTTATAACCATTGTTAATTTGCTTTACGATTTCTGCTGCTGCTTCATCCTCATCGATATCGATCCATTGGAATGGAATCTCGTTTATTTCCAAATACTCACGAGTCCTGCGGGTATCGCCACACCAGGAAGTTCCATAGAGCTTTATCTGTCCGTTTTCCATACTCACACTAATCTCCAATTATCCATTTTTGCTTAGCTTTTATAATTCTACCTTGAGAGCAGGATTACAGATATAGTTTTGTACTGGATTCATCAGGTTATGTTAAAATCGTTTAAATGAACAAACGAATCGTTTTCATGGGTTCTCCCGAATTTTCTGTACCAATCCTTGATGGTTTGGCTGAACGATTTGAAGTTGTGGGGGTGGTTACTCAACCTGATCGTCCTTCAGGCCGCGGACAGGTCATGACCCCACCGCCGGTGAAGGATTTGGCGATCAAGTTAGGAATCCCTGTGATGCAACCGTTGAAATTAAGAACTCCCGAGACTTTTGAGCAATTAACCGCGTGGAAGCCGGATGTGATTGTAGTAGCCGCGTTTGGGCAGATTCTGCGTCAGAATGTACTTGATTTACCTCCTTTGGGGTGCATTAATGTTCATGCTTCATACCTCCCAAGGTGGCGTGGAGCTGCACCTATCCAGGCGGCCATCCTGGCTGGAGATGACTCAACTGGCATATCGATCATGCGTATGGATGCCGGCGTGGATACCGGGCCGGTTTACTTACAAGTTGCTGAAAAAATCCGTGATGATGATACGGCCGATACCTTAAGTAAACGACTGTCATTGCTGGGGAAGGAAACATTATTATCCATCCTCCCACAAATTCTTTCCAGACACGTATCCGCCAAGGCTCAGGACGAAAGTTTGGCGACATATGCGTCCATGCTCAGAAAGGAAGATGGATTGCTGGATTGGAATCAGACAGCGATTGAGCTGGAACGAAAGGTGCGGGCTTTCAATGATTGGCCAGGAACTTATACTTATTATAAGAACCAGTTATTAAAAGTGCGGTCCGCGGTAGTTGCGAACAGCAAAAGAGATGAGCCGGGCAAACACATCATTTTTCAAGGCAATCCTGGTGTAATGACAACAGAGGGCGCCCTAGTGATGCTAGAAGTTCAACCTGCTGGAAAGAAATGGATGAGCGGGAAAGATTTCCTCAATGGCAATCCAGATTGGGAACGAATTCACGAGGAAGAGGATCATTCCATTGACAAATAAGAAGTTACGCTTTCTTTGTTTTGGAATGGGAGCAATTGGCACGTATATTGGTGGTTCACTTGCCGCATACGGATATGAAGTCAGTTTTTTGGAAAAACCAGACTCAAACCCAAGCCTTATCCACCAGGAATTGAAAGTTGAAACCTCCAATGGGATGAAAACATCAACTAGCCATAAGGTTTTCTTTTCTCTTGATGAGGCATTAAAGGATGGTAAGTACGATATAGCTTTATTGGCGGTTAAATCCTTTGATACTCTGGCAATAATCGATTCCATTCGTCCATTCGCGGATGAATTTCCGGTGGTCCTCTGCCTGCAAAATGGCGTGGAAAATGAAACGCTTCTTGAAAGTGTGTTGGGTTCGGGTAAGGTGATTGGCGCTTCCATCGCGACTGCTGTCGGTAAACGTGGATCAGGAAACGTTTTTGTACAAAAAATGCGAGGGATGGGGGTGGAATCTAACCATCCTCTTTCGGCTAATCTGATCGAGTCGCTGAACAACGCAGGATTGAAGGCGCGGGGATATCCCATTCGCGAGGATCTCAAATGGTCAAAAATGTTGACCAATTTGCTGGGAAATGCGACATCTGCGATATTGAATTGGACACCAGCGCAGATTTTTTCTGACCGCGGTATCTATCAAATCGAAGTGGCTCAAATCCGTGAGACTCTGCTGGTGATGAAGAAACGCGGTATCCATCTTGTTAACTTACCCGGCACGCCGATCAAGCCTTTGATTTGGGCGATGACGAATTTGCCGTTAATTATCAGCCAACCCATCAGTTTACTGGCGCTGGGAAAAGGCAGAGGTAACAAGATGCCTTCATTCCACATCGATCTTTACAATGGCCAAAAGCAATCAGAGGTGACGTTTCTCAACGGCGCAGTAGTTCGAGCTGCTGAGAGCCTTGGGTTGACAGCTCCAGTCAACAAAGGATTGACGAAGATCCTCGAAAACCTGGCATGCGGTTCGATCCAAAAGTCTGATTTTGCGAATCAACCCGGAAATCTTATCTCTTCCATCGAGATTGAGATTAAAAGATGACCGTTCCAGCTTGGGTAAAGGACAGTATTTTTTACCAGATCTTCCCAGATCGTTTCTGCAACGGGGATACTTCGAACGATCCTGTAAACTTGTTACCCTGGGAAGCAAAGCCTACTATAGTGGGTTTTCAGGGGGGCGATTTCCGCGGTGTGATCGAGCGCATGTATTATCTTCTTGATCTTGGTGTCAACGCGATTTATTTCAATCCAGTTTTTCTTTCACCATCCACTCACCGATATAACACAACCGATTACTACAGGATTGACCCCAAACTAGGAACAAGGCAGGATTTCGATACATTGCTGGATATTGCCCACCGTAACCAAATCAGGATAGTTCTGGATGGTGTATTCAATCACTGTGGACGTGGTTTTTTTGCCTTTAATGACCTCCTTGAAAATCAGGCCAATTCACCCTACGTGGATTGGTTTTTTGTGAAGCAGTTTCCTTTGGATGCATACTCGTCTGGAGACGCAACGAATTATCTAGGTTGGTGGAAGTATAAGAGCCTGCCAAAATTAAACACTGGCAATCCGCAGGTACGGAGATATATTTTTAATGTCGCGCGGTATTGGCTCGAACAGGGGATTGACGGTTGGCGTTTGGATGTTCCCAATGAGATCGACGATGATGGTTTCTGGGACGAATTCCGCGCCATTGTCAAATCGACCAATCCGGACGCATATTTGTTGGGAGAGATTTGGGATGGAGATCCTCGTTGGGTGGGGGATCACCATTTTGATGGGCTGATGCAATATCCGATCCGAACATTGATTATAGACCTTCTGACAGATAAGATTGACGCTGGCGGATTTATGAAAGCCACCAATGACTGGCTTGGCAGATATCCTGAAGAGAACTCATACGCAATGTACAACACCCTGGGTTCACATGATACTGAACGAGTTTTCACTCTTTTGAATAGAAGTGTCGAGAAAACGAAACTGGCGTTTCTTTTTCTCCTCAGTTTCCCAGGGGCACCTGCGATCTATTACGGAGACGAGATTGGAATGGAGGGTGGGAAAGATCCGGATAGCAGAAGGACATTCCCTTGGGATGAATCGAAATGGAATATCGATTTGCGCCAGTGGATCAAAGCCTTGATCCGTCTACGTAAAGACATGTCTGCGTTGAGGCGTGGAGATTATCAACCCTTGCCGGTAACTGGCGGTAACGTTTTTGCTTTTTGCAGGACAGATGGAAAAGAATCTTCCATCGTAATTGGAAATTCGTCCAACCAGACTGTTTATGTAACAATCGATATTTCCGGGACTACTTTGCAGAACCTAAAGTATTTACGAAATTTACTGGGGACAGAATTGATTAGTATCAATGATAGGAAAGTCTCATTGGAAATCAATCGTTGGGGAGGGTTAATTCTCCGCGCAGTTTAATTTTCTAGAGGGAACGATGAATCAGCCATCAAATCCAAGGATTATGAACAAGGGAAAAGGCTTGGTAGTGGTTCTTTCGATTTTCCTAGCGATCATTCTCATTCCCGCATTATTGACAATCATCATTCAGCGAACTTTTCTCTTTGAGGATTTCTATGTAAAAATCCTGGAGAAGGAGAAGATATACGAAAAAATTCCTGACTATATAGTCAGCAGACTGATGGATCCAACCGTTGGGGAAGAAGAATTGGTAATGGAGAATTTGTCGCTGACAAGTTTCTCTGAAAAAGACATCAGAAATTTCATCATGCCCAACAGGTACGAAGGTGATCAAATGGGACAGTTGTTTGATTCATATTTCTGGACGCTCAAAAAAGAGCAGGTGCAGGAAATTATTCAAATCATTGTTCCTGAAGATTACTTCAAAGAACAAACTTATTCTATTTTCAAGTCATTTATGGATTACATTAATTTGAAAACAACCAACATGGAGGTTTTCATTGATTTGAAACCCATTCAGAAAAATATTCAGAGTGATCGATTTACATCTTTTATTGATGGAATAGTAGGCACATATCCTGAATGTACTCAAAATCAAGTGGATGCATTAAAAGCAATTTTAAAAGGGAAATCCTCCGGTGAATTGACCCAAAACCTAATTTGTGATCCACCAGCAAAATACGATGATGAGATAAACATCCCCGGGTCAATTCAATGGGCAGCTAATTTTATGCCTGAGAAAATGCCCATTATTTCATCAAAGAACTCTACATTTTTCAATGAGCTCACTGAAACGAAATATTACCGTGCTTATGTCATCATTCATCGAGTAATGGATTATTTACCCCTGGCATGTCTGGTTCTGGCTGCGCTGATCATATTGCTATCAACGCACTCAATTAAGCGAATGCTCATTTTATTGGGGATTCCATTATTTATTTCTGGTTTATTGACAGCATTGTTAGTTTATTCAGTAGGACAAATCAGTCAGGTCTTTCTGTCCAAAGGTTCAATAATGAATACGGGTACCTTCATCGATGCTTTTGTACAGAAAAGCACAAAGCTAGCCATATCGCAGACCGTTAACTATGGTTTGGTGGCTTGCGCGATAGCCTTTGGAGCAGGTTTGATCTTTATTATCATTACAGGATTGATCAAGAACAAATCAAACTAGCTTTTTACTAGTTGCCTTTGTTAGCCAGATATTTTTGCTGCCATTCGTAAAGGATATTGAGCGCTTGCAGGGGAGGCAGTGTGTTTAAATCCAATTTTTTGAGCTCATCAAGTAAGGGGTTAGTTTCAGGGAACAGTGTCATCTGTTCTGATCGCAGCGAATCAAGCTGGATTGCCGTCCCGGAAGTCGATTCCAATTGGCGTAACATTTCAGAGGCGCGCAGGATGACCGGCCGAGGGATGCCAGCCAATTGAGCCACGTGGATACCGTAGGATCGATCGGCGCCACCCGGGACGATGCGATGGAGGAAGACCACATGATTATCGGCTTCGGAGACCGCAACGTTGTAATTTCGTACACCGGGTAATAAGTTGCTAAGCTGGGTTAATTCATGGAAGTGGGTTGCAAAGAGCGTCCTGGCACGTAGATTGGGGTGGTTGTGGATGTACTCGATGACCGCCCAGGCGATGGATAGACCGTCGTAGGTGGAGGTGCCGCGACCAATCTCGTCCAGGATAAGTAATGACCGTGGAGTGGCATGATTGAGAATGTTCGCGGTTTCGATCATCTCGACCATGAAGGTGGATTGGCCGGCATGGATTTCATCCTGAGCTCCAATGCGGGTAAAAATCCGATCGACCAGACCAATACGTGCGCTGCTCGCCGGAACATAACTACCGATTTGAGCCATCAGTACGATTAAAGCTACCTGACGTAAATAGGTCGATTTACCGCTCATATTGGGACCGGTGATCACGCGGATGACTTCGCCTTCTTCAAAGATCATATCATTGGGTACAAACCGGTCACCGTGAAGAGTGGTTTCAACCACCGGATGCCTTCCATCGTGAATGTCTATGATCGGTTCAGTCGTCAATTCGGGTAAGACGTAGCCAGAATAAGCAGCCACTTCAGCAAATGATAGATAAACATCTAATTCACCCAACGCGCGAGCTGTATTCAGTAGCGCGAGGGAGGATTTGCTAATCTCGCGGCAGATCTCCTTGAACAGCCGATTTTCAACTTCATGAATCCTTTCTTCAGCGTTAAGAACAAGTGATTCGTACTCTTTCATCTCGGGGGTAATATAGCGTTCGGCATTGACGAGTGTCTGTTTGCGAATGTATTCCGCCGGTGCCAGGTTTGTATTGCTGTTGGTGATCTCTATGTAATATCCAAAAACTTTGTTATAGCCAACTTTTAAATTCTTAATGCCTGTCCGTTCTCTTTCAACATTTTCAAGATTCGAGATCCATTCACGAGCATGGCTAGACATCTCAATGATGTTGTCCAATTCAGAGGAGAAACCTGACCGGATCACCCCGGTATTTTGAAGTGTGGCAGGAGGTTCTTCAGCAATGGCACGATTTACCAGATCGAGCACAGCAGAGCAGGGATCGATTTGTTCTCTTAGTGAAGGAGCAGTGTGTTTATTTTGATCCAGTTCAACGAGAATTTCAGGGAGTTGAGTGAGGTTGTTTCTCAGCGCCACTAAATCGCGAGGATTTGCGATTCCAGAGGTGATACGATTACATAAACGCTCCAGATCGCCAATTGGAGCAAGCGCCGAACGGACGGCAGTACGAAATAATCCATCTTTGAGAAAACCAGCCACGATCTCCTGGCGGGCTTGAATGGCTTCGATCTTCAATAATGGTTTGCTGATCCACTGACGGATTAGCCGATGACCCATTGGAGTTAAGGTATGGTCGAGAATGTGTAAAAGAGATCCCTGGGTTTCGCCACGACGCAATGTTTCGGTGAGTTCAAGATTTCGTCGTGTCGCTGCATCCAGAGTCATGAATTCACTAATGGAATAGGTGGTGATATGGTCAAGGAGAGACAGGGAAAGTGGTTGCGTATCCTTAAGGTACTGCAAGATTACCCCTGAAGTCTGGACGGCGAGAGGAAATTCCTGCAAGCCAAATCCATCCAGTGTCTCCACCTGAAATTGGCGCATAAGGCTTTCACGGCATCGACCTGTTTCAAAGCGCCAGTCAGGCAGACGCGTGATATGACCTGTGAATATCTCTTCCATAACCATCGATTCAGGACATAGGACTTCACTAGGAGAGAGGCGTATCAGTTCAGTACGTAACGCGGTGTTGTATGGCGTCGATTCGAATTCAGATGCGTAAAATTCACCTGTTGTGATATCCACATAGGCTATCGCGGAATTGCCATCCTGGCTGATGACCGCGGCCAGGTAATTGTTTTGATCGCTTTTCAGTAGAGTAGGCTCGACTACTGTGCCAGGAGTGACCACACGCACAACTTCGCGAGGAAAGAGACCACGCGCTGGTTGTTCCCCGACTTGTTCGCAGATGGCCACGTGAAACCCGCGATCGATCAAGCGGGAGAGATAATTTTCGACTGCGTGATAAGGAATACCTGCCATGGGGATGCGCTTGCCTTTGGCTATCCCCCGTGAAGTCAGAACGATGTCCAATTCACGCGAGGTGGTTTCTGCATCATCATCAAAGGTTTCGTAGAAATCACCCAATCGGAAAAAGAGAATCGTATCGGGATACTTTTTCTTGATCTCAAGATACTGTTGGCGGATAGGGGTTACATCGTCGCTCATTATCAATTTACCCGGATCATTTTCATATAGACGTTAATTATATCGCATGCATTATTTAGATACCTAATCATTATTGGATTCCACTGTATAATTCAACCTGAAATTTATTCCTTCATTTGGACAATTAAAATGACTGATACACCGCATAAAATTTTCAACGGAATTGAACTTGGAATCGGAACCTGGGCATGGGGAGACCGCTTGGTCTGGCATTATGGACAGGGGTATTCTGAAAAGGATATCGAAGAATCATTCGCGGTTGCAATTGATAATGGCATTCGTTTCTTCGATACTGCCGAAATTTATGGTCAGGGAAAGTCGGAATCATTTTTAGGGGAGTTAATGAAAAACCTAGAAGAACCCGTGAGAATTGCCACAAAAATGATGCCATACCCTTGGCGATTACGTAAGGACGCTTTGAAAAAGCGTCTGGAAGCGAGCTTGGCCAGACTCAAATTGGAAAAAGTTCAGCTCTATCAAATCCATTGGCCACTACCTCCTATATCGATCCGTACCTGGATGGAGCGGATGATAGAAGTGCAACAACAGGGATTGATAGAAGCGGTTGGTGTTTCGAACTATGATCTGGCGCAGACAATCGAAGCTGATAATGTTTTGAAAGAACATGGCTCCCGCCTCGCTTCAAACCAGGTTGAATATCATTTACTGGAACGACGGATCGAAAAGAATGGACTAATGGATAAATGCAATGAACTTGGGATCAAAATCATTGCCTACAGTCCGCTAGCGATGGGGATATTGACAGGCAAATACACTCCCGAAAATCCGCCTTCTGGAGTGAGGAATAGTCAATATAACCACGATTTTCTGGCGAAGATTCAACCGCTGATCAAGGCGATGATAAAGATAGGAAACGACCATGATGGAAAGTCCGCAGCGCAGGTGGCTTTGAACTGGGTGATATGCAAGGGAGCTATTCCAATTCCAGGCGCAAAGAACGCGAACCAAATGGAACAAAATGTCGGCGGAGCTGGATGGCGTTTATCAGCCGATGAAGTGAAATTATTGGATGAGTTAAGTGATTCTGTTACCAAAAAGGATTAATCAATGTCCGAAAAAGAAAAATTCCTCCCGTTCATAGCAATTAATGAATTCATGCGTGATGATTATCGTCAAAAGGTGATTACTGAGGTTCTCAGTCATATCGATAAAATTCCAAATGACCAACGTACAACGATCAACAGATCGATCTCCAAATTTGTGAAAGTTCCCGGATTCAGAAACAGCAGCCTGGCGCCAGCAGGACTTAAGGCTAAATCCAGCGTGGAGCTTTTCGGAACCTTGAGTGATTTCACGGGAGCAGTTATAGAAGGTTGGTTCCGTTTGCACACTGACCTGGCGAAAACCGTTTTCGAAGTTTTGCAGGAGAAAGAATGGCCAAACCTTCAACCAATCGAACTCGACCGCAGCAAGTTGCCTGGTTTTCAGATCCATTGGCCAAAAACGGACACCTTCGAGGTTCTAATTAATGCTGTTCGGTCAAAGAATCCCTTTGAAGATGAATCCGACGACAACATCAGTCTAATGGCTGTCTGGATGGGCGTCAGATTGCCTTATGATCTTTTCGTTGAAGAAACAGAAGAAAAAAAAGCTGAATAAACTACTCGTCGAATTCCAATTCCTGGTCTTCGAGATTGCCCCATTCGCCTTCTGATTGTAATTCGATTTCACCAAACAATGTGTTTTGACTGGCGCCGACGATTCGGCGCTTGATCAGTTCTAGCATTGCCAGGAAGGTGACAACAATCTCAAGACGATTATTCTTCATCGATAATAAACTGGTGAAATGGATCGATCCGGTCGTTCTGAGATTCTCAATAATGACATTGATCTTCTGGCGGATGGTGATACGAGGAATTGAAACCACTTCACTTAAAGGTAGCATAGTGGATTGCGCAAATATTTCACGCGCGGCCTGAACCAGCTCATCCAGGGTTAATTCACTGATATCAAGCTTAGTCGGGATTTGCTGATACGGGGCTGACCCAATCCGCAAGTAAGTGCGAAGACCGGCACTTTCTCTTTCTTCGAGGAATAACGCCAACGTCTTAAATTTCTTATAGAGGATCAATTGCTGCGCCAGGGCTTCACCCGGATCTTCTTCGAGTGGTTGACCGGCGAGCACAGGGCGTGGCAATAATGCGGCAGATTTTATTTGCACAAGCCTAGCGGCGATCACCAGAAACGCTGACACTTCGGCTGCGTCTTGCTCCTGCAACGTCTGCATATATTCCAGATACTGATCGGTCACCTGAGCCAGTGCAAGTTTGGTGATATCCAGTTCGGCTTTCTCGATCAATTGTAAAAGCAAATCAAGAGGACCTGAATAGACCTCTGTGTTGATCGAGTATTTATCAGATTGATGCCCAGCTATTTGAAAATCCACGCGGCTAATTATAGCAGAATACCCCATCGAACTTATGGTTTTAAGTATATGGTCTGGATATAATTATCACTGTTCAAGAAGAAATTTATGACTAATCTTCCTCGATGCACTCAGTGTGGTTCTACCTATCCTTCTGTGGGAGCTCCCTTTTTATGTTCCTGTGGTGGAACTTTTAACTATCTTGAATTTCCGAAATTCGCGCTTTTGAAGAATGCAACAAAACGGAGTGGTATCTGGAAATATCGAAATATGCTGAATCTACCTGATGATGCACCTGAAATCAACCTGGGTGAAGGGGGCACAGCGCTGGTTGACGCCTGCTATGAATCAGAAAATGTCTTCTTTAAGTTGGAATATCAGAATCCTACCGGATCGTACAAAGACCGCGGAAGCGCAGTTCTGGTAAGTTTCTTGATCTCCCGTGGTGTGAATACAGTGGTTGAAGATTCATCAGGGAATGCCGGCGCGTCTCTGGCAGCGTACGCCGCCAGAGCAGGAATGCGATCAAGGATTTTCGTGCCCGCTTCTGCCTCTGGACCCAAACGGGAACAAATCAAGCATTTCGGCGCTGAGTTAGTGGCAGTCCCTGGTCCTCGATCCGCTGCTGCAACGGCTGTCCGTGCCGCGGTCTCAGAAAATTGGATCTACGCCAGCCATGCATTTATGCCATTTGGATTGACTGGGATTGCCACGATCGCTTATGAGTTATTTCAGGAATTGGGAAACAAGACACCAGGTTCGGTGATTGCACCTGTAGGTCATGGAGGATTACTATTTGGAATCATTAATGGATTTAAAGCGCTTAGAATGGCTTCTGTGACCTCCTGTGAGCCATTCTATGTTGGTGTACAAGCAGCCGGGTGCGCGCCAATTTTTACAGCGTATGAAAAACACGAAATCACTTTACGAGAACCGCAAGAGTCGGATACAATTGCAGAAGGAGTAAAGGTAAGTACTCCCATCCATGGAAGTGATTTGCTGCATGAGGTTGAAAACCAGAGGGGCTGCTTCATGCAGGTTACTGAAGAAGAACTCATCCAGTCCTACAATTCACTTTCCAAAAGAGGATTTTTTGTTGAACCAACTTCTGCGTTGCCCTGGGCTGCGTATGAAAAAGGCAAAGGTCGTTTCCCGGAGCCGGTGATCATGATTCTTACCGGAGCCGGATATAAGACAAAATCATATAAGAAATAAGTGACCGCGAGCTGCCTGGAAACGGACGGTTCGCGCTCCCTTCTTTCGGCGGAGGGATTGTTTGAACGATCAAATTCGAGAGTTAGGTTTTGAAACCCCAGAGAGTCTCATTCAGAGATTAGGTCTTCGAATCACAGATGTTTTGTTATTGGCACGCGCTTTGACGCACCGATCCTACCTCAACGAGCATCCTGAGGCAATCGAAGATAATGAGCGGCTGGAATTCCTGGGAGACGCAGTTCTGGATTTTGTGGTGGGGGCCTGGCTTTATAACAAGTATCCCGAGATGCCCGAAGGGGATCTGACGCGGATGCGATCCGCTTTAGTTCATACCGAACAATTGGCAGAATTTGCCAAGGAGATCGATCTGGGCAGAGCCATGCGCCTTGGAAGGGGTGAGTGCCAGGCAGGTGGCAATGAACGCCCAGGATTGCTCTGTGACACGTTTGAAGCTGTTGTGGGTGCAATCTATCTGGATTCTGGTATTGAGGGAGTAAATCAATTCATCGAACCATTCCTGTTCCGTGCTTCGGACGATATTCTGATCAATCATAAAGACGAAGATCCTAAAAGTAAACTTCAGGAATGGTCGCAAGCTCACGGTTATCAAACTCCTTTGTACAACACATGCAATAGCTCAGGCCCCGATCATTCGAAAATCTTCGAAGTTGAAGTAGTGATTGATGGTAAAGTGGTGGCAAAAGGAACAGGGCACAGCAAACAGGCAGCCACGAAAATTGCCGCGCAGAACGCATTGGACAGTATGGGTCTAACTAAGAAATAATCCATTATTACAGGGAATGAATGAATCCTCGCCTAAAAGCACTTGAATTACACGGATATAAAACATTTGCCAGCCGATTCTCGTTTGAGTTCCCCGGCAATGTAACGGCTATCGTTGGCCCCAATGGCTCTGGAAAATCGAACATTTCAGACGCGCTTCGCTGGGTTTTGGGTGAACAATCTTACAGCCTTTTGCGAGGTCGCAAGACGGAAGATATGATCTTCTCAGGATCAGACCAACGTCCACGCGCGGGTATGGCGGTGGCAACGATCACCTTTGATAATCAGGATGGTTGGCTTCCCATCGATTTCAGCGATGTATCGATTTCACGGCGAGCCTATAGAGATGGTAGTAATGAATATTATTTGAATGGGCAAAAAGTCCGATTAAAGGATATATCAGAGTTGCTGGCGCAGTCGGGTCTGGCAGAACGTACCTATACGATCATTGGTCAGGGTCTGGTGGATGCCGCGCTTTCTTTACGTCCAGATGAACGACGAAAATTCTTTGAAGAAGCCGCCGGGATCGGTTTGTTCAGAGCGAGGCGTGAAGAGTCGTTGAACCGGCTGGAATCCACCCGTAGAAATCTGGAACGCGTTCAAGATATTTTAAGCGAATTGGAACCTCGCCTGCGTAGCCTGGAACGGCAGGCAAAAAGGGCAGAGGAGTATGATCGGGTGAAAGCCGATCTGGATGTTCTGCTCAAAGATTGGTATGGTTATCACTGGCACAACTCGCAAAAAGACCTGCTCCATGCGCGTGAAGTGCTGCGGGTACAGGAAGAGAAGGTCAAGGTCGCACGGAACAACCTTTCTGAGGTTGAGGTAAAAGTGCAGGGCTTCCGGCAAAAAATTAAAGAATTGCGGGCGCAACTTGATGAATGGCACAGCCAGTCCGCAGCCTTGCATCTTGAAAGAGAAAAGATTAGCCGCGATCTAGCTGTTTTGGAAGAACGCTATCGAGCCCAGGTAAGTCAACGCGAGAACACAGCCGCCGAATTATCACGGATGGAAGAAGAGTCTAAGCTGCAGGCTGAACGTCTCGAGAGCCTAGAGCAGGAAAAAGCGAAACTTAAAATGGATTTGGATGAGGCAAAGGCGACTCTCGAAAAGGCCCAGATAACTTATAACGAAAAACTCTCAGAAAGAAACAAAACAGAATCTGAGCTACGCGAGATCAGACAGTCTTTGGTGAAGGCTGAGACCCAGCAGGTTCAACAAAAGGCTCACCAACGCGAGTTGACCAACAGGCTGGAAACACTGGCAGAAAGTCAGAAGACTTTAACCGCAAGTTTACAGAACGCTGATCAAGAACTCTCGAACGCTCAGAAAGCGATGGACCTGGCGAAACAGAAGAAAGATGACCTGGAAGACGCGCTCAATATACTTGAAGATGATTTTGATAGTGAGAACCACGGAATTCAAAAACTGAAAGAAGAATTGGATAAGGTAAATTCAAAACGGAACCAACTCGAAGCTGAAAGAGCACGCGTCTCAGCGCAGATTGAAGTGATCATCCAAGCCGAGAAAGCTCTTTCGGGTTTTGCCAATGGTGCTAAAAGTTTAATGCAGGCTGTTTCCCAGGGGACATTACAGGGAAAATATCGTTTGATGAGCAGCCTGATCGATGTTCCAGCTCAATATGAAGTGGCAATCGCCTCAGTTCTCGGCGAGCAACTGGATGGCATTGTGCTGGACGCAGATACAGATCCCGAAGTAGCTCTTGAATTCCTTGAAAGGGAGGAAAAGGGCCGCGCCGTACTTATTCCGACCGCGTGGGCGAAAGCCACTGAGAAGACCACACGTGTCAGCCATGAAGGCGCGTTGGGTATAGCGTCGGAATTGGTCAAATGTGATGCTTCGATCCGTAAGGCAGTGGATATCCTTCTTGGGCAGGTGGTTGTGGTCAAAGATCGAAATGCTGCTCGGGCGATCGCACAGGATCTTCCAATTTCCATGAGAGTAGTCACCCTCAAGGGCGAAGTCTTCGTTGGGTCAGGCGTAGTGATCGCGGGTCAGGATGGACGTGCCAATCTTGTAGGACGTCCACGACAACGAAAGGAATTGCAAGACCGACTAAATACTCTTGAAATTGAAATCGATGAGCAGAACTCAAATCATGAGCACTTGGAAGAGAAACTAAAGAAATCTGAAGCTCGCTTGCACCAATTGGAAAACGATCTCCGTGTATCACGCGGACAGGTGAGCTCAGCGAATGAAGTCTATCAATCCGCTGTAATGACATTGGAACAACAGAAACAAAAGAATGAATGGCAGACGAACCAGCTTACTGTCTTAAACACGCAATTGAACCAGACAGTGACTGAACTGGCCACTATTGAAAAGAATCTCATCGAGGAACAAGAACGCATCTCCAAAATCAATGAAGAATTGCGAAACATGAACAATGTTCTTCATACAAAGAATGTTGACGAGTTTCAGGAAGAAGTTGTTCATTGGACGACTACTGTAGCAGTGTGCACCCGTGCCATGAACGACGGAGAACGCCGCCACAATGAATACTTGCAAGTGGTTACGAATAATCGATCTCAACGCCAATCGTTGAAATCGCGAATCGAGAATTTTTCCAGGATGGCTGTCGAGATCGAGAATATAAAAGCCGTTAATCACCAAAAAGAGTCTGAGGTAAATGCCAGGATCGATGAGATTCAAACCAAGATCCAACCAGCTGAAGCTGAATTACAAGCCGTGGAAATGGAATACAACAAATTGCAAGACAATTATGTGGTCTTGCAGCAGGCACAGGCGACTGCCGAGCGCTATTATACTCAGGCTCAAATGGAACTGACCCGCAGTCGTGAAAGTTTGGATAATCTGCGTCGCCGTATTCAGGAAGATTTCGGTCTGGTTACGCTTGAATACACTGAATCTGTATCCGGTCCAACCCCGCTGCCGCTCGAAGGAGTAGGTCAGTTGCCAATATTGAAAGAAATTCCTCCAGAACTTGAGGATGGCATTAATCGCCAACGCGCGCAACTACGTCGCATGGGCGCGATCAACCCTGAAGCGCAGAAAGAGTACCATGAAGTCAAGGAACGATTCGATTACCTGACCGAACAGGTCGCTGATCTTAACCAGGCGGATGAAGACCTGCGGAAGATCATTGGTGACCTGGATGAGTTAATGCGCAAGGAATTCCACAAGACGTTCGTGGCTGTTGCAGCAGAGTTTAAACAAATGTTTACACGGTTATTTGGCGGTGGATCTGCCAAGCTGATCATGACGGATGAAGACAATCCGACAGAAACAGGGATTGATATTGAAGCCAAACTCCCCGGAAGAAGAGAGCAGGGGCTTTCACTCCTCTCTGGTGGTGAACGATCGCTTACCGCCGTCGCCCTGATCTTCTCTTTACTAAAAGTATCGCCCACTCCCTTCTGCGTGATGGATGAAGTTGATGCCATGCTGGATGAAGCGAATGTCGGACGTTTCACTGAGTTACTGAAAGAACTGAGTAGAGAGACGCAATTCATTGTGATCACCCATAACCGCAATACTGTCCAGGTAGCTGACGTGATTTATGGCATCACCATGGGACGTGATTCAGCCAGTCAGGTGATTAGCCTGCGTTTGGATGAAGTCGATGACGAAATGGTAAGGTGAGCATAATTCTGCTATAAATAGAAAAGGCGCTGAAATCACTTTTCAGCGCCTTTTGCTTTACCTTAAGTCTATGCTTTAGTAAGCAGAAATTTTGTATTCATCCGGGATGGCAGGCGTGGTGGGGATATTTCGAGCCCAAATATCATACTTGGTCACGCCAAATTCGGTTTTAGCGTCTTCGATGAATTTGGAATATGCTGCACTTTGAGCGGAACTTAGTTGATCGGCCGTCAATTGACGCTTCTCATGACCAAGAACCTGGATGATGTGATAGCCATAATCTGTTTTGACTGGTTCACTGTAAGCGCCTTCTTTCAGAGCCCAGGCAGCATTTTCGAATTCAGTCACCATTGTACCTTTGGCGAACCAACCCAAATCACCACCGGTAGTGTTGTTGCTGGTGTCGGTTGAGTAGTTCAGGCAAAGCGTGTTCCAGTCTTCACCAGCCTGTAATTTGGCGAGAACTTCCTTCGCGGTCGCTTCATCAGCTACCAATATATGGCGAGCCCAGACCATGTCCTGTTCAGAAGGAACAGTCTTGGCAATTTCGGCATATACCTTGCGTTCGTACAAAATGGTGCGGATGTATTCGCGCAGTTCGGTTTCGGTCAAATCTGAGTTGGTCTGGATACCAGCAACAACAGTTGAGTAAAGATTGGTGTAGGCATTGTAGGTGAAAACGGTTGCTGTTGGGGTCGGAGACGGGGTCTCAGTTTGTGTCTGTTCCGCAGTCGGAGTTTCGGTCAAAGTGGCTGTCTCGGTCGGTGTGGTCGCATCCAGAGTCTGCTGGGCTTCAACCGATAATGGTGTCTCGGTGGGAGGCAGCGGGGTGGGTGTCTTGTAGGTTAAGGTATTCTGGAGCGCGTTCATCGTATGCGTGGGATAGTACGTGATCGTGGGTGAAGGGCTAGGAGTATTGGGGGTGCCACTCGGGAAGTATTCCAGATTGGCCTGAATCTCAGCTTCGACTTCTTCATCAGTGACTGTAATTCCCATTTGTTTCGCTTTGAGAACAAGCGCCTGTTCACTGATCATTTTATCCAATACATCGCTACCAAACTGCAGGGTGTCATCCAACTCATTTTGGACTTCCAACAATTGCGACTGGAAGAAAGATGCAAAGTAGGATGACGCATAGGTGATGAACGTGGAAACCAATTGATAACGCTCATATTTCACACGATGATCAAATTGCTGAACAGTGATCACTGTATCACCAACTTTAGCTACGGGTCTGTCATAAACGAAGGTAGCCTTATACCATTTGGTGATATTGGTGCTGTATACAGAAACGAGCAACAAAATCGCAATGATGGCGACAATACTGATTGTGCCAATCGTTAATATTTTGTTCTGTCGTTTTTCTTTTTCAATCCTCGCAAGATGTTTCTTTGATAGAGACTTTGAAGCTGTTTTTGAGGATGATTTTGACGATGATTTCTTGGTTGTTGTTGTTGACGAACCTGTTTTTGCCATAGAATCCCTCGATTACAAAAATATCGACAGATACCCTAGTAAGTGTCGAGTTTGAATTACTTATCGATTATCGGATCGCATCACTCCAGCGTTCACCGGTGAAGGGCAATAAAGCGATATGACGTGCGCGTTTGATCGCAAGAGCTAATTTACGCTGGTGAGTTGCGCAGGTGCCGGTTTGTCGCCTTGGGCGGATTTTTCCATCCTCTGTGACAAATCTTCGCAGCACATCGATTTGTTTGTAATCGATAGTGGAGTTCTTTTCCGCGCAGAACTGGCAGATTTTTGGGCGAGCAACGTAGCGGCGTGAGCCACCGGTTGATCCTTGCTCGATTTCATTAATATTATCGTCGGACATTTCACTTACTCCAATTAAAACGTGTACTCTTCTTCAGAAGGTAATTCATTGACTTGAGGAGTATCTGAGATAGATTGCTGACCATTATCTCGTCGTTCTCCCAGCATCATCATTTCACTGGCGACGATCTCCACATTTGAGTGTTTGATACCTTCAGCATCTTCCCATCGACGGGTTTGAAGTCGACCTTCGATGTAAACCTGTTGACCTTTTACAAGGTATTGTTTACAAATCTCGGCCAGGTTACCCCAGGTAACAACATTAAACCATTCAGTTTCACTGTGTCTTTCACCATCTGCTGTGTTCCACGACCGATTGGTCGCGACTGTAAAAGTGGTTACCGGACGGCCGGAAGGGGTGTATCGCATTTCTGGATCCCTTCCCAGGTGGCCAATGATCATTACCTTGTTCAACCCTCGACTCATAGTATACTCCTTGTCCAGTATGGATTCCTGAATTTAGAGTCTTAGTCGACAACTGTGATCATGAATCGCATCACAGGCTCAAGGAACCGCAAATTGCGTTCCAACTCGGCACTAAATGCAGGAGCAAATTCAGCGGTGATCAATACATATTGACCTTCGCGTTGTTTGCGAATTGCATAGGCCATACGGCGTTTGCCCCAAACATCTACTTTGGCAATTGAACCGCCACTGGCTGTGATCCATCCTTTGGTTTTTTCGACAACACCATTAAATGCGGTCTCATCAAGATCAGGATGGACAATAATTACAACTTCGTATGTACGCATAAAGAGAACCTCCTTTCCTCGGGATATGCCCCAAAATGACACCGATGGTGAAATTTGGAGCGGAAAGGTAGCAGTGAAGAATTCGACTGCTTACCAAGTTCTCTGATTTTAGCATAGTTTACACGCTTTGTGTGGATTTTTTATGAAGACCTGGTAACTCTTATGCGAAATTTATTTTCGCAATTTTCAATAAATCTGTTAGCCCAAAGTTAAAATGTCACCTAGTTAGACAAAGTAAGAATGTCCCCTTTAGAGGGGGCATTTGATTTAAGGTTGAACTTTCTCCAAGGAT
>DAOUFI010000002.1:0-37350 GCA_034430175.1 Anaerolineaceae bacterium | reverse complement strand
GCGAACTGCGGTTCATAAGAAATTCCTCCATTTTTGGAAAAATGTCTACCGCTGTGCGCCAGGCTAACGAAAAACCAGAGCCCGACGGACTCTGGTTTGACTTTAGTAGCGGGGAGTGGATTCGAACCACTGACCTCCGGGTTATGAGCCCGACGAGCTGCCACTGCTCTACCCCGCATCGAGTGGTGTAATAATACCATGCCGGGTATCTCAAGTCAAGGAACTGCGTCTTATAATGAAAAGATTCTTACTATTTGTTTGACTCAGAGACAGCCAGATGCTATGATGGAAACATCACCATCCAACGAGGGGAACCATGATCATCCAGATCTATACCACCCAAACTCCTGAAGAAGGTCTTGCCTTGGCACAACTAGGCGTGGACCATATTGGAATCACGCCATCAAATAAAGGGCTACCCGGTGAAGTTTCAGATGAGCAAGGTCGCCTGATCTTTGAAGCCATCGGTAACCGTGCGGTGAGAGTGGCCCTGACGGTGGAAGAAGACCTGGACGTGATCGCCGCCATGGTAAAGGTAGTCAGGCCGGATGTGTTACACCTGTGCGGCAACCCGGATTCGATGGTCTCGCCAGAAGGAGCTGCCGAACTGAAACGCAGAATTCCCGGACTCAAGATCATGCAGGCCATTCCGGTGATCGACAGCAGCGCGCTCAAGGTTACTGAAGCCTACCAGTCCGTGGCTGACTATTTGATTCTCGATTCTTTTTCACCTACCGTTGGCGGGGTGGGAGCCACCGGTTTTACTCACGATTGGAGTTTAAGCAGGCAGATCGTCTTGCAATCGAGGCTTCCAGTGATCCTGGCTGGTGGACTTTCACCTGAGAATGTGGCGGAAGCCATTCACGCGGTACAGCCATGGGGTGTTGACTCACTAACACGAACCAACCTGCCTTTAGAAGAGCGAAACTTTCGCAAAGATTTGAATCTTGTAAAGGCATTCGTGGAGAATGCCAGAAACGCCGCGGCTGATTTACCTGATCGTCTCATTTGACGGAAATTTCTTCACGTGCTATCATTTTTATAATTGTGCAATTATTCATTTATTATTTTGGACTTTAACATATTTTTTTATCTCCGGAGCAATTATATGAGTATCGAATTTATTTTCCGTTTGATCGGCATGGTCGGATTTGCCATCGCCGGTGTAATTTGGGGGCAAGACCTGGGAATTTCGGCACAAGCCAGCGCCAACCAGGGGACAATGTCTGTTGAACAATACACCTTTACGTTTGGTCTGGTAGGCGCGCTTGTGGGTTTGATTCTGACGCCTTACTTCACCACGCGTCCAGTACGCAAGATCAAGAACGCGCTCAGTAACTTATCTACACAAAACCTGATCGCCACTTTGGTCGGGCTGATCACTGGATTGTTGATTGCAGCGCTGCTTTCTCCACCCCTTTCTCAACTCCCCTCACCCTTTGGTGAGATCTTACCAATTTTTGGAGTAATTCTGTTTGCGTATCTGGGGATCTCCATATTCGTTATGCGGCAATCGGATCTTTTCTCGATTTTTTCGACGATCAAAAGCGGGATCACTCCTTCCCCTACCAAAGAAGGCATCGCGAATGGAAGAACTTCCGATAGCAACACCATCCTGCTGGATACCAGCGTGATCATCGATGGTCGCATCGCCGATATCACTCGCACCGGATTTATTCCCGGTTCTTTGCTGATCCCGCGTTTTGTCCTTAACGAGCTGCAATATATCGCCGATTCCCCCGACGCGTTGCGCCGTCAGCGTGGCCGCCGCGGCATGGAGGTGTTGTCTTCGCTGCAAAAAGAACCGACAATACCAGTTCGCATCAGCGATATCGACGTGGAAGGTGTGCGCGAGGTGGATGACAAGCTGGTTATTCTGGCAAGACAATTGCGCTGTCCGATTTTAACCAACGACTACAACCTCAATCGTGTAGCTGAGCTACAGGGGGTAAGTGTTTTGAACGTGAACGAGCTTGCCAATGCTGTCAAATCGGTGCTGTTGCCCGGTGAGATCATGACCGTACGCGTGATCCAGGAAGGCCGCGAATCCGGACAGGGTGTTGGCTACATGGACGACGGTACAATGGTTGTTGTTGAAAATGGTCGTGATTATATGGATAAAGAAATTTTGGTGGTGGTTACCAAAGTACTGCAAACCGCTGCCGGGCGAATGATCTTTGGTAAACCTGAAGATAATGCTGGTAGCTGACCTGAGGAGAATCGTAAGATGAGTATCAAAATTTATAACACCTTGACCCGCAAGAAAGAAGACTTTGTCACCCTCGAGCCAAACAAGGTGAGGATGTACGTTTGCGGTGTCACCGTCTACTCAAAGGCTCACATCGGACACGCCATGTCGGCGTTGGTCTTCGATGTCATCCGCCGTTATCTCATCTATCGCGGTTACGAAGTGCGCCATGTGCTCAATTTTACCGATGTGGATGACAAGATCATCGCGCGAGCCAATCAAATGGGAACAAACGCGTTTGATCTGAGTGAAATGTACATCAAGGAATACAACCAGCATCTGAAAGATTTCAACATTCTTCCCGCTACGGTGAACCCGCGCGCCACGCAGGAGATGGACAAGATCCTGGCCATGATCCAGGGATTGATCGATAAAGGTTATGCCTATCCAGTCGACGGCGACGTCTATTTTAATGTTGCTAAAGACAAAGATTATGGCAAGCTCTCCGGCCGCCGCACCGACGAAGCGATTTCCGGTACGCGCTTTGATGTGGACGAGCGCAAACAGAACCCGATGGATTTCGCGCTTTGGAAAGCCGCTAAACCCGGCGAACCCGCCTGGGATAGCCCGTGGGGCAAAGGTCGCCCGGGATGGCACATCGAGTGCTCGGCCATGAACCTGAACCACCTTGGAGAGCAGATCGACATCCACGGAGGCGGGAATGATTTGATATTCCCCCACCACGAGAACGAGATCGCGCAGAGTGAATGTTTCACCGGTAAACCCTTCGCGCGTTTTTGGATTCACAACGGTATGCTGCAACTCGGCGGCGAGAAAATGTCGAAATCGATCGGAAACCTGATTACCATTGACGAATACCTCAATCGTCATCCAGCCAACGCGTTCCGCATGCTGGTGTTGAATTCCGGCTACCGCAATCCGTTGTATTATTCCGACGATGTACTGGATGCGGCCGAAAAAGGCGTCGACCGTTTACGCTCCGCGCTCAAACCCGCTCTGCCCGGTGCCAAAGGCGCACCTAAAGAATCACTGAACACACTCACCAAACAGATGGAAGCTTGCAAACAGGGTTTCATCGAATCAATGGATGATGACTTCAATTCCGCCGGTGCGCTGGCACAGCTCTATGAACTGGTGCGCACCATCAATCAAAGCCGGGCTGACGGCGCCACCGATATGGAGCTGAAACCTGCCCAGGATCTGCTTACCGAGCTGACCGGCGTACTTGGCCTGGTGCTGAGCGAGGAAAAAGGTGGCAACCAGGAAGTGGACGGCTTCGTCTCTCTATTGATTGATATTCGCAAAGAACTACGCGTTAATAAAATGTGGGCTCTCTCCGATCTGATCCGCGACCGTCTGGCTGAGCTGGGCGTGATCCTTGAGGACAGCAAAGAGGGCACCGGCTGGCATTGGAAATAAGGTGAAGAATTGAAAGAGTGGATCACCGGACGCAACCCGGTCGCAGAAGTGCTTCAGGCGAAACGCAGGCAAGTGTTTCGCCTGCTTTTTGCCGCCGGGATAGAAGAAAAAGGGCGGATCCCTGAGATCCGCAAGCTGGCGCAGGCCAGAAAGGTCCCCATCGAGGTGGTTCAGCGCGAAAAGCTGAACGCCATGGCTGAGAACCCGCAGGGAGTGGCACTGGAAGTGAGCGCTTACCCCTATATGACGATCGACGATATCCTTGAAAACGCCAAAAATCGCAACGAAGAGCTATTCGTGCTGGCATTGGACGTGATCCAAAACCCGCAGAACCTGGGCAGCCTGCTACGTACCGCTGAGGCTGCTGGCATTCACGGCGTCATCATTCCACAACATCGCTCCGCGGAGGTTACACCCGCGGTGGTCACTGCTTCGGCTGGAGCCAGCGAACACATGCTCATCGCTCAAACAAACATTGCCCGCGCTCTCGAGGATCTGAAAAAAGAGGACGCCTGGGTGGTCGGTCTGGAAGGTGGAGAGGGAGCCAAACCCGCCAGTGAAGTCCCCCTCACCGGACCGCTGGTATTGGTGGTGGGAAACGAAGGCGAAGGGATGCGTCAGCTCGTACGTGAATCTTGCGATTTCTTGATGTCACTGCCCATGCGCGGAAAGATCGAATCTCTCAACGCCGCCGTGGCTGGTTCGATTGCCATTTATCTGACGTTGTTCGAGAGAGAAAAGAAGAAATCTGTGAAGTAATCAAAAGCGGGTTACACTTGAAAATGCAACCCGCCTTTTTTTTGTTTTCATCGATCAGTTCACCAGGAAAGCCCAGACAGCCCAGAGCCCGATCATCACCATGCCGATGAAGAAGCGGGCGACCACGGAAACCCCGCAGCCTTTGAGGATGCCGCCGGTGGACTTCAATCCTTCTTTGAAGTCCTTGCGCCGGATCCATTCGATGACGAGAATCAAAACGGCTGCCACGGCAATGCCGCCAAAAGGCGTGATGAAGAATGAGGAAATGATCCCAGCAATCAGTGCCAGCACGATCGACCACCATTTGGCGCCTGATTTATACGCTTCCTTACCCATCAAATAATTGTCCACCAGGTTGCCCCCTAGCATGAGCAAGGTGATGATAGCGAACAGGACAATGCCCCAGGTATTGAATCCGTAGACAATGCCATAGACGAGGACAGCGATCCAGATGATCGTCAGCCCGGGGATCATATAGGTGAGCAAGCTGAACAGCCCCAGCAGCATCACTGCCACGAGTACGGGGATAAACCAGCCTGAGTTCGCTATTGCTTCCATTTACTGGATCAACTCTATTCCGCCCATCCATGGACGCAATACTTCGGGAACGACGATACTGCCGTCGGCTTGCTGGTAGTTCTCCAACACAGCAATGTAAGTACGGGGCAATCCCAACCCGGAACCGTTAAGGGTGTGCACCAGACGGGTCTTGCTGCCATCGGCGGGTTTATATTTGATGTTGGCACGACGGGCCTGGAAATCGCCCACGTTCGAGACGGAGGACACTTCCAACCACTCATCGCAGCCGGGTGCCCAGACCTCGACATCATAGGTGATGCGTGCGTTGAAGCCTAGATCGCCGGAGCACAACCGCTTGATGCGGTAGGTCAGCCCAAGACCCTTGCACGTCTCTTCGGCATCCTTGACCATCCGTTCCAGCTCAGCATCAGAATCTTCAGGTTTGCAGTAGATATACATTTCCACTTTATCGAACTGGTGTCCGCGTTTGATACCACGTACGTCGCGTCCGGCACTCATCTTTTCACGTCTGAAGCAGGGAGTATAGGCTGTGAAACGTTGCGGCAGGGTAGCCTCTTCAAGTACCTCATCCCGGTACATGCCGGTGAGGGGCACTTCCGCGGTTGGCACCATCCACAGATCCTCTTCGATATCGTGATAGAGGTTATCAACAAATTTCGGCAATTGACCCGAGGAGTACAACGTCTCCGCCTTTACCATGAACGGCGTGTAACGCTCTTCGTAACCCTGACGTGAATGCAAATCGAGCATCCAGGAAATGAGGGCACGTTCGAGTCTGGCTCCCGCGCCGTTGAGAACATAAAAGCGCGAACCGGTCAGTTTGACGCCGCGGTCGAAATCGATGATACCCAACTTCGTGCCCAGATCCCAGTGTGGCAGCGGTTTGAAGTTAAATTTCTTCGGCTCACCTTCCACGCGCAGGACGACATTCTCACTGTCATCCTTGCCGTATGGAGTAGTTGGGTCGGGTAAATTGGGGATGGAGGAAATCAAATAATTCAATTTCTCATCCACCTGGCGTACCTCTTCATCCAGCTTGGCAATGTCGTCTCCCACCTGACGCATAGCTTCAATCTTTGCTTTCTTCTGCTCCGGATCCTTGAGCTGGCTGATCTCTTTGGAGACGGTATTGCGCTCGGCTTTGAGCGCTTCCACCTTTGTCAGCAAGCTGCGGCGATCGGCGTCGAGTTTGAAAACCTCATCCACCGGGGCGGGGTCCATCTGCCTGTCCCGCAATGCCTTCTTGACGAGTTCGGGGTTTTCACGAATCAAATTGATATCAAACATGGCTGCACCTCTTCTTGAAATAATTAACGCCCCCGGTCCTGCGCAGGACGAGGGGCGTGCTCGTGGTGCCACCTGCTTTCGCCTTCATTTAGAAGGCCTTATTACGCGGTAACGGTGCGGTCCGGCTTCCTTACGACATATGTCCCTGCGGAAGCTGCCTGCTCCAATTGAGCACCGGGGTGGAAATGTCTGCGCTTGCTGCCGGTTTTCACCATTTTCCGGCTCTCTGAGAACAATTACAGACAATATTCCCGGGTTAGCTTTTGATTTATTGATTATATCACGCAAGCCCCGATCATCCGCAACCTGAATTCATTCTTGTGCGTATATTAATTTGAATTGATACATCCAAGAAACGTGATTACTCATCGAGGCAGAATGTTTAGAAGAAGATTAATCCTTCATAGGGCTAAACCAATAGGTTGCCTTAGATTTGGTATAGGCTTTTTATTTATCCTTTTTCTTGTAATGTTGATAATCTCGACCATCGCATGGTTCTTGACCAGAATCATCCATTAGTAAAAGTCCCCGAAAGTTATTCGGAGACTCATCATTTACCCCGTAATCAGTTTAATTATCGTTTGCAGAATCATCGCCAACGCGAAAATTCCACCGTACAGGCGTGTATGAATCATCGCTGCCGCTACGTACCACAGCGGCCAGAAATCCTTGGCATCCACCGGGGCTTCTGTCGGACGCGGATGTGTGTAGATGTGCCAGATCATACGGCGTTCTTCTTTCTTGAGTAACTGCGGGGTGATAAATACCAGCAGGATTGGCCACGAGAAAAAGCGGCGATCGACGATCATGAGCACAATGGGCAGAAGGTATTGCAACGCGAACATCACCAGCACAGCATAACGGCTCAAGGTCTCTCCCAGCAGCACGGGCACAGTGCGGATGCCCTTGGCAGCATCCTCCTTACGCTTGTCGATGTGCTTACCAAAAATTACGGTCACAGTCGCCAATGCGTAAGGCAAACTGGCAGCGACGGCGCCCCAACTCCAAACTCCAGTGATGGCGTAGAAGCCACCGCCGATCATCAATGGTCCCCAAACGAGCAGCACGGTCAACTCGCCTAATCCGATGTATTTAAGCGGCCAGGTGTAGAAGAGCACGAAGACCGCACCTGCAGCCATCAGCGCCAGGGTGATCCACGGATTACCCTGCGTGGTGGACGCCTGGGTTAGGACCAATACCAACCCTGCAGTTACAGCCACTGCACCGGTGAAGACAATGTATTTATAGAATTGGGTTTTGGTCATCAAACCGTTCTCAAGAGCCTGCGGACCGTACTGGGTGCGGAAGTAGTTGTCCTTGTCCACACCGCGTCCGAAATCCGTCAGATCGTTGATTAGGTTGTTTGTAGCGTGGGCGAAGACCAGCCCCACAATTACCAATGCGAAACGCCAGCCGTTGAATAAACCATCGCCATTAATCACAGCGAGCAATCCCGCGATAACCGCCGAGGTGAGGGTCATCACCAACACGGCGGCGCGTGTGATGATGAGCCAGCGGGAGACTACATCAAGCCGATCCCATTCTTCCTTGTTGATCTTTGGAATGATCGTGATCGCTTTGATCCACATCTTCGGGTTCATATGATTCATCCTTTGTCTCTATAATGGACAAATTTTATCATATTACGTTTCGTTTTTAACGGGTCAGTCGTCTGATAAATTCTTTTTAAAAGCAGGTAAGATGATCATCCCCTCATCTGGTTCACCTATCAAGGTACATTCACCGGGACGGTTCATCGCCATCCACGCTGTATAAGCCGCAGCCAGGGCGTTCAACTTCACGGTCTGCAGGATCTTCTCCTCAGGCAACTTCCCCGAAAGCAAACGGTGACGCGTAACCTCTTCAAAGAATTCCATAGCGTCGGGCACGGGGATGCCACGTGCTTGCAACGCCAATTGCCGCTGGATTCTTCCTTCCAGACTGTTGAGGGGGAAAGGTTTAATGCCAAGCATGGCAAAATAGGTCGCGTCCGCCTGAGTTTCCAGCATCTGCCGCTGCGCGCCGCTGCTCGGCCAAAACTGAAAACCAAGCATCCCCAATTCGGATGCAAGTTTGAGTGACCGCTGCAGTGAAAGGGAAAATCTACCAACGTCCTTCGGTGACTTTGGACAGATGATCCCTTTCTCACCAAGCAGATATTCACACACGCGTTGGTCTCTTGAGCGGGCGCTTTTACTGGTCACTTTTAACCGGGCTCGGTAATCGTTGTCGGCCATGTATCCCAGGTTCATGCTAAGTGGAGAATTGACCGCAGCTACCACCAATCTGGCATTCTCAATCACAGTTTGCCATTCCAGCGGGGTAAGCGCTCCTAAAAATTCTACCTTTAAGGCTGAATTTAAAATTGCGCAGGTGAAGCCTTTTCGGCTCCCCGAAAGTTCAATTCCGACGAAATAATTAATCCCGGTTTGCATGGTTAAGTTCGAGTTTAGCGGATCATGTTCAGATACGCAACTGCTTCATTACGTCCAATAATCGATTCACCCGATTAGCCAATCTGCTTGCCGGAGAGAGCGCGCAAATAGGTGATGATATTCACCGACTGACCAGCCAGCAAGTTTTGCGCCCGGAAAAGCTTGGCTACTGAATGGACCAGGTAAACCGCTGTCAAGGCAAGCAAAGCGAGCGCGACCAGGCTTTGCCAGATTGGCACCTGGGTCGCCGCCAGCCGCGTCATCATTGCCACCGGCGCGGTCAAAGGGAAGATGCTGAAGATCGTCGACAACAGACTATCCGGAGCCTGGATGAGTGAACTGATGAACATCAAGGGGATGATCATAGGCATGATGACCACTGTGGTCAATTGCGATGCCTCGCGCATATTTGGGACAAGCGCCCCCACCCCCGCGAGCAGACTGGCGTAGACCGCGTATCCAAAGATGAAGAAAAGAATCCCCCACACCAGAATACTGGCCGGCAACTGAAAGGCATCTCCCAGATTAAAACTCTGACCAGAAATGCGTAGCAGCAATAACCCCGAACCGGACCAGATCACCGTTTGCAGCAACCCTGCCAATCCCAAAGCAACAATCTTCCCGGTGAGCATCTGCTGCGGGTCAACCGAGGTCATCAAAACTTCCATCACCCGATTCTGTTTCTCATTTGAGATGCTACTGAGCAAAAGTGACGATGAGGTCATAATCACGATGTAGAAAAGGAAAGTAACAAGATACGGTAACAGAAATGTGAGTGGATTATTCGAGTCTCGTTCCGGAGCGGTGGTATCCACAACCTGGGTGGTCAGGTTAAGCGGATTCACAAGGCGATAATAAAGATCCATATCACCATTGGTTAGATTGTAAGCCATCAGCGTATCAATTGGTGACGATTGGATGCTGCCGCCCAGAGGATTAAAATCAGGGCGTACATAGATCACTGTACCGTTCTTAAGATAATCTGGTTCAATGATGTAGTAGGCGCTAATCTCTTTTGTGCTCAAAGCCGTTTTGGCGGCCTCCTCAGTATCAAATTGCTCTAAACGATCTTCATACCCCTCAGGAATCGCTTTCACTAATCCACTGTTATCGATGAAACCTTCCAGGGATTCATTCGACGATGGCATCATTAAATCGGTGATCATTTGGTCGGTGCTTGTTCCAGTTGATTTCTGGATCCCACCAACGATAAATACAACCAGAAAACCAATCAATGGGAAGAGAAACAGGGTAAGTATAAAGGAACGGCGTAGAACCACCGCCAGAAATTCATTTTTGAGGACAAGCCAGATCTTTTTCATTTTTGGCCTTCCAGTAATGTACGACCATTGAAAATCTGCTTCAATGAGACTCGTTTGCCGTATTGCAGCATGCCAATGCGGAAAATTCGTCCTGATAGCCAGACCATGAAAGCAGCACATAAATCCAATAGCCCGATAGTTAGAAGAATTTGCCAGGTCGGTACGGTGGTAAAGACCGCGCGAAGAGGCATGGAAATCGGCGCAGTGATGGGGATGATACTAAGCCAGGTGGCTAGCTGCCCGGTGGGGTTAAACATGATAGCAGTAATGAACCAGAATGGGATAACGATCGGTAGAGTGAATAACCCGGCAACCTGTTGAGCCTCACGGGCTTCGGTGGCAGTCGCCCCAACTGCTCCCATAGCCGCGGCGATCATAATGAACGCGGGCAAATAGATCGCTACGATCAAAAGGATCGAACTGGCGTTGATTTGCGCCGATTGGCCGATGGGCAGCAAAGATGGTGCGAGTTTGATCACGAATACCGTAAATACCATCCAAATCGCCAGTTCAGTTAGACCAACTAACATATCTGCGATGATTTTTCCCCCCATCAATTGAGATGGAGACACAGAGGTGACCACAATCTCCATGGTGCGGTTCTCTTTTTCTTCCACCACTGCCTGCAACAGGTAACCACCGCTGATGTTCACTGCGATTAAGAACAAAACACCTGCGATGATCGGCAGCATGATCACCATCCAGTTGTCCACCGACATTTCTTTGCTACCGTCCACCGAACGAACGGTTAAATTTGTACCATCGAGAATCCGCTGCGCCACCTCTTTGGTTTTATCCCGCAGTAAGTTGTATTGCAAGAAAGCGGAAAAATCATCCTCCACGTTTGACCCGGTTTTGGTGACCTTGATGTATTCAACCTCACCAGTCTGGATATAGTCTGGAGAGATCACAAAATATGCTTGTATCTTTTGTGTCTTTAAGTCCGCGGATGCAGCTTTTTCATCCGTGTATTGCACAAAGGGCACAGCATGGAAGATCTGATCGCTTTCCTCAGGTACAGCCTGGGCGTTTTCGAGGAGACCTGCTGGCGCGATATAGCCAACCGGCTTGAAGTTATACTGTATCCACACCGAAAGGAAGCCTATTCCACAAATGAAGGCTACGAAAATCGGCATGCTCAATACCGCGAAAATAAAGCGTTTCCTTAGCACGTGCCGCTTGTATTCATTGATGAATACCAACCAGAATTTTTTCACCTCACACCACCCTGTTTATTGACAACCTCAATAAATATTTCATCCAGGGTTGGCAACGCAATCTCGAATTTTTCTAGAGTGATTTTCTTTTCCACAAGGCTCTTGAGCACATCGTTGGGTTGGGCGCCGTTGATGAGATGGAGTAAATAATTTCCATTCACCTTTTCGATATCGCCGACACCCTGGATGGTTTCAGGCAGTGCATCATGCGTTGTGATAAGCACGGAGGGTTTGGCAAATTTTCGACGGACCTCATCCAGAGTACCATAAAGCAAAGCCTGGCCGCTGTCGATGAGGACGAGACGATCGCATAATTCTTCCACCTGGTGCATCTGGTGGGTACACATAATGATCGTTTTTCCCTGGTCGCGTTGTTCTCGCAGTAAATCTTTGACCATTTGAGTATTGACCGGGTCAAGCGCGCTGAATGGTTCATCGATAATGACCAATTCAGGTTGATGAACCAGGGTGCTGATTAACTGGGCTTTTTGTTGCATCCCCTTGCTCAGCTCCTTAACTTTCTTCTTTTTCGCGTCCGCAAGATCAAAGCGATCCAGGAATTCATCAATCCGCGTACGAGCCGTACCAGAATCAAGACCCTTGAGGGTTGCCAGATAGTTCAAACAGCGGTCCAGAGGAATATCCTGATAGAGTCCGCGTTCCTCTGGCAAATACCCGATCCGGTTTTTCTTTTGTTCGTCCATCGGTCCACCCAGAATCTCCACCCGCCCTGAATCCGGTTTGAAAATATCCAAAATGATGCGGATGGTTGTGGTTTTTCCCGCGCCATTAGGCCCAAGTAGACCAAAAATCTCTCCCGGTCGAACTTCAAAACTGACATCGTTCACCGCTTTTACGGTCCCGAAATTCTTATGTACATGCTCAACTATGATGGAAGACATCAGTTACCCTTTCTCCTTAAAAACTATGCCTCATTATATCAAAAGAAAAACCTGCCCTTGATATCAAGAGCAGGTTCACATTTAGCTGAAGGTGAAAGATCAGCCTTCTTTTTCGTACGGTTTTCCGTCTGCGGCGGGAACGTGTCCCTTGCCCACGAATCCAGCCAGCACGATCATTGTGATCAGATACGGCGCTGTGGACATCAATGATGATGGGATTGCCGAGCCGAGAAGGGAAAGTTTGGATCCCAGTGAATCAGCAAAACCAAAGAGGAGACCGGCACCAAGCGCGCCTACTGGAGTGTAGTTGCCGAAGATCATGGCAGCCAGACCGATGAAGCCCTTACCAGCGGTCATCACCTCATCAAAACGTCCGACTGAGCCCAGTGTGAAGAAAGTTCCACCCAAACCTGCGACAATGCCACCCAGCAAGACAGCCATATAGCGGGTTTTGATCACGTTAATCCCCAATGTGTCCGCGGCTTTTGGATGCTCACCAACGCTGCGCATGCGCAAACCCCAGCGAGTGGAGAACAACGCCACCTGGATGATGATAAGCAGAATAATCATCAAGTAAACATAGAAGTTCGTGTTGAAAAGGATCGGCCCTAATAACGGAATTTCCGACAATACCGGGATGGTGATGCGGGAGAACATTACCGGGTTGTTAAGTTGTTGGTGAACCTGGAGAAATTTTTGTGAGATAAATGAGGTCATGCCTGTCGAGAAAATATTGATAACCGTGCCCGAAATGATCTGGTCAATCTTATATTTAATCGAAAGCACCGCATGAAGCGTCGCGAGTAAAATGGCAGAGGCGACACCGCAAAGCAGTCCAAGCCAGGCACTTTGCAAAACACTACCCATGAACGCACCCATCATGGCTGCCATCAACATCATACCTTCAATGGCAATGTTGACAACGCCCGCGCGTTCGCAGAGAATGCCTGAAAACGCGCCTAAAACAATGGGAACGGAGAGTAGCACTGAGCTGGAGAGCATCCCTGCCAGATTCAATGATTTGCCTGAAGCCTGCCAGGTGAGGAAGCTGAAGATAAAACAAAGGAAAACCAGACCCATCAAACCATTTGTGGCTTTACCAAACCCTTTGATTAATTGGTAAATACCGATAACGATACAAATAACCGTGAGAATGATCAAAGTAAGGCGGGAAGGAATGATCCAATCAGCCATTTTGCCAACGCTAACCCCACCCGGGGTCATGACAAACTTAGTCATAGCATCAGCAGCCAACTTTGATGCAAAAACCAGGTAGATGAAAATCCCAACGAATATCTCTATGATCCCTGTGGAAATCTTACGGGCTGTGGAAATTTCTCCAATTTTTACGCGCTGGATGGTAGTGGTTGAAGTTGCCATTATTTACCTCCTCCCATGCTAGTAAGAGTGACAGCGGGTAAGGGTTCTGTGCTTGGTTTGCGTAACCGATAAATTGAACGAATGATCGCCGGAGCTGCAACAAAGATGATGATCATCGCCTGAATAACGGTGACGATATCGATGGGGATGGTCGAAACAACCATCATCCTGGTCGCACCGTTCTTGAGGACTCCAAACAGGAGCGCCGCAAGGACAACACCCAACGGATGGCTGTTACCAAGGAGAGCCAGGGCGATACTATCAAAGCCATACCCGGAGGATAACCCAATGGCCATGGAACGGTTCAAAGCCAAAATTTCATTAGCCCCAGCCATACCTGCTAACGCGCCGGAAGCGGCCATGCCGAGAATCGTAGTTTTAGCAATGCTCATGCCAGCGTATTTTGCGGCACGTGGGTTATTACCGACTGTACGAAGGTTGAAACCCCAGGTAGTTTTGAACAGCAACCACCAGACGAGAACAGCAAAACCGAGCGCAATGAAAAAGCCCAGATGAAAACGGATTGGGGGTTGGAAGAACTGAGGAATTTCAGCACTTTTCTGAATCAATGGACTGATCGGCATGCCACCTGTCCCCGGACGGGTCATAGGGCCGGTGAGCAACCAGGTGGTAACACGGTATGCGATATAGTTCATCATAATGCAGTTGATGACTTCATTTCCACCGGTTGTTACTTTTAAGATGCCCGGTACGGATGCCCACAAAGCTCCACCCAACGCGCCGGCCAGGAAAGCCAGAGGCATGTGGATGTAACCGGGAAGTCCGGTGATCGAATAGCCAACATACGTGGCTGCTGCAGCGCCCATGAACAATTGGCCTTCAACTCCAATATTGAACAGACCAGCGCGAAAACCAAGCGCGCAGGCCAGACCAGCAAAGATATACGGTGTACTCTGTACAAGACTTTCCAGGAAGGGGTTTATGGCAGCGCGAATAGTGGCAGGATTTTGCGACTTGAATGCGGTCGCGATCGTCGCCGGATCACCAATAGAACCGGTGAATAAAGCCCAATAAGCGGTACCGATCTCTTTCAGAGCGGTCCACAATCCATTCCAGAAACTGGTTGCGAATGCAGCATAAACGGTCTCGCTAGTGGAGGCGATCAGAATCGCTCCGATGATCAAACCAGTCAGAATTGCCAGGAGTGGAATCTCCACCGTCTTCCAGAAGCCACGTTTCTGCTTCCTTCCCTGGTCATTATTGGTAAGCTCCTGGATGACTGTTTTAGTAATATCAGGTTTTTCGATTTTCTTGGTTTTCAATGGATCACCTCTCTAAAAAGTGGTTTCCACAACTGCACCGGCATTTGTCTCTTTTTCGATTTTCTCAGGGACAATTCCCGCCATTAAGAGACCCAGGGTTTCCTTTGAAACCTCATTCGCATTAACCACTGCGAGAATCTTGCCACGGTACATCACAGCGATTCGATCAGAAAGCTCAATAACCTCGTCGAGTTCAGGTGACACAAGCAATACCGCACAACCCTCGTCACGCTTTTGAATGATGCGTTTGTGAATATATTCTATTGAACCTACATCCAGACCGCGAGTAGGTTGTGAAGCTATCAACAGTTTAATCGGACGTGATAGCTCGCGAGCTATGATCACTTTTTGCTGATTTCCACCAGAGAGGGAACCAACCGGCGTCATTGAGCTGGGAGTTCGGATATCAAAGTCCTTGATCAATTGGGCTGAGTTTTCGTAGATCTTTTCATATTGCATCTGAACGCCACGGGAAAATGGCTTCTGATAATAAGTGCATAACACAAGGTTTTCAGCTACAGGGAAGGGTAAAACAAGTCCATCTGCCTGCCTATCTTCTGGTACATGAGCTGATCCAATTTCGGTGATCTGCCGTGGAGAAGAATTGGAAATATTTTTCCCATCGAAAAAGATCTCACCAGAAAGTTTTTTCTTTAAACCAGTCAAAACCTCTACCAATTCAGTCTGTCCATTACCCTGAACGCCGGCGATACCCAGAACCTGCCCGGCATGAACCTCAAGAGAGACATGGTCAACCACAACCTGGTGGAAACTATCGGTCACTACAAGATCTTTAACATCCAATACCAACTCGCCAGGTTTCTTGACCTGCTTTTCGACAACCAGGTTTACAGCGCGACCAACCATCATTTCAGCGAGTTTCTTTCGATCTGCGGATTTTGGATCTGCTTCACCTACCACAGCTCCACGGCGAATTACCATGATTCGGTCGGAAATTTCCAAAACCTCCCGTAATTTGTGAGTGATGAAAATGATCGATTTTCCCTGTTTGGTCAACTCGCGCATGATCATGAAGAGTTCGTCAGCTTCTTGTGGAGTTAGAACAGCAGTGGGCTCATCGAAAATAAGAATCTCAGCATTACGGTAGAGCAATTTGATGATCTCTACCCTTTGTTGCACACCGACCGGAAGATCTTTCACATAATCATCCGGATTGACCTCAAGTTTATATTGCTTTGAGATATCACGAATTTTCTCTGCTGTCGTCGGGCGGTCAAGAAAATCACCCGCCTTGACAGGCTCGGAGCCAAGCATCACGTTCTCTGTCACAGTGAATACTGGAATGAGC
Source organism: Anaerolineaceae bacterium (assembly GCA_034430175.1). GTDB lineage: Bacteria > Chloroflexota > Anaerolineae > Anaerolineales > Anaerolineaceae > UBA6107. The sequence continues at coordinate 21,288 of DAOUFI010000002.1, read as the reverse complement.
ATGAAATGCTGGTGAACCATACCGATTCCAGAGTTGATGGCATCCGTTGGTGAAGAAATAGATATCTTTTTATCATTTACTAGGATTTCGCCTTCGTCTGGCTGATAAAGACCATATAAAATATTCATCAAAGTGGTCTTGCCGGCGCCATTTTCACCTAACAGAGCAAGTATCTCCCCCTTTTTTAACGTTAGGTCAATGTGATCGTTTGCCAACACACCCGGGAATCGCTTGGTAATCCCTTTTAACTGAAGGATTGGAGCCATAAGTTACTCCGTTTCTGTGGATGAGTTTATTTCAATAATTTTATCACAAGCAGTTGGAATAGTTATCAGACAATTAAAAAGCTTTAATAATTATACTAAGTGAGCAAACCGATTTTTGGATCAAAAAAAGAGGTTGGAGAAAACTCCAACCTCTTTATCGTTCAGAGAATCAGCTTATTGTTTGTAAGCGGGATTCAGGGTGATGGTACCAGCGAGGATGTCAGCCTTGACCTGGTCGAGTTCGGCCTGGAGTTCAGCGGGGACAACACTGGCAAGATCATGGTAGTCAGCAAGTCCAACACCACCATTGGCAAGGTTACCAACGGAATTGCCACCGGTGAAGGTACCGTCCATGGCGGATTTGATTACGTTCAGAGTGGTGACGTCCATGTTCTTCAAAACGGAGGTCAACTCAATGGAGGCGTAATCGGGGGCGGTCAGATACCAATCGGAATCAACACCGATGATGTAGACAGGATTGTCAGCAGTTGAGCGAGCCTTGATGGCTGCAGCAGCGCCCAGACCAACAGGTCCGGCAACCGGGAGGATAATGTCAGCGCCTTCGTCCATCAGGGAGGTAGCCATGTCGCTACCCTTCTGCTGGTCAGAGAAATCGTTGGTGAACAAACCAGCGGCCTCATCGTCAGGGTTCCAACCAAGGACTTTCACGGTCGTGCCGTGGACTTCGTTGTAGTGCATGACACCACGATAGAAACCATCCATGAAAATGGAGACGGTCGGGATGTTCATACCACCGAAGGTACCAACGATGCCGGTCTTGGAAACGCCAGCGGCAAGGTAACCAGCGAGGAATGAAGCTTCATCGGTCTGGAAGGCCTGTGAAACAACATTGGCGATCGCGGGATTGTAGCTATTGTCAACGATTGAGAATTTCAGGTCGGGATGTGCTTCAGCAGCAGCCTTGGTGGCATCGCCAAGCAGGAAACCGACAGTGATGATGAGGTCGCATTTTTCATCAATGAAAGCGTTGATGTTCTTCTCGAAATCAGCAACTTCCTTTGATTCCAAATATTTGCCTTCGATACCCAACTGGGTCTGGGCGTCAGTGACACCCTTCCAAGCGGTCGCATTGAAGGATTTGTCATCGATACCACCGGTATCGGTGACCTGGCAAACCTTGAATTTGGGTGCTTCTGTTGTGGCGGCAACAGGGGCTTCGGTTGTAACAACGGGGGCGGTTGTCGGGGCAACAGTGGCTTTGGCGCAAGCACTCAGTGCCATCGAAGCGACAAGCAAAACGGACAAAATCACAAACAACTTCTTGGACATTTGCTTCTCCTCCTACAGAGATTGGAAAATATGTGTGGTTTCGTACCACCATTTTTAGAGTATAACGTCTTTTGAAGACCTATGCAAGATACTTGTTTGAACCACTGACGTGGTTAAATAAATTCTCATCTAGTAGCAACCAATATATTGTCCTCCTTGGAGGCTTCCCCTTTTTTAACACCCAGCATTAAAACCAAAGCGATTAACAGAAAAAGTGGTCCAGCGAACATGGTTGTGTTGTAATTATTGTTATTCAATTCAACGATCCAGCCATTGAGATTTGGACCAACAATGGCAGAAAATGTCGAGAATAAGTAATAAAGACCGGTGAAAGTGCCAATACGCGACGCGGTGGTCAAATCTACGACCATAGGTAGTGAATTGATGTTGATCAATGACCAGGCAATTCCAGCACCCATGAGGAACAAATTTACGACGCGGATCATACCAAGCGCTGGCAATTTGACGATCTCTATCATCAAGAAATCGACCGGCAATAACGCGATGGCACTTATCAAGCCTCCCATAATTATGATGCCAATCGAGATGGTCACTCGACGTCCGATTTTGCTGCCAAGAATACCCGCCACAATGGCAAAAAGAACAAATAGAATGCCCATATGGCCAGTCAAACGACCAGCATCACCTTCAGGCATTCCCAATCGTTTGGTGGCATAAAGCGTTAAAAATGCTTCAATCCCGGTATAAGCCAGAAACCAAAAGAAAATTGCAAAAAGGATACGCAAACCACTCTTGTCTTTATCGGTAGCTACCTCTTTCAGGCTCTGGAAAATGTTTGGCTCTTTTTCAGCTTCTTCGTACTGCTTGGGTTCTTTGATAAAAATAAATACAAGTAAAGCCGCTAGAAGCACAAGCACTGATCCCATCCAAAACGGGAAATTGATATTAATCTCATATAACGTGCTACCTACCAGTGAAGCGATGATCGTTCCCAAGCCACCCATTAAATTAATGATTCCATTGGCCTGCGACCGGAATCGCGAGGGAGTGATATCTGGCATCAATGCCACTACCGGGGTGCGCCAAAATGCCATACTCAATAATAATGTGCTGGTACAGCAGACAAACAACGGAAGCACAGCAGCCATTGGGATCAAGCCAAATACCAAGGCTCCAATCGGCGCTCCGATCAAAATGAAGGGCATTCTACGGCCGATTGGCGTTCGAAGTTTATCCGACCAGGAGCCGACGACCGGTTGAATGAATAGAGCGGCGATATTATCCAGGGTCATGAAAAATCCGATTAACGCGGCAGACATGTGAAACTTGTTTGCCAGAAATAATGGAACAAAAGCGTTATAGACTGTCCATATCACACTGACGCCAAAAAAACCAAAACCGAGCAGAAAGATCTTGCCATAGTTGAACTTCTTCATTGTTCCTCTCCGTTTTCATTGAATGTCGAGAGCCATTTTTTATCAGCTTCAGTCAAATCAAGCCCCGATAAAAGGTCGGGACGTTCTCTCATTGTACGAAGTAGCGATTGCCTACGACGCCATTTGTTGATCTCGGCGTGGTTTCCCGAGAGCAGCACTTCCGGAACCTTCCAACCTCGGTATTCTTCGGGTTTGGTGTAATGCGGGTACTCCAGCATCCCGGAAGCGAACGAGTCATCGTCCGCGCCATCGGGATCACCCAGCACGCCAGGGATGAAGCGCGACACAGCGTCAATGATCACGAGCGCCGGCAATTCTCCACCGGTCAGGACAAAATCGCCTATGGAGATCTGGTCGGTTACGAGATGTTCACGGACGCGCTCATCGATCCCTTCGTAACGGCCACACAGTATGGCGACATGTGGAAGCTGAGCCAATTCTTTTGCCACTACAACGGTGAAAGGCCGCCCCTGCGGTGTCATCATTATTAGCGGGCAGGGCAAGGGATTACCAAGCACAGCTTCGATCGCGTCGAAGATCGGCGCCGCCTTCATCACCATTCCTCCCCCACCCCCGTAAGGGGTGTCGTCGGTGACGTGGTGTTTGTCGGTAGCCCAATCGCGAATATTGTGGATATCCACCTCGATGAGATGGTTGGCCTGCGCTTTTTGTAGAATACTCGCCTGAAGATAGGGTTCAAACACCTGAGGAAAGAGAGAGAACACATCGAAACGCATGAGTTTATTCTAGCGAAAACCCACCCAATAGGCAAGGTAATTTCATGCCTTACGAAAACCACCTCACCTTGACGGTCTATCCCTCAGTTGGTATGATGAATTTCAATGTATATAAAAGGCAGTAAATGGAACATGTCTCATAAACGGCAGCGGATGAATCCGTTCCGTGTGTTAGTATTGTTGCTCGTTATCGGTGCTGTGATCTATGCCGATAAATATTGGGTACCGAATATACCCAATCCCTTCGTGGCCACTTCCACCCCCACCCGCCCTCCCGAATCGTACATTACCGATGCTGAACAGTTGGTTAATGAAGGTCGTTTGACCATGGCAATCGCGGCTTATAAACAGGCAATCGAAGTCGATCCAAAAAATCCATCCAACTATATCGCTTTATCGAAGCTATATATTTACACAGGCACGTACGATGAAGCCATCAAGAACGCCGAATACGCAATGCTTTTAAACCCTGACAACGATCAGGCTATGGCGTTGCGCGGTTGGGCGATGGGTCTTGCCGGAGACTATATCAACGGTGAAGGTTCGCTGAAGGATGCAATCGCAGCCAATCCCCAAAATGCCGCTGCGTATGCCTACCTGTCTGAGCTCTATGTATTGATGGTTCAGGCTGGGCAGGGCCAACTTGAGACCAGTCAGAATGCCATTGATCTTTCCAAAAAGGCAATGGAAATGGCTCCCGGTACCCTGGAAACCCACCGCGCGCGTGGAATTGTGTTGGAATACACAGGGAATTACGAGGATGCGATCACGGAATTTGAAGCTGCCATCGCCATCAATCCTAATATTGCCTATTTGCACCTGGCGCTCGGCAGGAATTATTCTGCCATTCAGGAATATTCGAAAGCCATCACCGAGTACACAAAAGCAAATGCTTTGAATCCCAAAGATTCGCAACCAGAGACTCTCATTTCCAAGACATACCTGATCAATGGAGACTACACCAAAGCTGTTCAATACGCTGAAGCAGCGCTTCAAGATGATCCTACCGATCCATATTTATATGGAAACTTGGGGCTGGCGTATTGGCGAAATGGTCAGTACCAGGCCGCAGCGGACGCTTTGAGGATGGCTGTCCAGGGTGGATCGACCTCCGGCGGAGACATGGTCACCGGGTTGCCCATCGCCAGCGGTTATGCCGGCCAGTATTACTACACCTACGGTTTGGCTTTAGCTAAAATAGGTCAATGCAACACCGCCCTCCAAATCGCGCAGATAGTAGCCACAAGTTTGAAAGATGATGAGGTGGCAGTTTATAACGCACAGGAAATGATCAACATGTGCGCCTTGTTGTCCACCCAGGGTGCAACCGATGTTCCCACGCCTACGTTTAGCCCCTATCCGCTTGGCGCCACCGCCACGCCCGAACAGGCAAACACGGAAGCCGTCACTCCTACTCCAACGGCAACACCGACACCCTGATGTTCAGAATTCCTACGAACACAAATGATCGACCTAAACGACAAGAAACATATATTCAGTAAAAAGCGTAAAAGCACCAATCCGATCAGGATCTTCATCGGGTTATTGCTCTTGCTAGCATTAGGTTTTATCAACAAGAGTATCACATCAGGTCAGATCAAACCTTTCTTTTCTCCCACCTCTACCCCCACTCGAACGCTTGATTCATATTCTCTCGAAGGTGAAACCCATTTCACAGGTGGCAATCTTGATAAGGCTATCGAAGCCTATAAGAACGCCATTATGGTCAACCCAACAGATACTTCGCTCTACGCGGAATTGGCACGCATCCAGGTTTACTCCACCACCCAATTGACCACAGACTCCGCGAAAAGGGACAGATTGAACGAAGCATTCGCGACTATCGAAAAGGGGCTGGCTGTCAACTCTGAAGACAGCATGCTACACGCCGTCAAAGCCCTTACCGATGACTGGTATGCGACCGCTGCCATCGCGGGAGAAAACTGGCAAAATTATCTGAACGACGGAGAGCAGGAAGCCGTTCAGGCGCTACAACTGGACAGCACCAACGTTCTTGCCAAAGCTTATTATGCCGAGGTGCTGGTCGATCAACAAAAGTGGACCGAAGCCGAAGAATATATTAACCAGGCCTTGGAAAATGGCACGGAGCAGATGGATGTCTATCGTATTGCTGGTTATGTTCAGGAATCATTAGGAAATTACAAGCAGGCGATCGATTATTATCAGAAAGCCATTGCCATCACCCCCAACATGAACCTGCTATATATGAAGATCGGTGCGTGCTACAGAACCCTGGCAAGCTCAAGCAGCGGATTGACCCAAACCAATTACTACAATCTCGCGCTGGAAGCCTTTGCCAAAGCGGTGCAGATCAACGATCAGCAGGGGGTCAAGGATCCCACTCCATTGATTTCCATCGCGAACACGTATGTGCAGATGGGCGAATTCTTTGCTGCGGGCCGTAACATGGTCAAAGCAGTGCAATACAACCCGAGCGACCCGACCGTTTATGGACAACTCGGAATTGTTTACTACAAATCACGCAATTACGAAGGCGCGATCCCGGCATTGAAATGCTACGTACGCGGCTGTACCGCAGCGGAAAGTTGTTTTGTGCGAAACGGTGGCGAAGACTGCGATCCCAACAGTATTCCCAATTACCCCATTACCGGCCAGCCATTATCACCAACCTCAGTCTGGTACTACGTAACCTACGGCAATGATCTGGCTGTGTTCGGTCAATGTGATGAAGCGCTGAAGGTGTTCGATGAGATCGAAGCCGGGTTTAAGAGTGATCCAGACATCATGATCAATGTTAATGAGGGGCGTGACGTCTGCAGCACCTTTGTTGAGCCCACCGCAACAATCCAGATCACTGGAACAGTTCCACCAGATTCAACACCGTTTTCAACTCCCGAAAAAACTCCCACACGGTATTAATTATCAGAGATTTGTTAGAACCTCCGCAAGGCTCTTGACTATGGTCTTAAAGCCGATTATTATAAGGTCGAATTTAGCACTCGTAGATTGAGAGTGCTAAAATACCTAATGATCTTACTCGATGCAGGAGGATGAAATATGGCAATGAATTTGAAACCCCTTGGAAGTCGTGTGGTTGTTGAACCACTCGAGGAAAACGAAGTCACCGCTGGTGGCATCGTTTTACCTGAAACTGCCAAAGAAAAACCTCAAAAGGGTGTTGTTCTTTCCGTTGGTCCTGGTGACCGTGATGAAGATGGTAAACGCATCCCCATGGATGTTGCCGTGAATGACACCGTTCTATTCGCCAAGTACGGCGGTACTGAGATCAAAGTCGACGGCAAGAAACTGCTCATTCTACGTGAGAGCGACCTGCTTGCCATCGTTACCAAGTAAAGCAAATATCAAACAAGGAGATTTTTCATATGGCAGCAAAACAAATTATCTTCGGCGAAGATGCCCGCCGCAAACTTAAGAACGGCATCGACATGGTAGCAAATTCAGTGGTCACAACCCTTGGTCCCAAAGGCCGCAATGTGGCTATTGACCGCAAATTCGGCTCCCCCACCATCACCCATGATGGCGTAACCGTTGCCAAAGAGATCGAACTGGAAGATCCCTTTGAAAACATGGGCGCCCAGTTGATCAAGGAAGCCGCTACCAAAACTAATGATATCGCTGGTGATGGCACCACCACCTCAACCCTGCTTGCTCACTCCATCGTCAACGAAGGTCTCAAGACCCTCGCAGCTGGTGGGAATCCTATGCTCATCAAGCATGGTATTGAAGCCGCAGCCCAGAAGGTTTCAGAAGCTATCAAGAAACAGGCCATTACCATCTCAACCCGCGAAGACATCGCCAATGTCGCCACCACTTCCGCCCAGGACGCCTCCATCGGTCAATTGATCGCTGAGGTCATGGACAAAGTCGGTAAAGACGGTGTCATTACCGTTGAGGAATCAAAAGGCCTCGATTTTGAAAAAGAGTACGTCGAAGGTATGCAGTTCGACCGCGGTTACATCTCCTCTTACTTCATCACAGATACCGAGAAGATGGAATCCGTCATTCATGATCCGTACATCTTGATCTACGATAAGAAGATCTCTGCCGCCCAGGACATCGTCCCCATCCTGGAGAAACTTGTACAGACCGGCAAACGCGATCTTGTCATCATCGCTGAAGATATCGACGCTGAAGCCCTGGCCACCCTCGTGCTTAACAAATTACGCGGTATGCTGAACGTTCTCGCCATCAAAGCCCCCGGCTTTGGCGACCGCCGCAAAGCCATGTTGCAGGATATTGCCATCCTCACCGGCGCCCAGGTCATCTCTGAAGAGACCGGCCGCAAACTTGACACCGTCACCCTCACCGACCTCGGTCGCGCTGAAAAAGTCTCCGCCGATAAAGATAACACAACCATTGTTGGCGGCAAGGGCAATGAAGCCGAGATCAAGGGTCGCATCGAACAGATTCGCATCGAGATTGATAAGACGACCTCCGATTACGACCGCGAGAAACTTCAGGAACGTCTGGCTAAACTTTCCGGCGGTGTTGCTATCGTCCGCGTTGGCGCAGCCACCGAGACCGAGCTGAAAGAGAAGAAACATCGTGTGGAAGACGCTCTCTCCGCGACCCGCGCGGCTGTGGAAGAAGGTATCGTCCCCGGTGGTGGTGTGGCCCTCATTAATGCCATGTCTTCCCTGGATGATCTCAAATTCGATAGCGAAGATGAGAACATTGGTGTCAAGATCGTTCGTAAATCTCTCGAGATGCCAATGCGCAAGATTTCTGAGAACGCTGGTAAAGATGGTTCCGTGATCGTTGAAAACGTCCGCGCCGCTCAGAAAGCTCAAAAGAGCGACAAAGTCGGTTACGACGTCATCCGCGACGACTATATCGACATGATCAAAGGTGGTTTGGGTGATCCCGCCAAAGTAACCCGCGGCGCCCTTGAGAACGCTGCTTCAATTGCAGCCATGATCCTGACCACCGAAGCTTTGATCGCTGATCTCCCCGACAAGAATCCTCCCGCTGCCCCGCAGCCCCCGATGGATTACTAGTCCAAACTGAAGTGAATAAATCTGGCAGACATAAATCTGCCAGATTTTTGGTTAATTTGAATTCGGGTATAATTTAGCAAATGATCAGAAAATATTATCCCCTTCTATTATTCATCCTCATCTTTGCCATTTCCGGTTGCTCGCACCCCGCAACAACCGCTGCTCCGATTGCCACCATTACGGAGGCTGCCACCGCGACTGAGGAGCCTTTGGCGCTCATTGTCAACGGTGAAGGAATCACCCTGGCAGAATACCAGGCGGAACTAACTCGCATGCAGCAAGCCGATTCAGCTGAGGGTTCCACCGCCACCCCGCAGGAACAACGCGACCGGTTGATCACAGACCTGACAGAACAGCTCCTGTTGGCTCAGGCAGCGACTCAGGCAGGTTATGTCGTCGATGATGCCACCCTGCAAGCCAGGATCGATAAACTCACCGCGGACATGGGCGGCGTTGAAAAACTCCAGGCCTGGGAAGTAACCTATGGTTATTCGGAGGAGTCCTTCCGTAATATCTTACGGCGGGAAATGCTGGTCACTTGGCAGAAAGATCAGATCTGCGCCAGTGTCCCCACCACAGCGGACCAGGTACACGCGCGCCAGATCCTGGTGCAGGATGAAGGTAACGCCAACAGCTATTATCAGCAATTACAAAATGGCTCAGATTTTGCAACGCTGGCTTATACACTTGATCCCACCACTGGCGGTGATCTGGGCTGGTTCCCCAAGGGATACCTGACCCAACCAGAGGTTGAAACGGCCGCCTTCGCGCTCGAACCCGGCCAATACAGCACCGTGATCAAGTCAAAGCTGGGATATCACATCATCTTCATCATCGAGCGGGATGCCAACCATCCTCTGTCCATTGATGCGAGAAGAGCTCTACAACAAATAGCACTGGACGAGTGGCTGCAATCGGCCAAATCGGCTGCTAAGATCGAAATATTGGTCTGACCTGGCTCGAAAAAAGGGCTGTCTCATGAACTTTGCTGATCAGGAAGAAATCGCTGAACGCCGAAAAAGCCGCGGGAAAAAACGTCGGAATAATGTAATCTGGAATACTTTAACTGTACTTGTCGTGCTTGCCAGTCTGACAGCGGTGGGATATTTTTCGCTTTTATTTGCCAACCCAGCTTCATCTCTCAACCCTTTCCCGCCACCTACCATGCCTGTGCCCATCAACATTCCCACTGCAACCATGACACCTATTCTACCAACAGCGACTTTTACCTCAATCCCGGTGATCACAACGTTAGAGGATGAAACTGTCATCCCAACCGAATATTCCGCTACTGTGGAGATTAGTCCCACCGCGACAACGTATTCTCCCATCTATCTTTTTACCGTTAAAGGTAGCCCAGTCGGAATGTCAAATTTGGTTTTCCATCCTTCTTTGAATTGCAACTGGCAGGGAGTGGCCGGCAAGGTCACCGATATCCAGGGCAAACCTGTAGATAATTTGTACATTCGTCTTACGGGAACCTATAACGGCCAACCTGTCGACAAGGCCACTTTATCCGGCGGGGCAAAATATAACATTGGAGACGGCGGCTACGAAATCGTTCTCGAGATAGGCAGCGCTCCGATCGCTTCTTCCGGTTTGTTAACCATCCAATTAATGGATTCATCTACTGAAATACCGCTTTCTGCACCTATCACTTTCGATACTTACTCGGAATGCGATAAAAACCTGATCCTCATTAATTTTCAACAATCTCAGTAATATACATATATAAGGTCTCCTTATGGCATCCATGAAAGATCAAGATACCACACTCGCGAGACACCAAAAGATCAGGTGGTTTTCGGGGCTTCTCATTTCCGCATGGATTTTAATGGCTTTGATTCTGCGTTACATCTTTTTCCCAGTCGAAAGCTATGATATGCGCGCGTTTTTAGAGCCCTGGTACGACTTTATCGTTGCTCATGGCCAGTTTAGGGCATTCCGATATGCGTTTTACGATTACTCACCTGCCTATATGTATCTGATCAGTCTGATGACATTTTTCTCCTGGATTCCCAAGATCACTGCCATCAAGATCATCTCTATCATCTTCGATTTCAGTGCTGCCGCTGCTGTTTTCAAGATCATTCAGTATAAGAAAAATGACCTGAAGCTTTCCTGGATTGGATTTATCGGGACGTTGTATTTGCCGACCGTATTTGTGCAGTCTGGGATGTGGGGACAATGCGACATCATCTTCACTTCATTTCTACTCTGGATGATGTATGCTTTGATGCGTGATCGAAATGTGCTGGCAGTAGTTTTCTTCGCGATCGCGTTCTCGTTAAAAGCCCAGGCCATGTTCATTGCTCCGATGCTTCTGGTGTTATTTCTCAATAAAAAAATCAAATGGGGTTGGATCTTCTTAATCCCTGGGGTTTACTTCATCAGCATAATACCAGCCTGGTTGGCTGGTCGCCCCTTATTAGATCTGCTGACCATCTACTTTTCGCAGGTCAGCGTCTATAAATTGCTATCATTAAGCGCTCCGAATTTTTACTACTTCTTCTCCGATCCAAAGTACTACTCCACCGGGGCTGTTCTGATAGGGCTGATCGTCGCGACGATCATTGGTTGTATTTATCTCTTCCTGCGCTGGCGGAAATTCAAACAATTCACCGATGGTTCGTATTTCTTTGATGCGATTACTATCACCTTCATTTTTCCCTTTGTGCTCCCTTTGATGCACGATCGCTATTTCTTCATAGCCGCGATTTTGTTATTCGTATTGGCTTTCCTGGATAGACGAGCGCTATGGCCTGCAATTCTTATTCAGATTACTTCAATGATCTCTTATTTTGCGCGGCTGCATTTTTTATTGCCGGTGGCAGTGGTAATAAATACCGGATTGGCAGTGTGGTTGATTATTCAGTTCATTCGCCATTTGAAGGTAAATCCGGATGATTTCACCGTCCACTAAAAAATCATCCAAACATGCGAAGCTGCAGGGATTCCTCCAGTGTTATGGGATCGCTATCCAACAGCATTTGCCAGATCTCAGGAGTAAGATCAGCACGGGCAGCAAGCGAGCGCAGCGCGCGGAACTTTAGAAAATGCCAACCGTTTGAAACCCTTTCTCTAAGCTGTGGATCGCGTGTCATTTTGTATTTAAGTAATTCAGCCCGGCTACCCGGTAGAATGAACACATTCTCAACCGTTTCCTCTGGTTCAGTACAATACTGTGAAATACAGGCGGTTGTTGAAACCCACAAATGGTAACTTTGCCCATCGGAAATTTTCCAGACCATAGGGGTTGACCCACTCACATTTGCACTCAGTTTTGTCGCTATACTTCGAAGTAGCCTGGCAATCTCATCGATTTCTCTTTCACGGATATCTGGTGCTTCTCCCGCCCGCAGGGTCCACAACCCACTCTGCGGATCCCAATCTGAATATGCCCGCAGGCAGAACTCGATCAACGTCGGTGACGGCGTAAGCCACCCCTTGAATTTCTGATTGATCTGCCGTTGAATATCACTACCTGAGACCGATTTACTGCTTTGGAAGATAGAAAGTACCTCCCTTTCTAACCGATCTGCCATCGTTTCCATGCCAGGTGAGGCATTGACTAACCCCCATTTGCCGGAATCCAATTCCTGCGAAGTGTCATCAAACCGCCGTAGAAAATCTCGATCTGCGAATAGACGCGCGATAATGCCCTGTATCTCGGAGCTTTTATCCTGGGTGAATTGACTTATTTCACGTGGCAAACCATCGTTCACTTCAAGAGCTGCGATCACTGCCGTGTAAAGGGAAAGATAATCAGCCGGCTCTCCGGTTTGTTCAAGCCGGTTTTGTATCGCGGTACGGGCGATCGATTGGATATTGCCAACTTTTCCTTTATCCATATCTCCAACAGGTGACCAGTTTATTTCGATCGGTTCTCGCGAATCTCGCATAGCGATGCCATCCGGGTGAAAACCTGCACAGCCCGCCGCGGTCACAGTCGCCAGTGACATTCCCGGGGATGGTTCTCCGATCAACAGATTCATTGGCGCTTTATCCCCCGCAATTTCACGCGTGCGCTGAAGCGCTTGATGTAGCGCGAGCGTGTGCCAGTGCCAGTCGAAGCGACGGCGTCCGAGCACCTGACTGAATCGCGTTTCGGACTCTCTGCCCCACAACCAGGCCGACCATAATGCTGATAGTGTCCAGAGCGCCTGGTTAGGACGCGGTGGTAGCGCCAAAATCCGACCAATTTCAAAGCTCGGGTGGAGTTCCATCGCGCGGATCGGTCCACGAAAGAGGCAGATTCCCGGACCTTTTGGTAAAACTGGCCAAAAGGTCAACTCCACGCCGGTTACCGGTTGTGCCAACAGATCAATGCTGCGTTCCAATTCCTTCCAAAGGTTTTTCTCCAAATAGACAGATGGCACAGTCAACTGCCGAGGCGGTTCGCCCGAGTTTGGCCAGGGCCAGAGTGAAGTACCAGCTTCCAAGGCAACAATCAGCATCGCCTCGAGCAAATGATGCTTTTCAACAGAGACATCCATCCCATCAATCTTGTTTAGCAGGGTGAATAGCACGTAAAGTGAACGTGAGTTATAAAGCTTAAGGGCTTCCTCGACAGCGGGCCGATCCTCCTGACTGCCACCCAACACACGGGCAATCGCGCGCGCGTAAGGCAGTTTTTCTCCCCGTTGGATCGGTTCCAATAGCTGCAGATCTTCCTCGCTAAGGGGATGCTCCCCTTCCTCACCGCAGACCTGGCAGCGATACAATCGTACATGCGGACGGTTCATCCCACGCTGCCAAAGATAGCCATCCGCCTGAACCTCGTTGTGGCAAATTACACATCGGGTCGTGTAAAGGTTACGAATATGGGTTTCAAGACGTTCACTGCCTCGTAACTGCGAAGCCATATCCGCCAACGCCGCCAGATAGGATTCCTTGCTGCGAGGTTCAGCCAGTATCATTAAAAGAAAAGCCAGGATGGGGTTGTTAGCAGTCACCAACACTCGATGACCACTTGTAGCTGCTTCGATGTCAAGCAGTGGATTGGAGCCAAATGGATCGAGCACCCATTTATCTTCAGGCAGATCATCCAGCAATTGCTTTACCACACCAACAGGGCAGTTGGGTAGAAACCGTTCCAGTGGGATCGGCCTGGATAATCCCTCTGCTGCCAGGTACGCGCACTCCGGTACTGTATTCATACCCAATATCATAGCAAAAAACCATGGAAAAGGAACAAAAACGTCCGTCAGAACCTGGCGGACGTTTTATCGTAACCGTTATGCGAGGACTGGTTCTTCAATCACCGGCAGGTGGTCGCGAATCCCTTTGATGCTTGCTTCAGGATAAACGTAATCTTCCAACTGGCCGGTAAGGTATTTGTCATACGAGGTCAGGTCAAAATGGCCATGGCCAGAGAGATTGAAGAGAATGACTTTTTTCTCACCGGTTTCCTTTGCCTTCATGGCTTCGTCGATGGCAGTGCGAATCGCATGCGCTGATTCCGGCGCCGGCAGGATGCCTTCCGTTCGGGCAAACATAACCGCTGCTTCGAATACCTTCGTCTGCGCCACCGAGACAGCTTCGATCAACCCGGCATTGACCAAACTTGAAAGAGTAGGTGCCATGCCATGATAACGAAGTCCACCCGCATGGATCGACGGCGGCATAAAGTCATGCCCGAGGGTGTACATCTTAACGATGGGAGTCATGCCGGCAGTATCGCCAAAATCGTAGGTATAGATACCCTTAGTCAACGACGGTGTGGCATCCGGCTCAACTGCTAACAACCTGGTTCGCTGACCGTCTTTGAGATTCTCGCGAAGGAAGGGAAATGCAATCCCAGCAAAGTTCGAGCCGCCGCCCACGCAACCAATGACTATGTCGGGATACTCCCCCGCCATGTCCATTTGTTTGAGCGCTTCCTCACCGATCACTGATTGGTGTAGCAGCACGTGATGCAATACGGAACCGAGACCGTATTTCTTTGTGCCCCGCGACATGGCTGCCACTTCAACCGCTTCCGAGATAGCGATGCCGAGCGAGCCTGGATTCGCCGGGTCGGAATCGAGCAGGTTACGCCCGAAATTCGTCTCGCGGCTCGGGCTGGCGAAAACTTTCGCTCCGTAGGTCTCCATCAAAAAACGGCGATAAGGTTTCTGTTCGTAAGAGACCTTCACCATGTAGACCTCAAGATCCATTCCATAAAACTGACAGGCCATTGAAAGCGCCGAGCCCCACTGACCAGCTCCGGTTTCGGTGGTCATTGCTTTGGTACCTGAAATCTTATTGTAGAAAGCCTGTGCGAGCGCCGTGTTGGTCTTATGGCTCCCGGAGGGGGAGACGCCTTCGTACTTAAAGTAAATATGCGCCGGAGTGCCGAGCAATTTTTCAAGCCGCCGCGCCCGAATGAGCGGCGTTGGTCGGTAGAGCTTGTACGCTTCGCGCACTTCTTCAGGAATCTCAATATACCGTTCCATACTTACTTCTTGCTGAATCAACGGCATGGGGAAAAGCACAGACAGGTCATCTGGGGTTACCGGGGCTTTTGTTGCCGGGTTGAGCACGGCTTCCGGCGCCACTGGTGAATCTGCGTTGATGTTGTACCAAAACCGCGGGATGTCCGTCTCGTTCAAGATGTATTTCGTTTGTTCTTCCATAGTCAGCTCCTTTTGTTTGACGCAAAGAATGAGTTTGATTGGGACTGACGGTTTGACTTAACAAACGACGTCCGTCCCATCTGGGGACGGACGTAATGCCCGCGGTGCCACCCCGGTTAAGCTGACCGATTAACAAAAAACCTCCGGAGATTGCTCCGGGGGTTCGGATTTTGCCAGCTTCACTCGTTGAGTACGGCAGCTTGCGCTGATTATACTCATTGCCCAATAACGGCGGCGCTTCCGGCAAAGGTTACTTGATTGCTCGTTCACCCTGCGGCTCGGAGGTCCATTCGTTATCGTATTGCGTACAGGTTCACACCCTTCCCTGCTCTCTGGAACGCCTTCGTGATAATTACTCGTCCTCGTCACAGCCTTTTTTATTTAATTGCCATTATTATAGCGCCTACAGATAAAAAGTCAAGCAACTGCCAAATTATCCACTGTCTGACTTCTTCCGTTCCAATCACATGACTATTTGAGAAATTCAATCACAGTCTTGTTGAATTCCTCCGGCCGTTCGCGCTGTGCCCAGTGACCAGCACCTTTAAAGACGACCAGCTTCGAGCCTATGATGCGGCGATTAGCGTCTTCGGCACAGGCCAGGGGAACACCCGCGTCCAATTCACCGTGAACGATCAGTGTAGGTACCTTGACCTCGTGCAGCCGGTCGATATAGACCGTCTTGAGTCCGTTGGCAAAGACCTCGTCGCGCTGGTAACTGGTGAAAGCTCTCCCGGCCAAAGGATGGTTGGCTGCCTTCATCAATTCATCCATCAACTCAGGAGAAATCTTCTCAGGGTCATGAACCACATTTGATATGGCCCAGCGCATCATGGCCGGGCTCTTGCGTTCGAGCTTCCAGGTATATTCCATGATGCCGGGGATCTTGACCATCATCCAGCTCAGGAAGTGCATGGCCACCTTGCGTTGAATCCCGTAGCTGTCGACCAGTACCAGTTTCTCTACTCGCTGTGGGTTTTCGAGAGTAAAGCCAAGTGATAGCCCTCCCCCCATTGAAAGACCCATAAACGAGGCCTTCTGGATTTTCAATTCATCCAAAAACGCTTTGATAAAATCCAGATAGAAAGCCGTGTTATAAGAGATATCCGGACGGTCAGTACCGCCGTAGCCAGGCAGGTCTGGCGCGATGACGAGGTGGCCTGCCTCAGCCAGCGGACCCATGACTTCGCCCCACGAGAGGTGCGCCGAATCCGTTCCGCCGCCGTGCAGCAGCACCACGGTCGAACCCTTTGAACCTGTTTCGTAGTAATGAGTCTGAATTCCCTTTACCAACAATGTACTTTCTTTAATTTCCATAGGTCATCTCGATGGTCATATTGGTATGCGACGATCAATTTTGTTACGCGCCGTCAAATTCAATCATAATCATACCTGTTTTCACGTCCCACAACCGCACAACTGTGATACTTTCATCTTCAAGGCTGGTCTGCAAAGTGATCAACGGTCCCGAGATATTCGGCCATTCGATCTGCGAATAGCGCATGTCTTCATATTCACCAAACGCTTCGATCAGTTGACCATTTCCAGTGTCCCAAATGCGAATCACACCCGCACCGGTGGCCAAACGGGTACTGTCGGGTGACCAGACCAGACTGAACACAGCAGAGCGGTGCGCCTTGATGAACCCATCACACTGATTGGTACTCGCAGTCCAAAGACAAACATTGCCCAGCGAATCCCCCGATGCGATGCGTTGCCCATCCGGAGACCAGGCAACAATCATCGAACTGCTCATACGCTGGTCGTACAACCTAACCGATTCGTCGCTGCTCACCACCCAGCGCCGCAACCCATAAGCCAGATCGTTGGTGGCGATGATCCTGCTGCCATCCGGCGACCAGGAGACCTGCCTTACTGAGCTGGCGAACTCCCCCTGCTTGGAGATGACCGCCCCTGAGGTCACGTCCAGCACAAACACTCCGTGAACATCCGAGGTCACCGCCAGATAGGGAGAATCCGGTGACCAGGCAAGGTAGAGATAACGTTCGTTCTTCAAGTCATTGTTTGCCAGTGTGATTGTGGATTTTTCCCAATTCGAGGTTTTCCAGATTTCGATTCGAGCCTTGCCGTAGTCAGCGTCACCTCCGGTCTCACTGATTACCCCCCAATCACCTGATTGCGGTTGGGGGGTTCCACCCGCGTTATAAGCGAGAATGGAAGAGGTGGCAAGGTATTGGCCATCTGCCGACCAATCAAGGCTGATGACGTTGATTCCGTCCAATAAGGTACGTAGATATGTGAAGGTTGACAGATCATAAAGCTCCACCCCCGCAGAGGTGGCGAAGGCGATCGTCTTTTGGTCAGGGCTGACCGCAAAAGCACTGATCCTACCATGCAAGGTGGCAGCCACCTTCGCGGCTGTTGGTGAATATGTCATGGGGGTGGTGGTGACATCTGTTCCGGGGGTGAAAACCGGCTGCGGCTGACTAGTTTGACAGGCTGCTAGAACAAGACATAGACCAAAGAGAATGCTAATGTACAAAGTTTTTTTCATACGTAACCTCCTCATGAAAACCCAGTGCAAGCGAGGGGAATCTTAACTCCCGAAAATGAGTATAACACCCTGTCAAGGTTTCCTGACTAAGTAGATGATAGCTCTAGAAGTACAGGAAACTCATGAACCGATTACGGCTGGCTGGTCTGTATAGATTGATGCCTGAGAAAAATCCACACCAGTTGAACCTGATGCAAAATCAAACTCCTGCACCTGGGTTGGCATGGCGTCGAATGGGCAGAACACGGTCTCGGCAGCGCGATGCAGTAATTCGAGATAATACTCCACGTTGATGGCTTCCTTCGGCGGCTTCTCAGGCAGGTCCCAGGCCCAGACGCCGTCCTTGCCTCGCACGTAGAGAAAGCGTACCCTTTGGCCCGGACGCTTGTCCTTGCCGGCTGCCTGCAACTGCATCAGCGCACGCGCTGCCGGGGAAGGATCCTTGTAGGCCTTCAATTCGCGGCTGAGCTTCTGACCCATCACCAGCTTGTCGAGCGGCACCCGTCCGTGGCGCAGGTCCGACACGCGCTGGCGCAGCAGGGCGTGTGCTTGCGGGATGTACTCGCTCAATTGAGCCGCGGTCTCGGCCTGCCCCAGCACCCTGAGCAGGTCCATTTGCGTCTCAGTAATGAACGGTGGCATGTCGCGGCGGCGCGCGTCGATGCCTCGCACTTTGAACGAACCGTCCTGGAAGAAGCCAAAATAACGGTTGGGCACCGGCACCTTGGAATTGAGCCGCGACGGCAGAAAGGTGACCCAGCGGTAGATGCCGTCGAGGGCGATGGAAAGCCCGGTGCGCCGCGAGATCTCGTCCAGCAGCGGGGTGAACTGTTCGGGACGGTTGTAGCCCTCCTGTTTGACCCACAGCCCGTCCACGTACATATGCAGCACGGTGAAGCCCATGTCTTCAGCAGCCTCCTTGGCGCGCAGCAGCGCCTCGCGGCCCCAAGTGGTGACCGCCTCGTGCGACTCGATGCGCCCAAAGCGCGCGTTCTTGTAGCCCAGGTAGCCAAAACAGGTCACCAGCAGCCACTTGTAGGCCGACGAAGCGGCCTGGTAGCGCTTGTAGCGCGGATCCCACGACGGCATGTGCCCCAGCGCCAGCTTGATCTTGACACGCTTCTCGAGCAGCGGCGCGAGCGTGAGCGGGATCAGCCCCGGTTCCTCGTCAGAGCCCAGAAAAGTGGGCAGCGGCTTCTCGGGCGAGATGTTGCAGCGCACCATGATGCTGGGGTACATCGAGATGAAGTCGATCTCGCCCACCTCTGAATGGACGCCGACGATGGGCTGATACACCAGTCCGCCCTGGTCAAAGTGCAGCAAGTCCAGCGCGGACTTGGGCTGCTCCACCTGCTGCTTGTGCCAGGGGACGAGAATATTGTTGCGCAAAGCGGTAAGGATCTGCATGGAGGAGATGCCCGTCCCCGGCGAGGTGCGCGCCGAAGTTTGGATGGGCAATGTCGTCACCCGCGCGCCCTCGAGGATGCCATCGAGGCCGTCTGGCCCCCACAGCGAGGAGTTGCGCCCGTCGATGTGGCAGCGGCCGTAGAGGTGGATCTGCTGGCCGTTGTAGACGATCTGTCCGTAGGTGAAATAGGATTTTTCCTTGCGGTGGCCCACTCCCCGCCCCGGCTCGCGGTTGAGCGGCAGCGGCAGTCCGAGGCGCTCGCTTTGCTCGAGCAGCAGCGGCAGCAGCCAGGTGTCGCCCCAGGTGGTCAGCAGAAAATCGGGGTCGTAGCGTTCGAGGATGGCACGCAAATTGATGAGCAGCGGGCGGATGGGGTCGAACGAGAGTTCACACTCGTACTGCTCGTACATCACCTTCAACTTGCGCGGCGTGTCGTGCTGCGGATCGCAATCGGGCTCCAGAGCCAGGCTGCGAAACGGCACCGGCAGGGGGTCGATCTCCCAGGCCGAATCGAGCGCGCGTATCTCATGGACGAGGCCCTCGTCATCGTACTCGACGTAGCAATGCGCCAGCGGGAAGGTGCCGTGGACGGCAGCATGGCGCAGCGACAACTGCACGTCGGCGTCGTAATAGGTGAGATCGGGGAAGGTCTGTGAGCAGCGCTGGAACAGGTGCGGCTGGACGGCGGCATTGGCCACCTGTACGGTCAGCAGGGTCACCGGTTGGGGCAAAAAAAGGTCGCGCCCCTGGCTGCGACCCAACTTTGGCTTTTCGGGCTGGCGGCTCAACCAGCGCCAAACGGCGCGCAGTTGCTCGTCGGGGCCGGCCAGCGAGAAGGTGACCGGGAAGTGCTGGTGCAGGCGCAATCGTTCGCCGTTCGCGCCGATAAACCAGAGCACCACCCCGTCGTGTTCGTCGCTGTACAGGTCCAGCAGCCAGCCGGTGACGCTGTTCATGGCTGCTCCACTTGCTCCCCATCGGCGGGCGGTCGGGCAGTTGCCTGCAATCGTGGCATCTGCTGATTGACCATGCCCTCCACCAGCGTGCGCAAGCGCATTACTTCCTTGTGTTCCTCGAGCAGCATGGAGAGCAAAAACGTTTCCATGGGCAGGGCGTTGGCGGCGTAAGCCGCGGCTGCCAGGTGGTTGCGCGCGGCCGAGAACAGGTCATCCAGCGCGAGCTGGTCGCTACGACGCAGGGCACGACGAAAGCGGCTGAACGCCTCCTGCTCCTGCATGAACTCCATTGTGATCGAGGGTAATGTGCGTCCCATACAAACCTCCTGAACTACCGATAAATTAAATGCCGGGGAAGAGCGGCAGCCCGGATGCGGGCGGCTGCTGGCGCGGGGTTTCAAACTGAACCGTCTCGGCGGCGGCCTCTTTGAGCATCTCAAGCAACGGCTTGCGATCCGCGCTCAGAGAAAGCAGCGGCTTGACGCTCACCACCACCGGCGCGCTGCGGCTGATGCGTTCCAGGTGGCCGATGCCGAGCTGCAGCAGTCGGCGGCTTTCTTCGAGCGTCACGTTTTCATCGAGGAAGGTGGCCAGCAGGTCGAGCACCAGGGTCGCCACCGGCTTTGCCGAGGTCTCTTCGAGCAGGGTGAGCACCTGGTAGCAGGTGAAGGCGCGCGAGAGCGTAATGCGTGACAGGGTCTCTTCCAGGCGCGGGGTGAGCCGCCGCACCGCCTGTGCCACCGGGTAAACGTTGAAGCGGTTGCCGCAGTCGAGCACGCGCACGCTGCCGTTCAGGGCCAGGCGCGCCGCGCTTTCGACCATCAGCGGCATGCCGGCGTGCGGGGCAATGACCAGGGTAACTCGATTTGTCGAGACTTCACCCAGGACATTGGTTTGTGAGATTGTCGGGATCAAGTCCATGTGCTGCCTCCTTCTTTTCACATCTATTATACAGAACTAATGTTCTATCGTCAAGAAGGGGATGTTTGGCCCTCACCCCACACCCCTTGTATGATAATTAATAGGACACGGCAGGCCGTCCACCCCTTGGTCTAGGAGACCGTGGGAGAGCAAGGGTCGCCGTGTCCATCACCCAATGAGC
>DAOUFI010000001.1:0-271439 GCA_034430175.1 Anaerolineaceae bacterium | reverse complement strand
ATGTCCGTGCCGCATGAGAAGATCGAGATCTTCCAGAAGAAGGCGATCGAGATGAAGCTGCCAACTTGGGTGATCGGTGAGGTGGCTGAGGGGGTTGGGGTACATATTTTGTAGAGGCGTATGGCCATACGCCCCTACCAAGGATACATGTTAAAATACCCTCATGCCTGAAACCTCCGAACATATCCAGGGCATCTTAAAAACCCTGCCTGAAAAACCCGGCGTGTACATCATGAAGAATGCCACCGGCGAGATCATCTACGTCGGCAAGGCGATCATCCTCAAAAATCGAGTACGCTCCTACTTCCAGGAGCGCGGCAACCAGTCGCCCAAGACGCGCAAACTTGTCTCACAGATCGCCGACCTGGAGTGGATCGTGGTCGGCTCAGAACTTGAGGCGCTCATCCTCGAGATGAACCTCATCAAGAAGCACCGGCCGCGCTTCAACATCCGCCTCAAGGATGACAAACGCTACCCGTACATCAAGGTCAACCTCGCCGTACCCTTCCCAAAGGTAACCATCACCCGCCTGATGCAGGAGGACGGCGCGCGTTACTTCGGACCGTATACCAGCGTCTGGGCTGTGCATCAAACGCTTGACGTACTGCGCCATATCTTCCCCTATCTCACCTGTGACCGCGAGATCACCGGCAAGGACCCGCGTCCGTGCCTGTATTACGACATCAAACTGTGCTCCGGACCCTGCATCGGCGCCATCGACCAGGCCGGCTACCGACAGTTGATCGCCGACCTGTGCGACTTCCTCGACGGACATACCGACCCCATCGTCAACCGCCTGCGTACTGAAATGGAGACCGCCTCGGAGGGGATGCTCTTTGAGAGAGCCGCCGCGTTGCGCGACCAGATCAACGCCATCGACCGCGTGGTGGAGAAACAGAAGGTCATCACCTCTGACCAGCGCGATTCGGACGTGCTGGCCATCGCCCGCGCCGACGGCGAGGCCTGTGTGCAGATTTTCTTCATCCGCAACGGCAAGCTGCTGGGGCGCGAGTATTTCGTGCTCGAGGGCACCGAAGAGATCCCTGACAGCGAAGTCATCGGTGAGTTCATGAAGCAGTTCTACAGCGAGGCCGCCAGCATCCCCGAACAGGTGCTGCTTCCCAACGAGATTGAAGAAGCCAACATCATCAAGGCATGGATGAACAGCAAACGCGGCGGCGACAAGGTGGAATTGACCGTGCCCAAGTCGGGTACGCCGCAGGAACTGGTGCAGATGGCCACCGAGAACGCCGTCGAAACCCTGCAATCGCTGCGCTCGCAATGGGAAGCCGATAAAAACAAGCAGACCCAGGCGCTCAGCGAACTGCAGGAAGCGCTGAGATTGCCGGAGCCACCCAACCGCATCGAGTGTTACGATATTTCCAACACCCAGGGCACCGCCTCGGTGGGCAGCATGGTGGTGTTCGAACAGGGTACACCCGCCAAAAACATGTACCGCCACTTCAACATCAAGACGGTTGAAGGCCCGGACGACTTTGCCAGCATGGAAGAGGTGCTGACAAGACGTTTCAAGCGCTGGCAGGCCGCCCAGGAACAGCACCAGGTGGGCGAGAAGATCGATCCCTCGTTCTCGGTGCTGCCCGACCTGTTGATGGTCGACGGCGGCAAGGGTCAGCTCGGACGCGCCGTGGGCGTGCTGGCGGGTTTTGGACTCAGCGAACGCGTGCCCGTGGTGGGTCTGGCCAAGCAGCAGGAGGAGCTTTTCCGCCCGGAGGTGGAAGGCTCGCTGATGCTGCCGCGCCACTCGCAGGGGCTGTACCTAATCCAACGCATCCGCGACGAGGCGCACCGCTTCGCCATCACCGCCCACCGCAAGGCGCGCGGCAAACTCGGCGTGGCCTCGCGGCTCGACGCCATCCCCGGCATCGGACCGCAGCGACGCAAGGCCCTGCTCACCCGCTTCGGCAGCATCGACGCCATCCGTGACGCCAGTGTGGAGGCTCTGATGGCTGTCCCCGGCATCACCGAGGAGCTCGCCCTGTCCGTCCAGGCGGGGCTGGAATAGATCAAGAGAATCGAGAATTGAGAAATGAGAGTCGTAAAATCAAATATCAACACTTTGTACCATCTGGGTTCTGGATTCTCCGGTTTTGACAATTCTCTACTCTCTACTCTCTACTCTCGATTCTCAAGTTTTACTATTCTCTATTCTCGTTTGTGAATTCCCGTGTTATAATACCGCTTCGCGCCGGTGTGTCCGGACGAAATTATTTGCAAGGATACTAAGATGAGCGATTTATTGAAAGCCTATGATGCCCCGGTAAACGCCAATATTCCCGAACTGCACAGCGGGGATAGCGTCTCCGTCCATGTGAAGATCAAAGAAGGCACCCGCGAACGTATTCAGGAGTTCAAAGGCGTTGTGATCTATATGCACAACAAAGGCAATAACTCTAGCTTCACTGTTCGCCGCCTGGCCAGCAATGGCATTGGCGTGGAACGCACCTTCCTGCTGCGCAGCCCGCGTATCGACAAGGTGGTTGTGGAACGCAGCGGTAAAGTCCGCCGCTCCCGCCTGTACTTCCTGCGCGAACGCTCCGGCAAGAGTGCCCGCCTTAAAGAGAAATTTAACTAGTCTGCCCAAAATTGCTCATAATCAGGGTGCAGCCAATAATCAGGTTGCGCCCTTTGTTGTATTAACCATCAAGGAGAACGACTTATGCGCCAGCCATTGATCGGCATCACCATCACCCAGGATACCCCCGCCAATTTAGCCGCCATAGACCGGATCTCGGTGGATTACACCCAAGCCATCGTTAAAGCCGGCGGCGCTCCCGTGCTTCTCCCCACCGATTTTCCGGTGGATGAACTGGAAGACCTGCGCAACCGTCTGGATGGAATTTTGCTTAGTGGCGGCGGTGATATCGATCCCATCCGCTACCGCGGCAAGCAGGACAACCACCTGATGATGGTCTCGGATCAACGTGATGAACTTGAAATTAGCCTTGCTAAACTCGCAGCAAAGACCAACTGGCCAATCTTTGGTATTTGTCGCGGTTTGCAGGTGATGAATGTGGCTCTGCATGGCACGCTGTACACGCATCTTCCCAGCCAACTCAATTCCAAACTTGATCACAATACCCCCTATGATCAGGGTCGTGACATGATCGCGCATGAGGTTACAATAGAAGCTGGAACGCGTCTTTTCGAGATCATCGGGAAGAGTAAAGTACCAGTCAACAGTTTCCATCATCAGGCAACAAGGTTGATTGCACCCGGGTTGAAGGTTACGGCCCATGCCATCGGTGATGGATTAGTTGAAGGATTGGAGTTTCCCGATCACCGCTTTTTCCTGGGCGTCCAGTGGCACCCGGAATGTCTGCGCGATTACTCGGAACACCAGGCGCTCTTTAAAGCCTTTGTCGAGGCAGCGCGGTCGTCCTAAAATTTTTGGAGGAAGCATGGCAGCAAACAATTCAGCAGAAACTATCGGAGTATTTGATTCCGGCGTTGGCGGGCTTTCCGTTCTGCGTGCCATACGTCAACAGCTTCCATCTCAACCCGTCATCTACATCGGTGACCAGTTTCACGTGCCCTACGGACAGCGCTCACTGGGAGAAGTACGGCAATTCACCCACGAGGCGGTCCGCTTTTTATTGGATCAAGGCGCGAAGCTGAGCGTGATCGCCTGCAACACCGCTTCCGCGGCAGCTCTGAACTACGTGCGCGAGAAATTCCCGAATGTCCCTATCGTTGGCATGGAACCCGCTGTCAAACCCGCCGCGGAACAGACCAGAACCGGCGTGGTGGGGGTACTGGCCACTTATGCCTTCTTCCAGGCTGAGGTCTACGGCTCACTGGTTGAACGCTTTGCCCACGGCGTAAAACTCTTGCAGGATCCCTGCATTGGATTGGTGGGGCAGATCGAAAAAGGCGACCTGGACGGCCCGGATACACGCGCCCTGCTTGAAAAGGTATTGAAACCCATGCTGGCGCAAAATATCGACACGGTCGTGCTCGGCTGCACTCATTATCCCTTCGTCATCCCACTCATTCAGCAAATCGTCGGTCCGAACGTTCGCGTCATTGACCCCGCTCCAGCAGTAGCCCGTCACATTGCCCATCGTCTGGAAGAGTTTGGTTGGCTAGCAAAAGGTCAGGAAAAAGCTCCAGTGACTTTCTACACCACCGGCGACCCCCCACAAATGCAAAAATTGTTACTCTCATTCATTGGCGAAGAAGGCACCGTCCGTAAAGCCACCTGGATCGGGAATCGATTATCCGCTTCATAATTTACTTATCGGAGTCAACCATGCGTGAAATGAGAGTGATCCTAGTCGGATTCGGCAACGTAGCCAAAGCCCTGGCCCGGCTGTTGGAGAAAAAACAAGCCGTCCTGCAAAAAGATTTCGGCTTTTCCACGAAGATCGTGGGCATCGCCACCGCCCACCACGGCATGGCCATTGACCCGGATGGCATCGACGCCGAAGCCGCGATCAAGATCGCCTCCAGCGGCGGATCGCTGGACCAGTTATCGAAAGTGACTCCCCTGGCTTCGGTGATCGAATTTATTCGTGTCTGCCCGGCGGAGGTGATATTCGAAAACTCCCCAGTTAACCATCTCACCGGCCAACCGGCCATCGATCACCTGCGTGCGGCTCTCGAATGCGGCATGCACGCCATCACCGCCAACAAAGGGCCGGTGGTGCACGCCTACCGCGAACTGACGGACCTGGCCACGCAAAAAGGCCGCCGCTTCCTCTTTGAATCCGCGGTAATGGACGGCGCACCAATCTTCTCGCTTTTCCGCGGACCGCTGCCCGCCGTGGAACTCAAAGGCTTCCAAGGTATCCTCAATTCTTGCACCAACATCCTGCTCGAGCTGATGGAACAAGGTAAGCCATTCGATGAAGCGGTCAAGTACGCCCAATCCATCGGCATTGCCGAAACCGACCCCAGCGCTGATATCGATGGCTGGGACGCCTCAATCAAAGTGGCTGCGCTGGCTACCGTGGTGATGGGTATTCCCCTCAAACCCGCCGAAATCGATCGTACCGGCATCCGCGATATCACTCCTGAAATGATCAACGAAGCCCTTGCTGCCGGCGAACGCTGGAAGCTGGTGTGCACCGCCAAACGCGAAGGCAGCAAAGTGACAGCCAAAGTAGCACCGCAGCGGGTGAAACCAACCACGCCACTCTACAGTATTAACGGCACCAGTTCCTACGTGCAGTTTGAAACCGACACTCTGCCTGGACTTGGCATCGTAGAGAGCAACCCCGGACCAGAGACCACGGCATACGGGCTGCTGGCCGACCTGATCAACGCGGTGAGGAATGGCTGAGCTCGCTCCCGCCTTCTGGCTTGCCAGCACACGTCTCAATTCGTTGTCCATGTTGGAGAGCTGGCTTAAATTGATTCACGTTCAACCGCGTTGGTTGGACGAGATCGTTCTGATCTCATCTGAAGCATCCATACCTTCACCAGACCTTGCCGGTATGGAGCAAACAACGATCATTTCGTGCTTCCCCGCATGGCTCAAAAGTCAACAACCTCTTATCCACGACGCCAGCCGCAAGGCTGCTAACGGAGAAAAAGACATGATCCTGCTGATCGCCCAAGGAGAGGGCGGATTTACCACCGCCCTGATCTCCTCCCCCGCGGTGATTGGCCGGTATAACCTCATCCCACAGGCCTACCTGGAATATCGCCTTTCGTTCCACCTCGACGAGAAGGACGAAGCGCTTCTTGATACGATCCAAACCGCCCTGCAAAAAGATAGCAAATCCGCCGCGGTGGTGAATATTTTCGTCTTTCATTCACAGCGATCCAAACGACCTGTTAAGTCCGCGACACCATTCGCCGGTGCCGCGTGGCTGAACCAGGAGGAGGGAGTCGATCGTTCTGCCCTCTCCATGATGCACGATCTGACAACAGCGCTGGCAACATTAAAAAAGAAGAATGGTCTCGTCGTGGAGATCGATGCCGAAAACAACCTCTTCTCCACCTGGTTGGAGGCGGTGTGAGCTGCGCGAAGGTAACACTGGCGCTCGGGACGAATCTGGGTGACCGCGTAGCCAACCTTGAACAGGCCTGCCGGGAATTATCATCATTTATTAAGATCTCCAAATTATCTTCGATCTATGAAACCCCACCCTGGGGTGTGACCGATCAGCCCGCCTTCCTGAACCAGGTGTTGATTGCCTCAACAGAACTTTTACCCGTGAAATTATTGGCCGCAGTGAAGAATATCGAAGTGAAAATGGGGCGACAGACAACCTACCGCTACGGTCCGCGTCTGATCGATATCGATATCCTGCTCTTCGACAACCTCATACTAGATACTCCAAACCTGGTCATTCCTCACCCGCGCATGTTCGAACGCGCCTTTGTGCTGGTTCCCCTGCTTGAGATCGCGCCTGACCTGGTCTCTCCGATGGATCACAAGCCTGTGAGCAGACTGCTCGAGAATTTGGACACCAGCGGAATTGTTAAATGGGAGAGCAATCATGCCTGATCCCTTCCTGAAGTTTGGCAGCAAAACATACATCATGGGTATTCTCAACGTGACCCCCGACAGCTTTTCGGGTGACGGCTTGATGACGCAAAATGACGTGGTCCGCGCGGCCATCGAACAGGCACTGCGTTTCGTTGAATCCGGCGCGGATATTCTCGATATCGGCGGTGAATCCACCCGTCCCGGCTCACAACCTGTCTCGGCGCAGGAAGAGATGGACCGGGTACTGCCGGTGATCGAAGCGCTGGCTGGGTTGAAACTCGAAGCCATCCTCTCGCTCGATACCAGTAAAGCGGCTGTTGCCATTGCCGGTCTGAACGCTGGAGTGCGCTGGATTAACGACGTGTGGGCGCTCAAAGCCGACCCCGCGATGGTCAAAGTTGCGGCTGAAAGCGGTGCCCCGCTGGTGCTCATGCACAACCGCAGCAAGCCTAACCGTGTGGAACTGCAGGAGCGGCTGGGCGGTCAATATCTCGGCGCTGAATACGACGACATAATCGCCGACATCAAGCGCGAATTACAGGAGAGTATCGATCTGGCACTGGTTGGCGGCGTGCGTAAAGAGCAGATCATTCTCGACCCCGGGCTGGGGTTCGGCAAGAAGGTGGAGCACAACCTCGAGCTTGTCAACCGGCTGGACGAGATCAAGGGCATGGGCTATCCGGTGCTTCTCGGCCCGTCGCGAAAATCCTTTATTGGCTATACCCTCGACCTGCCACCCGACGATCGGTTGGAAGGCACCGAAGCCGTTTGCGTCATCGCCATCACCCGCGGTGCGGACATTCTGCGCGTCCACGATGTGCCTGAGATTTCCCGTCTAGCACGCATGAGTGACGCCATCCTCAGAAAATAATCCCCAAAACCCAATATTCAGACTTGATATATCTTAATTATCCTGTAATAATATGTGTACTATGAAGGAGAATCCGATGAGAAAATTACTTGGTATTAGTTTTGCTGTTATTGCTTTATTCTCATTAACCTCATGTGGGGTTGTTACAAATCTGCAATCCGTTACCGATACCGGCAATGCCTTTATGCAGGCATTGAAGGATGGCGACAATTCCACCTCCTGGAATATGCTGACTCAAAGTGTGAAAGACGAGATTGGCGGAGAAACCGCCTGGGCTGATTTCACTGCCCCGCGTAATTTCGATGAATGGTCTTTCAACTCAACCAACATCGAAAACACAACGGGAGTTTTGGAAGGTGAAGCCAAACTCGACGACGAAACCTATATCATCACTCTGGTAATGGAAGCAAACGGTGATGGTTGGTTGATCTCAGGCATTAATATTGAATTGAAATAATCCACAGTTTAGAGAGAGGCATTACTCATTCGAGCAACGCCTCTCTTTCATTTACGAGCGATCAGAAGCAATGTGTTGGCGTTATGATAACCAATTTCCTTTAACCGCCGTCGCATTTGATTCCCATAATCCTGCAGGTCGGGGTAACCTTTTGCCCGTTCGATATAGCGATCAATGATCGGCAGCAGTTCATCCGAAATCTCAACGCTGAATGGATCTTCCGTAAGATCAAACAGACTGAATTCAGCCATTTCCCGCAATCCCAACCTTTGGACCATGGCGATAATCTGCCCTCGCGTATATGTTTCGCGGTGAAAAACATTGTTCACGGTATCTACCCTGCCAAACCAATGGTGCAACAATGTGTGGGTCATCTGGGTTTCCGCCTGGTCGCCATCGGGGTACATCTCGTTGACGATCAGAAAGCCGCCTGGCTTAAGAACACGTTTCATTTCCGCCAGCGTGATCTCAGGAGTCTCCAGGTGATGCAGCGAAAACGAGATCGAAACCGTATCAAACGAATCGTCTTTAAAGTCCAATTTTGCTGCATCCATCAATTGGAAATTCACCCTATCATTGTCTTTGAAAGTTTCCGCGAAAGCCTCTGCGGCCGTCTCCTTTTTGTCGATCCCAACCGCGGTTCGATAACTGATTGCGTCTTTGAGCAATTCATCCAGGAACGCTCCGGCTCCTGTGGCAACGTCGAGGACGCTGCCCAATTCCAAATCTTTGAAGGCTTCTTTGTAATCTTTCATGATGTACCTTTGTTTAGTGAAATTCAGGCTGTTCATAACCGCCGGACGGAACCATAAGAATGATTAGCGGTCGCTTGTAATTTACTGCCAATTTATTATTATGTAAATAGAGGTTTTACATGAAAGATGTAACTATGACGAGAGCGTTTTGGATCTTCCTTAGCCATTTATTGTTGGTCTCATGCAGCCGACAACCTTTCCCAACCTCCAACAATCTTCTAAATAATGGTTGTTAAGATCATCGGTGGTCATAGCAATGTGGTTATACGAAGCTGTATTGATCCCACCGGAGACTTGATCGCCACTATCAGTTGGGATGACACGGTCAAACCTTGGGGAATACGCCAGTAAAAAAAGATGGAGCGGTTTTGAGCCGCTCCATCGTTTCTTACTTGATCGCCACCTGCACCGCCCTAACCACGTAACGGTAACGATATTCGCCAGTCGCGGGGTCATACCCCCGGCAGGTAATCAGTGTCAGCCACGGCAAATCTTCGTGTTTGGTGAGCAAAGAAGTATCATCCGGTGTGATCTGCGTGAACTCGCGTACCTCGTAAACATATTCTTGGCCCCAGGCATGGATGATGATCTGGTCACCGTACTTCAGGCTGGTCAGGTTGATGAACGGACCCGGTTTGCCGTTGGCATTATAAACGTGCGCGGTTAAAACTGAGTTTCCAGACAGGGTTGGGTAAGCAGTACCCGTCAACCAACCAGCCTGGTTATCCAGCCAGGTAACATCCCAGCCGTCTTCCGTTTGTGGTACCCCTACGATTGGAATCTTCACTCCAAGGCTGGGAATTTCCAACCAGATATCGCCAAGATTGGCATACATCTTCAGCTTCGGTTGCTCCGGAACATATGTCTTTGCGTAAGGCGCAAACCCGGTCTCAGGAACAGCCGGAACTTCCACATTCCACGACTTGGAAACAGCTACCGCTCCTGTTTCACCCGCGTCGTCATAATCGCCATCACCGTTCAGATCGACATCTGCGGTGGCGCGGTTTTCAAGGTGATTAATCATTCCACTCGTGCGCACATTAAAGACGATGTGTAAAGCATTCACAGCCAATGCTGGATCGGTGATGCCGAAATCGGGGGCAATGGTGCCTTCCCAGATAATTCGTCCGCGCGGGTAAGTAGCCGTTGGCCCTTCGTAGTAACAAGCTTCAGTAACCGTGGCAGCCGATGAGGTGCAAGTGATGCCAATGTTGGTTGAATCGGCTGGCGCGCCAGCAGGAACATCGTAACCGCTTGATGCGCCAACTGCCTGATAAACAGTATCCTCCGGAATTGGGTCGCTGATCGCCGCTCGAACGCCAACAATGTTGGTGTTATTGATCCATACCATCGTCCAGGTAACCTGGGGTCTGCCGGAAGCATCCACCGTCTTTATGCCGGTCGGCGGATCAAAAATACCGTTTCCAAATTCAATTGGAGTGGGCTCATTGTTGTTGGTCGGGTTTAGATCACCATCAATATCTGGATTGTCGCCGTTTTGAGAAACGTCAGTGACCTCCACGTCTGCCGGGCTGATCCCACTACCTTCCACCGAGTTTTCGAAGTAATGGGTAGTGGGAATGACACGCACAACGATGGTAATCACACCCTCGGCATTGGGAGCTAAAGTATTGCCTGTGTCGAGCAGTTCTGTATCTGTGACACCGTCATAACCGGTGTTGACATCCAACACCCCATCTCCATTGATGGAAACAACAGTAAAGACAGTTTCCTCATGCCCTGCCGCGACTGTGAAAGTGGCTGTCAGGTCGTCGGTGACACTGATGTCGTGCAGGGTGACGTTACCATAGTTCTTCACAATGATATTGAAAGTGACATCGTAGGTACCCACGCTGACCGTATCAATGCTGACAACTTCCTTGGCTAATCCGATCATTGGTTCCTGATCCGCGCCAATTGTCTGAGACGCTTCATTTGAGGTCACCGTGTTGCCGTCAGCGTCCAGGGCGTATCCGGTGGCAGTGTTTGTCAAAGCGCCAACATCCAGATCATCTTGAGTGATGCTATAAGCAGCCGTACAGGTGACCGATTCACCCGGGGCAAGCGTTGTTACCGTCCCGCAGGTGAAGGGAGTCCCCTTGTCCGGGGTGCCAATCTGATCATCTGAAATCGTGAATGGAGCAGATAGTGTCGATGTACCATTATTTGTGAGGGTGTAGGTGTAAGTTACTTCCTCGCCCAATACCAGGTAATCGGTGTGTTCCACAGCAGCCAATTTCGTCAGCGATAACCGGTTCAACGTATCGATGTCTTTTTCGGTATTGTTGTCGGTATTCACATCCACCAGGTCGACCGGTGGGATAACGGAAGCGGAATTGATTATGCTGGTCGTTGCGTCATCCGCGACCGTGGCGATTACAGTGTAAATCACCTTTTTTCCTGCAGGCAAATTCACCGTGTCGGAAATATTGCCGGTTCCGCTTGCAGTACAGGAAGCTCCTGTATCAGCGACGCAAGTCCAGGAGATATCTTCGAGCAGACTCGGGAAGCTATCTACCACTTTCGCGCCTGTGGCATCGATCAGACCGTCATTTGACACCGTGATCGTGTAGGTAACCACCTCTCCCCGGTCAACTGATTTTACTCCGTCTGTCTTATTGATCGAGAGATCCAGTGTGGATAACACCTCAAGCGTGGCAGTGTTTGATGGAATACCATCACCGCCTTCGGTAGAAGTCACCTTGTTCGTCGTATTCGCATAAACTCCAGCGCTCGCAGTCACATCCACAGAAATGACACACGGTGTTCCCACCGCAACTGTTGCCCCACTTAATGAGACACTGGCATCACCGGCTGATGCGGTGAAAACAGCCCCTGTTCCGCAGCCCGATAGATCGACATTCGCCGGATCCGCAACCTTTAGGCCGGTCGGGAAATTGTCGCTGAAGGCAACGCCGGTCAACGCAATCGGGTTCACACTGGGATTGGTAATTGTGAAGGTAAGGGTGCTAATGCCACCATCGTTGATCGTGATTGGAGAGAAAGCTTTGGAGATCAAGGGAGGAGCCACCGCAAGCAACGTGTCAGTAGCCGTAAGGCCAGTACCACCATTGGTGGAACTGACCGTACCTGTAGTATTTACGTAAGTTCCACCCGCGTTCACGGTCACATCCACAGTGACTGTGCATGAACTGTTCGCCAGAATAGAACCACCGGTCAAACGAATGGTTGTGTTGCTATTGGAGAGCGCCACCGTACCGCCGCATTGACTGGTGAGGATGGGAGTCACCACGCTCATCCCAGCGGGTAGGTTATCGGTAAATGCCACACCGGTTAAAGGCACAACGTTGGCTGTTGGATTGGTGATCGTGAAGGTCAGTGTGGTGGTCGCGCC
Organism: Anaerolineaceae bacterium; assembly: GCA_034430175.1. Classification (GTDB taxonomy): domain Bacteria; phylum Chloroflexota; class Anaerolineae; order Anaerolineales; family Anaerolineaceae; genus UBA6107. The sequence continues at coordinate 259,541 of DAOUFI010000001.1, read as the reverse complement.
TGCAATGATCTGGTCCACCGCGAAAGCTTTTGTGATTAATGGCGCGTCCACTTTGTAGACGGTTACGCTGGCTGTGTTCGAGGTGATCGTGTTCGCGCCGCTGTCTGCAGCCGTAGCGTAGGCAATATTCGTGACAAATCGGTTGGTTACATCAGCCGCGACCACCGTGTAGGTACGCGTGCAGGTGGTTGCTCCACCCACAGGCAGTGGCGCGGTTGATGTACAAGTCAGTTTGGTACCAAAATGATCGTCATATACCACATACGGCGCATAGAGGGTTATATTGCCATTGTTGATCAAGGTATAGGTATAGGTGATAGTATTTCCGGCGTTGTGGAAGCTAACAGTCGATGTCGACTTCACCAATTTTAAGGAAGCATAGTAAACCGTGGCTGAACTCTCGTTCGACGTGACAGTCACCCCACTGGCATCACCGGAAGCATACGCTGTGTTGGTAATCAATCCCGCTGTGATATCGCTGGCTGTTACAACGTAATTTGCCGTACACGTGGCGGATTCACCTATGGCAAGATCCGCGCTTGTGCAGATGATCGGAACAGGGAAGTGATCGTCTGTGATCATGATCGGCGCGCTGATAGTGACATCACCGGAGTTGGTCACCGTGTAGCTGTATGTGACCGTGTTACCCACAGCATTGTAGCTTTGCGTAATGTTTGTTTTTACCAGTGAAAGCCCCGGCCCACTTACGGTTAGGGTATCTGTCGCTGTGTTGCCGGTACCGCCATTTGTTGAACTGACAGCTCCGGTAGTATTGACGTAAGTGCCACCGTTTGCCGCGGTCACATCCACCGAGATCACACAATCTGTCCCAACCGCGACCACACCACCGCTAAAGGTCAATGTCGCACCGTCCGCTGATGGCGCGAATGTATACGCGGTACCACAGCCAGTAACAGTCACATCAGGCGAAGCGGCAACGGTCACACCCGTGGGAAGGACGTCTGTAAATTTAACGCCCGTCAGATCAACCGGGTTGGCCACGGGGTTCGGGTTCGAAATGGTGAAGGTCAAAGTGGAAATGCCACCCGTGGCGATCGTGTCCAGGTTGAATTCCTTGCTAATCACCGGCGCGGCAATAACTGTTAATGTATCTGAAGCTGAATTACCAGTACCACCATTGGTGGAAGTCACCACCGAAGTAGTGTTATCATAAACCCCCGGTTCCGCTGAAACTCCTGCTACTACAGTACAGGAGCCACCCGCGGAGATGGATCCACCAGTCAGTCTGAGTGTGTTGGTAGAACTGTCGAAACTCACCACACCGTTGCATTGGGTGGGGTTTGGCGTACTGGTTAAAGTCATCCCGGCTGGCAATTCATCGGTAAATTCAACCCCGGTCAGGGCTACCGTTGTATTCGGATTGGTAATGGTAAAGGTAAGCAGAGAAGTTCCATCTGCCGGGATCGTATCCGCGGAAAAGACTTTTGTGATCGAAGGCGGTGTGACCGTCACCGGTGTATCAACCTCTAGATTAGCACAAGAAGCTGAGTCATTGGTCACACCCTGATCGTCCTTGACCACACCAGCATCCAGGCAGTTCTGATAATTTGCGGGGACCGATGAGGTGATTTCCACCGTCACCAGGCAACTGCCATAAGCGGGCAGTTCGCCGCCGGTCAGGTAAAGCGTGTTGCTCGCGGCATCATAACTGACCGTACCGCCGTTGCACTGGATCGCGGTCAGAGGAAGAACAGGAGACATATTTTCCGGCAAGGCATCGACCAGCCCCAATCCGGTCAATTCCACATTGGTCTTATTGGATATGGTGATCTGCATGGTAGTGGATTCGCCGGCATAGATAGAACTATCGAAGAATACTTTTTTCACCGTAGCCAGTGACAGATTACCCAGCGAGGCTTCCACTTTTTCCGCATTGGAGGCGCCGTTGGTCGTTGTTACAGCTCCAACTGGGATGGTGTTCGTGAGCGTGTTGATCACGTTCATTGTTGTTTTTACAGTGATATAACAGACCCCATTGGCGGCGATAGTTCCACCGCTGAACGAGAATGATGTCGCGTTTGGTACGGCAACCACCGTTCCACCACAGGTGGTCGTCGGTGAAGCCGGAGCGGCGATGAACATCCCCGCCGGGAAATTATCGGTAAACGCAACCCCGGTTAAGACAGCGTTATTGGGATTGGAAAGGGTCAGGGTCAGGGTTGAAGCCGAGCCGCCAAAGACGGTGTTCGGTGAAAAACTCTTGTTGACGTTGATTCTCAGGGAAGCCACAGTCAAGGAAGCTGACGCGGAAGTCGGGTTGGAGATCTTTGTGGACGTTCCATGGATCGTTCCGGTCAGATCACCCGCAGCGATCGTATTCGACCAGCTACCCGTGGTGACTCCCACCACATCCAGCACCACGGTGCAGATACCGGGAACACCTCCCACCTGCGCGGGGATAGTAGCGTTGCTCAAGGAGATATTTCGCGTGCCTGCTGTGGCAACCAGGACTGCGTCCGAACCACAATTGGTGTACGCATTGGCTGGACTTGCGATCATTACTCCGCTTTGAAGTGTGTCAGCGAAGGCCGCGAAATCAATCTGGGAAGAATTGGTATTCTGTAATGTGATCGTTAACTGAGAAACGCCATTTATATTAACCACGGTGGGAGCATACGCCTTGGCGACGGATATCCCACTCACATAAAGCGTGGAGGATATATTGGAGGACATGTTCCTGCCTTCGGTATTTGAGATATTCGAAGGCGTGATGATATTCGTGAAAGTTCCCGGAGTTGAGCTGGTGACATTAACAGCGATTGAACAGGAACGGGAAGCCGCGATTGAGCCGCCAGACCAGATAAACTGCGTTCCACCAGCGGTCGCGGTGAGTGTTCCTCCCACACAATAGGTGCTCTTTGTGGCGTTTGGCGTTGGCGCGATTACCACACCTACAGGTAAAGCGTCGGTAATCGAGAAGTTGCTAAGCGCGGTGTCACCCGGGGCGGTGAACGTGATAGTCAATCGAGAAACACCACCCAGGGCAATAGACGACGGTGAAAAACTCTTTGAGGCAGAGGTAATGCCCAATCCACTGGCATACGTCGTCACAGACGCGGAGACAGCAGTGACATTGGTCGCACCCTGGGTAGTCACTACAGCCTTTGCGGGGATCACGTTGGTAAACGTCCCAGCTTCGGTAGCTGTTAACTCTACGGTGATTGTACATGAGCCATTAGCCGTGATTGTTCCGTCTGTGAGTGAGATACTGTTCGATCCAGAATCATATGCTACTGTGCCGGTTCCGCAGGTAGTTGCCAGGTTGGGAATCGCAGCAGGTACCAGTCCGGTTGGAAAACTATCTGTGAGACTGACTCCGGTAAAAGCCTGCGTCGAAGAATAATTTGTGAGGGTTATGGTTAATTTTGTCGTACCACCCACCTGCATGTTGGTCACTGAAAAAGCCTTTGTTAATCCCATGATCTGGAAATTAACCTGGGCTGAAGCAGCGGTGGCATTGGTCACCCCCTCGCGTGACTGGATCGCGTTGGCGGGGATGGTATTGGTATAAGCACCAGGCGTCATGGAGGTGACATACACGCTTACCACGCAGGATGAATTCGCCGGGATTTCAGCATTAACGAGTTTGATTCCTGTGTCTCCCGCGCCTAATGCCCCGCCCGAAGCGTCGGTGAGTGATACAGATGAACCACAGTTCGAGAATGTCGTTCCCGGAGAGGAATAGATCACCAGATTCGACGGCAAATTGTCGGTAAGCGTCACCTGATGCAAAGCATAATTCAGGTCATTATTCCGAATAGTGATCGACATCAAGCTACTGGCGCCAACAGTCCGGGTATTTGGATTAAATGCCTTACTCAATGAAGGAGGTTGAACTGTACGCACCTGGATGGTGGCGTCTGTTTTCGTTTGATTTGTCAGGTTGATGCTGCCAGTCGCGTCTGTGGCAACCAATTCACTGGCAGGAATTGTGTAGATGAAGGTGCTCCCCGCTGAAGTGGATGTCACATTGACCTTCACGGTGCAGGTCCCTGGATTATCCCCATCGGCAGCAGGAATGACACCACCGTACAGTGAAAGCGTGGTTCCTATAGTGGTTACCGTGATACCGCAATCAGAAGTGGCATTTACCGGGTTGGCAAAATAGACTCCAGAGGGAAGTGGTTCTGAAATAGCGGGCGGGTAAGAAGAGAGGGTAACCGGGAATGAGTTTGAATTTCCCAATACAACAGTCAAAACTGAGGTTCCCCCCGACGGAATTACATCTGGTGTAAAGTTATTTGTTATGATTGGGTAGGAATAAGTCACGCCTTGCGCAGCCGACTCGATCAATGGAAGATTTTGGATCGATATGAAAATTGCTGCAATTAAAATGAATAGCTTAACGAAGAGTCGTGAAGAATTCCTCATAGTTGCACCTTCTTGAATGAAATTGTGTTAATGAATAATTTCACCCGATATAGTCATCAATTCTGGCATCAATTGAACTTTAATCGCGTCCGATGACCAACACCCTCAAAAAAATCGATCCTACTAATAAATTGTATTTCTTTTGGAAAATAACTTATCATATTATATATTACAAATTGAAAATGATGTCAACATTTATGGATATTTAATATGCTATTTATATCCTTTTTTGAGTCAAATTTTTAAGTATCTGGTGATAAAGCAATCCGCCGGAAAATCCAGCGGATTGTAGTTTAGAACTCTGTCGTGGTTTCAAATTGACTATTGTATAGTGAGGTGTAGAAACCGTTCTTCTTAAGCAATTCCGTGTGCGTTCCCTGCTCCACGATATCCCCTTCATTCATCACGAGGATCAGATCAGCATTCCGGATCGTTGAAAGACGATGCGCGATGATAAAGCTCGTGCGCCCTTGCATGATCGAATCCGTGGCTTTTTGGATCAACACCTCAGTACGGGTATCGACGGAGCTGGTCGCTTCGTCCAAAATCAAGATGCTGGGATTAGCCAAAAGTGCTCGCGCGATCGTCAGTAATTGCTTCTGACCCTGTGAGATGTTGGAGGTCTCTTCATCCAATATTGTGTTGTAACCATCCGGCAAGGTACGGATGAAATGGTCAGCGTAAGCATGGTCTGCGGCATTGATCACGTCAGTATCGCTGGCTGAGAGTTGCCCATAGCGGATATTCTCCATAATCGTGCCGTTGAATAACCAGGCGTCCTGCAACACCATTCCGAACATGCGACGCAAGTCTTCCCGCTTGAAGTTGCGAATATCCATCCCATCCACCAGGATCGAACCACTGTCCACATCGTAGAAGCGCATCAGCAATTTGACCATAGTGGTCTTGCCCGCACCAGTCGGACCAACGATAGCGACCTTCTGACCTGGTTTGATCTTTGCGCAAAAATCATTGATGATGGTCTTGTCAGGATTGTACCCAAAGTGCACATCCCTGAATTCGACCTCGCCTTTAATAGTACTGACCTGAATCGGGAATTCGACGTCCGTTACTTCTTCTGTTTCGTCAAGGAATTCAAAGACTCGTTCGGCTGCCGCGGCGGTTTGCTGTAAGATATTGGAAATGTTAGCGATCTGAGCGATCGGTTGAGTGAATGACTTCATATAAGAAATGAAAGCCTGGATATCACCCACCGTTACAGTATTGCGCACAGCCAGATATCCGCCCAGGATACAAACACCGACATAACCCACGTTGCCAATGAAGTTCATGATCGGCATCATCAATCCGGAAAGGAACTGAGATTTCCAGGCAGAATTATAAAGTGTGCTATTAAGATGATTGAATTTCTCAACACTGCGGGCTTCGCCATTGAATGCTTTCATCACGACATGGCCACTGTACATCTCTTCCACGTGACCGTTGACATGCCCCAGATAATCCTGCTGCTGTTTAAAGAGCTTTTGAGAACGCTTGACCACGAATTAGATGATCACCGCTGAAAGCGGGATGATTAACAAGGCAACGGTTGTCATGATCCAACTAATCGAGAACATCATTACCAATACACCGATCATACTGAATACATTGGTGATGATCTGCGACAAACTCTGATTCAGGGTCTGGCTGATGGTATCGACATCGTTGGTGATACGAGAAAGCACTTCGCCGTGATTTGTGCCATCAAAATAACGCAGCGGCATCCGGTTGATCTTGGTATCGATCAATTTTCTAAACTTGTAGGTTACTGAAGCCGAGATACCAGCCATGATCCACCCCTGCACAAAACTAAACAAGGTGGAAAGAAGATACAAACCGACCATCCATAAAATAATGTTACCAATATAGGTAAAGTCGATACCGGTACCTTTCCCGGCGATTTGAGCCATGACTCCTTCAAACAGTTTGGTCGTTGCTTTCCCCAGGATCTTTGGTCCAACAATCGTAAACACTGTTGACGCTGTGGCAAAAATGAAAACTGTTATCAAACCGAGCTTGTAATCAGCCAGGTAACTTACCAGTCTCGATATGGTTCCTTTGAAATTGCGCGCCTTCTCACCACCGCGCATTACGCCTCCACCCGGGCCGCCGCCCATCGGGCCGCCACCACCCCCGCCCCCCATCGGGCGATTACCGAATTGCTGTCGATTGCTGCCATACATTGTCATGCCAATTCCTCCTCGCTCAACTGCGATAGAGCGATCTCACGATAGGTCTGGCAGGTTTTCATTAGCTCTTTATGAGTACCCTTGCCTACCAATTTTCCTTTATCTAACACAATGATCTGGTCAGCGTTCTTGATCGTTGAGATTCGCTGTGCCACAATGATCACAGTACTTTCAGATGTACTTTCCTTCAAAGCCTTGCGAAGATCGGAATCTGTTTTGAAATCCAAAGCGGAAAAACTATCGTCGAAAATATAAATTGAAGGATGCTTGACCAACGCCCGCGCGATGGCTAGCCGCTGCTTTTGCCCGCCCGAAACATTGGTTCCTCCCTGCGCGATCGCGGTTTGCATTCCTTCGGGCATCGTGGAAATAAACTCCCTCGCCTGAGCAATCCGCGCCGCATTCTCAAGCGTTTTCTCTGAAGCATTTTCATCCGCGTAAAGCAGATTACTTTCGATGGTGCCTGAGAAAAGCAATCCTTTCTGGGGAACATATCCGATCCTGTCGCGTAGATCCGACTGGGTAACCTCTCGGATATCAATCCCATCAATCCGAATTGATCCTTCTGTAACATCGAAGAACCGTGGGATCAAGTTCACGATGGTCGACTTACCACTGCCGGTGGAACCGATAATAGCTGTGGTCTGTCCGGGCATTGCCGTGAAACTAATATCACATAAAATGTTTTCTTCAGCACCCGGATATTTAAAAGCCACACGATCAAATTCAACCTTGCCTTTGGCGAAATCACCAAACCGCTTCGGAGACGGCGGATCAACGATACTTAATTTCATATCCAATACTTCGGCAATACGATTTCCGGATACCGAAGCGCGTGGGATGATGATGAATACAATCGAGAGCATTAAAAAGGACATTACCACCTGCATGGCGTATTGCAAAAATGCCATCATGTCGCCAACTTGCATGGTCGATTGCGCCACCTGGTGAGCTCCCATCCAGATGATCAATAGCGACAAGCCATTCATAACAATCATCATTACAGGCATCATCACTGCCATTAAACGGTTGACAAAGAGGGTGGTGTCATTCAAATCCTTGTTGGCTTTGTCGAACCGATCTTCTTCAAACTGTTGAGTATTAAAAGCTCGGATGACCATCATACCGGAGAGGTTTTCACGCACGACAAGATTGAGCCGGTCGATCAGTTTTTGAATCGCCTGGAATTTTGGCAAAGCCAGTGAGAAGATCGTAAAGATCAATCCCAGAAGTACGATCACAGCCAACCCAATCAGCCAGGATAACGATACGCTCTTTTCTACCGCTCTGATAACAGCGCCCACACCGATGATAGGCGCATAAAACACCATGCGCATGACCATGATGACTACCATTTGCACCTGGGTGATATCATTTGTCGAACGCGTGATTAATGATGACGTCGAGAATTTATCAAACTCAACCTTGGAGAAGCCTTCAACTTTCTCGAATACCGCTTTGCGAACATCTCGAGCAAAACCGGCTCCAGTTTTTGCAGCCAGTAAACCAACGATGATACTGCAGGTTACCGAGATTAACGTGAGCAGAAGCATATATAATCCAATACTCAGCACGTAGTTCCTTTGGAGCTTTACCGTATCCATGCCCAACGCGGTGTACTCGTCCTTAATAATCGAAACCGCTGATTGAGTGATCGTGCTATTACTCATTGACGCGAACTTTTCATCGATCGACGCCGTCATCGAAGCGAGTTTATCCGCTGGCATTTGAGCAAGAAGAACGTAAATATCCGTGCCTGCGGGTAATTTGGACAGATCGAAACCTAAATTTTGACCCATTGATGCCACGGCCGTGGGATCAGCGATCGCCTTGTCAATTGTCGACACAATCAAGAATGCTTTCCCCATTGTTGAATTGATCGTGTCAATTTCTGTCTGGTCAATATCGCGTAATACATAGATCGAGCCGTCTGCCAGGCCGGGATATTCCTTTACATATTTCGAATAATTCGGTGAACTGGAATCAACCAGGGTGTAGTCAGCCAGGACAGCGGCTTTGTCTTGCTCATTCATGAAAAGGACAAGCTTTTCCATTGTCGAGCTGCGCACCACGGAAGGCACCGCGGAGGTGATACCTCCCTGTTGAATTCCAATGTTGACGATCTTTGACATATAATCCGGCAATGCCAGATCAGCCATAGCCTGGGCGAACAGCAAACCGATTGCCAGAATAATCAGTAAAAGATATGGTTTTAAGTACTTGGCTAGTTTTATCATTTGTTTCCTTTCCTATGAGCGGGATAACACGAATCCAATCATGATTTCTCCAAACCGGAATTTTCTCAATAACCGAATTTGTTCTTCCTGTTTTGATGTAACTTCTCCATCAAGGAATTGCGTAATTTGTAAAGCAATGTCGTTAACTGCGCCACTTCATCATCCGTAAGCCCATTAACCAACAAATTTAAATCTCGAGATTTCCGAGGAATAAAATCTCTGACGATTTCTTTCCCTTGTTCAGTAATACGCAGGCGAAAGACGCGTTTATCTTGTTTATCTAGTTCTCGTGTCACCAGACCCTGATCTTCCAACCCCCTTATTAATGAACTGATAGTATTTTTGCTAACATGCTGGAATCTGCTCAGTTCGGTCGGCGTTAATGGTTCGTCGATTCCAAGCCTGTCATCGACAAATAACCTGGCGAGAATGCCGATTCGAGCAGAGGAAACACCTCGATCACACTCGTTTTCGTGTTGGCTCATTACCGCGTCAGACATGTTTGACAACATATGAAGTAGCGAGAAAAGCTCAAAGCCTCTCACATCATTAATGCCTGCAATCTGTTTTACGCTTTCTTTTAGCAGATCGTTAAATTCTTCATAGCCAATTTCTCTGCCATTTACATGAAAATGCTTATGATTACGCATATCACCTCACAAATTAGTTCGATGGCGTACTATACTGCACCGAACTATTTATGTCCAGCCCCTTGATCAATATTCTTATAAAATATTAATCATTCCATTTTCCTGAGGAAACCCCCGAAAGAAATGCTCATTTAATTTCAATTTGTTTATAATCTAAACAAAGGTAACGAATCATCTATCTGATTTTTTCTGATCCTTATTCCCGAAGGATGGAAAGAAATGGGTATTCAAGTCCGTTTCATTAAGGAATTGCGTGTTGTTGAATCGCTCTTTGATGAAACCTATGAAAGAGAAGACATCAAAGCGTCAACTCTGGAGGCCATCAAAATCGCCGCGGAAAATGGGGTCAATCGCTATTTGGTCGATTGCACTCATCTTGCCCAGAGTCGCTCAGTCCTAGACATCTATTCGATTGGAGGGCTGTACGTCGACTTGGATATTCCCCGAGGATCAAAACAGGCTGTCATTCTATCGACGAACAAAGAAAACCAAAAGAACACCCGGTTTTATGAGACTGTTGCCCGTAACCGTGGCTACGATGTGCGGGTTTTTCAAGATAGGTATGAAGCACTGGCTTGGTTGACGAGCGACTGACCCTGTTCTCAAGGCAATTCTCAAAAGGTATAAGATGAATAAACTTAGCTTGTCATTTTTTTCCAGTTTGATCGTAATCGTGCTGGCTGGTTGTGGCGTTTTTACCGTTCCTTCGCCAACCCCGACCTTCCCACCAACCCAAACCGCTACCGTGGCATTACCAACGATCACTCCCTTGCCCCCCACACAAGAACTACCAACCATCACCCCACTCCCCACCGTGGTAATCCTCCCTACCGCTATCGCACCCATGCCGGCCGTCGCCAATGTAGACACCTTGATACTGCGTTCCGGTCCCGGAACATTATTCGAAAATTTATCGATGTACAAAGAAAATACGCAGCTCACCGTGTTTGGCAAGGCGCCCGGTGAACAATGGTATCTCTTGGCTACTCCCGACCATTTATCCGGTTGGATGAACGCGAACATGGTAACCCTTCAAGGTGACGCTGCTGACCTGCCTTATATCTCGCCGATGGACGCCGATGTTCTGAAAGGCCATGTCAAGGCACCGAATGGCATCCCGGCAAGTGGAATCGGCATTTCGCTGGCGCCCGCGAATAAGGACCTGACAGCCGGCCCAGACACCACAGTCACTGACGCGACCGGCACTTTTTACCTTTATATTCCACTGGGAACCACCGGAGAATTCATCCTGGGTCCTAATGGATATAACTGCAAAGGTAACCTGATCGTTGGAAAGTGCGAACTTCCCTATAACTTACCCAGAGCTACCTCATTTTCACTCCCTGCTGATCTGAGTATCACCTTTGAATTCGTCCTGATCGCGCGTTAACCTATGTGAAGTTATTTCGCATTTGCTGCTGATTGGTCTGACACTACGAATCCCAGGTTTGAAATCTTCGACATTTTCTGCTGCCTGCCGCTCCCACGAATGATACTAGCCAATTTTTTGGCCGTGGTGGGTTGGAAGATAAATAAAGTGAAGATTTATTTCAGTGGCTCACTTATAACCTGAAAGGTTATTTTTGAGAGTTATAACCCTAAGGGTTATAGAAATTATGCACAACCCGGGACTCTAATATTCTATTGAAATATAACTTAATTGGTTATATAATCATGTTATAACTTAAGTGGTTATAGTCTATGAGGAAAAATGACTGATCCCAAAATCAGAGCGGTCTTGACCGGTGATATCGTCCATTCCAGAACGCTCAATGAAAACCAGCGAAAATCACTCTATCAGGAACTACTCAATCTTTCCGTACGTTTACAAGAAATGTATCCTCAGGTCATTTCTTACCCGATCAGTATCTTTCGTGGGGATGGTTGGCAACTCGTCTTGGATCAACCGGAGAAATCTCTGGTTATCGCTTTATTGATTCGAACCTACATCTCTTCACGCTTCACAGAAAATCGGTTGGATTCCAGAGTGGCTATTGGTATTGGCAAAATCAATTTCATACCTGAAGAAAACGCAGCGGCGGGAGATGGTCCAGCCTATCTGTCCTCGGGGCATCTACTTGAGGCTATGACGCGTGAACGTATGGCTATCGATATTGATGAAATGAAGAATTCAGCGATTCTTTCTGGTTTGCAAAGCATCATTTTATTGACCGACCACATCGTCACCCGATGGTCCCACAGCCAGGCGCAGGCAATCTACCTGGCGATGCAAGGGAAAAAACAAAGTGATATCGGTCATGAATGGAAGCCGCGTGAGATCAGCCAGGTGGCAGTATCAAAAAATTTAAAATCAGCCGGTTGGGAAACCATCAAACAAGTTATTGATACCTATGAGACACTGGTAAAAGAATCATCAAAGAAGTAAAGGGAGGATAAATGAACAAGTTTTTGTTGCTGCAATTTTTTATTCCGTTATTGATGGCTCACCTGCTGGCGGACTTCGCCTTTCAACCCGATTCACTGGTTAAAGCCAAAACGAAATGGTACTGGCGAGCAACGCACAGCTTCATTCATGCGACCCTGACTTATGTATTGTTAGCGCAATGGACACTCTGGTATGCCGCTCTGTTGATCGGCGTCCTCCACTTCTTCATCGATTGGGGAAAACAAGCGTTTACTTTGAAGAAATCGAAGAATACCATAATGGGATACAGGGAATTTTATGGCTTTATTTGGGATCAGGTAGCTCATATCCTGATCCTGATCGGTGCTGCATTCTGGCTTTACAGCATCCTCCCGACTCCACCCATGTGGGAAGCCTGGTTATCTCCCACAATCTGGAACTTCGCCGTGATCTTCTGCGCGTTTATATTGCTGATTCCCTGCGGAGGAAAACTCATCGAGTTATTCATGCAACCCTTCCAGGATCAATTGGGGAATGGAAAGCAGGGTTTGAAAGATGGTGGAAAATGGATCGGATACTTCGAGCGCTTGTTGATCTTCCTTTTCGTGATCCTGAATCAATATACTGGCATTGGTTTTCTCGTGGCAGCCAAATCCATCCTCCGCTTCAGCGAAATAAAAAATGACCCAGACCGTAAGGCTTCTGAATACATAATTATCGGTTCCTTTGCCAGCTACCTGCTGGCAATAATCATCGGCATCCTCGCTGCCGTTGCCTTGGTATAGACAAAAAAAAAGCCGGAGTCGACTCCGGCTTTTGATCTTTTATCCCCTGATCAGTGCCACGACGGCGATCAGGATGGCCAGTCCGATGCGGTAGTACACGAAAATATCTGTGTTGTGTTTTTGCAAGTATCGCAGCAGATACTTGATGCAGAAAAAGCCGACCACACAGGCAACCAAAATACCAATGGGGAACAGCATCAATTGCAAGTTACTGAAACTTGCTCCCGCCTGGACGTCTTGCAACAAATCATACGCACTTTTCAACCCGGCGCCGAGCATGATGGGCGCGCCCAGGAAGAACGAGAATTTGGCCGCGGTATCGCGCTTGAGACCGAGTGCCAGCCCGGCGGTAATGGTGGCGCCTGAACGTGACACACCCGGGAAGATGGCCAATGCCTGCGCCAGCCCCACCCAAATGGCATCTTTAAATTTTACATCCTTTGAATCGCGCAGATGCTGCGCGGTTTTGTCGGCGGCCAGCAGGATGAACGCCATCAAAAAGATGATCGCGGCCATGAGCAGGATGGCTCCCTGCTTGATGGGTTCGCCGGCTTTGTGGAAGGCATCGTCAATCTTGCTTTCAAAAAGCACACCCGCGATGCCGCCGGGGATGCAGCCCAGCACCACGTACCAGGCCCACTTGCGGTCCACATCGTCACCGATCTTGCGTTCTTTGATGCTGGCGAACCAGGCGCGGATGAGGCGAACCCAATCGCGCCAGAAGAAGATGAGAATGGCAGCCAGCGTGCCAATATGCAGCGCCACGTCGAAGGGCAGGCTGGTGAGAGCGGGATCCGTCCACTTGAACAGCCAGGGAATAATAATGAGATGAGCTGAACTTGAAATGGGGATGAACTCCGTCAACCCCTGGATGATGCCCAGAATGATCGCCTGAATTATGACCATGGTTAGCTCCGTGAATGTAATATTCCAGCATTATCTCACAGGTGAGAGGTTATATCCACGAAAAATCCGCTTATTGCGCGATTTTTTACTGATGAACGCTTATAATAACTTTCCTTGATCTGAAGGGCTTTTCCACTAATTACATAATTTTTCACAAAATAATGCAATTTTTTGAATGGGCTTTTCCGTGTATTTCGCTTTTAGTAGATAAATTCGCGGGTTCACTTTACGGCCATAACGTTATACCCTTGACATATAGACGTTCATCTATATAATAAAAAGCATGACAGTTCCCGCGCTTGACCCCGTGATTTTTGCCAAGGTCCTCGCCGATGATACCCGGCAGAAGATCATGAAGCTCACCTGCTGCCGCTGGATCTCGGTGAACGAGATCGTGGAATGCCTCAACGTCACCCAACCCACCGTGTCGCATCACCTGGCCGTGCTGCGCGATGCCGGGCTGGTACAAGTCAAAGAGGATGGCAAGCAAACCTTCTACCAGCTCAACCGCGAACTGGTGACGGTATGCTGCGATAGTCTGGTGGTGAAGTTCTCCTCTTCGCTCGACGAGGATTGCGCCTGCAAGTAATTTTTTTGTCCTGATATATAGATAATCGTCTATTTATTATCGAAAGGCTACCAATGAACCGTGTCTATCATCTCGTCTCCACCCCCGGCCCGATGACCACCACCTGGGACCTAACCCCAGCGGACCACCGCGACCACTTTCTGGCGCGCATCGGCGTGCGCCGCGACCAGCACCGTGTGCCGCCTGGCTTGTACCATCTGGGTGTTCCAGATAAAGAATCGCCGGTCTTCGTGAGCGCCAACTACACCCTCAGCTTTGACGCGCTGCGTTCCTCACTCAAGGGTATCGATTGCTATCTCCTCGTCCTCGACACGCACGGCGTCAACGTGTGGTGCGCGGCGGGCAAACGCACCTTCGGCACGCGAGAACTGCTGCGCCGCATCGAAGCCGTCAAGCTGGGCGAGGTGGTGAGCCACCGGCGCCTGATCCTGCCCCAGCTCGGCGCTTCCGGCGTTGCCGCCCACGAGGTGAAGAAGTACTCCAATTTCACGGTGGAGTACGGCCCCGTGCGCGCTGAAGACCTGCCCGAATATCTCAAAACCCACAGGGCCACCCCCGAGATGCGCCAGGTACGCTTCAATTTGCGCGACCGCCTGGTGCTCGCGCCGGTGGACGTGACCCAGACGCTCTTACCCATGCTGGTTGCCATGGGACTCGGCTTTTTGCTCGGCGGCTTGCCTTACCTGCTGGCCGCGCTGGTGCTCTTCCTCAGCGGAACGGTGCTCTTCCCCGCCCTGCTGCCCTGGCTGCCGACAAAAGATTTCAGCAGCAAGGGCGGTTTCCTCGGCCTCGTGGCCGCGCTGCCATTCGTGCTCTCGGTTGCCCTCGGCCACGCGGATTGGAGCTGGTACCGCCAGCTCGGGCAGTCGCTCGGCTACCTGCTGACGATGTCGGCCGGGGTCGCGTACATCTCGCTCAACTTCACCGGCTCGTCCACCTTTACCTCGGTGGTGGGAGTGCGCAAGGAGATCTACACCTACATCCGCCCCATGGCGTTGATGGGCGTGCTCGGACTGATCTCGCTGATCGTTTTCGCGTTCGTCAAATAGGGAGTAAACCATGTTCAATTCATACACCGAAAACACCCTCGTTCTGGACGTTGAAAAATGCACCGGCTGCACCCTGTGCACCATGGTCTGCCCCCACGCTGTGTTTGCCATGGACGGACGCAAGGCGAAGATCGTCAATTACAGCGCCTGCATGGAATGTGGCGCCTGCCAGCTCAATTGCCCGGCGCGCGCCATCAGCGTCACGAGCGGGGTGGGCTGCGCCGCCGCCATGATCAATGCCGCGCTGACCGGGCGCAAGGAAGTCAGTTGCGGCGGTCCCTCCTGCGGCTGCGGGGACGAGAACCCCAAGAGCGGCTGCTGCGGGTAAAATATTTACCATACAGAACATCAATAAAATTCAACGGTAGGGGCAATTCATGAATTGCCCCTACCGCGTCTCCGGATTTTTTGTTCAGAATTGGGGGGATGATACCCTATCCACTCTATTTAAACCACTCGAACGGATTGAAGGTTTTGTTCAGCGCGTCGAACACTTCACCGAGTGCGCCGCCGCCTGAGGAGGATTCTTCCTTCGGTTCTTCCGTCGGCGTCTCTGACGGGATATCAGGGGAATCAAAGTGGAAATTGGAAGAGGGTTGGATGTGCGGTACCGACGGTGGATTGAACTGCGGCGTCGGGAAGGTGGGGACTGGCGGCAGGGTGTTGAAATTGTGACGCCACTCGTAATCTTTGTTGTAGTTGTTCTGCATATCGCGTCCGTAAGCGGACCAGCCCTCTGGCTCACTGCCAAGGGGTTCGATTGGGCTTTTGCCGCTGTTCGGCCCGTACAGCTCCAGGTTGCGGCTTGCCAGCGATTGCGGTTCGATCATGGGGTTCACCCAGCGCTGACTGCCGATCTCCGGCGCGCCGGGCTCGCCTCCGGTTGGTTCAAAACCACCCAACTCAGGACAGCCAAAATTCGGTTCGTAATTATCGCTCATCTCAGCCTCCCACGAATAATACGTATCATAACAAATTTAAAAGGGGAGTACATTAGAATCGTCGGAGATCTGTTTACCAACAGAAGGCACCAAATCCAAAAAAAAACGATCCCCAGGTTTCGAAAACCGGAAATCCGGGATCAAGATCGAAACCATCGATCATTGGGAGATGACACCTTCTGTACGGGCACGGCGCGTTGCGATTTTTGCACCCTGTTCTTTAGGGCCGTGCCCCAACCATATTTGCCGTATAATTTAGTCATCATCAATTTCAACCGGGGATGCCATGAATACTCTATACTACGGCGACAATCTGAAAGTACTGCGCGAACACATCAAGGACGAGTCGGTGGACCTGATCTACCTGGACCCGCCTTTCAACTCGAACCGCTCGTACAATGTGCTCTTCAAGGACGAGAGCGGCTCCTCCTCTGACGCGCAAATCACTGCCTTTGACGACGCCTGGCACTGGGGCGAGACCGCCGAGCGCACTTACCAGGACCTGATCCAGAACGCCCCGCTGAACGTGGCAAACATGATCGGCGCGCTGCGGCAGTTCATCGGCACCAACCAGATGATGGCTTACCTGGTGATGATGGCCGCGCGCCTGGTGGAGCTGCACCGCGTGCTCAAACCCACCGGCTCGCTCTATTTGCACTGCGACCCCACCGCCAGCCACTATCTCAAGATGATCCTGGATATGATTTTTGGGCCAGTAAATTATAAAAATGAAATTACTTGGAAAAGAAACTTTACAAAAAAGGGTTCGCAATACGAAATGACAAGATTTGCGAATAACACTGACACAATACTTTTCTATACCAAATCAGATAAGTATAAATTTGTAACACCAAGACACTTCCTCTCTGAGAGCGAATTGTTGGAGATTTACGATAAGGTTGATGAACAAAATCGAAGATTTAAATCCGAACCAATTGAACTTCCCGCAATGATGGCTCGACCAAATCTCGCCTATGAATACAAAGGGTATAAACCGAGATTTGGGTGGATGATGTCACAAGATAAACTTGAAGAGCTCGATAAAGCCGGCAAACTTTTCTTTACCAAGAACGGAAAACCAAGACGCAAGAACTTTATGGTAGATTACGATGGTTCAGAAATCGACAATTTATGGATTGATATTCATCCTCTTGGTCAATCTCAAGCTGAAGCATTAGGCTATCCGACTCAAAAACCCTTAGCTCTACTCGAACGAATATTAGAGGCATCTTCGATGCCCGGCGACATTGTTCTCGATCCCTTCAGCGGCTGCGGCACCTGCATCGCCGCGGCGCAGAAACTGGGGCGCCAGTGGATCGGCATCGACATCACCCACCTGGCCATCGCCATGCACAAGAGCCGCCTCAAAGACATGTTCGGTCTCGAACCCAAGAAAGACTACCAGGTGATCGGCGAGCCCGAAGACCTGGCAGGCGCGCAGCAACTGGCGCGCGACGACCGCTACCAGTTCCAGTGGTGGGCGCTCTCGCTCATCGAGGCGCGCCCGCTGGGCGGCAGTGAGGGCAGCAAGACCGGCAAGAAGGGCGCCGACCGCGGCGTCGACGGCGCCATCGCCTTCCTCGACGATCGCAAGGGCGGTGTCAAACGCGCGCTGGTGCAGGTGAAGAGCGGCCACGTCAATAGCAGCCACATCCGCGACCTCAAGGGCACGCTCGAGCGTGAGAACGCGCAGATCGGCGTCTTCATCACCCTCGAGGCGCCCACGCGCGACATGCTCACCGAAGCTGCCAGTGCCGGGTTCTACCACTCCGAAATCTGGGACCGCGACTATCCACGCGTCCAGATCCTCAGCATCGAAGAGCTGCTCGCGGGCGCCGAGGTCAAGCTCCCGCCCACGCCGAAGGGCGCCGAAGCCTTCAAGTCCGCAGGCAAGGTCGACCCGGAGGGTCCGAAGCAGGGCGAATTGGGGATTTAAAAGGTAGGGGCAATGTCATTGCGAGCGCCATCCTTGAGTGGTTCATAATCAATTAACCTACCAGCGAAGCAAACCCCAACGTTGATATTGAAGACGACGCCCCTACGGAATTTTAGGAGGGGAAATCCATGATCGAACATCACCGCCGCTCCATCCGTCTGCCGGAATACGATTATTCACAGCCCAGGGAATACTTTATTACGCTGGTCTCATACGGGCGCAGCTCCATATTTGGAAAAATCGATGGCGAACGCGTGCGCTTGAGTCCGTTCGGTCAGATCGCGCGGGAAGAATGGTTGAAAACTCCCGTCATCCGCCCGGAGATCGAATTGGGTGAATTTGTCATCATGCCCAACCATTTCCACGCTATTGTCCATATTATCGATGACCAACCTGTAGGGGCGTATGGCCCTACGCACATTAACGGTAAACCCCGTAGGGGCACGGCGCGCCGTGCCCCTACCACGGACGGTGCGGTTATTTTTGATCCACACCGTGTCCCAACCGATTCGATTGAACGTTTTGGAAAACCGGTACCCGGTTCCATTCCAACCATCATCCGCGCGTTCAAATCCGCGGTCACCAAACGCATCAACGAATTGCGGGGAACGCCATCCACCCCCGTTTGGCAACGTAATTATTGGGAGCATGTTATTTGCTCCGATGAGGAATACGCCACTATCACCGCCTACATCGAATCCAACCCGGCGAATTGGGCAAGGGACAAGGAATATATTGGCTCGTAGCCCACCCAGTGCAGGTCACGGACCTGCCCCTACAACCTCTCCCTCGCAACAAACGTTGTGCCGACCTTATACAAAACGAAACTCCAAAACCAAACATTAAAATTTGATTAAAAGTTGCCAAAAGCGCAACTTTTAACATTAAAAACTTGCGCTTTTGGCAAGTTGTTTTTTGCGTTTTTTCGTGGCATGATATTTCCTGTAAATATAGAACATTATTTCTATTTAGGAGGATCCATGCCAAAAAAGACCGACCCTTACGGCGATCTCGAGAAACAGATCGAGACGCAAATCGACCTGGTGGCCGAGATCGCCGCCGACCCCGACCCCAGCAACCGCCTGCAGCGTCTGGACACATCGTGCCGCGCCCTGCTCAACATCGCGCGCTCGCTCAAAACGCTGCACGAGCTGGCCGGTGCCGCCGAGGACCCCACCGCCCTACTTCGCAAGGCCCTGGCCGAACTCGAAGCCGAATGGCCCGAATTGCACGACTGCAAAGAATTGCTGCGCAACGGTGGCGCGACCCAGGCGGAGGCGAGCAATGCCTCCACGTAAACCCGGCACCCTCGACCGCGCTGAGCGCGCCGCCCTGCGCCTGCTGCGCGATCTGATCCGCGAGCAGCAGCACCCACGCGCCGCGATCAAACCCGTCCACCCGAAACCCACCACGAAAGGGCGTGAATGAGCAAACTCGAAAGCGGTATCGTCAAGGTGTTGCGCCGTCCCACCGAATACGCGCGCTACATCAACGGCACGCGCCTGCGCCGTTACCAGAGCGGGGTGTGCGACGCGGTCTGCGAATCCATCCTGCATAACCTCGGCATGAGCTTCGTGGTGATGTTTCCGCGCCAGTCGGGCAAGAACGAACTACAGGCCCAGCTTGAATCGTACCTGCTGGCGCTCTTCAGCGACTGCCCGGCTGAGATGGTGAAGATTTCGCCCACGCTCAAACCACAAGCCCAGACCGCCATGCGCCGCCTGGAGCGCACCCTCAAGAAGAACCTGTTGCTCATGCGTTCCTGGAAAAAAGAGAGCGGTTCGCAATACAGCGTGAACCAGGCGCGTATCAGCTTCCTCTCCGGCGCGCCCGAGAGCAGCATCGTGGGCGCCACCGCTTCGCTGCTACTGGAGGTGGACGAAGCCCAGGACGTGCAGCCCGCCAAGTTCGACAAAGACGTCGCTCCCATGACGGCTTCCACCCACGCCACCCGGGTGTTTTGGGGCACCGCCTGGACCAGCGCTTCGCTGCTGGGACGCGAACTGCTTGCCGCGCTCGAAGCCGAAAAACGAGACGGCAAACGACGCGTCTTCAGACTCAGCGCCGACGACGTCAGCGCCGAAGTCCCCGCCTACCGTGAAACGGTGAAGGAAGCCGTCGCCAGACTGGGACGCAGCCATCCGCTGGTGCGCACGCAGTACTTCTCCGAAGAGATCGACAGCCTGGGCGGGCTCTTTCCGCCGGATCGGATCGCCCGTATGCAGGCATCGGGGAACCCGGTCAGCACGTTCGACCCCGAAGGCGCGTACGCGTTCCTGCTCGACGTGGCCGGCGCGGATGAAGGCGTTCGCTCCGCTGAAGGCAGCATCACCCTGGCCAATCCCGGCCGCGACGCCACCGCCCTGACAATTGCGCAAGTGCTGCCTGCCGTCGAAGGCGCGCTGCCCGCCTACCGCCCGGTGCTGCGCCGTCAATGGATCGGCGCGGCAACTTCCACGCTGCTGCCGCAGGTACGGGCTCTGGCGCTCGAATGGCGCGCCCAGGCCGTGGTGGTAGACGCCACCGGGGTGGGCGCCGGGTTGGCTTCGATGCTTGAAAGCGCTCTGCCCGGACGGGTGATCCCGTTCACGTTCACCGCTTCCTCCAAATCCGAGCTGGGCTGGAATTTCACCGGTCTGGTGGACGCGGGACGCTGGCAGGAAGCGCTGTATCCCGCCAACTCTCCGGAGGAACAGGCCGCGCACCAGCGCGAGTTCTTCAGGCAGCTTGCCGCCTGCCAGTTCGAGGTCCAGCCCGGGCCCGGTCATCTGATGCGTTGGAACGTCCCCGATGGCAGCCGCGACCCGCTCAGCGGCGACCTGTTGCATGACGACTGGGTGCTCTCCGCCGCGCTGGTTTCCGTGCTCGACGGTCGCGATTGGCAGTTCAGCCACGCTCCTGCCCTTATCGTCCAGGGGGTGGATCCGATCAAAGAAATGGATCGCGGATTTTAACCTGTAGGGGCACGGCGCGCCGTGCCCCTACATACC
Source organism: Anaerolineaceae bacterium (assembly GCA_034430175.1). GTDB lineage: Bacteria > Chloroflexota > Anaerolineae > Anaerolineales > Anaerolineaceae > UBA6107. The sequence goes on along the minus strand of DAOUFI010000001.1, from coordinate 238,512 downwards.
GACCACGTAGGGGCGTATCGCCATACGCCCCTACCCCAACACGAAAGGAGTCTCACATGCTACCCGGAATAGACGTCAGCCATTACCAGGAACTGATCGACTGGTCGAAAGTGAAGGCCAGCGGGGTCAGGTTCGCCATCATCAAAGCCAGTGAGGGGATCGAGTACGTCGATCCGCTGTTCGAAGAGAATTTCAACGGTGCCGTGGCCGCCGGGATCATCCCAGGCACCTACCACTTTTACCTGCCGCGCTACGACCCAGTGGAACAGGCGCGCCACTACTGGAGCGTGCTGCGGGACGTGATCGCCAAGAACCCCTGTCTGCCGCCCTGCATCGACCTCGAGACCGCCGGCGCCACCAAGTCGCAGATGAACGGCGACGTTGCCGCCTTCATGAAAGAAATGCAGCGCCTCGACGGGCGCGCCGGACTGTTCTACACCTCGCCCGGCTTCTGGAGCACCTACCTGCCCGTGCCTGTGCTCAGCCAGTACCGCCTCTCCATCTCGCAGGTGGATTGGGCTGAGGCGTATCCGCTGTGGGTGGCTCACTACACCACCGGTTGGCCCAGCCAGGTCTACCCCTGGGCGGGCTGGACCTTCTGGCAGTATTCCAGCGCTGGCAAGATCAGCGGCATCCGAACGCGCGTGGACCTCGACTACTTCAACGGCAGCGCCGCGGATCTCGAAGCTCTGGCCGCGAGGGGGGCGCATGACTGATACTCTGCTCACCCGCCTTTTCCGTCCGCGCCAACGCGCCCGCCTGGCCGCCGAGACCGAGTCCACCTTCCCGGTGGGGCGTCGCGACGCCGCCAACGAATTGGACCGGCTGGATTACGACCGCGTCACCCTGCTGCGTCAGTCCCTCGAAGCCTGGCGCGTCAACCCGCTGGCAAGGCGCATCGTTGGTCTCACCTCGCAGTACGTCGTCGGCGGCGGCATCGCCTTCTCGTGCGATCACACGGCAACGGCGGCTTTCCTCAAAGCTTTCTGGGAGCATCCACTCAACCGGCTGCCTGTGCGCCTCTACGAATGGTGCGACGAATTGACCCGCACGGGCAACCTCTTCTTGCTACTCACCACCGACCCTGCCGGCATGACCTATGTGCGCGCGGTGCCCACCCTTCAGGTAAAGACCATCCACAGCCGCGCCAACGACCTGGATCAGGAGATTGCCTACGAGTTGCAGAAGAGCGAGGACCTGCTGGATACAGTCACCTGGCCCGCCTGGGACGCGCGCTCCGGCGGCGACGAAACCACGGTCATGCTGCACTACGCCATCAACCGCCCCGTCGGCGGTCAGTGGGGTGAATCGGACCTGGCACCGCTGCTGCGCTGGTTGAGTCGTTACGCGAGCTGGCTCGAAGACCGCGCCCGCCTCAACCGCTTCCGCACCGCCTTCCTCTACGTGGTCAAGGCGCGCTTCAGCAGCGAAGCCGAACGCCGCGCGCGCCAATCGGCGCTCAATGCCGCGCCACCCTCGCCCGGCTCCATCCTCGTCACCGATGAAGGCGAAAACTGGGAGATGCTCAACCCCGAGCTGGCTTCTGACGAAGCCGGGACCGATGGGCTGGCGCTCAAGAAGATGATCTGCGCCGGAGCGGGCATCCCGCTGCACTTTCTCGCCGAACCCGAAGGCTCCACCCGCACCACCGCCGAGGCTGCCGGAGGACCCACCTACCGCCACTACGAACAGCGGCAACGATTCTTCCTGTGGATGCTCTCCGACCTGCTCAAAGCAGTGGTGGCCCGGCGCGCCCGCGTGGACGGACGGGTCTCCCGCCGCGCCGAGATCGCTCTACACGGCGCCGACATCTCCGCCCGCGATAACGTATCGCTGGCTATGGCATCGAACAATGTCCTGCCTGCCCTGCGCGAACTCCGCGACCGCGGGTTGATCGACGACGCCGAAATGCTACGCCTGGCCTACCGATTTTGCGGCGAGACCGTCGACGTGGAAGAGATGCTGGCGCGCGGTCAAGCGGCCAAACCCACCGCGTCATCGTCCGCCGGGATCAAACAGGAAGCCCAACCAGTCAAAGTGGACCCGTTCACCGGCGAGGAAAAATCAGTTTCCACAGGAGAAACAATGTGAAAGAAAAGAAAGGAGCAACCACGCACCGCGTCCATCTCGCGGGCCAATCCAAATGGAACGGCGAGACGCCACTGCGCATCCTGGCCATCAGTGCCGGAAACGGCAACGGCTGGGATTTTGAAGAAGCCGTGCTGCGCGATTCACTGCCCCTGTGGCAGGGAGCCGAATGCTTCATCGACCATTCGTGGAGCGAGCGATCCGTGCGCGACCTGGCTGGCATCTGCACCGATCCGGTCTGGCAGGCGGAGCAGCAAGGCATCAGCCTCACCCTCACCCCGTCCGGTCCGGCGGCGGACCTGCTCACAGAGCTTTCGGCTGAAATGTGTTCCAGCCGCGAACCGCTGCCCGACGTTGGCTTTTCAGCTGACCTGCTCTTCAACGCCAGTGGCAGCCACGTGGACCGCATTTTGCGCGTCTTCTCGGTGGACCTGGTGGTTCACCCGGCGCGCGGCGGTAAGTTCATCCCAACCCAATCAGAAAAGGAGATCGAAGAAATGGAAGAAGCAAAGACCAGTTTAAGCCAGAACGCCACCCCAACCACCCCCCAGGAAAGCGTCTCGCGGCAAGAGCAAATATGTACCTGCCTGCTCGAGACCATGCTGCAGGCTGCCAACCTGCCCGCCGCGGTCAGTGAGCGTATCCGCGGTCAGTTCAGTGGCCGCGACTTCAACGCTGATGAGCTTACCCGCGCCATCAACGACGCTCGCCAGCTCGTGAGCGACCTGAACGCCGGCGCACTCATCCAGGGAGCGGGGCGTATCAGCGAGATGACCAGCTCGGAAGACCAGATCAGCGCCGCCCTGCACGACCTGCTCGGCGCCAAACGCCCCACCGGTCTGGAATCCGTCCAGCCTGCCCGCCTGAGCGGCATCCGCGAGTTCTACACCCGCGTGACCGGCGACTTCGACTTCCACGGTGGCTACGATCGCAGCCGTGCCCAGTTCGCTGCCACCACCGACCTTCCCGGCGTGCTCAAGAACGCCATGAACAAGCTCGTCGTGGCCCGTTGGGAAGAATTGGGGCGCTCCGGCTACCGCTGGTGGGAACCGGTGGTGCAGGTGGAACACTTCAACAGCTTGCAGGATATCACCGGTGTGCTCGTCGGCGAGGTGACCGTGCTGCCCTTCATCTCCGAAGGTGCTGACTACACCGAGCTGGAAGTCAGCGACAGCAGCGAGACCGGCACCTGGGGCAAGTACGGTGGTTACGTGGGGCTCACCCTCGAAATGTTCGAGCGCGACGAGACCCATAAATTACGCCAGTACCCCAACAAACTCGCTTCAGCAGCGCTGCGCCGTATCTCCGCGCTGGTCGGAGGCATCTTCACCGCCAACAGCGGGGTTGGCCCGACCATGGCCGACAGCTACAACGTCTTCAACGCCGCGCACCACGCCAACCTGGGCACGACCGCGCTGAGTTCAGCTGCCTGGGAAGCTGCCAGCAAGGCCATCTATGAACAGCCTATGGTCATTCCCAGCGGTGGCACGGCTCCCAAGCTCGCCCTGGATGCGAAGTATCTGCTGGTGCCGCGTAGTCTACGTCTCACTGGTATGCAGATCCTCTACCCCTCGTTCGCCCACGAAGCCAACATCTTCTCTGAGAACATGCAGCAGGGGCAGATGGGTGACGTCATCACTGTGCCCGAATTCAGCGATGCCAACGACTGGGCAGCCGTGGCCGATCCGCGCCTGGCGCCAGGCATCATCCTCGGCGAACGTTTCGGTTTGCTGCCCGAGATCATCATCGCCGACGGCGAGACCAACGGCGCGCTCTTCACCAACGACGAGATTCGCATGAAGGTGCGTCACTGGGTCAGTGTTTTCGTCGCCGATCATCGCCCGTTGTTCAAGGCTAACGTGGCGTAATGCCGCAATCCATAGTAAGGGCACGGCATGCCGTGCCCCAACAAAACCAGGAGGTAAATATGTCTTTTCTCGAACAACTCAAAAAGATAGTCCGTTCGCGCAAGTTCTGGGTGCTGATCGCCGCCCTGCTGGCTACCGCTGCCGCCTACGTCTCCGGTCAGGTGGACATGTGGCAGGCGCTGCAAGCAGCCGTCGCCGCCCTGGCTGTTTACTCCACCGGCGTCGCCATTGAGGACAACGGAAATGCCTCAAAAAGCGCGTCCTGATCTCCTCCTCGCGCAAACCCTGGCTGCGCCATTCACTCCCCGCAGCCAGGGGACGCCTTTATCCATGCGCCTGCTGCCTGATGGCGGCATGGTCGTTATCGCCGCGGATGGGCGCAAACTTTGGTTCAGCGCGGAGGAAGTCGCTGCCACTCGCGAGAAACTGGCTGAAAAGTGCAGATCCGTCAAGAGCAACCTGCCGCCGGTGAAACTCGTCAAAACGCCTAACGCAACACCAACCGCCAGCAAAGGCATGCCTCTGTGTGTCTCCATCGCGGATAACCTGAAGGTGAACCATGATCACACTGAACACCCTTAAGCCACGACTCCTGCAAACGCTCCAGGACACTTCCGGGAAGCGATATGACGACGGCACCCTGGATGAAGCCGTGCGCCAGGGCCTTGATCTCATCAATCGGCGCCTGCCTAACATCGTCACCCGCGATTTCACCGTCGCTGCGAGCGGGCGCTCCCAACCGCTGACCGGGTTGGAAAACTGCCTTTACCTGGTCAGCCTGTGCGTCAACCCCGCAAAAAATTCACCCGAACTTGAACCGGAAAACGGGTTTTCCTACCGCTTTGAGGATGGCTCGCCCATCCTGCGTTTCACGGGTACGTCGTTCCCACGAAGCGGCGATGTGCTGCGCGTCACCTGCGCAGTACCACACACGCTGGCTGGACTCGACGAGGCAACAGAAACCACTCTGCCGTCCGTATGCGTCAACGCGCTGGTAGATGGAGCCGCCGCCCAGGCCTGCCAGCAACGCGCTGCCAATCTGAGCGAAGCCTACGGCGCGCGCACGGTGGAAGTGAGCCATCTGCTAGACCTGAACCAAACCTTAATGGAACGCTTCGAACAGAGCCTGAGCCAATTTAAGACCCTGCAGGAATTTGGTTTTCCGCCCGGCTTCTCCCTTGACGCTGACGACGACCAAACCAGGAGGCGTTAGATGAGCGCGCCGATCATTGGCCAGGACTGCCACATCACCCTTACCCACGCGGACGTGAACGGCGGTCTGCCTTACGGTTTCCTCGTCGAGGCGGACGAGAAAGGCACACGCCCCGGTGGCGTGCAGATCACCCACGAAGTCGACAGCGCCGGCACCACCCGCCTGTGGCTCTACTTCGACGTACTGCTCTCAGACCACTCGATCAATCCGGATGGATCCGCTCACGAATTCAGCCGAGCCGCGGATTACGCCGCCCTCCTGCAATACCTGGGTAAAACAGACGGGCTCATCCTCGATACACCGATCGGTTCGTTCCTTAACCTGGGCGCCATAGGCTGGACCGCTGACGAGCGTCATCTACCGAAAAGTTCGGTCATCAAGTGCCAGGTCAACAACATTGGCGTCTACTGGCCTCCTGTCGATTCCGCCACCCTCGAACGCTGCCTCTGGGACGGCACTCTCACCTGGGGCACCTCGTACTGGCGCTGAGATGTAACCACTGTTCTCCCAGTTACTAAGTGCCTGTTACTATTCTCCACTCTCCATTCTCTACTATCGAGGTTTTTTTATGACTTATCCCCTCTCTTCCCCAGTCACTGCCGGTCAGCCCACCGCCGCCGCGCATTATAACAACCTGCGTGCCGACGCGCTCTACCTCGGCAACGAAAGCGCTGATTCCAAATCGCTAGCCGGATTCCTCAACCGCCACGCCGAATTCGTCAGCCTGGAAGTGCTCAACTCCACGCGTCTGCGCGTGCCCTATTCCATCAACCAGCCGCCCACCCTGATGATCAACGGCTACCTTCTCCAGGCCTCGGCCAATGTGGACCTGGCGTCCAACCAGTTCAGCGGTGGCGCGGCTACCTGGTATGTGTTTGCCGTCCGTTCCGCAGAATCGACCACCTTCACCCTGGCGGTGAACACCAGTTCAGCGGAAGCTACAGATCAACGTCTCATTGGAGAAGCCTATTGGGATGGCTCGGCGATTACCATGGTCACCTGCTATTTCACTCCGACCGCGAAACTCGCAAAGGCCGACTACGACTCGGGATGGTTTGGAGTCAGCTACAACAACACCTACACCAAAGCTCATGGGCTGGGTCAAACCCCTCGGCAGGTCATTCTGCTTTGGTCGGCTTCCTCCACCGGCGCGTCTGAGAACATTCCGGTTATATCAGTCGGAAATAACAGCAACGGTTTTCCGGTGCTCGGTTTTGATTCGACGTATGTCTATGCCACTACCGGTGACAGTGCTTCCTCCGGAACGGTCAGGTCCACCCGTGTCACATCGGGGTCGGGGTATTACCGATTCCTGGCCTGGAAGTGAGGTTGCCGTGACGTGCGTTCTTCTAAACTCAGATGGCACCATCAAATCATTCATGGAGCGAGTTGTTGATCTACCACTGCAGCCTGGTGAAACAGTCTCCATCTCGCCACTGACCATGGCGGAATACGCTCAAAAATTTATGTTGAGCTGCCGCGGCAATACGTGTCAGACCGTCAAAGCCAGAATCAGCGACCCCTCAGTCGTGATCGACGTCAATGTTCCCGATTGCGAAACTGTCGGAGTATCAATCAATGGCGAAGTACAGACGCTCTCGCTCAATCACGGCGCGGGCAGTTGACGGTTTCTACCGATCAGACCGGGATTTTCCTCATTGAACCCGCCGACCGAAGCCTGTTTTGTGCTGCCGGAAACGGTTCACTTTGTGTCGAGATCGTTGAATAAACTCGAATCACCGATTTCTTGAAGATACTGAAACCCAGCATTCACTGCCGGGTTTTCGGTTACAATTGCCGAAAGGCAGTCGTTATGACCTCAAAAATCGAAATCCCACTTAAAGCGATACGGAATCTCCCCTCCGCTTCACTCGACCTGATCACTCCAAACCGCTGCAGCCGTTGCAACGCGGTCCCGGCACCGTATTTTGAAACCCACCCTTTAAAATATCAGGGTGGGTTCATCCGCACGCAAATAATTAGAAAGGATTTTCACTGCTCAATCACCTTTAAATTACGCTTGCCGCTTTGCGAAAAGTGCTATCAAAACAACTTCGTCGAAGCTCCCGAAACGATGACCGGGGATTCCGGTCCGCTGGCTGTTGCTGCCCGTCTGCGTTCTACAGGCATCCTCATTGGATCGCTCATTGCCTGCGTGGGATTTATCCTGCTCATGAAGGTGATCCCATTACCAGCAATTCTGGCCAACATAACCTACCTGTGGTTATATCCCATCGCGTTGGCGGCTTTGATCTTCGAGATCACCTTCATCCTTTCCTCTCTGAAAAATCGGCAGATCGTAAATATGCTGAAAAAGGAAAATTATGATATACAATTGCATCGTGCCATTGTCTTTGCCAAAACTCAATACAATAAACCAGCAGAAGAAGATACGGCAGTAGTAATCGAAACAAAAAACGACGGCTGGGCAATGGAATGCGCAGAAATTAATGGCTGGAATTCTTCGGCCTTAGAGACTCAGAAAAAAAAGGATAGAGAAAAATGAAAGCAATTTTGATGGACGAAGAAACTCCGGTTTACGCCTCGATCGAGGATAACACGATTTCGATTGCCACCATCCACAAGGGTGAAGAGATTGAGCTTGGCAAGGTCATTCAAAAGAAACGAAAATCCTGGGTGGAAGTAAACCTGGGTGGCGAAAGAATGGGTTACATCACCGGTGACACCAAGATTTTCGCCATCCGCAAAGCCACAGTCATGAATCCATCAGTCGATGTGAAAGAAGCTGCAGCAGACGATGCCCCGGTAATCAAAACCCTCACCAAAGGCAGCGTTTTAACCGTATGCGGCGTGGAAAAACCCGAGGGTGGTACCGACTGGTTTAAAGTCCGGGATGAAGCGGAAGTTGAGGGTTTTGTCCCCACTTCCACCAAACTAAGAGTCGTTCCGGAGCTTTCACAATCCAACGCCATTCGCAATCTGGTAACCGGCTTAATCTTCGCGGCTATTGGTGTTTTCTTTGCGGTGTCCAATAATTCGTCAAGCTCCGGCAGCAGTATGATCTGGATCTCTTATGCCGTGATCTTCTTTGGCTTGCTGCAATTCGGCCAGGGAGCTTATGAATACATGCAGATTGTCAAGAAGAAAAAGAAAGATCAATAGGCTATTTCAAGTTTTTTAATCTGACCGGAGAGCAAATATATCGCTCTCCGGTTTTTCTACTCATGCGGTTTTTGGTAATTTGCCACCAACAATTCCAGACACTTTTCTACAATGGATGGATCAAAATGAGACCCGGATCCTTCTCTGATGTAATCGAGGACTTGCTGCAATTTCCAGGCTTTTCGGTAAGGGCGATCCGACATCAAAGCGTCAAACACATCCACGATGGCAAATATCCTCGCGGAAAGGGGGATTTCCTCGCCCTTCAAACCGCGCGGGTAGCCACTACCATCCCATTTTTCGTGATGGCAATAAGGAATATCCAACGCTGGCCTCAAGTAAGCAATAGGATAGAGCATCTGGTAAGCGAACTCCGGGTGTTTTTGCATGATCAATCTTTCCTCGGCGGTCAAAGGACCGGGCTTGTTCAAAATGGCATCCGGAACGCCGACCTTCCCGATATCATGCAGCAGTACTCCCCGTCGAATATCCGATAGCTCCTCCAAACTGTAACCAAACTCCGTGCAGATCAATAAGGTCATGTCCTGGGCACGCAAGGTATGACCTTCAGTTTCTTTATCACGTAAATCGAGGAAGTTGACCCAACCAATCAACGTATCATCGTATGCCTGGATCAATTCCTTGTTTGTCCGTTGTAATTTTTCAAAATTTTGAGTGCTTTCCATGGCGATCGCTGCAGATTGGGCGATTGTCTCGAGGAAACTGCTGGTTTCATCGTCCAATAAATCAACATCTCTTGAAAATATTTCAAGTACACCCTTGACGGCACCCTTGACGATCATAGGAAAGGCAAAATATCCAACAATATCTTCATTTTTGAAAAGCACATGGAGCGGGAAATCATTTCTCACAATCGTGTCCCCAGATAGCGAGACAACTTTCCGTTCCAGCGCTGCTTTAACCAGTAATGGATCATTAACGAGTTGTGGATGTAGCAAAATTTCAGGAGTGATAAAACCAGATGTTGCGGCAATTGTGCGAACGGATGGATTTGGCTCGAAAAGGACAATCGCGGCAGCTGATCCTTTGATCAATGCGACCACTTGTTCAAGCAGGATCAAATATGTAAAGCTGATATCTAAACTGGAATTGATCGCCGTATCGATCGTATGCAGTGATTTTAATTTCTGCATTCGATTTTGCAATTTGGTTTCGATCTCTACTCGTTCAGTAATATCGCGGATGATCGCATCCAGGTGTTCCGGTTGGTTCTTCTCGTCAAGGGTCACTCTGCCACGCATTTCCAGCATGATCCTGCGGTTATCCTTTGTTGTGAATGGGAAGACCAATTCGGGTTTGCTATTCGCTTTGATCATGCGCAAAAAGCTTTTAAACGATGGGATACTTTCAGTCAATGGTGCCAGCACAACACTACAATCATTATATGCTTCATCAGGTGAAAAACCGGTGATACTCGCAAGCGCTGGACTGATATACTCAAATCGAATCGAAGGTCTGAATCTGAGACGAAAAATAACATCAAGAGCGTTTTCAGCCAATAGACGGAAACGCGCTTCACTCAATGCCAGCGCCTCTTTTTCGTGGTAGAGAGATGAAAGATTCTTGGCATTCTCAAGCACTGATGGTAAACGATATAAATAACCTTCCGATTTAACCAAATAATCCGTCACCCCGAGCTTTAGCACCTTCACAGCGGTTTCTTCATTACCTTGCCCGGTTATCAGGACCACAGGATAGCTATAGTGGGTGTCTTGTATAATATGGTGAAGTAGATCCTGAATTTCCTCACCCGGTAAGTGAAAATCGAGTAGGATGACATCGTACTTTATCTCATCGATCTGAACATCCAATTTACTTACCAGTGTTTGCGCGTCTTTGGCAATATCCATCTGGATATGCGGAGCATGTGCTTTTATATGCCGGAGGGTAAGCTCGATATCTACCGCGTTATGTTCGCCATAAAGCACACGAATGGGTAGTCCACCTCGGGTTTTAGTCTTCTTAAACTGTTCATACGCGTTTTCAAGAGTCTTGGGCAGGATCTTTAAATAATCTTTGTGTTTGATGATATAGTCATCAGCACCAGCTTTTAGAGCAGCCACCGCTGTATCTTCATCGCCCTGTCCAGTCACCATCACCACCGCGATTGGAACGCGCATACTTCTAATCTCGGCCAGTAACGATAGACCACTCCCATCCGCGAGATTCATATCTGTCAGGATAAGATCGAAATCAACGTGGGTTGGATCATAGAAAAGTGACAGGGCTTCCTGAATGGAAGAAACATGCGTGACTGTAAATCTGTCGCCATGTCTTTTAAACTCAATGAGAGTTAATTCAGCATCGACCGGATTATCTTCTATGTAAAGGACTTTCATCGTCATTCTGCACCTGTCACATTCATCTTTACCCAGTAAAGTGTGATCCGCCTGATGATTTCAATGAAATTATCAAGGTCTCCTGAGTTAACTATATCTGAATTTGCTCCAAATTTAAATGCTTTTCCAATATCGGTAGGTATATTTGATGAAGTCAACATGAACATAGAAATGGTCGGATTCTTATGTTTAAAAACTTCGAGCACTTCCAAACCGTTGACCTTCGGAACATTGATTTACAGGAGAACGAAACAGGCCTTCTGTCTATGTATTGCCACTCTTCCATCAGTTCGAAAACCTCAACCCCATCGCGGCGAACCTCGATCGGGTTAATGAAACTGGATTTGGAGAAAGCCTACCAGGTAAAATCCATGTCATTTTGGTTCTCTTCCACCAATAAAATCGGATGAGGAGTTGATACATCACTCATTTGACCACCTCAAGGTAAAACGTCGCGCCCTTCCCAGGTTCCCCTTCTGCCCAGACTCTGTACCCTAATAATTCCGCGGATTTCTTAACCAGAGCTAATCCAATTCCGGTTCCCGGGAAAACATCCTGAGTGTGCAAACGCTGGAACACCTCAAAGATTTTCTCCTTAAATTTTTCATCAAAGCCAACTCCATTGTCTTTTATTGAAAACAAGCTCGTATCACCGTGGTTTTCATAATTCAACCAGATCTCTGGAGCCGATTGTCTCTGTGTGAATTTTAGTGCGTTATCAAGATAATTTCCTATGATCTGGGTCAATAACTCGTGACTGGATTTGATCGTCTCGCTCACACAATTAACATGGATGACAATATTGCGATTCTTTATCTCTTCCCCTCGCTGTTCCAATAAAATATTCACGATCGATTTGACTTGCACATCACCATAGATCAGCGGACGCCGTTCCAGACGTGAATAAGAGAGTAAATCCTCGATCAATTGGCTGAGTTGCTGAGAAGACTTGATCAATTTATTAAGATATCCCTTCCCATCTTCATCCAATTTATCTGAATGATCCTGAAGCAAGATATCTGCATACCCCGAGATTCCTCTTAAGGGAGCTTTAAGATCATGTGAAACTGTGTAAGTGAAAGCCTCTAATTCCTGGTTTTTTAACCTCAATTCTTTTGTGCGACTTTCTACCTTCTTTTCCAAATCGGCGTTCAATCGGCGGATCTCTTCCTCCTGTTGTTTGCGTTCAGTAATATCGCGGATTACGCCAAAAGTGCCAGTTATGTTACCCTTCTCATCAAAAAGAGGCATCTTTGTTTTTGAAACCCACCTGATATGTTTGTTAGGCCAAACTTCCATTTCCTCAATTCCAATGATGGGCTGGCCGGTTTGAATGATCGTTTGTTCTTCTTCATCTGCGATTTTTGAATTTTCATCATCGAAAAAATCGTGGTCTGATTTTCCGATAATTTCGCGTGGATCAGATAATCCAAATTTCTTCAGTGTGGCCTGATTCGCGCTGGTAAAGCGGCTCTCCAAATCTTTGAAATAAACGGAATCAGGCACAGTATCCATCAGCACTCTGACCTTTTGACGTTCTTCAGCCAACTTTGCCTCAGAAAGCTTACGTTCTGTAATATCCTCAACCATGACCAGGTAAGAATTGATCCTCTGGTTCTCATCGTAAATCGCTTTCACGATCGTATTCCCCCACATTGTCGTCTTATCTTTTTTGATATATCTTTTTTCGATCGAAAATAACCCAATTTCACCAGCAGAGAGTTTTTTCATAAACTTGACACTCTCGCTTAGATCATCAGGGTGAGTCAACTCACTAAAAGTCATCTTTCTGATTTCTGCTTCAGAGTACCCGATCATTTTACAGAAAGCAGAATTTATCGAAGTAAATCTAAATTCGACGTTGGATGTGAGAATCCCTAATGGACTTTGTTCGAAGAGGCTGCGAAGCTGTGCCTCGCTCCTTTGTAATTCTGTTTCAGATATGATCCTCTTTAAAGCCAGTGTCGCCTGATTCATCACTGTTTCCACGCTGTCCGCTTTATCCCCCAGGTCACGTTGGCTAATTACTGAGACCCCGCCCATGTGTTTGCCTTCAAAAACGAAGCCCATTTTGTAGATGAACTTATAATTCAGTTCATCCTCGATCACCTTTCGGATTGCTTCAGGGATCTTCCAAGTACCCAACTGTCGAAGGCCGAACTTATAACGCTCAAATTTTCCACTACGCAACAGGTGTAGGTCATCTTTGGGTATATCAGATATCAAATAATCTACATTCTCAGCCTGACAAACACCAATCTTATCCAACCTTTTCCTTAATGCCTTATTTAGCATCAAGTTCTTTATACGGATGGTTCCTTTTTCGTCATCTACCTTCGTGACCCAGACAATACAATCACCCAATAACGAATAAATACCACTTGCTACAATCTCATAAATATCATCCAGTTTTTCGGCGTGAACAATTTTCCATTGAATATCACTGACCTTAGTTCTCACCCTATCAATTTCCATGATTTTAGTAATATCAAAGTTGATACCGATCAGTTTTTGAGGGCAAAGGTCTTTGCCCATTACCAATTGCCCAAATGCCTTCATATGCCGTAAACCCCCATCCCGGCTAGAAATGCGAAACGTTGTCTCGAAATCCTTTTCTCCGTTGATAACTTTCTTGATTAATTGATCCATCCTTATTCGATCAGCTGGAACCAAACAAGCCAACCAGTTTTGATAATTCGGAACAAAGGCATTCCGGTCCTTTGAGTACAATTCAAACATGCGATTGTCCCAGATCATATTTCCGCTGACTAGATCATACTCAAATACGCCTAAATTCGCAGCAGAGACTGCCATATTCAGACGATCATGCGCCAGGCGTAATTCTTTCTCAGCGTCTCTTATCGCAGTCATATCTACTAATGAAAGGATCACTCTGTCGAGATTTTTTTCGTGACCCGGTTCAGCCACCCAACGGATGCGTGCTGAGATTTTCTCTCCGGATAGAGCCACATTTGTCGCTTCCCAATTGAAAACTGGAATCCGATCAGCGATATGCATCAATTCATCCACCAGGGTTTCATGATCTGATTCAGACATGAGTGGCTTCAAATTTCCTAGTACCTGCTCCTTATTTTTCGCTTTGAACAGCTCCAATGTTGCCTTGTTCACGTCCAGCACTTTAATCCTTTCAAAGCACCGAAAGATTTCATCTGGATGTGTCAACAAATAGGAATGGAGATCCTTTCCGTGTTGCTCGCGAAGTAACGCCAAATATTCAATGGCTGCAGAGAAGTCTTCTTCCCAAAGCGAGATAGGTGATTCTTCAAACAATTCTTTATAACGGTCTTCACTATCCTTTAACACCTGTGTCTTTTTGTTAACCTGCACCTGAAGCGTTCGGTTCCAGATGACGAGGAGCAGAAATCCTACAAGAACGGCAGCAATGACATATATTCCATACTTTAACGTGTTGAGATTGATCACCTCAGAGCCAAGATACTTTTGATTAATAACCTCATATTCAGTCTGAGAAATATTGGCGAACCCGGCGTTGACCAGGTTAAGAAGTTCCGTATTCCCCTTTTTAACGGCTCGATGAAATTGTCCACTGAAAAGAGGTTTTGTTGAATTGAAATCCTTCTGAATTCCATATTGATAAAGAAAATAATCGGCGGGAGGTTTGTCAATTGCGAAGACAGTCACCGTATGCTCAGCAGCCGCCTTAATAATGTCTTTATAGTTCTCGTAATAAACAAGGTTCTGTGAACCGGCTTGCTGAAGCACATCGATTACCGCATCACCAGACTTTACCGCCACAGTAAAACCGCGAACCGTGGATGCGTCGGTTATTCCTGATATCTCATTATTGAAATATATGGGCACATCAATCGTCGCATAAGGAGGCGTAAAATCAAGTATTTGTCCCCTGGATTCATTGTAGAATATGGTATCGATTACATCAAATTGACCATTTTCCATGGCAGTAAGCGCGCCGGACCAACTCATTCCTACAATCTTCACCTTTACGCCAGTTTTCTTCTCCCACAAATTCCATTGATCAATGCTGATCCCGACCAATTGTCCATCAGCATCAAGAAAAGAGTAGGGTGGATAATTATTATCAACTACAACAGTAATCGACTTAATATCTGTCTGCGGAATGGGGGTTTGTTCTGTTCGGCAACCATGCAATAATCCCACGATTAAAAACAGGAAAACCCAAATGATAGAACCAGGATAAATACGTTTCCAGTGAAAAGTCCCCTTCGGCTGCTTTACTTGATCAGGCATGGAATTCCTCGTATTTGGTAATTGAGAATTGATCAGTTTTAAGGATTAACTTATGATTTATGGGGGCCGCAAGTAGTCGAATATGCTTTCTTTGCTCACCTCTATGAGTGGATATTCTCTCATCAGGAATTGAATCCTTAAACCTCCTCAAGATCAATTCTTCCCCCAAAAAGAAATAACGCATTCTAACTACCTGTATAGATGATACAAAGAAATTGGATTGATTTCAAGCAAATAGCATTATGAATAACTGACTTCAAATAATTTTGTAACTAAATACTGGCGATGACGCTGTAAGGAAATGAAAACACGCAAGGCCTGAATAATCCAAGAGAATAATGGTAAATTGAAGATAGTTGATCGTCGTTTTGTCCTTTTAGAGATTTTTCACCATCGCTATCCAAAACTCTTTACTTTGCAAGCTTTCCCCGCTTAATTCTCAGATCTCAAACACAAGGAAACTTGATAAGAATCCTTGACCTCGTAAAGAACCCAGGACTCTCAATTGCAATATAAACAAAAGTGAGCGCGAAGGGGCTCGAATAGTATCCCTGTAAAGGGACCCTAACCAATAATCATCATGTGTGATTTACGAATTATCTCTTTAAAACAAAAGTGAGCGCGAAGGGGCTCGAACCCTTAACCAATGGCTTAAAAGGCCACTGCTCTGCCATTGAGCTACGCGCCCATTTTTTGGACGGCTTGTATTCTAACACGCACATCATCCTGCGTCAATAAACCATTTGACAACCATTCCTGCTCTCTAAGGCCTTGATATAATCAAACAATGCCTACCACAAACAAGCGCACGATCAACCTGGACGGAAAAACAATTGAATATTCACTGAAGCAATCCCAACGCTCGCGACGGGTGCGTGTCTCCGTTTCTGAAAGCGGTGTTTCCCTGACCATACCTTATGGATATCCCCCTCGCGATGGTGAAGCATTTCTCATCCGCAATGCCGAGTGGGTATTGCTACAGCTAGAAAAGCACCGCCGTCACGCAGCACGCGTCGGGCAAAAGTCCTTGCCTGCTGACGTGATCCTGCTGCGCGGAGTTCCCACCCACATTGTCGTCCTCGAAGAACCTGAGCGCAAGGCACGTATCCGCGTGAATGAAGAGAGGGGCAATCTGATTTTGCGTATCCCTGCCGGGCACCGTGAATTGATCCCCACGGGACTTGAAAACCATCTGCGTGAAATGGCCAGAGACCAGATCGAAGCCTGCGTCGCGACCCAGGGATGCCGGATGGGAGTGAGACCAAAATCCATTGTGATTCGCGATCAGCGCACCCGCTGGGGAAGCTGTTCCAGCAGCGGAACCCTTTCATTCAACTGGCGGCTCATCATGGTTCCACCCACCGTGTTGGAATATGTGGTAATTCATGAATTGGCACATATGATTCACCCAAACCATTCAAACGTATATTGGTCATACGTTTCGCAATATTATCCAGCCTTTAAAGAGGCGCGCACCTGGCTACGGAAGAACGCAGCCCTGTTGCACCCCCGAATATTAACCGAACTCTAACAAAGTAGATATTTTCCATCAGGTATAATGCAGCTATGAACTTTTCTCTCCACACTGAATTCCCAATCGATCAAAAAAATGAATGGAACGCGTTGATGGCAAAGGGTGTCAGTCATGTGCCATTCTTGCGTTATGAATACTTGCAAACCTGGTGGTCCACCCGCGGCGGTGGGGAATGGCCGCAGGATTCAACCCTGGCGATCATCCTGGCTCACGAGAACGAAAGCCTGATGGGGATCGCACCCTGCTTTATTGCGGAGCGCTCGGGGCGTAAGACACTACTTCTGCTTGGCAGTGTGGAAATAAGCGATTATCTTGATTTGCTGGTAAAACCGCAACACTCCGGAGCCTTTACAAAAGGGTTGATCGAGTACATCAAATCCGAGTTGGCCGTAAAATATGGGGTCCAACGGGTGGAATTTGATAACATCCCCGAAAACTCACCCACAGTTAAAGCCCTTAAAAATGCCGCAACGGAATGTGGCCTGGACGCTTCGGTTACACCGCTATCACAATCTCCGTACATCAGTCTTAATGGCGATTACGAAGAATACCTCGCCAGCCTGGACAAGAAACAACGCCACGAAATGCGCCGTAAAATGCGCCGACTCCTTGAATTGCCGCAAGGTTCAGAGTGGTACATTGCCTCTGATCCAGATAAAATTGAAAGTGAGATCGAGGAATTCCTGCGACTCATGTCATTTGATGAAGAAAAGAAGCGGTTCCTAACCCCAGCCATGAAGGAACAGATGCGCCTTTCAATGTTAGACGCATTCACTCACAAGTCCCTACAACTTGCTTTCCTCACTATTGGTGGACAAAAAGCCGCGGCGTACCTGAATTTCGACTACAACAACCGTATTTGGGTCTACAACTCAGGAATCGATCCACAATTTTTCGAGCATTCCCCTGGCTGGGTGCTTCTTATCCATCTTATCAAGTGGGCCATTGAGAACGGCCGTTTCGAGTTCGATTTTATGCGCGGCAATGAAGACTACAAGTATAAATTTGGCGCTATTGACCGAAGAGTAATGCAATTCACATTTGATCTGTAAAGAAATCGGCCGGTTGCCCGGCCGATAATTTTACATCTCTTTCTGTGCCCATCTCGGGATCAACCGATAGAAGTAATCCACCATCAGCGCGAAAGCTTCTTCTGAAATTCGCTCGTTGATGCCGTGCACCATCGCCAGGTCGGAGGGAGTCATGACGAAAGGCGAGAAGCGATAGACATGCTCACAAATCTCGTAATAATTTCGCGCGTCCGAACCACCAAGCATGATGTATGGCGCGCAGGGCATCGCGGGGAACAATTCCCTCGCGGCGCTGGCTATATGCAAATATTGCGGCACGTCATCCGGTGATACCGGCGACGCTTCCCACGCATTGCCACGTAAAGGCTCAAAATGAACCCTGTCATCGCCAATGGTCTTGCGGATACGGTCACACACACTGGCAATGGTTTCACCCGGCAGGATACGCAGGTTGACCACAGCTTCGGCATGGCCGGGCAGAATGTTGTCTTTCACACCGCCACGCAGAATTGTTACCGCGGTGGTGGTACGGATGGTGGCTGCTGTCTCGCCGTGCTCCAGAAGGATTTTCTTGACCACGCCGCTAAAAAGCCAAAGATTGGCAAAAGCCATCTGCATGATAAAACCAGCAGACGCGGAAAGGTCGGCAAACATCTTCGTCACCGCGCTAATTTTGGCTGGGAAGGGATGTCTCACCAGCCGGTCGAGCGCGTGAACAAGGATGCCGGTAGCCGTGTCTTTCGAAGGAGTGGAAGAGTGTCCGGCTTCACCATCTACCCAAACCCTCAGAGAGAGATAACCCTTTTCCGCGACGCCAATCACACCTGCCAATCCATTAATTCCCGGAATGATACCATCATAGATACACCCCCCTTCATCCACCATGGCCGCGAGGTGCACACCGCGTTCTTTGAGCGCTGCCACGATCTGTTTGGCGCCGACACCCAACACTTCTTCATCCGCGCCAAATCCGAACATAACTGTCCGTTCGGGTTTGTACCCGTTTTTAATCAACGCTTCCGCGGCTTCCATTAATGAAACCAACTGGCATTTGATATCCAGCGTGCCGCGTCCCCAGATAAATCCGTCGGCAATCTCGCCTGAGAACGGAGGATAGGTCCATTGATCGAGCGAGGTCTGTTCCGCCGGGACGACATCCTGATGTGCCGCAAAGAGAACAGGATCCAGTGACTTGTCTTTACCCACCCAGGTGAAGAGCAGGTTGTTTTCACCAATGACCTCTTTTTTCATGGTCTTATGGACCAGCGGGAAATCTTTTTCCAACACTTTGTGCAACGCCACGAAGTTCGCCGGCACGTTTTCAGAGGGATCTTCATGCGTGACCGTTTCCTGTTTGATCAGGTTGGAAAGGTGTTTCGATGTGATTTTTGCGTCCGCTTTAAATTCGGGGAGATTCACTCCTGGTAAACAGGTCTCCGATTTTCGGGTAGCTTTTTGGACTGAAAGGTAAGTACGTACCAAAAGAAAAGCGACGATCAACAGCAAAATTGCGAAGATGAGTATAACGATCTGTAGGAACGTCATGGTGCCCTCGAGTGTATTGGATTGTTTGCGAATAAATCAGTTTTCGTTCAGGAATTATAGCATTTCTTTTTACCGCGTAAACTGGTCAGCTACTTCCAGGCCTGCGCCAGACGGTTGTATGTGGTCTCCAGGTCTTCAGGAAGGACGCGGGTCTCGCCAACAGTGGACATGAAATTGGTATCGCCGTTCCAACGCGGAACGATATGGATGTGCATATGTTCCGCTATTCCAGCACCAGCGGCTACACCCAGGTTGATCCCCACATTGAATCCTTGTGGCTTGTAAACCTTGCGCATCACCTTGATTGTCTCGTTGACCAATTCCATCATTTCAGCTCGGATCTCCTGTGTTAACGCGTCGAGCGAGGGGTGATGCTCAAAAGGAACGACCATGACATGACTGCTGGTGTAAGGAAACCGGTTGAGAATCACATAAGCCAACTTACCGCGGTGAACGATCAGGTTCTCTGGCCCATCTTTCATCTCCGGAGCTGTGCAAAAAACGCACTTGCCGGGGTTTTCATAATTTGTGATGTATTTCATCCGCCAGGGAGACCACATCGATTCCATATTCGTTCCTCCACAATTAGATAGTTCATTTTACACTTTTTTCTTATTTACGTTGAACGAATGGAATGTACTTGACTGCAGAATAAGGTAAAATCATAAAACTGATCGAATTCTGGGAGTGTGTATGATTCGCATCAACCATTTACAATCCGAGGAAAATCAATGAGCGGAAAGATTCGCCTTTTGATCGTAGATGATTACCCCGTGGTCGTCAGTGGGTTGATGGCGATGTTTCAGGACCATGAAGAAATCAACATTATTGGGGTAGCAAATAATGGTTTTCAAGCCATCGAAATGGCCAGAAACCTTAACCCGCAGGTGATTTTGATGAATGTTTCCATGCCAGAAATGGATGGCATCGAGGCCACCCGCCGGATTAAGAATGAACTCCCCGAGATTAACATCGTAATGTTCTCCGGTTTGAGTAGCAACGATAAAGTGATGCCCGCCCTTAACGCCGGTGCCATTGGTTATATCCTCAAGAACGCTGAAAAAGAAGACTTGCTGCAGGCCATCCACCAGGTGGCGCGTGGAGAGGCCTGGCTTCATCCTTCGATCGTCGGCCACGTGCTCAAACAGATCAGCGGTACCGAGGAACAGGAAGGTCTGATAGAAAAGCTCACCGAGCGTGAAATGGACGTTCTGAAATTTATGGCGCACGGCTACAGCAATCAGGAGATCGCCCGACTGCTGGTGGTCAGCTCCGCCACGGTGCACTCGCATGTCAGTCGCATCCTTGCCAAGCTGCAGGTATCCAGCCGCACCCAGGCTGTGATCTACGCCATGCGCGCGGGTGTGGTGACTGTATTTGATGAAGAGCCCCATCCCAGCCCCTATAAGTGAGCCCTCATCATTATTAATGATGAAAATGGACTCATCCATAAAGGGCAGACAGGTTGAACGCTTATTGGGATGTTAATAATAAAGATGTCAACTATACTTTTTCTACCACTTGACAATGCAGGAAGGTTCTTATCACCTGCGGAGGGAACTGCATGACGTATTCTTTGGTGAAAGATTGGATGACATCACCAGTCATCACCGGTACTCCAGAGATGCCGCTGAGCGAAGCTCGTCAGATCTTCAACGAACGGCACATTCGCGCGTTACCGATCATGCAAGGTGACAAGGTGGTCGGGTTGATCAACCGCCTGGTGCTGATCGGCCTGGATCTATCCATCCTGGGCAATGAAGTCTGGAACCTTGGCATCAATGTTGCCGATGAGACTGCCGCTGATGTGATGAAAACCAATGTGATCACTATTACACCCGACGCCACCATCCTTCATGCCACCCGCACCATGCTCGAAAACAAAATCAACGCTTTGCCAGTGCTTGAGAATGACAAGCTAATCGGAATTCTCACCAGCTCAGATCTGCTACGCTTTATTATCAAAATGTACCAATCACTCGATAAAAAGGTGATTGTAGCTGATTACATGACCGATGAAGTCGTTACGGTGACCCGTCAGACTACCTTGCTGGAAGCTCACACCCTGATGGGTGCCAACCATATCCGCTCGTTGCCGGTCATTGAAAGCGGAAAAATCATCGGTCTGGTCACCCGCACCGACCTGATGAGCAGCGATCCCTCCCGCCCGGCCATGCAAAACAGCAGTGAAACCTCAACAAAAGTGCTCGCCCAACCAGTCGAAAAGGTGATGGTCAGCAACGTGATCACCATTGCGCCAACCGCAGAACTGACCGAAGCAGCAAAGATTATGCTGGAAAAGAAAATTCACTGCCTGCCAGTGGTGGATGAGAAACAACAAATGTTGGGAATCATCACCGAGAGCGATCTGTTCTTGATGTTGCTGCAAAAATTAAACTAACCTCCTGTAGCGCGTGATAATTCTCCAGTCTTCAGACAACTGGAGAATTATTCATTTATTATTTTGTTGACACGGTATGGTAAGGAAGGTATGCTTGAATTATGCTTCAAGGCTCCCTTTTTCCCGTATCAACACTATCTGTTGGTGAAATCACCCGCTATCTGCGTGAGTTGCTTGATAGCGATGAGATCTTGCGTGATGTCTGGGTATCGGGGGAAGTATCCAATCCATCGTATCCAGCTTCAGGGCACCTTTATTTCACTCTCAAAGATCAGAATGCTTCATTAAAGTGCGTTATGTGGAAACCACAGGTGATGCGCCTGCGGTTCACTTTACAACCCGGCATGGCGCTTGAAGCCCACGGCTCTATCGGCATCTATGAACAGGGCGGACAGTACCAGCTCTACGTCGACAGCGTGCGTCAGGTGGGTGAAGGCGCGCTCTTTCAGGAATTCATGCGCCTTAAAGCCAAACTGGAAGAGGAAGGGCTCTTTGAAGAAGCGCGTAAACGCCCCATTCCCACTGTGCCAGCCGTCATCGGTGTGGTCACTTCTCCATCCGGTGCGGCCTTGCAGGATATATTAAATACGTTGCGCCGGCGCTATCCATTGTTAAAGGTAATCATCTCCCCCGCGGCGGTTCAGGGAGATGCCGCCCCGGCGGAGATCGTCACGGCATTACAGCGGCTGTACCGTGAACCCGGCATCGAGGTCATCTTGCTGGCGCGTGGAGGCGGCTCGCTCGAAGACCTATGGTGTTTCAACGACGAACGAGTTGTTCGCGCTGTGGCGGAATCACCGATCCCCATTATCAGCGGTGTGGGTCACGAGACAGATTTCACCCTGACTGATTTTGCTGCCGACCTGCGCGCTCCCACCCCCACTGCCGCAGCCGAGCTGGCCACCCCGGACCGGGCGGAACTTGCTGTTCGTGTCAAACAATTGACAGATGAACTGGACAGTGCGCTATCTTCCCGCCTGGCAATGGAGTCCTCGCGCCTGGCGGAACTGCGGCGAGCTCTCGACCGCCTTTCCCCCCAGCGTACCATTCAACAAAGCCGCCAGCGTCTGGACGACCTGACTTCCCGTTCTCTTCTTGCTGTACAAAGCATGCTTTTACACACCCAGGCACGTTTAAGCGGCACGCACAAGTTGCTTGATTCACTCAACCCCGAAGCAGTGCTTCAGCGCGGCTACGCTATCGTTCGCGATGATTCGGGAAATATCATTAAAAGGACGGAACAGGCGATTCCGCAATCTCATGTTAGTATTAGAGTATCCGATGGTGAATTCAGCGCCCGGGTCGCCGATCCGGGCAAAGGAGTATGAACATGAGCAAACCTCAGGACGAAAGTCTTGATCATTTGACCTATGAACAAGCTTTTAAGGAACTGGAAGAAATCGTTTCATGCCTTGAAGCCAACCAGCAACCCCTGGAAGAAAGTATGAAGCTTTATGAACGGGGTCAGAAGCTCTCGCAGTATTGCGCAGCGATGCTGGAAAAAGCTGAACTGAAGGTTCAGCAACTGACAAACCTCAATCCCATCCCCCCGGAGAACGAACAATGAGTTGGTGGATAAATTATGGTGAACTGGCATGCTGTATGGCTGGCTGGCTCACGGCTTCTATTTTAAAAATCCCCACATACTACTTTATTCATAAGAAGATCAACCTGGTGCAGGCCTTCGGGACCGGCGGCATGCCCAGCTCGCACGCAGCCCTGATGGTCTCCACCACATTGGGGATCGGGCTCTTCAGTGGCTTTGACACCTCAGCCTTTGCCCTGGCCATTGCCGTTTCCATGGTCGTGCTGTATGACGCGGCCGGCGTACGCCGCCAGGCCGGCATCCACGCCGAGCGCATCAATATGATCATCAACGAGATCTTCCAGGGGAAACCCATCGATCAAGAAGAGCTGAAGGAAATGCTTGGCCACACCCCCATTGAAGTGATCGGTGGTACCCTCACCGGCATCGTCACCGCCCTCGTAATCTGGGCCATCTGGCCAAAATAAAGGCTCGCTCACACAGAGGCGCGGAGAGCATAGAGAATATTCAATAACCGAGAAAATCGCTAAGTTTGCTAAAAAGTTCAAATTTCTCTCACGCAGAGACGCCGAGAACGCAGAGAAGATCAGTTTTTATTTATTACTGGCAAAAGTGAACCAGCCTCGTATCCATTTACGATACGTCTCATTCCATCTTTCATCGTTGGTGCGCCAAAATTCAAGAGAAGGCCAACTGGTAGATTCATCAATTTCAAATAGGTCAAAACTTGCTTGGAATGAACAGGAGAATACTGTTCAGTTGATTTCAATTCGACGATAACCAAATTCTCTACCAGAAGATCGATCCTGAAAGCATCCGTGAATTGAATCCCTTCATAATCAAACGAAATTGGCTTTTGCCTTTCAACAGATAAACCTGCTGCCATTAAATCCTTTTCCAATATCATTTCGTACACAGATTCGAGTAAACCTGGCCCCAATCGTTTATGCAATTTAACCGCTGCATCCACAATCAACCCAGTAATCTCATCAATATTTCTCATCTACTCCCTCCTCGTTTTGCATATCTATCAATTTTCTCAAAGTGATATTAGTGAAAAGGTTTTCTCTGCGTGCTCCGCGGCTCTGCTTGAAATTTTGAAAGTAGGTTTCCTCTGCGGGCTCCGCGACTCTGCGTGAGAAAGCTTTTAAAATCCCAATTCCTTCATGCTCTGCTCCACAGAGCGACCGGACTCGCGCCCAAGCAGCTCCTGCCAGAACTTGGCGTCATACCTGCGCGAACGCACGAGAATCGGCATGGGAACTCCCCAACCCAGCAGCAGCGCTTCCTCTTTCGGCTGCAGGCGCGCCAGCATGCCGCGCAGCGCCTCCCGCCCCGCCAACCCGGATAACACCGCCGCGATGTCCGCTTCATCTCCCAGCCAGCCCGAGACACGCGTGCCCAGTTGCGACATCACCTCGTCGTAGATCTGCGAAGGCCGCTGATCGATGATGAGCAGGGTGACGTAATATTTGCGCATTTCACGCGCGATAGTGCTGAAAGAGGTCTGCGCCGCCATCTCGCGGTTGAGCAGCTTGTGCGCTTCTTCGACCGCAATTACCAGCGGTCGCGGCTCATTTTTACCGTGACTGCGGAACTCATTGGTACTTTCCTCCCATGTTTCGCGAATCTTGCGTGTGAGTAGATTGGAAACCAGCAGATAATCCAGATCAGACTCGTAATCGCCAAAACTGAGCACAATGTGCTGTCCGGCTTGAAGCGCCTTGAGGATCTCCTTCAAACCATCCGGAGTCTTGTCGTCTTCTCCGCGCCGCATGATATACGGCTTGTTGAATACCCGTCCCAGCTTGGAATGCAGCCCTTCGGCTGCCGCCACGTTTACCCCCTCCTCGTTCGCCCAGGCAGCCACGCTGCCCGGTGCTGGTATCTTTTTCCCGTCTTCGTCCTCGGTCATCAAGCCAACCTTCATCGCTTTGAACCTGCTGAACCATTCCCTTGGTCCAAAGCTGTGCTGTAAGGCGTCCAGGGTGGTCGAGGTGGTCTCACGCAAGTTTAGCTCACGCGTCAATAATTCGATATCCACCGGCTGGATATCTGTCTCATCGATTTCCAGGTGCCAATCCGGCGTCTTCCCGCGGATGGTGGTCGCCCGCCCTAACCCAACCACACGAACCCGCGCTGGAAACTTGTAACGCAATCCAGCCACCGACTCGCCCGTATCGGACGAGGTGTCGTCGAAGCCGTACTCGTTATGCATGTCCAGCACCAGCACAGATGCGGCGTTGTGCTCGATCAGCCCGGCCAGCAAAATGCGCGTCAGGAACGACTTGCCAGTGCCTGTGGCGCCGAAGATACCCGAACTGCGCTGCACAAATTTGTCTAGGTTGACGCAGACAGGGTGATCCTGCTCGCGCGTGCTGCCAATGACAAAGTTACCTGCCTTCTCGGGTGAGCCGAAGATCTCGGCCACATCTCCGGCGGTAGCCAGTCGTGCCAGAGCCTGGTGGAACGGCACGGTTTTAATCGGCATCGGCCTTGGATCTTCTGGGTGTGCCTTACGCCATTGCTCGTAATCTGGCGTGCCGGGTTCCGGGCCTCGTTCCAGCATGAGCGCGGGCAGCACTTCAAGGTTGGTAAAAAGCGTTTGTTCTTTCAACTGTTCGCGCACGCGCGGGCTAAGGCGGCGCATGGCCATTTCTTCCACGTAGCGTGGATCGAGCGACTCCAGGCGCAGATCGACCACCAGCCCGTAGAACAGCCAGTCGCCGCTTTCGAGGACGACAAAACCGCCCTCCTGCACGGATTGGGCCGGCACAGTCAGGCGCACGAATAAGTTGGCTTTGAGCGAACCATTGATGACGTAACCGATGGCCTGGCGGCTCTCGGAATTTTGATTGGAAAGATCGTTTGCTGTCATGGCTTTCTCCACTCTCTAATACACTTCGGATACCGCGCTGAGCACGTCCATCAACTGCGGATAATCATCTTTGAGTAAAGCGATCACTGTCTCGACCGCGTCGGCTGCATTGGAGGGATTCGTAGCGATCACTTCGCGCAGGTGCACCGCAATCAACTCCGCCACGGGCAGTTCCTCGTCTCGCAGCAGGTGACGCAGATAGGCGAAGCACCCATCGGCGGTGAAACGCGCCAGCTCTGCCGGTGAACAGGGATAGATCGAATCGAGAGTCAGCGGCGGCCGTGGCGGCAGCAGATGACTGATCCTGCCATCGCTTTCATATCCCGTGAAGACCACGCTCATTTCAAGTGGCACATTGCGGTTGACACGGTTATCTTCAATCACCGCCGCGCTGATATTGCTCGACGTGACCAATTGCCGAACCAGACCGTCGTCGTCGACGTGGATATCATAGACCAACCCGTAGATGCTGGTTTTAGAGTCGAGCGGGATCAAGACCATCTGTCCGAAAGCCGGTGTGTTTGCCTGGCTCAGGTTACAGCCCACTACGCAGCCGGTGATACTTGAACGTAGTAATCTTCCGATCGCGATTTTTTCCATATCAATACCTCGTCCGTTTTCCAATCAGTTTGTTGGCCAATTTTTGTGAAATGACTGCTGGCGGCAATCCTCGTGCCAGCAATTCTTCCTCGATCATGCGATCCAGGGCTTCGTGCTCGTCCATCTTCACCACAGCCGTCTCGTGCGCGCGTGTCAGCGCGTATGGGTAAGGTGACGCCCCGGCTTGCCGTGCTTGCTCCACCAGTACGGATTGCAACAGTGTCAACGCGTCGGGAGCCTCGACCACCCACTGCGGAACTTCGACCCTCGCGATGGAGGGTACACGTTCACTACCCACGTTGAGATAGAAGAAATGCAACGTCTTTCGTCCCTCGAAGCTGGCAGCGTTGCGAAACTGCAGCGCGAACACTGCGGAGCGTTCACCCGGTGCAAGCAGCTCTTCCATCAACATCAAGTCAGTCACTCCCTTAAGAGTTCCAACCATTTTGGCGTTGCCATTTTTAACGAGCAGCTCGAGCGTGGCAGTCAGCAGCGCCGCACGTGGTCGGTCGACGTACCCAGCGGTGATGGTATTCAATAACGCCAGTTCGTCCAACGCCGCCAGGTATTGTTTGAAATAGGCTTCAAACGCTTTCTCGCCGCGCGGCTCGTGATAAAGCTCCAGTGGTCCGTCGGTGAGTGTCACCAGGGGAGTCCCCTCCTTCTTAGCCAGCTCAGCTATGATCTGGCGTTCACGGGTGTCGCGCCTCAGACTTACCAGGTCTTCAGAGATAAAATCGTTGTCGTCCGGGTTCTCCCCCTCGAAGATCAATTCAGACCACGAGTTAGCCGCGGGGATTTCGCCCGCCTTTGTGCTCATTCTGAAAACCCCCACATTCACCAAACCGTAGAATACCGCCGCGTGCGGGTCAGGTGTGATTTGCGATCCGTCCGCTGCCAGCAATACATGGTCAGGTATCCCGGCTCGGATGGGGAGATGCGCATCAAGACGCTCGCTCACGGGGATGGCACAGCGTAACCCGTGTTCACGGGAAGCAGCCTCTTCCACCAGACGCTGCAGAAATACCAGATTCCCAGCGTGTTCATCCAGCAATTCCCGACAGCGTTTAAGGCGATCAGCCAGATCTTCTTTGCGTTGGATTGTCGCCTCGCCCAGGTGATTGATTTGCTTTTTCAATTCAATATAATTCAGCGGCATGGTTCCTCAATTTATCGAACATTTGTTTTGATTATACAGGAGTTTAAGTTGGCAGACAAATCTTTGTCTGCGATTAACAAATCTCTTATCTTCCTCTGATTGACTTTTAACATTTATGCGATAAATTAATTGCGTAATATGGTCAGTTATCAATATTGTCGCTTGACCGCTTCATTAATTGGACTATAATTGGTAAGATTAATCGTTAGATTGATCAAAAGAGGTAAGCATGCCAGTTTATACGTATCGCTGCGAGAATTGCGGAATTCAATTCGACGCAACCCAGAAATTTTCAGATAATCCACTCACCCAGTGCCCCGAATGCGGCAAGAAATCGCTTCACAAGGTATACACACCGGTTGGGATCGTTTTTAAGGGCTCCGGTTTTTATGCGACCGATCATCGCTCTCCTTCAGGCATGAATTACAGCTCGAAGAATGAAGAAAAACCTGCCAATGAGAAGAAGGAAGCAGCCAAGCCCGCCGAAACCAGCACTACTACAGCAACGCCAGCTCCGGCCGCGCCCTCAAAGGATAAATAACCCGAGACCCCGCCATCCGCGGGGTTTTTTTACCCTTCGCAAACAGCACAACCGGGTTATACTCAACCCGGTTGTACACAATCTCTCGCGTCCAGGCTTATGATAGGCTTTGCAAGTCCGCTGATAGGTTTTGAGAGTACAGCCCCAATAAACTATCCTTATCACGTGAGGCAATTCATGGCAAGTGCTTCAAAAAAAAGCAAGAAAAGCGGAGCAGATAAACCGCGGATTTCTGCGACGCAAAGAAAACTTCGTCGGCAACAGGTTGGCATGGCTATCTTCGCTATGATTCTC
Source organism: Anaerolineaceae bacterium (assembly GCA_034430175.1). Lineage (GTDB taxonomy): Bacteria > Chloroflexota > Anaerolineae > Anaerolineales > Anaerolineaceae > UBA6107. The sequence continues at coordinate 210,080 of DAOUFI010000001.1, read as the reverse complement.
GTGATCGCCATGATCCTGTCGCTGGTGGTCAGATAATCGAGGGAGTATGCATAACAGAAAACTTTGGTTTGGGCTGGCAGCCCTGGCTGCTGCCTGGTGTTTCGATTTCCTTTTCTGGGGTCAACGTGGGGGGATCACTTTCTTAATCTGGATAACTTTATTGCTCGTCCTGGGCTACGTGCTTGCCTGGCGCGAGAAGAAAAAGCCTTCTGTCTGGAGTATCGTTCTGACGGTGCTGATCCTCGGCTTCGCGGTCATCCCCGCCTGGCGCAGTGAAGGCTTCACCCGCTTCACAAGCACCATAGTGACTTTGCTTGGTCTGCTCTTGCTCATCTCCACTTTCCTGGATGGTCTTTGGCCGCACTTCCGTATCGTGGATTACATCGTGCGCATGTTCAACAGCATTGGTGCCGGGGTGGTGCGTGGTTTTGGTCTGCTTTCGACCAATAATGATGGAGTTCCTCCCCTGCCGGGTCAAAAAACCGGATTGCGCCGCGTTGGCTCGATCCTGCTCGGATTGGTAATGGCACTGCCAGTCGTGATCATGCTCGCGGCCATCCTGGCTTCGGCTGACCCCATTTTCTCGGACATGCTACAAAAGATGTTCGCACTTGAAAAATTGCCTGAGTATCTTTTCCGATTCACCTATATCGTGTTCGGCGCGTATATACTGCTCGGTTTTTACGTGCACGCGATTATGCCGAAGAAGGAAGCCGTCAAACCCGATACTCATCAAGCCAGCGTCAAACCTTTCCTGGGATGGACCGAGTGCTTGATCGTGCTTGGAGCAGTTGACCTGCTGTTCATCCTGTTTGTGAGCATCCAGGTGAAATACCTCTTCGGTGGTGTTGCCAATATCAACGCTGCAGGCTATACGTATTCTGAATACGCCCGGCGTGGTTTTGGTGAACTGGTGGGTGTCGCGGTCATCAGCCTGGCAATCTATCTGGTGATGCACGGCATCACCAAGCTCGAATCGAAAGGCAAGCGGATCGGATTCACCGTCCTTTCAGTGGTAATGCTGGCCATGGTTTTGGTCATGCTGGCTTCGTCGCTGCAGCGCCTCATGCTCTACGAATCGGCGTACAGCTTCTCGGAACTGCGAACGTACACCCATGTATTCATTTTCTGGCTTGCAGCGCTGATCTTGGCGACAATGGCTTTCGAGATCGCACAGCGTCAGGGCCGCTTCGGTCTCGCCCTAATGCTCATGATCATCGGATTCACGGCCACCCTGGGCATCATGAACGTGGACGGCTTCATTGCCCGCCAGAATATCGCGCTGGGTGACAAGGGCGGTACTAATGAAAATGGTCAACTGGACCTGGCCTACATCGGATCGCTTTCCTCTGACGCCATCCCGGCCATGATCGATGCCTACAATGACCCATCGCTTTCGTCGGATACCCACACGTATCTCGGCGCCAGCCTGGCTTGCCGCACTGACCGCTTTGCCTACGTCAAAACTCAGGATTGGCGCTCCACCCGTTTCGGTGAATTGCACGCGTACAATTTACTTATGAAAAATAAGAACAGTTGGAGCCAATTCGTGGTCACCCATGAAAGCAATGACACCAGTTATGTACTGGTCAATGGTGAGAAGAATTACTGTTCCACCTACGACTGGCTGATGATGGATTAATTTATATGAGGCGCGCCGTAGAAAACGGCGCGCTTTTTATTTTGGATTGTAACGTTGCAGGAAACTCCGGGTCACCCCACCGAGACGTTCATCGAGGATCGAATATACGCTGTCAATGATGGCGTTCGGTACACCGCCGTAAAATGCTTGAGCGATTCCACCGGTGATACAGGTCAGGGTATCGCAATCCCCTCCCAACGAAACAGCAAGCCGGATGGCATCTTCAAAATTCTGCGACTCGAGGAATGCAATGATCGATTCAGGCACAGTACCCTGGCAGGAGACATCGTAGGTATAACCCGGTCTGATCTGGTCAATGGATCGGTGAAGATCATATCCATACGTTGATTCGATATACTCCTTGATCTCCAGCTTTGTGCTCCCAGTGCGCGCCATATAAATGGCAGCCGCTGTGGCGCAAGCTCCTTTGATTCCCTCAGGATGATCATGAGTAACCATTGTGAATTTCCTGGCATTCAACAGGGTCTCTTCCAGAGAACCATAGGCGTATCCTGCAGGACTGATGCGCATCGCCGCGCCATTTCCCCAGGAGTTGTATGGAGCGTGCCGATCATAACAGACCCAATTGGAAAAAGAACCCCCATAGCCAGCGTTCGGATAAAGCCTGTAATATTCTTTAAGTTTGGTCTCGTAATTCACGTTGTTCATGATGGAATCAGCGAGCGCGATCGTCAGGACCGAATCGTCTGTGAACGTACATCCTTTTGCAAACAAGGGAAAGTCGGTGGTTTTGATGTTGTTGAATTCGTAAATGGAACCAATGATATCGCCCGCGATTGCGCCAATCATTTCTGTCTCCCCTTTTTGAACGTCTTTGGCGCGCCTAGCCATCCGAATATCTCGAAATCGATAACACCATCCAGGCCGAAAACCACACCTTCCTCTTCCAGCAGCGAACGTTGCATACCGCTGCCCACCCCGAAGCCGTGCGGGCTGATCATGCCCTGGCTGTTGACCACGCGCTGCCAAGGCACATCATCATACCCGCGCATGTTGGGCAGCGCAGCCAACGCGAATCCCACCATCTGCGCCGAGCAGCGGCCGACGATGTTGGAGATCTGTCCGTAACTGGCGATCTTGCCGGTTGGGATCTGCCGGACAGCATCATAGATAAGGCCGTACAATTTTTGTTGTTCCATGAAATAATTATATGATACTCGCAAAAAGACTTTCACCGGGAAAACAGATTTTACTTCATGGTAGAATCAGACCTATGAAAAAATGGCGATTTTGGATCGGGGTGCTCATCAGCGCCGTGTTCCTTTATTGGGCTCTCAACAAATTAAACCTCTCTGAATTCTGGACTGTTATTTCGCACGCCAACTACTGGTGGATCATCCCGGGAGTCGCGGTTTATTTCATCGCGGTCTGGGTACGTGCCTGGCGCTGGCATTACCTGCTTAAACCTCTGAAATCGATCAAAACCAAAGTGATGTTCCCCATCACCTGCATCGGTTACATGGGCAATAACATTTACCCCGCCCGCGCAGGTGAAGTGCTGCGTGCCATCATCCTCAAGCGCAAGGAAGGCGTCCCAATTTCCGCCTCGCTGGCAACGATCATCGTTGAACGTATCTTCGATGGCGTGGTCATGCTCGGATTTGTGTTCGTCAACCTGGCTCAACTGGCATCGCTTTCGAACGCTTCCATCCCATTATGGAAATGGAATATCACCATCCAGGGATTGGCTGTGGGCGGAAGCGTGATCTTCCTCACTGCGCTCGTTATCTTTCTGCTGGCAGCCATGTTTCCCAAAGTAAGTTCTCGGGGTATCAAATGGCTTATAGACCGGTTGATCCCGGCCAAGGCGCGTGAAAAGACAATGGGGATCATGAACCGCTTTCTCGATGGTCTGGAATCATTGCGCTCCCCTGGGAATATCTTCATGGTGTTTTTCACATCGGTAATCATCTGGCTGCTCGAAACCGTAAAATACTGGTTTGTCATGCACGCCTTTGGGTTCCACTCCAGTTTCTTTACATTGATGCTCATGAATGGCGTGGTTAACCTGGCCACCACCATCCCAGCCGCGCCCGGGTATGTTGGTACCTTTGACGCTCCCGGCATCGCCATCCTCAAAGCCACCGGGGTCGATCAGGCCATCGCCACCGGTTACACCCTGGTGCTGCACGTGGCTCTGTGGGTGCCGATCACGGTGCTGGGTGCTTACTACATGGCTCGCGAGGGCATCAAATGGGATGAATCGCTGCGCGCTGAAACCGCTGAGACGCCCCAACCCGCGGAAACAGATTCTCAATAAGGAAATATCTATGAAAATTGCTGTCATTGGTGCCGGTTTCGGCGGACTCTCTGCCGCCTACGACCTTGTGAAGGCTGGTCATGAAGTGACCGTGTTCGAAGGTTCGGATCATCCCGGCGGCCTGGCCTCTGGGTTCAAGGCACCCGGCTGGGACTGGTCGGTTGAAAAGTTCTATCACCATTGGTTCACCTCCGACAAGTACATGTACCAGCTTATCGACGAACTGGGGCTGCGCGGCAAGGTCATCAAGCGCACCCCAAAGACCGTCATGTTCTACAAGGGTAAATTTTATCCTTTCGATAACATCCCCGCGGCGCTGATGTATCCTGGTCTTGGCTGGGGCATCCGTAAGATCCGCTTTGGCTTGGTCGGGTTATATTTGCGCCTCACCAACAATTGGAAGCCCATGGAGGCCACCACCGTCGATGCCTGGATGCGCAAGTATGCCGGCAACCGCGTCTATGAAGAGATGTGGGAACCCATGGTCATCGGCAAGTTCGGCGAACATTACGCCAGACAGGTGAACATGGCCTGGATGTGGGCACGCATGCACGCCCGCTCCACCAGCCTGGTCAGTTACGAGGGCGGCTTCCAGGCCTTCGCCGATGACTTCGCAGCCATCCTGCAGCAAAAAGGTGTCTTCTTGCGCTACAACGCGCGAGTGGAAAAGATTGAAGGCAGCGACGGCAGGGTAAAGTTAGTCGAATCTGGCAAATCAGAGGTCTACGACAAAGCGCTTGTCACTGTTTCACCGGGTCAACTGGCAAAGATGGCACCCGGCCTTAGCCAGGAGTATCTCAAGGGATTGCTTGATCTCAAGCACCTCGGCGCCGTCGTCATGGTCGTTTCGCTCAAGCATCAGCTTTCGCGCGAAGGGTACTACTGGTACAACCTGCCAAAATCGGAGGGCTATCCCTTCCTGGCGCTGGTGGAGCACACGAACTTTCTTGACAAAGCCCATTACAACAACGAACACATTGTCTATTGCGGCGATTACCTCGAGAATGACCACGAGTACTTCAAACTCAGCCAGGAGGAATTACTCAAACGCTTCCTGCCAAGCTTCAGCCGTATCAATCCTGATTTCAAACCTGAATGGATCAATCAAGTCTGGCTTTTCAAATCGGAATACGCCCAACCAGTACCCTTCATCAATCATTCGAAGAACATTCCTGCCATCCAGACGCCGATTTCCGGCCTCTATTTTGCAAGTATGTCGCAGGTTTATCCCTGGGACCGCGGCACAAATTTCGCGGTGGAAATCGCCCGGCGCGCTGCCGCTTTGATGATGGCATAAAAATATTGAAATTAAACGGTCTGTTCTATCAATCGAACAGACCGTTGTTTTTTTCTTGGTAGATGTAAACCAGAGGTAACAAAAGTTAAAAAAGTCTCCTGCAATTTTATGAGCATTTAATGTCTGACCAACTCATTTTTTTAAACGTCAAATCTTTTAATAACATTACCAATATAGCTTACTTTTTCTTGTAGATACCTGTAAAACCCCATATATGGGGGTATGAAATTATGATAGTGGATATGGCTAGCGGTAAAAATAATCAGAAATGGAAATTAGTTGTCTGGACATCGCCGTCCTTTCTTAAGGTTAAGAATCTTAAAAATCTAATTTTCTTTAATCCATCGTAGGGTTTGCGTCTTGTTCTGGCTATTTCGTTCTGGTAGAATAATTCTGTAAGTTCCACAGGGTGAAAAGAACATCACCCTTTGATTATCATCGTTATTCGTGAATAAAATACCATACTGATTTGCCCACTGGCTCAAATGTGGGTTAGATTGTTCTATCTCCCTTCCTGGGGGAAATTTTTATCAAAAGGAGGATCGTTTTATGGACTCGCAATCCGCCTGGCAGGCTACTGTCGGACAGCTTCAGATGGAAATGTCCAAAGCATCCTTCGATACCTGGGTGCGCAGTACTGAATTTGTTTCCTGCTCAGACCATTGCTTGACCATTGGCGTTCCCAATGCCTACGCCAGAGACTGGCTGGAAAAACGTCTCTCCAGCACAGTCAACCGCATATTAAGCAATCTGCTCGAATCTCCCCACGAAGTAAATTTCGTGGTTTATCACAAAGACTATGAAAATGAAGCGGATCAAACGACCGAAGTCAAACCTGCCAAGCCCGCTCCGGTAATCACCAACGCCGCAGTTCAAACCACACCTTCGCCGACAAATTCTCGTTACACCTTCGACAGCTTTGTTGTCGGCGCCTCCAACAGATTGGCACACGCTGCTTGCATGGCCGTTGCCGAGAACCCCGCCCATGCTTACAACCCCCTGTTCCTCTATGGCGGCGTTGGTCTGGGCAAGACCCATCTATTGCATGCCATCGGTGATATGGCTCGCCAGAACGGCAAGCAGATTCTCTACGTCACCTCTGAAGACTTCACCAATGAGTTGATCAACTCCATCCGCACCCACAGCACTCAGGCGTTCAGGGAACGCTATCGCTTCATCGACGTCCTACTCATCGACGACATTCAATTTATCGCCGGCAAGGAATCGACCCAGGAAGAATTCTTCCACACCTTCAACACCCTGCATGATCAGGAAAAACAAATTGTCATCTCCTCCGATCGTCCTCCCAAAGCCATGAGTACGCTCGAAGAACGGCTGCGCTCGCGCTTTGAATGGGGACTGATCGCCGATATCCAACCGCCCGATCTCGAAACCCGCATGGCCATCCTGCGCGACAAGGCACAGCGTATGCGTCATAATGTGCCGGACAACATTATCGATTACATTGCCCACCTGTTCCAGTCGAACATCCGCGAGCTCGAAGGCGCGCTCACCCGCGTGATTGCCTATGCCGACCTACGCGGTAAACCACTCACCGCTGAACTGGCGGAGATCGCTCTCACCGACATGATGCCTTCGCAGAAGCAACTCGAACCCGACCGCGTGGTGGACGTGGTGGCTTCCTCCTTTGGTATCACCCGTGAAAAGCTGATGAGCCGCGAACGCACCCGTGAAGTTGCCCTGCCCCGCCAGGTAGTGATGTACCTGCTGCGTGAAGAAGCCAACGTCTCCCTACCGCAGATTGGCGAAGTGCTCGGCGGACGCGACCATACCACCGTCATCTACGCCTGCGAGAAGGTTGCCGCCCTCATCGAACGCGACGACCGTCTGCGCCGCCAGATCGGTCAAATCCGCGAGACTCTATACGGGCGCCGACCCGTGCTCTAGACTTTCTGCGCATGAGAATTTGCTAATAATAAATAGATATTATTAAGGTATAATTTACCCATAAATAGTAAATATTCAGGTTGGGCGGGATTGCTCACTTGTCGAAAATGGCTGAAGAGTTGTTGGAAGAAATCGGAAATTTGAAATCAGAAGTTTCTTATTTAACCCTGGCTTGAACACTTCGCCGGGGTTGTTTTTTGAATAGACTTTTACGGTCCGCAGGACCGTTTGTAACAAGAAAGGTAATTGAATAATGAAAAATCATCCATTGAGGATCATTCCCCTGGGAGGTCTGGGGGAAGTGGGGGAAAACATGATGGTGTACGAATACGACGATCAATTGCTCGTCGTCGATGCCGGCTTGATGTTCCCCGAGAACGACATGCTGGGAATCGATTACATCATCCCGGACATCAGTTATTTGACAGCCCGCCGCAACAAGGTGAAGGGCATCGTCATCACCCACGGTCATGAAGACCACACCGGAGCCGTCCGGCATCTCCTCGAAGAGATCCAGGCACCGATCTACTCCACCCCGCTGACGCAGGGCCTTCTCGAGGTCAAACTCGCCAAGAACGGCCTGGCGCAGCGCACCAAACTGGAGACCGTTCACGCCGGCGACTCACGCAAGATCGGTCCATTCAACGTGGATTTCTTCCACGTCTGCCATTCCATCCCCGATGGCGTTGGCCTGGGCATCGATTCACCCGCAGGGTTGATCGTCCATACCGGAGACTATAAATTCGACCACACACCGGTCGATAACTGGCCCACAGACTACGCCAAGCTGGCCGAGTTCCAGCGCCGCGGGGTTTTAGCGCTACTGGCCGATTCGACCAACGCCGAACGGCCCGGCTGGACCCCCTCCGAAAAGGTCATCGATTCCGCTTTCGATAAAGTGTTCCGCGAAGCCAAAGGCCGCATTATCGTTGCCAGTTTCGCCTCACTCATTTCCCGCATGCAGCAGGTATCCGAAGCTGCCGCCAACCACGGTCGCAAGATGGCCTTCGCTGGCACCAGCATGGTGGATAACGCCCGCATCGCGCAGAACCTGGGATACCTCAATATCCCTGAGTCCAACCTGATTGGTCTGGACGAAGCGCTGAACCGTAAAGACCGCGAAGTGGTCATCATGTGCACCGGCTCGCAGGGTGAACCCACATCAATTTTGGGTAAACTCTCCACCGGTTCGCACCGCATTTTCGACATCACCCCCGGTGACACCATCGTGCTCTCCTCGCACCCCATCCCCGGCAACGAAGAGAACGTCTACCGCACCATCAACCGCCTTATCGAACGCGGAGCCAACGTGATCTACGAATCGATCGCGCCCGTGCACGTATCCGGCCACGCCAGCCAGGAAGAGCAGAAACTAATGCTGCACCTGACCCAGCCAAAATACTTCATCCCCATCCACGGCGAGCTACGTCAATTGACCCGCCATGCCGCCCTGGCCGCTGAAGTGGGTATCCCACGCGAGAACATCTCCGTTATCCGTAACGGGCAGACGGTGGAATTCTTCGATGGCAAAATGAAGCTTGGTCAGCAGGTGCCTACCTCCTATGTGTTCGTGGATGGATCCGGTGTCGGCGACGTCGGTCCCGAGATCATGCGCGAACGTGAAAAACTCTCTCAGGAGGGTGTGGTCGTGGTCAACCTGGCGGTCGACAAGTTCACCGGCAAGCTCTCCCGTCCACCCGAAGTATTGAGCAAAGGATTCATCGTTATGCAGGACGCCAATGGCCTGCTCGACGGCCTACGCACCAAGATCAGCCAGACCGCGGCTCACGCCAACGGCTCCATGCAAAAAGATGTGGAACAAACTGTGGGAAATTACCTCTACAGTGAAACCCATCGTCGCCCCATCGTATTCGTCAATTTGTTCAAGGCGTAAACGTCGAGAGCTGAGAATTGAGAATAGAGAGTCGTAAGAACTCAAAACCGGTTGAAAGTTCAGCCGGTTTTTACTTAACTCTGGTTTCCCTCTCCTCTTTTGTCCACTCTCCATAACTTCGTTTGGGAGAGTGGATTCAGGGGTGAGGGTATACCTTATATATCTTCAAAATCTATCTAATCCCTGTTCTTACGATTCTCGGTTTTTAACTCTCGTTTCTCGGTAAACTTATCAGATAAAATTTTCGGAAATCCCCACTGGGTCTCGCCCTACGATTCTCTACTCTCCACACTCAATTCTCTTGATTCTTATTTACACAAATCGTTGGAGATCCGCCTGTCGATCTTCCCCATCGGATAATCGCCCAGGTTTACCGGCTCGACCCAGCGGATCTCGCTGGCATCGAGCGCGATAGGTTCTTCACCGGTTAACTCTGCATGGAACGCGTGCAACGTTACTCTGAAGTGAGTATAGGCGTGTTTGTAGATTCCCAATTCCTGCCCCACCCTGATCTCGGCAGCCATCTCCTCGACGATCTCACGTCGCAGGGCTTCTTCGAGGCTCTCGCCCGCCTCCACCTTGCCGCCGGGAAACTCCCACAAGCCGCCTAGCAGCCCTTGCGACGGCCTGCGCGCGATCAGGACCTTACCGTCCCGCCAGATCACCGCAGCCGCGACCAGGTAATGCGGGATTGGCTTCTTTTCACTTATCACGGGTAGCTTCTCCTGCAATCCAAGTTCCTTCGCGGTACAGATCCCCGCTACCGGGCATTTTTCACAAACCGGGCTGCGCGGAGTGCAGATCATGGCTCCCAGATCCATCACTGCCTGGTTGTAGTCACCCGCTTGACCTGCCGGCAGCAAATTTTCCGCTTTTTGCCAGAGGGCCTTTTCGCCATCGCTTGTGTCGATAGGTACATCAATGTTAAAACAGCGACTTAGAACGCGCTTGACGTTTCCGTCCAGCACCACTTCATCTTTTCCAAAAGCAATCGATGAGATGGCAGCCGCCGTGTAGCGCCCCAGACCGGGCAATTGCTGCAGCTCCACTCTGGTTTGTGGTAAAACGCCATTGTGTATCTCAACCACCATTTTGGCAGCCTTGAGGATCGATCGTGCCCTCGAGTAATATCCCAGTCCCTCCCAGGCGTTCAGCACGTCCTGCTCACTGCTCTCAGCCAGTTCCTTGATACCCGGGAACCGTTTCATCCAGCGCAGAAAATACGGAATCACCGTTTCCACGCGCGTCTGCTGTAGCATGATCTCCGATATCCACACCGCGTAAGGATCAGGATGCCCGCGCCAGGGTAGGCTGCGGGCATGGGTTTGATACCATTCCAATAATTTTGAGCTGAATTGTTCTGTAGCTTCCACTATAGTTGAAAACCGCCGTGTGCTTCCACAATCTTGAGGTTGAAATTTTCCACGAATCCCAACAAACGATCGTACAACGCGTTCCATTCTGCGCCGCTGAGATACTGGCGGGCTCGGTTCAGGTTGGGCAAGGTGGCACCAATGGTGATTTGAGGACCATTGCCGTAGACAGTTGCCCATGCGTCTGTGAGGTCTGCTCCTGACCGTTGGATCCCCGGGATGAGATCACGGATGACAAACTCAAAATAATCCTGTTCGGATTCGGGTTTTATATCCCATGTCATCAAGATCTTAACGGTCATGACGAAACCTTCCCGATCAACTCTTCTGATATTCCAGGATGACTACTTTGGTCTCTTCCGGCAAAGCCGATACATTCGGGATTTTAAGCGAAGGCACAGTATCAACTTTGCTCAATCCCATTTCTTTAATGAACTTATCCAGTGAATCCAACTTCTGCGCGGTCGCTCCGGTGGCCGGGATGGCGTAATGCATTGGGATGACGATACTCGGTTCCAGCAGGCTGATGATCTCGGTTGCCTTGATGGCAGTCAACGCGCCACCACCACCGACCGGCACCAGTGCCACGTTGATTGGACCCAGATCTTCCACTTCGGTCTGCGTGGGAATGCGGTTCAAATCACCGAGATGCAGCACATTGATGCCATTGAAATCAAACATGTACATCGTATTCCGTAGCTCGTTCTCACCCTTTCTATGGCCATTGGTCTGTACACCCGTGATAAAAACACTGCCGATCTCGAATTCGCCCGGTCCATCGATCAGGTGTACATCGCCTTTTACCGCGGATACGTAGTTATGTCCTGGGGTCGCGTGACTTACCGTCACGATATCTGCCTTCAATTTTAGAGCTTCATAGCCTACCTGACGATGGTCATAGGGATCTGTGACGACTGTAGCCAAACCTCTTTCGGTTAATCTAAAGCAAGAATGTCCGTACCAGGTAATTTCCATGAAGCCTCCGTAATCTGGTTCGATTATACCTTAAAGCTCCTCTCGACCGTATTTTCCGCAAAACAGGTTGACAGTTAGGTATGGAATACAGTTTAATTGGTCTCGACGTTAACCAATGAAAAAAATTTACAACTCCCTCAAACGACTTCCCAAATTGATTTTGCGTCCCGCGAAGTATTTTTCAGATGAAACTGGCCTCTTGCTGGATGGATTGCTGGTGACTGTTTTCTTGGCCGTCGTTACCGCTTTATCCAAGCTTTCTTGGGGACGCTTGATCGGGCAACCCGTTTCTGCCGGTGACGCCTTCAGTTCATCAGCGCTAAATTCGGTGATGGCCTGGACAGGCTTTTTCGCGGTTTATTATTTATTCATAGTGATCTTTCGTAAACAATCCAACCTTGTTGACCTTTTCGGCGTGTCGGGTAGCGCAGGCCTCCCTCTCCTCCTCATCACTCTCTTCTCAGCGTTGCTTTGGTGGTTGGGCGCGATCCTATCAATACCCCTCTCAATATCCACGTGGACATTCATCCAGTATTTGTTGAATTGGTTGGGAGTAGCTCTTAGTTGGCCAGGTTGGATGGCCTACCTCATTTTCAGGTATAAGCTTGGGTTGAAAAAGATGTGGACGATCCTCCTGCCGTTATTGTTCCTGGCAGGTTTGTTCGTGTCCTGGTTGATCACTCTCTGAAATATTGAATCTACCCCGGTAAATTATTCCGGTAATCTTTTTCAAGCAGCGGGATCACTGATTTGATCTTGCCAAGCATGTCGCTGGCATCCTCGAGGTCTCCCGACCTTGATCTCGTTTCTATTTCCTGAGCCACATCACGGATCGGCCCGATCTCAAAGTTGGCTGCCGCGCCTTTGATGCTGTGAGCAAGGAAACTCACGCGTGTGGCATCCATACGATAGATCGCGTCTTCCAATTCATAGACCGATTTCTTCAAATGCGTGATGAATGCGCCCAGGAATTCATAGAATGTCTTACGATCGTCGCCAAAGCGGGGTAATGCCGTTGCCAGATCGTAAAGTTGCGATTTCTCTGGTTCGTGGGCTTTTGAACTGTTCTCTCCCGCGATTATCTCGGGTTCCGGGCCAAAAACATATTTCTTGACCATGGTGATCACTTCTTCTACATTCAGCGGCTTCGAGAGAAAATCGTTCATGCCTGCTTGAATGCACTTATCGCGATCACCGGCCATCACGTGTGCTGTCATAGCCACGATTGGAACTTTACTCACATCCCCGTCGAGATTTCGAATCATTCTGGTGGCTTCAAAACCATCTATATCTGGCATCTGCACATCCATCAATACCAGGCGATACTCCTTCTTTTGTACGGCATCAAAGGCTTGTCTGCCCGTCTCGACCACATCCACTGAATACCCCACTTTTTGCAACAGCCGTAACGCCAATTTTTGGTTGATCTCATTGTCCTCAGCCAGTAAGATGCAATTGGAATCGCGTTCCGATTCCGCCAGGGCATGACGAGTGATGATCGAACCAGTTTGCGCAGGTTGAGCGATTCTCTCCTGACCCATCACCGCCAGAATGGTATTGAATAATTCTTTTTGACGGATCGGTTTAAGTAAATAGGCTGAACATCCCATCGTGTCCAGCCGTGAGGCATCACCGCCGTATCCCATTGACGTTAAAATGATTACTTTGGTTTTGGTAAGATCTTTGTCAATCTTGATCTCCCGCAACACCTGTTCCCCGCTCATATCCGGCATTTGCATGTCCAACAATACCAGTTGGTATGGTTTGCCTTTTGATAAACCCTGCCTTAATTCGTGCAGCGCTTCTGATCCAGAGGACACCTCAGTGACCGCGCAGCCAAACCCCGATACGATCTTGCCAATGATCAGACGGTTTGTCTTGTTATCGTCCACTACCAATACCGGGATATCTTTCAGGTTGGTCGGGATAACCAATGGTCTCGTTCCTTCGACAGATGCCTTACCTCCAACTATCGTGAACCAGAAAGTGCTTCCCTTGCCTGGTTCACTTTGAACACCAATCTCGCCGCCCATTAACTTTACCAGTTGAGCTGAAATGGCCAATCCCAAACCAGTCCCGCTAAAACGTCTGGTGGTTGAGCCATCAGCTTGAACAAACCGCTCAAAAACGTGTTTTTGATCACTGTGAGAGATGCCCACTCCTGTATCCGAAACACTGAACAGCAATTGCACTTTGTTCTCACTCAAATTATCGACCACCGCGCGAATGACGATCTCACCTTTATCGGTGAACTTGATCGCGTTACCCACCAGGTTCACCAATACCTGGCGCAGTCGGTTGGCGTCTCCCTTAATGCGGGCTGGCACGTCGCGGTTAACCATGCAGACCATTTCCAACCCTTTCGCCTCAGCCCGCGCAGCCAGTGATCTGGCGACACCTTCCACCAGTGAACGAACATCGAAATCAAGCTTTTCCAGGGTCATCTGGCCGGCTTCAATCTTGGCAAAATCAAGTACTTCGTTGATCAGGCTCAGGAGCGCGTCCGCGCTTTCCTTGGCAGTGTTTAGATAATCTTTCTGCTCTGAATTGAGAGGGGTATCTTTCATGAGCTCAATCATGCCGATAATCCCATTCATCGGAGTTCGAATCTCATGACTCATATTGGCCAGGAAATCGCCCTTGGCTTTATCTGCCGTCTCAGCTGTCCTCTTGGCTTCCATCAGGTCGGTTACATCATGATAAATGCAAAAAATTCCGACTATTTTTTCTTTTACATATACCGGACCGCCAGCAATTTCGACTTCCACCGCCTGCCCATCTTTTCGGTTGCGCACGCCATATCCATGGATCGTATTGCCTTCCATGGCACGTTTGGTGTAATCCGAGGCTTCCCCAGCGTTTCTTGGTGAAATCAATTTGTCGAGGTTTTTGCCAATCGATTCTTCGGCTGAAAATCCAAATAGTTTTTCGAAAGCCGGATTGCAGGCAACGATATTTTCATTCATGTCCAGTGTAACAATCGCCACCGGGCTGTATTCCAATATTGATTCATAATATTGCCGCTGGTCGACAATAGTTCTTTCAGATTCTTTCTCACGCGTGGTATCTCGCAACGCAAAAAGGATTTTAATCTCATCGTCTTCTGTCTTGACTTCTGTGCAAGTCAGCCAGAAAGTGGAATTGATTCCCTTGATGCGGCATTCGCCGTTAGGAATCTTTTTCGCCGAGAATTCCTCTATCGGTTTCTCAAGAAACGAGTTGATTTGCTTGCCAAGCAAATCTACATAGGTGGACTTTAACCGCTCGACAGCAGCTTTGTTCGACCGTTGAATGATCCCCTCTGAATCAACCAGGATCAACAATTCAGAAACGGAATCGAAGATCGTTTCCCATTCTCTTTTGGCACGCAGAATTGCTGCTTCAAATGATGTTGTCGGATCGGCACCGGCCATGATTCACCTCAGAAATATACACAAAGCTAACTTTTATTATATAGTCTTCGTAAATATTTTGCACGTCCAGGCTAATTTTTCGGTAATTTAATAATTTCTAGGTAACCTCGGATGCGTTATAATCTTTCATGTTGAAATAAGCGATTTTGGATAGGTTTTCTAGACTATTGATTGTAAAACAGGTATAAATGGAAATATTTGGTATTGGCCCTCTCGAATTGGTGCTCATTCTCCTGCTGGCTCTGGTGATCCTTGGCCCAAAGGAGATGGTGAATATGTCAAAAAAAACCGCCACCTGGCTGCGAAAATTTCGCCAATCGGACGCCTGGAAAACAACCAAAGAGGTCATGGATATTCCTAACAAGGTCATGGAAGAAACAGGCCTCGATAAAGAGATACGCGAGTTAAACACCCTGACCCAAAAGACAATCTCACCCACCCTCTGGAATGGTGACCTGATGGCTGCGCCGAAAAAGCCCAACACGGAGATAAATCCTGTAGCGAATGATTCGCCAAACGCCGAAGGAAAAAATGAAAACGAGGCGAAATCAGGTGGAGATAAAAATGCCTCCTGAAGAAGAAAAACAGCTCACCCTCATAGAACACATCGAGGAACTACGCCGCCGCCTGCTGGTTGCTTTAGTCGCGTTAGCGATTGGTGTGATTGCCAGTCTTTTCTTCAGTCAAAAAGTGGTAGAGTATCTCGCCATCCCAATTGGTGGGTTGCAGAATCTTCAGTCGATCGAAATCACCGAAAACGTCGGCGTTTATATGAAAGTATCATTACTCTGTGGAATCATCCTGGCATTCCCGGTGATCATCTATGAATTGCTTATGTTTATCCTGCCGGGTTTGAAGCCAAACGAGAAGCGCATGGTAATCGGTGCGATCCCCTTTGTCACAATCTTCTTCCTTGGTGGTGTGGCTTTTGCTTACTTGATCATGCTTCCTTCCGCACTTCCTTTTCTTACCGAATTCCTCGGCGTGGAAACGAATCCCCGCCTTTCCAGCTATACCAATTTTGTTACCAACCTGATCTTTTGGGTAGGAGTAAGTTTTGAGCTTCCTCTGCTAATCTATTTACTGGCTCGTTTTGGCGCTGTGACCCCCCGCAACTTATTAAAATTTTGGCGACAGGCCATAGTTCTGATCGCCATTCTTGCGGCAATCATCACCCCCACCGTGGATCCGGTCAACATGAGTCTGATGATGCTCCCATTGATCCTCCTTTACTTCCTGTCGATCCTTTTCGCCTGGTTTGCGCAAAGAGGAAGAAAAAAACAGGACCAAGGCAATACTGAATCTTAATACGGCTCTAAAAATGACCAATTGAACGCCCCTTCTCCGTTCAAGAAAAGGGGCGTTTTCTTCCAAAGTTACCGGGTTATTCTCGTTGGCTCTCCAACGCGAAAATCCGTCGCAAGATCGCCACGGATGCAGCGTAGGTTGAATCCATACCCTCGTATGAAAGTGCTCCCGCGCCCAGGTTCTTTCCCTTACTCATCGGTGTATCCGATGCGTAATGCAAGATGCCAACGTCAAATGGAACATTGTAAAGATTAACGATCTCGTTGACCGGGTGCCGCTTGGGTTTATACATCTCAAATATTGCCGAAAGATAAGGCCCGGCTTCCATTTCAATGTCAGTGTATCCCTCACGATAGACTACGTCCATCAGGCGGGCGTTCTGCAAAAAAGTACCAAATGCCGAAAGCGCTTTTTGGTTATCGAGCACATTCCCGTAGATCAAATACGGTTGAACGTCAGCAGCGGAAAACGCGTTCCTGAATAAATAAGTGTTCTCTGAATGCTCATCCTGAACTACGTTGGGGACCATTACATCGCCACGTACCCCGTTTAGAGTGGCTGCTTTTCCCAGGATGTAAACCCCAAGTATGTCTGAAATATGCTCAGCCACCGCGGTCAAGATATGATAGGCGCCGAATCCAAGTGGATAATCGATGTTCACGATCATCGCGTTGCTCTTCGCCAGATCGAGCGTGGAAAAACCTTTCACTACCCGATTGTCAATCGCGCTCTTATTGAGTTTGGAAAGGTCAATGACCTGAGCTTCCACGTCGAACGAATGCAATGATGAGATACGTTTCATTCCCAAAACCTTTTCTCTTGCTAACTGCTCTTCCATCAGGTATTTACCGGAAGGAAGTTGCTGAACTTTTTTCAGCGCATAATAGAGAAAATTTTCCTGGTTGGAAGATGCTTCATTCTTTTGGATCTTTTCCCATTCTTCAATAAGCAGATCATTGCGGCTCTGTTTGAGCAATCGGATGATCTCATCTCTTTTTTCAATGGCAAAGCCAGAAAGCAGGTTGAGCATCGAGTGCGAATTACTTGAGATGAAATAGATCGGTCGGTCCGACACATCGGGGGCTGAGAGCGCGATATTATCCCACCAGGCGCGCGTGGCTCTCCAGTATTCACTGAGCGACCCATTCAGCAGTCGGACCTTAAAATCACATTTACGCGCGTGCATCTCACGTATATTCTTTACAAAATCCTTGCCGAGAATCGTCCGCAAGCGTTCGAGATCATCCAAGGCAATACCGAGAACCTCAGCCAACCTGATAACGCAATCCTCATTTCCTTCATCGATGCCTTCCAGGCAAGTCAGATCAACATCCTGAAGTATGAGATGCAACTTGTTCCACTCGATCTGGTAGGCGGTAAGGATTGGAATCACGTCATCAATATCAGACTGGCTCGCGATGTAACAGGCCAAAGTCTCCTTGCCATCAAAATAACAACGTCGTCTCCGAGCTTTCGCAGAAACCTGCTGCCAGGCTTCCACATCACAATATCCATATCGTCCAAAAAGGGAGGCACTTTGACCGAGAATGATCGTCTGCACTGCCGGGATGCACTCTGGCAAACGCAGGCTGGCATAGATGAACGCCGAGGTATCGAGACTTGATTTGCGGGCATCGAGATGCAGGGGGGAATTCATCCCAGCGTGGACTTCCTCGAGCGTGCGGATGTTGACTTCGGTAGACGACCGCAACAACGAATAAACGGTCCGAATATACAGTTCGATTTCATCTGTGGCCAAGCGTGGGACAATTCTTTCCATTGATAATTGCCTTTCTTTGATAATTGTAGCATAGGCTACTTCCAGTTCATGTACACCTTAATTCGACGTTTACTTTAATAAACTCCTTACTGGTTTGAATTCCCTTCGTTTTCTCTTATAATGAATTATGAAAAGTAGATCGTGCGAACATGCGTATTTACCTTTGAAAGGGAGAAAAACATGGAAAAAGTAAAATGCTCGAAGTGCAATACTGAGAACGAGCCTGGCTATCAGTTTTGTCAGACCTGCGGCGCACCGTTAACTTTTGTATCCGACAAAACCGTGGCTGCCAAACGATCCACTCCAGAAACTGCGGCGACCAACATGGTACAACCACCACCTCCTCCTGCTCCCATGCCGCCGGCAGGAGCGCCC
Organism: Anaerolineaceae bacterium; assembly: GCA_034430175.1. Classification (GTDB taxonomy): domain Bacteria; phylum Chloroflexota; class Anaerolineae; order Anaerolineales; family Anaerolineaceae; genus UBA6107. The sequence continues at coordinate 191,834 of DAOUFI010000001.1, read as the reverse complement.
ACACCCCCACCGCCAGGCTCCTATATGCAAGGGCAAATGCCACCACAGCCTGCCTACGGTCAACCTCCAGCTTACGGTTATCCCCCCGCACCCATGTACGCGGGTACACCAATCAAACAACTAGGGTTGCATGTTGATGGCTGGAGCGACATCGTAGAAGACGGTGCGGACCTGGCCGACAAAGTCAAACAGTCATTTATTGACAAGATCATTAAAGAAAACGTCCCCGGGTTGCGAATCACCGATGTTCTACTTTCCGCGAATGACATGCAACCGCGTCCATATATGCTTTTAACGAACGCTTCAGGGGTTGCTGTTCCGGTACGTGTGGCTCCATACGGCAAGAACCTGGTGGTAAGTTGGGACCTTTACACCAAACGATCTGCAAACTGGTTGACTATCGGGTTGCTCGGCGGGATCGTTTTCCTTCTGGCCATTCTTGACAAAATTATCGTTATGTACGCATTCGATAATTTCTTCATTGGGCTTTTCTCTTTCATTGGCACTTTCTTGAGTTGGCTGTTGTTGCCTACACTGGTTTTGCTACTGTTGGGAAAGATCTTCAAGGATGACTGGGCTGGTCTCTTCGTTAAGAATATCAATGCTTTTGCGGCGGATGACGCCGACTCATTGACAACAATCGTCGACAATGACCTGGTTGACGCAATTGAAGATTGCCTTGAACCACCAGTGCCAGAACCTACCCCCACGCCTGCTCCTAAAAAGCCAAAAAAATAACACTCAAAAATCTCCCCGTTTATCGGGGAGATTTAATTTGTGCTCCAGGAATCCAACAGATCAGGCAACTCATTCAACGCGTGGATTTCGCCATCCGGCGTCAGGTCCGATCTGCTTTTTAGCATCTCACGCGAATATTCAGCTCGTCTGGAAATCCACACCGTTTTCATCCCACATTTCTTGGCGCCAAGGATATCGGCGTGCAGGGTATCTCCTACCATGACCATTTCATTGAATTGAAGAGACAATCGCTCAGCCGCTTTTTCAAAAATCCGGCGATCTGGTTTGCGGAATCCTTCTTCAGCCGAGATAACGATAGCTGAGAAATATTGCCGCAAATGATTATCATCAATCAAATTATTAACGTCCCAGGCATCGGAGGCATTGGTGATCAAACCCAGTTGATAACCCTTGTTTTGTAAGCAATCGAGGGTTGAGAGAGTATCATCTTCCAGTTTCCAGTGTTTTTCGGTGACAAGGTACATCTCGTGGATGGCGGCAACCACCTGCTCCTTTGTTGGGTAACTCGTCACCAGGTCTTCCAGCGCGTGAAGCACGATTCCATGGACGGGCAATTCGAGCAGATCCCGTTCGCGTTGCTCATAATACAGATGCATCAATTCGCTGAACTTCTTGGCGAATGCCTCTCTATCCAGATCATATCCAAGTTGGATCAAATAATCCACCAATGCCAGGTGCGAGGCGCGCGCGACCTTGTCCAAGTTTCCGCTGAAATTGATCAATGTGTATCCCAGGTCAAAGACAACGGCTTTGACTTTTTTTTCAGCCTTTTGCATCGTTCTTTGTTTCTCCTGTGCTTTCGAGTGACGCTATTTGTATAACCCCACCTTTGATTAATAGCTTCGTTCCCGATCATACTTATTGAACATCGGTTCACCGTGCAGGTACCGGTCAAGGTTTTCTACGAACATCATCCCCGCGCGTTCCTTATACTTCGGACTGAACCCCGAAACATGCGGGGTAATGATTATATTAGGTGCTTTCCAAAGTGGATTCTCCGCCGGCAGAGGTTCCTTGGCAAACACGTCCAACGCTGCACCAGCCAGACGCTTTTCTTCAAGCGCATCGATCAGTGCCGGCTCATCGACAATTCCACCCCGACTGACCACGATCAGGAATGATCCCGGCTTGAATGCTTTCAATTCTTCCACGCCAATCAAACCCCTGGTCTGATCAGTCAAGGGCAGCGTTACCACTACAAAATCGCATTCGGTGACCATCGATTTGAGCGCCTGGATCGGGTAAAGTCGGTGAAACAGATTCCCCTCAGGATCTCCATGTCCATCAATCGTATATCCGGTATCAACCGGGTGCATCGCGTCACGTTTGGCAGCCAGCACTCTAACACCAAACGGCTGTAGCAAGCGCGCCACCTCACGCCCAATACTGCCGTATCCAACCAGGCCAACGGTCTTGCCGTGCATTTCAAAGGGAATAAACTTTTCCCATCGGTCAGGGGGCCATTCATGGCGCAGTTGGTTTTGCAGTAGTTCAGGAACACGCCTTGACATAGCCAACATCATCGCCAGTATATACTCCCCTTCCTGGATCGCCGAGGCTCCGCTCATCGAAGTGATGATCAAATCGGGTTTTTCCAGCAAAGGATTCCCCTGCAGAAAATCAATTCCGGCGTAGTGATACTGGATCCATTTCAAATTGGGAATTATCGCCGGGTCCGGCACCAATAGATCAGTGTAAAGAATCTCAATCTCGCTCCAAAGGTCGAGAGGAATGTCTTCAACAGCCTGCGCTGGGTGCAGGGTGACACGGACGCGCGGATTGACTTCCTTCAACCGTTGCATCACGTTCTCTGGAAACGGTATGGTGGTCAATACCTCGATCTTTTTTGCCATCTACTCAACCTTTCAGATAGATACCCTCAGGATCCAATTCCTCGCGCAATAATTTTAATTCAGATTCCTTTACTGGTTCGGTTGATTTAAGATTTTCCGCGATCTTAATTTCCCAGCCGGTATTTTCCTTCACCTGCTCCACGGTACAGCCAGCGTGAAGAGCAGTGAGCACCAACTCTCCATTCTCATCCGGTTCCATAAGTCCCAGGTTAGTCACCACCACCAGCGGTCCGCCGCCACGAACACCCGTGGCCTCGCGTTCAGCGCGACCACTCAAGAACCCCGCCGAGGTACGGAAATCGACTTTCTCGGGGAAACGACGCTTTTGGTGGGGCGTCATAATATAACAGCGATTCGCCCAGGCAGCCATCTCCTGCGATCCGCCCGATCCGGGCAGTCTTACCTTCGGATGGGAATAATCACTGCCGATCACCGTGGCATTGATATTGCCAAATCTATCGATCTGCGCGCCGCCCAAAAAACCAACGTCCACGTTACCGCGCTGTAGATACAATGTGAAAATATCATACATACTGCACACCGATGATGCTCCGCTCACCAGGGTAGGGTCACCGATCGAGAGTGGCAACCGCGCTGGCCGTGCCCCGATCACCCCAGCTTCGTAGATCATTTGCAGGTTAGGCGCGTGGGTCTTGCGTGCCAGGTTGCACGCCAGGTTGGGCAGTCCAACCCCCACAAAAACCACATCGCCGTCGCGCAGCAGCCTTGCCGCGTTGATGCACATTAATTCAGAGGAAGTGTAAGTAGTTTCAGTCATTTTATCATTCCACGAATTACTCAAATTTTATCCGCTAATTACTCTAATTTTGGCTAATTCAGCTAATTTCTTGTCAGTCAGGACCAATCGTTTCCACTCCAGTTTCTGCGCTCCAAAATTAATAAGTATTCCCAACTGCAATCCAGTTGCTCTCAGGTAATTAAACACCTGTGCTTCTTCAGGTTTCCCCATACTATCAATGGATTTCAACTCTATAATGATTTTATTAAAAGCAACCAAATCGGCTTTGTATGTTTTTGAAAGTTGAAAATCTTTATACCAAATTTGAAGGTTTGGTTGTGAGATAAATGGTATTTTCCTCACTGACAATTCGTACTCAAACGCTTCCTGATAGACCGGTTCAAGAAACCCTGCCCCGAGATTTTTGTGAGTCTCAAAGGCGGCACCCATAATTGCATAGGTCTCGTCTTTGAATTTTAAGTCTTCAATGATTCGCGGAGGTTCTTGAATTTTATCCATTTGGTTTATTCGGTTCTTTTAGTGCAAATTAGCTTCATTAGCGGTTAGTTTTCGCTGAATTATCGATCAATAATCTCCATAGTCCACAGGCGCTGCCAGGTGAGGCTTGACCTTTAGCCGGTCGTGGGTCTCTTTGCCCAGTTTCTCCCAATATTCCGCTGCGTCCTTGACGCCATAAACCCATTCATCCAACCATGCTTTAGTGGTCGCGGGATCTTCGGTGATTTTGTCCCAGTTGAGGTAGAAGACGTTATCGCGATCGTAGTACCCCTGTGTGTACGAAGGATGCGCGCAATGCGGAACATGGCAGACAGCATCAACGATCAATTCGGGGATCAGCGTGCGGTTTGGATCAGAGCGGATCACCGACTCATCCACGATCTCTTCAGCAGTGATGATGACGTGCTCGGAGGCAAATGCCACCTCTTTTTGCTCACCGATGATACCCCAGATATGCGCGTTGCCGTTCTTGTCAGCCCGTTGTACATGGATAATAGCCACGTCGGGATGCAACGGCGGAACGGTTATCACCTCTTTGCCCGTGTAAGGGTCCTTAACGCGTTTGATGTTTGGATTGTTCTTCTCCAGGTCTGTAGCCGCGGTCTGGTTCATGGGGATGAACGGCAACCCAGACGCGCCTGCCTGTAGCCTGGAGATCATACCGAAGTGCGAATATTCCTCCCACTCCAATCGACCCGCTTCCAACTCATTGCGGACGATACGCAATGAACCCACACCCGGGTTACCGATGTAGGAGAAGATCAATTTTTTAGCGCAACCTGCCGCGACCATCTGGTCGTAAATCAGGTCCGGAGTGGCCCGCGCCAGTGTTAGATCTTTTCTGCCCTGGCGGATAATCTCATGCCCTGCCGCGAACGGGATCAGGTGGGTAAACCCGGCGCAGTAGACGGTATCACCGTCGTGTACGTATTTCGTTATCGCTTCAGAGATTGAACAGAGTCTAGACATAAATGAATCCTGTTTGTAGAAACCCGGTTTTGGTAAACCGGGTTTCTTGTGATTGATTAAGCCTTGCGAACTCGGGTGCGGATTTGTTCGTGCATGTACAATTGCAGATAATACAGCCCACCCGCGTTTTTACCGGAGGAACCCGAGCCTTTCCATCCGCCAAAGGGCTGGAAGCCAGGCCAGGCACCGGTTGTAGCACCCTGCGGCCGGTTCGAATACGTCACACCGGCTTCAATCTTGTCAAAGAACCATTCGGCTTCTTCTTCGGTGCCGTAGAAACCGGCAGTCAGGCCGTAATCCACATCATTGGCAATTTTCATTGCCTCATCCAGTGAATTGACCTTGCCCACTGTGGTGATTGGGACAAACATTTCCTGCTTCCACAAGTGATGGGTGAATGGCAATTCGGCGACGGTTGGGGCGCAGAAATAACCCTTAGCAAATTCGCCATCAGTGAGCACTTTGCCACCGGTAAGGATCTTGCCATTCTGATGCAAATCTTCGCTGAACTGTTGATAGTCACTGTAAGAGGATTTGTTGACCACGGGACCCAGGAACACAGAACGGTCGGTCGGATCGCCAATCTTCAACGCGTTGGTCTTCTCAACGATCTTGGCTACAAGTTCATCGTAAACCGGGGCTTCGATCAGTACGCGTGAAGCCGCGGAGCATTTTTGTCCCTGCAGTCCGAAGGCAGAACGAACAATGCCGGAAACCGCGTCGTCCAGGTTGGCATGGCGTGAGACCACCACCGGATTCTTGCCTCCCAGTTCAAGAATAGTCGGGCGTACCCAGCGTCCATTGGCGAAATCGCGGTAGATCTTCATGCCCACATCGAATGAACCAGTGAAGGTCACGCCGCACACATCCGGGCTGTCCACCAGGGTCTGCCCCACGGAAGAACCTGGGCCGGTCACATAATTAACCACACCATCCGGGATGCCAGCATCGCGCAGGCATTCGCAGATCAGACGGGTCGTCCACGGGGTGTCAGATGCGGGTTTGATCACAACGGTGTTCCCTGCCACCAGCGCGGAACCGGTGGGGCCGCCGGTGAGGGCTGCCGGGAAATTGAATGGGCTGATTACCAGCCAGACGCCGTAGGGACGTAACACGGATTGGTTTGTGCTCTTGTATCCGGTCAGCGGATCGGTGCCCATAGGAACATCGAAACCATTATTGGCTTCCATACGATCACAGGCATAGCGGAAAAGATCAGCCATTTCCGCCACATCTCCCAAACCTTCCATGCGGTTCTTGCCAACTTCGAGGGAAACTGCGGAACCCATTTCATAAATGCGCGCATCGATGTTAGCAGCAGCCTTGCGGATAATCGCGACTCTATCCTGCCATTTCATGTGGCTCCAGATCGGAAAGGCCTTCTTCGCGGCAGCGATGGCTGCTTTGGCGTCATCCGCGGTGCCTTTTTGGAATACACCCAATACCACATCCGTATTGGCCGGGAAGCGATCTTCGATCTTTTCCTTGCTCAGGACTTCTTTGCCATCGATGAACATGGCATATTCCTTGCCATATTCCGCCCTGTGTTTTGCAAGCGCTTCATCAAACTTCGTATGAAGCTCCTCTGGCGGGTTATACATCGTGGCGTAAGTTAACTTGAATGCGGGTTCAGCACACATGCGAGTATTTCCTCCTGGAAGGGTATAAATTGCCTTGCTGTTCAGACGAATTTAAGTATAGCTCAGACGGGAAACCGCGTCAAAATAACAAATTACACGTTTTTGTCATTATCACCGATTGCTGCCAGTTTGTCAGCCAACTCAATAAAATCTTTGAGAAACCACAATTTGCCGCTGTGTAGCGGATATTCGCCGTGGATCGCGTCTTTCCAACGTTTTGGAATTCCGCTTAAACCGTAGAGTGCCCCCGCTATCGCTCCAGTAATGGCACCCCCAGTATCAGCGTCATTTCCCAGGTTTACCGCTCTCACCAGGGCTTCTTCGAACGATAGCGTGGTCATCACCGCCCAAAGAGCTGTCTCCATGGTGTGCCTTACCCAACCGCTATTCTTGAGATCATTACGCATGCGCATGGGCGCCAGGTTCATCATTAGAAGGAAATCTTCATCAAAAGCCACCTGGTCGGTCGCTTGTTGGATGGCGCGGCGCACGATCTCGGCGGGTTGGGATTGACTCTCCTGCAAGATCTGGTAGATGATGAAATTCAGCAATAAAGAAGCATTGACGCAGTCCGGATGGCAGTGCGTCAGCTCCGTTTGCAGCGTTGTCTCAGCGGTCAGCAATCCAGGTTGTTTATATCGGGCAATCGCGATCGGCCAGGTGCGCATCAACCCACCGTTGCTGGCATTATCCGGGTCAGCATCCTGCACCTGCCTGGCTGCTTTCTCCACCGGGACTCCTTTCGCAATTAACTTCAGCACCGCCGCGGTGTGAATGCCAATATCCGGTGGCTGGCTCTGATACCAGGCTACGAACCGCCCCGCCAGGTCGTGCACATCCAGTGGTGAGGTGATGAGCAGGCTCTCCGATAGCGCCAACGCCATTTCGGTATCATCGGTGAACGACCCGGCCGGCAGCGCGCCTTTGATCATTTCGGTTTCCAGGGCATATTCTGGTCGGGGGGGCTGGAATTCAAGTGGCATACCCAACGCGTCGCCCACCACGGCTCCGACCATAATCCCTCGTAATCTATCCTGAATATCACTCATTTAACCACACTCTGATAAAAGTTTAGAATAATTTTCGCCAGGGCTTTCCTGTCCGCTCTTTTCTTCATCATATCAATATTCTTTATCTGCCATCCACGATACTTATCGGGGTTAGCAAGGAGCCGGTTGATCGTGGAAGCGAGTGCCTCAAAGTCATCGGGGGGAACCAGCGCACCGTTGACCTCCGGCTCGATCCATTCGCGAATCGAGGCGATATCCCCGCACACCGGCAAGCAGCCCAGAGCCATCGCTTCAAGCAGCGTGTTGGGGGTGCCATCGTGCTGGCTGATGGATACCGAAATTGTAGAACGCGAAAATTGCTTCCAGAGTTCACCCTGGGAGAGAAACGGTGCCAATTCCACATTATCAGCAATTCCCAGCTTCTCTACCCAGTCCAATGCTTCTTTTTGACCCGCCATTGAAGCACACAAAAAACGCGCGTCGGGATGTGCTTTCAATACCAGCGGAATCGCCTTAAAAAAGGTATCAATGCGTACCGATGAGGGACGGAATCCCCGTGGATTAATGATCTGAACGGGAGTAACGCGTTCTATTATTTTCGACGCTTCAAACATTAGATCCAGGTCCAGGCCGCCGTTTCCAACCACGACCAGGGATGGTTTCATGGGATCGAATCCCCAACGCTTCGCCAATTCCACGTCACGTTGCGTGTCTGAAAAAAGCCCGTCAGCCCGTGATAAAGCCTGTCTGGTTAACCTACCCAATAGCGGGTTTGCCGCCGCGTGCAGGGTAAAGTCGTTACCCCAAGTGGAGACCAGAAGTGGAATTCCCTTGGGTGTAGCTGTTGCCAGCATACCCTCGTAAGGAATGCGCATGGCATGCACCAAGTCAGGCTGCGTCTTAGTGATGATTGCGGGCAATTTCTTCCGGAAATACGGTACCGTCCACGGGCCTAGTGAGTACCGCATTGCAGTCAAGATTGGCCGGAATCGATTAATCAATCCTTTTAATGGGGATATGGATTTCTCCGTTTTCACCTGGCTGCCGCTGAAGCGCGAAAAGGCTACCGGTAATACCGCTGCCAGCTCCACCCCATCGATTGGAGCGCAAGGATATGTACTTATCAAGCTGACACGCTGCCCGGTCAGTTTCAAGGTCTTGATCCAGCTTTTTGTGGTAGGGCTGCGCCCATCAGCGACAAGGAGGATATGCATGAATTAATTCTAACTTTTATTGGGAATAACGTATAGTGGCTGGTCAGAAGCGAAAATGGGGGATTCTTTTTTGTTAAGAAATATGATAAAATCATTTCGATAGTAATAATAATGTTTTAAAGGATATGAGATATGAACGAACAAAACTTGAACACCGAATTACTTGAATTCTTCAAGACCCTGGCAGACGAAAAACGTCTCAAGATAATTGGTTTACTGGCCCAGCGCGAATACTCCGTGGAAGAACTGGCCACCACCCTCGACCTCAGTGTCTCAACCACTTCGCACCACTTGTCATACCTTACCCATTCCGGGTTGACCAGCGTGCGCGTGGAAGGGCACTACTATTTCTATTCGCTGAATTTCGAGACGATCCGAAACATGGCCGGTAAGTTGCTGCGCGAAGAGAACCTCCCCGCGCTCAGCCAGGATCTTTCTTCGGACACCTACGAACGAAAGGTGATGACCGCCTTCATTGACAAAGATGGTCGTGTGATCTCTTTCCCCGAAAAAGAGAAGAAACTGTTGGTGGTGTTAAACTACATCGTTAAGGCTTTTGAACCGGGCAAACAATACACCGAAAAAGAGGTAAATGAGATCCTGCTGCGCTTCAATAAAGATACCGCCTTTATGCGCCGCAGCCTGGTGGAGTATAAATTCATGGCACGCGAAGGGGGTGGCGGCAACTATTGGCGCTTGTGAGACTCCTCACTAAATGAGAAATCGCTTAGAACCGGTCGAACTTCGCCAGTAAGTCCTGCAGCAGACCACTTGTCCACTGATACCTGAGCAAATAGAACCCATACTTGAGATATTCCTTCAACACCATCTCGCGTGAATAGGCATCCCGCCACCAACTGGAGGAATAGCCGGTATCACTGAAAGGAACAGGCGCCATAAGGACAGTGATCTCGCTGCCTAACACCTTCTCATAAGCCCATTTGGCCCGCCTAGTATGATACGGATCGGTAACGACGATGATGGTGTCGATCTTGCCGGGGTGAGCATCCACATAAGCCTTGACCCGTTCCGCTTCTTCGTACGTGGAGATCACAGTAGATTCGTCGATGGAGATTTCTTCGGGCGGTACGCCGATGGTGGTAGCCAGGTACTGGCTCCAGGCAGCGGCGTAGCGTTCGTCAAACTCATTATAGCCACCGGTGTAAAACAGGCGTGAAGCCATGTTTTCTTTGCATAACCTGGCGGCATAAAGGGCGCGGTAATCCGGTCCGCTGACAGAGGTGATCAGGTCCGCCTTCTTCAGGTCATCGGAAACGATCAGGTACTCACCCATGCTCTTCAAGATGGGTTTGGCAAAGATCACTCCCAGCAGCAATATGAGCAGCAGGATGATCCAGAATGTGTTTCTTCGTTGTTTAGTCATTCGTAATTCTTCCTTGTCGGCTGAAAGTCAGCCAATTGAGGAAGGATAACACAAAATTGAAAGTGGTAAATCAAGAACTGGAAGTTGCTATAATAATCACTTGAATAAAGAACCGCCAGTAGATTGCTGGCGGCTTTTTGTTTTCAATAATAGGCCTTACTTATTGTTTTTCAATGACTATCTGCATTATTGTCTCCCCGTTTATCTGGGATTCAAAGGAGCTAACAATTCGATAACCTTGATTGATCAGATAATCAAGAATGTTTTTCATTCCAACAATCTGACTTCCAGAAAAATCGACGAAAGCATAATCAAAACCAGCAGGTGTACTGACCTTTTTGACTTCAATTACCTTTGATTTAAATTGCCCGGATGTTCCATTATCCATATTAGCAGCTACACCCTTATTTGAAGACGAACCTTGAGCTTCGTAATTATGGGGAATACCGCTGTTGTTCGAAAACTGTTGGCTTTGGTTATTCTTGCTTGATAATGATGCAGCTATTGACCTTGTAATATTATCTGTATCAACTGATTTTGAATTTACTAACGCCGAAATGTTGCGAATGACAATAAAAGCTCCTGTTAATAAACCAATTATTCCAAAGGCTTTGATAACACGAGCAATTTTATAAGGTACATAAAATTTCGAGTGTGCTGATATTGGGTCTAAATAATACGGATTCGGAAGATTATTCATCCATGTTGTGCCTATGATAAGTAAAACAATCCCGACAACTAATATATACAACCCGTATTTGATAAAAAATTCCTTCGCTTTTTCCACTTCTTTCCTCCTCATTAATATTAAATTCTTACTAGAGTAATTATACTGATTTTTGATAATTACTATGAATTATCAAATACCCAAATTTGTTCCAACCAATTCTAATAAAGGAGAGAGATGCAATAAAAAAGGAATCAAGTTATCTGAGTATTTTACTTTACTTCACACTCACTGCCTGACCGGTGAGGTCGACCACCACCGGATCAGTGGTGATGCCGCAATATTCCGGGTAGTAAATGGTAAGCCGCGTAGCTTTGGGTGAGAGAGCCGGGTAAAGTTGGGTCTCGACCAGGTAAGTCTTGTCTGCCGGTAAACGGATAAGATCTTCCTGGATGAGTGAAGGCTGGTTGGTGGTATGCGTTACACCCAAGTTATCGATCGCATAGACGTTGCGATTCAGGTAAAGGCAATATTGGTCCGTGCGGTTGTAGATCAGTGTTTTAAAGCTCATTGCCACCCCAACGTTTGTGAATTCAGGGATGGTCAATAGCGCCAAATTACCATCTGTGCTAACCCATTTATAGGGTGAGACTTTGACCCCATATTCCACCGCGGCCTCGGCGGCTTCACGATAACGGCTTGGATCCTCACTGCTTCCGCGGATGAGCAAATCGAGGGCCATGCCCAAAACCAGCCCAAACACCGCCGTGAAGATCAAGATCCCCGGTACGAGTCTTTTTCGTCTATCCGCTCGCCATGCCCGAACCTGCACCTGCTCGAGCATACTCTTTTTGATTTCGCGGGCAAGATCCACTCCGCAAGAGCCGCACTGTTCAGCATCCGGTTTGTTACGCGTGCCACACTTTGGACAAACACAAAACGTACCCCCATCACAGTAGATATATCTCCCGATTGCTGCCATAATTGCTCCTTCAATTGCGTGTGAAAGCTCACCTTTTTAATTATATATCACCGGTAAAGAGGTATATCTGTACATTCTTCTTTACCATAGTTGATTTGTGCATTGGAATCGTTATAATCAATTTATAGAGCAGTATAGACAACAGTCCCAATCTTCCAACCCATTCCCTGGGAGGTTTAAATGAAGAAATCAGGCCTGTTTCTCTCAATTTTGCTCATAGCCGCTTTCCTCGCCAGTTGTACCGGTTCAATCAGCCCCAGCCTCACCATCTCCATTCCGGGTAACGCCAGCGCTGTTATCTGGACTCCCGCCGGTGATGCCGTGGTAGCCAACGGGTTTAAAAAAGTTGGTAGTCCAGGCGCGGCAGGATCAGTCGGGGTCTGGACAATCGCGGATAACCAGTTAGCAAGCGAGTTAATTAGCGCAGATGATACCCATCAATACCTGTGGGTCAAACGACTAAGCTTTAACCCGGCCGGGAATTTACTTCTGTTGGCTACGCCGTACACCCCTGGTTCGAGTAACGGGTTCGTCAGCCTGTACAATTTCAAAGCAAATAGCTTGATCCAAAGTTGGGATGGACTCCACATCGATGATGATCTCACTCAAGCGCAGGAGACAATCCAGGACGCAGCCTTTTCACCGGATGGGACACAATTTGCCATTGCTGGCTCGTTCTACATACGGGTATTCGAAACAGCCAGCTTGCAAGAAATAACGCGCTTTTCCACTAATACGCGCGCAGGAGCAATCAACAGCGGCGACGAGCGGCTTGATGTTTCGATTGCCTGGTCGCCGGATGGATCAAAACTTGCCTGGCTGATCCTTTCCAACCTCTTCTACTATTCTTTCGCTGACGATAATACGACTGCGCTCAGCGGAAATTACCCAACTCCGAACAAACGGTTTACCTGGTCGGCAGATGGCAAAACGATCGCGTTCGAGAATAATGGATTAATATATCTGGTGGACGTTCCCAGCGGCACGGTCATCAATAGTTGGAAGATCGAGGGTAAATACGAAGAGACTCATATAAAAGCGGTCCAATACTCTCCCGATGATAAGTATCTTGCCTTTTGCTCCTCAGAGTATATGGCCGTATTTGACTCAACGGGGAAAGTCATTTTGGATCTGACCCTTGATCCGGAAGACATGGAGATGAATCGCTTTGAAGGGATCGCGTGGTCGCCCGATAGCCAGTATCTGGCCATACTTTCTTATGGAGCCAAGCAAATCCTGGTATACAAACTGAGCTAATAGTGAGGGAATCTTGGCGGATACCAATAAATACAACCTGGAACGTTTCATCACCGCGCAGGCGGATGTCTACCCTGCCGCGCTTAATGAAATCAAACACGGACACAAAGTGACCCACTGGATGTGGTATATCTTCCCGTAATTGGCTGGGTTAGGGACAAGCGCATCAGCCAAGTATTACGCCATTGCCAATCTGGAAGAAGCGCAGCAGTACCTGTCTCATCCACTACTAGGCAAGCGTCTGCGTGAATGCTGCGAAGCATTATGTGCCTTGCCGGGGAATGATATTACCGAGGTGCTCGGCTACCCCGATAACCTCAAACTATGTTCCTGTATGACCCTATTTGAGCAAGCCAGCGAAGATCCGGATGTGTTCGTATGTGTACTGCAAAAATTCTACGGGGGTAGACGTGATAACGTCACCGAACATTTGCTGGGCTTATCCTGAATAAAGAAACCGCCCTCCGATTTGGAGGGCGGTATCGCTTCTATTTTTCGTCTTTGAGGTATTTCTCAAACCAACTAAGGATGGCGTTTAGGCGGGCGATACGCCTATCGGTGCGGCCTGTGCGCGAAAGCCCGTGGAACTCATCGGGGAAGCGCACCATCTCGGTATCGACACCCAGGCTCTTGAGGGCGACGAAGACCTGTTCACCCTGCTCGATGGGGCAGCGCAGGTCAAATTCATTGTGAATGACCTTGGTGGGAGTCTTGGCGTTGCCAATGTAGGCGATCGGGGACATTTTCCAGAACTTTTGCATGTCAAAGAAGGGCTGTTTGGCCTTTAGCTCGCGCTGGAAGACCCAGTTCATGTCGCTGGAGCCCCACATGCTGATGAAGTTGCTGACGCAGCGTTGCGTGACCGCAGCGGCAAAGCGCTGGGTATGCCCGATGATCCAGACGGTCATGTAGCCGCCATAAGAACCACCGGTAACTCCCATACGTTTCTTGTCGATGTAAGGCTGTTTTTCCATGTAGTCGGCCCAACACATCAGGTCGTCGTAATCAGCTCCGCCCCAACTACCCCAGATGGCCTTGGCATGGGCTTCGCCGTAGCCGCGTCCACCACGTGGATTGCAGAAATAGACCACATAACCCTTGGAAGCCAGATAGTAGAATTCGTGCATGAAGTAATTGCCATATTGGGTCTTGGGTCCGCCGTGAATCTCCAGGATGGAGGGATATTTTTTCTTGGGGTCGAAAGCCGGTGGTTTAAGAATCCAGCCCTGCAAGTCGTTGCCGGAAGGGCCCTTGAACCAAACCTCTTCGATACTGCCGAGGTCGATTTTATTGAGCAATTCGGCATTGGGGCTATAGAGTTCACGCGTCTGCTTCGTTTTCATATCGAGCAGGCAGACCATGCATGGATCCTCCCTGGTGCCGTAATAATAAGCCAGGTGTTCCTGCGATTTGTCGAAGGCGAAGCTGCCAACCACGCCACCTTCGGGGATTATTGTTTCAAGTTTGCTGCCTTTCAGATCGATACTGTTGAGGGTGGAGCTCCCGTGAATGGCAACCGGGAAGTAAATGGTCTGCCCATCGTTGGACCAGGTTGGTGGCATCCACTCGGGTTCCATAATGTCATTAATGGTCCATGAGGACGCGTGGATATCGTATTTCTTGAGCAAATCCACAGGTTTGGCGCTGCCGTCTGAGGGCACAATCCAAAGACTCATGTTATGCCAGTCTTCGCCTTCTCCCAGGCTGCCGTAGTAAGCGATCCACTTACCATCGGGAGAAAAGACTGGCATATATTTTTCGCCGGGTTCGCTCTCAATCTTTCGCATCTCGCCACCTTTAGATGGCATCACATACAATTCGTCGTGATCAACCGAGAAATCCGGGTCAGCGGTGCGGTTGGAGAGGAAAACCACCTGACTGCCATCGGGTGACCAATCCGCATCGCGTTCATCATAGATCTCGTGACTGGTCAATTGACGTGCCTTACCGGTACGGGCATCAACGATCCAAAGGTGGGCGCGTTCATGGCCCAAATAACCCGCACCATCAAGTTTGTAAAAGACACGCTTGTAGTCTCGCATCACGGTTCCGAGCTTTCGTTTTGTCTCGTCCGCTTCGCGCTCAAGCTCTTCTTTGTCAGTCAACACCACCTGGCACAGCAGTTGCTTGCCATCGGGCGACCATTTAAAAGCGCTTATGCTGCCTTTAATATCGGTTAGCGGCCGCGCTTCTCCTCCGTCACTGGGAATGAGATAGATCTGCGGCGGTTTCTCAGGATTGCCACGGTTAGAAAGGAAAGCGATCTGACTGCCATCCGGTGACCAGGCCGGCAGGGTGTCGGTTTGATCACCGTAGGTGTACTGACGCGCTTTCGAGCCAGGAGCGGCAGGGAGAATGAAAAGGTTTGAGAATTTTTTCTCGGTTTTACGATCAACCCGCTTGCAGGTAAAAATAATATTGCGACCATCTGGTGAAAGGCGCACAAATTGAATCGGTTTGATCTCGTAGAGATCTTCTGCTGTGATAAGACGTTTCCTGCTATCTGCCATATTTGATTGCTCCATACAAATTGGGTTTTCGAATTCGGAAAAAATGAATCCTTCTTTTCATTTTACATCAAACTTGAAAACCCTGCTTCAGCCTGAAGACTTTATTTACACATAAAAACCTTGTACAAAATTCGCCCAAATCAGATTTAATTTATATAATTATTTTGTAATCAATAAATAAGGTGAAAAATGGCCAAAATAAAACATCTCAACTTCAACCAACCCGCACCAGACCTTACATTACTGGATACCACAGGAAAACCAGTTCAGATATCAAGTCTTTGGCAGAAGAAACCACTGTTGCTGGCATTTACGCGCCATTTTGGCTGCACCCAGTGCAAGGAAATGCTCAGTGAATTAGTAGTGAACCAGGATCGCATCCGTGCTGCAGGGTTGGAGATCGCCGTTGTCACGCAAGGAACAGTTGAAACGACCGCTCAATTCGCAGTCGCTTTCGCCCATGGTCTTTATTGCCTGGCAGACCCGGAACGCGCCTCCTACCGCGCGTACGGGCTAGAACGGGGGTCTGTGTTTCAGACTTTTTTGAACCTTCGAGTGCTGAAAGCCGTATCGGCCAGTCGGCGCAAGGGATATCCAGTGGAAGTCCCCCCCCAAGGTCAGGATGCTATGCAGATGTCAGGGATGTTTATCATCAGCCGCAGTGGAAAGATCGAATTACCTTATTACTACGATGACATAGCCGATCATCCACCTCTCGAGCTGATTCTTTCAGGTATTCTATCCACGCGTTGGGATAGCGACTTTGAAGGTCCGGTAGGTTCCATTAATAAGTAACCCTTTCAGGGAGTTAAAAAATGAAAAAGAATATTTCAACTTTGCTTATCCTTGTACTCATATCCGCTTTATTGGCAGCCTGTTCCTCCGGGAAAACCGCTACCAGTACACCCGCCGCGCCACAATATTCAATGATCGCCGAAGGGCAGCTCGCTCCGGTGCGCGCTATCGATCTGTCCTTCCAGGTAGCGGGGACTGTCTCGGAAGTGCTGGTGAAAGATGGTCAACAAGTGGTCGAGGGTACCATCCTGGCCCGCCTGAGCAATAATGCTGACGCGCTGCTCGCGCTCGCACAAGCTCAACAGGAAGCCCTGGCAGCCAGCCAGGCGCTTGACGATATCCAGTATTCCTCTCTTAGCGGTTCAGAAGCTGCGTTAGAGCTTGCCAAAGCCCAGGCGGAATACAACACCGCTCTCAGTAACTACTGGAACAGTTCCAAAACACGTGGCTCCGCGGATCAGATTGCGGCTACCAAGGCAAAATTGACCATCCTTAATAACAAAATTTCTGATCTGGAAGACCGGCTAAAGAAGATGGCCGAGACTCCGGACAATGACACCAAGAAGGCTCAAGTGATTCAGGATCTGGCGCAGGCGCGTATTGACCGTGACAACCTGCAGAAATTACTCAATTACTACTCATCTGCCCCAGATCCGCTGGATGTACAAACAGCAAAGGCTGAATTGGATGTAGCAAAGGCCAAATTAGACGACGCCCAACGAACTTTTAATCGGGTTGCCAATGGCATCGATCCAAACCAGTTGGAAGCTGCCCAGGCTCGCCTTGCCACTGCCAACGCGGCGGTTGCCAGCGCCCAGGCTGCTCTTGCTGCTACAGAGATTCGCGCCAGCATGTCTGGCACAGTGGTGGATCCTTCCATCATCGTTGGCCAGCAGGTAGCCGCTGGGCAGACTGTAATGTCGCTGGCCGATTATTCTTCCTGGGTGATTGAGACTAACAATCTTACCGAAGCCGATGTAGTCAACATAAGCGTTGGGCAAAAAGTGGAGATTGTGTTTGATGCCCTGCCTGAACTCACCCTCATCGGAACGGTTAGCCACATCAACAGCCGATTTGAAGAACAGCGCGGTGATATCACATACACGGTCACGCTCACACTCACACAGACTGATCCCCGCCTACGCTGGGGGATGACAGCCGCGGTCAAATTCCTACCTTAGAAAGACTGAAAGCGACTTATGAAACAGACTCTATCCATCTCGGCTTATTTAGCCACTCGAGAGATTTGGCGCAACCGCGGACGATTCCTGCTCGTGAGCCTGGTGATCGCGCTTATCACCTTGCTGGTGCTCTTCATCGCGGCGCTCGGTGAAGGGTTAGGCAACGGCAACCGTGAATTCATTTCTAAACTTGACGCGCAACTGCTAGTCTACCAGTCCCGCTCTGATCTACTCATCTCGGCCAGTCGGCTCGACCGTAGTCAACTCGCTGCTGTACGCCGCGTGGATGGGGTGGAAGCTGTCGGCGCCTTGGGCACAGCATCCGCTAATCTCGTCTTATCAGATCCCTCCAAAACACTTAAAGTAGCCCTTCTGGGTGTGGAACCCGGCCAGCCCGGAGAACCCAAGGTGGTTCAGGGAAACCAGCTCAGCACCGACCTGGCAAAGGAAGTGATCATCGACCGCAACACTGCCCTGCGTAGCGGTTTGAAGGTTGGCGACACGTTAACCCTGCGCGTGACCCAGGGTACCAAGGATGAAACCTACAACTTGCGCGTGGTGGGATTAACCGATGGTGAGCAGTATTCTTTACAACCGAGCATCTTCATCCCCTTCTTTACCTGGGACCGAAT
The DNA here is from genome assembly GCA_034430175.1 of Anaerolineaceae bacterium. Taxonomy (GTDB): domain Bacteria; phylum Chloroflexota; class Anaerolineae; order Anaerolineales; family Anaerolineaceae; genus UBA6107. Next base: position 173,723 of record DAOUFI010000001.1, on the reverse strand, counting down.
GCGTCCAAAATCAGAAGCCGAGGTCAATAGCACAAACCCAGTCACCAACGTCATTATTGTCAAACTCAAAGACCCTAAGACGGTCGATGAAGTGAGCGCGCGGATTACCTCTCAGGTGAACAACGTAGAAACCGCAACGCTGAGCGAAGCCATCCAGGCACTGCCCGGATATTCCGCCCAGCAAAGTACGCTCAATACGCAGGGCGCGTTCACCCTGTTCATCGGCGTACTGGTAATCGGCGGGTTCTTCCAGATCCAGGTGTTGCAAAAGGTGGCGCAAATCGGTGTGCTCAAAGCCATTGGAGCCAGCAACCCCCTTGTGGGAGCCGCGTCGATCATCCAAATCATGGTGGTGACCGCTGTAGGTGTCGCCATCGGCAGTGGTCTCGCTTTTCTTTTCTCATTAACCTTCCCTCCGACTGTGCCAATCGTTTTCAATGGCACTACTTCAGCCATCGCCATCGCGGCGCTACTACTCATTGGACCAGCGGGCGGGTTAGTCTCCATCCGATACGCCGTGCGTATTGAGCCACTCAAGGCACTGGGGCTGAACTGATGAAAACTACCAACTCTCATACTTACGCGCTCGAAACCGAATCGGTCGTAAAAACTTATCAGAGCGATTCAGGCACCATTCACGCTGTGGACGACGTCTCTCTGCAGATCAAACCAGGGGAATTCGTCGCGCTGGTCGGACCCAGCGGATCAGGCAAGACAACCATGCTCTCCATCCTGGCTGCACTGCTCAAGCCTACTTCCGGCCGCATACTGCTGGATGGCATCGACCTGGCTGTAATGAACGAGATCGAGCGGGTATCCATGCGCCGCGAAAAGATCGGATTCACTTTCCAGGCCAACAATCTGGTACCCTATCTGAGCGCAGTGGAGAACGTGGAATTAATGCTGCGCCTGAACCACCGACTGGACAAAGCCGGCAGCCTACGTGCCCGCGAACTACTGGCACGGCTGGGTCTGGCCGAACGCATGAACAACCTTCCCGGACAAATGTCAGGGGGGCAGCAGCAGCGCGTGGCCATCGCCCGTGCCCTCATCCACAACCCCAGCCTGGTACTGGCTGATGAACCCACCGCCAGTCTGGATACCGAGCGGGCTTACCAGGTGGTTGAAACCTTCGCTGGTCTCATACACGAACAGAACCGCGCCGGTATCATGGTCACCCACGACCTGCGCATGGTTGAATTTGTGGACAGGGTACTGCAAATGCGCGATGGCAAGCTGGTACAGACATATGCCACTCGCAAGGATATACTCGAACTGGCACGCGGTGTAAAACATTAAAACCATACATCGAACAAAGGAAGCCCACATGGAAAACAAAAACAACAACAAAACGCTGCCCATATTATTTATTGGTGTACTGATGGGAGCGCTCGATATCGCCATCATCTCGCCCGCGTTACCCTCGATACGATCTTACTTTGGCATCACCGAACGTGCCCTGGCCTGGATATTCAGCATTTACGTACTCTTTAATTTAATGGGTACTCCGCTCATGGCAAAGCTTTCTGACCGCTTTGGGCGCCGTGCCATCTACATATTGGACGTGACTCTCTTTGCCATCGGTTCGCTGATGGTGGCTCTGGCACCGAGTAGTTTATTTTTTATTGCCCTGGTCGGGCGTGCCATTCAGGGTTTCGGCGCAGGCGGCATCTTCCCGGTAGCCAGTGCGGTCATAGGCGACACCTTTCCTCCTGAGAAACGTGGCCGCGCGCTTGGTTTGATCGGCGCCGTTTTCGGAATTGCCTTTATCATCGGCCCCATATTGGGTGGAGTGATCCTCAGTTTTGCATCGTGGCATTGGTTATTCCTCATCAATCTACCCATCGCTGCAATGGTAATCGCTCTTAGTCTAAAAGGACTTCCCTCAATGAAGATCGATGCGGGTAAGAAATTTGATTGGGCCGGGGTGGCCATTCTGGCATTGACGCTAGCCAGCCTGGCGTTAGCGATCAATCAGCTCGATACCAGTACCTTCCTGACCAGCTTGATCTCGATCAATGTACTTCCCTTCCTTATCTCGTTCGTTGTTTTGCTGGTAGTACTCGTGTTGGTTGAAAAACGGGCGGAGAATCCCCTGCTTTCACCGAAATTGTTCAACCGCCGGCAATTGCTGCTCACCTATGCCCTTTCGAGTGGCGGTGGTTTTGCTGAAGCGGGATTGGTCTACATCCCACTGCTCGCTGTGGTCACCCTGGCTGCCAGGGGCATAACAGATAGCAACTCCTCCTGGTTGCTGATGCCGGTGGTGTTGGCAATGTCAGTGGGGTCACCACTCGCTGGTCGCACGCTCGACAAGCTTGGTTCGCGTGTTGTCATCCTATCGGGAACCTTCATCACAGCGATGGGAATGGCGCTGCTTGGGTTCTTCCCGGGCAATATGGCTCTTTTCATCCTCTCCGGCGTATTGATCGGATTTGGGCTGTCTTCGTTGCTGGGCGCTCCATTGCGTTACGTAATGCTCAATGAAACCACAGCCGAAGAACGCTCTGTTGCGCAGGGTGTGGTGGCCATCTTCTCGAGTACCGGACAGTTGCTTGGCGCTTCACTGATCGGCGCCATTGCGGCTTCAGGTGCAGCGGCAGGTAACGGCGCCAGCGGTTACAGTAAAGCTTTCCTGGTCACCGCTGCTATCAGCGTGGTGATGGTGGGCATCGCACTATTGCTGAAAAACCGAAAATCCGAACTGGAAACTGTTCATAAGAACGAGAGGACAATCCAAGGGTAGAAAGTCGTTCTAACAAACTTCGAAAGCACCCACCTTTACGGGTGCTTTTTGCTTGTATCCTCCACTCCTGTGGTTATATTGAAAACATAGAAGTGGAGGGAACCATGGAGAAGAAAAAAACGTTCTCACTCATTCTTGCTATTACCGGGACGACGTTGGTGTGGTTGCCGGTTATTTTCATGGTAATCACTGGCATCGTTGGTTCCATTAGCGCTCATCAGTTGCTAGTGGATTATATGCTGCCTGCTGAATTGGGATTCATGGTGATCGTTGGAGCTGCCACCCTATTGTGGGCAGCGATCCGCGAACGCAGCTACATTAAACCCATTGCCATAACCGCCGGGTTGGCACTATTGATGATCGTGGGCTGCAGCGGTGTAGCAGCTATCTCAGGGTTGGCTTCCGGACGGGTGACAGAAGCACAGGCGCCTTTAGCGCTGACCGTAAGTATGGCCCTGCTGATCGGCTATGATCTGATGGTTGTATTATTGGGTCTCTTTGGACTGTTTATGACCCTGACCATAGGCTATTCGACCAAAAAGAAATGATGCTCCGCTTTATTGAATTGGAACCCGGCTGATAGCCGGGTTCATTTTATAGTGGAAAACTGATAGGTTTTGATAGACCTCCAAGTCTAAACTTACGCTTGCAAGTGAACGAAATGTAGAAATGGAGTTCAAAATGGAAGTTCCGAGACATTGGAGATTAAAACAACAGAGATACGCGCTGGTCGGTGAAATTTGCCCCCATTGCGATGCCAAGATTTTTCCGCCCCGCGACGTCTGTCCGCACTGCGGCGGCGAAGCCAAAACCCAGTACGCCTTCAGCGGTAAAGGCAAAGTTTATTCATATACCGTGATGCGTGACGCCCCTGCCGGCTATGAAGAAAACATTCCCTACACCGTGGCCGTGGTCGCCCTCGACGAGGGCCCGATGGTCACCGCGCAGCTTACAGACCTCGGTGAACAACCGGTGGAGATTGGTATGCCAGTGGAAATGGTCACCCGCAAAATCCGTCAGGACGGCGACGAACGCGGCATGTTGGTGTACGGGTATAAGTTTCGACCGGTAATGAAGTAAAACGCGAATAGAAAAGTGAAGAGGAGCCGCTTTCCTTGCGGAAAGCGGTTTTTTTAAGATATTAACATTATTCTTTCAACAATTGGGTGGAGTTGAGAATTCAGTGAAAGCAGGTAAAAGAGCTTTGAAGAAATCGATGATACTAGAATGAATGGACAGTTTTACATCGTGATCGAATCTCTCAACTCCTCCTTCACTTTTTCACCGAAATGAGCCTGCACCACAAAGCGCTGATCATAGGCGATGGCCAAAGTTATCTGAGCCACGTTACGCATCAGAGTCAGAGCTTCGTTGAGCCATATACCATAATGCGCCGATAGCTCTGAAATATCTGCTCTTCCACCAAGTGAATGTGATTTTTTACTGTGCCCTTTGCTATTTCTCCAGACAATAAAGTACCAGATCTCGCAATTTGTTAATTGTGATTTCTTTAAACCCGGCTTCATGCCCGAAGGCAGCGATTTGTTGTTCAGAGAGGCGATCGCCAAGAGGCGGACCAAAGGGCTGTTCTTCTTTGCGCCATTCCAGTATCGACAAACGGCGGCGGGTTACGCGGAATGCCTCATTGACAGCTTTCTGAGGATCATCGGTTTCGTGCAGCAACAAACCCATAAAGACCAGGTCAAATGAGTCATCGCTATAAGGAAGGTCTTCTGCGATACCCTCTTCAAAGGTGCCCGCAGGGATATACGTTGATGCCACCGGAAGCATTTCCGGATTGGCATCAATCCCTGATACCTTCACACCCTGTTTCGCGAACGCTTCCGCAAAAACGCCGGATCCAGTCCCAATATCTAAAACGCTGCTGTTCCGTGCTAAACCTGCTTTAGCCAGGTCAACGACTCGATTTACCTCCAACCTTTTCAAGCGCTCCGGATCGCGAAGCCGCTCAATTTCACGATTGAACCTTTTTTCATGCATGTTAACCTCAACTGTCTTTGAAAAATCACTCACAGTTATGGATGCATAACTGCGCACTGCGTTACATTTTATGTTACTTTTCTCCTCAATACACATCAAAACAGATATAAAAAGATATGAAATGGAGATAAGTGATGAAAACAAATGAATCAGCTCTTGATCGGGTAATTCGTGTTGTACTGGGTGTTGTCTTGTTGGCACTGTATTTCTTGCATGTGGTCAGTGGAACTCTTGGAATTGTGTTTGTCGTATTGGCAGCCATTGCCCTGATCACCGGCATTATTGGTTTTTGCCCGCTCTACGCTTTATTGAAGATCAATACTAATAAGAAATAAGATATCCATAATTCCATCTCTTCCGACCGGGGACACTGAAAAAGTGTCCTCGAATAATTTGTGAGGAACACGTGAAAAAAGCAGAATTCCAAAGACGCATCAAATATAGCAAGAAACCATTGATCGTTGATCTATGGGCGCCTTGGTGCGCTCCCTGTCGCGCCATGCAGCCAGCTTTCAAACAGGCAAGTGAAAAATACCAGGGTAGAGTGGAAATCCTCAAACTCAATGCGGATGATTCACCCGAAGTCTTGAGACATCTGGGAGTTATGAGCATCCCAACAGTGCTGGGATTCTCAGGCGGCAAGGAGATAATCCGCCGCACAGGGATGCAATCAGCGGATATGCTGAATAAAATCTTCGAAGCTGCGCTCAACGGCCACAAACCAGTGATAATGCCGCCGACACCGATTGGACGCATCTTAAGAACTCTGCTTGGTCTTGGTGCTGCAATTGCTGGTTGGTACACAGGAAAATCAATCCCCCTCTTCATTTTGGCTGCTCTTTTAATATTTAGCGCATTTTATGACCGTTGTCCGGTTTATAAATTGGTGGCGTCACGAATTAAATCCCTTTTCCAGCAAAAGAAGGATGTGGAACCACCAGCTTGACATTGAAAAGATGTAGGCCTTGACAAATTGTGAACAGATTAGTATATATAACATATATTAATAACTAATTTACCAATTAATTCACAATGGTGAACGGATGGATGTCAAAGTCGATTCACGGATTCCCAGCGCAGTACTTGAAGGTGATAATTCCAACGAATCCTCTGAAGCTGCTCTCGGGCTACGGATAAGAGAATTGAGGGTTGATCGCAATCTCTCGCTCAAAAGGACTGCCGAATTAAGCGGTCTAAATATCAACACTCTAAGCCTGGTCGAGAATGGAAAAACCTCGCCGTCAGTTAGCACGCTACAGCAACTCGCCAAGGCCTTGAATGTACCCATTTCTGTTTTCTTTGACTCTGAACCGGAAAAACTCCATGTGGTCTACACCCAAAAGGCAAAAAGACTTCAATCGAATTTCGGGCAGACTCAGATAGAGAACTTGGGAAAGGACCTTTGCTGTAATGTTGTGCAGCCATTTGTTGTGACCATTCATCCCGGTTCGGGAAGCGGTGAACAGGCGATTGTCCATACCGGGCATGAATTCGTATACTGCCTCACAGGTCAGGTTTTGTACACCGTCGATAATCTCGATTACTTACTTGAACCAGGTGACAGCCTGATATTCGAAGCGCATTTACCTCACCGCTGGATCAATCCATCACAAGAAAAATCCCAATTAATTTTGGTAATTTATCCAGTCGATTCATGGGAAGAACCCGGCGGCCGGCATTTTGTTGTTCCAATGGAGAAAATATGAAAATCGCTGTCATTACTGATGATGGAAAAACAATCAGCCAACACTTTGGAAGGGCTTCTCATTACCTGGTACTTACAATTGAGAATAATAAAGTGACTGATCGTGAGATGCGTGAAAAGCTGGGGCATAACCATTTTTCCGGTGAAGAGCACGAAGAACATCATGGAGAAAATCACGGATTGGATGAAGCCCACCACGAAAGGCATGCCCAGATGGCCGGGACTATTTCAGATTGTCAGGTGCTGATCTGTGGCGGAATGGGAAGGGGCGCCTATGAAAGCATGAGACGAATAAATATCACTCCAGTGGTTACTGATGTTCACGATATCGATACAGCCATCAATCAATACATTAAAGGTAGTTTGATCGATCAGACTGAAAAATTACATTAATCAATCTGATTGCACCATCGGAGAGAATTGAGTATGAACGAGAGTATTGTCTATGAATTGCAAGCAGAGCTTTGCCGTGCTATGAGTCACGCTGGCAGACAAATGGTTGTTCACATCCTTTTCGATGGGCAGAAAAACGTAAACGAGATCGTCAATCTGACCGGGATCAACCAGAGCGCGGTTTCTCGCCATCTGGCCATCTTACGCCGAGGAGGGCTGGTTGTTTCAGAGCGCCATGGTCAAGAAATTTATTACCGTCTGGCCAACCCCAAGATCGTTGAAGTTTGCAATCTAATGCGTACCGTGTTGATCGAACAATTGGAGGAACGATCAATGAAAGTGCGGCAATTGCAACATGACTAATTGAAATAACCGATCATGAACCTCTCCATTTTTTACTGGAGAGGTTTTTGTTTTGATTATAGCGGGAGATTAAAAACCTTAATATTATCGGTTTTATCTTGAATTAATCCCCAAATCTATGCTACTATAACATTGTATTACACCATATAACATTAAATAACAAAGGTTTTACATGGACGAGCTTCTGACTACAAAGCAGGTGCAGGATCTATTCAAGGTCGATCGCATCACGATCTATCGTATGTTGAATGATGGTCGCATCAAAGGGGTCAAAGTCGGGAATCAATGGCGTTTTGCCCGCTCTGAAATATCCAGATTGCTCGGTGAGCCGATCAATGGAGAGAACGAACCCACCGCTCCGATTATAAAAGTGAACGATTTTCCGGTGGATTGTGTCGAAAGGTTACAGGGGATCTTTGCCGGTATCCTTGGCGTGGGCGCAATCTCAGTGAACCTCGAGGGAGAACCTCTTACACAGCCCAGCTTTTCAAATCCCTTCTGCAGAATGATGTTTTTAAATCCCGAGACACGCAAAGCTTGCCAGGAATCGTGGAAAAAGATTGCCTTGAAAACAACAAGGAATCCAGCATTTCACGTGTGCCACGCCGGACTTTGTTACATGCGCTCACCAATTAAAATGGATGGGCAAAACGTTGCCTGGTTGGTCACTGGCCAGTTTTATATCGCTCCTCACAATACAGAAAAAGCGCAGGAAGCAATTACTACTGTAGTAAGGAAATATAACCTGGATCAAAAAGAAGCGCAAATAGCAACGCAAGAGATCCCAATCTTGAAACATGCGCAACAGGAACAGGTGCAAGAATGGGCGCCGAAGGTCACCGAAACTGTACAGTCAATGTTATGCGAAAGATCCGATTTGGTTAGCCGGCTTGAGAAGATCGCCGAGATAAGTGCGATCCATCCGAGCCTTAAGAATAATTCAGAAAAAGGAGATTGAAATGGCAGAAAAATTTGATCAAGAGCTTGATTGCAGCGGATTGTCTTGCCCAATGCCGATCTTAAAGACAAAAAAGGCAATCGATTCTTTGCAGGCAGGTCAGATATTGAAGATGATAGCGACGGATCCCGGTTCCTTGCCTGATATCGAAGCCTGGACAGAAAAAACGGGCCACGAGTTGGTCGCTCATGAAAAAGACGGCGACAAATTTATTTTCTTCATTAAACGCAAGTGATAAATCAGAAGTTATATTTATTGGAGGACCAAATGGCGGAGAAAAACGGCAAATTAATCTTGATGTGCACGTACGACCCTGAAGACCCCGAACGTGCCACCATCCCCTTTGTTATGGCCACGGCAGCCTAAGCCTCGGATGTCGAGGTTGTGCTTGGGTTCCAGACCAACGGTATGATGCTTATCCGCAAAGGTTGCGCCAAACATGTATTTGCAGCCGGTTTTCCTGCCTTAAAAGAGTTACTCGACATCTATATTGAAAATGGAGGCAAATTATTCGTCTGTAGTCCCTGTGTGAAATCAAGTCAGATAAATCCTGAAGAAGAATTTATCCCCGACGCAACAGTTGTAAATGCCGCTTCGTTTGTAAAAGAATGCGCTGAAGCCACCAACGTATTGGCCTATTAACAAAAGGAGAATTTATGGCAACAAATACAAGTAACCGATTAGCAATTATCGCTGTGCATGGCTCCATGGACCTTGCTTATCCCCCCCTGATCCTGGCCACTGCAGCCATGGCCCTGGATATGGAAGCAGCTATCTTCTTTACCTTCTATGGCCTCGAAATCCTCAAAAAGGGCAATGCCGACAAATTACAGGTAGCTCCCCTGGCCAACCCAGCCATGCCACAACCCATCCCCGGCATCTCTGTCCCCAATATTCTGGGTGTTCTACCTGGAATGACCGCCGTCGCCACCGGCATGATGAATGGATGGATGAAGAAGGCCAATGTCGCCAAATTAAGCGAACTACTGGATATGGCCATTGAAGGTGGTGTCAAGATGTTCGCCTGCCAGATGAGCATGGATGTGTTGGGAATCAAAAAGGAAGACCTTATCGATGGTATCGAAGTGGTAGGCGCAGCCACCTTCTTGAATTACGCCAGCCAAAACGCAATGACTCTGTCCTTCTAATAACTAAAGGAGAAAAAAATGGCAGACGATAAAGTAATGATCATTATGACCAGTGGACCCGATACACCTCACCGCTGCGCCACTCCCTTCTTCTTCGCCAGCCTGGCTATCGCCATGGAAAACGAAGTGACCATGTTCTTCACCATCGATGGCACCCTGCTGTTGAAAAAAGGTGTAGCCGAAACTGTGTTCCCTAAGGATGGCGGCAAACCGGTAAGCGGATTCCTGCAAGATGCAATGGACGCTGGCGTAGAATTCCTGGCCTGCACTGCCTCGATGGAACTTCACGACCTTAAACCTGAAGATTTGATAGACGGCGTGAAGCTGGTCGGCGGAGCCACAATGTGGCAGGTCGCTGAAGAATGTAAAACAGTGCTTACTTTCTAATTATTGACTATTGAGGAGGAGCCATGGCAATTGTAAGAGGATGTAATTTACCTGACGATCTTTATTACCTCGTTGAGAAACATGTTTGGGCGAAGCCAATGGACGGCGGAGTTGTTCGTGTTGGTATCACCGCTGTTGCAGCCAAGCTCTCAGGTGGCAAACTTGCTGCTTTAACCGTCAAAGCCAAGAACATCGGACAGGAAGTACTGCAGGGAAAGAGTCTTGCCACCATTGAAAGCAGCAAGTTCGTCGGTCCGGTTCCCACACCAATAACAGGTGTGGTGCTGCGTGCCAATGAAAAACTAGCCGCCGACCCCAACCTGGCAACCAACGATCCTTATGGCGAAGGCTGGGTGGCCGAATTGAAGCCATCCAACTGGGATACCGAGAAAGCATCTCTGGCAACTGGTGCTGCTGGAGTAGCAGCCTATCAGGCAAAACTGGAAGCAGAGAATATTTCCTGCGCTTAACCTCATTACTGTAAAAGTACGAAGAGCCTTCTTCGTACCACATAGAAAATTATTCATTGAAAACCAATAGGTTTTTGCAGGATCGAGGGAAGTGTTCAGCTTCCGATCCCGATTGTTTAATATTCGTTTGGAGGGAACCATGTCAGAAGACAGTATTGCAAACGAACTAAATAAAGATGGGGTGTCCCGCCGGGATTTCATGAAACTTTGCGGCCTAATGGCTGGAATGATGGGCTTGGAATATTTGCCGCCTTCTGCCAAGAATATCATCGGTGGAAATCTTCGTTCAGCCTACGCTCCTGCCCAGTTGGTCGCCAAGGCGCTTTCGGAAAAACCCCGGTTGCCGGTTATCTGGCTTGAATTGCAGGATTGTGCCGGCTGTAGTGAAGCTTTAACCCGTAGCCAATCTCCCACCCTGGGAAATTTGGTTTTGAACTCGATTACAGTTGAATATCACGAAACATTATCGGCTGCGGCCGGATTCCAGGCTGAAGAAGCCAAACAAGCCGCCATGAAAAAATACGCCGGTCAGTACATTCTTGTAGTGGAAGGCAGCGTATCCCCGAAAGACGACGGAATATATTGCACCATCGGAGGGAAAAGCTCATTATCGTTGCTGCAAGAAGCTGCTGCTGGTGCCGCGGCAATTGTTGCTACTGGCAATTGTGCCGCGTTCGGAGGCTTGCCAAAGGCAAAACCCAATCCAACCGGTGCCAAAGGCGTCTGGGAAGTGATCAAAGATAAACCCGTGGTCAATATTCCCGGCTGCCCGGCCATTCCGGAAGCATTTACCGGTACCCTGCTTCATTTCCTGGTCTTTGGTGCTTTACCCGAACTGGATAACCTGCATCGACCAAAGATGTTCTACGGGAACACCATTCACGACCGCTGTCTGCGCCGCCCATTCTACGAAGCCGGCAAGTTCGCTGCCTCGTATGATGATGAAGGCGCGCGAAAAGGCTATTGCCTCTACAAGCTGGGCTGCAAGGGTCCTACAACTTATAACGCCTGTGCTGTGATCAAGTGGAGCCAGGGATTGTCCTTCCCTGTTCAATCGGGTCACCCCTGCCTTGGCTGCTCAGAACCCAACTTCTGGGATGGGGGTGGCTTTTATCAAGGGCAGTCAGCTATTCTTGACAAGCCCACTGCGGTGCTGGTTGGCGCTGCCGCAGGTGCCGGTGCCGTGATCGGTCTGGGTGCTGCTGCGGCCAATTCAGCCCAGAAAAAAGCTGCAAAGAAACATCCGGAAGAAAAAAAGGAATAGGAGGCTACAATGACCTGGACTGATGTACTTACATTCGCGCGCGGTCCCTTGTTTCAGGCCTCTTTGCTGATCTTCATTGCCGGGATGATCTACCGACTCGTGCGGGTTATCTTCCTGGGTTGGAGCCCTGATAAGGTGAAAAACAAGGGAAGTAAAGCCGGTGGCGTTGTAATGGCTTATTTGAAATCCTTTCTCATTTGGCCATTCATCCCCTGGGTTAAGAATACCTTCAAAAAAAACCCGCTGATCTATATAGCCGGCGGCATTTTCCACCTTGGTCTATTTGTGGTTCTCATCCTCGGAACCGCTCATATGCTGGTTTGGAAAAGCCTGCTCGGCTTCGGGTGGAGCACCCTGCCCCTTCCTATTGTAGACTGGATGGCTGCAGTAACCATTTGCGCCATGGTCGTTCTGTTCATCAACCGCCTGATCAACCCTGTGTTGAAACTGATTTCTGGACCTGCTGAATGGCTGAACCTGCTTTTTGTCTTTCTGCCTATGATTACCGGTTACATCCTTACTCATCATCTATTCTTCCGCTACGAAGTGAACTACAGCATCCATATGCTGTGCGTGGATTTCCTGCTGATCTGGATTCCTTTCAGCCGGATCTCTCACTTCATTTTCTACTTCTTCTCCAAGACCATCCATGGAGAGGAATTTGGCAAACGCGGTGTAAAGGCTTAGGAGGACTCCCATGACCACTGTAACGAAACAAGCAATGGACGTTTTTGTTGAGGAAACAGGCGGTTGGGTCGCCTCACAGTTGGAAGCCTGCACCCGCTGCGGAATGTGCGCGGAAGCCTGCCATTTCTACCAATCCAGCGGCAACCCTGAATACGCCCCTGTCTGGAAGATCGAACTGCTGCGTCGCGCTTATGAACAGCGTTTTACCCTGGTGGGTAAGGTTAAAACCTTGCTCGGAGTAAATAAACGCGTCACAGATGAAGATCTGGAACACTGGAGCAAGCTAAATTACTACGCCTGCACCGTCTGCAATAAGTGTTCGATGGTTTGCCCCATGGGAATTGATCTCGGCTCGTTGCTGCATGAAGTCCGCGCTGGAATGGCTGCTGCCGGTCTCGTACCAGCTGACCTTATGGCTGCTGTAAATAAACAACTTCAGGAAGGCAGCCCGCTGGGTATGACTGAGGATGTTTGGGATCAGCGCATGGAATGGGTGGCTGACGAATGGGAGGTGGATATCCCACGCGATGTCAAAGGCGCGGATACAATGGTTGTCTTCTCCTCCATCGAGGTAATGAAATTTCCCACCAACATCGCCGCCATCGCCAAGGTTCTAAACACCGCCGGTGAGAAATGGACCATTTCCAGCAAAGCTCGTGAAGTGGTCAACTTCGGTTTCTACGAAGGCAACGTGGAACACACCAAGCTGTTCATCAACCGTATCCTCGAAGGGGCTCGTGAGCTGGGCGTTAAACGTATCGTGGTGACCGAATGTGGCCATGCTTATGATGCGCTGAGATGGCATGCTGCCAATTGGATTCCCGAAGCCAATGATTTTGAAGTCATCCACATCACCGGTGTTCTTGGCGAACTGGTCGAAAGCGGTCGCATCAAACTGAAACCCGGTTTCTTCGACGGCAAAGGCACCATCACTTTCCACGACGCCTGCAAGATCCAGCGTAAAGGCGGCCACATCAATGAGCCAAGAGAAATTTTGAAAATTATTGCCCCGAACGCATTCAAGGAAATGTCGCCTAACCGCGAGCAGTCCGTCTGCTGTGGTGGCGGTGGTGGTGTGATCGCCATCAAAGATGCCGATCCTATCCGCTACGATGCCTTCAAGCTGAAGATCGATCAGGTGAACGCCGTAGGCGCAGATACCATTACCATGACCTGTTCCAACTGCCGCCTGCAGTTCACAGATTGTGTCGACCATTTCAAACTCGATTGGAAGATCACTGGTCTGGCTCAGATGGTAGCCGACGCTTTGGAAGAGTAGGAGACAACCATGGCACAAAGAATTGTTATTGACCCAATTACCCGAATCGAAGGACACCTGCGTATCGAAGCCAGCCTGGACGCGACTAACAAGATCACAGCGGCTTATTCCTCCGGAACAATGGTACGCGGCATCGAAAAGATACTTGTCGGCCGCGACCCACGCGAAGCCTGGGCGTTTGCGCAGCGTGCCTGTGGCGTCTGCACCACCGTCCACTCATTTGCTTCCATCCGTTCGGTGGAAGATGCCCTGGGTATCAAGATCCCCAAGGCAGCCAACCTCATCCGTAATTTGATGATCGCCCAACAATACGTGCACGATCACGTGATGCACTTCTATCATCTACATGCCCTCGATTGGGTGGACGTGGTCTCATGCTTGAAGGCAGATCCCGCTCAAACCTCAACCATCCAGCAGCAGATCTCTTCCTGGCCCAATTCCTCCCCCTCGTACTTTAAAGGAATACAGAATAAAGTACAAGCCATCGTCGACAGCGGTCAACTATCCATTTTCGCCAATGCCTACTGGGGACACCCGGCTTACAAACTTCCACCCGAGATTAACCTGCTAGCGGTAGCTCACTACCTGGAAGCACTCGATTGGCAGCGCGACGCCACAAAAATCCATACTATCTTTGGTGGCAAGAACCCGCACCCTAACTTCGTTGTCGGCGGTGTACCCATGCCCATCGATCCCAATAGCGACACCGCGTTGAACGCCGAGCGTCTCTCGATCATCAACGATTCCATCGAGAAGATGATCGCATTTGTGGATCAAGTCTACCTGCCCGACCTTCTGGCAATCGCCCCCTATTACCTCGAGTATGGTTCTATCGGCGAAGGTCTCGGAAATTTCCTAACTTGGGGAGAGTTCCCGGGTGAAAATAACAGCGACGTCTCTCAGTTCCTTGTTCCAAGAGCAGTGATCCTGAATCGCGACTTGAGCCACATTGAACAACCAGATCCGCGTGATTTCGCCCGCATGCAGGAATTTGTTTCACGTTCGTGGTACAACTACAACGGTGGCAATGACAAAGGCCTTCACCCCTGGAAAGGTGAGACCAGGTTCAATTACACCGGGCCTAAACCACCCTATGACTACCTCGATGTGGAAAAACAATATTCCTGGTTGAAGGCTCCGCGCTGGGCAGAAACCCCGATGGAAGTCGGTCCTCTTGCCCGTGTGCTTGCTATGTACGCAGGCGGTCACGAACAGACTAAAGAATTGGTCAACTTCATCCTTTCCTCACTCAACGTACCAATCACCGCAGTCTTCTCCACCCTGGGACGCACGGCAGCCCGCGCCGTCGAGACCAAAGTCTTCGCTGATGCCATGCGCGTTTACTACGACGACCTGGTAGCTGAGATCAAAGCCGGCAACACCAAGACCTTCGATGATAGTAAATGGGAGCCAACTACCTGGCCTCTGCACGCTGAAGGTTTTGGCTACATGGAAGCTCCTCGCGGCGCCCTGGGTCACTGGATCGTGATCGAAGGCGGGAAGATCAAAAACTACCAGATGGTCGTCCCAACTACATGGAACGGATCACCACGAGACCACAAAGACCAGCCCGGCGCTTACGAGGCTTCACTGGTTGGACACACACTTGCCAAACCAGAATGGCCTCTGGAAGTGTTACGGACCATACATTCTTTCGATCCGTGTATGGCCTGCGCCATCCATATGATTGACGCCAATGGCGACAAAGTCTCTGAAACAGCCACCGGACTGGATATCTGCTTCAGATGACCCCGATTACCGGTACTAAACGCAAAGTGGTTCTCGGTTTGGGTAACATTCTGAACCGCGACGAAGGATTGGGGATCCAGGCGCTTCGGCTCCTGGAACCCCGATCCGGGGATTTTCCAGAATTCGAATTCCTCGACGGTGGAGTTCTTGGCCTCAATCTGCTGATGATCGTGGAAGAGTGCAGCCATTTATTGTTATTGGATTCGGTTGATGCCAAGAAACCTGCAGGAATGGTGATTGAACTCAGCAAAGAAAAGATTCCACTATATTCAGGAATTAAGATGTCGCAGCATCAGGTCACATTTCAAGAAGTGCTGGGGCTAGCAAATATCCGCGGAAATTTACCTGAGAATCTGTACTTGATCGGAATTCAGCCCGAAGACCTGTCAGTTGGACTGGGACTAAGTGTACGCGTGGAAGAAGCACTTCCCCAGGTTGTTGCAAGAGCCATCGCAGTCCTTAATAATTGGAAATAACATCATTTTAGGAGCTATCGAAATGAATTTTTACTTTCTCGACGCCGTATCCTGGCAGCTTAGCCAGGCGCTCTACCATGCAGCAGCTCACCTTGGCCGTGAAGCTCTTTTCATCCTGAGACCCGCCACTCCTTATGTTTGTATCGGCTTTCATCAGGACGCCAAAGCTGAAATCGATCTGGATTTTACCTCCACCAATAATATTCCTGTTTTTCGACGCGAAGTAGGTGGCGGTGCCGTGTACCTGGATGGCATGCAGTTATTCTTCCAGTTGATCGTACGGCGTGATCGACCTGACGTTCCCAAGAATGTGGCTGAGTTCTACAGGAAATTCCTGCAGCCCATCATGGATACCTACAAGGCATTCGGCGTACCCGCTGAGTACAAACCAGTAAACGACATTATCACCCAGGGCCGCAAGATCTCTGGAACAGGTGCAGCCCAGATTGATGACATGATGATCCTGGTCGGCAACTTCATCCAGGATTTCAACTATGACATGATGGCCAAATGTCTACGTGTACCTGACGAGAAATTCCGCGATAAGGTATACAAGACGATGTACGAGAACCTGACCACTTTCCTGCGTGAAACGGGCAAAATCCCATCAAACCAGAATCTGGCAGATGACGTTCTGCCCCGCTTCGAAGCTCTATTAGGGAAGATGAATGTCGCTCAATTGGATAATGAACTGGTGGCAAAAGCTGATGAAATAATGGTTGAAATGAACACACCCGAATGGCTCACAGCGAATGACCGACGCAACCCAAATTCCAAGCAAGTGAAAATCGCTGAAGGCATCTACGTCATCCAGAAGATGCTCAAGACCCCCGGCGGATTAATCCGCGTTACTGCCATCAATAACGAAGGCATTTTGAATGATGTCCACATCTCCGGAGATTTCTTCTTCTTCCCAGCGCCTCGTCTGATCGATCTCGAACGTGCACTTGAAGGTGTGCAAATGGACCCCATTGCGATCACATCAACCATCGAAGCATTTTACAAGACGCACAATATTGAATCACCCGGTGTGGTGCCTGAGGATTATTCCAAGGTGCTTCTCGCGTAACCAGAGTTCTCCATTGCGCCTTTGTTGTGTTGAATAATTTACTCGCGCTTAATTGGAGGTAAAAATGATTACAGTAAAAGAATGCTTACTAGGAAAGGGGCCGATATTTGGTCTGTAAGGCCGGTGGATATCGTACTCAAAGCCTTAAATTTATTGGCCGAAAAAGATATCGGCGCTCTATTGGTGATGGAAGATGACAAATTAAGAGGAATTGTCTCAGAACGCGATTTCGTTCGATCAATCGCCGAAACAGAGCGTTGCCTGGTCGATGCTGCAGTCAGTAAGTATATGACAAAGGTGGTAATCACTGTTACTCCCGAACAATCCATTGAAGACTGCATGAATATAATGACAGATCACCATATTCGCCACCTTCCAGTGATCGAAAAAGAGAAAGTGATTGGAGTTATCTCGATCGGTGATGTTGTAAAAGCTGACATAAATGAAAAAAGATCCAGAACTAATACACTGGAGAACTATATTGAAGGTAGAGGATTTGGTCAATAAGCAACAAATCGGTCATTAATGTAAGAATGCTCGAAAATTTGTATAATCATTCAAACTGAAAAACTCTACTTAGGAGAAAATCAAGATGCCGAGTTGGCTGGAAATCGTAATTGTATTGGTCATCGTCCTGTTGCTCTTCGGACCAGGCCGAATCGGAAAAGTCGCTGGAGAATTGGGCAAGGGTCTGCACAATTTCCGCAAAGGGATCAGCGGCGAAGACGAAGAAAAAGAGAAAAAAGACGAAGACAAGAAGGAATAATCGTCTTGGCGTTAATCCTTTCCTGAGTTCTGTTTGGCTTCCGGCTTGGTAACAGCTGGAAGCTTTTTCTTCTCGGCCAAATGCCGAATCAATAGGGTGATTCCTGCCGCAATCATGACTACCAGCATCACCATTTGATTAGCATTGATTCCATCGATCTGAGAAGAGTCGAGACGTAAGAATTCAAGTAAAAAACGTCCAAATGGATAAACGAGCAAGTAAACCAGGAAAATATCCCCGGATTTCATTTTTTCGCCAAACCGCCTGCTCAACCATAAAAGCAAAGCCATGTTGCCCAGGTTCCATAAGAATTCGTAGAAAAAGGTGGGGTGATAATATGCCACATTTGCATAACCGGGAAGCCTATGAGCTGGATCGATGTATATTCCCCAAGGCAATGTGGTTGGTGCCCCATACAATTCCTGGTTAAAGAAGTTCCCCCAACGACCAATCGCCTGCCCAAGCGCCAGCGACGGCGCCAGGATATCCAACCAGGTGAAGAAAGAAATATGGTGTCTGCGCGAGAAGAAATACAGAGCCACCACACCACCGATCACCGCACCAGGGATACCCAGCCCGCCGTTCCAGATCTCGAGAATGGCGAGCGGATGAGTGAGGTAATAGTGTGTTGTGATCCCCTGGGCGACCAGGGAGGGCATTGGGGTAAATATGTGCCAAAGCCTGGCGCCAATGATGCCCATGATAAGCACCCATACAAGCATATCCCAAACCAATTCGCCATTTTCTCCACGGCGGTTGGCCTGCCTTTGTGCCAAGAAAGCAGCGGCGATCACCCCCAGCATGATGATGATCCCGTAATAATGAA
Organism: Anaerolineaceae bacterium; assembly: GCA_034430175.1. Lineage (GTDB taxonomy): Bacteria > Chloroflexota > Anaerolineae > Anaerolineales > Anaerolineaceae > UBA6107. The sequence continues at coordinate 155,436 of DAOUFI010000001.1, read as the reverse complement.
TGGTCAGAGGACCAATCGTAAACCCAGAAGGCATACCCATCTCCTTATAAAATTGAAAATAACTCTGAATAAATAGGATGACCTTATAAAAATATTAAATTCTTCATAAGAATCATAACCAATGGAAATCAAACATTTTTTGTCCTACAATAGAGGAATATACTCGAGAGTTTCGGGAAAACGTGATGAAACCGCTAATCTATATTGTGGATGATGACGATCTGTTCAGGCGAAGCCTGGCTTTCAGCCTGGAACAAGCCGGGTATGCCACCTTTACCGCGTCATCGGCTGAAGATGCCATCGCCTTGATCCAGCAAAAACGTCCTGATATCATACTTCTCGATATCATGCTCCCGGGCATGGATGGATTGGAAGCATTGCGGTACTTCCACGACAAAATCGGCGTGCCCGTGATCTTCCTCACCGCCCGCCGTAGCCAGGTGGATCAGATCGTGGGACTTGAATTAGGTGCCGATGATTATCTGCCTAAGCCATTTGACCCTGATGTACTGATTGCCCATATCCGCGCCGTGCTAAGAAGGACAAAGCCTGTCCAATCAGTTAATCAACCGTCTCAAGCGATTGAGGTGGGCGACCTGACGATTAACCCAAAATCCAGGACAGTCACCCACGCAGGCAAACTCGTTGAACTTACCCCAAAAGAATTCGATTTGCTTTTTGCGCTTGCGATTGACCCAGACAGGGTATTTACCATTGAAGAACTGCTTGCTCGGGTTTGGGGAGCCGAGTATCACGGCCAACCGCAAATTGTTTATGTGAACATCCGCTGGCTGCGCCAAAAGATCGAAAAAGACCCGCAAAACCCGAGCCACCTGATCTCGGTACGCGGGATTGGTTATAAACTGGTCGCTGCAAATGATGGCTAAAACCAGACCCTCTTTTCGTCGTCGTATATTTTTCTCGACAATTCTCCCTGTTTTAGTCCTGCTGCCATTGCTAGGTCTAGCCCTGCTCTATATCATCGAGAACCAATTGCTGCTTCCTACCCTTGCAAACGAGATGATCGATCAAGGAATCCTGGTGGAAAGATTGGTACTTGACCATCCAGAAGTCTGGGGGTCACAGTCTGATGCGCAGGCTTTGCTGGACTCGATCCATTTCCAACGGCCATCAAGGATCGGTTTGCTGGACACAAATCATATCCTTTTAGCCACGACCCGCCCTGATGACCTTGTCCTGGTTGGCACAGAGATCGGTCATCTCCCTGAAAACAGTTCGCTTATCAACCCCTGGTGGCAGGTCACACCGGGTGACGTTCCACATGAACAGATACTCGATATAGTCATTCCCGTTCACAACGATGATGGATCGTTGGCTGGGTTGATTAGGATATACAGACGGATAACGGACATTGAACAAAGCCTGGCGACCATTCGCTGGATTATTCTGGGAATACTCAGTTTAAGTTCGTTGGTAATGGGGTTAATCGCACTGGCTGTATCAGAGTCTGTGAACCGCCCCCTCAAAACTCTAACCAAAACAATGCTAGATTCTCCACTGGAAGGCAAGAGCCAACTATTGCCAGAGGATGCAGATAAAGAATTGGCCGACCTGACGCATGCCTACAATCGGCTTCAAGAACGCAGGCAGGAGCTGGAGGAATCCCGACAGCAGATGATCGCCAACCTGATCCACGAGATCGGCCGACCATTGGGAAGCATTCGGACAGCGATTCATGCGATGAAATCAGGAGCTGCCGATGATAATGACCTGCGTAACGAGCTACTGGATGGTATGACTGAAAGGACTAATCGGATTGGTCACCTTTTGGAAGATCTGGCGCTGGCATATCGTGGTTTGGAACCACAGGAGATTCTGGTTAAGCCCATTCAGGTGAGAGAATGGCTGCAGACCCTCGTACCGTTATGGGCTGAAGCTGCCCGGCAGAAAGGGATCACCTGGATAATTGAGATTGACAACGCTCCTGAAACCATCGAAAATGATCCAAACCGTCTGGCACAGGTATTGGGTAATTTGGTGAATAATGCCATCAAATTCACTCCCGCCGGCGGGCAGGTAACCTTATCGATACAGCAACTAGGAAACAATGTTCATTTTTCAGTAAGTGATACCGGAATAGGCATCCCAGCTGACAGCCAACGACACCTCTTCATCCCTTTTTATCGAAGTGTGCAACCTTCCTGGAAAGCTCCCGGGTTAGGGCTGGGATTATCAATTGCCAAATCGATCACAGAATCGCTAGGCGGCCATATTTTCTTGGTCAGTACACCCGATAAAGGCAGCAAGTTCACGGTAATTTTTCCCATAAGCGCTTAAAGAAAATTTAATATCAGCTCTTTATTGTTTTAAAGCAAAGCTTGTCGTCTTTTGTTATGCTTTATTCTGAAAGGATTTGTCGGTTTGTCTTATGGAATTAGAGGTCAAAGACAAAACAGTTGTGAATGTACTCCCGGAAGAGAGTAGCAGTCGATCGCTTCCCGGGTTGACCAGAAATGAAGTTGAGAAACGTCGCAATGAATTCGGATTGAACTCGCTTCCCGAGGAAAAAAAGCATATCTGGCTGGTCCTCCTAAAAAAACTTTGGGCACCTGTGCCTTGGATGCTGGAGATCAGTGTTATCTTGGAACTCGTGTTGGGGAAATATATCGAAGCAATGATCATCGGATTTTTGATCGTATTCAATGCAATAATAAGTACAGTCCAGGAAAACAAAGCACAGAATGCCCTCGAACTACTAAAAAAAAGGTTAACCGTTTTTTCGCGTGTATTGCGAGACGGCAAATGGCAAACGGTTCCAGGCTCTGAATTGGTGCCGGGTGATATCATCTATTTACGAATGGGGGATTTCGTCCCGGCTGATGCACAGCTCATCACTGGGCATCTATCGCTCGATCAATCTTCGCTGACCGGAGAATCACTGCCGGTGGATGTAACAGATGGGCAACCGGTGTACACAGGAACAATCGTTGTCCGAGGAGAAGCATCTTCAGTAGTAATCAACACCGGAACGCGCACCCGTTTTGGCAAAACAGCTCAGCTTGTGCAATCGGCCAAATCAGCCAGTCAGTTGGAAAAGATAATTTTTACCATAGCCAAATACCTGATGATCCTGGATGCCATTCTAGTTACAATCGCTCTGATCGATGCGATCATCGTTCACATCCCGATGACAACGATGTTACCCTTTGCCTTGATTTTGCTGGTTGCGTCTGTACCGGTCACTTTACCCGCAACATTCACGGTTTCAACAGCCTTGGGTGCTCTGAATCTGACACGGCAGGGAGTGCTGGTCACCCGCTTGAATGCCATCGAAGAAGCGGCTTCCATGAAAGTGCTTTGTTCTGATAAAACCGGAACACTGACTGAAAACAAATTGGAAGTGAGCGAGCTAATGGCATTTCAACCGTACTCATCAAAGGATGTCCTCCGACTGGCGGTAATGGCCAGTGATGAAGCCACCCAGGATCCGTTGGATACTGCGATTCTCAAAAAAGCCCGTTCTGAACAGGTGGATATCCGCATCAATGAATCCCGACAAAAATACATCCCTTTCGAACCCGCCACCAAACGATCGGAAGCTATTTTCGAAGAAAATGGTCACCTGCTTCGCGTACTTAAAGGAGCACCACAGGTCATCTCTAATCTTGCTGATAAAGTTGATGATGAATATCAACAAGCAGTAAAGTATCTGGCTTCGCGAGGCCTGCGGGTGCTTGCCATTGCTGCTGAGAGTGAGGGGGGCATCCAGATCGCTGGATTGGTAGGATTTCAAGATCCCCCCCGGGCAGATTCGAAGAACCTGGTTGCCAGGATCAGAGAATTGGGCGTCCGCGTGGTAATGATCACCGGAGATGGACTGCTCACCGCGCAGGCGATCGCCGAAATGATCGGCATTGGCAAACATGCTTGTCCGGGTGAATCACTGAATGACGCCCACTGGAACGACGGCAAGGGTTGCGAAGTGTATGCTGAGGTTCTACCGGAAGATAAATTCCATCTCGTTCAACAATATCAAAAAGCTGGATTAACTGTGGGAATGACCGGGGATGGGGTTAATGATGCTCCGGCCCTAAAACAAGCCGAGGTTGGAATTGCTGTATCCACCGCCACGGATGTGGCTAAAGCCGCAGCTGGAATTGTACTCACATCGCCAGGTCTAAGTAATCTCGTCTCTGCCATCGAGATCAGTCGACAAATCTACCAGCGGATGCTAACCTACACACTGAACAAGATCATCAAGACGATTGAAATAGTTTTTTTCCTGAGCCTTGGCATCATTTTCTTTCACACTTTTGTAACAACGCCTTTGTTAATGATCCTGCTCATCTTTACAAACGACTTTGTTACCATGTCGATTTCGTCGGACAACGTTAAACCCTCATCGCAACCAAATCAGTGGAACATAAAAACCATAATCTTTGGAGCGGCATCCCTCGCCCTGCCAATTCTCGTTCTTTCGTTTGTCATCTTCGTTTATGCCCACACAATACTGCAGCTCCCCCTTGCGAACCTGCAAACACTCTTATTCGTCATGCTCGTTTTCAGCGGACAGGGAACAATTTATCTGATTCGAGAGAGAGGTCATTTCTGGCGATCCAAGCCAAGCAAATGGATGCTCCTGGGTACTTTTCTTGATATTCTTTTCGTCGGATTTCTGGCCAGCCAGGGGATTCTAATGTCAGCCATCCCAATAACCCTTATTGGGGAATTACTTCTAATCATCGGCATATATCTATTCATTCTGGACTTTATCAAAGTGCCGATATTTGCAAAATTAAATCTCAATTAGAAGTCTTTTGGATAGGGAGTTTTTCAACGATGCCAGATACAATAGTCATTGAACACGACAGAAGTGACCTTGATGAAGCACAGCATATACATTGGTAACTACCTCCATACTGTAATTACTACCCAGTAATTTGGTATGTAGGATTAGCGGTACAATTTCCGACCGATGATGAAAGAAAGAGCCGAGAGTCGAGAAGAGGGAATTGAGAATCATCAAACCACCTTTCTTACGGAAGGCGGTTTTTTGATCTGATTTGTCTCGCTTTTGCCTCCTACGGTAAAATAAAGATATGGAATATATAATCGATCGATCAATCTCCCGTTGTGAATGGAATCTCAATGATGTTCTCCTTACCCGTTATCATGACGAAGAGTGGGGAGAACCGCTGCACGATGACCGGATTCTGTTTGAATTTTTGGCGTTGGACGGGATGCAGGCAGGTCTGAGTTGGAATATGATCTTGCGTAAACGGCAGAATTTTCGACAGGCTTTCGATAATTTTGATATTGACCTGGTTGCCGAGTACGACGATTTGAAAATCCAGGAACTGCTCACCAATCCCGGGATCGTGCGCAACAAAGCCAAAATTCGTGCCATCATCAATAACGCCAACCGTGTCCTCGAGATACAAAAGGAATTCGGTTCTCTGGATTCCTATCTTTGGGGGTTCACCGGAGGGGCGACCATCCAGAATCGCTGGCAAACCATCTCCGAGATTCCAGCCACCAGCCCGATTTCCGATGCCATGAGCAAAGACATGATTGCCCGAGGTTTTAAGTTCTGTGGCAGTACGATCCTGTATGCGTTCATGCAGGCTGCCGGGATGGTAAACGACCATATAGTTTCTTGCTTTCGTTATAAACAGTTGAACAAAAAATGATCACTGAGCCTGCTCAATGAAATTTACAACGTTCAAGGAGATTCCACGATGGACATCCCACGTATCTTCAACATCAGCGAAAGCGTACACCGTATCCATAACCCGTTATCACCCGAAAAGCTTGCCACACTCGGCAAGGCGCTGCGTCTTGAGCCGGGATCCCGCGTACTCGACCTGGGCAGCGGCTCGGGCGAGATGCTTTGCACCTGGGCGCGCGATCACGGTATCATCGGTACCGGCGTAGATATGAGCCAGTTGTTTTCTGAGCAGGCGAAACTCCGCGCCAAAGAACTTGGCGTCTCCGATCAGGTCAAGTTCATCCATAACGACGCTTCAGGTTATGTGTCTGACGAGAAAGTTAATGTGGCAGCCTGCATCGGCGCCACCTGGATCGGCGGAGGCATCGCCGGTACGATCGAGCTTCTTGCCCGCAGCCTGTGTCCAGGAGGAATCATTCTCATTGGCGAGCCATATTGGCGGCTAATGCCGCCATCGGAAGAAGTTGCCAGGGGATGCCAGGCCAACGCTATCTCCGATTTTCTCATGCTCCCGGAACTGATCGCGTCTTTCAACGAACTTGGCTATGACGTCGTTGAAATGATCCTTGCGAACCAGGATGACTGGGACAGATACGAAGCAGCCAAATGGCTCACCATGCGCCGGTGGCTTGAGGTAAATCCAAACGATGATTTCGCGAAGGAGGTTCGAGCTGAACTATCCTCGGAGCCCAACCGTTATGTCACATATTCGCGCGAATACCTTGGCTGGGGAATTTTTGCGCTGATGAGTAGATGACGAATTAACACGTTGATGGATCTCAATATTTTTTTCCGCTGATGAAACAGCGTGTTTGCTTCCAAGTGAACAGAATCGTCAACCGATTTCCGCGAGGAACACAAAAATTTTCCTGATCAAATGAATTACTGGTAAAAACTGCGTTACTTAGAATAATCCTCCACTTCCCAGTCAATACGAGTGATAATATAGGAAATTGTATTTGATAGTATGATTTCTGAGATGATGGGGAATGAAATATACAATTTTACTCATTTGTACGGGATCATGAGGATGGAAATGTCTTAATGAGTTAGTGCCCTTTCTTTTGACCGCCAGGTATCTGGGTCGCGTTCATTCCGGGTCCATTTGGTTCTGGTATCATTGATGATTGACCATCACTCAAAGGTGGTTGATTACCCCCGCCCCCATTTTCGTTACCGCCCGGTGCCTGTGAACCTTCTATCCGCTGCTGTCCATTGCCTTGATCAGGGCCGTAACCATTTCCTCCCTGTCCGGCTGTATCCGGCGTACCGTCAGTGCCATTTTTCGATGTTGAGCTATCGCCTGAACCATTGCGATACTGATAACGTTGTCTGACCTGCATCCTGAAGCCCTGTGGGTCACTCTCTCCCATCGCACATAACCTAATCTGTTCACGAATCCGCGTTTGAGCTTGGAGAACAGCAGGAAGGTCACCTTCCGGGACACGTGTCAAAAGTCCATCCACTGCCTGAAGTTGCACCTCCGAACGTAATCGTAGCAGGGGCATCAACTTCAAGATCAAAGTGTCTTCCAATTCGGCAGCATACTGCAAGATGGCATCCAACTCGTTTTGCAGACGATCATTTACTTCTAAAGGAATAGAAACTCCAGATGCTGCCAGTGTTTGCATCTCCGAGATACGGCGGTCTGCAAAATCCATCTCGTAGTTTATGCGTGATTCCGTCGAAAACGCCAGAGCGATCGTTGCGTCTTCACTGAGCATTTTAACCGGATAAAGGCTATCGCCAGGTAAACTCTCTCGCGAGGCATAAACTGTCGTTGCCGAAGCCGCAAGGATAATAATGACAATAAGCAAGGCAGCCATTGATGTCCTCAAAATTGACGGCCGTGTTATATGATGACGAGGATACTGGTCTTTTCTTTTTCCTTTTTCCAAACTCAAATTTTGCTGCAGTGAAAGAGAATGCCGCATGGCGGCTACCTGCTGTAGATATAATGCGCGTTTTCGGGACGCTAATTCCGGATTCCGCGATGGAATTTTCTCAAGATCCTCAAATATTTGTTTGATCGGCAGTTCAAAATTCGCTTTACTCATAAAAAGTTCTCTTCCTTTAGCACATTCCGGAGAGTGACCAGCGCTCGGTGTTGCAAGGCCTTGACCGCTCCGATGGGTTTCCCGATTGCTTTGGATATATCAGGGAAATCCCACCCTTCAAAATACTTCAACGTGATCACCTGCAGTTGATCTGCTGTCAGATGACGTAAAACCTCACGCAGTTTGTTCTGTTTTTGGTGAAGATGTACCACATCTTCCGGAATATCCTGACCATCTTTCCGCGTTTCTTTTAATTCCTGATTCCTTCCTGGCTGGCTGCGATAAAAATCAACGATCCAATTGTGAGCCATACGATACAAGTATGCCTGTAAATAATCCCGTGGGCCCTTCTTTTGCTGTACCGCCTGCAGAAATCTCATAAATGTGTCTGCGACACAATCTTCAGCCAAATCCTGATCTCCAAGCAGCCTCATGGCGTAGCGATAGAGAGCCGGGCTGTAGGTATCGTAAACCTCCGCCAGGGTCTTTTGATCGAATATCTGTACCCGGGTTATCAACTCAGAATCATGAACCATTTGACTTTCCAATCCTTATGACGGAAAACTACATCTTTCGATACGCAGCTTTGTAAGCGACGAATACTCCACCAGAAGTTGCCATTCTCCTTTTCTAAATAATTGCTGATTTTCGTATCTCTTTTGAGACGAATCCGTCATATCGGTAAAAGGAGAATTAACATGAAAAAGCTTCTTACAATTTTATCGGTTATTGTGATCACTTTCCTAATCGTCACTCCGGTTTTTGCGGCTGGAAAAGGGCCCACCGATGGCCGAAATGGTGCCGGATCAGGCTCCACCGTTCGAACTGAGCAAAAAAGTCCCCGCGGCACATTTGCCCTCACCGGAACGATTGCCGAAGTGGGCACCAATTACGTCACAGTGAATGTCTTGCGTGGAAATAAGCTCGTGCAGCCATATATTGGTACCCAAATTAAATTGACATTGACCTCGAATACCCGTTTCTTGTTCACAGATGGAGTAACTACTACCGTGATCAGTCTCGCTGATTTACAGGTGGACCAAACAGTCAGTGTCAATGGCCTTGTTGCCAACGATATCTGGGCTGCCACCCGGATTACGGTCGGTGCGTCATTAAGCTGTCTACCGTAATCCAATCAAAAACAACCCCCTACCCGGGAAAAATTAAGAATCAATCAGTAGTAATCCCTACGGACTAAAAACCACCTTCCTGTGTGAAGGTGGTTTTTGTTGGAACCTGCTGCGAACATAAATAAAATGACGCGAAAAAGTTTAAGCGCCTTACTCAACAACTCCCCACTCATTTTCGTCATCTCTGATAATACACTTCTAAATTATCTGGATTGATGAAAACTCATCATTACCTCAGGAGAAAAAATGGATCTTGGCGCAACATTATATGTCAAGAACAACATCAAGGCAGCAGATTTATCTATTAATGCCTTTGGAATGATTCCGGGTTACAACACAATTAACAAGGATGGCTCTTACTTGCAAGCAGAGTTTCTGAATGGATGGTGTCGATTTTTGCCATGAGCGAAATGGCGACGCAGGTATCGTTCACTTGATACTTTCAACTAGGCACCCCACCATGAGCCTGGGAGCGAACCTGAATAACGACCATGAACTTTGCCACGCCTATTAAACGCATAGTTGTTAGCACACATGCTGAGAGAGTTTGTGGCGCTGCCATGGAGTCCGAATTCGGCTGACATTGTCAATAATTTCGGAGTCCGTTGGTATTCCTATACTTCACAGCATAAACCAGAAGAAGGCTGAGTGATGTTTTACCTGTTAGCGACATCATAATAAGTAGATATACAGAACCAAAAAAAGAATTTACCGCTCTCCGTGAGGATGGCGGTTATACATTCATCGATGGGATGTTTTTGTATAATGGACATAGAAATTAAAAGTGGGAGGGATCATGAAGATCGAAATAGGGGACGTCAGACCCGAAAACTTTCAGGACCGCTGGCCGGGAGAGTTCAGGCTCTTCTCGCATTATGAAATGGCATTGGGCATCCCTCACACGTTGTTCCTCATCACCACGCTGAAGGAGAATGGTAAACCCAATGCCTGCTTCCAATCGTGGAGCTCCTTCACCGGTGACTGCGGTGGCTACTTCGCCATCACTCCCCTGCTCAACCACATGCACACCTTTGCCAACATACTGCGCACCCGGGAGTTCTGCATCAACTTCATAAGCGAGGCTTACTTTGACGCTTGCTACCAGACTATCGTCCACAACGAAGCTGAGACAGACGAAATCGTGGCTGGCGGCTTCACCGCGGAGCCGTCCAGGTGCATCCGCTTGCCGCGGATCAAGGAAGCATTCATGTCGCTGGAATGTGTCTACCACTCGCACACCGATCTTTCCGGCCAGGGCATTTCCAGCCTGTTTATCGGTCGGGTAGTCAACGCCGCGGTAGAGAAGAATTTCATCAATGGCTTTAAGAAAAAATACGGTAAGGATGGCTTCATGTATTACCTGTACTCGCTCAAAGACTTCGCTTCTGGTGACAGCGGTGAACGCGGCGTGGCAGCGCTGAATGTACTGAGAAAAGCGTAAAAATCCAGAAATTAATACTTGGAGTTTTGAAACAAAGTATTACAACAAGTATATTAATTTGGAGATAGGAAATGTTACTAGAGTCAGATGTAATTGATGCTACATGTAATGAGTTGGAATCGTTAGGATATGTTATTCTACAAAAACTTTCGACTACTCAACATGGTGACGATATTATTGCGGAAAATTCTTCGAAGGAATACCAAAGGATTTCAGTGGAAGCCAAAGGTGAGACTAGTTCAAGACAAACAAGTGAACGATATGGGAAACCTTTTGATAACGCTCAAGTCAAAATTCATGTAGCCGAAGCTCTTTATAAAGCGGTTCAGGTCTTGTCGAGACCTGAAGAAGAAGGAATGAGAGTGTTATCAGCGATAGCTTTACCAAAAACAAAATTCCACATACGATCAATCAACTCCATAAAACCTGTAATTGATCAGCTTGGTATAGTAATCTTTTGGATTTTACCAGATGCATCCGTTGAGTTCACTTCAAAATCTCAACTGTAATATTGTCACCTCGCTCGATCACATTTCTATCAAGAGCTCACTGAGTTTTGTAAACACTGAACCTTCACATGTATAATATAGACATAATTTATCATAATTAGAGGTTCCTATGACCAATTCAACAGACAATCGCATCCCGCTGCAGATCGGCGCGCTAACTCCGGAGCAGATCGCTGGTATCTTCACTCACCTGCCCGTTGACGTGACTTTCGTGGACGAGGGCAACGACGTACGTTTCTACTCGGGCGGCAAGCATCGTGTGTTCGAGCGCACCCCCGATATCATCGGGCGCAACGTGCTCAACTGCCATGCCCCCGAGAGCGTACAGACTGTATTCAAGATACTCGAAGACTTCCGCGCCGGCACCCGCGACAGCGCCGAGTTCTGGCTCCAGACCAAAGGTGAGGACAGTCATTTCATCTACATCCGTTACTACGCCGTGCGCAACCCGCAGGGTAAATTTCTCGGCACCCTCGAGGTCACCCAGGATGTGACCGAAATCCGCAAACTGGAAGGCGAACGCAAGCTGCTGGATGAAGAGAAATAACGAGAGTTGAGAATCGAGAGCAAAGAATCGTCTACAAAAAAATAAGTAAATCCACTACAACGAAAAGGAAACACATAGACAATTTTTGCACTTCCGATATTCATTTCAAGCGCATTAATGCACAAAACGTCCTCTCTTATTGCAGCTTGAGCGAAACCCTCACCCCGCAGAAACGGAAGATAGTGACAGATAACACAGTTACGATAGCCCAGGCATTCTTCTCGGAACATGCCTGGATGCGAGCCGCCTAATCCGATAACCAACCGGTTTTAGCCTGTTGCTCATCGGCTCAGATTACAATGACGTGATCGATTACCCGGGGAACTTTTTATGGCGGTTCATGATTGCTCAGCCATACCAGAGCAAAACGAGGGTTGCGACACATCCATTGATCATCCAATTTGGGTCGGCAGAACAAGCTGTATTTTTACTCACCAAACCGTGGTAGTATTTTTGTTGTCATGTATTAATTTACGCCAAATAAGGTGAATAACAATTGGTATGAACGATGAACCCGATATTGAGGAATTTGCGCCCTGGCTTGTATTGGTGGTTACCCTGGTGGGAGCCTTTATCCGGGCATTGATGCTCTCCTTCAAAGGGATGTGGTTGGAGGAAACCATAAATTTGTGGATCGCTGGTCACGGTTTGGGTGAGATCATTCCCTGGGCTGCACGGATCAACGGACAACCCCCTCTGTATTATTTTCTTTTGCATATATGGACAGCGATCAACGGAGCTTCCCCCTATTACGCCCGTTTCTTTTCAGTGTTTTATGGTGCCCTGACAATTCCTATTATCTATCGGATCGGCAAACGGCTCGCTGGTCCAGTGATGGGTTTGGCCGCGGCAGTGCTCCTGGCAGTTTCTCCTTTTCACATCTACTTCGCGCAAGACACAAGCATGTACACTCTGCTTACCTTCAACGCAGCCATCGCGTTAAGCGCGCTGACCCGGTTATTGACCGATCCCAACGCAGACAAACCGTTCGGAATGCAACTCCGCTCCCTCTGGCATGCCTGGCGTGGTCATGGGCAGCCACAGTCAGCGGACGATTCCGAGCCCGACGAAGAGACCGAATTCCTGCCGCGCTGGCAGAAATGGCTTCTGCGCGTGCTGCGCATCCCCAGGGGCGGCATCGGTGTCGACCTTGCCTGGGTGGGTTTCGTCCTTTTCTCCGCTGCCACCTTGCTGAGCCACAATACAGGAGTGATCTTCTTCATCACCACCAACCTGTTTGCCTTCGGGTTAATGCTCGTGCAAAAAACCAAGGGGAAGAATATTCAACAGTCCATGCACGCGCCCACCTTGAGAAGTTGGCTTATGGCCCAGACCGCCATCTTGTTATTATGGCTCCCCTGGCTGATCCCCTACATAAAACTGGGCGGGTTGATTTCGCATTGGCCGGTTTTGACCCCTCCCACTTGGTCTGGCGTAATGGATCTCATCAAGTCATTCTTGAACGCTTCCACCACCCTCCCTGCTGGTTTTGCCGCCGGTCTCTGGATCGCCTACGGAGTTTTAGGCCTCCTGGGATTGTTCTCCTTCCGTAAGAAGCTCGCTCAATTTATTTTCCTGGCTGCAGCTTTTTCGCTACCCATCCTGCTGGAACTTCTCGTCAGTCTCTGGCAGCCGGCTTTAGATGGTCAGACCCTTATCTGGACCACCATTCCACTATTTCTTCTCCTGGCGGCAGGCATTGCCCAGCTTCGTCAGCGCGGTTTGATCTTTTTAGTCGTTGGTCTGCTTGGGACGCTGAACATCTTTGCCATTAGCGACTATCTAAAATACTACCAAAAAGAAAACTGGGAAATAGCTGCCCGTACCGTCGTCGGCCATGTGGAAAAGGGAGATCTGATCCTGTTCAATTCCAATCTCAATGAAATTCCGTTCAATTACTACTTCATTCCTTACGAAGAGCATTATTACCTTCAAGTAGAGAAACAAGGCATTCCACTGGATCTGGAGCAAAGCGGCGTCTCCGAGCCCGTGATGACCAGCGCTGATATCCCTGGGCTAGCCTCAGCTCTCGATGGGCATGACCGGGTTTGGCTGATCTACAGCAACACTGCGGTCACCGATCCGATGGGATTAGTGCCGCAAATCCTGGAAACTCAATTGACGCTCGTGTACACCCAAGAATTCTATGGCGGGCTTGTACAGTTGTTCATCAAGGATTAGATCGTACAAAAAAAGGCAATCCCCCGAGAACAATCTATACAGGTGAGGAAAAATGAGCGCAAACAATCAAATCGAACTTTGCGATGAAACGATCTACCCGGACGAAAAGGTGCTATCAGCCCTGTTCGGTGATGGCTATCCGGCTTACCGTGAACTGTTAAAACTCTACGATGCCAATGAGATGGAATACACCTGGCGTTATTACCACGACGGTAAAGCCTGGCTGTGCAAGGTGCAGAAAAAGAAGCGTACGATCGTGTGGATGTCTGCCTGGCGGGGGTTCATCAAGGCAACGATCTATATCCCCGAAAAGCACATCGACGCAATCTACAAGCTCGAGATCAGCGAGGCACGCAGACAAATGATCAGAGACACGAAGAATACGGGCACATCCAAACCGTGCATCTTTGAGATTCGTAATGTTGAGGTTCTCGAAGATTTCGACAAGGTCATGCAATTCAAGATTGCTTCCAAATAGGGAAAAGACACAGATCAATCCCTCTGCTGTGTCCAGAGGGATTTTTCTATTTATAATAGACCAATGACTAACGAGAGAAAGACCGTCAACTTCGGTATCGTGGGCGCCGGATACATCTCAGATCGGTTTGCCGCAGCGCTTAACACAGTTCCCGGTGTGGCTTTGACCGCTGTGGCAGCCCGCGATCTGCAGCGTGCTCAAACCTTTTCCGGCAAACACCATGCGATCAAAGCGTATTCGCGCTATGTAGACGTCATTGACGATCCGAACGTGGATATCGTCTACATCGGTCTGACCAACGACCGCCACTTCGACATCAGCAAAGCCTGTCTGGAAAATCACAAAGCCGTATTGTGTGAGAAACCCCTGGTGCTGACTGAAAAAGAAGCTTGCAAGTTGGCAGAGGTGGCTCAGCGTAATCATACATTGCTCATGGAAGCATTATGGACACGCTGCATGCCCGCCTTCTTCAAAGCCAGGGAGTGGTCACGGAGTGGAAAGATTGGCGCGGTAAAACTGATCAAAGCCAGTTACTGTTACAAAACCGATTACAATCCCGGCAGCCGATTATTCGACCCCGCCCTGGGCGGCGGCAGCCTGTTTGATGTGGGAGTTTACCCCATTGATTTCACCACCGGCATCCTGGGTGAGCATCCGGTTTCGGTAAGCGGTGAAGCGGAGCTGGCTGCGAGCGGTGTGGACATGGCAGCCTCTTTCTCTTTACGGTTCGCCAGTGGCGCGTTGGCCAGCCTGGCCTGTGCCTTCAACGTCGAAGTCCCCCTGGGTGTAGAGATCTACGGCACAGAGGGAAGCATCACAGTTGACAGCGTTTGCGGGCCGATGATGTGTGAATTGTTCGATTCCACCGGCTTGCGGAGCGAACGTTTTGAAGAACGCGTTCCAGATGGTTTCATCTACCAGATCGCGCATTGCGCCGATCTTTTCCGCCAGGGAAAGATCGAGAGCGACCTCATCCCCTGGGCGGATTCCATCGCCACCGCCAGGATCTATGATGAATTACGGAAACAATGGAAACCAAAATGACAGAATTCGCTCCTGCCCCACTTTTTCAGAAGATCGATTGTGTGCGCCTGCCTGTGACCGATTTGGAAGCAGCGTTAGTTTTCTACCGTGACCGTCTGGGGCTGCGTCTGGTCTGGCGCACGGAGATCGCCGCGGGTCTCGCCATGCCAGACACGGATGCGGAGATCGTGCTCTACACCGACGGCAGTGCTCAAGAGATCGACCTGCTGGTTACTTCCGCCGATGAAGCCGCGGCCGAATTCAAGCTCGCCGGTGGAACTGTGGTGGTACCTCCCTTCGACATCCAGATTGGACGCTGCGCCGTGGTACGCGATCCATGGGGAAATCCGCTGGTGCTTCTTGACATGAGCAAGGGTAAGCTCGTCACCGACTCCGAGGGAAAAATCCTCGGTAATACCAAAAATACAACAGGATAACCATGTACTTTATAAAAACTGAAAGATTGATCCTTCGCGAATTTGGACCGCTAGATGCACCCGCTCTGGAAGCGATTTTTGGCGATGTTGAAGTCATGAAATACGGTCCAGGCGTGCAAACCCCAGAGCAGATCGCGAGATGGATCGACGATTGCATTCAGGATTACGCCCGTTATGAATGTGGCCCCTGGGCGGTACTCGAAAAGAGCACCCACGACCTGATTGGCTACTGCGGTCTCTTCCATTTTGCCGATCTGGGAGGGCAGGCAGAAGTTGAATTGGGATATCGCCTGGCACGAGCCAGTTGGGGGCAAGGATACGCCACCGAAGCAGCCGCCGCAGCCAGGGATTATGCCTTTGAGGCGTTGGGATTGGATCGATTGGTCTCACTGATCGACCCCGAAAACACGGCCTCTCTTCGGGTAGCACAGAAGCTGGGTATGCGCTTTGAACGCGAGATCATGTTGCCGGGTTATTCACATCCCGACCAGTTATATACGATAATGAAGCAACAATGGAGAGAAAAATATGGCAACGATTCTGAACGGTAATAAAACAGCTTTGTTGGTAGTAGACGCGCAGGTAGGCGCGATGGCCGATGTTTGGGACTACCCACGGATCGTCCAGAATATCAAGACTGTGGTCGAAAAAGCCCGCAAGGATGGCGTGCCGGTGATCTGGGTACAGCATGCCGACACTGAGCTGGTACAAGACAGCGCCGATTGGCAGATTGTCCCCGAACTGGCTCCGGCTGAAGGTGAACCCCGCATCTACAAGAACTTCAATTCGTCTTTTGAAGAGACTCCCCTCGAAGAAGTACTGGCCAAACTAGGAGTTTCACATATTGTGCTCGTTGGCGCCTGCACCAATTGGTGCATTCGCGCCACCGCTTACGGTGCGCTTGACCGGGGTTATGACCTTACCCTGGTGAGAGATGCTCACACCACGGTAGACACGGTACTTAAAGATGGTTCGAAGATCGCAGCTAAAGACATTGCTCTCGATCTAAATATTTCTATGTCCTGGTTAAATTACCCGGGCCGCAAGAATGCCGCCGTCGCAGCTGCGGATCTCGATTTCGCCAAAGCTCTTTGACCTCGATAAACAAGTTTCCATCACCCGCCTTTCAAGTAAATGAAAGGCGGTTTGTTATTTACCGCGGTAAAAATGGATGATAATAACAGTATCTACGTTTTTAGGAGCTAACATGATCACCAACCCCATCATCGACTGCCTGATGAACCGCAAATCCATCCGCAAATATACAGATCAAAAACCCACTGACGAAGAGATCGAAACGATCGTGCGCGCCGGTCAACAGGCGCCCTTTGCCGGTCAGTTGTGCAGCCTGCTGCTTACCCGCAAAAAGGCACCCTTTGGCGCACCGCTGTGGTTCACTGTCTGCGTGGATATGCACCGCATGGAGCAAATCATGGCCAAACGCGGCTGGGACCTGGTGGCCAACGATATCGCCATCTTGCTGCTGGGGATACAGGATGCCTCGTACATGGCTGAGAATATGGTGATCGCAGCCGAAAGCATGGGCATGGGGAGCTGCTTCCTGGGCAACACCCCCTACCGTGCCGGCCGCATCCGCAAGCAATTCAAGCTGCCCGATCACGTTTTCCCGTTGGTTGAGTTGGTGATGGGATACCCCGCAGAGCAGGCGCCCATCCGTCCGCGCTACCCTGTGGAATTCACCCTGTTCGAAGATGAATATCCTGAATTGACCGACGAGATGGTCACCCGCGCCATGCAGGTAATGGATGAAGGCTATCTGGCGCAGAACTATTACCGCGACATGAAAGCCAAGATCAACCTGGAAGGCAAACGCGAAGAGACCTTCACCTACGATAACTATTCTTGGACAGAACATATCTCTCGCAAGTGGGGTCTGTGGATGGACAACCCGCAGGAACTTTTGGACGAGCTGGCAAAGTGCGGATTTGACTTCAAGAAACGAACAAATTCAGCCAAGTGATCGCGGTTAGGAGAACAAATGCCTCGAGATCTGCGTGAGTACGCCAACACCACCACCAAGCGTCTGGTCATCGGCGCTGTGGTTCTACTGCTTGTCGTCGGGTTGGGATTGATCGCCTGGCTGTACGGCTGGTCCGCAGCACGGATGGGTCTCGTCTGCATGCTAGGTGGTCTCGCCCTGGTGGGGTTGATCTATTTCATTTTTTACATCATCGGGCTCATCGTCAAGAAATACCGCGACTGAGCAATTCTTTCATCGGGAGGGAATCGTGGGACTACAGTCGGAGATACAGGAGTATCACGAACAGTTGAAAAAGGGGGCGATCCAACGCGCCTACCGCGGCTTGATGGAATTCATGCTTGCTCTGCGTTCTTCCTTCGGGAAAAAATATTCCCAGTATTCCGTGCCGGGCAGCCTGTACACCGGATACATGGATATGACCTATTTTTCCATCGTACCTGAAACGCTTAAGCAGCATGGATTGAAGATCGCCGTGGTTTTCCTGCACGAAGACTTCCGCTTTGAAGTGTGGCTTTCCGGCTATAACCGCCAGATCCAGGAGAAATACTGGAAGGTAATCAAGGAAAATGGTTTTTCTCAATATCCGCTGGTTGCCGAGATCAAAGGCTCAGACGCAATCCTCGCTCACATGTTGGTGGAGGATCCCAATTTTGATGATTTACCCACACTGACCTCCAGGATCGAAACCGGAGTAATTTCATTCATAAAGGATATGGAGGTTCTCGCGTTGAAACTTAAGTAAAATGAAAATCTTCTCATCCTTTTATTTTTTAATTGTCAGACAACTGATATAATGCGGTCAACTTCCGCCAACGGAAGAAATATTAACAAGCTGGTGAAAAAATGACCATACCTGAACCCATAACCTGGCTCGCGAACCCGCGCGCGGCAACAATCGCCCACAGCCCGGCCGTAGCCAAATACTTTCCAAAAGGGATTGCCGAAACCACTCGCGCATTCCACTCACAAATCCCAGGGTATCACATTTCCCCGCTTAAAAGCCTGAACCGCCTGGCGGGATTGATCGGTGTTGAAAAGATCTGGGTAAAAGATGAGGCCGACCGCCTGAACCTTGGCTCATTTAAAGTATTGGGCGGCTCTTACGCGATTTACCAGACCATCGTCAAAAAACTCGGTTACCCGAAAGGGTTCACCTTTGCGGATCTGAAGAAACCGGAAATCCGCGAGAAATTGGGGGATGTCACCTTTGCCGCAGCCACTGATGGCAACCACGGCCGTGGTGTGGCCTGGGCTGCCACACAATTGGGATTCAAATCGATCATCTACGTTCACAAGCATACCTCCGAAGCCCGCATCAAGGCGATCGCTCAGAACGGCGCCGAGGTGAAAGTGATCGACGGCACTTACGACGATGCCGTGCGTCAGGTGAATGTGGATGCCAACAACAACGGCTGGCAGGTGATCTCTGACACCGCCTGGGAAGGCTACGAAGAGATCCCGGTATGGGTGATGCAAGGATACACCACCCTCTATTCTGAAGTTCAACAGCAGCTCGTTGCCATGGGTGAGTTTGCGCCAACGCACATCTTCATGCAGGCAGGGGTTGGCTCGCTGGCCGCGTCTGCTTTCGGTTATTATGCCAGCCTTTTTGCCCCGCAACGACCGAAGATGGTTGTGGTCGAACCTGACCGCGCGGCCTGTCTGTTCCACTCCATGGAAATTGGAGATGGCGAACCGCATTCCTTCCCTGGCGACCTGGATACGATCATGGCCGGACTCGCCTGCGGCGATCCCAACCCGATTGCCTGGGAAGTGATCAAAGACTGCGCAGATGGCTTCATTAAGTGTCCCGATTATGTTGCTGCCAAGGGTATGCGCGTGGGTGGTGTTCCGCTGAACGGTGATCCGTACATCATCGCCGGTGAATCGGGTGCTGTCTCATTGGGCGCTTTAATGTTCGTCATGGAGTTGGATCGCTACAAACCCGTCCGCGAAGCGCTCGGACTCGATCGCCACAGCCGCGTGCTGCTGGTCAACTCGGAACGGAATACCGACCCCGATGATTATCGCCGCGTGGTCTGGGACGGTGGCGATCAGATTCCGAAAGAGTATCGGGTTTACGAGAATCCTTTTTAAACGCGATTGCGAAAATAATTGAACAGCTCTCCATTTTGGGGAGCTGTTTGCTATTCACCGACAATAGATATAATAAAATCTATCAGAAAGGCATGGATGCATGACGATCCCCAGTATCCCTTCTCTATCGAAGAATAAACAAAAATTGCTTAATCAGATCGTTGACGAACTGAGCAAAATCGAAGGCATCGCGGCCCTTGTACTGGGAGGATCACACGCATCGGGAACTGCCCATGAGGGATCTGACATGGACATTGGGTTGTATTATGATGAGAAAAGCCCTTTCCGAATCACTGAAATTAAACGAGTGGCCGAAAAAATCTCCCTGTCAGGTTCTGTATCGGTGACGGATTTCTACGGCTGGGGAACCTGGGTCAATGGCGGCGCCTGGATCCACACAGCTGAGGGGAAGGTGGATTTCATCTACCGCAACCTTGAACAGGTGAACCGGACATTGGATGATGCTGATCGAGGCATTTGGCAGCACGATTACCAACAGCAGCCCGCGTATGGGTTTTACAGCGTCACCTATCTAGCCGAGACAAAGATTTGTATACCGCTCTTCGACCCGGCTGGGATCATTATGGCGCTCAAAGAACGAGTAGCAGTCTATCCTCCAAAGCTAAAACAATCCATAATTGCCGATTCTCTATGGTCGGTTGAATTCACTTTGAGCCACGCGCGTGAATTCGCCAGCCAGGGCGACGTCTTCAACGCCGTCGGCTGTCTCACCCGGGCCTCCGCCAGTCTCAGCCAGGCGTTATTCGCGCTGAATGAGACCTATTACCTGCGCGAGAAAAAGTCCTTCAACGTGATCGACCACTTCTCAATCCGTCCAGAAGGATACACAACACAGGTTGCAGCGATTTTGGCACATCCAGGCAGTAACGCAGTTGAACTGGAACGATCCGTCGAGACCATAACTTCGGTTTGGCAAAGCGTCATCAGCCTGCCTGGTGTGGATTACACCCCAAAATTTGTTCTGTAGAAATCGAATTCATAGTCAGCCATTCTGGTTAAGATTGCACACTCCCCTGATTTATTCTGGATAAAAGGGAAGACTAGGATGGTTCTTCGATCACCTGCATCTTGGCTTGCGGTTTGGGTTTACGAATCGCGTATACCAGTAAAAATCCGCCAATGACCGCGGCAATCGAACCATAGATCAATAACCCATGTACACCCGAGTGATCAAGAAGCCAGCCACCGATCACGCTGCCAAAAAAGCTCCCCACCGTCGACGCGCCAGTGACAAAAGTCTGTCCCTTGACGCGGTCTTTCTCATGCATGATCTGATTGATGTAGTAAACCGACCCAGGGATGAAGATGGCAAAAGATAACCCCTGCAACACCTGACCAAAATTAACCATCCATACCGAGCCAGCCAGTAGAAAGATGAAACTCCGTAAGGCGTAAAAAATGCCCGAAGCTTTAAGTAAGGAACGGGTTTCGATCCTGGCTGCCAGCCAACTGAATCCAAGAAAGGCGGGTAATTCACAAACAGCCGCGATCGTTAAAGAAATCCCAAACTGGGTGTCGTTACCATTGACCGAAGCAATGATCTGCGCGAGAAAAGTGTTGATCACATTGTGGAACAGGAAAATGAACATGCAACCGAATAAAAATGGTACGAACCGGTCATACCTTCGTAAGAACCCGACTGATTGATCTAAAGGAATTCGTTCATCTTCACCTGTCCTTTTATCCGCGCTCACCGGTGTGGATACCGTATTAAAGGTTTGCAGCAACAAAAAGTAGCATGCGAATAGCACGAGGCAGATAATCGGCAGGATAGCCGTTGATGCTTTACCCACCCAAACCCCCAACAGGGTGGAGAGCACAGCGAAGAGAATCGACCCGGCCGCTCGCGTAACGCCAAAACTGACGTCATGCCCGGCATTGATATACTCGAATGTAAGCGCGTTCACCAGCGGCTGCATGGTGAGCAGCAATGCCAAAACGCCAACGTACATGACAGCCATTCCCAGCATGCCAACATCGAGCCAGATCACTCCGCAGAGCAGGATCAAACAGACCGCTGAAAGGCAGGTCATGACAAATTTTGGAGAATACTTTTTATACCGGTCGATCAAGGCGCCAAGGACTGGCTGAAGGATGATCGCGGCCACACTGCTGGAAGCCATCATCCATCCGATCTTTTGGTTGGAAAAATCCCGCGACAACAGGTAGACTGAAGCAAAGCTATAGATCGGACAAAAGATCATCCAGTAAAAGCCCTGTAATCCAGCGATTTGCAATGAGAGTAATTTGTCCGATTTATTGTTCATGGCTCGGTCCGGTGAAAAGATTGAACCAATATATCACCAACCGGGGTAATTGTCCAAAAGCAAAAATTCCGAATAACCTCAGCAAGCCAGGAAATGCAAACCGCTCCCGATTTGGGAGCGGTCGATTTGATCCGTAATCTTCGGTTACTCGCCGGTGTAACAATGTCCGGCCCAGGCCATGGCATTTGCCATCAGAAGCGCGCCATCGGTACTGGTATCCCAAAAGTCATCGCGCATATCGCTTGAAACAGGGTAGAAATTCAACCCCGCGACGCGGCTGTCGCCAATCTCAAGAACCGCGATCAATGGAATACCATTTGACCAATGTGCAACCAGGGTAGCGCCATTTGCCAGGCTGATCTCTTCATGATAGCTTGAACTGCCCCCATTGAAGGTATTCACGCCGAGTAGAATGGGGTGGTCGGAGAGATCCGGCACCATGGTCAGCAAATCATCATTATTTTGCGGACCAACATTAAAAGGAAGATAGCCATCGTTGGAAATTCGGCCAACCAATTCGTTTTCATAATTTTCATTGAAAGCGAAAGTGGTCACCACCACACCACCTCCCGCGTCAACATAATCCGCCAAAACATCACCAAGGCCGCTTGCGTCACCCAGGCTCATGTCGCTGAAAACCATCACCGCGGAAAATCCCTTCAAGTACTCCAGGGTGGGCAGGGTTGAATCAGACACGTCGAAAGTATCGATGCTATCAAAGAAACCAACCCCTTTCAATTTGCTTTTAATATCATTCATCCATTCGCTGTCAATAGCGCCCAGAATGGCGATATCACAGGGGGGAATTACTGCCTTACCATTTAACGCAATGCTATCGGGTGAAGTCTTCGCGTTGCTAATTACTTCCACCGTGGTATCCTTGGAACCGCTCGATTGCGGCACAAACGCGACAGTGAATGAGCAACTATCATTTCGACCAAGCGATTTACCTGAACAGCCATCATCACTTACCGCATAATTCTTTTCATCGTCGAGAGCGATCGAATCGATGAACAGTTTTCCGTGCCCGGAATTCATGACCTCGATGGTTTTACCATCATAATCGCTGTTAATAAACTGATCGCCAAAATTATGTTTGGTCACGCTGAGCGTCAGTTCAGGCCGAGCTGGAAAAATCCCGCTGATTGCTAAAAAGGTGAATGCAACCGCCAATAAAACCAATCCACCGATCAGGATTGGAATCCATACCTTGCTTTTCTTCTGCGGAGCAGGCGCGTACATGGGAGGATATCCGGCTGGTGGGTATCCTGGTTGTTGCGGGGAATAACCCGGTTGTTGGGGAGGATACCCCTGTTGCTGTGGGGGATAACCTTGTTGTTGGGGATACATCGGTTGTTGTGGGGGATAAGAAGCAGCAGTTTGCGGCCCTATATAGGTTGTACCACCTTGATCCGGCGCCGGGTTCACAGGATATTGCGGGGGAACCTGGTTGGAACTTCCCCCCGCGGGAGTAACCGGCGGTTGTCCGTTTACGCCGGGCGGCACAGATTGATTAGCGTTCATAATCTCCTCCAGATTTATTGATAATAATGCCGTATTCCTTCAAATACTTTGCGGGTTATTCGCCCATATAGCATTGACCAGCCCACATCAATGCGTTTCCGATAATAAACAAACCATCAGTGTCCATATCCCAGAAATCGTCGCGGATGACACTTGAGACAGGGAAGAAATTCAACCCCACCACGCGGCCATTGCCCGGTTCTGTATAGGCGATCAAAGGCATGCCATTGCTCCAATGGGCTAACTGGATTGCGCCGTTGGCGAGATCGATCTCCTCGTGATAACTGGAACTTCCGCCGTTAAAAGAGCTGACATCCATCATGATTGGATGCTCGGGATCATCCACAACCATCGTCAGCAGATCACCATGAGTGATTTGCCCCAGTGTAAAGGGCATATATCCATCGTTGTACAGCCGGCCTTGCATACTACCAGTGGCAGAGGGTATATTGAAATCGCAGGTAGCCAGAACAACACCACCGCCCTTATCCACATAATCCGCCAACACGTCTCCCAATCCTTCGCTGTCATAGAATTCTGAATCGCTGTAAACGAGGATGGCATCATATTCTTGCAAGGTTTTGAGTGACGGAACGGGTCCTTCCGTCACATCAAGGACATCGACATTGTTAAATCGCCCGTATTGCTTCATTTGGTTTTTTACATCCACAATCCATTCGTAGCTATCGGCACCCAAAATGGCAACATTACATGGAGGAATTACAGCTTTTCCTTCAATTGCAATACTATCCGGAGATGTCTTCGTATTGGTGACCACTTTAATAGCACTATCTTTCGATCCGCTGGATTGCGGCGAAAATTTCACTGCGAATGAGCAGCTCTCGTATCTTTTCAGCGTCCGTCCGCTGCAATCATCATTACTCAAAATAAAATTATCTTTATCGTCCAAAGTGAGCGATTCTACGACAAGTTTTCCATGCCCAACGTTGGAAATCTCCATGGTTTGTTCATCATATTCAGTATCGATGAATTGATCTCCAAAATCATGCGAAGACACGCTGAAAGAGACTTCAGGGCGAGCCGGGAAAATGCCGTTGATCGCCAGGAAGGTAAAAGTAACGGCGAGTAAAACGATCGCAACGATCAGGATGGGGATCCAAACCTTGGAGCTCTTTTTCTTTGGTGGCTGCTGATAATATGGAGGATATCCTGCCAGGTAGCCTGGTTGTTGGGGGGGATACCCGTATTGAGGCTGTCCCTGATTGGGGTAGGGATTACCGGGATATAGCGGTTGCCCCTGGGTGGGAGGAAAGGAACTCGCCGGATATTGTGGCGGTGTCGGTGGTGGGTAAGAATTACCGGGGGCTGGTATTTGACCATTTGGCTCTGGCTGCCCGGTTTGATTTGAATCCATCATCGCGTCGTCTCCTCACTCTTCAAAAGTTAAAACGATAACCCACGCGTTACTTTCCGTTATAACAATGGCCCGCCCAGGCAAGGGCATTCCCCATGATGAGCGCTCCGTCGGTGCTGCTATCCCAAAAGCCATCGCGCATGTCTCCTGATACCGGATAGAAATTCAAACCAACCACACGAGCATCGCCAAATTCGAGGGTTGCGATCAATGGAACACCATTATCCCAATGAGCGACCAGTGTTGCGCTATTGATCAAATAGACGTCGTCATACCAACTCTCACTGCCGCCGCTAAATGAATTCACACCCTTTAAGATTGGACTCTCGGGGATATCCGTCACCATACTCATCTCGCTGCCGTAGTTGTAATCTCCGGATGAGAAGGGCAAATACCCATCAGTCACCATACGTCCAGTCATTCCCATCGGTGCGGTGGCGTTGTAGGAAAATGCCGCAACCACCACACCACCACCGCTGTCCACATAATCAGCCAGCACGTCTCCCATGGCATCTCCCCCGTAAAAACTCGCGTCGCTGAATACAAAGACGGCCTGATATTCTTTCAGTGTTGCAAGCGTTGGTGCGTCGTAATCCATCACATCGAAAGTATCGATCAAATCAAAGTAACCAGTTCCCTGCAGCTTGGCTCTGACGTCATAGACCCATTCATCATCAATGGCTCCCAGCACTGCTACTTTGCATGGGGGAATCGCAGCTTTGCCTTTCAAATCGATGCTGTCGGGAGAAGTTTTTGTATTGGTAACCACTTCGATTGAACTATCAAGTGAGCCATCCTTTTGAGGGGTGAAAAAGACATCGAAAGAACAGCTTTGTTCTCTGCCCAGGGTTTTCCCGCTGCAACGATCGTTATCGATGATGAAATTGCTGTCGTCGCTTAGCGAGAGGTCTTTGATGATCAGCTTACCATGTCCCGAATTGGTGATATTGATTGTTTTTCCATCATATTCAGTTCCAAGCATTTGATTACCAAAATTATAGGAAGAGACGCTCATCGAGATCTCAGGGCGAGCCGGGAAGATGCCTGTTATGGCCAGGAAAGTAAAGCCAACAGCCAGAAGAACCAAACCAACGATCAAAATTGGAATCCAGACCTTGGATTTCTTCTTTGCGGGCGCCGGGTAATACGGTGGATATCCGGGGACACCTTGCTGTGGATAGGGAGCGGGTGCACCGGGATACGGCGGCTGCGGCTGTTGTGGATAAGGCGGTACGGGGGGATAGCCCGGTTGACCCTGAACCGGTTGGGGGCCTTGTGTCGGCGGCTGGTTTGGATAGGGTTGTTGGCCCTGATTCGGTGGAAATGGATTTCCAGAAACGGGAGTGGGTGGTTGCATTTTTTCCTCCATTGAATTTAGTTTCGCCTCTCCAACTATGGTAGCTACCGTTGCAGTCTGCTCAATATTCACTGCTAAAAGTGCCTTTTCAAGTTCATCAATAAATTCCTGGACGTTGGAATAACGCTTCTCGGGGGATTTCTCCAGGCATTTCAATATGACCGCCTCGAGGTTTTCCCCGATCGTCCGGTTGTATCGGCTCGGAGGCGGTGGATTTAGATTCCTTTGCTCCCAACATATCTTCTGAGCTGTTGTCCCCGATTCTGTGGACATCTCGCCAGTGAAAGGTCTTTCCCCCGTGAGCATCTCATAGAGGGTGATCCCTAGGGCATAAATATCCGTTTGTACGGTTGGAGCTCCTCCAATTACTATTTCAGGAGCCATATACGCCGGGGTACCGGTCCCAACCATCGTTCCAGTGGAACCTTCGGCCATCCGGGCGATGCCGAAATCAGCCAATAAAATTCGCCCGTTGTTATCAATGAGAATATTGGCTGGTTTGATATCGCAATGGACCATTCCTTGCAAATGGGCGTAATGCAGCGCTGAACAAATCGGCTGCATGATATTCAAAGCGAGTTTGTTCGGAAAGGGTCTTTTCTGATGGGCGAAGATCTCAGCGCGCAGATTTGTCCCATCGATATATTCCATCAACATGAACGCCATAGCTTCGTCTTGCTCGAGGCCATAAAAGCGTACAATATTAGGATGCTGCAATTTTTCAAGAGTTTTAGCTTCACGTTTGAAACGGCGGATAAAGGAGGGATCCTGTGCCAGGTCCTCATGTAAAAGCTTCATGGCGAGGAAGGTATTACGATCTTGATCCCAGACCTTAAATACCTCGGCCATTCCCCCATGACCGATTGCCGCGTCGACTCGGTAGCGATTCTTTAGTGTTTGTCCTATCAGGTCCATTTCACCCTTCCCTTAGTGCATAACTATCCATGCCTGCTTGTTCAAAATCGTACGATAATGCCTATCAGAAATCGAGGGACCAGAAATAGGCTTAGCGAAAGATCTACTATTCCGAATCATTATCGCATGTGTGATATTCATTATAGTAGATACCAGAGATAAAACAAAGCTGAAAATCGATAATCAAAGAATTTTACGGATTATTTAGGATAGAATTGCGATTAGATGAACAACCTGGAATAAAGAATTAAGTGACGATTACCAAAAGGAATATTGCGCGGTTTTAATCTATATGTCCAATAGAAAACAACTATGAATGAAAACGACAGCGAATTCAATTTATTTTTAAGATACTGGTTCGCCGGTTTCTCCTGCGGTATCGATTCTCTGGACGCAAACGCCCGTCAAAAAATGCTGAGCGAATGTGGAAAAGCCTGCGCCCGATCTTACACGACAGATATCTTCAAGAAGGCCAGACATGATACCGGCAATCTGAAAGATTTTCTACAGCGTTTACACGAATTCCTCCCGGACGGTAATTTTGAATTACTGGACAGCGGAACCATCCGCGCGACCTATCATAGCTGCGGCTGCGATCTGGTGCGGTTGGGGCTGGTGGGTTCTCCAAACCTTTGCGAATGTTCTGCCGCGAACTTTCAGGAGAACCTTGAAAGCTCGCTGGGTATCCCGGTCAGCGTGGAGATCGAATCGTCCATCCTGCGAGGGGCACAACGCTGTGTCCTGACCGCCAGGTTCAATCAAAAAGTGAGGTAATTTTCCCCAACCAGTGTAAAATGGAGTAAGTATTCCAAATATCATTTCAAAAGGTGGTTGAATAATGAAAACTCCTTTTCTTCAGCAATACGCGAAAGTATTCCGCGTATTTATCAAACTAGTGGAAGAATTCGACGGTGATAGCTGGCTGCATACCGGACGTAAGGGGTATACCGCGGTGCGTCTGTCATTGCACGAACTTCAATCGATCAAATTCTATCTGCAAGACAAGACGGATGACAAACTTGCTTCCGGTGTTGCCTTTGACGACAACTGTTGGGAAATGGCTGAGAAGGACCTGCCATCGCAGGAAGAAATGGTGAAGTGGATCCATGAATACGCAGCCCGCGTTGAAAAATGGCTGCAACAGATGGATTTCGACCACGCGAATAGCTCTTTCCCCTGGGCCGGCGACACGGACGGCGCAATCGCTCTCTTCATGTTCCAACATTATCTCTTCCATCTGGGTGAACTGAGTAGTTTGTTAAATGAAAGCAAAAATGGAGAGGTTGAAGACATTTTCGTCAAGGCGTAGGTTAGAATAAAGCTCAATAAGCTCTCCAGTAATTTTGGAGAGCTATTTTTATTCGGAAGTAAAATGATCTCATGCGAAAATATAATGGCGATGAAGTAAAGAACTGCTACAACCTGACCGCGCAGCAGTACGCGGAGGGCTTCCTGCATGAACTGGACGGCAAACCTTTCGACCGTAATATCCTGGATCGCTTCGCGGCGCTTCTGCCCGCTGGCTCCACGATCTACGATTTCGGCTGTGGATCGGGGCAGACTACGAAGTATCTTGCCGACAAGAAACTGCACCATCTCGTTGGGTTGGATTTTTGCGAAAATGCCATCGCCCTGGCAAGGGTTCACTTCCCTGAGATCGAATTCACTGTCGATGACATGCTCGCCTCCAAGATGCCCTCTGGCTCGGCTGACGGCATCATCGCCTTTTACGCCGTTGTTCATTTCACCTACATTGAGGTGGAAGGGGCACTGCGTGAGTGGCTGAGGCTGCTCAAACCGGGCGGTTACAGCCTCTTTTGCTTCCACGTCGGCGACGAAGCCGCTCCTGTGAGCGATTTTCTCGGCGTGAAGGGTGCCAATGCCACCTGGCAACTGCTCGATACTGATAAAGTTCTTGACATTGCAAAGAAGGTTGGTTTCAAAGTAACCGAAGCCGTCGTGCGTTATCCCTATATAGGTGTGGAGCACGAAAGCCAGCGCGCTTATATCCTGCTGCAAAAAAAGTCTCGATAAATAATATCGGGGTTACACTAAAGTGATTCTCATCTCAACAGGAACAGGTTTATGACCTTTCGCAACCCATCCAACCGTCTGCTTGGTTACCCCGATGACGCCCGGCTGTTGATCGTCAATGCCGACGACCTGGGGGTATGCCACGCGGTGAACGACGCGGTTTTTGACGCCTTGCCACATAGGTTCTTGCGTTCAACGTCACTGATGATGCCCTGTCTCGGCGCCATGGAGGCGGTGCACTTTCTGCAGCAATTTCCGCAGTATCCGTTCGGCATCCACCTCACCGCCATTTGCGACAACGAAAACAACTGCTTCGCGCCCATGCTGCCCCGCGAGCAGGTCCCCTCGCTGGTACAGGAAAATGGGCTTTTCTATTACTTCGACGACATGCAACACTTCCTGACCAACGTCAACCTCAACGAAATGGAAGCAGAATTTCGGACACAGATCGAGGCTGTCTTTGCCGCGGGTCTGCGCCCCACTCACCTCGACTGGCACTCGCTGCGCATCGACAACCGCATGGACACCTTTGAATTGATGTTCAGACTGGCGCGCGAATATCGACTGGCACTACGTGTATTCGGTCAAGGACCTATCAAAAAGCTTTCCAGCCTGGGGTTGCCCTGTGTGGACGGCAACTTCCTGGATAGCTACCAGCTTAAAGCAAGCTCCAAGCCAGAGGTATTCGCCAGACTGATGCGCGAATTGCCCGAGGGATTATCCGAATGGGCTATCCATCCCGGCCTGGACAGCGTCGAGCTGAACCGTATCGAACCTACAGGCAATCACGTGCGCCAAACGGACTACGAGTTCATCATTTCACCATATGCGCATGAGTTGATTCAAAAAGAGGGGATCATTTTGATGGATTATCGAGCTTTACAATCAATCTGGAACAATATATAAGGATAAGGTACCCCGTGGAATGTACAGTAAAAGGAATCCCAATCTATTTTGAAGTTCACGGTTCAGGCACGCCAATCGTGATGATCCACGGTTGGAGCGTGGACCATCGGCTGATGAGCGGCT
This sequence comes from Anaerolineaceae bacterium, assembly GCA_034430175.1. Lineage (GTDB taxonomy): Bacteria > Chloroflexota > Anaerolineae > Anaerolineales > Anaerolineaceae > UBA6107. The sequence continues at coordinate 125,323 of DAOUFI010000001.1, read as the reverse complement.
GCATGGAACCGGTCTTTGAGGGCTCGGAAGGCAATTGGCAGCGGGTCTATCTGGACCTACCCGGCATGGGTCAGACCCCCGGACCGGATTGGATCAGCGGTAGCGACGATATGCTTTCCGTCCTCCTGGAGTTCATCGATAAAATCATCCCGAAACAGCGTTTCCTTGTCGCCGGAGAATCATTCGGCGGTTACCTGGCGCGCGGAGTGCTCAAGGCGCGCCGCGACCTGGTCGATGGACTGCTGCTCATCTGCCCGGTGGCCAACCAGGAGACCCTGCGCGACCATCTGCCCGAATTCAAGGTGTTGGAAAAGGACGAAGAATTACTCGCCAGCCTCTCAGAAGAAGACCGTAATTATCTGACAGGCATCAATGTGATCCAAAATAAACGGGTGTGGGAACGCTTCAAAGTGGAGATCATGCCCGCGCTCAAGATCGCCGACTACGATTTCCTCGAGCACAAACTGTCGCGTCACGTCCCCTTTATAGAAGATGTGGACAAAGTGACCGATCCCTATCCCCAGCCCACCCTGATGATCATGGGGCGACAGGATAACTGCGTGGGTTACCGCGATCACTGGCAGTTGCTCGAAAACTTTTCCAGGGCTTCTTTCATGATTCTCGACAAGGCTGGCCACAACCTGCAGATCGAACAGGACGAGCTGTTTACCGCTGCGGTAAATGAATGGCTGCGGCGTGTTCGTGCTGAATCGGTGCGACCATGAAATTCATGTCGGGGTTGAAACTGAATTCACGTTATTACGCAGAGGTCATCAGACCGCTGCTCACGGAGTTCGACCCCACCCTGCGCTATTCCGCGGCGCTCATCGGCTACGGCTCGGACGTGCTCGGCTTTGACAACGCCACCAGCATGGATCACAACTGGGGACCGCGCATGCAGGTCTTCCTCGATCGCGCCGATTCGATCCGCATCCCTGAGATCGATGCCTACCTGCGCCGACATCTGCCCGGTGAATTTCTCGGCTTCTCGACGAATTTCAGTGAAAAACGCGGCGATAAAACCCAAATCATGTGCCCACAAAGCGGCCCGGAAGTCAATCACCTCATTGAATTATGTGTCCTCGAGGATTACTTCTCCGAGTTCATCGGCAAACTGCCCGGTGAGTTGACTAACCTCGATTGGCTGTGCATCCCTGAACAGCGCCTGGTGGAGCTGACCGCCGGCCATATCTTTTACGATGGTTTGGGAAAACTGGACGACTACCGCTCCGCGCTGCGTTACTACCCCCACGACGTGAAGCTGACCAAGCTGGCTGCTTACTGGCAATGCGTCGCCAATGAAGAAGCCTTCATCGGTCGCGGTGTGGAATTCGGCGACCTGCTGCACGTCAAATTGGTCTCGACCCGCATTGTCAACAGCTTGCTCAAGATTTGCTTCGTGCTCAAGGAAGAGTACGTGCCTTACTCCAAATGGTTCAGCCGCGCCTTTGACCACCTGAACCTGCCGCTGGTCAAAACCACCGCGCTGCGTGTGCTACACGCAAACGACCCAGCTGAGATTGAGGAGCACTGGGCGGAGCTTTGTACGCTGGTGCTTGAACTGCAAAACCATACTCCGGGCCTCCCCGCGGTAACGAACGAGATCGGCAACTTCTACAACCGTCCCTACAAGGTCATCATGGCAGATGGCATTGTTGACGTGCTGCGCAGTGCCGTCGTTGATGAAGAGCTGCGCGCGCTCGACCTGACCCTGGTGGGTCTGGACAACAAGAACGATGCGGTCGATTTCACCAATGACGATTATTTAGGTAAGATCATCAGATAATCTCTCCTTAACAATCAATTACGTACTTATAACGACATTTCTTGAGGTATTAAAAATGGAAAATAAAACCAAACCAAATGCTTTTGTCTGGCTCTTGATCGTATTGCAATTCTTGCTGGGTATCGGAGCGTTCTTTAGCGGCCTGCTGATGATGCTCTTCCCCAACGGTAACGCGATGCAAATGCCACTCAGTCTGATCGAGAGCTCACCGTTCCATAACTTTTTCATCCCAGGGTTACTCCTTTGCCTGTTCGTTGGTGTCTACCCACTGGGTGTGGCTTATAGCCTTTGGAAGCGCCCCGGCTGGACCTGGCCTGAGGGGATTAATCCATTCAAGAAATATCATTGGAGTTGGGCAGGTTCACTGGCGGCAGCTGTAATTGTAATCATCTGGCTATCCGTGGAACTGATCTGGGTGCCATACTCTATCCTCCACGCCATCTATTACGTCTGGGCGGGAGTCATCCTGCTGTTGACATTGCTGCCATCGGTGAAAAAATATCTGTGGAGAGCCTCATGACCAGACTATCGACTGAATTTCAGGACCTGGGCGACATCAAAGTCGCTTATTGGCAGCACGGCAGCGGACCCGACCTGCTGCTGCTCCACGGCAATTCAGAGAGCAAGGTCATTTTCGCCCATTACATGCTTGAACACTTCGCTGGCTTCCACACCTGGGCGCTAGACAGCCGCTGCCATGGCGAAAGTCAATCGGACGATGAGAGCCTTGCAATCGAGCAGATTGCAGACGACGTGATCCATTTCTGCCAGGCGAAGGGCATCCAGCGAGCCTCCGTCATCGGCTACAGTGACGGCGGCAACATCGCCCTTTGGCTGGCCAAGAAGGCGCCGCAGCTCTTCCCCAAAGTTGTGGCTGTTTCACCCAACACCCTGGTCAGCGGCACCGAAGATGGCACACTGCGACTTTTCAAAGCAGTATATGGCGTGATCAGATTCTTCGGTAAATTGGGTTTCAAGGTGAAAAAGCAATTGATGGTCATCGACCTGATGCTCAACGACATCGGGTTGAGCTTCGAAGACCTCAAAACGATCAGAACCAATGTCAAGGTGCTGTACGCCGAGAAGGACATGATCAAGGAACAGCACATCAAAGACATCGCCGCGGCCATCCCCGGCAGCAGCCTGGACAGGATCCCCGCCTGCACCCATTTGAACATCATGGAATCGCCCACGGCCGTCAAGATCATGCGGGAGTATTTAGCCTAAACTTCATTTATCCGAATCAATCAGCCACTTGAGATAACTCAGGTGGCTTTTTTCTTGGTGAACGAGCGTCCAAGTTTGAGATAAACCATATAGATCAGCACCAGAGCAGCAATCGCCACGGCTATCGAACCGAGGCTCACCGCTGCCTGATCAACATACAATTGCCAGACGCCTTTATACGCTGAGGCGGCATAACGCAGGTTCACCAGCACAGACAATATACAGATGTTCAGCGGGAGCATCATCGCCATCCCACAGCCGGTGCACAACACCACCAGGCGCGAGGCCTTTGACTCGCCAATCGAGCCAAACAAGATTGCCTGCCTCTTCTCGTCACCCTGCGGTACCGGGAAGGAAGCCCGTTTCGGCAGTACCACCCTCACCAGGTCGCGAGCGGACCATGCGCTCATCGCCAAACTGAGCAGCAGGGCAACGACCACCACCGGTCTGGTGAGACACTGCGGATTTACCAGAGCGAGCAAAACTATCAATACCGGCGCGGTGGCAATACCGACAAAAGCCGCCATCTTGACCTCGTCGGTACCGCAGCGATGCTGTGCCATGCGTGCTTCGTGGGGAACAACGAGCATGAGCGTAAATTGGGAGATCAGCATAAGTAAAAGGGCGGCATATAGAGGCAGGTAAACAGCGTAATCGTCCCCTGAAACAACCGTCAGGCGAGGAAAGAAAAGCGCAGTCAACACAGCCGTGAAAACCGAAGCCGGTACGGCGGTGATAAAAGCATTCATGGCCATCTGCGGGTCGTCAAGATCGAAGGTCTCTTCTCGCTGTTTTAGGCCCAGGCTGCTCAACCAGCCGCCCAGCCCGCCGAGCAGGGCGCTTTCAGCAAAGAGCCGGATGAAAGCGGACATGGTCAGGTAGATACGCGAGTTATAGGCAAAGTGATCGAGGAAAAGTGTCGTTATTCCGGCGTTCGCGGCTCCCCAAAGTGAGAAGAGGATCATTCCAGCAAGTCCGCCTGCCAGCGCGCCCAGAGCGGCGCAGCGCCAGTGCCGCGCGGCTCCACCGTGGCGTGCCGCGAAAAATCCACCCGTGAATATGACCAGACCAACCAGCACTTCACCAGCCCAGCCAGCCGGCTGCCAACCGGTACGCATGGTCACCATGGGGAGGAACAAGAAGAAAACATACGAAAGGAGGGTGGCAATTGCTCCTGTGATTAACCCGATACCTCCAGCACGAGTAGTCATAGAACTATTGTATGTCATTTCAGAGAGAACTCCCCTCCCTTTTTATGCGATAATGATGAAGTGATCGGACCTTGTCAGTCTTGATTTGGAGGTCAATAATGATCAAGCCATACGAATGCACCCAGTGCGGATCTATCGATTTCGAAGACCTCGGCAACGGACGCGTACGCTGTAACCACTGTGAAACCACTTTCGAAGTGCTCACCAAAGCGCCAAAAGTGATGATCAACAAAGGCGCCAACGTAGTGTTCGGTAAAAATGCCAACGTGGAGATCCACGGCGATATGCGCGTGGAAGCCGGTGCCAACGTGGACGTGAAAGGTCACGTCACCGTGCTCTCGGACGGCAAACCGGCTCAATTCGAGCTAATAAAGGTGGAAGATGTGAGAGGGAATAATGGTCTCACTAACAGATGAACAGGAAGTCACGCAGGTCATTCAAGACTGTATCGGCTGGGCGCTAAAAAAGGACATCAACCGATTGTTTTCCATCGTCGCCAACGACGACAATTTTTTCATCTTTCATCCCGATTCGAGGAGCACCATCGTCGGTTTCGAAGCTTTCAAAAAAATGGGCGAAGGCTTCTGGATGCGCGATGAGTTCAAAGCCACCGATTACGCCATCCGCGACCTGCGTCTCAATTTCTCCAGGCTGGGTGATACTGCCTGGTATTCCTGCTTTTTGGACGACCACGCCGAATGGAAGGGACAGCCCACCGGTTGGGACAATTGCCGCTGGACCGGAACGCTGGAAAAACGCGACGGTCAATGGACGGTGGTGCAAATGCATTTCTCCTTCCCCAAAGACGATTGAAAAAAAACCCCTCTTTCTTGCAAGAGGGGTTTCGTCACTATTTACTTGTGCACCGGCAGGTAGAGGATCAAATCATTACCTTCCTCTCCTTTGACCACCTCCTCATAGCACAACCCACAGCTCATCTTCCATTCCGCGCTCTGCTCGACCAGCTTCACCAGGTGCTGCCAACCCGCCGGGATAGCTTCAAACGGTGCCTCGAAGGCGTTGTGGATGCGCATTACCGCGTAAGTGCCTCCACCGTAAATGCGCTCCTGCACGCCGTCATCGGCTTTCGTGCCCTCGGGCACAACATATCCAACCTCGTAACCACGGAAACCTGCTGCCGTCTCAGCACCGCTGACCGGTACATCGAAACCGAAATTACGTCTGCCCTCCAGGGTCATACCATGCTGGGTGAGCCAGTTCTGCACGGTGTTCATGGAATCGTTTTCCGGTTCTGCGCTAACGACTCGGTTGCAGATCACATGTTGCGCGGGTAATTCTTCAAACTTAATTTCTCCGAACTTGTGGGGCATTGTTACTCTCCTTTTGTTTGTTATCAATAAACCCATGTTAACCGCTTGTCCACCACCTTTATTGATGTTTTCTATCAAATCCAGCGGTAATTGATCACAAAACAACCCATCAAAGCCAACCCCTGCTAGAATTATCAGGATGAAATACGATGACCGTATTCAACGCTCAGTCGATTACATCGATGCTCACCTGATGGAAGCCATCGACCTGGGACAGGTAGCCGCGGAGTCAGGGTACTCGCTCTCGCACTTCCACCGGGTTTTTCCAGCCATCACCGGGTTTTCATTGAAAGAATTCGTGCGCAATAAGCGTCTGGCTGCGGCAGCTCGAATCTTGGTCGGTACGCAGCGACGCATCCTTGATATCGCTCTCGACTGCGGCTTCGAATCGCAGGAAGTGTTCACTCGCGCCTTTAACACGCTTTACGGGGTGACGCCCGGGAATTACCGCCTGGACCGCGCCGGTGACATGCACCGGTTCGACGAATCCGATGCGTTTGCCCGCCAGTTGGAAGAGCGGGGTCATCGTGAACCGCTCCAGGTGGCCGTCCGCGCCGAGATCATTGAGCGTGGTTGGATGCACCTGGTGGGCATGGAGATCAGAACCAGCGTCGCCGAAAACATCGACAAGCTTACCATTCCGCGTTTTTGGCAGCAAACCTTCGCGCCGCGCATCGGCGAGATCCCCAATTGCGTCACACGCAGCACGGCCATCGCGTACGAAGTCCGCGAACCGGGGAGCGATGACCTGCTGCACATGGCATGTATGGAAGTGAGCGAGCCCCATCCGCCCGCGGAGATGACCAGCCGCAGCCTGGAGCCGGGTTTCTACGCCACCTTCACTCCGGCGCATCCGCTGGACCCCTACGAATACTCCGCGCTGGTGCGATATGCCTTCGGTGAATGGTTCCCCATGTCCGGCTGCGAGATCCGCGCGGATTTCACGCTTGACCTCTACATCAACAATCCCCGGCGCGACGGCAGGGGTTACACCGAGCAGTTGACCGTGCTGGTGCCAATCGCTCCTCCCCGCCGCAGAGAAAACGCGGTCAGGGTATCCATCTATCCACTCAAGAAGGAGTAATTATGCAGCAATCCATCGTTCACATCGCCCTGGTGGTGAAAGACTACGACGAAGCCCTCGATTTTTACGTGGGCAAGCTTGGTTTCAAATTGATCGAAGACACCTACCAGCCTGAGCAGGACAAACGCTGGGTGATGGTCGCACCGCCGGGAGAAAAAGGCACCACACTGCTACTGGCGCGCGCGTCCAAGCCAGAGCAGGAGCCCTTCATCGGCAACCAGACCGGCGGCCGGGTGTTCCTCTTCCTCAACACCGACGACTTCTGGCGTGACTACAATGCCATGCTCGCGAAGGGTATAAAATTCGTCCGCGAACCCAAACAGGCCGATTACGGCATGGTGGCCGTGTTCGCCGACCTTTACGGCAACCTTTGGGACCTGCTGCAGCTCAATCCGGATCACCCGATCGCAAAAAGGATGGAATAAGCCATGAAACACATCAATACGATTTTACTGGTCAATAATATTGAGGTCTCGAAGCGATTTTACAGCGAGACGCTCGAACTCAAGCTGCGCGATGATTGGAAAACGATGGTCGTCTACGAGGGCGACCTGGCGCTGCACCAGGCAGGTGAACTCCAGCCCAAAGATCTGACCGCGCGGTTCACCACCACCGGCCCGCAAGGGCACGGCAACGTGGTGATCTACCTGCAGAGCGAAGACCTGGACGCCTGCTTTGCCGACCTGCAGCAGCGCGGCGTGGAGATCCTGCATGGCATTGTCACCCTGCCCTGGGAGCGCCTGTTCCGCGTCAAAGACCCCGACGGCTACATTATCGAGATCGGTGAAGCACGCTGAACCAAAAAGCCGCTTCCTGATGGAGGCGGCTTTCTCTTTGGTTGTCTAGCCTCGTTTGAGGATCTTCTCGACCTCGGCCATCTGCGCCGGGGTGAGTGGACCGAACTTGAGCGCGCCGGCGTTCTCCTCCACCTGTTTGACTGTGCGGAAGCCGGGGATGGGGATGGTCAGCGGACTGCGTCCCCAGTTCCAGGCCAGCGCGCCCTGGGCGATGGTGCGCCCGCCGCTGGTGAGGATGCCCACGATGGCGTCGCGCATGGCCAACCACTCAGGGTTGGGCTTGCCGTCTTTGAAGTACTTCATCCAGTCCGGGCTCTTGCTGCCGCGCACGTCGTCGACAGAAACCTGTGTGGAACCGCTGTATTTACCGGTGAGCAGACCCATGGCCAGCGGGCCACGGTTGATGGCAGCCAGATTGTGCTTCTCGCACAGCGCGATCATGCCAGGGTTGTCGTCCAGCACGTTCAACTGCAGCTGGATGGAGGTGCATTTCTCACCACCAGCGAAGTATTCGGCGTTTTCCACAAAATCGGTGCTCCAGCCGTAAGCGCGAATCTTGCCAGCCTTGACCAGCTCTTCGAGTGTGTCCCTGATGGGCTGAGCTTTGGCGAAGGGAAATCCGTTGTCGTGGAACTGATAGAGGTCGATGTAGTCGGTGCCCAGGCGGCGAAGCGAATCTTCACAAGCCCTGCGGATGCCCGCGGGAGTCACGTCCGAACCGGTCACCTGGCGGGTGGTCTCGTCGAAAACGGCGTTGAACTTGGTGGCGATCACCACCTGGCTGCGTTTTGCTCCAAGGGCAGCGCCGAGCACGCGCTCGCTGTGCCCCGCGCCGTAAACGTTGGCGGTGTCGAAGAAGGTCACACCCAGGTCCAGCGCGGCGTGAATGGCACGGGTCGATTCAGCGTCATCTACTTCTCCCCAACCAAGCGGGGTTTCGCCTGCCCAGAAAGGGCCGCCAATGGCCCAACAGCCCATCCCCAGCGCGCTGACCTCGATACCCGAACGTCCCAATAATCGTTTCATGTTCAACCTCCATCATCAAAGGGTATTTTTATCTGAGTTATTCTACTTCTTTCGGTTACCAGCTGCAAATTCAGCGTAATCTTCAGGAAGCCACAGGACGAACTCGCGGTACAGCAGGCTAACGCCATGATAATCGTTCGCGTCCACCCTGTAACCGGTGTGAAATTTGACCAGCCATTGCGGTGAAATGCAACACACCGGATGGCCGGTGATTGAGCCATGCCGTTCCACGAATCGAAAGGATAATCCGCACCAAATAATTCTCACTGTCCAAGTCGAGGTCGTTATGCTGGCGTGCCTTGAATTTGAGCAGGGTATCCCCCATTGATAACGATTTCGATATTGTATTGACTGAATTAATCAGTGTGACGACGTCTTCAACCGTCATCCATCGTAAAAGCTTACTGTATTTGATTACCTTTCAAGGAAAACCCAATAGCAAAATCGTCCATCATTGATTGGATTGAAACTATCCGGTTGAAAGGTTAATCGATCAGGATCATGAAAACCAGACTGTTGATAATTTTCAACCAGGGCACGAACTTTCAAGAATATCGCAAGAATTTTCACCCTTTCGTATTGTCAGGATAGCGTACAAGGGGTATACTGGCACGTATGGAAATAGAACTGTTGGAGATCGTTATCAATACGCGAAAATTCGCCGGGGGAATCTATTCGCGCGCCTGTTGCCCGGGTAACTGATCTACAAGTTACTTGATTATCGATCCACCGCGGCGCGCTGCCGCGGTTTTTATTTTTAAGGTACACAATGAAACTTTTATCGAACAAAAAAGCATTCTATTCCCTCTGGGGCGGGCAGACGCTCTCCCTGCTCGGTTCCGGATTGACCCGTTTTGCCCTGATGGTGTGGGCTTACCAGAACAACGGCTCGGTCACCGACATGGTTCTTCTGGGTTTCTTCTCCTGCCTGGCTTTCATGGCTTGCAGTCCCTTCGCCGGCGTGGTGGCGGACCGTCTGCCGCGCAAGTGGATCATGTTTGGCGCTGACCTCGGCTCCGGGTTGGTGACGCTGGCGTTGCTGCTGCTCTCGCTCAGCGGCAAACTGGCCTTCTGGCAACTTTACCTGGCCGAAGGACTCTCCGGCGCCTTCGAAGCCTTCCAGTCTCCGGCCTTCTTCTCTTCGGTCAGCCTGCTGATGCCGAGGGAGGAGTACACGCGTTCAAACGCCCTGATCGGACTTTCCAAATCGGTCATGGGGATGATCGCGCCGGCACTCTCCAGCGTGCTGCTCACCTTCAGCGGACTGAACGCGGTGATGCTCGTCGACCTGGCCACCCTCGTCCCCGGGTTGGTGGTGCTCTTGCTGGTGAGCCTACCGCGCCCCGCAGCCAGTGAGACCGGCGCGAAAGCCAAAGGCGATTTCTGGCACGAGTTCAGGTTTGGTTTTGGCTATATCTTCTCGCATCCGGGGCTGCGCGCCATCACGTTGATCTTTGTGGGCATTAACCTGTTTGCCGGGTTCACCTACATGTCAATCCTCTCTCCGATGATCCTCACCCACACCGGCGGGGACAAGCTCGCGCTGGGTACCGTACAGACCGTGATGGGCATCGGCGGCATCCTGGGCGGTCTCATCCTCACTTTCTGGCGCGCGCCCCGCAAAAAGGCAGCGTTGTTTACCTGGGCCACCATGCTGTCGTTCATGGTCTGCGACTTCCTCACCGCCATCAGCCGGGACGTTTGGGGATGGTGCATCGCCGGCTTCCTCTCGGAGCTATCGATCCCGTTCATGGTCAGCCCGTTCTACTCGATCTGGCAGGAACGCGTTCCGGGCGACGTGCAGGGGCGGGTCTTTGCCGTTCGTGAAATGCTGCTTTCAAGCCCCAGTCCGGCCGGGTATCTCATCGGCGGATTGATGGCGGACCACGTCTTTGAACCATTCTTCGCGCAGCCCAACTTCCTCAGCGGTTTGGTGGGCTGGGGGCCAGGCGCGGGGATGTCGGCGATGTTCCTCATCACCGGGCTGCTGGGGTCGCTGGACGGTCTGGCCGGTTTGCTCAGCCGGAATGTCCGCCAGATGGACGTAACGGAATAGTAAAAGTCCCTCGAAATTTCGAGGGACTTTATCTTTCACTTTTCAAAGACGACCTGGGTATACCCCAGCGCGGCAAAGAAGCGCGTCAGATAGCTCTCGACATTTTGCTGCGCCACCTCCAGGATGCCGTCATCGATGGCGGCCTTGCGGATCTCGTCCTCGGCGGCCTGCCTTGCCAGGGTCTCGAGGTTGGGGTCGGCGGTGCGGCAGATACTGGTCTCACGGTCATAGACCTGGGTCTGGTCGTTGTCGAGGGTAGCCACGAAGATTTCCGCGGCGGGCAGGCGCACGTGCAGCACCTCGCCCACCAGCCACATGTCGCCCGCTTCCATCTTGGCCATGTCCACCCCGGCGATGACCGTGCCGTGCGCGATCAGCAGCAGCTTGTCTTGCGTGAGCCAGGCGAAGGCGCCCCCGCCGGTTTCGGCGGTGATGACCTTCTCGACCGAGTACTGGATCGTCTCCAGGCGCGCCAGTGATTGCACCTCGTGGATGATGGTCACCAGGTCGGCGATGATGGTGGGGGTGGGATGCAGGAGCTGCGATACCTGCGTGCTCAGGTCGCTGTTGATCTGCTTGAGCGGCGCCAGTGTGGCATTGAAGCTGCGGTTGATTGACCACAGTCCAGCCCCCGCCAGGGCCAGAATGACGACGATCAGGATGATCTCAAGTACGATGCGTTTCATGAATTTATTATACATAGGAGAGCAAAGAACAGTAACAAGGGAATAGTGATCAGAAATCAGGAAAATCGTCAATTTTGACACAATCTACCGTAGGGTGCCGTTGGAAACTCGCCTACGGTCAATATCGACCATTAACCAGTTGAGTTTCTAACGCACCAACTCAGATACCTCGTTTACTATCTACTCGTTTATTGCCATCTTCAAGAAAAAGAATAGAATTGAGAAAAAGCAATATTGATTATTGTTACCATTTTGGTAACTTTGGGGTATAATATATGCACATCATCAGTCGGCGAACATTGCGCGATTTCTGGGAAAAACACCCGGATTCAAAAGCGTCTCTTCAGACTTGGTTTCACGATGTTGATCGAGCAGATTGGAAATCGCCAGCCGATATCAAAGCGATTTATGTTACCGCCAGCTTTTTGGGTGATAACCGTGTTGTCTTCAACATTAAAGGCAACCATTATCGAATCATCGTGGTGGTTGTTTATCAAAATGGATTGGTGTTCATCCGCTTTGTCGGAACCCACCAGGAATACGATCGAATAGACGCATTGCACGTTTGAGGAGTGTAAATGGAAATCAAGCCAATAAAAAATGAAGATGATCATCTCTCAGCTTTGAGCGAAATTGAGAGGCTGCTTGATTCCCGACCCGGCAGCGCAGATTTCGACCGCATGGAAGTGCTTATTACCTTGGTCGAAGCCTACGAAGCCCGCCATTTCCCCATCTCCACACCGGATGACCCGGCTGCGGTGCTCGAGTATTACATGGAGAGCCGCGGACTGAGTCGCATGGACCTTATTCCTTACCTCGGTAGCAAGGAACGGGTTTCCGAAATCCTGAATCATAAACGTGGCCTTTCGCTTGAAATGATCCGAAGGTTACATGATGGCCTGGGTATCCCTACCGATTTGCTAATCGGGAAACATATTCCAGTCGCCACTTCACCGGTAAAGAGTAAAGAAAAAATCTCTGCTCGGATATAGTAGGGTGCCGTTGGAAACTCGCTGTCGGTCAAAAATCGACCGTTAACCAGTTGAGTTTCCAACGCACCATCCAATCAATTAGGAGTTTAATCAAAATATACGGGAAGATTGGTGCGTTGGGAACGTGGTTGATCAAATATCATTTCTTGACTTTATGCCGTTCCCAATAGCACCCTACCATTGAATTTACAATTGGCGAAAACTCTCTATGGAAATTCCAATAAAATATAGATAAGATATATCCAGATAAAGGAGTTGCCTATGAAAACCGCTAAAATCATGCTAATTATTGTCGCAGCAACATTTTTGATCTCCCTCGCCGCTTGCGCCAACCAGAACAGCAGCGCCACGTCCAACGGCAACAGCGCCACCAGCGTCTCGAACGACTGTGCCGGCGTGCCCACCCCCAGCGTGGACGTGGACGCGCTCATCCGCAAGAAGCTGCAGAACCATCACGACGTTGAGCGCATTTACAGTGCGCAACACACCCGCGACGAGTGGAACGCCACCCTCGATCGCATGATAGGCTACGGCGCCAACATCAATGAGACTGAGAAGCAGCAGATCATCGATTACCTGGTCTGCTTCCATCCATAGTTTTTCTGGCAGCACAGCACGCCCTCCTCTAAGGAGGGCTTTTTATTACTTGAAAAGGAGTTGTCCACTTTCCATTTCGGACTAAAATTAAGTGAGCGATTGGGGAAAGCAGATTTTCACCTTCCCTCCTTCAGTAATCCAGGAGAAGCCATGAAAAGGATCATTATCGCATCGGCGGTTGCCCTCACCCTGATTCTTTGCGCTTGTGCTGTGCAGCCAGATACACCTACCTCTGCGGTGACCAAAACTGCCAGGTTGACGAAGACCTCCACGCCCACCCTCACTGTTCAACCATCCGCTACAAAACTACTGGCTTCCACAGCCGAGTCATCCGCTACGTTCGGACCGCGGTTGACCTACGACAACAACCTGCCCACTGCCACACCCACCCTGACTTCCACACCGGAGACAATGTCCCTGCCAACCGCCTCACTGAATGGCGACCAGGCAACCTCCGTCCAGAGAGATTGCCGCTACGTGATCGATCAGATGCACGCCTATAAACTCCTCGAGGATTTTAAACCGAACATGTATTTCTCGTTCATGAAGCATATCCGCATGCAGGAGGGATACGTGCTCGATTATGTGTATTACAGCGACGGCATGGGCGGACTGCCAGTGGTCTACGCGCGCAAGGAAAGCGATCCGCCATTCAACTCTTACGATGAATTCCTGGCATCCTATGGGGAAGAATCGGGGGATGAAAGGTCTTATAATTTATCAATGCCGCACGGGAGCGATTACCTCGAAAAGATCGTCGTCGACGGTACCGCGGAGAGCTACTTCGAGTTCCTCACCCTGGCCTGGCTCGGAGATCAATTCAAACTGGAATGGCATGGTATGTATAACGATTATAAGTTCATGTGTGATTACAGCGATATGAAATATGTCTATGATTCCATGTCCATATTCGATTATGGAGAGGAGAAATTTCTGCTGCCTGCCGATGTGGAGTTCAACGCCCAGTTCATCGATTACACACCGCGAGTCTCAGTGAATGCTGAGAACGTACTTATCCGGTTGGTAATGTTCACCAAGTGGGGTGGATTCAATGAACTCTATTACACGGTTGGACGGGATGATCCGATGGATGTGCAGGACAGTCAGATCAATTCCATTCTCGAATACGATTGCGGAATCGCTTTTTGATGAAGACTACATCCCTTCACAGGGTGAGCGCTGAGATCCAGATATGAGCCGCGCCGAAGAGCAGCGATGCGCCGAATATCAGCCACGAACCCATCAAATACGAAGACAGCAGTAAGAAGATCACCGGCGCCACCGCCAGCGGCAGAGGAATGCCCAGCAGCGGCGCGCGGAAAAGTTCCGCAGTCATGCCACCGCTGAAATAACGGATCCAGGCAGCGTAATAAAACGCCAGCGCCAACCCCATGCAGATGGACACCAGCACGGAGAATTTCTTCTCTAGATTAAGTGAAAAGAAGAACGGCAGCACCAATATGGCCACCCGTCCAATGTTTTCGACAATGGTAAGCGCCAGCGGTTCGGCTGTCCCCTTCATCGGGGTTACCTTGGGCAAGAGCATCCAGACGAAGTTAGGCAGCATCACCAGTAGCGGAATCAGCGCGCCGGATTTCAAGGTGAATTTCAGGTTTTCCATGATGCCATTCATATCTATTTATGGTACTTCTCATAGATCAGGTTGGCCACCAGGGCGGTCCAGCCGGTCTGGTGATCGGCGCCAATGCCCGCGCCGGTTTCGCCATCATAGTATTCATAAAAGCGCCCGGTCTGCTGCCAATTCTTCTCCACGTTATTGATGAGATTTTCACGCAACTGGTTGCCCATCGCGAGGTCGATCTGATCGATGCGCTGCACCAGAAGATAATTGATCGGCAGCCACACCGGCCCGCGCCAGTTGGAGTTCTTCCAGCCGCTCACTGAGTAACCGGGTTCGTACAGTGGATCATCCGCTGGCAGGCTGCGGATGCCGTAATCGGACCAGAACAGGTTGGGGTCTTTGAGCGCCACCATGATCTGCGCCGACTGCACCGGGCTGCTGACCCCGGCGATGAAGGGGATCAAACCAGAGTAAGATTTTTGCAGCAACAATCCCTTGGCGTTGCGGTCGTAGTAAAACCCGGTGGCTTCATCCCACAACTGGGCGTTGATGGCATCGGAGATGGCCTGATATTCGCCGGTGTAATAATCGACGCGGTCGGCTTCACCAAGTTCGGAGGCGATGCTGCGCATGTCACTAGCAAACAGGGCCATCCAACCGCTGGCGTCGGCCTGCTCTACGTCCGAGCCGCCCGGACGGGGGATGTTGTCCATGCCCATGAAGCCGCCATTGAACAGGTGATCGTGGTCACGGTCGAAGGCCTTGGAGAAGTACGCGTAATGCGACTCCAGCGCCGGAAAAACCGATTCCATCCAGGCCTTATCACCGTTGCTCTGATACACCTGCCAAACCGCCCAGGCAAAGAGCGGAGGAGTTTCAGTAAGCAGGTCCCACTCGGTGTTGGGCACGTGCCCGGTGGGGAGCTGCCAGTCCGCCGAAAGGTAGAGGCTGAGATCGTGCTCCGCCAGACGGACGTCAGCCAGGGTGGCCACCTTGGCCTCGAAGCAGCTATCCCAGGTGGCCGGCCAGGGGAATTCCCACTTGTCGGGAACCAGGATCACATCGCTGACGTTCACCTTGCCCTTGAAGGTGGGCTGATACGAGCCGTCGTACTGGTAATACATCTTGTTCCACAAGAGGTCCATCAACGCGGCCTGGTATACGTCCTGGTGCGCGGTGACGTCGTAGCGGTAAAGCGAGCTGGCCTCCGACTTGCGCGAGATCAGCGTGTCGTCCGCCGATTTGAGGGCAGCTTGCGCGCGTTTGAGCGCCAGGTCGGCGCTGCTGGCGTAACCGATGCCGAAAAGCAACACCTGGCTGCTACCTTTGGAGACGGCTACGTCATATTGCCAGGCGGCCTTGTCACCGCTGCCGTTGTTGGTCAACGCGTAATTGTTGACCATGGCCGAATTGATTGCTGCGCGGTCAGGGTAAACGTTCTGCGTCATCTGCCATCCTGCCGGGTCCGTACCGGCCACCACGGCCATCACCCCACTGTCGAAGCGGATCAGGTAGGTGGTGTTGTCTTTGCGTTCCACCGTACCGCCATTGCGGGCAATGACCTCAGGGACAATATATAGCGTGGAGGCATCCCCCAGACCCTCGATGGTCAGGCGGGCCACGACCGAACGCCCGTCCATCTTGGCATATTCGATGGTGGTCTTCGAAAGCTCCGCCTGGTAGGGATAGCCGTACTCATAACGCATGTAACTGTGGGTGGGGGTGTTTTCGCGGAAGACGCGGTCTTCCTTGATCGTCTCACCGAATTCGCCCTGGGTGTTGTCCAGACCGTAGAGGCGTTCGGTGAGATAGGGCTCGCCGGGGGTGTAGAAAGCCCAGGTAAGCACCGCGTTCATCTCTTTGTCGGTGAGCGAGGCGATGCCGTCCTCACCGGTCTTGTAGGGGGTGGTCAGTGCCTTGGAGTAGGTGAACGACCAACCATCGCTGTTGATGGCCTCGCGCGGGTTGCCCCAGAGGCGTTCGGGAGCGTACGGACCGAGCCAGTCATCCATCGCCGTGTTGTCCGCATTCGAGACCGGTGTTTTGGCTGCCAATGGCGAACAGGCTGAGAAGATCAGACTGCCAACGACGAAAAGAATGGTGACTACCAATAATGCCCTGGATCTCATATGCTCCTCCTGCGGAACCCTGTGTAGCATCATTATATCCAAACCGACGAAGGGTTATGTTAACTGAGTTGTGGGATAATGAAAGTTAATCTAACTGAAAAATATCCAGGAAAATCCGAGGAAAGATGAACAAATTTATTTACATTCTGATCGCGTTCTTCGTCTTCTATATTTTTATCGCGCTGAGGACGAATCGGCGCTTTAAATATCCAGAAATTGACGAAAAAGATTCCCGGGTGAAGGTCTACCTACCCTCCTTCTGGCGCATCCTGTGCCTCTGGGTGGTCATTCCCGCCGCCGGTGGATTGATCGGGTACGGCAGTCGTGTGTTGATCGAGGTGATCAAGCACAACCCGATCCCCGAATGGTCCACCTATGCCAACTCCTTCTGGGGAGGCATCGTCGCCCTGGCAGCCATCTGTCTGTTGATGACCGGTATCAACCTGGATATCTACGTGCTCAAGATCGACAAGACCTCGGTCACCTGCCCGGGCACAGGGGTGACGATCGCTCGCAGCCAGATCGACCTCAAGAAGACCGGCGCGCAGCCGCTTTCGAAGAACCCCATCCGCATTTGGACGATCTGGGGCAAGGACGGCAAGAAGATCGCCATCCAGGGCTGGCAGTTCAGCTTCAAACAGTTGAAAGCGATCCGCGAGGAACTGGGCCTTGAAGTTAAAGATAACTGAGCGAATCGCGAATTAGTTCTCATTAACGTCAATACTTCATCGAGTCAAAACAGACAATACAGCAATAGTACTACCATGGAGCCAAGAATGAATAGTAGCATCAAGAAATTGAAAGGTGCGAATATGGACATCGACCTGGCCTCTCCGGCGGGGTCAATCGCCTGGCAGCAAGACGGCTGTCCGTGGAACGCCGCGGAAGGCAGTAACACGCACCGCTGCGCCGTCAAGAATGTATCGATCTGCCCCTACTTCCGCGGTGTAGAGTACCTCGACACGTTGCTGTGCAGCTACCCGAACCCCAATCCCCTGGCTAACAAGTAAAAAGCAACTGCTCCTCTATCGAGGAGCAGTTTTTGTGTCATTTCACATCATCCGGCCGGACTTCGCAGCCGGTGGCCGCGGATTGCAGCGCCGCCAGGGTGAACTGGAGCACCGCCTTGCCGGTGGGTCCATCCAGGCGCGGCTGGCCGCCCGTCTTGAGCTTTTCAATGAAGTCGTGGGTGGTGGCGATGAAGCCGTCGTGCCACTCCACGCCCTCCACCGGAATGGCCTTCGTCTTTCCGTCCTTAAAGAGCATCAACTCGGGCAGGTCGAGGGTTTTGGCGGTGTAGCGGTTGATGATGAGGATGCCCTTCTCACCGATGACCTCGATGCGGTCGTCGTCAGCGTAATAATCCGAGTAAATGCGCATCTTGGGCGTGTACTCGATGTCGAGGTTGCCATAGCAACGCGGGGCTTTGTACTTGAAGCTGATCATGGCAGGCGCGTCCACCTTGACCATACCGGCCGTGCCCTCAGCCGGAGTGCGGTCGATCCAGGCATGGACGCTCTCCACCGGGCCACCGAGATAGTAACCCAACGAGAACAAGTGATAGCCGTGGTCGAACACCAGAGGTCCGCCACCGCATTTCTTCTCGTCGATGCGCCAGACCCAGGCCGAAAGTGGCACGTCCCAGGCGGTGTCACCGGTGCCGGTGCTGATGTGCATGCGCACCGCGCGCACCTCACCGATCTCGCCCGCGTCGATCATCTGTTTGGCCTTGACCGCGGGGGCATAGAACACGAAGGTCTCGTATACGCGCAGGATGACACCAGCCTTATTGGCAGCCGCGATCATCTGGTCGGCCTCTTCAGCGCACAGCGCCATTGGTTTCTGCACGGAGATATGCTTGCCCGCCTCGGCAGCCTGGATGGTCATGGGGCAGTGTAAATGGTGTGGTGTGATCAACTCGACGGCGTCGATCTCTTTGTCTTCGAGCACCTGTTGATAATCGCTGTAGACCTTGTCCACCCCCCACTCTTTGGCCTTCTTTTTTGCCGCGGACTTATTCACGTCGCAGACTGCCACTATCTTCGCGTCGTCGCGCCCGCGGTAACCCATCTGGTGCAGGTCGCTGATACGTCCACAGCCCACAAATGCAACTCGGATAGGATTCATTGTCTGACTCCTGTTATTTGCCCTGGATGGATGTCGCATTGGTGGCAGCCGCGGCAGCGTCCATGGCTTCCAGTTTAGCTTTAACCACGGCGTGGCTCTTTCGGGTGATCGGATATTTGAAGAGCAACGGCAACGCCGCAAAGATGCAGATCGCCGGTACGATGCCAAAGAAGAGCCGGATACCCAGTAAAGCATGCGCGGTTTGTTCAATATTGGCTTGGTAGCCAAACCCGGTCAGGATCCAACCAACGGCAGCCAGCGCCAGTGCTTCTGAGATTTTGGTAGCCAAGCCCCAGACACCGTAGTACACGCCACTGCGTTGTTGGCCGGTTTCGGCGCGGTCGTAATCGGCCACATCAGCCACCATTGCCCAAGGGAAGATCCACTGCGCCGAGAATCCGAACCCAGCCAGGACGGCAATGGCATAGATGATCCAGGTCTCGTGGTGAGGCAGGAAGAAAGTAGCCATCACAGCCAACCCGCCAACGATCATCCCCAGCCCGTAAGCGGGACCTTTATCGATCTTTTCACCAATCCAGCGCCAGAATGGCAGCGCCGCGGTGACGCAGATGAGCATCAGCCCCATAATGAGTGAGGTGGCACCAGCCATTAATAATTGATACTGGATGTAATAGGCCATCAAAATCTTGATGAATGCAAAAGATATATTCACGATAAAATAGGTACCGCACAGCCAAACAAAAGATTTATTCTTAAAAGCGGTCAGCAATGATGTGATTGGGGAGGGTTCGGGTGGTGCCGCAGCTACTTTTTCCCTTTCACGGAATCCGGAGGCGGAGACCAGCAAAGCGACCGCGGCTAAAATACCATACGCGATGCCAACAAAAGCCCACCCGGTGCGCTGTACAGCGAATAAACCGACAATGGCCGGAGTCAGCGCGGCTCCCACCAGGTAAGCCGGCACGGCCATGACCATGCGGTATGTGGTGAGGCTGGAGCGTTCATCATAATCGTCAGTGAGCTCCGAAGTGAGCGCGTAATACGGCACGTTGGTCAGGGTCCAGATTGTGTCGAAGAGGATAAACGTGGCCGCGATCCAAATGAACGTCCACACCCGGTCAGCCTGTGGAACCGCCCACAGCAACGCGATGGCGATCGCCAGTGGAATGGCTCCGAAGATCATAAAAACACGCCGCTTGCCAAAGCGAGACTTGGTCTTATCGGTGATCCAGCCGAAAAGGGGATCGTTGACCGCGTCCCAGATCTTGCCGATGAGCAGTGCGTTACCAGCCAGTGCCGGTTGGATCAAAGCACCGTCGGTATAGAATTTCATCAGGAAGAACTGGATGGCGGAATTGACCACCGCGTTGCCTAAATCTCCAACGCCGTACAACAACTTGGTCTTCTTTGATAACTTTCCTGAGTTTTCTGGCATGGTAAACCCTCCTTGATGAGTGGATCAAAGGATCTTCTTGATTACAGCCTGCATTTTTGCGTTTGAAACCACAGCGGCATCCAACACAGCACGATACGCCGGGTAATTCAAAGCTCTTCTCACGATCTCGGGTGGTAGCGAAAGCAATATCTCGGTCATCGAAATGTGGGTGGCTTTCGATACCTTCTCCAGCATCTCTCGGCCTTCACGCTGCGGTTCGGCGCGGTGTGCCGGGTAACCCGCCCCGGTAGCCGGGGTGAACAGCTCGTCGAACATCATCTTCAAGTTCACCTCACCCGCCCAGCCGTAACCCTGGTTGAGCGCCAGCGATACACAGTTACCAGCATTGATGCGGGCAAAGAGGAATGCATCCAGCGGGGTAAGCAGGTGACCGCAAACCACGCCGGGGTACTGTAGCACGGAGTTAAGATAGCCTAATCCGGTACCGCAGCCGCCGATCACGAAATCAACGGCCCTTAGGTGCAATAACAGTGCGGACATCAGCCCGGTGTGGATGTAGAGCAGCCCTGGCTCGTCCTTGCTGCTGGTATTACCCAGGTTGAGCACTTCAAACCCGCGGCCATCGAGCGCGCCTAAAATATCCGCATTGCGATCCGCCGCGCTGATCTCGTTGATGACAGCGATCTTCATGGCACCTCCATCTACTTCTTAAGCTGTATGGCGCGTTTAGCGGCGGCGACCACATCGGTCACAGCCAGACCACAGGCGTCCATCAATTTATCCAGGTTGCGTGCTGTCGGACAGAACCGGTCTCGGATTCCAACTTTGACCATGGGAATCGGCCGTTCTTCAGCCAGCAACTCGCTCACGGCACTACCCAGACCACCGATGATGGTGTGTTCTTCGGCGGTGACCAGCGCGCCGGTCTCTGCGGCGGCCCGCAGCAGCAGGTCGCGGTCGAGCGGCTTGAGGGTGTGGATCTCGATCAGGCAGGCGTCAATTCCTTCTTTCGCCAAGGCCTCCGCGGCCAGGGCGCATCTTCCGACCATGGCGCCGATGGCAACCAGGGTGACGTCCGAGCCGCGGCGCAGGGTACGCCCCTTACCAATCTGCAGTGGTTCGTTGCAGACAGGGACAGGCAGCGCGCCAGCACGGCTGAGGCGCAGGTAGACCGGACCGTTGTATTCGGCTACCAGTGGCACGAACGCAGCCGCTTCGTCAGCGTCAGCAGCCACCACCACTGTCATATTCGGCAACGCGCGCATGTTAGCCAGATCAGAAATGGAATAGTGGGTCGCGCCGTCCTTGAAATCGGAGAGCCCGGCATAGCTGGCAGCGATCTTGACATTTGTTCGTCCGTAGCATACACAGGTGCGCACCTGTTCTAACGCGCGCAGCGACAGAATTGAAGCAAAGCCATTGATAAAAGGAGTCAACCCACCCAGCGCCAGCCCAGCAGCCACATCGACCATGCAGGGTTCAGCAATACCGATATTGTAGAAACGCTCCGGAAAACGCTGGGCAAAGAAATTGGAAAGGGTCGAAGCCGAGGTATCCACGTCGAGCGCCACCACTTCGGGGTGGGTCTCACCGTAGGCTGCCAGCGCCTTGCCGTAAGCTTCACGCATTGAGATCTCAGCCATGGGTCACCTCCCCAAGCTCGGTAAGAGCCTGTGCCAGTTGTTCATCCGAAGGCACGTTGCCGTGCCAATACGATTTGCCTTCCATGAACGAGACCCCTTTGCCTTTAACGGTGCGCGCGAGGACGATGCTGGGCTTGCCATGGAAAGCGGCTGCCTGTTTCAGCGCCCGCGCGATCTCCTTCACGGAATGTCCGTTGATCTCGATCACGTTCCAGCCGTAGGCAGCCCATTTGGCGGCCATTGGTTCCATAGGCATAACCTCGTCCACTGTTCCGTCCAGTTGGACGCCGTTGCAATCTAAAATGGCGGTGAGTGTGTCCAGTTTATACTTTGCAGCCGTCATGGCGCCTTCCCACACGATGCCGCCCTGACATTCGCCGTCACCAAGCAGGGTATAAGTGCGGTAACTTAACCCTTTTAATCGGGCAGCCAGTGCCAGCCCGCAACCAAGCGCAACACCGTGGCCGAGCAATCCGCTGGTCATGTCCACGCCGGGGGTCTTGAAACGGTCTGGATGCCCCTGGTGCGCGCATTCGAGCTCACCCCAGTTATCAAGTTCGCTCAACGGGAAGAATCCGCGCATGGCCAGCGCGGAGTAAAGCGCCGCGGAGGCATGCCCCTTGCTGAGGATGAAGCGATCGCGTTCCGGCCAATTTGGATTCTCGGGATCGATACGTAGTATGTGAAAATATAGTACGGAGAGAATCTCGGCAGCCGAAAGCGCTCCACCAGGGTGACCCGCGCCACGCCGGTGGATGAGCCTGAGGCTGCTCACCCGTAGTCTGCGCGCGGTTTCCTCCAGTTCTTTCGTTTTCTCAACAGTCAATTCGTTCATAACACCTCTTGGGTGGAAAGATCAAAGTCCGATTTGGTGACGCAATTTCTGTACCTCATCGCACCAATTGCCCACGTTCCAGCGCCCGTAAACGCCCATGCCTCCCAGCGGATCGTCGCCGTAATACACCGGCAGATGGATCAGTGTGAGGCCCGGATGCTCAGCGGCTTGTCCAAGCGCGCTTTGCAACGACTCAGGCGAGTTGCCGCCATCGAGGGCCAGCACGCCAGGGATAGCCTCGGCCCACTTGAGGTAATCGATCTGCAGGGTATTCCAGGTGGCGAAACCTTGTCCATATTGATCTTTCTGCAATCCACTGATGGCACCCATACGCCCGTTGTCGAGAAGCAGGATGCAACCGGTAGCGCCATGTTCCGCACCGTCTATGAGGATCTGCGGGTTCATGGTGAACGAGCCATCTCCGGTGATCGCCAGTCCATAAAACGGTTTGGCAGCCAGCCCGGTGGCCAGCAGCGCGGAGACTCCGAAGCCCATGTACGAGGCGCCACCCTCGGTGAAAGTCTGATCTGGGGACTCATCCTCAACGATCTGGAAGCCGTTGGCCTGCACGTCACCGGCGTCGAAGAAGCACACCGCTTTGTTCTTCTTGGCCCACTCTGTCGCAATCTGAATCGCGGCGGGCTGGGTAAAAACAGGCTTACCCCAGTACTCGTCTTGCAGTACCGGGTTGAGGTAGCGTTCTAGTTTGAACTTCTGCCAATTCTGTTTTTGCACAGCACAGGCGTCGAGCCATTCGCTATGCGGTGCAAGCGCGCCGTCTATGGATTTGACCAGCTTGTTCAGTGTGAGCTTTACGTCGCCCACCAGGGCAACGGTATGAGCGTAGTGGGTAGCGTCGTCCAGGTCGGCGTTAATATTGATGACATGTTTGACATTGGGATAACCGGTTCGCGAACAATCAGACTGGCACACCGCGCGCGTGCCCACCGCGATGAGTAGGTCGGCATGTTCCATGGCGTAATTGCCACACATCGATCCCTTCGATCCGCCCACGCCCATGTTTAACGGATGACTGTAGGGAACACAACCGCTGGCGATGGGAGTGTGCACAAGCACAGCGCCAACCTTCTTCATGAGCAAAGTCAACTGGTCCTTAGCGTTGCGTCCACCGCCACCGACTTTGATGAGGATACGTTTCGATTCACGGATCCACTCCACGGCTTTGGTGTAATCGCCAGTAGCCGCGTTGATACCGATGAATTCCGGCTCCGGCAATTCATCGAGATTGAAGTCGATCATCCAGCCCGCCTGTGTATTCATTGGCAACAGAAGGTAGAACGGACCCGGCCGGGTGGGGTGATCCACAGTGGCCGCGCCGCGTCGCAAGGCAGTGTTAAGCGCGCCCGGGGTATGCAAACTGTAGGAACGTCCCATGTCCGAGGTCAGGCGCAGGAATTGTCCCTGTTCGTGGCGGGGGATCTGCTGCATGTTGAAGCCCTCATCCTCGCTAGTTTCATCGCCGAAGAGGTACCACACGCCAATACCATCCGAGGCCGGGACGAGTGATGCCGCCAGCGCCTGCAACGCGCCGGGGCCAATGGAGGTAACGACTGCCGCCTTCTCGCCAGTGACCCAGCGCAGGGCAACCGCAGCATGCGAAGCTTCAATCTCGCTGCGCAGGCCAAATACCCGCAACAGCCCGGCTGCTTCATAGATACGCAGCACTTCGCCCACCTCTGTGGAACCGTGCCCGAGAACAGTGAAATATTTTTTCACGCCCTGGCGCAGTAACCCGAGCACCAGTGCCTCTGAGAGGGTCAGATCCAGTTTACCCGGCAGCAATCCGGCAGCGAACGACGCGGCGTGTTCTTCACGCCGGCGGGTCAGTTTATCGGGGGAAGGTCTCTCCATGCTCAAATCATCCTCCTGATTATTGCGCGTTGCTCAACAATACTGAATAGATGTAACAAAAACGCCCGCGTGGATGTCGGCAGGCGATAATTAATGGGTAAACGTCATGCGTTCTGAAAGCGCTTTTCCAATCTCAATGACGGTAGCAGTCATTTCCGGCAGACGCGCCAGGGTAACCCGCGTGGCGGGTCCTGAGACGCCAATAGCACCAGCCAGCTTACCACGGAAGTCGAACACCGGCACGGCGATGCAACGCACCCCGATATCGAATTCCTCGTCGTCCACGGCATAACCCAGACGTCGCACTTCATTGAGGTGATCCTTCAACGCGCCGGGGTCGGTGATCGTCTTCTCGGTGAAAGACGGCAGCTCGGCAGGCAGATCCAGATTGCCAAACGCCAGCAACACCTTTCCAAGGGCGGTGCAGTGCAGTGGGTTCATGGTGCCCACCTGGGCATTGACCCGCAGCGTCACCGGCGATTCCACCTGGTCGATGTACATTACCTTGCCCTGGGCGGCGACACCAAGGTGGGCGCACTCGCCAGTGCGCTCCATCATCTGGCGCAGGAAGGGTTTGGCAGCTTCGCGCAGGGGCAGGCGGTTGAGCACACTCCGACTCAGGCTGACAATCTGCGGACCCACGTGGTAGCGTCGGGTCACTTCGTCCTTTTCCGCATAACCGTAACTGGCCAGGGTAGCCACCAGGCGTGAGGCGCTGCCCTTATCCACATCTAGCAGCTCTGACAGCTCGGTGATGCTGATGCCATCGGGGCACTGACCCAGGATGTCCAGGATTTTGAGTCCGCGCGCAAGAGATTGGATTTCAGTCATTGTTGCATATTATACAATATTGTTGTATTATATGCAATATATTATTTCAAACCAATCAGGGAGTTCCCCATGAAAATCCTCTCCAACTATATCAACGGCGTCTGGACACCTTCAAGCGCGAATGAGCTTGTCGACGTGGTCAACCCGGCTACCGGCGAGCTTTTAGCCCGCGCGCCACTCTCTACTGCCACGGAAGTCGATGCCGCGGTTCGGGCGGCTTCTGCAGCTTTTCCTGCCTGGCGTTCCACCCCCACGCAAGATCGTATCCAGTACCTTTTCAAGCTTAAAACATTACTCGAAACCCATCTGGAAGAACTCAGTCGTTTGATCACGATGGAATGCGGCAAGACGCTGGAGGAATCCCGTGGTGAGATGCGTCGCGCCATCGAGAACGTAGAGGTGGCCTGCGGCATGCCCATGCTGAGCAAGGGCGAGATCGCCGAAGACATCGCCCCTGGTGTGGACGAGATTATGCTGCGCCAACCAGTGGGCGTCTGTGCCACCATCGCCCCCTTCAACTTTCCCGGAATGATCCCTTTTTGGTACTTGCCTTACGTGCTGGCTTGCGGTAATACCTATGTGCTCAAACCCTCCGAGAAAACCCCATTGACTATGGAGTTGGCCTTTCAATTGATGGAAAAACTGGAACTTCCAAAAGGCGTGCTCAACCTGGTCAACGGTGCGAAAGAGGCTGTCGATGCCCTGCTTGACCACCCAGAAGTACGCGCGGTCACCTTTGTTGGCTCCACTGCCACGGCGCGCTACATCTACCGTCGTGCCTCAGAGCAGGGCAAGCGCGTCACCGCCCAGGGTGGCGCTAAGAACCCGGTGGTAATCCTGCCCGACGCTGACATGGACGCCGCTGTCAAAATCATCGCCGATTCGGCGTTCGGTTGCGCCGGTCAGCGCTGCCTGGCCACATCACTGGTGCTGGCTGTGGGAGAGGCTCACGAGCAATTCAGCGCGCGCATGATCGAAGCCGCCGCCTCTCGCAAGGTAGGTTTTGGCCTGGACGAGGGTATCCAGATGGGTCCGGTGATCAACGCCGCCAGCCGAGAGCGCATCGAAGGGTTAATCGCGCAGGCCGTCAACGACGGCGCCAGCCTGCCTGTTGACGGACGCAGGGCGGTCATCCCCGCTTACGAGAAGGGCAGCTTTGTGCGCCCCACTATCCTGCAAGACCTGCCTGCCAATTCTGAAGTTACCCGCACCGAGATTTTCGGACCGGTGCTTGGAATACTAAAAGTGGTCAGCCTGGACGAGGCAATCACATTCATCAACAGCGGGCGCTACGGCAACCAGGCCTGCCTTTTCACCTCCAACGGCGCCGCCGCGCGCAAATTCCGCTACGAGGCGCAGGCCGGCAACATCGGCATCAATATCGGGGTAGCCGCCCCCATGGCCTTCTTCCCCTTCAGCGGCTGGAAGGACAGTTTCTTCGGTGACCTGCATGGTCAGGGCCGCGACGCGGTGGATTTCTTCACCCAGAAGAAGGTCGTTGTCGAGCGCTGGCCAAAGGATTGGGTGCGAAAGTTCTGAGAGTCGAGAGTAGAGATTCGAGAATAATCGTCAGTAATGAGTGATTAGTAATCAGGATGGGTTGAATCCTGGTCGTAATGCTATAATCTTTACATGCGTTACGAAATCGTACAGGGCACGAAAATCCCCAAAGTTGGCTTCGGCACCTGGTCGATCGGTGGAAAGAACACCGCCGACCCGTCTCTGGACGGCCGATCGCTGGCCATCCTGCGTTCCGCGTTGGAGCTTGGCTACACCCATTTCGACACCGCTGAGATGTACGCCATGGGTCACTGCGAAGAGTTGGTTGGTCAGGCCGTTCATGATTCCGGCATCGATCGCTCGATGCTTTTCATTACCACCAAGATATGGTTTAACCATCTGAGTTATAAAGACACGCTGCAAAGTTGCGCGGCCAGCCTCAAGCGATTGAACATGGAGTACGTTGATCTGTATCTCATCCACTGGCCCATGGTGGGGATGGACCTGACCGAGACTTTCAAGGCCTTAAATCTGTTGGTGAACGAAGGCAAGGTTCGCCACCTGGGGGTGAGCAATTTCAATCTCAAGCAGCTTCAACAGGCTGCCGCGCTCAGTGAAACCCCACTACTGACAAACCAGGTGCCCTATAGTATCCCTGATCAAAAATATCTGAAGAACGGCGTTCTGGAGTACTGCCAGCAGCACGACATTCTGCTCACCGCCTACACCCCGGTCAAGCACCGCTACACTGCAGGTAATCGGGAACTCAAAAAAGCAGCAGAAGCCAGGGGAATCAGCGCTCACCAGCTTTCCATCGCCTGGCTCACCAGCCAACCGCGCGTCATCACCATCCCCATGTCTTCCAGCCCGATGCACCAGCGTCAGAATCTCGAGGCCGCGGACATCGTCCTGAGCTCGGAAGAGATCGAGCGCTTGCGGCGCAAGTACTAGAGAGTGGAAATTAGCATGCTGTAACCAGGGGAATGGATGCAAGGAGATTTGGACAAGCGCATGGACAGGATTCGACCACCAGCTGCCATCGGTATCATCTTCCACCCGAAATTCCCTTCAAACTCGCTGGCGGAGTACGCCCTCAAAGCAGAAGCCGCAGGATTTGACGAACTGTGGCTGTGGGATGACTGTTTCCTCCCCGGCGCGTTCACCTCGGCAACCATCGCGCTTTCGTCCACGCAGAAGATCAAGGTGGGCATCGGATTACTGCCGGTACCGGCCTACAACCCGCTCTTCGCCGCCATGGAGATCACCACCCTGACAACCACCTTCCCCGGGCGTTTTCTGCCCGGCTTCGGACACGGCGTCGGTTCCTGGATGAAGCAAATTGGATCCGCGCCGAAGTCCCCGCTCAAAGCCATGACCGAGACGGTCTCGTCTGTGCGTCGCCTGCTGCATGGCGATAAGGTCACCTTCCACGGTGACTGGGTCAACCTGGATGAGGTACAGATGACTGTAACCCCATCCGCCGTCCCCCCGCTTTACATCGGCGCCATCCGCGAAAAGTCGCTGGCACTGGCCGGCCGCGAAGCCGACGGCACCCTGCTCACCGGCATGTCGTCTCCCGCCTACATCAAGTGGGCGCTGCCGCACATCCGGGCCGGCATGGCGGAAAGCGGCCGGACGCTCAACCGCGTCACCGTCTACCTGGATTGCAAGGTTTCGGAAAACGGTGAGAGTGCGCGCAAGGCAGCCCGTCGCTCGCTAGCCGAACGGATGCCCTGGGATACCGCGCAACTGGCAGCCACCGGCATCCAGGCAGAGGTTGAGGCTTTTATGCAAAAATACCAAACTGTTGAAGAGCGCACTGCTGCCGTACCTGACGCCTGGCTGGACGAATTTTCTGCCTGCGGTACCCCCGCTCAAGTGAAAGCGTCCGTGCGCCGCTGGGTCGAGGCCGGCGCTGACACCGTGGTTCTGCAGCCGTTGTGGGGCGACCCCGACTGCCTGGATGAGTACATCCGTCTGCTGTCGCCCATTGGTGAACTGGTCAAATAAGAGCTCATTGCTGCCCTCGCGTAAAAGGAGTGGATATGCCTGCCGCGATCTTCCTTTCCCTGCTTTGTTTCGTTGTTATTCTCGTCTCAGGTTACCGCCTGCGTCAGCGCGGCAAACCGTACGGCGCCCTGCTGCTCACCATCCATAAGCTCATCCCGCTGGGGATGATTGTCTACCTCGCCATCATGCTGAAACAGATGTCACCGCTCACCCCCATGATCTGGCTGGCAGCCATCCTCGCTGCGGGTTGCTTCTTGCTACTCATCGCCAGCGGTGGCTGGATAAGTGCCGCCAAAGAAGTTCCGTTTTGGGTAAAAATCGCGCATAAAATCTTGCCATACCTGGCCATTTTGGCCACAGGGGTGGTTTTTGTGTTTTTAGTAATTGGGAAAAATTGATAATTCCAAAGCAGAAAACAGGGATGCGTGAAATTCGAAAATCGCATCCCTGTTTTTGTTTTAAATATCATTTAAACATAATTAATCAATCCCTCCCGACGTTCTTTGGCGGGGGGATTCTCGTCCTTGTAGCCCAGCGCGATTGAGCATACGTGTTTATACCCTTCGGGGAAGCCCAGTTCACGGGCCAGTGATCCGTCTTTATCGTCGGCAAAGAGCAGCTCGGACGAGGTCATGATGCATGACCCCAGCCCCAGGCTTTCGGCAGCAATGGCGATGTTCTCGACGGCGATGCCGCAATCGATTTGCGCCGAGTGCGCTTCCGCAGGCGCGGATAGGAATATCAGCACCGGGGCGCCGAAAAACCCCACAAAGCCGGGTTCTGAGGCGCGCTGCACCAGCCGCTCCACGCCGGAGCGGAGCATGTTTTCTTTCATGGTGATCTGCAGTTTCTTCAGAATCTTCTCGCTGCGCACCACGCTGAAATGCCATTCCTGCCCGTTCATGGCGCTGGGAGAGTAGATGGCCGCCTGCAGGATCGCCTGTAAATCTTCTTCACGTACTGGTTCTTTCGTGTATTTGCGGATGCTGCGGCGGTTGAGCAGCACCCAGATTGTTTCGTTTGTCATTTGGGTCCTCGTTCAATGGATTTCTTCAAAAGAAATTATAGGCATATCGGGAGAAAATGCAATTCGTGGCATAATATTTCTATGAACACGGAGGGTAAAATGGACAATTTTAAAAAATGGGCTTCGATCAATTTTCCATTATGGGCACGCCTGGTGTTGACCATCATCGTTGGCGGAAGCATCTTCGCCTGGCTGCTCCCCTGGTTGTTGACCAATGTGTTGCCACGCCTGGATAAAACGCTTGGCCTTCCCTCGCTGTATTTCGGACTGCCCAACAAGATCATCGGTTGGGCACTGTTGGCAGTGGGCGTTTTTTTTGCAGTATGGTCGATTGGTCAGCAGCTCTTCAAGGCGCAGGGTACGCCCATCCCGGTGATGGCCACGCAGAAGCTGCTCATCCGCGGCGTGTTCAAGTATTGCCGCAACCCGATGGGTTTCGGAGCCATCTGCATGTACCTGGGCTGCGCCGTCCTGGCAGGATCGATCTGCTCACTGCTCGCGGTGATCCTATTCAGCGGGCTTTTCATCCTCTACATCAAAAAGATCGAGGAGAAGGAACTGACCTTGCGCTTTGGTGAGGAATATGAGGCGTATAAAAAGTCCACTCCATTCATCATTCCGCGGTTTTTCGGCCACTGAATTCACATGATTTCTTAGTTGCAGTCTGCGTAAAAATAGTGTAAAAATCAATATTGATAAACGAACGATTGTTTCTGAATCCTTTTATTGAGAAAACCTTTATGCTGACCTACAATACCGACAAAGTGGATGAGATCGTACTGGCACTACTGTTCCTCACAAGTTCGAGAGATGCTTATGCCACGCGGGCCTGGAAAGGGATGGACAGGCAGGCTCTCGACCGTCTTTTCCGCAAGGGTTACATCAGTGACCCCAATGAAAAGACCCCGACGCTCATCTTGAGCGATGAAGCCGCCGCCTTATCGCAGGAATTGTTCTGCAAGTATTTCGACGGTAAACTCTGATCTGAGTAAACCTTACACAGAAGGGTTTACAGAGGGAAAAGAACATTCTAGATAACTCTCCTGATGAATGGCATTCGTACCATAATTCTTTTTAGGAAATTCCCCATTTTCTAATTCTTTCGGTTTTCCATGAGATTCTCAAGGCAACCATCCTCCAAACTGCCTTCGGGTATGCTTGGTCTGACCATCGTCCTGGTCGGTCAGGCGATTTCCATCCTGGCATCGAGCATAATTGTGTTTGGTCTGTCGATCTGGGTTTGCCAGCAGACCATCAGTGCCACTTCGCTTGGCATAGGGCAGACGACTTTCACCTGCCCTATTTACTCATCATCCCACTGGCCAGGGTGATAGTGGACCGCTACAACGGCAAATTAATGATGATGGTCAGCGATCTGGCTGCCGGGTTGGGCACGATCGCTATTTTTGTGTTGATGCTCACCAATAACCTGCGGGGCGTGGGGATGTTGGAACGAAGTCAATATGAATCTTCCGGCCACAACCGGGGTTAGCTATCCAGGAAATAAATCATTATTATGAAATCGACTCTTGCCACCACCGAAGAATATATCGCGCAGTTTCCACCCGAGATTCAAACCAAAC
The DNA here is from genome assembly GCA_034430175.1 of Anaerolineaceae bacterium. GTDB lineage: Bacteria > Chloroflexota > Anaerolineae > Anaerolineales > Anaerolineaceae > UBA6107. The sequence goes on along the minus strand of DAOUFI010000001.1, from coordinate 94,034 downwards.
TGCAGGAAATCCGTGCTGCGATCAAGTCTGCCGCACCCGATGCTAGAGAGAAGATCAGCTACGGCATGCCGGCTTTTGACCAAAACGGAGTGCTCGTCTACTTCGCTGCTTTTAAGGACCATTTGAGCTTTTTTCCCACCGGCAGCGGCCGCACCGCATTTGGCTCAGAATTGGACAAGTACCCAGGCGGCAAAGGTACCATTCAACTATCGCTCACCGAACCGTTGCCACTAGACCTGATCGCACGCATCGTCAAATTTCGTGTGAACGAAAACACGCAAAAAGCCAAAACCCGAAAGAATTAAAAGTTTTAGGGAACGGCTAATGGTTAATGGGAAATTTAAAGGAATCGCCACTATCACCGGGATGATCACCCCGACTTTGTTAGTGTTTGTCTTTACTTTCGAAGACCAATTGTGCGGGAAACAATCACCGCAGTAGGTACATCAGCGCATTGTTGCTCGGTCCGCTCGGCTGGATCCAGGCAGCAAACTTCATTGTGCTCGGACTGTTGCTGTTCATTTTCTCCCGTGGATTGGCTGACGAGTTCAAGGGTAATAATAACACCCACAGTGGCATCACTCTACTGACCATTATCGCCTGACTCTACATCATCTCGGGCATGTTTGTGATGGAGCCGGCTGGCACTCCCACCGCGCAAAGCACCGTCCATAGATTGATCCATGGCATCGCCGGGGGGATTATCTTCTTAATCATGGCCATCATCCCGCACACTTTTTTGCGCGCCTTCAAGAATGACTCTAGATGGCGTTCCATGTACGGTTGGACACTCGCCTCGGTGGTCTTCCTGACGATTACCTGCATCTCCTTCACAGTGACGTCAAAGTCGCCCGCGCTGCAGGTGACCTTCTATGGCTGGTTCGGGCTCATCCGGCGTACCGCGCTAGTGCTGTTCATGATTTGGCTGTTCATTATTGTCTGGAAAATGGTGAGGGATCAAAAAACCGATTAATGACCTGTGTCATTTTCCCTGTTCGATGGCCTGGCTGGCAATTTTATCCACCAATCCGGGCGCGATCAGCTTGATCCACTGACCCAGCTTACCGCGCAGGGTCATCACTTCCTCACGTCTTCGTTCGGCTGCCGCCCACAATGAAATACGGGCACATTCAGCCGCGGTCATCACTTTATCAACCTGCAGCGGGTTAACGCCAAGTGGCATGCCGTCCGCGCCAAAACCACGTGCCTGAACCCCGGTGTCCACAAAACCGGGATAAACCACGGTCACGCTCACGCCCGTTTCCTTCAACTCAACCCTTAATGAATCGAAGAAACCAGCCATGGCATGCTTGGTGGCCGCATAACCTGTGCGGGTGGGGACACCACCTTTTCCAGTGAGACTCGATACGGCCAGGATGCGCCCTTGCGATTGCTTGAGATATGGTAGCGCAAAATAGGTGCAATAAACGCTGCCCAGATAATTGACCTTCATCAGTTTTTCGAAGATCGTCAGGTCGGTGATCTCATCGAATTTCGCCCACATGGTAATGCCAGCATTGTTGACTAGCATATCGATCGCGCCATAGGTTTTTACCGTCATTTCGATCAGTGATTGGCACTGTTTGGGGTCGGAAACATCGGTGGGAACAGCAAATGCCTGTCCTCCACGGCTGCGGCAGATCATGCTCAGCTCAACCAGTTTATCAGCCTGGCGCGCTGCCAACACCAGCCGTGCTCCCTGATCAGCCAGTTGCAGTGCCATCTCACGACCGATCCCACTTGAGGCTCCGGTGATGATCACTGTATGATTTTCGAAAAAATGACTGGGCATTTGATACTCTCCCTGAAAAGTTTAGATATTACTTAAACCTTTTTTCACCTAAAAAGTTACTTTGCAGCTGTTATCGTAGCCTTTTTCAGCGTAACCATCATTATCTTGCGGGTTTAATTGCTTATATAGAAATTACTCCGGTCCGGAGGGAATATGCAGGAAGAAAATTCTAACTTCGATTTTGTGATTATCGGTTCGGGCTTTGGTGGTTCAGTTTCAGCCTTACGTTTGGCTCAGAAAGGCTATCGGGTGGCCGTACTCGAAAAAGGCAAACGCTACCAATCGCAAGATTTTCCTCCCACTAACTGGCATCTGCGTCGCTCTGTATGGATGCCCAAGCTTGGACTGATCGGTATCCAGGCACTGACCTTGCTACGCCACGTGTTGGTGCTACATGGTGTTGGGGTGGGTGGCGGCAGCTTGGTCTATGCCAACCAGTTGATCGTTCCTGATGACGAGATTTTTGCCAAGCCCGAATGGGGTGAAGGGGATTGGAAAAAGAAGCTGATGCCTCATTATAAGGAAGCTCAACGTATGCTTGGCGCTGTGAAGTGTCCCAGTGTGGGTAATGCAGATCGCGTCCTGCAGGAAGTTGGCATCGAGCTGCGCGGCGAGGATACCTTTCATGTCAACCCGGTGGGGGTTTTCTTCGGGGAACCCGAGAAAACCGTTGCCGACCCTTTTTTTAACGGTGAAGGACCGGACCGCACCGGCTGCAAATTATGCGGAGCCTGTATGATCGGGTGCCCGAACGGTGCCAAGAATACCCTCGACAAGAATTATCTCTACCTTGCCGAAAAACTGGGAGTGCGTATCTTCCCAGAGAGTGAGGCGACTGATATTCGTCCATTAACAAGTGAGGGTTATTCTATCACTGTCCGCACCTCACATGGACTCTTCCGGCAGACCCGCATACTTAACGCACATAATGTCGTCTTAAGTGGCGGAGTGATGGGTACGGTCGATCTGCTCTTCAAATGCAAACAGTCTGGTTCGTTGCCGGCACTTTCTGAACGCTTGGGAGACTTCACTCGCACGAACTCCGAAGCCATCCTTGGCGTCGATTCACGTGACCACACTCTCAAATGGAATGATCACATCGCCATTACCTCGGGAATCTATCCCGACAAGAACACCCACATTGAAATCGTCCGCTACAACAAGGGATCTGACCTTTTATATGCCATTGCCACGGTGCTCACTGATGGTGGAGGAAAAATTCCTCGTGTGTTACGGTTCCTTGGGAACATCCTGAGCCACCCGTACCAGTTCCTGCGCGGTCTGTGGATCCCCGGCCAGAGCGCACGTACCTCGGTGATTCTGGTCATGCAATCCACCGAAAACTATTTGCGTCTGCACCGCACCCATCTAGGATTAGCCTCGGAGCTGCCACCTGAAAGCGAACGTATCCCTTCGTATATTCCAATCGCCAACCAGGTCACCCGTGCCATGGCAAAGAAAATGAAAGGGTATCCCAAGGGAAGCTGGTTCGAAGTATTGATGGACGCACCCACCACCGCCCATATCCTCGGCGGTTGTGTGATGGGCCGCAACGCCAGCGAAGGCGTGGTAGATCAGCAAGGGCGCGTCTTCGGCTACCCCGGTCTATACGTGGCAGACGGTTCGGTTGTTCCGGTGAACCTGAATGCCAATCCAGCCCTAACGATCACAGCGCTAGCTGAATACATTATGAGCGGCATCCCGGTAAAACATTGAACCCGTAATTTGAATTGTCCCTCATTCCGTGCTATTTTGTGTGTGGATGCCAGTTTCCTTCTAGAAGGAGGTTCTTTTAGGTAAAGAAAAGCCGCTCTTCTGGCAGCATACCAAGTCAAAGTTGGGAAAGTGAGCGGTTGGCCTTGCGCTGAGCTACCTGGCGTTTAATATTGTCATCATGGTGTTCATAAATATCCGTTCTTCGCTGACCGAATCACCCTGGGCGGTTGCGATGGGTTTCGGTTTTATCATGCTTGCGCTCGGACTGGCCGCCGGGGTCACAGATCTAATTGCTATCCTAAAAAACGTGAACGTTCCTGGGCAGTTTTGCTTTCTCTACTACTGGGAGCTTTCAGCCTCTTTCAGTTTATTGGCGAACTCGTTTTCCCTTATTTAACCCGGTTGGCAGATTTTCTGTATAATTCAGATCATAGAGTTCTTGCTATAACCGCATATCACTGTCTACAAAATGGAGGGGTGATGAAATTTCGCCTTCGATTGCTTGTGATCATTTCTTGCCTGTTGGTTTCATCTGTGGCCTGCTCGCTTACCGCGTTCATCCCCGGATCAGACAAACCGCGGGGGACCATCATTTTCATGAACGACAAGAACGGCAGCGATGACCTCTTTTCCTACAATCTGTCCACTCAAACCCTTGTGCGTCTGACCAATAACTCAGTGGAAGACCAGGACCCGACCTGCCTGAATAAATCCAAAAGGATCGGTTTTGTCAGAACACAGAAAGACAGCGAAAGATCTGATCTTTACTCAATGGATACCAAAGGAAATGACATCCAGAAGATTTATCAGGACAGGTACCTTTGGATCGCCTATCCCGATTGGTCACCAAACGAAAAAGACATTGTGGCATCAGCCATACGAAAATGCGATGAGACCAGCATTTCTTGCACATACGATATCTACGTGATGAATGCCGATGGCACAGATCTCGCACGTTTGATGAATTCAAATACCTCCTACTGGGTACCCAGGTGGTCTCCTGATGGACGAAAGATCGCCTATGCCTCAGACGAAGACGGCGATTCTGAAGTGTATGTAATGGATAAAGATGGATCCAATATCGTGAAACTTACCAATAATTCCGGTTTTGACGGTTATCCGAACTGGTCCCCTGACGGCAAGAAGATATTATTCGTATCTGACCGTGACGGGGATTGGAACTTGTACCTGATGAATGCCGATGGAAGTGATCCAAATGCCCTGACGACATCAAAAGCCAACGAATTCCAGGCCGCCTGGTCACCAGACGGCAAGTGGATTGTCTATGTCTCTGATGAAGATCAGGACTATGAAGTATTTATAATTGATTCCAATGGAGAGAATCGGCAGCGCATCACCGACAACTACAGTAAAGATTCCATGCCTGTCTGGTGTGTTTGGAATCAGTAGATTAAAATCCCATTAATCGTCAAACCAAAGTTGAAAGAAATAATTATACGCAATTGTCAAGGAGTTTCCATTGAAAAAACAAAGAGAGGTTTTGTCTAATTCCGAACCAAAATTTAAGCAGCTTCCGGTGACAAAAATGGGCTGGTGGGCCATGGGGCTTGGGTTGGGTCACATGGTGCTCTACACCATTGAAATGTCGCTGATAGGTACGAAATACTCTTTCGAACAACCCTGGCTCACAATCATGGTGGTCGTCGAAGTCGTTCTCATGCTCGTTGGACTGGCAGGAGCCATCCTGGCACTGATTACCCTCATCAAGAAGACCGAGCGTTCCTGGGTGGTTTGGGCCGCGCTTCTGCCTGGATTGACCGCGCTCCTCGTTCTCTTTTTCTTTTTAACTTCCATCTAGTCAAATCTATAAGGTCTTTGTTCGCTGGTCACAATTGCCACTCGGGAGGGAAGTCATGAAAGCAGGCTATAAAAAAGGGTTGATCCTGTTCGTGTGGGCAGGGCTGATTTCTGCCATTGGTGCGTACATCACGCAATTCTTTATCACCAACGATCTCCGTTCTAGCGTTTGGGTGCAGGTAGAAGCGCTGATCGTCTCCGGGGTTGTTCTCACCCTGGCTGGATTGATCTTCGCAAAATATCCCCGTTCCAAACGAGGGCTGACAGTGCTCCAATTCCTGCTCTTCCCTTTGCTTGGGATCGGGCTCGCCTTTCTAACTTTGCTCCTTTCCACGTGGCTCCCTATCGGCAACTGGGAAAAACTGGTTCAACCGCCGGAACAGATCAGCGGATTCATCCATTCGGACCAGGCCTGGCTCCATGGCGACAACCTCTATGTCAAGGGAGTTTCGGGGAATACATATGTGTACGAATGCCAAAATGCCGTGGAATGCATTTGGGTCCAAAAAGAATTCGGCGCATCTGAAGCAACCAATAGCCCAGAGTGTGAGGTTGGCGAATTTTCTACACCCGCTCTGCCCGGCAAGGTAGTAGACAGTCTTTCAACCGCTTACTGCGCCGCTGATGGCCGGAGCAATACAAAATTCATCCTTTTGGAAGACAGCAGCATCTATCATTGGTCCGGGACTACATCGGCAAATGATATTTTTCTACGACTTTACGGTTTTGTATTTTTCAACATTATCGCCGGCCTGGTGGTCAGTTTCATTGTGATGAAGATGCGAAAAGAAATTGCCTGATTGACCTTTTACCAAGTTTCGAAAAACGTAAACTCGAAACAGTCCGTAAAAAATCTGTTTCGAGTTTATAATTATGCGTTCGTGTTATCTAGACAACTAAAAAGAATGGACGAATTCGATGAACCCTCCGGATCATTTTCCGTACGATTTTATTGAGCATGTGATTATTTCCAAGCAGGACATCGACACCCGCATCAAGGAACTTGGGCAGCGCATTACCAGCGACTATGCCGACTCAGACAAACTTCTGCTGCTCGGGCTCTTGCGCGGCAGCGTCGTATTCATCACCGACCTGATGCGAGAGATACGCCGTCCGATCACCATGGATTTCATGTCCATTTCCTCCTACAACAAATCCGAGTCGAGTGGATTCGTGCGCATTGATGCCGACCATAAAACCAACATCCGCGGCTGGGACGTGATCCTCATCGACGACATCGTCGATTCCGGCTACACCATCCGCACCGTGCGCAAGCTGCTGCTCGATCGCGAGCCGCGCAGCCTCAAGACCTGCGCTCTGCTGGATAAGCCTGAACGCCATAAAGTGGATATCGCCATCGATTATCTGGGCTTCAGTATCCCCGACTATTTCGTGGTCGGTTATGGTCTGGATTACGACGAAAAAGGGCGCAACCTGCCCTACATTGCCTCGATCAAACTGCCCAACTAGAAGGAGAGTACCATGCCGCTGGATATCGTGATTGGTGCGCAATGGGGAGATGAGGGGAAAGGTCGCGTTGTCGACCTGTTGGCTAAAGAATCGGATTTCGTCGCGCGTTATAACGGCGGCGATAACGCCGGCCACACGGTGACCGTGGGAAATAAGATCTACAAACTGCATGTGATCACCTCGGGCATCCTTCACCCCCATACCCGCGGGGTAATCGGCAACGGCATGGTGTTGAATCCGCAGACCCTGATCGAAGAAATGGAAAATTTAAAGGACGCCGGAATGACCATCAGCCCTGAACGATTGTGGATCTCCGACGCCGCGCAGTTGATCACCCCGGCCCATCGCCTGCTTGATAGCGCGCAGGATGCCGCGCTGGGCAATTCCAGGATCGGCACCACAGGGCGCGGTATCGGCCCGGCCTACATGGATAAAGCATCGCGCCGCGGTTTGAGAGCCGGTGAAATACTCGATGAAGAAGCTTTTCGTGATCGTGTTGCCAGACACTTCGAGAATGCCAACCAGATGCTGGTAGATCTTTATCACCAACCTGCCATGGATACGCAAACTCTTGTTAACGAATTTTTGGGAAGCATGGCTCAGTTAAGACCGTACATTCACCGTATCGGGCCCATGATCCAGGCAGCGATTGATGGCGGTAAAACCATCCTGGGTGAAGGCGCGCAGGGCACGCTTCTCGACGTGGAACAGGGAACTTACCCCTATGTCACCAGTTCGTGCACCACCTCCACCGGCATCTTCAGCGGGTTGGGCATCGGCGTGCAGCCAGTCCGGCGCGTCATCGGTGTGACCAAGGCTTTCCAGACCCGAGTAGGTGCCGGTCCCTTCCCCACCGAATTGTACGGAGACATGGCGAATTTTCTGCGCGGTAGCGGTTCCAATCCATGGGATGAATACGGCACCACCACTGGTCGTCCGCGCCGGGTGGGCTGGTTGGACCTGGTTCTGCTGGGTTACGCGCACGAGATCAACCGCTTTACCGAGTTATTCATTACCAAGCTCGACATCCTGTCTGGATTGCAAGAAATTCCGGTTTGCGTTGCCTACAAGTACAATGGGTTGGAGATGCGTTCACTCGATTTTTCGGGCGATGCCCGCTTGATGGCTGAATGCCAGCCAATCTACCAGAACCTGCCCGGTTGGCAGGAACCACTTGGCGCCTGCCGCCGCTGGCGGGACCTGCCAGCGGCCGCCCGTAAGTATGTCGAATTCATCGAGCAAACCATTGGCCTACCCGTCAAGAACATTTCGGTCGGTTCCGAGCGCTCGGCACTGATCGTCAGGGATTGAGAAAATGACCGGCTTCGAGAGCTTTCAAAGCCCATTCAGTTGGCGTTATGGTTCACGCGAAATGCGTGAAATTTGGGGGGAAGAAGAGAAACGGCGCGTCTGGCGTCATCTCTGGGTTGCCATGGCCGAAGCCCAGACCGAATGGGGGCTGGTCACAAGTGAGCAGGTTCAGGAGCTCGCTGCCCACGCGAATGAAATTGATGTGCCGCGCGCGCTGGAGATCGAGGAAAAACTCCACCACGACCTGATGGCAGAGATCAAGGTCTATGCCGCGCAGTGTCCCAAAGCTGGTGGGATCATCCACCTGGGAGCCACCTCGATGGACATCAAAGATAACACCGAAGTGCTGCAGATCAAACGCTCACTGGAGATCCTTCTGACGAAGTTGCGAAACCTGCTGACTGCATTTGCCGCGAAGATCGAACAGTATGCCGCATTGCCGGTGATCGCTTTCACCCATCTACAGCCAGCCGAACCCACCACGCTGGGATACAGGCTGGCTTCATACGCGCAAGACTTCCTCGCGGATCTCGAAGCACTCAATCGCGTTCACAATTCATTGAGGGGCAAGGGCTTCAAAGGCGCGGTCGGCAACGCGGCTTCTTACGTCTCGCTTTACGGGCTCGATGGACAGAAACGCTTCGAAGAGAAGATCAGCCGCATGATCGATCTGCCCTTCTTCGAGGTGGCTACACAGACCTATCCCCGCAAACAGGATTACGACGTTCTTTGCGCGCTGGCTGGGCTGGCATCCTCGGCATATAAATTTGCCTTCGACCTGCGGCTGCTACAGTCCGAGGTGATCGGTGAGCTGGCTGAGCCGTTCGGAGAAGAGCAAGTCGGCTCTTCGGCCATGCCCTACAAGCGCAACCCCATCGAGTGCGAGAAGATCGATTCGCTGGCTCGCGCCGTCAGCACCGCCCCCCTCACCGCATGGAACAACGCTGCCAATTCGCTACTCGAGCGCACTCTCGATGATAGCGCCAACCGACGTTTGCTCTTCCCGGAAACATTTCTCGCCGTGGATGAGATCCTGATATCGCTGGTGAAAATCGTGGAAGGACTCAAAGTAAATCCCGCCATAATCCAGCGAAACCTCGAGAAATTTGGACCCTTTTCTGCTATTGAAAAGGTGCTGGTTGCCTGTGTGGGACACGGCGCAGATCGCCAGGAAACGCACGAAGAGTTACGACGTCTCAGTATGCAGGCCTGGCAGGAAATCCAACAGGGCCGCGAGAATCCACTCACCGGGTTGATTATGCAGAGCGAGGCAGTGACTCGCTGGGTCAACGAGTCTGAAATGCAAGAGTTGTTCGATATTGAAAATTACACAGGTATCGCGGAGCTTCGATGCCATGAATTAGTCGAAGTAATCAGAAATCAATTTTAATGACCTATAAGTATCCGTTGACAAACCCCTCTGAGTTTTGTCATTTGCGAGAAAAACTTGATAAGTAGTCATAAAGGAATCAGCTCATGAAAAATCTCCTGATCCTCGAAGGCAGCCCGCGAAAAAAAGGCAACAGCAACACCCTGGCCGCGCAGGCCGCCGCGGGAGCCACGGAACTGGGCGCGCAGGTGGAAACGATCTATCTACACGGCTTGAAGATTTCGCCCTGCAACGGTTGCAATGCCTGTGTCAAAACAGGTGTTTGTACGATCAAAGATGACATGCAGGAACTGAATCCCAAAGTTGGCTCTGCTGACGCGCTACTTCTGGCCAGCCCCATCTATTGGTACACCTACTCAGGTCAGTTGAAGGTCTGCATCGACCGCATGTACTCGCTCTGGAACAGCAACCATGAGGTTTTCAGGAATAAACCGGTTGGTTTCATCTTGACTTATGGCGATGTGGATGTCTATACATCAGGAGCCATTAATGCCATCTACACTCTTAATTCCATGTTTCGCTTCTTGGACTCAAAAATAACGGGGTTCGTGTATGGCTCATTAATGGACGTGGGAGACGCGAAAAAGAACCTTGACCTGATGAAACAGGCTTATGAAATAGGAAAGAAATTGGTGAAATAGATCGACTCCCGGTCAGGTGACCGGGAGTTGCTTTTAACCAGGGAAGATAAAGAACGCCAGTCCGAAAATTACGTAAACCGCCAGCAAGGCGCCTCCCTCCAACCAACTCGATTCACCATCGGCAGAGACAAAATAGGCAATGACCACTGCCGAACCCAGTGCGGCCAGTTCAAAGGGGTTGAAAACCAGGGTCAACGGATTTCCCATCGCCAGGCTAATGAACACCAACACCGGCGCTACGAACAAGGCAATCTGCAAACTTGACGAGACCGCGATCTCCATGCTTAGTTCCATCTTGTTCTTCAAAGCCATGGTTACGGCTACCAGGTGCTCAGCGATATTGCCAATAATCGGAACGAGGATAATACCCAGGAAAAACTCGGACATGCCAGTTCTGGTCACAACGGCTTCCACGCTGCCAACCAGCAATTCGCTCAACCAAACCACACCTCCGGTTGCCAAAGCCAGCACAATCAGACATTTTGTTACAGACCACTCACTTTTCTGGCCCACCACTTCGTTTGTCGGGAAACCAATACCTGAATCCGCCTTCACCTTGAGGGAAAAAACGATACCAAGGACATAAAGCAGGATCATCACGCCGGCTACCGACAGGCTCAAGGTCTCCACATGCTGTACCACCAACCCATCAGCGGAGGCATGGCTAAAGAGAGAAGGCACAGCCAGTCCAACCAGCGCGATGGTGAGTAGGATGATGTTATTGGAAGTCTGCCGGCGGTCAAAATGTTGAATGCCATTCTTTAAACCACCAGCCAATATAGATAAACCAAGAACGAAAAGCAGATTGCCGATGATCGAACCAGTGATGGAGGCTTTGACCAGCTCCAGCAGACCCTGTTTGATGGCAAAGAGGGTGATGATCAGTTCGGCCGCGTTGCCCAAAGACGCATTGATCAACCCACCTACACGAGGCCCAGTGTGAGTGGCTAGATTTTCCGTCGATTCACCAATCAGCCCAGCCAGCGGAATCACGCCGGCAGCTGAAAGTCCAAAAACCCAAACAGCGCCCCAGTTCAGAGCCTGTGCCAGGATAGCGAATGGAATCGCCAGTAACAATATCTGAAGAGGATTCTTTTTTAAATAGAAGAGTAAATTTCGCATCCTGCTGATTATACAGGATTTGATTCCAGAACAGCCTCTCCTCCTTGCTTATGCTTAATGAATCCTCTAGAATTATTCTATGCAATTCGATTTAAACTTTTGGATCGTTTTTCTAGGAATATCTCTTGTCGTAGTGCTTGTCTCCTGGCGCTCTCTGCGAACACCTCGTTCACACGGATTTTTCCGGTTCTTTGCCTGGGAATGCATCGCATTCCTGTTGGCAATAAATCTACGTCATTGGTTCGCGGATCCGTGGTCATGGCATCAATTGATTTCGTGGCTGTTGCTTTTTTCTTCTCTTGTTCCTTTAACCCTTGGTGTTTTGACATTAAGGAAACGGGGCAAAACTATAGAGGCACGCTCATCTGAACCCGAATTGCTGTCCTTCGAAAAAACCACCCAACTAGTGACCAGCGGTATTTTTCACTATATCAGACATCCACTTTACAGTTCGTTGCTTCTTCTCACCTGGGGGATTTTCTTCAAATCGTTGCACTGGCTGGGTGTTATTCTGGCGATCACATCATCCGTATTCCTTTTCATAACTGCGAGGGCGGATGAAATGGAATGTATGCAATATTTCGGGTCAGCTTACACAGAGTACATGCAGAAAACAAAACGGTTCATCCCTTTCCTTTTCTAGCCAGCCAGTAATCTCCAAACAGAATTAATGTTAATCCATTGTAAGTTTTTGGTATTGTCTAGACGACAGAAATTTGTATAATCATTGATAGGGGAACAGTCCTTTAGAGGTTACCGGGAGGTAAATTATGGAAAATGAACACCCGGGGGGATTGATTCGAGCAAATTGGCGTCAAATCCTTATTGGATTCTTTTCCATTGCCATTGTTGCGATTGCAGTTTTTAGGATCGGCGGAAACGATTTTGTTTATGCTTTTAATAGCAATATTGCTTCATTCCAAGCGCTGGCAATTCTCATTCTCACCATTTTGCTTTGGATCAGAATGGGCCAAAAAAGTCAGAACCGGCTGCTTTGGCTCGGCCTAATGATCGGTTGGGCTTTATGGACAATCGCTGAATGGTGGTGGGGGATTGCCTCGTTTTCTCAAAAAGAAGCACCGTTTCCATCTGGCGCTGATTTCTTCTGGGTTCTGGGCTATATCCCCATGTATATCGCGTTGGATTCCAGAAACCGATCCATCCCTGAAGAGACTACCGCGCTTCAAAAACTGATCATTTGGTTGTGCAGCATCATTGCGGTGGGATTGGTAGCCATTTTCATCGTCAACCCGGTCATTCAGAATTACGAACCCGGAACTGTTCTCGCGACTATCTTTACCCTTTTCTACCCGATTGGTGACGTGTTCCTTTTCATTTTCGTTCTACGCGTGGCCTTTAAATATCAGCAAGGGGTGAACGGCAATGCCTGGAGCTGGGTAGCCGCAGGATATATTTTAACAACAATAGCTGACCTGATTTTTTCATACGCGTCCGCCAATAACCTTTACTATCCCAATGGGCAGGTGAATTTTATCAGCTCGATCGGGTCAGACATGCTTTACTCATTAAGCTACATGCTCATCCTCATGGGTTTGTCGATTATGCGTTGCTCAACGCAAAATATCCAGGAATCGTCCGACTCAAGCATTGATCTTCCGGTGGTTCCCAATACGCATATCCTTTTTTTCACCGGTAGTGATGACCTTATCAATGATGTCAGCCAAAATTATGCATCCATCTTCGAAGCTGGTACCGTCATTGGCCAGCCTTTCGCCAGAGCCGTCGGCTTATCCGTGGAGAAAGCCTCTGGCTTGATTTCCATGGTCAAATCGAGGAGAATTCTTTCAGAAGAGCAAACGGTAATGATCAACACTCGTCAGGGATTAAGAAATGCCAGATTCTCTGGTGAAACGATCACGACGCCAGATGGTGGATTTACTGGTTTGATCTTGCTCCTGAGATTGTTCTTGGAAGGTCAGTCGTCGGATGGCGCGATTTCGGATTATCATCGCTCGATAATTCGTTCCTTGAAAAAGAAAACCGGGTCAAGTGAAGAAAATGAGAAGAAAGCATTATTGACGTCCTATTACTCCTTGATCCTTAAAGGGTGGATCGATGCGGTGGAAACGGAAGGTGGAAACCTCATGGGTCACTCCGTTTCTGGCAAGATCCAAACTGTCGCCAACGAATCCAAATGGAAGATTTCCATTGACACGGAAGGTAATATGAACACCGGCGAAATCCCATTGGAGGAAGCAAAAAAGAGCCTTGAAGATGCAATCAAAAAAGCCAGAGAAATTACCATTGAGATCACAGATGCTGAAGTTGTTCGAAAAGTGGAATTAAAAGTTTGGAACAAGCTGACTCAAAACACACGCCAGAGTTTGGCCGATTGCGGTGTCACACCACCTGTCTAGTATTCATAACAGATCAAGTTAAATCATTTTCTATTAGCCAGGCCGGAACGAATGATGTTCCGGTCTAAATTTTTGGAATTAATTAAAAGGATGTACGTATAATTTAATGAATGACTTCGATCATCTACGGAGGAAATTATTGAAAACAAACTTCCTGAAGGGTTGGCGCGCGGCATGATCCTCAGGGCAGTTGGTGGATTGATTATTCTTGGTGCCTGTTTCTTCCTGCCAGCCTGGACTATTAAATATTGGCAGGCATGGCTTTACCTGGCTGTGATTTTTGACCCTTTACTCATCATCATAATTTATTTCCTCAAGAAAAATCCGGAATTTCTTGTCCGCCGTATGAAAGTAAATGAGAAAGCAACCGAGCAAAAATGGATCGTTGGTCTATCTGGCATCCCGCTCACGCTGGCTTTCATCCTGCCTGGTTTTGACGTGCGCCTGGGATGGTCGAAGGTTCCAGACTGGCTTGTTTGGATGTCAGCATTCCTGGTTTTTGCCGGGTACGTTTTTATCATCCTTGTGTTTCTTGAAAACAACTTCGCGTCACGCGTGGTGGAAGTGACTGAGGAGCAAAAGGTAATCCAGACCGGTCCATATTCGTTGGTGTGCCACCCCATGTAGCTCGGCTCAATTATTATGTATGTAATGACACCTCTGGCATTAGGTTCCGCCTGGGCAATGATTCCCGCACTGTTGATGATCCCTTTTCTGATTCTTAGGATCATCAATGAAGAAGAGTTGTTGGTTAATGAATTGCCTGGTTACGCCGAATACAGGCAAAAAGTGCGATATCGTCTGTTCCCGGGGATTTGGTAGATGAGAAATATATGACAAGGGTCACTTGCTGGTGCTTCAAAAGATCGCTGGTCGGAGTTTTGAAAATCTTGGCTTCGCGCTGCCAGTAAAAAGAGAGAAAGAAAACGATATTATGGTTACTTTTGACCACCCAAAACAATGCTAGCTAATTCACATCCTCATTGTTCCCAAGAAAGCACTCACCAGCCTTATGGAGCTTAAAGATAACGGTTCGCATTTCCTCAAGGATATTGTTTGTACCATTATAAAATCTGGTGGCGATTTTGAGCTCGGAAAAGGAAGGGTTTCGGCTGATCGTCAACGGTAGTAATTATCAAGAATTTCCCCAGTTATATTCCCATCTAATTTCGGGGAATGAGCAAGCACATTGATCTTCTCAAACTAAAGAGAACAAGTAGCAACTAAGGAGTAAACAATGAAAACGATAGCCATTCTGGGTGGTTACGGTATGACGGGAAAATCCCTGGCCAGACATCTGCTAACAAATACCAACGTAAAGATAATCATCGCTGGACGAAATTTCGAAAAAGCCATGGCTCTGGCTGACGACCTGAATGGGAAATTCAATGGGAACCGTGTTTTCGCAACTCGCATGGATGCCGCGGATAAACCCTGCCTGCTAGATGGGATAAAGGGAACCGATCTGCTGGTGGTGGCTTCTCCTACCACTCAACACACCGAGACTGTTGTTCAGGCATGTATAGAAGCGAAAGTGAATTACCTCGATGTGCAACTGGATGTAAACAAACTCGCCGTGCTCAGAAGGTATGAACGCCAGATCAAACAAACTAATTTGTGTTTCATCACCGAAGCTGGCTTCCATCCGGGGTTACCCGCGTCTTTGGTCAGGTTCGCCGCGGCGAAAGTTGAAAATCCAAAATCTGCCGTCACCTCATGTTACCTGAACATGGGAAAATCCATGCCATACACCGATTCAGTGAACGAATTGATGGAAGTCTTTAAAGATTACCGGGCAATCACGTACAAGGGCGGGGCTTGGACAAAAGCGGGGTCTTATGAATACCGACCAATCGATTTTGGTGGGGAGATCGGCAGACGGACCTGCTACTCAATGTACTTTGAAGAGCTTGCCCTGTTGCCAGCTCTCTTCCCCACATTGAATGAGATCGGTTTCTACATCTCCGGTTCCAATTTCATCACCGATTGGTTGATCACTCCGATTGTTTTTATCGGCTTGAAGATCGCCCCGCAAAGAGGAATGCGCCCACTGGGTAAACTCATGTGGTGGGGAATGTCTAATCTTTCAAGTCCTCCATACATGATCCAATTGCAGGGAGAAGTACGCGGAGAGTTGGCTGGCAAACCTGTAATCTCAACAGTCAAAGTATCTCACCACGATGGTTACGAGCTGACCGCCATCCCTGTCACTGCCTGTCTGATGCAATATCTTAATGAACTGAACTCTCGTCCAGGATTATGGATGATGGGGCAGTATTGCGAACCGGTCCGTTTATTCAGCGACATGCAAAAGATGGGCATCAAAATTACATCGGAGATACACTAAAAACTAATAGAGAATATGAAGTTCGATCTTCCGCGCACGACCAATAATAACGTCTTCTTGCTGACCCCGACGCTACGGCTGAACTACAGGCTCGCGAAGGTAGTTGAGATCACCGTGAACTGCCAGAGGGATGTGTTTTCTTTGGTCATTTAAAAATCGAATAGCCTGTGTAATATATTTTTGAGTCAAGCCAACTATTACCTTAAAAATCTCACCTGTAGTAGCCAATTTGTTTGGATTAATTAGAAACTTCTGTATAATGTTTATGTAAATGAAGAATTTTCTAATCGAAAGGATAGGGAACTATGGGATTATTTGGAAAGATCCTCGAAAAACTTGGAATCAAGAAAGAACAAACCACCGCGGCAACGCCAACAATCGGCAAGGTAACCGGCTCAGCCACCTCAACCGTAAAGGCACCAAACGAAAAGGTGCTGGGATATCCTGCCCCTGCTGCTCCCAAGCCTGCTGCCATCCCTGTTGTGGATGTGGTTAGCAAGCTTGAAGCCATGGCAAAAACCAATCCCGAAAAATTGAATTGGCAAGTCTCGATCGTTGATTTGTTGAAACTCCTCGATCTTGACAGCAGTTTGAACGCCCGCAAGGAATTGGCCACTGAACTCGGTTGCCCGGCAAATCTCATTGGCGGTGACTATTCACAAATGAACGTCTGGCTACACAAGACTGTGTTGCAAAAGATCGCTGAAAATGGTGGAAATATCCCACCAAGCCTGTTGAAATAATCACCAACAATATAAAGTATAACGACCGCTGGAGGGAATCTTCCCTCCAGCGGTCGTTATGGTTGAATATGAAATCTAGGGAATTAGCGTGATATACTAGTACTATCTTATAAAAAGACCTGCGGTATAACCTACCTCTATTCTCTTTATGGAATAGAGGCTTTTTATTTCCCCGGTCTGTACTTAGTGAAAGCAGAGGAATCCCTTGGAAGTCAAGCTGTATGTAGGAAATTTGTCGTATGATACGAACGAAGAACAATTACGCACCATGTTCTCCGAGGTCGGGACGGTAGCAGCTGTGGATATGATCATGGACCGCGATACTCATCGTTCAAAAGGGTTCGCGTTTGTCACTATGAGTTCACAGGCAGAAGCAGAAGCAGCTATTAAAATGTTCAACGGCAAAGATGTGGCCGGCCGCGCATTGGCCGTCAACCCGGCGCGACCCCGAGAAGAGCGTCCTTCGGGATACGGCAGTGGCCGTTCATCTTTCGGCGACAAAAATCGACGTCCTCGCAACAATGGCGGACAAAAACGTTATTGAAATTCGCAAAGCCCTCGTCAAAAAGACGGGGGCTTTTGATTTTTCCTCATGCTTTTCCAATGATTCTCCAATGATATTGATATATCATCACAAATAAGGTAATTTATATATTAATTATGAAATGGAAAATTGGACATGACAAATGAGAAAATTCTCAAGAACTTGCGAACCTTTCTGCTGGGTTTCAGCATTTTCATCTTCGCGGGTTCGGTGGTTGAACTGATCTTCCTGAATCACACGCGCGAACCGCTGCAATGGACGCCTTTTCTCCTGATCGCACTGGGAATCCTCCTGGATGTGCTGATGCTGGTCAAACCTACTGACGGCATACTAAAGGCGATGCGTCTCGGGATGTGGATCATTGTATTGGGTGGGATTATCGGTATGGCTGTCCATGTGGCTGGCAATCTGGAAGAGATGCGTCAGATCACAAACTTCTGGCAAATGCTCAGAGAAGGGCTGGGTGGACGAAATCCCTTCTTAGCTCCTGGGGTTCTTTCCATGGCAGGTGTGATGGCTCTGGCGGCCGGATACCAATATCCTATTAAAGTAAAATAACGGAAGCATTGATTTATTATATGCCCTTCACATGAAGGGCGTTTCTTTTTATATTTCAATTTACAATATAATGAAGCAAGAAACTAATTAGCGCAAAGGTGAACCATGTTCCGCAGACCACGACGGCCCATTCCTCCCGGATTGTTGGTTAACAATACCACCGCAATTGAAGGTGTGACCAAAGCTAACCAAATGATGGTCAATGGTGAGCCGCAACAGGCCGCCGAGCTTTTCATGCGGCTTGCCGGGGAGATGCAAGCCTCAGGCCATCCACGCCAGGCTGCCAATATGCATGCCCAGGCAGCTCATGCCTGGCTGAACGCGGGGGTTGAAGAACAGGCTCTTATCCAGGCATCCCAGGCTCTGAAGCTATTCGCCAGCCAGGGCATGTGGGATCGAGCCAATCAATTCAAGATCAACTTCATGGCGCATCTGCGCCGGAACGGTTCAGAAAGCTCCCTGTCCGCGATGGAGCAGGAATACAACACTCTGGCAAACGCGGCCGGGTTCAATCCGCAAGCTGCCGCCCGTGCGGTGATCAACCGCGGTACGCTGCCGGCTGCCTGCCCCAATTGTGGAGCCCCGCTGCGCAGCGACACGGTGGAGTGGATCGACGCAGTCAGCGCCGAATGCGGCTTCTGTGGCGGTACGGTGGTTACGTCAAAACCAGAGGCGGTTTAGTTTTCTCCGATAATTTCATGAATTTCCACAATCAATTCAAAAACAATAACTTTTGTCATCATTACGGATAGTAAAAGTTTTTACTTAGAGTAAAATAATCCCCATGCCCACATTTGACATCATTGGTTTTGACGCCGACGACACACTCTGGCACAACGAGCGCATGTATGCTGCCGCTGAAGCCAAATTCATCGACCTGGTCGCCAACTATTACGACCGCGAATCGATCTCAGAGCGTTTGTTTGAAACCGAGACGCGCAATATGCGCACCCTGGGCTACGGCGTAAAGGCCTTCACGCTCTCGATGATCGAGGCTGCCATCCATTTGAGCAATGGAAAGATCAGCGCCAACGAAATCGGACAGATCGTACAATCAGGCAAGGGTATTCTCGAATCGCCGGTGGATCTGTTCCCCCACGTGGCCGAGACCATACCCCTGTTGGCAAAAAGCCATCCCCTCATGCTCATCACGAAGGGTGACCTGCTCGACCAGGAATCCAAACTGATACGCTCAGGACTCATGGAATACTTCAAATACGTCGAAATCATCAGCGACAAGAACACTGCCAGTTACCGGAAGATATTTAATCGTTATTCGATCGATCCTGATCACTTCTTGATGGTGGGAAACTCCGTCAGATCCGATATTCTGCCCGTGCTTGAATTGGGCGGTCACGCCGTCCACATCCCATTTGAAATCACCTGGGCACATGAAGTGGCTGAGGCGCCTGCCGATGATCATCCCGGCTACTACACGCTCAAAAACATGGGCGAATTACCGGGATTGCTGCTTTCATTATCTGAAATAAACTAGTATTTGATCCCGGCCATGTTTTCACTGACCATCCATAGTTTATCTTGTAATTCTTGATCATAAGAGAGTTTATTGGAACGCACCTGGCGGTTGTTCTCATCCCAATACCCACCATTGACCTGCTGACCCATTGGGTCGGCTGCCAAAAACACATAAGTCTCCGCCTGGCGTTCTGGAGAAATGGAGACTTTTCTCTTCAGATCGTACAGTTTTTGCATCCAAACAGGCAGGTTCGTCAACCGGTCTGCGGCTACAGCCACGCTGGTAACGCGCACACAATTGACTGAAACACTGCTACCCTCGAGTCGCCTTGCCAGCGCGTAAGTGAACATTACCTGCGCCTGCTTGGAAAGAAAATAGGCATGCTGGCTGCTGAACTTGCGCTCCCCATTCAGGTTATCGAACTCCATGCCCATATTCGGATAAACCAGCAATCCTTTGGATGAGACGGTAATCACCCGGCTGGGTGCCGAAGCCTTGAGCTTATCCAGCAGCAGCCCGGTGAGCAGGAACGGGCCAAGGTGATTGGTGGCGAAGATGGTCTCGACGCCGTCTTCCGTGAGTACCGGCCGGGTAAGGGTCTTGTCAAAGTTGGCAGCGTTATGAATCAACACATCCAAGCGCTTATGGGTTTTTTTGAAATCAGCAGCAAACTTTCGGATGGAGGACTGCGAAGATAGGTCAACCTGCATCAATTCCACGTTTGCGCTTCCCGAATCGCGAATCACTTCAGCCAGTGCCTTTTGACCGCGCTCTATCGTCCGGCACGCCATGATCACATCCGCGCCCATTTTAGCTAAAATAACCACAGCCGCTTTACCGATGCCTGAATTAGCTCCGGTGACGATCACTGTTTTCCCTTTTAATTCATAATTTATCATTGTTGCGCTCCATTTTTTTGATCGGCTCTAAGCATGCCAATCTTCAAGATCGACACCAATTTGGTATATATCTTTTCAAAATCCTGCAGGGTCAGGTCTGGCTGGTTGCCTGCCTCTAAAATCACAGCGGACATGATGAAACCCGCGGCCATTGGATCAACGTCCATTCGAATTTCACCGGTAGCCTGTCCCTGGATAAAAAGCTCGCAAAATTGTCTCTGCGTGGATGTCCGGGCTTTTTCAATTAAATCCATTGAAAGCGGGGAATTAACATTGAGGATACGATTACCAAGTTGTGCTAGCAACGGAAACTGTTGTTGAAATTTAAGCATGGCTGAAAATAAAGCATGCAGCCTCTCGAAAATTGGAGCATCACTTCGCTCTTCCAGAATTCTAGCCAGGAATTCTCCTTTCTTTTGCGCTGCCAGGCTGATCAGGTAAAAATACATATCTTGCTTATCTTTAAAATACTGGTAAATACTGCCCTTGGCAATCCCGGCTCTTGCAACGATCTTTGAAAGAGACGCTTTCTCGTAATCATTATGAGCAAATTCAACCAAAGCCAAATCAACGAGGTTCTGTCGTTTTTCTTCTGGAAGGTTGAAAAAAGTAGAGGTAGGCATGGTTATCCCGATATGACCAGTCAGTCATATGACTGGTCAGTCACATTATAATAAGCCGTCCCAATAAAGTCAAGAGTGTTTGCTGCCGCTCTTTCTAAAAACAGGTGATAATAATTGCATGATTGATATTTCTACGATCACATTAGTTGGTCACAATCTGATCGATCAAACAACACAACCAATTCCGCGCTGGCGAATCCTTCGTGATGTGCTGCGCCTTTCCATGGATGATCCCCTCACAATGGAAGCGAAAGAGGCTGCCCTCCAGAGCAGGTGGGTAACCGAGCTGCGCGAGACCCAACTACCCGATGGTAGTTGGGGACGTTTCCACTCTCGCGATTCATCACTCAAACAGCGCTTCCCCACCACCGAATTGGCCATCCGACGTGCGTTAGCGCTTGGAATGGACGCGAACGACCCGCTTCTGAAACGCTCGCTCGCATATATCCGTTTCATCATGGATGATCAAGCAACCTGGACCGACCCACCCGAAAAACATGAGGGTTGGTCGGTGAACACACACTTCATCACAGCGGCCACCTTACTTTTGCTCAATCCTAATGATGTGCATGCCCTCCCAGTTGCGCAGACCTGGCGAGAGATCGTGTCAGAGACGTTTGCGAGCGGTTCATATTCTCCCCAGGCCGAACGGGAAGCACACCTGCGCCTCAATGGTATCAACACCCGCGGCAAATACCTCAAATTGGCGGGGTTATATCCTCTGCTGTTGCTTTCCTCCGATTTCGTCCATTTATCATTAAAAGCAGAGGAAGCACTGCTCGATTGGATATGGACAAAACCTGATGGTATCTATTACGTCTACTGTGGATGTCTCTCCGATCCACCCGCGCTAAAATCCCCTCATTTCATCGGCTGGCTCGAAGCCATCAATCTGTTTTCCCGCTTTGAGTATGGCAGGACTCTTTGTCGTCCTCTCATTGACTGGCTCTGGAATCAGCGCGACTCGGAAGGACTTTGGGATTTCGGCCCTACTTCGAGAGATGGTTTCGACCTTCCCCTTTCTGAAAACTGGCAGCAACCCATTAATCGCAAGATCGATTGTTCCGTGCTTGCTCTTTCATCAATCAGTAAATTGCTTGCCGCGAATCCCTCAGCAAGTTCACAGAGGGCTGATTAATCTTTTTTTTGGGGGGTGTAATTGCTTGACTTTCTACTCTGCGTGGCTGCAGAAATTTAACTCTACATCCACGGTCATAATGTGATTGGTTACCCAATCGCTCAACTGATGATAAGTTGATCTGGCCAGCTCGTTATCCATAGAGGCAGTTTGCCATTGGGTGTAAAACTTTCCAAACATGTCCAGAAAACGGGCATGGGCTATCTTGTTTATCTCTGCTACCGGACAGTTTACTTCATCCATAAGCTGTTCTTCCTGACCGAAATGCCAGGTGGCATAAAATTGCAGAAAGTCGAGCACTTCGCCGGCCGCAAGGCGGATATCGCCACTGCTGTTATCGGAGATAATCTTTTCGAATTCGTTTAACTTCTCGATCAGCATTTTATGCTGTGAATCGATGCGTTCATTCCCCGTACTCAATTTTGCATCCCAGATAATCATGGCGACCCTCAATCAATACAAATTGATAACCAATTTTACTCGCTTTTTTCCCTCAGATTGCGAATCACTTCGTAGAAACGCAGGCTTAATCACACCAACTTGGGTAAAATAGATAGATAGGGAATACTCAGGAGGCTTCATGAAATCAACTCTCGGTCATTTACAGGTCAATATTCATCCAGCCAACGCAGCCTTTTACCGCGAACTTTTTGCTTTTCTGGGTTGGAAAGTGATCGTTGACTCTCCCGAAATGGTCGGCGTGCTCGACCCAAATCATTCGAGTCTCTGGTTTGGTGGTCCGCTCAAGGATATTGCCAACGATTACGACGGCATCGGGACCAACCATATCGCCGTTCATGTTGCCAGCCAGTCTGACGTGGATGAGACAGTGACCTACCTCAAGCAGCACCAGGTTGCCTGCCTCTTCGACACACCGCGCCACCGGCCGGATTTCAGCGAAGGCAACAACACCTACTACCAGGTGATGTTCAAGAGTCCCGATAACCTTCTATTCGAAGTCGTTTACATGGGACCCAAACAGTAAGGAATCAATCAGACAGGAGAACAAGCATGTTACCAGTTGAAATCCGTCCTTCCATCTTTTGGGTTGGCGTGAACGACCACCAGATCAAGCTCTTCGAAGGTTTGTGGCCAGTTCATGAGGAAGGTGTTTCCTACAATAGCTACCTGATCAACGATGAAAAGAAAGCCATCATCGACTTGAGCAGTCTGGCCACCGCCGAGGACCTGCTGGAAAAGGTCACCTCGATCACGGATCCATCCAAACTCGATTACATCATCGTCAACCACCTGGAGCCGGACCATTCCGGCGCGCTGCGGCTGTTCCGCATGCTTGCGCCGCAGGTGCAGATCGTGTGCTCACCCAAATGCGCCGAGATGCTCGAAAGCTTCTACGGCATCACCAGCGGCGTGATGACGGTCAAGGACGGCGATGTACTGGACCTGGGCAAACATCAATTGAAGTTTGTGTCCACGCCCTTCGTGCACTGGCCCGAAACCATGATGACCTACGAAATGAGAGAAAAGATTCTGTTCTCGTGTGACGGCTTCGGCAGCTACGGTGCTCTCTACGGTACCATTTTCGATGACGCAAGCGTCGATATCGCCTGGTATGAAAAGCAGGCGTTGCGCTATTACGTCAACATCGTGGCAACCTTCTCGAGGTCAACTCGCAACGCCATCAACAAACTGGCTAACGTCCCCGTGGCAATCGTCGCCCCCTCGCACGGGTTGATCTGGCGCAACCATCCGGAGCGCATCATCGAGCTTTACAACCGCTGGGCGGGATATGCCTTCGAGCCTGCCCCCGACGGTGTCGTTCTGCTGCACGCTTCGATGTATGGCAACACCCGCAAGGTGATGGAAGCTGTCGCCCAGGGTGTGGTGGACGCGGGCCTGCCCCTGACCGTCCTCGATGTGCAAAAGATCCACGTCAGCTATATCCTACCCGAACTATGGGTAAACAAAGCCGTCCTCATCGGCGCTCCCACCTACGAAGGGGAATTATTCCCTGTAATGGCCAGTGTGCTCAATCTGGCCAAACGTAAACGCGTCTACAACAAACTTGCAGCCGGTTTTGGCAGTTGTGCCTGGCTGGGCGGCGGGCAAAGCCAACTGGCGACTTTCGCGGAAGGGCTCAAATGGCAGCTCGACGGGAGTTTTGAGTTCAAAGGCGCGCCCGAATGGGCCGATCTGCAAAGAGCTCATGTCTTTGGAGCTGAATTCGCGCGCAAGGTACCCAATTTCGTACCACCGGCCGAGAAATAACCTTCCGATGCCGGGTTACACCCCCAATCTCGATATCCGCAGCCTCTACGACGCCTTCGACGTGCCCGTGACCGCGTTCGATTGCGGCGAGAAGTGCAGACCTTTCAACCCGAATGGGAAGCCCTTTTGCTGCGATATCTGCCACGCTGTCCCGGTCGGCTACAAAGAAGAATGGGAGTACGTCAAAAACCGCACACAGCTCTGGCACCCCTGGCGCGGTGACGAATGCCCATCCGACCCTACCGACCCGGCTGAACTGCAGGAACAGACCCCCGAACACCTGATGCTGCTGGCCTGCCGCGGTCCGGAACACTGCGAGCGGCAGTACCGCTCCACCAGTTGCCGCCAGTTCCCCTTCTTCCCGTACGTCACCGAAGATTACCGCTTCATCGGTCTGGCCTATGAGTGGGAGTTCGAAAAAGTTTGCTGGGTGATCAGTCACCTGGACTGTGTGACCGACACTTACCGCCGTGAATTCGTGAAATTCTACGATGACATCTTTTGCATCTGGCCGGACGAGTTCGACAGTTACGCCGCCCTCTCCGAAGACATGCGGGCTGCCTTTGGCAAGCTGCGCAGGCGCATCCCCATCTTGCACCGTAATGGCGGCGTCTACCTGCTCAGTCCGGGCAGCGAACGGCTAAGCCGGACGGATTTTTCATGCTTTAAGCAATTCGGTTTTTATCGTTGATCTATTTGACGAGCCAATCAGTCATCTGGCGCAGCAGCGTCACCTGGTCGGCAAGTTTGACTGAGTCCAACTTGCTGGAGCCGCGCAGATCGAAACGATTGAGCACCAGCAACTGGTCCTGTCCGCGAGCCACGACGCCGTCAAGTAATCCCAACTTGCTGAGCAGTTGATCGGTGAAGGCTGTTGCCAGGCGCGGATCCTCTTTGACGAAGAGCATGTAGTTCATTTGAAAGACGGTGGGGACTTCCTTGAATTCAGAGAAACCGGCAGCGGTGGCAGCATAAGAGAGCACCCCATCGGCCATTCCAGCCAGCGCTCCCGGCGCCTTGATACGGTTCATCAGGATGAATGGCGGCAGGTCAAGGTGCGGCGAGAGCACCGCCACATTGTTGTATTCAGTGTTGATCGAAGAGCCGCTATCGTCATAAGACATGCGAGGAGAAGTATAGGTGATATCGAACAGGAAGTATCGTTCGTCGCCAACCAGCTTGACGGCCAAGTTGCTTACTTTCTTTACCTGGGAGGGCGCGAATAGCCTTTGGAGATGCCCAAGGAATTCGGCATCAGCCTGGGGTTGCGCCTGAAATCCAAGCTGGGTCATAGTCGCCCCAAACGCGGTTTTCCGTTTTCTCCCCTGAATCATAGCCAGCAGCAGGAGGATGAGAATGACTAAGAAGAATCCCCCCACGCAGATCAATGTGATCAACCCGTTATCATTATTTGCAGGCATACTCCCTCACATTTCGTTTATGTGATTGTATAACTTTTCGACTGGAAATTCACGTTTCGTTTATAATTTCATTAACCACGTTATCCCCATCGAGAGGGTTTTAATGACAAAATTGATCACTGCCGCAGAACGAATCGAACGTGCGCGCAAGCTCATCCAGCAAGCCCGCGATTATCCCATTCCCCCCGATACCGGATGGACCGACTTTTCGTACACCGCCCAAATCAAGGACCTGCTGCGCCAGGCCCGCGACCTGATCAAGTTCATCGGATATACCAGCGGCGTTTCCGCTGAAGTCAAGGCCGACAGCAAGGCTGTGGCCAACGAGATCGAGCAGGCGGATAAGGAACTGCTTCACCACAACCACGGATGAAAATGCCCCTCACCTTCACCACCGCCGACCGGGCTGAATGGCGCCGCTGGCTCGAAGAGCACGGCAGCGTCGAAAAGGAAGTTTGGTTCGTCTACTACAAACGCGACAGTGGCAAAGCCTCCCTGCCCTATGACGACACGGTTGAAGAAGCGCTTTGTTTCGGCTGGATCGACAGCATCATCCAGAAGATCGACGAAGAGCAATACGCGCGCAAGTTCAACCCGCGCAGCAACAGCCAAAAATGGTCCGCCTCAAATTTGAGACGAGTGCAGAAACTGATTGCCGAGGGTCGTATGACCGAAGCCGGTCTGCGCGTCATTGATCCAGCAATCCTGACAAAAAACCCTGCTGAATTAGAACGCGTGGATGATGCCGAAGCTTTCGAACAGGTACGCGAGATGCTGCGCCGGCATCCGTACGCCTGGGCCAACTTCATCAAGTTACCTCCATCTCATCAGAAGCGCTACCTGGGTTGGATCAGTTCGGCCAAGCAGCAGGCCACCCGCGAGAAACGGTTACTCGAAGCCGTAAGTTATTTGGACAAGGGCGAGTCCATGCCAATGAAGTGAAACTCAATAGGGGTAAAAATGAAAACGTTCCACGTCTCAGCAGTCAGTTTATTCTGGGCTTGTTTTTTACTCGCCTCCTGTGCCACTCCAACCGCACCCGCGACTGTTGCCACTCCTGCGATGTCATTGTCTTTACCTACCTCGACCAAAGAGAGCACTCCGGTCTCTAAAGCCCTGACCCTCGATTACCCGCGCCTGGGCATGTGGTGGCCCGATCTTTCGACGCAATCTCTTGTCGATGTGGCTCGATATGATTGGATCATCCTCGGAGACTGGGATTCTGACAGTGTTGATGATTTGAAAAAGCTTAACCCCGACATTTTGCTACTTAACTCCACCAACGCCTGTGAACTCAGCTTTGACCCCGATGCCGACAATATCAGCGAACCCTGGGCCAACGCCGACATCCTCAAAATCCCGCCGCAGTGGTTCCTCACCCAGGTGGGCAGCACCCTCACCGAGGAGGTAGACGCAATCAGCACCACGCTACACGTGGCCGCGGTTACAGCCAGCGACGGCATAAATACCTATGATCTCTTCATCCCTGGCGACGCGGTGTTGATCGATGGCGAGAGCGCCTTGGTCACAGCCGTGGACGCCGCCTCCCTCACCCTGACTGTACAACGCGGTTACGTACGCCCAGCGTCGGGCCACCCCGCCGGCACGCGCATCGCTGCACACATTTCGTTCTGGCCGCATTCATGGCTGCTCAACCTGAGCACACTTTCGCCGCTGGCTACCGTGGACGAGGGTATTGGCCCCGAGAATTGGATAAGCTATCACGCCCGCACAGACGCTGCTCTGCTCGGCAGCGCCGTCTGGGATGGCCTGCTCATCGACCGCTCCGACCCGAATGAAAGCTGGCTCATCGGCAATTCCACCGCGCGGACCATCGACCCCGACCAGTCGAACACCCTAATCGGCGATTATTCCGCTTTTGACGCTGCCTGGAACGAAGGTTTACGGGAATACGAGACCGAATTGCGCCAGCTCATCGGCCCTGACAAGATCCTCTACGTCAACTGGGGCGCGCCTAATTACGATCTTCTCAATGGCAACAACTTCGAAGGCTTCCCCGGAGACATCACAGACGCCGAGAGCGCTGGGAACTGGTATGGGCTGGTCTTCGGTCCAAACGCCGCAAGCGGCAGCTACTTCGAGTGGATGGCGAACGCCCTGCAGCCCAACCTGACCATGATCGAAACCTATGAAGACAATGGCGGTCCCGAGGCCACTTCGGACGGCAGCTACGACAATCCCTGCATCAAAAAGAACTTCACCCCCGACTACCGCAAGATGCGTTTTGGTCTGACCACGGCGCTGCTCAACGACGGCTTTTTCTCGTACGAGATGAACACCAACGGACATGGCTCGCTTTGCCTGATGTGGTTCGATGAGTACGATAATGCCGGCGCCGGGCGCGGGTATTTGGGACAACCATTGGGAACGGCTTACCCAGCCATGACCGGTGAAGAGTCAACGGTCATCTTCACGTCGGACTTCTCCGACCCCGCCAGCCAGGACGTATGGGAATTGTGGGCCGACGAAGAGGTAGGCAACAGTGCCAACCTGTTATTGGAAGATGGCGCGGCGCGCATTGACATCGGCGCTGCCAATGGGGAAGACTGGCAAGTCTCGCTGCTCGCTTACAACGTACCCCTGGAAACCGGCGCGGAATATACGCTCACCTTTTCCGCCCGGGCAGACGTGGAACGCCCGCTGACCGCCTGGCTACAGATGGATCATGATCCCTGGACGACGTGGCTGTACTTCGACGAGTCTGCCCTCACCACCAACTGGCAGCAGTTCACCCTCACCGGCATCGCCGGTGGCACTGACAACGCTGCTCAGTTGATCTTCGGCCTGGGCCAGCAGACTGGCACGGTCTGGATTAAAGACATCACGCTCAAGAAAGCGGGGCTTCCCGTCTACCGTCGCGATTTTGAGGGCGGCGTGGTCATCGTCAATGCCAGCAGCCAGCCGCAAACCATCGACCTCGGCGGCACCTATGTCAAGATCGACGGTACGCAGGACCGCTCTGTCAACGACGGCAGCGTGGTTACCAGTGTCACCGTCTGCGCGTATGATGGGGTGATATTGTTGGTAAAGTAGATAAAAAGGTAATTGATGGACCCCAATCGCACCCAATGGAATAAAACCCTGAAAGACCTGCGCCTGGCACTGAAGAAGCCGGTGCAGCTTGAGCTGTCCATCGCGCTGTTCCTTGAACTCCACGCCCCGCTGCACGACCGCGCCGTCTCCGGCACGGACGGCTGGAACCTGGAGGAAGAAGTCTGGGCAGGCCTGACCGAGGCGCAGTTCCGCCACATCCCCGCCGGCATGGAGCACTCCATCGCCTGGTGCTGGTGGCACCTGGCTCGCATCGAAGACATCACCATGAACCTGCTGGTGGCCGGCACCGACCAGGTCTACAGCCATGACAACTGGAAACAACACCTGCACGCCCCCTTCGACGATACCGGCAACAGCATCACCCCCGAAAACGTGCTCACGCTCAGTCAGCAAGTTGCCTTTGAAGAGCTGCGCGCGTATCGGTCCGTGGTTGGTTTACGCACGCGCGAGATCATCAGCACGCTCACCGCAGAAGATATGCTCTACAAGACCCCGCCCGAGCGTCTGCAGCGCGGACTCGATGAAGGCGCCATCTCGCTCAACGCCCCCGGCGTGGTGGAGTACTGGAGCAGCCTCACGGTTGCCGGGTTGCTCTTGATGCCGCCCACGCGTCACGCGTACATCCACCTCAACGAGTGCCTCAAGATCAAGAAGAAAGTAACGAAGGAGTGCAATTAGACCATCAGGCACATCTAAAAACATGACAGGAATCTACCCAAAGTAAGTGGCGTCGGCCACTTTCCAAAGTACAATAACCCCATGACTTTGCAAATGGAAAGCCCAGCCGGCGCGGTGACCGTGATCGGCGGGCAGCGATACGACTATTTCTGCGGCTGCGGCTATCTCGGCCTGCAGGGCGAGCCGCGCGTGACCGCGGCTGCGGCTGACGCGCTGGTACGTTATGGCCTTTCCACCGCCACCTCACGCGGCGGTTACGGCGAACATCCCGTCTACACAAAGCTCGAGACCCAGGCGTGTGGCTACTTCGGCTGCGAGCGCGTACTCTATTACGCCAGCGGCTACATGGGCGCCTCCATCCTGGTCCAGGCCAATTTACACGCCGGGGATCACTTCTTCCTCGATGACGCGGCGCACTTCAGCCTGTGGGACGCTGCCGCGTTGAGCAACTGTCCGCAGACGCCCTTCCACCACCTCAGCCCGGAGGCCCTGGCTAAAGCGCTGCGTGAGGAACTCCAACCCGGCGAGCGCCCCATCCTGCTTACCGACGGGCTCTTCCCCATCTCGGGGGAGATCGCGCCTTTGCCCGATTACCTTGCGCTGCTGCACCCGCTGCACGGTGAATTGATCGTCGACGACGCCCACGCGGTTGGCGTGCTCGGTGCAGGCGGACGTGGCACGCTGGAACACTTCAGCATAAACGATCCGGATTGCCAGGCGGTCGGCACCTTCAACAAGGCGATGGGCGGTTTCGGTGGCTTCCTTGGAGGTAGCCGTGTCAGGCTTAACCGCATCGAGCAGAATTCGCGCATCCTCATCGGCTCCAGCCCGCCGCCGCTCCCCGCGGCTGCCGCCTCGGCCAAAGCGCTCGAAGTGCTGCGCGAGTCGCCGCAACTGCTGGCGCAATTACGCGCCAACATCGAGCACGCGCGAATGGGGCTCGCCGCGCTGGGCTGGGAACTGCCTGACAGCCCCTCGCCCATCCTCTGCCTTGACGCTCGCTCCGGCATAAACCTGATAAAATTGCGCGATGGCCTGTTCAAGAACGGCGTCGCGGTGGAATACATCACCAATTACCCCAGCACCCCGCCCGGCGGCGCACTGCGCATCGCCCTCTTTGCCACCCACACGCCACACCAGATCGACCATCTACTCCATACCATGAAAGAACTGCTTCACCGCTGAAAGGATATTGTGTCTCAAATACTGGCTGTATTTGACCTCGATTACACGCTCATCGAAGCGGATTGCGAGATCCGCTGGAGCGACTACTTGCACGATTTGGGCATTGTGGATGATGCCTTCATGCGCAAGATTCACCGTTTCGACCTGGATTACGTGGAAGGGCACCTCAATTATCACGATTTCGACCGCACCCTGCTGAGCCCGCTGCTGCCGATCAACAAAGCCACCTGCGACATGCTGCTCAAAGATTATTTGCCGCTGCTGCGGCCGCACATCCGCCCCTGGATGATGGACGTGGTGGAAAGCCACCGCCGCGCCGGTCACCGCACCGTGCTGGCCACGGCCTCCAACAGCTACCTGGCGGAAAGCATCGCCAAAATGCTGGGCTTCACCGACCTGGTCTGCACCACCGTGGTCATGGTCGATGGCAAACCCACCGGCGAGATCGTCGGCGAACCTGCCTTCCGCGAAGGCAAGGTGCGAAAGCTTCAACAATTCGTGCGGGATCTAAACGTCTCCTTTGAGCAAAGTTATGCCTACTCGGATTCGCACAACGACATCCCCCTGCTCGAACTGGTGGGGCATCCAGTGGCCGTCACCCCCGACCCGTCGATGAGCGTCCACGCGAAAAAACATGACTGGCAGATCATCAAGCACCCCGAAGGGTACACGCGCTCCAAGTGGACGACCGGAAATGAAGCCATCGCTCCGTAGAACGCTCCTGATCGCGCTGGCGCTGCTGATGCTGGCCTTTGTTGTCTGGATCATCCTCTCCGCAGACGGACCTGGGTTGCCACTTTTTATCACTGCTTTGTACAACTATCCCAACGGTGACAAGATCGGCCATTTTTTGCTCATGGGCACGCTGGCGTTCGTCCTCACACTGGCATTGCCAAAAAAAGGTCAGCTCCCCGGTCTGGGGCTGCTTGCCATCGCCCTCGCGATTGAGGAATTCTCGCAACGCTTCTTCGGTCGCCACTCCGATCTGCTGGATCTGGCCTGCAGTTACGCGGGGTTGATTGTCTTCGGCGGGATGGCGCTTTGGTTCACCAGAAGAATGTCACAAAAAAGTAACAACAAGTGAAATCGCTGGAATTACGGGTAGAATTAGGGACGTTGCATATCCCTGATCCTTACAGGTTTCATTCATGACCGTCAGCACACCCTCAAAAGAACGCGCCAATCGCGGATACCTCATCGCTGTCAGCAGTGCATTCAT
Organism: Anaerolineaceae bacterium; assembly: GCA_034430175.1. GTDB lineage: Bacteria > Chloroflexota > Anaerolineae > Anaerolineales > Anaerolineaceae > UBA6107. The sequence continues at coordinate 62,260 of DAOUFI010000001.1, read as the reverse complement.
CCTATCGCTAACCGGTATCCTCATCCGTTACCTCACCACCCATTACCAGCTCCCCGCGCTGATACTGGCGTTCTGGCGCGCGCTGATCGTCTTCGTCACCCTGGGCATCATCCTGGCGCTGCGTTCGCGCGATCTGCTCAAGCTGCCGCGCAAGGATTTGCCGTATATCATCATCTATGGTTTTGTGCTGGCCGTGTTCAACTCCACCTGGACGCTTTCCGTGGCAGTCAACGGCGCCGCGTCGGCTACGGTGATGGTCTACTGCTCAGCAGCCTTCACCGCCCTATTGGCATGGATCTTCCTCAAGGAATCGCTCGGAGCCGGCAAGCTGCTTGCCGTGGTGCTCAGCCTTGCCGGCTGCGTGCTCGTCTCGGCTGCCTACAAGCCCGAAAGCTGGAACAGTAATTTCCTCGGCATCGCCACCGGCATCCTGGCCGGGTTGTGCTACGCCGTCTATAGCCTGATGGGGCGTTCGGCCTCACAGCGAGGTCTGAACCCCTGGACCACCCTCTTCTATATCTTTGTGTTCGACGCGGTTTTCCTGCTGGCTTTCAACCTGATCCCCGGCGTCAAGATCCCCGGCGCGGCCGGGACGGCGAACTTGCTGCTCTGGCCTGGCATGGACTGGCTGGGTTGGGGCGTGCTGATCGTGCTGGCTGCGGTACCCACCCTGCTTGGCTTCGGCACATATATGGTGAGTCTGTCGTACCTGCCTTCGAGCGTGGTCAACTTGATCGCCACCCTGGAACCCTTCTTCACCACGGTTATCGCTTACTTCGCTTTCGGTGAGCAGTTGACGCCAATCCAGTTCGTGGGCGGTTTCTTCATCATCATCGGCGTGGTGATCACGCGCCTGACGGAAATGCGCCGCCTCTAGCTAAGGGCGCACCTGGTAATCCCCCCGGACGATCCATTTATACGTGGTCAATTCCTCAAGGCCCATCGGCCCACGCGCGTGTAAGCGCTGCGTGGAGATGGCGATTTCGGCGCCCATGCCAAACTGCGAACCATCAGTGAAGCGCGTTGAGGCGTTGACGTAAACCGCTGCCGAATCCACCTGTTCCAAAAAACATTCGGCGTTGGTAGCGTCTTCGGTGAGAATGCCGTCGGAGTGCGCAGTGGAGTGGGCGGCAATGTGGGCGATGGCTTCATCGAGCGAATCCACCACCTTGAGTCCGAGTACCAGCGACAACCACTCTGTATCGAAATCCATCTCTCCCGCTGGGAGAATACAATTTGAATACCGTTCTTTGAGCAGGGCGAACGCGCGTTCGTCGGCGTGGAAGCTTACGCCGTCCGCAGCCAGCCTGCTCACCAGGCGCGGCAGAAACTCAGCGGCCACCTTGCTGTGCACCAGGGCGGTGTCGAGCGCGTTGCACACCGAAGGCCGCTGGATCTTGGCGTTGCGGATCACTTCGATCGAGCGCTCCAGGTCGGCGCTCTCGTCCACAAAGAGATGACAGATGCCGATGCCCCCAGTGATGACCGGGATGCGGCTGTTCTGGCGGCAGAACTCGTGCAGTCCGGCGCCGCCGCGTGGGATGACCATGTCGATGGTGCGGTCCTGCTGAAGCAGCTCGAGCACCAGGGCGCGGTCGGGGTTCTCGACCAATTGGATTGCGTCCGCCGGGACGACAGTCCCCTCCAGACCGCGGTGGATGGCGTCTGTCAGCGCACGGTTGGAATGGATGGTCTCGCTGCCGCCGCGCAAAATGACTGCGTTGCCCGATTTGAGAGCCAGCGAGGCCACGTCCACGGTGACGTTGGGGCGCGACTCATAGATGACTGCCAGCACCCCCAGCGGCACACACCGTTTGCTCAACTGCAAGCCATTGGGCAGAGTTTTTTCTTCCAATAATTGACCTACCGGGTCGGGCAGGTCGCACACGTTGAGCAGGTCGGCGATCACCCCCGCCAGGCGTTTCTCGTTCAGCATCAGGCGGTCGATCAGCGCTTCGCTTAGTCCGATTGCCCGCGCGGCTTCAACGTCGGCAGCATTGGCAGATAGAATGGCGCTTTCCTCAGATTCGAGTTGGTCAGCCATCCGCGCGAGCGCCCAGTTCTTCTCAACTGTTGAAACGTGTGCCAGTACCCTTGAGGCTGCGCGAGCTTTTCCGCAGATAGCTCCTATCTTCGACATCTCATTCATATCCGTCTTTCTACAACAGCACCATGTGATCGCGGTGGATCACTTCTTCGCCAAACGTGTACCCCAATATCGATTCGATCTCGGCGGATTGTTGCCCGCACAGTTTAAGCAGGTCAGCCGCAGAGTAGTTAGTGAGACCGATGGCGATGGCGGTATTCTCCGTGGAAACCACACGCACCGCGTCGCCGCGCTCGAACAGACCATTGAGACGCACCATCCCGGCCGGCAGCAGCGAACCGCCGCGCGCCAGCGCTTGCACAGCGCCCGCGTCAATGACGATCTCAGCCTTGGTGCGGCTGCCTGAAAGGATGCGGCGTTTGCGGCTTTCCAGTTTGTTCGCTGTCGCCACAAGATGCGTCCCCAGCTTCTCACCGTGCGCCAGGCGCAGGATCACGTCCTCGCAGGCGCCGTTGGCAATGACCACGTCCGTTCCGCCATGGCGGGCCAGGTCGGCTGCCTGCAACTTGGTGATCATACCACCGGTGCCGAGCGAGCCACTCGAACCACTGACTGATTGCCACACTTCCGGCGCGATGGCAGCCGGACCAATCTCCTCAACAAGACGAGCTTCGGGATTGGAACGCGGATCGCCGGTGTAGAGCCCGTCCTGGTCGGTGAGCAGGATGAGCCGGTCGGCCTCGACCAGGTTGGCCACCTGTGCCGAGAGGTTGTCGTTGTCGCCGAAGCGTATCTCGTCGGTGGCAACGGTGTCGTTTTCGTTGATGATGGGGATGATGCCCTGCCCGAGCAGGGCGTCGAGGGTGTTGCGCGCGTTCAGGTAGCCGTGGCGGTCAGCCAGGTCGGAACGGGTGAGCAGCACCTGCGCCACACGCACACCGTAAATGGCAAAAAATTGCTCGTACATTGCCATCAAGCGCGGTTGACCCACGGCAGCCAGCATTTGCTTTGCCGAGAGCACGCCCGTCAGGTTCGGGAAGCCCAGTTCAGCCCGACCGGCGGCGATGGCTCCGGAAGAGACCAGAATCAACTGCGCTTTTTCACTGTGCAGTTGCGCCATTTGTCGCGCGATGTTCACCAGGCGCGGTGCCGCCAGTTGCTTGCCTCCCCCAGTGAGGGTGGAGGTGCCGATCTTGACCACGATTCGTACACTTGACTTCGCCATAATTAACCTGATTAAATAATTTCACCGATTTTAGCATAGAATAAAGGATTGGAGTTTATCAAAAAAGAGGTGAACATGAAAACGATCGGCCTGCTTGGCGGAATGACCTGGGAATCGACCCTGGAGTATTACCGCATCATCAACGAACGCGTTAACCAACGATTAGGCGGGGTGCACTCTGCCAAGTGCCTGATGCTCTCGGTCGACTTCGCGGAGATCGAGGAACTGCAGACCAAGGGGCGTTGGGACGAGGCTACCCGCGCCATGATCGATGCTGCACGGACCCTCGAAACCGGCGGCGCCGACTTTATCGTCATCTGCACCAACACCATGCACAAGATGGCTGACGCGGTCTCGGCAAGTATTCACATTCCGCTGCTGCACATTGCCGATGCCGCTGCGGAAAGCATCCACGCACAGGGTCTGACCAAGATCGGCCTGCTCGGAACGCGCTTCACCATGGAGGAGGATTTCTACAAGCGCCGTCTGACCGATAAATACGGGCTCGAGGTGATCGTCCCCGAAGCCACCGACCGCGCCATCATCAACCGCGTCATTTACGAGGAACTGGGCATAGGCAAATTCTTGCCGGAGTCAAAGGCTGAATACGTGCGTATTATCAACGAACTGGCCGCCCGCGGCGCACAGGGCATCATCCTCGGCTGCACTGAGATCGGTCTGCTGGTCAAACAGGCAGATTGTTCCGTGCCGCTCTTCGACACCACCCTGCTGCACGCCGAAGCCGCGGTGGAGTATGCCCTGAAGGAATAGAATTGCCGGATTACATCTGTATAATAGGTTTGTTGATATGAAATCCGCCCGTTAGATTGAGAGGAACTCAGGATGACCGATTTTTTGGATTTTTTGAACAGTGCCGATGAAGAAACCCTGCTGAACTTTGAGGGAATGCCAAAGACCCTTCCCAGCCGCCTGATCGCTGCCCGCCCCTTCGCGACCAATGAAGATTGCCTCAAGATCAAGGGCATGAACAGCAAGCTCTTTGCTTCCCTGCAGACCGTATTCCTGCAGCAAAAGCAAGAGAAGATGGAAGACGCCATTAAAGCGCTCGAGGCGGATGAAGCCGAAGAAGATCGCCGCGAGACCAAACCCTGGGTCAAGGTGGTACGCTGGGTGATCGTGATTCTTTTAATCCTTGCCGCCGCCTTTGCCGCCGTCAAATTCGGCGTGCCGTATATCTACAATACTTTCCTCAAGCCGGTGGAGACCAACACCGCCCGCCTGAACGAGGTGGCCGCCGCTCAATCAGCCGACACCTCCCGCCTCAGCACGCAATTGGCTGTTCTGACCAAACGCGTGGCCACCCTGGAGGCGCGCGCCGATGCCGTGGACGCCAGCATTGCCAGCCTGACCAAATCAATCGACGACCTCAACGCGGCCAGCGCCGCCCTGGACGGGAAGGTAGCTTACGAACTCGACCTGTCGCGCGCGCTGCATTATCTCTCGCGCGCCCGCCTGTATCTTTCACAGGATAATAACGGCCTGGCCCGTGCCGATGTCTTCACCGCGCGTAACCTGCTTTATTCGATACAACCCAACACTCCCGCCGACCAGGTTTACGCAATGAACGAGACCATCAACAACCTCGATCTGGCCCTTGCCAACCTGCCCGCTTACCCCGCCGTTGCCGTCTACTACGTGGATATCGCCTGGCAGTATCTTGCCGACGACCTCGTGGCCACCGCTCCGACGATCATTCCGCCCACCGCCGCCCCCACCGAACCCCCGGCAGCCACTGAAGCACCGGTTGAAGCCACGGCCACTCCGTAACTCGATAGAACGACACCTGCCCACCGCTGGCAACATCCGGTGGAAGAATTGTATAATGAATGTACCGGGACCCGTTCGCGGCCTCCCGGTACTTTTCATATAATCTACGATTCATGGATGGCTGAATGGATCCTTCGACCGTCGAGATCGTCCTCAATATCAACCGCGAGACCCGCACCGTCACCGTCTCGCCTGACGACAAGCTGCGCGATGTGCTGCGCAAGCTGTCGTACTTCAGCGTCAAGCACGGCTGCGAGGATGGCACCTGCGGCACCTGCACCGTGCTGCTCGACGGTAAGGCGGTGCACTCCTGCCTGTATAAGGCGATCAACGTCGTCGGCAAAGAGATTACCACCCTCGAGGGCATCACCGCGGACGGCTCGCTCCATCCGCTGCAAAAGGCGTTCATGGAAGCCGGTGCCGCCCAGTGCGGCTACTGCACGCCCGGTCATTTGATGACTGCCAAGGCCTTGCTCGACAACAATCCGAACCCCAGCGATGACGAAATCCGCGGCGGCATGAATGGGGTGCTTTGCCGCTGCACCGGCTACGTCCACCCCGTGGACGCCATCCGCCGTGCCGCTGCCGAGATGCGTGGTGAGCCCCTGCCACCGGTGGCACCATTGAATCTGCTGCTTCCGGAAAATCTCGATTCATTTGAATTCCCTGAAGCCTATTATCGACGTGACGGTTCCCGCCAGCCACTGCCGCCGATCGTTTTCAGCCCCAAAGACCAGCCGAAGACCAGCGTTATCGGTAGCCCCGAAGTCAAGCTGGACGCGGAGAAGCTGGTCCGCGGCAAGCCGGTCTACACCGACGACATCCACATGGAAGGCATGCTCTACGCCGCGTTGCTCACCAGTCCACACGCTCATGCGCGCATCAAGCGCATCGACGCCAGCCGCGCTCGCGCCTTGCCCGGGGTGCGCGCTGTGTTGACATGCAGCGACCTGCTGCGCGTTAAATACATCTCCGGCGGGCAGAGCTACCCCCAGCCACCGCCCTTTGACCAGGTCAGCCTGGACAACAAAGTGCGCTACGTGGGTGACCGCGTGGCTGTGGTCGCAGCCGATACCCTCGAACTGGCCAATCAAGCCCTTGAACTGATCGACGTTGAATACGAGATCCTACCCGCAGTGCTTGATCCGCTCGCCGCCATGCAGCCCGGCGCTCCGGTAATTCACGACGAGCCAGACACAACAGAGATCTACGACCGCGAGCACAACATCGCCGCCCACTTCGACGTGTCCATCGGCGACGCGGAGAAAGCCTTCGCCGAGGCGGATTTTGTCTACAGCGGCGAGTATCACACCCACCGCGTGCAGCACGCACACTTGGAGCCGCACGTCTGCATCACCTGGTGGGACGAGAACCAGCGCCTCAACATCCGCACCAGCACCCAGGTACCTTATCACGTGCGCCGGCTCATCGCCCCGCTTATCGGGCTGCCGGTCAAGCGCATCCGCGTCTTCAAACCACGTATTGGCGGCGGCTTTGGCAACAAACAGGAAATGGTCATTGAGGACCTGTGCGCGCACCTCACCATCGCCACCGGCAAACCGGTGCGTATGGAATTGACGCGCGACCAGGAGTTCAGCAGCACGCGCACCCGCCATCCGGAGATCATGCGCTTCAAGATCGGCGTAAAGAGTGGCAAGGTCAGCGCCGTTGAGCTGCACATGATCTCAGACACCGGCGCTTACGGCACCCACGGCGCCACCACCAACATCGCCGGCGCCTACAAGGGGCTATCCCTCTACAACCCGCCCAACGTGCATTACGTTGGGGATATTGTTTACACCAACCTGCCCGTCTCCGGCGCGTTCAGGGGATACGGTGCCATGCAGTGCCTTTACGGCATGGAAGTCATCATGGCCGAAGTGGCGGAGAAGCTGGGCGTGGACGAGGTGGAGTTCAAGCGCAATAACTGGGTGCGCGTGGGCGACGACCTGCACCTGGCCGTGGTCATGGGCGAGGGGCGTGAAGGCACCCCGCAGACCCTGCTCAGCAGCGGCATGGACGAGTGCCTAGCGCTCGCGCTCAAAGCCAGCGAATATGAAAAGAAGCGCGGTGAATACGCCACTCAAAGCGGCGGTATCCGCAAGGGCATTGGCATGGCCGTGGTGCTGCATGGCTCCGGCATCGGCAACATGGACATGGGCTCGGCTTCGATCAAAATGAACGACGACGGCTCCTTCAACCTGCTGGTCGGTGCCACCGACAGCGGCTCCGGCGCGGATACCATCCTGGCGCAGATCGCCGCTGAGCAACTAGGCATCCCGATCGACGACCTGATCGTCACCTCGGGCGACACCGACTTCACCCCCTTCGACAAGGGTGCCTACGCCAGCAGCACCACTTATGTGAGCGGCGGCGCGGTGCTCAAGGCTGCCCGCGAGGTGGCCCGCCAGATCCGTGAGCATGCCGCCCTGATGCTTGGGGTCGAGGATCCTTCCAGCCTGACGCTGCGCGACCGCAAAGTGCTCGCCCCGGACGGGCGTTCGCTCACGCTCGAAGAAGTGGCGCTGAGCAGCCTGCACGTGCTCAACCAGCACCAGATCCAGGCCTCGGCCTCGAACATGAGCCCGCTCAGCCCACCGCCCACCGCCGCCCAGATCGCCGAGATCAGCGTGGATACCGCCACCGGCAAGGTCAAGGTGGAGCGCCTGCTCATGGTGGTCGACTGCGGCACCGTCATCAACCCCATCACCGCCGCCGGCCAGGTGGAGGGCGGCATGGCCCAGGCCATGGGCTTTGCCCTCACCGAGGAAATGCTCTTCGACGCCGATGGAAAACTGGTCAACGGCACAATGGGAAAGTACAAGCTGCCGCGCTACAAGGATATGCCCACCATGGACGTGATGCTGGTGCAGACCCACGAACCGAGCGGGCCGTACGGGGCCAAGTCGATCGGCGAGCTGGCAATCGACGGCGTCGCTCCGGCCGTGGCCTCGGCCATTCATAACGCAACCGGTTTCTGGCTGCGCGATCTGCCCTACACGCCGGAGAAAGTTCTTAAAGCTATCCAGGAGAAAAAATGAAACAAGACATCGAAGCAATCTTCAAGAATCTACATTCCAGCGAAGACGAAATCCGCTACCCGGCCTTTCAGCAGGCCTATGCCCTGACCGAGCAAAAGGTGGACTGGGTTTACGAGGTTTGGGACCAACTGTTCGAGATGCTAGCCAGCGACAATTCGTATCAGCGCTCGATCGCGTTACGCCTGTTCTGCAACCTCGCGCGTAGCGACAGCGAAAAACGTTTGATCGCATTACTGCCGCAGATTCTGGCACACACAAAGGACGAAAAGTTCATCACCTCGCGCCAGACCCTGCAGGAAGTGTGGAAGATCGCCTGGTTCCTGCCCGAGACGAGCGCCGCTGTGGAAGCCCACCTCAAGCAGCGCTTTTTAGAATGTGGCGAGGAGAAGCACGCAAATTTACTCAGACAGGACGCGCTGCAATCTCTCTTCACCCTGGCCGAATTGAAGCATGACGAGGGGTTGATGGAGGAGGCGAAGCAGCTCATCGAGTCCGACCCGGAGGAGAAGAACCGCAAGGCATATCGGGCGATGATGAAGGGGAAAAACTAAATGAAATGCCCCCTAAAAAATAACGGTAGGGGCCATTCATCCTCTCGAAAATCACTCAAGGATTTTATAAATTAAACCTGTTAGATTCAAAAATAGCCCTTTCGGGCTATTTTTCTTCTGAGATCAATTCTTCCAAAATCCTCGTCGTCAATGACTTGGGGCGCTCGATGGGGCGGCCGAGGGCGCGGCACCACACCGCGTGGGTGGTGAGCCCCAAACAGCGGCTGACGCCAAACAGCAGGGTGTAGAAATCCATCTGGGTGATGCCATAATGGTACTGCAGCGTGCCGGTGATGGCGTCCACGTTGGGCCACGGACTCTTGACCTTGGCCTGCCGGGTCAGAACGCCGGGCACGGTCTGGTACACCAGGTTGGCCAACCTGTACAACTCATCATCGGGCATGTATTTGGCGCCGAACTTGAGCTGCGCGGTAAAGCGCGGATCGGTGACCCGCAGTACAGCGTGCCCGTAGCCGGGGATGACCTTGCCGGAGGCCAACCAGTCTTCTGAATATTTCTCCACCTGGGCGGCGTCGGGCATGGCCGGGAAGCTTTCGCGCATCTTCAGGAGCCAGCGCAGGCAATCCTCGTTGGCCAGGCCGTGCAGCGGACCCGCCAGGCCGTCCATACCGGCGGAGACGGCGTAATAGACATCAGCCAGCGCCGAGGCAACGATATAGGAGGTGTGCGCGCTGACGTTGCCGCCCTCGTGGTCCGCGTGCAGGAAGAAGAACAGACGCGACAGTTCGACGTATTCCTTGTTGCTGCCCTTGCCGATCATGTGGGCAAAGTTGGCTGCCCAGTCCAGTTTGGGGTCAGGCTCGATCTGTTTCCCCTCGCGGTACTTGAGGTTGTAGATATAAGCCGCCAGGGCAGGGAGTTTGGCCGTGAGGTTGAGCGAATCTTCGAGGTATGAATCCCAGTATTCCGATTTCTTCATGCCATCGATGTAGCGCGGTGAAAAGACGGATTCATTGTGCATCGAAAGGATAGCCATCGAGAACATGGTCATCGGGTGGGTCGTGGCAGGTAGGTGGTTGAGGATATCGATGGTGTAATCGGGCAGTTTGGACCGGCCGCGCCATTCGTCTTCCACCTGCAAAGCTTCTTCCTCGGAGGGGAACTCGTCGGTCATCAGCAGGAAGTACAACCCACCAATTAGGGGATATTCGGAGTTCTTCGCCTTGGGTAGCAGGTTGAGCAGTTCGGCGATGTTGTAGCCACGCAGCCGGATGCCCGTTTGCGGGTCGACAAAAGAAATATCGCTCACCTGGATGGGGACGTTGCGGATGCCGCCATAGAGCTGCTCCACGGTCACGTCAGCTACCTTACGGCTGCCATAGTCGCGGATCAGCTTGCTGATACGCTTGTTCCAGGCTGGAATCTTGTCTGCCATGTGTTCTTTGAGGACCGAGTCAAACTTCGTTGTTTTTGCCATGTCGAACCGCCTTAATCAACTTGCTTCTTGACAGCTTTAGAATACAGAATCCTTGCCGGAATAGCCCATTTCATGAGAGATCGAAGCTGCCAACCGCAGGATATCTTTGGTGCGTGCTTCCATCACCTCGGGCGTGAAGCGCGCGATCGGTCCAGAGATAGTGACCACCGCTATGATCTCACCGCGCGAACCCAACACCGGTGCCGACACCCCTGCCGCGTCAGCTACCCACTCACCGTAGCTGGTGGCGTAACCCTGCTGGCGGATTTTCTCCAATTCGTCCATTAATTTCTTGCGGTCGGTGATGGTGAACTCGGTAATTGCCTGGGGTGGAGTCTCGCGCAGGATAGCCTTACAACGTTCCAGAGGCAGGTACGCCAGGAATACCTTGCCAGCCGATCCGGCATAGAGGGGAATGCGGCGACCTACCCGGGCTACCACGCGTACGTTTTGGGTACTCTCTAATCGTTCCACGCAGACCCGCTCGTTACCTTCAAGTACATACAGGCTGACGGTTTCGTGGCTGAGCTCGTGCAATTCGCGAATGGCCGGCAAGGCCACGTCACGCACGTCAAGGTGTGAAAGGTAAATGCCCGCCCAGGCCAGTACCTTGCCACCCAGCGAATAAGCCAGAGTGTTGGGGTTCTGCTGAAGCAGGTTGAGGTCTTTCATGGCTTGCAATAGGCGCCCGGTGGTGCTCCGCGAGAATCCAATCTGCCGGGCAATTTCACGCACGCCCAATTCAGGTTGATCGCCAGAAAAGCAATCAAGGATGGCGATCATGCGTTGCATCGTTTTCGGTTTATCGTCTTCCATCAGAAATGTCCTATTATTTAGGACAGCGTCCCAAATATATGCTAAAATTATATGCAGATTAATTCTCTTGTCAAGCAGGAAATTATTCATGGAAAAGATCACGCTCTCGAATGGAAAGCTTTTCACCCCCGACCACCCAACCATCCCTTTCATTGAAGGCGACGGTTCCGGTCCTGATATCTGGCGCGCGGCACGACACGTGATCGACGCCGCCGTAGCTATCGCCTACCGCGGCGGGCGCGCCATCGACTGGCTCGAAGTGCTCGCCGGTGGCAAAGCCCAGGCGCAGCTCAACACCTGGCTGCCGCAGGCAACCCTCGACGCATTCAAGGAATACAAAGTTGGAATCAAGGGGCCACTCACCACGCCGGTTGGGGAGGGCATCCGCTCACTCAACGTAGCGCTGCGCCAGGAACTGGACCTTTTCGTCTGTCTGCGTCCGGTGCGCTGGCTGCGGGGTACCCCCTCGCCTGTGCTGCACCCCGAGCGGGTGGACATGGTCATTTTCCGTGAGAACACTGAAGACCTCTACACCGGCATCGAATTCGCTGCCGGTACACAGGAAAACGTCCGTTTTCTTACCATGCTCAAAGAACAATTCCCCGATCAATACAACCGCCTACGCTTCCCGGGTAATTCTGGTTTTGGCATCAAACCGATCTCACAGGAGGGCACAACCCGCCTGGTGCGCGCTGCTATCCACTATGCGCTTGATCATCAGCGCAAGAGCGTCACCCTGGTGCACAAGGGCAACATCATGAAGTACACTGAGGGTGCCTTCCGTAATTGGGGCTACGACCTGGCTCAGTCCGAGTTTGCCGACCGCGTCTTCACCATGCGCGAATGGGAAACGATCAAAAAGGACAAAGGTGAGCCCGCGGCCAATACGGTCCTGCAAACCGCTCTTGCCGAGGGCAAATTATTAATCAAAGATATCATCGCCGACGCTGCCTTCGAGACCGCGCTCACACGCCCCGAAACTCTGGACGTACTGGCTACTCCGAACCTTAACGGTGACTATCTCTCCGACGCGCTTTCAGCACAGGTGGGCGGGTTGGGCATCGCTCCGGGAGGCAACATCAACTACGACACCGGCATGGCCATTTTCGAGGCCACGCATGGTACCGCCCCTACCCTCGCCGGTCTGGACAAAGCTAATCCGTGTTCGTTGCTGCTTTCCGCTGCGATGATGCTTGACCATATCGGTTGGAGCGAAGCCGCCGCGCTTCTCACTCGCAGTATTGAAGCCGTGCTGGCTGCAAAAACCGTCACAGCCGATTTGCATGCGCTCATGCCCGAATCGACGCTGTTAAGCACTTCGCAGTTTGGTGACGCCTTGATCAAAAACATTAACCGCTAATTATTCTAATTTTGACTAATGAAGCCAAATTTTTAAAAAGGTTTTCTCTGCGGCCTCCGCGGCTCAGCGTGATGAAAAAAAAGGACGTCATGATGAAAAACATAAAAGAAACCAAAAGCACCCTGCAATGCGGCAACCGCACCTATACATACTACAGCCTGAAAAAGCTGGCCCTGGCGCTTAACATAACCCTGGATCGTCTTCCATTCTCCATCCGCATCCTGCTAGAGAACGCGCTGCGCAAGTTCGACGGAGTTAACGTCTCTAGCGCGGACATCGAAGCGCTGGCCAGGTGGTTGCCGGTGATGAGCAACCGCAGGGCTATACCTTTCTATCCAGGGCGCGTGTTGCTTCAAGATTTTACCGGCGTTCCAGTGATCGTCGACCTGGCTGCCATGCGTTCGGTGGTATTCAGACGGGGTGGCGACCCTACTCGCATCAACCCGACGGTGCCGGTGGACCTGGTGATCGATCACTCACTGCAAATGGACGTAACCGGGATGCGCGATTCGATGTTTCTCAACGTGGAAATGGAATACAAACGCAACCGTGAACGCTACGAGTTCCTGCGCTGGGGGCAGCAAGCCTTCAAGAACCTGCGCATCGTTCCGCCCTCCTCGGGCATTGTACACCAGGTGAACCTGGAATACCTGGCCGGGGTGGTGCTCACCCGTGAGGAAAATGGCGAACTCCTGGCTTTCCCAGACAGTCTGGTTGGCTCCGACTCTCACACCACCATGATCAACGGCCTTGGCGTGTTGGGGTGGGGCGTGGGCGGCATCGAAGCCACCGCTGCCATGCTTGGCGAACCGCTCGATCTTGTCCTCCCTGACGTGATTGGCATCCACCTGACCGGGCACCTGCGCGAAGGCGTCACCCCCACCGATCTGACGCTGACCATCACCCAGTTGTTGCGGCAGGTGGGTGTGGTCAACAAATTCATTGAGTATTTCGGTCCCGGTCTCGAGTCACTGACGTTGCCCGACCGCGCCATGATCGCCAACATGAGTCCCGAAAACGGCTCGACCATGGCCTACTTCCCGGTGGACCGCCTGACCCTGGATTACCTCCACTCCAGCGGTCGCTCGGAGGAGCAGGTCGAGCTGGTGGAAGCTTATTTCAACGAACAGGGGCTCTTCCACACCTCCTCCACTCCCGACCCGCGCTTCAGCAAAACGATTGAACTGGACCTGGGCAGCATCGAACCCAGTCTGGCTGGTCCGCGCCGCCCGCAGGATAGGATTCCACTCTCTCAAGTGGGTTCCAACTTCAGCAGCTACCTTTCACGCCCAAAAACTGACGGCGGGTTGGGGATCGTTGAGAGTTCAGCCCCCTCCCGGGGAACAATTAACATGAATGGCGAAGAATTCAGCCTCGACCACGGTTCGGTGGTCATTGCCGCCATCACCTCGTGTACCAACACCTCCAACCCCTTTGGCATGATCGCTGCCGGCTTGCTGGCACGCAATGCTGTCAGGCGTGGTTTGAGCGTCAGTCCTGCCGTCAAGACTAGCCTCACTCCCGGTTCCCGTGTGGTGACCGCTTACCTTGAAAAAGCCGGCCTGCTCGAACCGCTGGCGGCCCTCGGTTTCGCAGTAGCTGGATATGGCTGCGCCACCTGTATCGGTAACAGCGGTCCATTGGCTGAACCGGTCGAGAAAGCGATCAGAGAAGACAAACTCGCGGTGGCCGCTGTTATCTCCGGCAACCGTAACTTCGAAGGCCGCGTCCATCCGCTGGTACAAGCCAACTACCTGGCCTCACCCGCGCTCGTGCTGGCTTACGCCCTGGCCGGGACCGTGAAGATCGATCTGGAGAAAGACGCCCTGCAAACGGATCCAGGTGGTAAACCAGTGTTGCTCCGCGACCTATGGCCTTCAGCCGAAGAGATCAACCGAGTGATCGCAAGCTGCGTCACCACCGACCTGTTCCAACGCAATTACGCTGAAATCTTCAAAGGCGATGAGCACTGGCAGAAAATCGAGGTTGACTCTTCTCCGTTGTTCCAATGGAAGACCGATTCGACCTATATTCAAGAACCGCCGTTCATTGAAGATTTGAATGCCGCCTCTCCACTTTCAAAAATCCCGATGCGCGTACTGGCGGTTCTGGGTGACTCGGTTACCACCGATCACATCTCCCCGGCAGGCGATATCCCGGCGGAGAGCGCCGCGGGTAGCTACCTTCGCGGTCTCAACGTGCCCGTCTCCGAGTTTAACTCGTATGGATCGCGGCGTGGTAATTTCAACATATTGATGCGAGGCACCCTGGCAAACCCCCGCTTGAAGAACAAAATGCTCCCTGGCGTGGAAGGCAGCAAGGCGCTCCACCTGCCCGGTGGCGAACAGATGAGCCTGTTTGACGCGGCAATGAAATATCAATCTGAGAACGTCCCACTGCTACTCATCGCTGGCAAGGAATACGGTACCGGTTCCAGCCGCGACTGGGCCGCCAAGGGTCCGCTGCTGTTGGGTGTCAGGGCGGTGCTGGCCGAATCCTTCGAACGCATCCACCGTTCAAACCTGGTGGGGATGGGGATTCTACCGCTAACCTTCCAGAACGGTGAAAACGCAGCTTCACTCAACCTGACCGGGCTCGAGACCTTCACTATCGAATCACTCGAACCGCTACAGATTGGCAAGATTGTAACCTTACGCGCCATCAAGGACAACCAGGTTACCTGCTTCAAGGCACGCGTTTGCATTGAAACAGAAGCGGAGTTGGTTTACTTCAAACAAGGGGGGTTATTGCCCGCTTTCGTCAACAAAGTAATGACAAATTAGAGTAACGGAGCATCGCGCGATGCTCCGTTTTTGATTACTAGCTATTCAATGGTCGGACGGGACGACCTTCGATGTAGCCACGGTAGCCTTGCGGCGCCAGTTGGAAGCGCGGACCATCTTCATCCGCCCAACGGAATCCGTAGATCTCGGGCTTGTAGTTTTTCATTGTCTGCCACATTTCACCAATGGCCTCTTCGAATTTGGCATCGTCGTAGGGTTCACCTTGAAAGATCATCATCTTGCAAGCTGGTAAATCGATCAGATCATACCCCTCAGGCACCAGGCCGGAGTAATCCGCTGCCATCTCCACCCCCTGAGCGTATTCTGAAGTACCTGGCTTGCGCAGGTGTTCTGGTAACCACATCCCGATCGGCTCAAAAAGCGCCTGTTTGATTGCGCACAGCTCATCCCAGATCTCACAACCCACTTCCTCGCAATAGGCGTAATAATCTACGGCTTTAATGCCCCGCTTGAGGATCAGCTTGCGTGCCGGACGGTCCACCACCTGGACAAAGATTGTTTTTGTTTCAGTCATGGTCTTCTCTCCTTTTTGAAGGGTGAAGTGCCTCTTGAGCACGTCTTCCGGATAGAAGTAGCGGATGGGATGCCACGAGGAGGAAAATTGCTGTGGGGTTATACCAAATTCTTTTGAAAATGCCCGGGTAAAACCCTCGTGCGATCCAAAAACGAAATCGAAAGCCACATCCACGATCCGAACTTCTTCACCGCGCAGGCGCAGGGCTGCTCGAGACAGCCGCATCGAGCGGATATATTCGAAGGGTGCCTTCCCAGTCAACGATTTGAAAGCTTTGGCGGCGTGCCATGGCGAATACCCCGCCACCTCGGCGAGCATCTTCAGCGTGATCGGCTCGTGTAAATGCGAGTCGATGAACGATTGCATTCGTTGCACCGCGTTGACCGTTTCAAGAGATTCCATTCTTCACCTGATGGATAAAGGATAGCACTCCGGTTCTTTGTTTTCTTGACCTGGCTTGTGATATTAAAAATGCTAGATTTGATTCTTTTTTCTGGTTTTAAGATTTACGTAAAGACCGATCCAGAGCAGAAGAATCAACCCAGCGACGAAGAATGTCATCGAGCGGATACCCAGGCTTGTGAACGTGATACCTACCAGCCAGGGCAAAGCCATGCCACTCAAGGAAGCAGTGGCTGTTAGCAGGCTGCCAGGTTTACTTGAATTTTGCTTATAAGTGGTGGACATGAGTCCAAAAAGGGTGGGGAAGATCGCGCCAAAACCCAGACCGAGCGCCATCACCGCTGTGATGCTCCAGGCGACATGACCAAAACCCAGGATGAACAACAAGGAACCGACAGAAGAAATCCCAAAACTCAAAATTAACAAGCGATTGGCGCCAAGACGGTTGCCAGTTAAAGCTCCCATCAGCCTGCCCAGCGTCAACGCCAACCAAAACCCCGAGGTCACCAGGGCAGCTTTCTCTACCGCCATAGACGCGGTCATGTGAAGATAAGTGGTCGTCCAATTCCCAACAGCGATCTCCGTCCCCACATAGGTCAACACCAGAAAGATCAGGCTGATCAGGAAGGGAGAAAGGTTCAACTTGCCAGTTGAGGCTGTGTTTGCGACAGGTTGACCTCCAATCCTTGTTTTGTAAAAAAAGAGGAGCAAAACGCCAGCTATGAGAGCCATTATCACCGCACCTACCCAGATAGCAATCATGCCGTTTTCCCACAGCGTAAGGGTGAGACTGACTAGCAACGGCCCAGCCACGTCACCAATACCGAAAAACACATTCAACCAGTTTAGTGGCGCGATACTGTTCTCTTCGAAGATGCGCGTCACCACGGTATTCCCGGTGAGCACTGCCGTACCATATCCGAGACCAGCGAGGAAGAACAGTCCGATCGTCAGGGGGTAGAAACGCGTGAAAGTAGCTGCTGTCAGGAAGGCAGGCATCACCAAAAAGGAAACCGCCAGCCAACGATGCTGTCCCCATTTATCCGTATATGGTCCCAACAACAATTGAGCCAACAAACCACCGGTAAACAGTGCGGTCAATAGACTGCCTATGGTGGCAACCGACACAGAATTGTTTTCCGCGAACTGTTCCAGAAGCGGTCCAATCGAGGTGTTCAACAACCCGAAGGTGAAATAACCCGCGCATATAACAAAAAAGAGTTTCTTTCCTTCGCGGAGATCCATTCTGGGTATTTCCACCTTTCATATGGTCTGGGTAAATCGAATTTGTGACTGAATCTTTGAATTTTAGCACCGCAACGGTGGAATGGGCTCATGAAAAGGGAATACAAAATACCCCCAGATCACACAATCCGGGGGTATAGACCTCAGAGTATTGAATAACTATTCGATACAGCCAAGCACGTAATCGAACCGGTTCAGTGCCTCATCTATCAGTTTGTCGTCGTCTACCATGCTGGTGTAGATTCGGCTGCCAGCTAGGGTAATCATTCCCATGGCGGTGTAAGCCATACCTACCTCTTGCATAAAGTGCTTTCGTGGTGAAAGTTCGCGGGCGATTTTGATCAGGTTCTTGAAATCAAGCAACATTGTTCCCGCGGTCTCAAGATGAACGATTGAGCCCTCATTCCAGGTGACAAAGGGCAGATTGCGACGATCGATAATCTCTTGCAAACCCTTGCGTAAACGGTCGCCAGCGCGACCGGCGATGACCGGGGCGTTGGTGCGTTCGAGCTCGAGCAGGGAGTAGTAACCAGCGGCGCAGCTCAACGGATTGGCCGAGAGCGTACCACCAACGTAGCAGTGCTTATTGCTACCGCCGATACCAGCCGCCAGGTTCATCATGATCTCGCGGCGTCCGCCCAGACCACCAGCCATGGGATAACCACCAGCCACGCACTTGCCGAACACAGTCAGGTCAGGCTTGACCTTGAAATAACCCTGTGCCCCGCCCATACCCATGCGGAAACCGGTAACCACTTCATCAAAGATCAAAAGGGCGCCGAACTCATCGCAGAGTTCACGTACTTTCGAATTGAATTCATAGCTCACCGGGCGTGTACCGCTCTCGGGACCGACCGGTTCCACCACCACGGCAGCCGTACCACCACGCAGAACGTTTTCGATGAGAATGCGCCGCAGGTGACCCAGGTCATTGGGGAAGAATTCCTGAGTGTGAGTAGAGGCTCCTGCGGGGATACCAGCAGCTTCGAAGCGCCCGGTGCCAGGTATGTGCAGACCGTAGACCAGTTGATCGCTCCAACCGTGATACGCTCCGCCCGCTTTGATGATGTTCTTCTTACCGGTGAAGGTGCGTGCCACACGGATTGCTGCCATGTCGCTTTCGGTGCCTGATCCGAGCATGCGGAACATTTCGACCGAGGGCATGTATTGGTTGATCTGTTTGGCCAGTTTCAATTCATACTCATGGAACAACCCAGTCACAGGACCACAGTGCTCAAGTAGCTCAAAAACCTTCTTCCGTACGGGTTCATAATTGCTGCCCAGCAAAGTCGGGCCACCAGCTTGTAGAAAGTCGATATATTTGTTGCCATCAGCGTCCCACAGGTAAGCGCCTTCCGCCCGGTCGATAGCCAGAGGAAAAGGTTTGTTGAATGCCAGGTTGTGCTGGACACCACCAGGGATGTATTGCTTTGCTTCATCCGTAAGAGCCTTCGACTTCTTACACTTCTCGTCGAAGTATTTCTGGAACTCAGCCATCTTTTCGGGTTTGAACTTCCGTAGCGGCTGATTCACCAGGTTTTTTAGGCGGTCATAGATTTCCTTCGTGTCGTGCCATTCTGAGATCGCGTATGGATATTCTGTCATAAGTTACATTCCTATTCCTTTACTGAATGGATCCTTCCAGGTTTCAAGGGCTACCTTTAATTCCGGAAAGTCCTTGGCGGCTTCTTCAAGTGAGATTCCCTTCATAGTTGCATCGATTGCCTGGCGAAAAGCCTTGGCTCCAGCGACTGGACCTTGCGGGTGGGCATGGATGCCGCCGCCCGAACCAATAACGATATTGGGACCCAAGTCCTTGATCACGTTCGGAACCATCTTGGGGGTGATGCCGCCGCTGGCCATGGGCCAGGAGGGTTTCAAATTGTAGCACGGGAAGGACAGATTCTGAGCCACACGCTGGAACTTCTCGGGCAACACAGGGGCCTTTCCGTACGGGGCGGGATGAACCACGATATCCGCGCCAGCCAGGCGTGGTAGTTTGCCTAACACCAGGTGAGAGCTCAGCCCGTGCCATTCAGAAGCGTACATTGCGCCGGCAACGTCCATATGGGCCAGGATGGGAACAGTAATTTTTGGATCCTCAGCCAGGGCGCGTAAAACGGTGAAACCGGTCGCCAGATAGTTCACCATGATACAGTTGACGCCCAAATCAACCGCGCGGTGCGCGTTGTCAAAGACATTGGGTATCTCGTCGGTGACATTGACGGCGTAAAGCGTATTTTCACCAGTGGTCTCGTACTTTTCCTTCACCGCTTCCATGTAGAGTTTAACACGTTTCGTGATCTCATTGAAGGAGGCGTTGGCGATCAATTCGTCGTCCTTAATGATGTCACAACCGCCCATGGCGGCCGCTTTGAACAAACCGGCGCCGACCTCGGGAGTATATCCGGTGCAGGGTTTGATCATGTTGTTCAACAGCGGGCGATCTTTCACGTTCAATATCTTGCGAATCCCGGGAATACCGAATTTCGGGCCCTGGAACCGGGCAACATACTTTTCGGGGAGGCGGACATCCAATACCTTGATCTTGCCGCCCATCGAAATGTTACCCACCACCGCGGTCAGCATCATTGGTAGTTGTGACCCGATATTTACTTCGGGGAAGGCAATCTGGATGATATATTGGCGGTCGGTAACATCGGGCGGGAGCCCCCACTCATAATCGGGGATCTCATATGTCCCGATCACTTTGGCGATGTGCTTCCGACGGACTTCTTCAGTTTCGCCGGGAACAGCCAGCCAGGTGCCGGTCGATTGTTCGATGGCGAGCGCTGGAGCCAGCATAGGCACTGGAACCGATTTAGGAAAAGATACCAGGTAAGTAGCCACGAGATACTCAGAATAATCAACTCCTTCGGGCATCGCGATTGGCATTGAATCAACATCGATTGACTTCATTTTGTTCTCCTTTTTATCCAAATTTTTGTTTAGAGGCAACTTTTAAATCGTGCTTCGTTCACTTCGTGATACAGTCCCTGCAAACAACCATAAATCTTCTTGTACGTCTTGAACAACTCGTCATAGCACTTGCCATTACACGATTGCGGCAAGAATTCGCGGGTCACACGGACAACTTTTTTCAGAGATTGGAAATCTGGATAAATCCCCAGACCCACGGCCGCGGTGAGCGCCACACCGACAGCTCCAGCTTCCAGTGGGTTTGCCACAACTTCCAATCGTCGTCCAGTCACATCTGCAATAATCTGCATCCACGGGTTGCCACGCGCGCCGCCACCAATGATGCGCAAAACAGGCAACGGGAATTTAAATTTGCTTTCCACAACCTCGATCAACCACCGCAGGTTATAGGCAACACCCTCATAGACCGCGCGCAACATGTGCTCGCGCGTGTGAGACGCGCTAAGGTTAAAAAATGTGGATCTGACAAAGGTATCGGATACGGGGGCCCGTTCGCCATAGATCCAGGGGGTGCAAATGAGGCCGTCAGACCCCGCAGGCACCCGACCGGTTAACTCATCCATCAACGCATAAACGTTCTTCACCTTTGGATCAGATTTCTCTGCCTTGTAGAAATTATCTGCGATCCATTTCAAGCAGGCTCCGGCTGTCTCCATCTCTGCCATCAAGAGCGCCTTTTCGGGCTGCGCTGACTGCATACATACGATTCCCTGGTCGCCGAGGAAGGGTTTAGAGGTGGAAACCGCCACCCAGCCGGACGTTCCCAGGTAGATGTGCCCATCGTTGTCCCCAACCGCTCCGGAGCCAACCGCCGCGCTCATCACATCGCCGCTGCCTCCAAAGACGGGGGTGCCTTCCAGTAAACCGGTCTCTTTGGCGGCTTCCCGGGTCAGATTGCCAACGTTATCAATCGAGCGCGCCAAACGCGGGAACTTGGATTCATCCAGTCCAATGTACTTAATAATCCCTCGCATCCAATCTTTCTTGTCAAGTTCAAAACCAAAGGCTGAGGCGCATGACCAATCCATGACCTTTTCGCCGGTTTCACGGTAGGTCAGATAGCCATTAACATCCAGGAAACAATCCATCTTGTTGTACAGCTCGGGTTCCCTTGCCTTGAGCCATAAAAGTTTCGGAAGGCCGTCTTTCCCGGATAAAGGAGTACCGGAGAACAGCGCAAAAACCTTTGGCCCCATGAATTTTGCCATCAACTGGGTGGCCTCTTCCGCCGCCCGTCCATCGAGCCAGATGATTGCGGGTCTCATCGGCTTTGGGTCATTGCCGTTGAGCGGCACAATTCCCATCAATTGGGTCGTGTGCGCTATACCAATAATTTCCTTAGGCGATACCCGTGACTGCTTCATTACTTCCCGGGTGGTGGTTACAACAGCCTGCCACCAATCTTCAGGATCCTGTTCCGCCCAATCTGGATGAGGATAACTTGTTGGGTAAGGGCAAAACGATGTTGCACAAACATTTCCATTCACGTCGACCAAAACAGCTTTATTCCCACCCGTACCAGCATCATGAGCGAGGAAATATTGTTCCATATCGACTCCCTGACCGGCAAATTTGGTTATTGCATTGTTTGGTAAATATCATTATAATAATTTTGTTGAACTGTGCAACTGTGAGACACTGATTTTTTGTAAAAAAGAATAACTTCCGCAATTATTGGCTGGTAGATCTTCAATATCCACTCAGCTCTACAAACGCAGGAGAGAATCATGTTGATCTCAACAATCCGCCATTGTCAATGCCCAATTTGCCAGCAAGACGCCGATCACCCCGATAAAAAAATTCACCACCAGATCAACCTCATCCTCAGCGAGCTTGACGAGCAACAACGCCGTTGGTTCGTTGCTTTTGAAGCCTCGCGCATTGGGCGAGGCGGCGTCAGCTTAATGTCGCAGGTAACCGGCATGGATGAAAAAACCATCCACCGCGGACAGGTTGAATTGGAACAAGGTCTGGCCGGACGGCCCAAAGGTCGGGTGCGTCAGGTCGGCGGTGGGCGCCGTTTGATCGCGTCAAGTACCTCTGAATAAGGTAAAATGGGTAAATTCTTGACCGAGAGACTTTGATGTCCATACCAGCTCCCAATTTCGTATTAGACTTAGACCGCAACCTGCCGCAGACCATGCATGAACAGGCTCGCGACGCCATCGTTGCCGCCATCCGTTCCGGTCGGCCTGGTTTTTGCATCGGCGACAAATTGACCAACCAGGAGCTCTCGCGCCAAAATCCAATTCACCGAAACACCCTGGCGGCAGTGATGAGCGAACTCGTCCGCATGGGCTACCTGCGTCGTTTGCCAAACAAAGGTTTCGAAATTGTCCAACAGGAGCCGGAACGTCCTTCTTTGCTCACTCGCCATATACTTTCTTTAAGCGAAGTGGCTGAACGCGATAAAGTTGATTGCCATTCACAGTTGGTGGAGGAAGAAACTGGCATTAAACGTGTGCGGGAAATGACCGAATGCGCTGATAAGATCTGTAAAAATATGGGCTTGTCTATCAACGACACGGTGTCTGTCCTTACACGTTGTCGTTTGATGAAACGGAAAGAGGCTACCAGGTGGGACATGGTTGCCATCGAACAATCGTATTTTTCGACGGCTCTTGTGCCCACCCTGCTTGATAGCGCCATCCAACAAATAAAGGAAGAAGGTGATTCATCATTCTATCGTCTGCTCAGACGTATCTTTCCAAATGAAGAATTCTTCAAGGCACATTACGAGATCTCTTTGTCGCCGGTGCCAAAAACACTGGAAAAAAGCTGGATGGGAGAAACCGACAAACTGATTTCAGTCGTTTCCATCACTTACTGCTCTCAAGGAGCGGTCGAGATGACCCGTACCTGGTTCGACTCGTCAAAAGCTATCCTGACAGCAGGTTCGCTGGATGTAAAACTGGTGGAAACAGGGGGAGAGCAACTACCCCGCTTGCTTTTTAGTTCGTGATCGCTTGGAACATAAATGCCCATTCCTGTTCTTTGAAAGCGAGTCCGTTATGAAAAGTGAAGAGTACCGCCTGTACCCATACCGCTGGGTAGTCCTTGCAGCTTTCATGTTCATCAATCTCATGATCCAGGTATTGTGGATCTCTTATTCCCCTGTCACTAAAGACGCGGCTTCCTTTTTTGGAGCTACGGATTTGAAAATTGGCCTCCTGGCCATGGTTTTTATGATCGCCTTTTTGCCTTTTTCGATCCCGGTATCGTGGGCCATCGATTCACTTGGTTTTCGGAAAGCCGTTGGGTTTGGTGCTCTGATGATGGGTATTTTTGGTTTTCTGCGCGGTTTTGCCGGCTCAAATTACACCCTGGTACTTTTATGCACTATCGGTATCGCCATCGCCCAACCCTTTCTGATGAATTCATGGACAACTCTCCCAGCCCACTGGTTTGAAAAAGAATTCCGTGCCACCGCTGTCGGTTTGATCACGCTTTCCAGTTTGTTGGGTATCGCCCTGGCGATGGCGATTACCCCGATGCTCTATGAAAAACTTGGCAACCTGGCAACTGTACAAATGGTTTACGGCTCCGTTGGTCTGGTCGCGGCAATATTGTTCATCTCACTGGCTCGCAACGATCCTCCCACACCCCCTTGTGTTGATGACCAGACCACCCGTGCTCTGGTCCTGGATGGTTTGAAAAGTCTGGTGAAAACAAAAATGTTCTGGCTGTTGGCATTCATCCAGTTCATGGGAATGGCTATTTTCAATGGAATTACGACCTGGATTGAACCGATCGTCCGCGGGCGCAATTACAACTCGGAACAGGCCGGTTACTTTGGCGCGTTGATGTTGGTTGGCGGCGTCATCGGCGCGGTCGTTCTGCCTTCATTCTCAGATAAAGAACACAAACGCCGCAAATACCTCCTCATAGGTTTGGCGGTTGCCATTCCGTTTTTGATCGGGCTGACGTATTTATCTTCCTACGCAGGGCTGTTGGTCAGTTCGTTTGGCTTGGGATTCTTCCTTACTGCCTGCAACCCCATCATCATGCAATTTGCCACCGAAGTGACTTTCCCGGTTCCGGAAGGGACTTCGAACGGCTTGCTGCAGTTATGTGGGCAAATCTCGGTGGTTTATGTTTATTTGATGTCTGCAATGAAAACCACCGATGGATCGTACACCCCATCGCTGATTCTGGCAGCAGTGTTGCTCGTGGGATGTGTGGTCGTATCCTTGTTCTTGAAGGATCCCCAACCCATCGCACAAAGGGCTTAACTTCTCGAGTCCCAGGTCGCTGATCTCATAATAAATATAGAGTGTGATGAATGATCATCACACTCTTTTCTTTCACAAACCCGCTTCTCCCCGTTTAAACTGGGTGCGGTACAGGTGGGCATACAATCCGGATTGAGCCAGCAATTCCTTGTGAGTACCCCGCTCGACGATGTGGCCCCGATCCACCACCAAGATCAGGTCAGCGGCCAGGATGGTGCTGAGTCGGTGCGCGATGACGATACTGGTACGCGCGGCCATTACCCGTTTGAGCGCCTCCTGGATCAGCGCTTCTGACTCGCTGTCGAGACTGCTGGTGGCTTCATCCAGCACCAGGATGCGCGGGTCCTTGAGGATGACGCGCGCCAGGGCAATGCGCTGCTTTTCACCCCCGCTGAGTCGGTATCCGCGTTCACCGACCACCGTCTCGTAGCGATCCGGCAGATCATTGATGAAACTGTGGATATTGGCCGCCCGGCAAGCCTCTTCCAATTCCGCTCCAGTAGCGTCAGCTTTGGCGTAGAGCAAATTGGTTCGGATCGTGTCGTGAAAAAGGGTAGTTTCCTGGGTGACCATTCCTATCTGCCCGGCGATCGAGTCCAACGTGAGGTTCCGCAGATCATGACCGTCGATCAGGATCCTTCCCTGAGTGGGATCGTAGAGACGTGGTAACAGATAAGTGAGGGTTGTCTTCCCGGCTCCACTAGGCCCCACAAGCGCGGCAAGTTGACCGGGATGCACATGAAAACTGACATCCTCCAGGGCGTATCCCCGTGCCTGGCTGTGAGTCTCTGTTTCTTCCTCCTTTGTTTCCATTTCTTTTCCCGAAAACACTGCCGTGACATTTTCGATGCTGCCATAACGATGGACGTCGCTCAAAAAATGCTCGTCACCTTGTTCATACTTAAAAGAAACATTCTCAAACAAGATGTCCCCTTTTACATCCTTCAATTCCAATGCCGCAGGCTTTTCTTGAATTTCAATAGGCAGGTCAAGTACCTCGAACACTCGCTCAAAGCTGACAACCGAGGTTGAGAAATCAACAGGGGTATTGGACAATCCTTGCAGCGCGCCATACAAATTACCCAGATAAGACCCAAATGCCACGATCGTTCCCACAGTGAAAGCTTCCTTTATGACAAAATAACCGCCCAGTCCATAGACCAACGCGACTCCCACTGCGCTGATGAATCCGACGATCGCGATGAAAATTGAACCCATGTATGCCCGGTTGATCCCCATGCCGCGAACATCGCTAGCCCTGGCGCTAAACCGTTTCACTTCCTGTTCCTTTTGTCCAAATAGCTTGACCAGGATCGCCCCACCAATGTTGAGAGTTTCATTCATCATGGCGTTCATTTGGGCGTTGGTTTCCATCTGTTTATGCGCGATCGTCCGCAGTTTGACACCGAGTTTTTTGGTGGCCACGATAAATAATGGCATGATCACCATTGAAATGAGAGTGAGTCGCCATTCCAGGCTGAGCATCATGATCAGAACGGCGACCGCTTGAATAGTGTATGAAACCATGTTAACAATCGTGCTGCTGACGGCAGTCTGCGCCCCAACCACATCGTTGTTCATTCGGCTCATCAACTCACCAACATGCGTATTGGTGAAGAACCTTAACGACATACGTTGCAACCGTTCGTAAAGAGCAACTCGCAAATCGAAGATCACTCCTTCGCCGATCACGGCTGTTATACGCCGTTGTAGAACACTCAACAATGCACCAATAATTGGAACCAGTAATAGCCCTAGTGAAAGCCATAAGAGCAAATGGATATTCTTCTCGGGAATAGCTTTATCGATCAAAGTCCTCAGCAGTAACGGATTTACCAGATTGATCCCGGTCATAACCAGGATCAGAACTAATAAAATGGCTAGCGATCTTTGATAAGGTCTTGCGTATGTGAAAATCCGCTTCAGTAACGTTTTTGTGATTTTTGGCTTCTCATCCGTACCATGAACAACACTATGCAGTGGGCCGTGCATTGACATTTTCGCTCCATAATGGGAATGACTATCGTTGAGAATACCACAAAACATACAGCTTGTCGTTTTAAAGATATTCTGTGGCACGAACCAATAAATGTCTGTATAATAATCATGTAATTTGTTGTAATTATCGCGTTCAATTACTTTTGGAGGAAATTATGGCTGCACAATTTGAGATCAAAGATGCAAAAGGTGGACAGTTCATGTTCGTACTGAAGGCGGCAAACGGTGAACCCATCCTTTCCAGCGAGACCTACAAATCAAAGGAAGGCGTAAAGAACGGGATTGAATCTGTCATGAAAAACGCAGTTCTGGCAGATGCTTATGAATTAAAGATCGCCAAAAACAAGCAGGTCTACTTTGTGCTCAAAGCTGCCAACCACCAGGTGATCGGCACAAGTGAAATGTACTCATCTGAATCAGCTGCCAAAGACGGCATGGCTGCGGTCAAGAAAGCCGCGCCTGGCGCAAAAGTAGAAGATCTGACCAAGTAAAATTAAAACAGTTGCAATGATCCCCGGTTGCGCCGGGGATCTCCTTTTAATCAGGGGGCGAGAAAACTTCAAGCCTTTATCAATCGATATTCTGTTGTGTTCAGAAGATTAACATCCATCACGCAATTAAGCAGGTTTGTTCACCAACAATCCCGGAAAAAGGGCAATTATCAATAACCAAGATATATACTAAATATGTGATATTGGTGTCGAAAAACACAAAATTTTTATCGATTTTAGTTTATGATGTGTTACAAATGACAACATCCATCTCTGAATTTGTATACGAAAAAAGTCTTGCGATTATTGGAAATACGTTCACCAGAATGGATCTCGCAATTGAACTGATAAGGTGCGGGGTTACAGTCACATTTAATCCACATCTAATAGAGAATGGCAGATTCGGTTTGTTGCTGGTTAACCTGGAAACTGAGAATATCTCATTGCTCGAAAAGCTAACCAGATCGAAAACTACCTGGATCGTCTGGTGCCATGGCTCGGCAGACCTCATTTCTCAAGCCTACGACGCTGGCGCATTGGCAGTCTTTCCGCAGGAAACCCAAACGCAAACCCTTTGCCAATTCATTGAGCGCCACCTTGCAAATTTGTCAAATGAAGCCAGTTCCACCCTTGCCCATAGTGATTTGATACAACGCCGCTACCGACGTGGGGATTTCATCTTGCTGGATGCCGATATGGTATTGTCGATTGAAGATGGCATTATCGCACGAATGATGATCCATCAAGATGGTTGTCAAGTGTTGCTTGGTCTTTTCGGGAGGAATGATCTGATTTTTCCCCACCCGGCTGATAATTGCTATATCCAATTGGTCGCGCAAAATGATTGCATCGTTAAGATAGAATCACTTGCAGTCGCAGAAAAAAGAACGGGGTTCACTCAGGATTTACGATTCTGCCTTCAGAAGGTGGAAGCCTGGGCAGCCATGCAGGCTCGCCCACACCTCGACCAACGTTTATTGGGAATCCTTTCGTTACTTGCAGAGGAATTCGGGCAAAACAACGAACAGGGACGAGTGATCAATTTGCGGCTGACCCATGCGCAATTAGCACTGGCAATCGGGTCAACACGGGCCACAGTTACGCGAACCATCAGTGACCTTAAACTGCAGAACAAATTAACCACCATCGGCACAGAGGATGGTGAACGTTTCTGTCTCCTCGCATGGGAAAAATGTTCTCATTTTCCGAGTGAGTGAAAAATGTATCCATTGACACAGAAAATTTGTTTGATATTTTACCAACCAAGACACAGATCTGCACTTCGCCTTTGTTCGGGTTGAGATATATTACTATGATTGATCATAAGGAGCAAAGGTGAAAATGTATAGAAAAATTCTAATAATTCCAGTAATGATCGCTATGCTAGTAATAAATTCTGCCTGCCAGAGTACAACGTCCGCAAACAGCGTATCGGGCAAACCGACCATTGTGGTGACGTATTCCATCCTCGGCGCGGTAGTGAAGGATCTGGTGGGAGATCAAGCCAACGTAGTGGTCTCGATGCCCAATGGACAGGACCCACACGAATGGGAGCCT
This sequence comes from Anaerolineaceae bacterium, assembly GCA_034430175.1. Lineage (GTDB taxonomy): Bacteria > Chloroflexota > Anaerolineae > Anaerolineales > Anaerolineaceae > UBA6107. Next base: position 33,811 of record DAOUFI010000001.1, on the reverse strand, counting down.
TCGGCGCGGGATATTGAAACGCTGACCCATGCCGACCTGGTCGTTCAAAATGGTCTGGGACTCGAAGGCGGCATGGAAAAGGCGCTGGCCCAGGCGAAAGAAGCTGGAGTGACCGTCTTTACAGCATCAAACCATATCACCGTCCGTAAGGTGGGTGTAGGAGAAGGCATCCCCTCTGGCGATCCGGATCAAGCCATCGGCGCTGACGACCCCCATCTCTGGGTGGATCCAATCGCCATCAAACAGATTGTTGCTGCCCTGTCAGACACACTGAAAGCCGACCTCAACCTGGATGTCTCGACGCGAGCCGTCGATCTCGAAATGCGCCTGGATCAATTAAACCAGACCATCATCGACAAGGTGAACACCTTACCGCAGGATCAACGCAAGCTAGTTACAGGTCATGAATCTCTAGGATATTTTGCCGAACGTTACGGATTCAAATTAATTGGAGCCATTGTTCCCAGTTTGACTACCCAGGCTGAGATCTCCGCTTCCGAACTCTCTGCGCTAAAAACCCTGATTGAAGAAAATCACGTGAAAGCTATTTTCACTGAATTGGGAACACCCCCTGCCGTTGCAGAAAGCATTGGCAAGGAAACCGGCGTTCAGGTCGTGTCAGTATCCACTCACATTCTTCCGGAGGATGGTTCCTACTTTACCTTCATGAATGAGTTGAGTGAAACAATCATTAACGCCCTGAAATGAGTCTAAAGGTTTGATAAAATAAATCCATGAGTTGGTTGATCGAACCCTTCGCGTCAAATGTGTTCATGCTACGCGCGCTCATCGCTGGCGCGCTGGTTTCGATTGTCTGCGGCGTTGTTGGTACTTATATTGTGCTGCGTGGGTTGGCATTTATCGGCGATGCGTTGGCGCATGGCGTCTTGCCGGGTGTCGCGGTTGCCATCCTGCTTGGAATACCCGGCATCATCGGCGCGGCGGTTAGCGCCGTGGTAATGATCGGCGGCATCAGTGTAATCACACGCAAGTCCAACCTGTCTTCAGATACCGCGATTGGATTGCTCTTCGTCTCCATGCTTGCGTTGGGGGTAATCATTGTTTCACGTTCCACCTCCTTCTCAGGCGATCTGGTGCGAATTCTTTTTGGCGAGATTCTGGGTATCAACACCCAGTCGGTCATTCTTCAAGCTATCGCCACAGTAGTGATTCTTATTACTGTTGCCATCTGTGAACGTCCTTTCCTGCTTTTATGCTTCAACCCCGAACAGGCACAGATCTCCGGTTTTTCCTCACGGTTGTATCACAACATCATGTTAGCAATGATCGCCCTGGCGGTGGTCATTTCATTTCAAACAGTAGGCACGATGCTGGTCTTTGGTATGCTTATCGCTCCTGCTGGAGCGGCCGCGCTTCTTGCCCGCCGCATCCGAACCATGATGGTTTTTTCTTCGTTGTTTGGCTTGGTCTCTGTCTTCAGCGGACTTTTGATCAGCTATTTCTTTAATTTCTCGGCTGGTTCAACCATTGTGCTGGTTGCGTCTCTCATCTTTTTTGCCGTGCTTCTGATTAAAACCATTCAGAACTCACGGCAGAAACAGAAAGCTGTAATCTCTCATGACTGAACCCTTGAAGACTTCCTCACCGGTCATCAGTGCCAGATCATTGAACATTGGCTATCGAGATGAAACCATTGTGTCAGACATCAATTTCACTCTGGATAGGCATCAATCATTAGCTCTCATTGGCACCAATGGTTCGGGTAAATCGACCCTGCTTAAGACGTTGGTTGGATTACTCCCCGCTGTGAGTGGATCACTTGAGGTGTTCGGCCAGAACCCCGGTCTGGTTACACGGCGCATTGCTTATCTCAGCCAGTTCCAGTCCTCGGGCTTCATCCTTCCCCTGCGCGCGGTCGATGTGGTGACCATGGGAAGATACGCCAACGCAGGACTTACCGGAAGACTCTCGGGGGAGGACCAGGACATTGTCCAAACTTCAATGAAGCGGATGGGGGTCGAAAAATTGCGTGACAAGACCCTTCGTTCACTCTCCAGTGGTCAACAACAGCGAGTATATATTGCGCAGACTTTGGCTCGCCAGGCTGACCTGCTGATTCTAGATGAACCCACCACCGGATTGGACGCGGCCGCTAGAGAGATCTATCAGCAGATGTTGCGGGACGAATTGTGCCGCGGTGCCAGCATCGTCGTAGCTACGCATGATATTCAAGAGGCTATGGATTGCAGCCTGACTATGCTGCTGGCCCGCAAGGTCGTTGCTGTCGGACGCGGTGAAAAAGTCGTCACTCCCGAAGCCCTGCTGCAGACCTTCGGTATCACGATAACGCTTGGCAAGAAACCCGGTATCACAGTGATCGAGAGGGAACACAGTCACGATCACCCCTGCGACGATTAACCCTGCTTGACGGGCATTCCCGGACACCTTACAATCAAAAACCGATCGAATGTATCATCACAAACGTATCAAAAATGGAAACCCTCATTAAAAATATCTCGCGCTGATTCTGAAGATAATAACTGTTGCAAAATTATGCAGACCGGTATCAAATATAAATTGGTCATCAAATTTACTGGTTATCTTTGTCGGAAATGGCAAAATAAACCGATGTCATTGGAGAATCTTTCTATGCGAAAACTCATATCAACAACCATTATGATCATCATGGTGTTATCCATGCTTTCTGCATGCGCCACTGCCACGAAGGTAAACTGCAAGACAAAGATCGGTGTCGTCGATGGAATGGGAAATTCCGTCTGTCTTGCTGCTCCGGCTCAAAAGATCGTTTCGATCTCTCCCTCAGCCACTGAAACGCTCTTTGCCATTGGCGCCGGCAACCATGTGATTGGACGGGATAGTCTTTCAGATTACCCCGAAGAAGCGCAGTCCGTGGTTGACATCGGCGAAACCACCGGGACCGATTTCATCACTGCCGTGGTGGACTTGAAACCCGACCTGGTCGTTGCCGGGGATGAGATCACCATTGACCAGGTGGCTGAACTGCAAGCCCGGGGATTGACTGTTTATTTCATTAACTACCCTAAGGATTTCGAGGGGTTGTATCAAACCATCAGGGATATTGGCTCATTAACTGGGAAGGACTCCGAAGCCGATGATCTGGTGCAATCACTTGCCGCGAGAGTAATAAAAGTCCAGACAGATGTTAAGAAGATTACCAATCAACCAGTGGTCTACCTGGAACTTGGCGCTACTGACCCTAACAACCCTGTCACCAGCGGCCGCGGCACGATGATCGACCTGATGATAAGCATGACGGGCGGCAAGAACGCCGGATCGTCACTCAAAGGTAACCGCGCTCAAATTAGTTTGGATGAATTGATCAAGCAAAACCCGGATCTCATCCTGCTGGCAGATTCCGGTGATACTGGAATTGGTCTTGCCCAGATCAAAGCGCGCCCGGGTTGGTCTGAAATTAAAGCAGTCAAGAACAGCCAGATCTACTCGGTAAACAGCGACCTTTTCAAGATCGCGGAACCACGTCTGGTGGATGGTTTGGAATTGTTATTGAGATTGATGCATCCCGAGCTGTATCGCTCCACAGCCAATTAAATTCCATCTGACTACGATCAACCACCTTAACCCGCGCTGCAAGAAATCAATTCAGGCAACATGGGTTTTTCACAAAAAAGCTGCATCCACCGTTAATCGCTGGAATCAGCTCGTCAACTCGCTTGACGATTGAAGTTGAATGCCATACAATATATTTACAATTGAATAGACTTCTAGGTGCCTCCTCCCCCGGATGGGAGAGCTTAAAGGCGAAACCGGTGCAAGACCGGTGCTGACGCGCAACTGTAATTCGGAGAAATCTGATAAGCCAGGTCGCCCGCCCAGAAGTGTGTAACCACGATCTCGCTGATAGGAGGTGGACACTCGCTAGTATTATGTCAAAGTCTCCCCCGGTACGCAGCCGGGGGATTGTTGTTAATTTGATTTCAAAATTTGGAGAATTCATGAATAAGCGATTTATTTCCTGCATCAGTATGATGCTTGTAATCTTCCTGGTCACTTCATGTTCCGCAACAGCCCCAACCCTCACAGCAACCGTGACAGGCATTCCAACAGTTGTGGATCAAACCATCACGATGACCGACGGACTCGGGCGAACGGTAACCCTCGCTGCGCCTGCCCAACGAATCGTCTCAATGGCTCCCTCGGCCACTGAAATCCTCTACGCGATTGGCGCCGGTGACCAGATGGTTGGCCGAGATAGTTTTTCCGATTTCCCCACTGAAGCCGCCAATCTGACGGACGTCGGAGGTTCAATGAATGAGTATTCGTACGAGACAATTACTTCACTGAACCCTGACCTGGTGATTGCTGCTGGTATCAACACTAGCGATCAGGTTAAAGCTCTTGAGGATTTAGGGTTGACCGTCTATTACATCGCCAACCCCACCGATTTTGACGGACTCTATCAGATCATCGAAGATGTCGGTAAATTGACCGGCCGCAGCGAAGAAGCCACCACGCTCACAGACTCTTTGGCGGAACGAGTGAAAACAGTGAAGGATAAAATTGCTACAGCGACCGACACACCAGTAGTATTCTATGAACTGGACGGCTCCGATCCAGCCAAACCCTGGACGAGCGGTCCCGGTACTTTTGTGGACATGCTCATCACCATGGCTGGTGGCAAGAATGTCGGCTCTGCCTTAAGTGGAAGTTGGGCACAGATCAGTATCGAAGATTTGCTCATCCAGAACCCCGACATCATCATCTTGGGCGATTCCGCATATGGCATGACACCCGATCAGGTGATGATACGAACTGGTTGGGAAAATATCAAAGCCGTTACAGATGGTCAGATCTACGTATTCAACGATGACCTGGTCACTCTCGCGGGTCCACGTTTGGTGGACGGCCTCGAAGGTCTGGCAAAACTGATCCATCCGGAACTATTCAGATAATCGCGATTACCAATGAAAAAGATCAACCCGTTCATCTTTAGTGTAGTTTTCGTCCTTCTGGCCGCAGGTTTGAGTTTGATGGTAGGCAGTACCAACATTCCTCTACGCACGATGTTTGATGTGATCATCAACGTGCTCAAAGGGACGACTTCCACGCTTGACCCGAACGGAGTTTACGCGACCATTTTATTCAACCTGCGCCTGCCCCGGCTGATGCTCTTGATCCTGGTCGGGGCGTCGCTGGCTGGCAGTGGAGCAGCCTATCAGGGTCTGTTCCGCAACCCTCTCGCTGACCCCTACCTGATCGGTGTCGCCTCGGGTGCTGGCTTGGGAGCCGTGGCCGCCATGACTATCCAATGGCCTTATTCCACCCTGGGATTGCTGGCGATTCCCCTGGCTGCGTTGCTCGGAGGAATGGCGGCAGTTCTGGTAGCGGCAATGCTGGCCAGGGTGGGGAAGACCGTCCCCACAACGAACTTGATCCTGGCGGGAGTGGTCGTCAGTTCTTTTTGCACCGCGGTATCTTCGCTTTTAATGATCAACGCTAGTGGTGAATTACGCCGCGCCCTGGTCTGGTTGCTCGGTGGCGCCACCAGCAGCGGATGGTCGCCTGTACTGGCAGTGTTGCCTTACGCGCTCATCGGCGGGATTACGTTGCTGGCCATGGGGCATCCATTGAATGTCCTCCAGTTCGGCGACGAGCAGGCCAAACAACTCGGTGTTCCCACTACTCGGGTGCGTGTCTTGACCATCCTGGCGGCCACGATGATGACCGCTGCCGCGGTCGCATACGCTGGCATCATCGGTTTCGTCGGACTGGTAGTTCCCCACCTGGTCCGTATGTTGTGGAGTGGTGACTACCGAAAACTCATTCCGTTGTCCTTTCTATTTGGCGCGGGATTGCTCTTGGTGACCGATGTCGCTGCCCGTACCGTCATGGCTCCACAAGAGATCCCCGTTGGAATTATCACGTCGCTCATCGGGGCGCCGTTCTTCCTGTGGATCTTGCAGCGAACGAAATCGCAGAATTATTGGTGACACATGCTGAATGTTGAAAATATTGAAGCAGGATACGGCGATCACACCGTGCTGCGAGGTGTCAGTTTCGATCTGCAGCCCGGTGAACTGTTGGCCATCATTGGGCCGAATGGTTCTGGTAAATCGACTCTCATTCGCGCGCTCAGTGGTGTATTACCGCTCCTCGCGGGGAGCATCCGCGTTGACGGCAGAAATATCAGCCAAATTCACGATCAGGATCGAGCACGGCTAATCGCCGTGGTGCCACAGGCACGCAATCTGCCTTCAGCCTTTACTGCCCGTGAAGTGGTTGCTCTGGGTCGGACTCCTCATTTGAACTGGCTTGGGCAGCTCTCTCAAAGTGATGAGGTAATAATAGACGAAGCTATGCGGCAGACAAATACCGCTGCATTCGCAAACTCTCTGGCCAACGAACTTTCCGGCGGCGAGCAGCAACGATTGTTGCTGGCACGCGCGCTGGTGCAGCAAACTCCCGTGCTTTTGATGGACGAACCTACCACCCATCTTGATCTACAATTCCAATACGGACTAATGCAGCATATCCATAGTCTGGCTCACCCACCGTCTGCCAAGCAGTCTGCCCGCGCTGTTCTCATCGGTCTGCACGACCTCAACCTGGCGTACGCTTATGCCGACAAGGTAGCCATGTTGGTATGCGGCAAAATCACACACTTCGGTAGTCCTGAAGAGGTGCTGCAACCCGGAATTTTGAGCGAAATCTATAACGTCCCCATGGTTCAATTGAAGGACCCGAATAACGGCAAGGTAGCATTCCTGCCTAAATAAATCTAGTGGCAATTCATGATTTGCCACTAGATAAATGACGCCAATCTATTTACCTGTATGATTTGCTACACAACTTTGGTATACACGTTAAACACTGGCGGGTGTTCGAGATGCTGCTTGACCTTGCATTGATCGGCGGAACGGATAAGGGCTTCATAATATTTGGCAGGAAAATCAGGTGGCACCTGAATCTCAAGATCAATAGAGCCAACCATTCCAGTGGGCTGGTAATTTACCTTTTGTAAAATGCGAATACCTTCTGTCGGCAAGTTTCGTGATCTGCAAAACCCAAGCACATAAATACCAGCGCAGGTTCCGATGGAAGCCAGGAAGACCGCGAAAGGTGTTGGAGCGCTATCCTCACCCCCGCCCTGGATAGGCTGATCTGTTTTTACTGTATGAGAAGCGAAATGGGCGTCCACTTTGGCGCCACCGGGAAAATCGATGATTAATTCCATGGTTATGTCTCCTTGTCAAATATTTTGATGCACATCTGCACGTCGGGTGACATCCATTTTACTTTGGTTTCAAATATGTTGTTTGTCATCAATCCAGAAAAGCATGTTGTCTTTCCATCGTGAGCTTTGTCGAAGTGAATGGGACGTTTGCCACTTTATCACCTGGTCACTTGAAAGTAATATTTTTGAATGCGGCGAAGGAATTTATTTCTCCTTTCGATTTTCAAAGGTCTGGATAAGGAACAACAAAATTTGTTGCTGCCTTTGATTGCCATTCGGAGATTTTCCGCTGGCGAGACGATCTTTCACCAGGGTGACCGCGCCGACAAGTTATACGTGCTCGAATCGGGGATGGTGGATATCGTGTTTCAACCAGATGACAGCACTGAATTGTTAGTTGCCAGTCTCACCAGTGGCGGCGTTTTTGGTTGGTCATCCACCCTGGGGCATGATATTTACACTTCATCAGCTTATACAATCATGGACAGCGAAGCTTACTGCTTTTCAGGCTCTGAACTCAAGAATTTATGCTTGAAACACCCCAAAACCGGTGAGATAATAATAGACAGACTGGCATTGACAATAGCGAAACGCGTTGAAGTGACTCATGCATCGGTCATGAACGTACTCAGCCAGGGAATGAACCTCAGGTATTATTATTAAGCTCAAGGAGACGAAAATGTCAGACCCGGCACCTTCATTCTCCGAGAACGAACAGATGAAGGGGTTAATCGAGCAGTTGAACGCATACATCACCACCTACCACGGTGGCTCGGTCGAATTGGTGAGTTATGACGGCAAGATTGTAAAAATAAAACTGGGAGGTGCCTGCCTGGGTTGCCCACTTTCGCCTATCACCGTCAAAGGTTGGGTGGAAGGAACGGTCAGGCAATTCTTTCCCAACATTGATAGAGTTGAAGCTGTGAACTAAAAAACTGCGTTTTCGCAGTTTTTTATTCCAAATAGATTGCTACTTTTTCGCCTTCATCGTCATCCACCACTTCCAACACCTGGCCGGTAACTCCGCGCCGGATGTAATCATTGATCTGTTGCATGTTCAGTTCGTGCATATCGGTGGAAAGGTGCGCCCCCATCTTCAAACCGGTGGACATGAGATTGGCAGGAAGTTTAACATTCACGCGGGTTTTGCCACTGGTCAGATCCGTTACCATTACACGAATCCAACGCGGCGTCTGCGAGCTGTTGGGCTGTTCCGAAGGTTTGGGGAAATTTGGATCTTCACCACAACAGAGCATGCTCGCGCCCTCAGCGGCACTGATCTTGCCGTCTTCGATCATTTGCAGAACACGCAATCTCTCTTCCGGAGTGATCATTTGGTTACTCTTTTCTTAAGATAATTTTACACTAAAGGAAGGCTTTTTCGTCCAGGGCAGGATAAGTGTTTTTTAACCTTCACACAGGCAGGATCTGCCTTTTGTGGTTGTGGTAAGATAAAATAGGAACGGAATCCATGCCCTCTTTGAACCCATTTTCATTAATCCTTGCTCTTGGCGCCAGTTTTGGCCTTTTCAGGATCGCTCTGGCGAGCAAACCTGCCCAGCGTCTGGATTGGCTTCTGGTTGGCCTCTTTACGCTGGTTGGAGCGCTAATCGGTTCCCGCCTGGGATACACTCTTCTTCATATAAGTTACTTCATGGCACACCCTGTCGAAATCGCGCAATTTTGGTTGGGCGGTTTCACCTGGGAAGGCGCGCTTGGCGGCGGGCTGCTTTTCCTCTTCTTTGCCAAATTGATCTGGCAATGGCCGTTTCTCAACCTGCTTGATCGCATCAGCCTGTTGCTGCTGCCCATGGGATTGGCCGGCTGGCTGGGTTGCTGGCTCACCGGCGCGGGTTACGGTCAGATCCTGACCACGGGATCGTGGTGGGGTATCCAAACTCTGGATGAAACCGGAACCTCTACGCTTCGCACACCAGTACAACCGTTAGCTGCCATCAGTCTGGTGGTCTTTATGGGCTTCGCCGAATTACTATTGTATCCCTCTCAGACTACAGGGAAAAAAGGATTTGTCGCTGGATTGATCTTTAGTGCCGACATGCTGCTCTTCTCCCTTTTGCGCGCTGACCCCACGCTGACCTGGCAGAATTTGAGAATTGAGACCTGGGCGGCAATGTTATATACTTTAGCTGGCGCTGTTGCCTTGATCTGCCTGCTTCTGCATGAGCGGAAGGGCGACGAAAAGTCAGAACAAAGGTACCAGCCAATTAATGATTTTTTCGCACGAATCTTTGCAAAGAAAAGAAAATCACATGAAACTGAATCTGGCACTCGCGCAAATCAATACCGTCCTCGGCGACGTCGACAAAAACCTGACCAAACACCTGAAGCTGATTGAAGAAGCTCGCAAAGGTGGTGCTGAACTGGTGATCTTCCCCGAACTTTCCCTTACAGGTTACGTTCTTCAGGATCTGGTCCCGACTGTTGCCCACAAAGTGGATGACACTGACCCGATCTTCCATCAACTATTAGCCGCGAGCCGCGATATCGACATCATGGTTGGTTTCGTGGAAGAAGACGTGCGCAACCGTTTCTACATCGCTTCAGCTTATCTCTCCGCCGGCAAAGTGCTGCATGTGCACCGCAAGGTTTACCTGCCGACTTACGGCTTGTTCGATGAAGGCCGCTTTTTTGCCTGGGGCGATGGCGTCAGTGCCTTCGACACCCGCTTCGGGCGGGTGGGGATGCTCATCTGCGAGGACTTCTGGCATGCCTCTCTACCTTACTTGCTCTGGCTTGACGGCGCCGACATCTTCCTTTTTGCCTCTGCCAGCCCCGGACGCGGGCTGCCGCACGCCAATGAATCCGCTCAACCCGGTCGCCTCGATTCGGCACGCTGGGTGGATGAGATCAACCGCGCCTACGCCGGATTGTTCACCTCGTTCGTTGTCCACACCAATCGGGTGGGTTACGAGGATGGCTTGAACTTCTGGGGCGGCGCCAGCGTCTACGACCCAGACGGTGTGTCTCTAATTCACGGTCCACAGCATGAAGAAGCGCTCACATTCGCCGAACTCGACCTCAACCAATTGCATCGCACACGCGCCCGCCTGCCGCTGCTGCGCGATGAACGTACCGCGATGGTACAGCGTGAACTACAGCGCATTCTCAACTCAAGGCAGGGTAAATGATCCTCGCGTATCCGTATCCTTTTCGATCTATTCGGTATGAAATCTCAGGAGGAGACAATGTCTGACCTTTCCATCGATACCGGTTTGGCGCGCAAGATCCTGACGGGATTCATCAAGACCGAGATCTCACGAGCTGGCTTCAGCAAGGCCGTGCTTGGACTTTCGGGCGGCATCGACTCAGCACTGGCCTGTTACCTGGCCGCAGAAGCCCTCGGCGCTGAAAACGTGATGGCAGTGAGAATGCCCTACAAAACCTCGTCGCAGGATTCTCTTGACCACGCCCAGCTCGTCATCGACGCGCTTAAAGTTCAGTCGCTCACCATCCCAATCACCGAGATGGTCGACCCGCTCATCAACCGCTTCCCGGAAATGGACCCGCGCCGAAAGGGTAACATCATGGCACGCCAGCGTATGATCATCCTCTTCGACCAGTCCGAAGCCTTCAAGGGATTGGTGATCGGCACCGGCAACAAGACCGAAATCCTGCTCGGCTACTCCACCCTCTACGGCGATTCAGCCTGTGCCATCAACCCGTTGGGTGACCTTTATAAAGCCCAGGTGCGTCAGCTTTCGCGCGACATGGGCGTGCCCGCTGCCATCATCGACAAGGCTCCCTCCGCCGATTTGTGGGTGGGTCAGACCGACGAGAAAGAACTCGGCTTCACTTACGAAGAGGCAGACAGGATCCTCTCGCTGCTCATCGACCAGCGTTATACGCCGCAGGAATGCGTCGATGCCGGTTTTAGTGAAGACTTCGTGCGCGCGGTCATACAACGCGTACGCCGCAACCAGTTCAAACGCGTTCTCCCTCCAATAGCCAAACTGAGCAACCGCACCGTGGGTTACGACTTCTTATATCTTCGGGATTGGGGCACTTAAAAACCGAATGTTTTTCAAAAATATTCTACGTATTCCCCCCGCCCTGCAAAACAATCGGCGCTACGCGGTCTACTGGGCGGGGTTATTGATCTCGAATGCCGGTTCCCAGATGCAAGTCTGGGCCATTTTTTGGCACCTGCGTGTCTTGAGTGACGACCCCATCGTCGTCAGCGGCATCGGCATCGTCAAATTTTTACCCATTCTCGTCTTCGCGCTTATTGGCGGTCTGGTGGCCGACACCTTCGACCGACGCGGTGTGGTTTTCATCACCCAGGCGATAATGCTGGTGGTAGCCACTATCCTGGGCATGCTCACCTACAATGGCTCGATTCAGTTGTGGCATATCTACGTGCTGGTTGCCATCCAGGGCATCGCTGTCTCGTTTGACGGCCCGGCGCGCCAATCGATGGTACCCAACCTGGTGCCGCGTAAGGACCTGCCTAGCGCCTTTGGATTGCAGTCCATCGCCGGTAACGTCGGCGCGGTAGTCGGCCCAGCTCTGTGCGGAATCATCATCGCCTCACTCGGTCTGCAGTGGATCTACTGGATCAACGCGGTCTCGTTCCTGGCGGTGCTCTTCGCGCTAATCTACATGGGGCCGGTGGCCAGTCCGCGCAGCCTGCAGCCCAGCGGCGAACATGGCTTTCTCAAGAAACTCAATTTTTCCGAGATCCCAGCCGGGATCAGGTTCATCCTCGGTCATCCCATCATCCTTTCGAGTATGATCCTCGACTTCATTGCCACCTTCTTTTCGTCGGCCAACACACTGATGCCCTTCATCGCCACGGACGTGCTGCACATCAACGAGATCGGCTACGGCTGGCTCTCGGCAGCCCAGTCCATTGGCTCGGTGACGGTGGCGGTGATCATGGCTCAGTCGGTGGGGGTGCGCAAGCAGGGCAAACTGCTACTCTGGGGCGTGGGAATCTTCGGCGCGGCCACCGTTCTCTTCGGCCTGTCGCGCAGCTTCGCCCTCACCATGTTGGCGCTGATCATCATCGGCGCCGGAGACGCCATCAGCACGGTACTGCGTAACACCATCCGCCAGCTCCAGACCCCCGATGAGATGCGCGGACGGATGGTGAGCATCAACCAGATCTTCTTCGCCGGTGGTCCGCAGTTGGGCGAGGTGGAGGCGGGCATCGTGGCTTCCGCGGTCAGCACGCCATTCGCCATTGTCACCGGCGGCATCGGCTGCATCGTAGCCGTGATCTACACCGCGGTCAAGTGGCCGGCCCTGCGCAAGTACAACGGGGATGAAACCGTGGTGGCAGGGGCAAAGAGCTGAGAGTCGAGAGTGGAGAGTTGAGAATGGAGAGCCGAGAGTTGAGAGTCGATAGTTGAGAATCGTCAAAAATAAAGCACTCGGTAATCAGGCACTTGGGCACTCAGTTACTCAGCGGTCAGGAAAACCGGTTGGATCTTCTCCCAATTTGTTTTTGAATTAAAATCAATTCGATTCAATTCGAATATCCCTTTGCCAAACATGGGGGTGTAGTTCACATGGTTTCGATAACTATTGAAACGAATAGGAAACGAATCCTTGAGAAACAAATAATATGTGTTAGAAATAACAGAACAAATATTCCATATATTAATTATAATATGGATGTCAAGGGGGTATTGAATTTGAATTACAGGTTTCGAAAATAATGGGAATTCGTGCCGTTATGCAGTAGATCGATCACCGCTTCCTCTGACCCCAGGTTGTCGTAATCGCGGTTCCAGCCGTAATGGATGCCACGCTGCTGGTTTGTCCAGACGTACTCGGCCAGTTTCTCGACCCCCTCTAGTTTGGCCACCTTGACGAAGACGCGGTTGCGCACGTCGTGCTCCGCGCCGAACATGTCGCGGTCGCAGGGACCTTCCTCGCATTCCCAGCAGCCATTGATGCCCTTGCTGACGCAGCAATTGTATTGATAGCAGCCGCCCTGGGAGAGATGCCGCCCGCAGCAGTTATGGTCCGATTTGCAGCCGGCACATTTATCAGATTCATGGCACAGCGCACAGATCAACCCACAATAGGCAACACTGTTGGCAATGGTTTTGGCATCCATGTTCATCCTCGTATTTTCTAGATGCGAGGATTTTATCACGTCAGGTATAGAATTAGGACATGGGAGAAATTCAAAAATATCACCGTCATTCGATAAGGTTGCCTGGTTACGATTATGCTAGTCTGGGGGATTATTACATCACAATTTGTACCAATAATCGAAAACCGATATTTGGAACTATCGTTGATGGGCAGATGCATTTAAACAGATTGGGGGAAATTGCACGCGATCAATGGTTTGCTACCCAAAAGATCAGAGGGCATGTGTTCTTGTACAAAGATGAGTTCGTAGTGATGCCAAACCATATACATGGAATTATCCACATAGATGATGGGGGTCCAAAATTATCAAACGGACATGTAGGGGCGCAGCGACGCTGCGCCCCTACACCGGACCACGTAATCAATGTTGTCCCTCATTCCCTTGGTGCAATTGTAAGAGGGTACAAATCTGCAGTATCCCATGAAATCCATGAATTATTGAGGTCAAGAGAAAACACTATCTGGCAACGCAACTATTACGAATCCATCATTACTTCCGATGAGGATTACGCACGCATCGCAGTATACATCGAATTCAACCCTAAAAACTGGTCAACCGATGCAGAAAACCCAGAACTTAGCGCAAAGAAACTCAATTAATGGAAATTTCTTGATTTCCCATTGGAAAATCTTCCAAATCCGTGTACAATATGTGCAGACGGACAGCAGTGGTCGGTGCAGGCTGATGAGCAACATATCTAGCCGTCTTTTTATTTAAACCCACAGAAAGAATACAATGCAAGCAGAAAACGCAATCGTTACCGAAGCCCTCGGAAGGGTCTATACCATTCGGGGCGCAAAGAAGAATGAGAGCAAGAGACTGATCGCTCTCGACAACGTCAACCTTGAGATCCATAAAGGTGAACTTTTTGGGTTGCTCGGCCCCAACGGCGCCGGTAAAACCACCCTCATCAAGATCCTGACCACACTGCTTTCGCCCACCAGCGGCAAGGCGAATGTGGCCGGTTTTGACGTCTACAAACAGTCCGACCAGATCCGCCACCACATCAACATAGTGTCGGGCGGTGAGACCTCCGGATACGGACTGTTGACCGTGCGCGAAAACCTGTGGATGTTCTCACAGTTCTACGGCATCGAATCGAAGGTGGCCCACGCCCGCATCAAGCGCCTGCTGGAGATCGTGGACATGACCGACCGGGCCAACACCAAGTGCTCTGATCTCTCCACCGGTCTGCGCCAGAAGATGAACATCATCCGCGGCTTCATGACCGACCCCGAAATCCTGTTCCTGGATGAGCCGACTCTGGGCCTGGATGTAGGCGCCTCGCGAGACGTGCGTAAATTCGTCCGCACATGGATTGAGGAAGATCGTTCGCGCACCGTGCTGCTGACCACGCATTACATGGTGGAAGCCGACGAGTTGTGCAACCGTGTGGCGATCATCAACAAGGGCAAGGTACTGGCCTGCGACACGCCTGCCGCGCTCAAACGCGCCCTGCGCAAGGAAGCCCTGTTCACCATCGAGGTCACCAGCGCCGAACCGTTCACAGTGGATGCGCTGCGCAACCTTCCTGGCGTGAACCGCGTGGACCTGTTCGCAGAAGACGGCTTCAGCAGGCTGGATTTCGTCCTCAAAGACGAGTCGGTGCTCAGCGCGGTGATCGACGCCTTCAACCCGATGAAATTGAGGATCAAGAACCTGCAAAAGCGCGAAGCCACGTTGGAAGACGTGTTTGTGGCGCTGGTGGGTACGCGTATGGAAGAAGTTGAACATGCTGAATCTCCCGAAGATTGAAAAACGCTCCAGTGGAGCGCAACTCTTTATGCAAACGATCATCGGACGGGCTTCGCCGCGTCTGATCGGCCTCTATCGTGAAAAATCGTGGCTGATCTTCGATGTTTTGTTCCCCATGCTGAGCGTCATCGGTTACGTGCTCATCTACCAGGCGATCGGCGCGCCAGCCGATTACATCGGTTTCGTGGTCGTTGGCGGCGCCATGACGGCTTTCTGGATGAACATCCTCTGGAGCATGTCGAGCCAGCTTTACTGGGAAAAAGAGACCGGTAACCTGCCGCTCTACATCGGTTCACCCGCGCCAATGATGGGCATCCTGCTCGGCATGGCACTGGGGGGGATGGTGGCAACGCTCATCCGCGCCGCCGCGGTGGTGATCCTTGGCTCGCTGCTCTTCCATGTCACCTACACCATCCAGAACGGCCTGATGTTGGCGGTCGTTTTTATCCTCTCCATGATCGCGCTTTATGGTCTGGGGATGATGACGGCTTCGGCTTTCCTGCTGTTCGGACGTGAGGCCTGGCACATCGCCAACCTGGCGCAGGAACCGGTATTCCTGGTTAGCGGCTTTTACTTCCCACTAAAATTCTTACCCTTCTGGGTATCTGCCGCGGCGTCGCTCATCCCACTCACGCTGGGGCTGGACGCCATGCGCCAACTGGTCTTTACTAGCGGCGCGACTCTTGGCTTTCTCAACGTGAACCTGGAAGCCATCATCCTGGCCGTGCTCAGCGTGGGCTTTATCGTTGGTGCCAAACTGCTACTGGGATACACCGAACGCCTGGCGATCCGCGAAGGACGCATCACGGAGAACAGACGATGAACGAATCATTACGTTCCACTTCATCGAGCAAGGACTTTTTCGCCGTTTTTCGGCGCTCACTTAAAACCGCCACCTGGCTGGGTTGGAAGATCGAATCCAACTGGACGGATCCTTTCTTGTTCGCGGTATATTCGATCATCAAACCGCTGGCCGGGGCAGCAATCATTGTGGTGATGTACTCCGTCATCGCGCAGGGGAACTACAACACGCCCTACTTTGCTTACCTATACTTTGGCAACGCGTTCTACCAGTACGTGAGCTCAGTGATGACCGGAGTCTCTTGGGCCATCGTTGACGACCGCGAACACTACAAGACGCTGAAATATATGTACGTGGCTCCCATCCAGATCCCGGCGTATCTATTGGGACGAGGCGTGGCGCGCATCCTCATCGGTACCGTCTCGGTGGTGATCACGATCCTGGCGGGAATCCTTTTCCTGCACGTCCCCTTCCAGATCGCGAATGTGGACTGGCTGCTTTTCATCGTCACGTTTGTGTTAGGGATCATCGTGCTGGTTATGATGGGATTGATCCTAGCCGGGGTAACGCTGATGCTGGCACGCCATTCTGATTTCGTGGGCGACGCGGTGTCTTCGGCGATGTTCCTCTTCACCGGGGCCATCTTCCCGCTCACCAGCCTGCCGGTTTTCCTGCAGCCGATCGGATACGCGTTACCCATTACCTACTGGTTGGAGTTGATCCGGCGTTCACTGATCGGCACCGTGGTCGACGCTTTCCCGACCTTTTCCGCCTTCACGAACCTGCAACTTTTAGGAATTCTGGTGGCGTTCACAGTGGTATTGGGTGTCATCAGTAACAGCATCTTCAAGTCCTGCGAACACCGCGCCAAGGAACAGGGTCTGATCGACCGGGTGACGAATTATTGATACAGAGAATAGAGAGTAGAGAGTAGAGAATCGTCCAAACCAAAAGGAATGGACGATTTTTTGATAAAAAGTAAACATTTGAAAAATTTAATTCATACTCCAAGATTGATCGTTACTGGGATGAATTTTCTTCCCCTAGCCTGGACCATTCCTCCACTCGTTCTTCCAGATCACCCTGGACACGGGCGTATTCCTCGCCCAGGCGTTGAACTTTACCTGGATCGGCAGGGGGATTCTCCAACTCCACTTCAAGCGCCTTGAGATGCTGTTCAAGCAAGGCGATCTCGCCCTCGAGTTTTTCTATCTGCAACCGAATTCGGCGTTGCTGATCCTTACTGATGGACGGTTTTGCTTTCTTTACTGCCGCGACCCGACTGAAATGCGCCTTTTGTTCCACCTCAGCGGCGGATAACTGCTTCATGGCACGGTATTCGCTGTACGTGCCTTCAAACACGTGCAGCTTCGAATCGCCAGGGATGACTTCCCAAATCTGGGTGGCCAGCGCGTCGATGAGATAGCGGTCGTGCGAGACCAGCAGGATCGTCCCGGCAAAGTCAGCCAGCACGTTCTGCAATATCTCCTGCGAGGGTAGGTCGAGGTGGTTGGTCGGCTCGTCGAGCAATAATAGATTGGCGTTCTGCAGAGCAAGGCAAGCCATAGCCAATCGTCCGCGTTCACCACCGGAGAGCAAATTGACTTCCTTAAACACGTCGTCGCCGGTGAAAAGGAACTTGGCAAGATAATCGCGCGCCTCAGCGGGCAGCATTTTGGGCACCACTCCCTGGATCTCTTCGATGAGTGTCCAGTTGGGGTGGAGCCCTTCGTGCGCTTGCGCGAAATATCCGATCTGTAGACTGGAGCCCAACACCACCTCACCAGCCAGCGGTGGGAGTTGTTCCAGAATAGTTTTCAGAAAGGTGGTTTTCCCCGCGCCGTTGGGTCCGATGATGGCGGCGCATTCTCCGCGCACCAGTGTGAGGTCCGGCACCGAGAACAGCGGTTTGCCTTCATCAGCGTAACCCACGCTCAATCCGCGCGTGCGGATGACCAGATCGCCCGAGCGCGTTGCCTGCGCCAGATGCAGGCGCAGCGAACGTTTTTGGGTAGGCGGGGTGAGGCGGGCTTCCTCAAGCAAACGTTCCAGCCGCTTCCGCCGTCCCTGGGCCTGACGTGTGTTCTGACCGGCGATGTTACGTCGGATATATTCTTCTTCTTTTTCAATAAACTCTGTTTGCGCTTCATACTCTTCAATGCGGCGTTTGTAACGTTCTTCACGTTGTAACAGATAAGCGCTGTAATTACCGCGGAACTCCTCCAGGGCGGGGCTCATCTCCCAGATAACGGTTGCCACCTGGTCAAGGAAATAGCGGTCGTGTGAAACAATGAGCACCGCTCCCGGCCAGGTCTTGAGGTAATCCTCCAACCATTCCACTGCAGCAATATCGAGGTGGTTGGTGGGCTCATCCATCAATAGCAGGTCGGGCTCGGACAGGAGCAGCTTAGCAAGCAGGGCGCGTGTGCGTTGCCCACCCGAAAGCTGCGGGATGGGTCGCTTCTCATCCGCTTTGCCAAAACCCAGGCCCCCCAACGTCATGCGGATGCGCGTCTCGAAGGTGTAGCCGCCGAGCGCCTCGAATTCGGCTTGCAGACGTCCGTAGGTCGCCAGCAGTTCCTCGTCTTGGCTCTGCGCCATTCGCGCTTCAAGTCTGTGTAGATCGGACTGACGGTCGATCAATGTTTGAAAGACCGAAAGACATTCCTGCCACAGCGTCAATTCGGAGTTGAGGTGAGCTTCTTGTGGCAGGTACCCCAAACGGGTGCCGTGGGCGCGGTGAATGGTGCCTTCCGAAGCATCCTCCTCACCAACGAGGATGCGCAACAGGGTCGTCTTGCCAATGCCGTTGGCACCGACCAGCCCGATGCGCGCGCGGTTGGGAACCGAAAACGTGATGTCGCTGAAAAGATCCAGTGAACCATACGATTTGGCGAGAGATTGGGCGGTTAATACTGGCATAAAATCACCTCCCCTGCGGGAGCGTTAGAAGTATACCATAAGGGTTTTGGGAAGAAAAAACCCCGCTCGCGCGGGGTTTGTCGAATTATTGGGGGACCTGCCAGAGAATCAATTGGTTGTCCTCACCTGTGGAAACGAGGGACAGACCATCTGGTGAAAAGGCTACTTTATTGGTTTGACCGCTGTGTCCGCTTAGTGTGGCAAGCTGGTTGCCGGTAGCTACCTCATAGATCAGCACATTGTTGCCTACCGTAGCCGCCAGCATGGAAGCATCCGGTGAAAAGGCGATATCGCTGGAGACGTCGGGAAGTACGAGCGTGCGTAACTCAGTTCCATCAGATGCATTCCAGAGGGTGACGGCGAAAACATAACTATTATTCACCGTTTTGGCAGCTGCCCCGACCAGGATTGCTCCATCCGGTGACAGGGTATAGCTGTTGAAAAAATCTTCCCCGCTGACGGAAGCTCCCATTTCACCAGTCTCGATGTTTTGCAATTGAAGCGTGGCGCGTGCGTGCCAGAGGATGGTGCTATTGCTTCCGTTATAACCGGCGTCGTATACCGGCGCGGCGGTCTCAAAACCTGTCAAGGTTTTTACCAACAATCCATCCGGTAATGCGTAAATCTCCACTTGCCAGTTGTCATTGCTGGAGAGCGAAAAATACTTCCCGTCTGGTGAAAAAGCGGCAGTGTTGAGAGTATATTGGGGAGTGATCGAGACAATATTGCGGTTGCCATCGCCCATATCGTAGATATCAAAAGTGGAAGTCTCATCATTGATGGAAGCCGCCAGACGGCCATCCGGACTGATATCAACAATACGTCCTGTTTCTGGTGAGAATACAGCCTTTGTGGCCAAGGTCTTACCATCCAGTAGCACCGCGCTGTAAATACTGTTTCCACCCGCGTCAGCATTCCTTGTGACTAATCCGAGCGTGGAACTGTCTGCCGACCAGCGGATTTTCTCCACATTACTGACCGGGATCTTTCTTATCGCGGTTAATCCAGAAGTATTCCCGGCCGCAATCTTTTGCGGGACAATCTCCGGTGCTGCCGTGGTGGATATCGCCGTTGGTACAGCCGGAGAGGTCGTTGTAGGCAGGATGGTTTCAACATATCCGGGCGGCGGGGTCATGGAAGGCAGCGCGCACCCTGCCAGGAATAGAATTGCCACGAGGGCAAGAATGATCGATTTAAGTGAAGATTTCAAACTCATTTATCTCCTTTCATCAATGTTCATTAGACGATTATACCGTCCTCAGTTAGTTCAGCAATTCATTCAGTTTATCCTCACCCCACTGGATGGCCTTTTCTTTAGCGCTGTTGAACATGTTCTCAAGTGCCTGCATCATTGCTGCCTTGACATCGTTCATCCCCTGATTGATCATCAACTTGATGTCGTGCTTCCAAAGGGTGATCTGGTTGTTCACTTCCTCTTTGGCAGCCGCGCTGATGTCACTGGTGTAGCCCACAAACACCACTGGACGCTCGTTCAGCATCACGATGGCATTACCCGAACCGTCCACATCGATGGTTATGCCATTGGCGGAGGTGAATGTTGGTGCGTCCACGGCGTACGCCGTCAGCGTTCCGGTTTCCAACCCCGCCAGGGTGACGGGGATGGGAGCATCGCCGTCCATGGCGCGCCATGCGATGATGATCCACTTGTTACCCTTCTGAAAGCGGTACTCATAAACCGAACCCGTTTGCCCCTGGAATTGCCCAATATATTCGGCACCGTCGAGAACTGAATTTATATTCGCCAGGGCGGTTGTGACAGAAGAGGTTGTTGACGCATCTCCACGCCAAAATATAGAGGTTACTTTACCACCACTGAAAGCAATGACTGAAGCACGGGTCAGGTAATCAGCGGCCAACTGATCGGTGGAGATGGAACGACCTGAACCCAGCGAGGTTAATTCCTCATCCGACCAACCTAATCCTTCAATGCGGACAGTCTTCCCACCAAGCTGGCGCGCCAGGTCGGTAACGCTGGTTAATTCCCCGGCAAGCGTGGTCGCACCGGCTGGTAAAGACGACGCGCAAGCGGAATTCACCGCGGTCAGAGTAGTCTCAGGCGAGACTGCGCCTCGCTCAGGTCGATATTCGACGCTGTCGATGGAACTCCAGGCTTTGGTGGCATTCATCTCAAGGAGAAAAGTCAATGGGTTGACAGCGCAGGATGACGAAAAGGCGCTGACCAGGCTACCCATCCAAAGCTCATCGTTGGGGTCGCTGTTGGAGATGATCTTCGCTGCGACCTTCACCAGTTGTCCGTACACCTGAATATTGGGAGTGGAAACAGAATTAGGCGAAGACGGAACCAAAAATGGGCTCATACCGGTGTTTGAGTTTACCCGGCTGCCGATCTCCCACACATCCACGCGATCGCCGAACTGGTTGACGGCTGCCTGTACAAAGTTCGCCCAAGCCACCAGCAGTTCGGATGAATCCTCTGTGCTGGTCGTGTTCGCGAGATAGGAAGGCGCGCCGTCGAGGACAGCCACAATCTTGAATCCGTCTTCTTTTTCGCTGGTGAAGATGGCATCCAGCGGACGCCAGGAATTCCAATCATAGGTCCCGGCGGTCGTTTCTACTCTTGACCAATCGATGGTCTCGCGAACAAATTCCGCTCCGGCATTTTTTTGACTGGAGGAGATCGAACCAAATGTGCCGCTGTTATAGCCTGCGCCTGGCCCGGAAGTGAGGTTAATAGCTTCGATTCGCTCCGAGGATACCGTACCCCCCGGAATAACCATTAGCGCGATGAAGCCCGCGATTAATCCGAACGGCAGGATGCGTAAAAATAAATGATGAAAGATTCTCATGATCCCATCTCCTGAACGATGGGTTGCAAGAATAACACCAAATACTTTAATTTATTCGATATTGGATGTGATGGAGGCTCGTTGAGCCTTCTTTGCGCGGGTAACCTGAATAAGCGCCCAAACTGAGAATCCCAGTGATGTAAGCAACACGACCACTGCAAAGAGGAGCGCTGCGTGCAGCCCGACCATTTGCGCAGGAATGGGTGCCTGCACGTTGCCCTCCACCACAATTCCACCGGATTGCTGTAATACGATTGTGTTATAGACAGCACCAAGGATGGCAATTCCCGTCATCTGCCCGATCACACGGGTGAGGGCAAGCAATCCCGAAGCCACCCCCAAACGCTCCTTAGGCGCGGAGCCCATCACCGCGCTATTGTTTGGCGATTGGAAAATACCCAACCCAATACCAATCGGCAGGTAACGCAGAATGTACTCCCAGGCGCTCGTTGTCGCGGAGATGCCGCTTACCAAAATATACCCAAAGGCCGTGATGGTTAACCCAATAGTGGTGATCAGCCTTGAACCCATGCGGTCGGAGAGAGCTCCTGATAACGGCGCCATAATTGCGATTGCCATAGGTGCGACGATCAACATCAGCCCGGTTTTTTGCGGGTCGTAACCCAGCACATTCTGCAGAAAAAACGGCATCAGCAGGGTAGTGCCTGCGCCAGCAATAAAGGTGAGGCAACCGGTCACCAGGTTGATGGTGAACATACGGTTGGTGAACATGTTCAGGTCGATCATCGGTTGTTCAGCCCGCTGCTCAATGCGGATAAACCACACCAGCATACCCGCACCTGCGGCAAACAGAAAATAAGCGGTCGGATGCGAGAAACCTTCTAACTGGATGATCGATAAACTCAAAAGCAGCAAAGCCATACAGGCGAACAGCGTTCCGGCACCGGCAAAATCGAACCGCTGTTTGTGCTGCGGACGGCGATAGGGAACAAAAACCGCTACCAAGATCACACCGATCACCCCCACCGGCAGGTTCACGTAGAACAACCAGTGCCACGAAAGCGACTGCAGCAATATTCCTCCGATGGTTGGACCAGCTATGATGCCTATCGAAACCATCAACCCCATGATACCCATGGCCTTACCACGCTCATTTGAAGGGAAAGCCTCGGTGACGATAGCCGTGCCCAGCGCCATCACCATTGATGCGCCAACCGCCTGAAGCACACGAAAGCCGATCAACCAGTAAACATCTGGAGAAAGACCACAGAGTCCGGAACCGAGCGTAAAGATGGCTAAGCCTGCCAGGTAGATGCGCTTTTTTCCGATCATGTCTGCCAGCCGCCCCACCGAAAGCATAAGCGTGGCGATGGTGAGCATGTAAGCCAGTACCACCCATTCCACCACAGCGAGAGGTTTATCCATCTCAATGACCAGTGTGTTCAGGGCAATGTTGACGATGCTCCCATCGAGCGTGCTTAGAAACACTCCACAGGCCACGGAGAGCATAACCAGCCATTTCTTTGAATAGTCAACCGTGATCTCTTCCATGAATCTCTCAATAAAAAATGTCAGGCGATGATTATATCACCTGACAATTTCCTTTTATCCAAAAAATCGTTTACTCAGGTCTTCCCACCACATTGTCGATCGCAGCCATCACATCCGGTGTGATCCTGTCCACAATGTCGAGCGCCTTTAGGTTATCGCGTAATTGCTCAATCCGACTGGCACCGGTAATAACCGTGCTGACATTCTTGTTCTTAAGGCACCAGCCAAGAGATAGATGAGCAAGGGAAACGCCGATCCCCTCGGCGATCGGTTGAAGGTTGCGTACCTTTTCGAGTGCTTTCTGATCAACAAAATGATCTCGCAGCCATTCCATGCCAGCCAATGTTCCACGAGAACCTTCGGGAATGCCGTTGTTGTATTTGCCGGTCAACAAACCCGATGCCAATGGGCTGAAGGTTGTGGAACCATAGCCATAATCGTGGAAGAGGCGGGCATACTCCACCTCGAAGCGATGGCGGAAAAGGAGATTATATTGCGGTTGTTCCATCACAGGTTTGTGCAGATGATGACGTTCGGCAATCTCGATTGCCGCGACGATCTCTGAAGCCGACCATTCAGAGGTACCCCAGTAGAGTGCTTTACCCCATTC
The DNA here is from genome assembly GCA_034430175.1 of Anaerolineaceae bacterium. GTDB lineage: Bacteria > Chloroflexota > Anaerolineae > Anaerolineales > Anaerolineaceae > UBA6107. Next base: position 10,060 of record DAOUFI010000001.1, on the reverse strand, counting down.
AATGATGTTGTGCATGGCCCATACGGTTTCTTCAATCGGTGTGGTGGGGTCGGGACGGTGGCAAAAGATCAGGTCCAGGTAATCGGTGCCAAAGCGTTCGAGAGAACCATTTACTCCCTCGATCAGGCGTTTTCGGTTCAACGTGTTCTTCTCATTCACGCCTTCTTTCAGCCCCCAAAAGAACTTGCTCGAGATCAGGTAACTGGAGCGGCGCCATTTTAACTTCTTCAGGGCTTCTCCCATCACCTCTTCAGACATGCCGTGAGCGTAAACCTCGGCGTTATCAAAGAAATTGACTCCAGCATTGTACGCTTCTGACATCATCGCGACTGCGGAATCGACGTTCACCTGATTTTGAAAGGTGACCCATGACCCTAACGACAAAGCGCTAACTTGAATTCCAGATTTTCCTAAAAAACGATATTCCATGGTGATTTCTCCAATAATTTGATCTCTACTCAATACCCATCATATCATAAGTTTGCTTAATTGGACAATCTATGTCCTTATATTTTACTTCTCTTCAAATATCGGCGCCCCCATTCTCAGGGAATGATCTATAATTTTATTCTCAATCATCAAACGAGCGAGGAGACATCATGAAAGCGAATAATCGCTATAAAATCCACCAAAAGCTCATTTCCATCGGGGATGATTTTTGGATTGAGGATCAAACTGGCCAAAGGGTGTACAGGGTGGATGGCAAGGCGTTACGTATTCGTAAAACATTGATCATGGAAGACGCCCAAGGTAAACTGCTTTGCAAGATCCAGGAACGCCTGCTGCGTATTAAAAACACCATGGAGATCGAGGACGCGAATGGGAGACGTATCGCCCTGGTGCAAAAAGCGCTGATTGCCCCTTTCCGTGATCGCTGGATTGCCAGAATCCGTGACGGTGAAGACCTGCTCATTCAGGGGAACATTCTTGACCATGAATACATCATCAAGTCAAACCACAGACGTGTCGCTGAAATTTCAAAAAAATGGTTCAGTTTCACCGATGTTTATGGCGTGGAGATCGATCCGGGTCAGGAAGATTTCATCATTTTGACTATCGCGATCGCCATAGACATGATGGCTCACGACACATAAGCGAATCGAGAGTGCGTTATTAGCAAAGAACCGTTGAATCATCCCTTCGACGGTTCTTTTTGATTAAGTAAAGCGATAATGACCGTTAATTTCCTTCATATTTCGTCCAAATAATCTTCTCCTAATCTTCACAACTTGCCGCTAAATTTAACCTATATGAATTCAAGTATCGCTTGAAATTTAGTCATTACCTATGTGAAGAGAATATCAAATGAAAACGAACATACAAAAAGTCAATTTAATCCTGGATATGCTCCTTTTTGCCGGGTTTATCCTGTGCTTCTTTCTGGACCTTACCGGAATGATCGCTCACCAATGGCTCGGGGTGATCCTGAGTGGTGCAGCACTGCTCCACCTGCTCATCCACAATCAGTGGGTATCCAACGCGATACGACGATTCTCCAATTTGCAGAGCAGACCGCAAATCCTTTTCCTCCTTGATGTGGCTGTGGCTCTCGGTTTTGTGGGAATCCTATCCACCGGTCTGGTCATCTCAACCTGGCTTAACCTCTCCCTCAATGGATACACCACCTGGTTAAACCTCCATATCGCATTTTCGTTGGAAACATTGTTTTTCCTTGTTGTAAAGATCGGCTTTCATTGGCGATGGATCAGCAATACGTTCAAAAAATTGTTTGAAAAGTGTCCTTTCAAGTCTCTACCTGATACGCAAATGACTGTTGATCGTTTCACACCACCACTTGTTTCGAAGTCAACTGTGAAGCAGATGAGCCGGCGTGAATTCTTGGCGGTGATGGGGGTAACCAGCGTAGCTTCCATACTGGCCGTATCCAGCCTCTTGAAGGAGACCCAAACGGTAGCTGAAGCACAATCTGACACAACGCAAACTGTTTCTTCTCAAAGTAGCATCCCAGTAGGCTCATCTGGTTCGATAAGCGCGTCTACTGAAGCAGCTTCAACCGCTACCTCAGCCCTAAACCCGACGCAAGTTCCAACCGTACAACCTACCACAGCCTATGCTTGTTCAATCCGATGCAATAAACGCTGCTCGTTCCCGGGCAGGTGCGGCCGGTATGTGGACTCGAATGACAATGGTAAATGCGACAACGGCGAATGTCTGTGATCAATACTCATAAAAACAAAACCACCCCTCAATGGGTGGTTTTGCATTTATTGTTAATGAAGATCAATCCGCAGGGCACGAATCACTGACGTAAAGTGATTCAATGTTGCGCAATCCACTCCTTGAACTGACGTCAAGCGCAAGCCCACACAGGTCAGGTCGGGAGATCATGGCTTTGATATGATAGAACAACGGCAAGACCGGCAGATCGTTGGCCAGGATGGTCATGGTTTCGGTGTTCGCGGCAATCAGTCCCGCCTTGTCTAAACCGGAGGTCAATTGCTTCTCGCAGGCTGCATCGTAGGTTGTGTTGCTATACCCGGTGATGTTCACGCCGCCGAATTTCGTACCCAACCAATCATTTTCGGCTGAAGGGATTTCAGAAGTTGAATAAAGGAAGCATGATGGTTGGCTTCCCGTTGCCCAACCCAATTCAGCCAAATCATAATTGCGTCCAAAAACCACCCCATTCGGACCGGCTGCGTAGACCTGGTCAGCGGGGAGCAGGTTAATGTTCATGGTGATGCCGCATTCCTGCAGGTTGCTCTTAATCATAGTCGCGATATTGGAATGCAGTTCGGTGTCGGTAGCCACGTAATTGATGATGAATGGGGTGTCATTCAGCACAGTATCGATGCCTCTCGCTACTCGCGGTGTGGCCGGATCGTTATCGGTATCTTTCCAACCCACTTCATCGAGTAATTGCTTTCCCTTTTCCACGTCGTAGGGGTAGGTCGCCAAATTCTTTACGTAAAAGGGATGAGTGGGAGTCAAATATGAATCGGGCAGGGTACCCAGGCTGAAAACATACATCTTAATTATCTGCTGACGGTTGATACAACTGGCTACTGCCTGACGTGTCCGCACATCTCCAAAGAAATTCGCACGATCTAGATAAGGATTGAACACCTCGTCATACGAGCTTGGATTGATTCCGAAATTTAACCCTTCCCATTCCGGGCCTTCGCCAAAGTAATCTTTTGCTTTTCCATCCAACACCAGGGAACGGATCGTGTTCCATTGATCGCCCATTGAAACAGAACTGTCAATGATATCGCACTCACCGTTGACGACCGGTGTCAGGTCAGTGACAGGAATATTCCCAAGAAATTTGAAAACCACGCGATCGTAATACGGTAAACCTTCTGAGGCTCTAAAATAATTGGGGTTCTTTACCAACGTGATGCTATCGCCACTTTTCCATTCGGTGATCATGTAAGGGCCCCACCCCATGGGATTTCGAGTGGTCTCGTTGGCGGTGATTAACTGCTCAGCGGTATACTGGCTGAGCTGATGCTTTGGAAGAGGGATCCAAAAATATGAAGATGGATTGAGTGTGAGGTAACCAGGAAGTCCCACCCATTCCACGGTCTGACCATCAAGCGCCTGATAACTTTGAGTTTTCTTCACGGATACTTTAGAAGCCTGCGTGGCAGCGTCAGCCGCAACCTGATAGGAATAAACCGAATCGTCTGCTGTCAGAGGTTGCCCATCAGACCATTTGAGGTCAGCCAGCAATTTAAATTTGACCACCATCTGTGAAACCTGAAGGTCACTGGCACCATCCCATTCAGTAACGCATTCGTTCGAGGTACAACCAGCAGGAAATACCTTCACACCCTTCGCCAATGCGACTACATCCCCCTCAGAGTTTGCCACCAGGTCGCCAGCGGTAACAGTGGCTGCTTGGATGGTGATTCCACCATTTTCCTGCGTCGGGATCTCTGTCAGGATGACAGGGCTGGGTTGGTAATTTACAGTATCGATTGGCCCATCGTAGACGCCCTCAAGAATGCTCCACATCGATTGCGACGAATTGCCATAAATGTACAAGGAGGATGGCTCATTCGCAACACATACAGTCAAAGTTTTAAGAGGAACAGATGTCGCAGTTGGAGTCGAGGTCGGTACCTCTGTCTGCGTAGCGGAATTCCCGCATGCTGAGAGGATCATACTCAGTATGAGGACCAAAGAAAACCCCATTCCCCATCTTTGAAAGCTGTTTTTTTGCTTCATTCTTCATCCACCTTTACCGCTCAAATATTTTCATTATTATAAAGCAAAGTCAATTGATTCAATTGTTACAGATCTGCCCTTAAAATAAATGAACAACCTTGTTCAGGTTGTTCATTTTATTATGGTGATGAATTACTCTTTCTTTCTGTTTTTTGCCACCATATAAGCCATGCCAACGATACCCAATATCAAACCTAGCACCGAAATCGTAAATGAAAGAAATTCAAGCCAAAGCGTCGGTTTGATATACTGCATGATCATTAGCAATGGCAAAATGATGCCAAGTAAGATCAGGACAAATCCAATATAGATCAAGTTCTGTAAATTAAATCTTCTCTTCATTTCTTATAGAGCCAGCATTGCGCGGTGTGCATTGATCCAACCTCAAATTCGGGTGGAATCTCAACATCGCATAAACCGTCGATTCTCTTCGGGCAACGCTCATGGAACCGACAGCCAGTAGGTGGATTGACCAGGTTGGGTGGTTCACCAGGCGGTAATTCCTTGAATACCTTGGCGTTGTTGCCATCAGGATCAGATGTTGCTGCCAGCAAGGCAACGGTATACGGGTGCGCCGGTGATTTCAATAAATCGTTGACTTTGGCTTTCTCGACAATCTGACCAGCGTACATTACGAATATGCGGTGTGAGAAGTAACGGACAGTGGAGAGGTCGTGAGTGATGTAAATCACGGCTAGATGGCGTTTTTCCTGCAAGCTACGGAGCAGTTTTAACACTTCCACGCGAACAGAAGCATCAAGCATCGATACAGGTTCATCTGCCACCAGGAAACGTGGTTCAAGGAGCATTGACCGAGCAATGACGATTCGTTGTTGTTGACCACCACTCAACTGGTGCGGGAACTTAGGCAGAAAGTCTTCAACCGGGAAGACCTTTACTTCTTCCATGGTCTTTTTGATCCGCTTTGTCCGTTCTTCAACGCTGTTAATCCCATTGATGACCATGGGTTCAGCAAGGATACGTTCCACGTTCATGAATGGTGCCATGGCGCCGTATGGGTCTTGCTGGATATAACCAACTTCAGAGTGATACTTCCTGACCTGTTCCGCGGTCAAATTGGCGAGGTCCATACCATCGAAAATTACCTTGCCTTCGGTCGGTTTGTACAGAGTAAGGATTGTCTTCATCAATGAAGATTTTCCGCAACCGCTTTCACCTACAATTCCGATGGCTTCACCATTATGTACATCAAAACTTACACCGCCCACAGCGTGAACATATCCTACCCGGCCAAAACCCATCTTGCGTAATTCAAAATGAACTTTTAAGTTTTGAACTGAAAGGAGTATACCTTTTTTGGTGAAGTCTTCGCTAGTATCCATCTCAGCTTCAAGAATTCTTTTATCTTTAGCGTTTTCCATGAATATGCTCCTCAGATCACTTGTAGAGCCAGCATTTTACTTGATGGCCATTATGCAAGAAGGTCGGCGGTTCATTCGCGCAATCGCCATAACGCTTGGGGCAGCGTTCAGCAAAACGGCAACCTGTGGGTGGGTTCAACAAGCTGGGGGGTTGACCGACAATGAAATCCGGCTCTTTGACGCCACGTAACCGCGGAACACTATCCATCAACATCCTGGAATATGGATGAAGGGGTTCTATGAAGAATTTTACCGCGTCGTTTACCTCAACGATCTGACCGGCATACATCACAGCAACCTTATCAGCAAGCTCGCTTGAGGTGGCGATATCATGCGTGATCAGGATGTAGCTAATCTCAAGTTCTTTCTTTAACCGTTTTAGAACGTTAAAAATATTCGCCTGGGTCAGAACATCGAGCGCGGAGGTGGGTTCGTCAAGGATAATCAGATCTGGCATGGTGATCAGAGCCATGGCAATGATGGTACGTTGTCTCATTCCACCACTTAATTCAAACGCATAACGATTAAAGAAACTTGTGGGAACACCTACTTTTTGGAAGACTTCCTTCGCCTGTTTTTCTGCATCAGCTTTGCTGGCTCCGGTATGTAAAATATAGGGCTCGGTTACCTGGTCGCCGATGGTAAGCACGGGGTTTAAGGAGTTCATGGCACCTTGAGGTACCATTGACATCTGATTCCAGCGTACTTTCGTCCTATATGTTTCATCATCCATGGCCATGGTATCGGTACCATTCAGGAAAGCTTTACCTGAGTAACTGGCTACATTTTTCGGTAGCAAGCGCAAGATTGCTTTCGCCAGGGAGCTTTTACCACAACCGGATTCACCCACCACAACCACAGCTTCATTGTGCGCGAGTTCAAAATTGACCTTATCAACTGCCTGCACGATTCCTTTGGTGGTTCGGAAATGCAGCAGTAGATCTTCGAGTTTAAGCAAAGGTGTGTTGGCCATGATTATTGACCTCTCAAACGTGGATTGAATACTCGGTCCAGGGCATAACCCACGACTGAGAACGCCAGACCGGTTAACATCAGCAGGATCGAAGGTTCAATTACCCAATAATACCAACCCTGATAAAGCGCGCCGTTTGATTCGGCATCCTGGATCACTTTGCCCCAGGTAGGAAGGGTGGGATCGCCTAATCCGAGGATGGCTAGAGAAGCTTCGAGGAACACGTAGGACGGAATGAGCACGATGAATTGCGGAATAAGCATCGGGATCAGTCTCGGAACCATATACTGGAAGATGATGCGCCTGTTACTGGCTCCATATGATCTGGCTGCTTCAATATAGGGGGATTCTTTAACCTGTAAGAACATGGACCTGAAAGTCAAGACTCCCTGTCCAAATATGGACAGGAGAATCACCGCCGTAAGTATGACGAAAATACTCCTTGAGTAGAATGTACCGATCATCATCAACATGGGTAAGAAAGGAAGTACCATGTTTACTTCAGTAATTCGCTGTAGAAGTGTGTCAACCCAACCCCCAAACCAGGCACTGATACCGGCGATGATCAATTGGGTTAATGTGGTTCCGACAGCCGCAAGAAGACCAAACATCAAGGCGATTGGTGTACCCCAAAGCAATGCCACACCCAGATCTCTGCGGAGAATATCCGTACCAGCCCAACCACAAAGTTGACCATATACTACTAACTCGGCGTTGACATCTGAATTTTTATCAAATGTTATTGCCTGGATTTTTATTGTATATTCACCCTTGATTGGTTTTGTGAGGTTATCACTCTTCAAATCCACAAACAAACCCTGACTGGCTACCAGATTCTTCAGTTTCTTGGTTAGTTTCTTATCCTGGTCAAAACGATAAGAGAACTTACGATCAATCTTAAAACCCGAAATCGTAGTTTCTGTTCCATCAGGAGAAATTACCGACATCCCCACAAAAGGAGGAGTGCTATCAAAGGATGACGTGAAGTACATCGCCATATCATCAGCAAAGTCATCAGCTTCGAAATTGAATGGGATGGTGATATCAATCACTTTGCCACTGCTTGTTTCGGTGACTGTCTTGGTGATGACTTCATTATCTGGTTTGATATCGATCGTAACAGGTAATTTGTCTTTTCTAAACCAATTCAACCACACTGGGCCTGCAGTCTTTGGGTTCTGATACCAGTCCGCCTCACTGCCACGCCAAAGGGACACGGCTTTTGCGTAAGGAATACTGATTACGGCGTAAACAGAGAGGATTAGAAGGCCAATAATGATTGCTACACCGAAGATGACGCTTGGATAACGGAAGATCTCTTTGATGTTCTTGAACATGGTTATTCTCCTCCAACCTTTACGCGAGGATCGACTAAGGCATAGACAATATCAAGCAAGAAAATCGTGATCGCGAGAAGATACGAAAAGATAACCGTTTCTCCAATGATCACTGGTGTATCGTATAAAGCAACGGCTTTGTAAAGAGCTCGGCCCAAACCTGGCCAATTGAAGACAGTTTCAAAAATCGGAGCGCCAACCCAGGACGAGATCACGAGGAGCGCAAAATTAGTGATAATTGTTGGCAAAGTTGGCCGTAGGATATACTTGCTCTGAATATCCTTGTCACTCAATCCTTTTGCTTTTGCCATTTCAACATAGTCTTCGCTGGAGTAGATCAGGAAGAAAGTTCTCCAGGAGAAAATGCTCAGAAATATTGAACTGAGTGTGTAAGCAAAAATGGGCAATACCATATGCTTGAGTAGACTGACTAAATACGGGAAAAATCCGCTTGGAGGAGGGGCGTCAACCATATCTCCAAATGGAAGTATCTTTAATACAGACGCAAAAATTAAGATTAAGAAAATTCCATAAAACCAACCTGGGGCTGATGATAACGGTGTCAGCACAACGATCAGTTTATCCCACCAACTCCCATATTTTCTTGAAAGCCCCAGAGCAGTAAACAAGGCAATAAAAAATAAAACCAGATCAGCGACACCAAACAAGATTAAAGTGGGTGGAAGACGTTCAATAATGATCATCCTCACTTCATTTGAGCCTGAATTGCTGGCCATGTTATACGCGCGTCCAAGGTTAAGGATGACAGCATCCTTAAGATAAATGAAACTGCGGATAATGAACGGTTGGTCCATACCCATTGCATGAACTCTGCTCTGGATTCGTTCATTTGCCAAATTGACCCGTTGTTCCTGAGTTAATGTTCTAAATGCCGGGTTGCCAGCTATGCCTGCATTCACTTCTTCACGAATCTGGGCCAATCGAATCGTATCAACGTACCCACCCATATTTGCGATCAAAATAGTCAAGTAAAGCCCGATGACAACGGTAACGGCAAGTGAAAGCAATCGTGCACCGGTGTATTTAGTCACGCGTAAAAATGTGGATAAACTTTTAGTTGCTGGTTTTTCCTGCGATCCGGTTGGTGCTACTGAAATAGAAGTTGAGTCAGCCATAGCTTCCTTCATCTCTTTCTTAAGAAAATCTTATCAATAGGGGCGCTCACACGCCCCTATTGATAATTGTTGTGTAACTTCTTACATAAGCTCTTTTTGCTCTTACTTGGTTACGACGAATTCAACGGTCTCGAATGCGGGCAGGCTGACCTGATTGGAAGCAGCAGCAACAGTCAGCTTGACGGTTCCAGCCTCGAGGGCGGCGGTCTGATCAGCAGTCAGGGTTACCTTGTACTGACCATCAGCCACGAATTCGGCGGTGCCGGTAGCAACGATCGAACCATCAACATTGAACAGCGTATAAGAAACAGCGTCAATGTCTTTGGCAGGATACGGCTCATCGTTGAAGGTGATCATTACGTCGAAGGCAGCTTCGGTGCCAGCGGCAACGGAGGTCGGGCCATCAACGGACATAGTCATGATCATCGGTTCAGCAAACTGAGCGAATTGGCCAGCAGGGAACGGATAGGCATCGTATTTGACCAGGGAGATCGAGCCCTCAACAGGATAGACTTTGTCGACCATGTAGGGGCCGGTTCCGAGGAAGATGTGACCGTGGGCGGCATAGAAAGCTTTGAGGTTGTTATAGCGGGCGACAGCCTCGTCAGCGGTGATGTAGGCACCCATGGTGGCAGCGTACGGAATGTAAGAGTTGGTGATGTCCTGATCAACATATGCCATCTGGACTTCCAGGGTCGGGCCAGAGATCTGGCTGGTATAGTCGACCTGTTTGGTCTCGGCCATATCCTTGGAGAAGGCCATCTTGCCATCGGCCTGGGCCTGGATAGCGGGGGTCAGGTTATGCCATGCGATCATACCACCAGCGTAACCACTGATACCGTAGATGTTGGGGAACCAATCTTTGATATTGTTCTCGGTATCCAGAGCGAAGGTATCATCATAGGTCTCGATCGTCAGAGGATCAGTGGAGACGATCTTGACGCCCTTAAAGTGGGTCAGATAGGTATCGAGTGAAGCGCCGATGGATTCATCGTAGATTGCGCTGTCAGCTTTACCGGGATCGAAGGACATGATCAT